>JAMLGU010000009.1 GCA_023957575.1 Chitinophagaceae bacterium | reverse complement strand
CAATGCGCTTGATGTTCCTTTTTATCTGCGTATTGCCAATGAGTTGTATTTAAAAAGATTAGTAGTAGGCGGATTGGATTGGGTATATGAGTTTAGCCGCAACTTCCGTAATGAAGGAATGGACAGAACCCATAACCCTGAATTTACGATTCTGGAATTTTATGTGGCTTACAAGGATTATTTCTGGATGATGGAGACCACCGAAACTATGCTTGAAAAGGCAGCAATAGCTGTATGTGGCACCACTGATGTGCAGGTAGGAGATAAAATTATTTCTTTCAAAGCGCCTTTCAAACGGATTTCAATCTATGATGCCATTAAAGAGCACACCGGTTTTGACATCAGCCGGATGGATGAGGAGGGTTTGCGCAAAGTGTGCGATGAATTGAATATTCATGTGGACAAAACAATGGGTAAGGGAAAATTGGTGGATGCCATCTTTGGAGAAAAATGCGAAGACCACTATGTGCAGCCGACCTTTATTATTGACTATCCGGTGGAAATGAGTCCGCTCACCAAAAAGCATCGGAGCAAACCGGGATTGGTAGAACGGTTTGAACTGATGATTAATGGTAAGGAAATAGCCAATGCTTACAGTGAGCTAAATGACCCAGTGGAGCAAAGAGAACGCTTTGAAGAGCAGGCAAAACTGATGCAGCGAGGCGATGAAGAAGCAATGTACATTGATTACGATTTTCTACGTGCCATGGAATATGGTATGCCGCCTATGTCGGGTATTGGATTTGGCATTGACAGGCTTACCATGCTGCTCACCAATCAGCCTTCCATTCAGGATGTATTGTTCTTCCCTCAGATGCGACCCGAAAAGATAGATTGATTTTTTAAGTTTTAAATAAAGAAAACAGTTTCATAAATTCTCTTTTTTCGCAAAGGAAAAAGAACTAATTTTAGAAAATTCTCTAACTGAAATTAGATAATATGAAATCGTTTTCTTTTTTGCTTTTAGTAACTGCATTTTCCCTAACTGCAACTACTACCTTTGCCCAAAGGCAGGATATTTTATTGAATGATAACTGGAACTTCAGAATGAATTACCAGGTAGAAAACTCAAGTTGGAGCCGCGTGGACTTGCCGCACACCTGGAACGCTCAGGATGCCCTTTCGGGAAAGATTGATTATCAAAGAAATATTGGTAATTACGTTAAAAATATTTTTGTAAAGCCCGAATGGCAGGGCAAGCGGCTGTTTCTCCGTTTTGAAGGTGCCAATACGGTTACCAATCTTTTTATCAATAAAAAACATGTGGGTGAGCACAGGGGTGGTTATGCTGCTTTTATCTTTGAAATTACTGATCAGGTAAAATATGGCGTTAATAATGAAATACTGGTTCGGGTGAATAACAGTGTGCAACTCGATGTAATGCCGTTAGTGGGCGATTTCAATTTTTATGGAGGAATTTACAGAGACGTTCACCTGCTGATTACTGAAAAAATCTGTATTACACCTCTTGATTTTGCTTCACCCGGTGTGTATTTCAGCCAGAAAAATGTTTCTGCGGCCAATGCCGATATTGATGCCAAAGTAATTTTATCAAATTCAGACAATGCTGATAAGACTGTAAATGTTACAGTAAAGATTTTTGATAAAGACAGATTGGTTCAGTCGCAAAAGCAATCCGTTACAGTGAATAAAAATAGCAATAAAGAAGCGCTTTTACAATTTAGTATTAAGAATCCTCACCTATGGAACGGCAGAAAAGATCCGTTTATGTATCGGGTGGAAACCTCTGTGGAAGATGGCTCGCTTGCGCTTGATAAGGTGGTGCAGCCGCTTGGTTTGAGATTTTATCATGTGGATGCGAACAAGGGATTTTTCCTGAATGGAAGCCATTTACCGTTGAGAGGTGTATGCCGTCATCAGGACAGGGCTGAGATTGGTAATGCCCTGCATCCCGAACATCATCAGGAAGATATGGACATCATGGCTGAGATGGGTGTAAACTCAATCCGCCTGGCACATTATCATCAGTCGAAAAAAATATATGACCTTTCAGATGAAACAGGGATGGTTATTTGGGCCGAAATTCCGTTTGTAGGACCGGGCGGCTATGCTGATAAAGGTTTTGTGGATTTAGTTGCGTTTAAAGAAAATGGTAAATTGCAGTTGAAAGAACTGATCCGACAAAATTATAATCACCCATCAATCTGTTTCTGGGGGTTATTTAATGAAATCAAAGAGCAGGGCGATAATCCGGTAGAATTTGTAAAAGAACTTAATGTGCTGGCTCATCAGGAAGACCCTACCCGCTCCACTACTGCCGCAAGCAATCAGGGTGGAGACCTTAATTTTATTAGTGACCTGATTGCCTGGAACAGATACGACGGTTGGTATGGCGGCACACCTGCCAATCTCGGCAAGTGGCTTGACGATACACATCAAAGATATCCGCAGTTGAAAATAGGAATTAGCGAATATGGCGCAGGCGCCAGCATCTATCATCAGCAGGACTCACTGAAACAGACAACGCCGGTTAGCTGGTGGCATCCCGAAAACTGGCAGACTTACTATCACATTGAAAACTGGCGAACCTTTGCACAGCGGCCTTTCGTTTGGGGTACATATATATGGAATATGTTTGATTTTGGCGCAGGCCATCGTCACGAGGGCGACAGGCCGGGCATCAATGACAAAGGCTTAGTAACCTTCAACCGAAAGGTAAAAAAGGATGCTTTTTATTTTTATAAAGCCAACTGGAATTCCGAGCCAATGATTTATCTGGCGGAGAAAAGAAATACCCGGAGGCAAAACCCGCTTCAAAACTTTATGGCCTTTACCAATACCGGTGGTGCAGAACTTTTCATCAACGGGAAGTCTTATGGCAAGAAAAAAGCTGACGAGTTGAATATGGTGAAGTGGGAAAACATTTCGCTTGAAAAAGGCGATAATAAAATAGAAGTTGTTTCAGGCGGAAAACCTTTACTAAGAGATGGTTGTGTGGTAAAATATTAAGAGTAAAAATATAGCAATTTGACAGGGGAGCCTTATTATTTTCGAAAAACAGCCCATCTCTAAAATCCCGTAGGGATGGCATAATTTGCGGAAAATAAACGGTCTCCTAAATCCCGTAGGGATGGCATATTGGTAACCTATGCTCCTTCGAGTACCTTCAAGGTCGCTTTTACCCTTTGGATAGTTTCTGCTTTTCCTAAAAGCGCTGCGATATCAAAAACATGAGGTCCAAATTTACCACCTACCAGCATGATGCGCAAAGGCAGCATCACCTCTCCCGGTTTCAGGTCATTCACTGAAGCAATCTCCTTAAAAGAATTTTCCAATTGATGTGCCTCCCAGCTATTTTCCAATTCAAAATTGCGTAGCAATTCAATAAAGAATAGGTTCTTTTTATCATTCCACTTAGGTTGAATAGGCGAGAGGTCAATATTTTCGGGTGTTTTGAAAAAATACGCCGATTGTTCATAAAAATCTGTCAGCAGGGTACATCTGTCTTTCACAAGTTCTATCACTTTTAACAGTAATTTCTCATCCTGTACTTTCACATTTTTTGCTTCGAGTACTTCCACCACTCTTTCTTTCAGGCTGCCGGCATCCAATTTCTTAATCCATTCATGGTTGAACCATTTTGCTTTTTCATAGTCGAATTTTGCACCTGCACTATGCACCCTACCCATTGAAAATTTCTCAATTAGTTCGTCAATCGAAAACACTTCCTGTTCGGTGCCGTCATTCCATCCTAAAAGCGCCAGCAGATTGATAAATGCTTCGGGCAAAAATCCCTTTTCTTTAAAACCTTCTGTCAATTCTCCGGTTTTGGAATCTGTCCAGTTCATTGCAAAAACAGGGAAACCATATTTTAGCCCGTCTCTTTTGCTGAGCTTACCGTTTGGCCCCAATATCAGCGGAAAGTGTGCCCAGTGTGGCATTTTATCTAATCCAAACAAGTATTTCCACAACAGAATATGTACCGGTGCGCTGGGTAGCCATTCTTCACCCCGAAAGGCATGGCTTATCTTCATCAGATGGTCATCCACCACCACAGCCAGATGGTAGGTTGGCATTCCGTCAGCTTTCAGCAGCACTTTATCATCCACTAATGATGTATTAAAACTTACTTCGCCACGAATCATATCGTTAAAACTAACTGTTTCGTTTTCAGGCATTTTTATGCGAATAACGTAAGGCGTATTGCTGCGGATCAATTCATGTACATCTTCTCCCGAAAGGGTGAGTGAGTTTTTCATACGCATCCGAACCTTATTATCGTACTGAGGTTGTGGGTTTTCATCATTTTTATATTTCCGGCGCATTTCGTCCAGTTCTTCGGGAGTGTCAAATGCGTAGTAGGCATGCCCTTCGGCAATCAACTCTTCGGCATAAAGTCTGTATTTTTCTTTTCTTTCACTTTGCCTGTAAGGGCCATAAGGGCCTTCATTTCTCACGCTTTCATCAGGATTTAGCCCACACCATTTAAGGCAATCAAAAATATATTCTTCGGCACCCGGCACAAAACGGGTTTGGTCGGTATCCTCTATTCGCAATATAAAATCGCCACCGTGTTTTTTGGCATATAAATAATTATATAACACTGTTCTTACACCACCCAAGTGCAAACCTCCCGTTGGTGAAGGCGCAAAACGTACTCTGACTCTTTTTTCGGTATTCATGATGCAAATTTACAAATTGCAGACCTCCAAAGCAATTTTGAATCCGGAAGGTTGGAAATTATTATTGAGATTAAAATGCTTTAATTGAGTTCAAACTGTTGATAATCAGTGTTTAGGAGGCTATATGGTAGTACCTAAATAAAAATCTGGTATATTTGCGCCCAAAACTTAAAAACATGAAGAAATTATTTTTTTTAGTGTCGTTATTTACTTCGGTAGTGGTATTTGCACAGGACAATACTGTAAAGGAGTTGAAACAATCTGCTTCGCGTACCATTGCTAAGGATGCTTCTGATACCACTAAAAAGTTATGGAAAAAGGGAGGGTTTTTTAATATTAATGCGGCACAAGGTTCTTTAAACAACTGGGCTGCGGGGGGCGATAAGTTTTCATTGGCAGTGAATTCAAATCTTGGAATGTATGCTTTTTATAAAAAGGACAAACATTCCTGGGACAATACTTTAGATTTTAATTTAGGCTATCTGCAAACAACTTCTTTGAGCGGCAGAAAGAATGATGACCGAATTGACTTTTTGTCAAAATACGGATATGATATTGCTCCTAAGTGGAATGTGGGCGCATTGGTGAATTTAAGGTCTCAGCTTTTTGATGGCTACACCTACGATGGAAGTAAAAAAACATTTTCTTCTACTTTTTTATCACCTGCGTATGTCTTGGTAAGCCCCGGTATCGAATATAAATCCGGCAAAGGCTTTTCTGCATTTCTTTCTCCGGCCACAGTAAGATGGACAATTGTAGCTAATAAATACCTTTCGGACAGAGGCGCATATTCTGTTGACTCGGGCAAGCATGTTAAGACAGAATTAGGCGCTTTTGCCACAATTAATTACTTCAAAGAATTTAATAAAAATATTTCTTTCAAGAGTAGAATGGATTTATTCTCCAATTATCTTCACAATCCGCAGAATGTGGACTTGTATTTTACCAATATGCTCAGTATGAGGTTGAGCAAAGCCCTGGCGCTTACTTACAATGTGGATATGATATATGATGATGACGTAAGAATGTTCGGCGCTTCAGGAAAATCGGCAGGCCTGCAGGTAAAGTCTATGTTGGGCGTGGGGCTGATGGTGAAATTTTAATTATTGATTCATTAACCTAAAAAAGAATTTTTTGGGACAAAAAAAATTAATTCGTTTTGCAGAATTAAACACTTTTTCAAATGTGCTCCAGTTGCCTGAAAATATAGCAGGCCACTGGAAGCGTCATTTTAAAAATGAAAACCGGCTGACTCTCGAACTGGCTTGCGGAAAAGGAGAATACACGCTCGGTCTTGCCCGGCTTTACCCACAAAAGAATTTTATTGGCATAGACATAAAAGGCAATCGTATATGGGTTGGCGCCAAAAAGGCGATACAGGAAGAACTGAATAATGTGGCCTTTTTGAGAACCCAGATTGAGCAATTGCAGAAATATTTTGCACCGGGTGAAGTAGATGAAATCTGGATTACCTTTCCCGATCCGCAACTCAGGTTTTCAAAAGCAAAAAAAAGATTGACTCATCCTCGTTTTTTAAGATTATATCAGCAGATTTTAAAACCGGGTGGAAAAATTCATTTAAAAACCGACAGTCCTGATTTGTATCGGTTCACCAAAGAAGTGCTATCCATGTATCAATGCAATATTATTTCAGATATTGATGATGTATATAGCCAGACTGTTGTAAGCCAGGAACTCTCCATAAAAACCCATTACGAAGCGATCGATATTGCCCAAAGCAGCAGAATTCATTATTTATGTTTTACTTTGCCTGAACAATTTGCCGGTGTTGAAATGGATTTAAAGTTAAAAGAAGCTATCAGGTATGAACTGGAAAGATGATGATTTGAGCTATACAAATGAAGGTGGAAATACAGCCCTGACCAGAGAGTATCTGCTATCGCGCGGTTACTGCTGCGGAAACGGTTGTCTGAATTGCCCTTATGATTATAAAAATGTTCCGGAACCCAAAAAGACGCAACTCTTAAATGAAAGAAAAAAAAGAGAAGAAAAGCAAGGATAAAACCGGTTTGATTTCTGTTAAACCTTCCGGATTAAAGGACGGGGATTTTTTTCATCAGGTATATGATATTGTAAGAAAAATACCAAAAGGAAGGGTTACTTCCTTTGGAGCTATTGCCAAATGCATCGGCACCGGAAAATCGGCGAGAATGGTAGGTTGGGCAATGAATGTAAGCCATCTGGAAAGGCCAAAAGTACCGGCACACAGAGTAGTGAACAGTATGGGATTACTTACAGGGAAATTTTATTTTGAAACGCCTACAAAAATGGAAGAACTGCTGGCTAAAGAAGGTACAAAAGTAGTGAATGATAAGGTGGTTGATTTCAAAAATAAATTTTGGAATCCTGCTACAGAGTTGTCAATTTAATGTATTAAAAGTGATTATAAAAAAGCATAAGGTACAATCAATTCGCTTCAGGAAATGGAGCCGGAAGTCTTATGCTCTTTTCAAGAGTGTGAGCAAACATGTTACTATCGGAAAAATTAAAAACGTTATTGCTGACAGACTTTTAAACAAGCAAAACAATCTGTTTTCACTTTCTGCATATATTTTTGATATAGCACGAAAGGAAGAAAATGACGACATTTTTAAAAATGAAGCTATTCAAAGTCAGATATTGGGTTTTCAAAATAATAACACCCATGCTGATTTTGCCTTTTATAATATTAAGAGTATTTTTTTGAAGCTGAAAACATTTGTGATTTTCGGCTTTTTTATTTTTATAATTTGAATAAATCAACTAATTGTATGAAAATAAAGAAAATTGAAATAGTAATATTGGTTAGTTTAATGTTTATTAATATTTCGGTATATGCACAAACAGAGCAGATATTAGACCCTGTTACCATTACTTCCTCCATGGCCGAAAAGAGAAGTTCCGAAACGGGCAGAAATATTACAATCATCAAAGGGGAGTATTTTACAAAACTACCCGTCAATTCGGTAGATGAGTTACTCAAGTTTATTCCGGGTATTGAAATTCAAAGTCGTGGCCCACAAGGCTCCCAAAGCGACATTACCATTCGTGGCGGCACTTTTCAGCAGGTTTTGGTCATCCTTGACGGTTTGCGTTTGAATGACCCTAATACCGGCCATTTTTCTGCCTATATTCCAATTAGCCCTGCTGAAATTGATCGGATCGAAATTTTGAAAGGCGCTTCTTCTGCAATATATGGATCCGATGCGGTGGGAGGGGTGATTAATATCATTACCAAAGTTTTTAATAGTCGCACTCAGGCAGAAAGTCGCAAACTGAATGTGCAAATTGCTGCCGGAGAGTACGGATTGTTTAATGTAAATGCCGGAGGTTATTTGGAGACAGGCAGAATAAACCTGAGCGCAGGCGTTATTTCCAATAATGCCAAAGGAGTAATGCAAAGAGGCGCAAGAGGATTTTTTCACAATACCACTGCTTCAGCAGGTGTCAGGTTTAAAATAAATCCATACTGGAACTTGGCTATAAGGAGCGCTTTTGACAGCAGGGATTTTGCAGCACAAAATTTTTATACTACATTTTTGAGTGATACAGCAAGTGAAAAAGTAAACTCATGGTGGCATCAGGCAAGGCTTGGTTTTGAAAAAAATAATTCAAAAATCACGCTGGATGCCGGATACAAAGAGTTGAATGATGAATATGCTTTTAATGAGGCATCTGCACCCAATCAAAGTACTTCATCATTGTTTCAGGCATTATTTACTTTTCAGCAATCAATGTCGGAACAAGTATCCATTGTAACCGGGTTCAATTTTCAAAAAAAATCAATTGCTTCTAATGATAGAGGAAATCACAATATCAATACGGCAGCGCCTTTTGTAAGTCTGATTCAAAAGGTTGGTAATCATATTTCACTTCAGCCTTCTTTAAGGCTTGAGATTATCGGCAACAATAAGGCCGAACTGATTCCTCAACTGAATGCATCACTGAAGGTAAAGGGTGTGCAACTGAGGGCCAGTGGCGGCAAATCTATTCGTGATGCAGACTTTACGGAACGGTTTAACAATTTTAATAAACAATCCGTAAAAAGCGGACGCATTGGCTTTCAGGGTTTGACGGCAGAGCAGTCGTGGACTTATGAAGGCGGCTTTGATTGGTTTAGTACAAATGGCATAAAACTATCGGGAACTTTTTTTCAACGGTTTCATACCCGGCTGATCGACTGGGTAAATACTCCTTATGCAGAAATGCCCAGAAAAGATAACTTGGTAAAAGGCGGTATTTTTGCGCTTGCAAAAAATATAGCCGAAGTGAATACAACCGGTGTGGAAGCAGATATGCAAATGATAAAAAAAATCAATAAGCAACAATCTGTTATTTTTAATAGTGGATTGATTTGGCTGCACAGTAAAAGCAGCGAAGATCAACCTTCCTTCTATATCAGCTCTCATGCCCGATTTTTGGCAAACCTGATGACAATATATAATTTTGGACCGGCCGGCATAAGCATAACCGCTGTTTATAAAAATCGCCAGCCTCAGAAATCAGACCCGATAAACGCTTATGTAAGCAAAGATTATTTTTTGATAAATCTGAAAGGAAGTTACCAGGTTTTGCAGAAAAAAGTAACGACTTTTGTTCAGGTAGATAACGCTTTTGACAAGGTGTATAGCGATTTATTGGGCGCTCCCATGCCGGGCAGATGGTTTTCGGGAGGCATTGCTGTTAACCTAAATTAAAAAAAACCGGCAATTGAACTTGCCGGTCATTGTTACAATTGATAGTCTTAGTATCTTTTCTTTTTATAATTTCCGTTACTGTTCCCGTTCCCGTTTCTGTCGTTCCGGCGGTTGGTATTACTTTTTTGAAATTTATTGCGTTTGGGCATATTACTTCTTTCAATAGGGCGAAATGCTTTTACTGATGGTGTATTGGTAAAGGCCAATTGTCCGTTTGTAATTTCGTTCAATTCGCTTTGAATAGCATCATCCTGAACGATTTCTTTATGCCAGTTACTATATGCCAGCTTCATGTAATAAGCAATGGTATTAGCCATCGCGTCTCTTTTTTCGGGGTCTTGCTCTTTCAACGCTATATTAATAAGGTCTTCAAGGTTTTTACCAAGATGGGCATGCTTTGAAGTGCGTTTGGGGTAAGGTATTGGTTCGGGTTTTGTTTTAAGGCTTTCTCTGGTTGGGATGGGGTATGGCGATTCCACTTCCAGCTTGAAGTCAGAAATTAAAAATAAATGATCCCATAGTTTATGCCTGAAATCCTCCACGTTCTTCAGATGTGGATTTAGGAAACCCATCAGCTCAATAACTGCATAAGCATTTTTTTGTCTTTTTTCGGGGTCTTCAATTGCCTGTATGTATTCAATCATTTTTTGCACATGTCGCCCATATTCACGCATGGCTAATTTGTTTCGTGTAGTATTATATTCCATAAAAACTTTAGGTAACCTTAAATTGTATTACGCTATAAAAAATTAGTGCTTTATATTTTTGCAGCTATTCTGCAAAGATATGAGGAAAACTTAATTTCCGAAAAAAGATTTTTTTCCAAAACTTAGCCTGATTGTGCTGATTTGCACCGTTGGAAGGCGTTCAAGCATTTTGCAATTTATACTTTATGCCTGAACTTGCGGTAGATGATACAAGAAAGCCGTGTCGGTATTATTGTGCACTATCATTAATTTTGCTGGTTATGGTAATCGGGATTTGTGCAAACGAGTATTTTTCGACCTCGGTAGAAGGGGAAATTAATCGAATGATTATTGACGAATTAAAATCAATATCGCCCGAAATGGAATTTTATTTTTTTGCCGATAAAGTTTTTGCCCCAAAATTTTCTAAAGTCGGGCATACTCATTTTTCAGCAGTGAAACAAGGCGAAAAAAGAAGTTGGAGGCGCAAATGGTTTCAAACCGTTTATTTACCAAAAGCCATTAAAAAGAACGGCATTGAGGTAATGATCTATTTGCGCCCCGATGAGGTTAGTCGTCAGGCAATTCCCCAGTTTTTGGCGCTAAGTGATGCAGCATTACTATCATTATGGGATACTAAAAGAATGAATTTGCTAAAAGCGTTCATTGTTACTTCTTCTTACCTCAAAGCAGCATTGGCGCAACTCAATCTGATACCCGACAAAAATGTTATCCTTGTAGAAGGTATAAAGGGTATTGAGTTTGATGCCCCTTCTTTCGATGATAAATATGCAACCAAAGAAGCCTATACCGGAGGGAAGCCCTTTTTTGCCTGTACCGATTTTGATGTCGATGCAGAAAAGTTTGTACTGCTACTCAAATCCTTTTCACTTTTTAAGCAAAGGCAACAGAGTAATTGGTACTTAGTAATGATGCTGCGCAACAAAAAAAAACAAAATGAGCTGAATGACCTGCTGTCTAATTACAAATACCGAACAGATGTAAAGCTGATGAGCAATCTGCATCCTACAGAATTCCACCTGATATTGGCTTCGGCTTATTGTGTGATTAGCGTTTCGGATGCAGAAATGTTTCCGGTTTCGGTATTCGAGTCTTTTTTTCATCAGGTTCCTGCTATTGCCTTAAACACTAAAACTAATAGTGAATATGCTGATGTATTGAAATTGGTAGAACAAAAAAAACCAGCCCCCTTTGCCGAAGAAATGATGTTTTTTTATAAAGATGAAGCGCTTAGGGAGGATTTGGCCACCAAAGGGAATGATTTTTTAACAAAATTTGATTTTGAAAAGCAGGTTAGCGAACTGAAAACAATGCTTTTGCAGACTAAGCAGCGATAATGTACCTTTGCGGTTTTATATAAATTTAAATAATGACAAACTCGACAATTACTATTGAAGTGGAACTGGATGAAAACCGTTTCCCTGAAAATATAGGCTGGAATGCAACCGGTAGCACTATTGAGAACAGGCAAAATGCAAAAGCGATGATCCTTTCCTTTTGGGATGGGGCTGAAAAGGCAGCGCTGAGAATTGATTTATGGACTCAAAAGATGATGGTGGACGAAATGGCAGATTTCTTTTACCAAACGCTGATGACAATGGCCGACTCCTTCGGGCGGGCAACCAAATACACTGATCAAGCTGAAGACATGAAAAATTTTGCAAAAGATTTCTATCATAAATTTCAGGCTAAACAGTTGGAAACCAATAAAGCGCAATAAAATATTTAAAAAGTAATTTTTTAAAAACAATGGTATATGTCTTTAGAACAAACTATAAATAATGATTTAAAAACTGCAATGCTGGCAAAGGATGAAGTAGCATTGCGTAGCCTTCGTGCCATCAAGGCAGCTATTTTAATTGTCAAAACGGCGGAGGGGGCAAAAGCAGCTATGAGCGCCGAAGAAGAAATAAAATTAGTACAAAAGCTGGTAAAGCAAAGAAAAGATTCTTTGGAAATTTATGAAAAACAAAACAGACCTGATCTGGCACAGAAGGAAAAAGAGGAAATTGCAGTGATTGAAAAGTATATGCCTGAACAACTTTCGGAGGCTGAACTGAGAGAAATTCTTTCTAAAATTATTGCTGAAACCGGAGCTTCCTCACCGGCTGAAATGGGTAAAGTGATGGGTGTAGCCACTAAGCAGCTGGCAGGTAAGGCAGATGGAAAGGCTATTTCGGCTATCGTAAAAGAATTATTGGCAAAATAGAAGATGCTGATTGATATCATTTTTTTAATATTGTTGGCTATGGCAGCCTTCAGGGGCTACCGGCAAGGACTAATAGTGGGTGTTTTATCCTATCTCGCATTCATCATTGGCCTGGCTGCTGCTATTAAATTATCAGCTTTGGTTGCCGCAAAGATGACTACTCAGGTAAATGTTTCAGACAGATGGATGCCTTTTCTGGCCTTTTCGTTGGTATTTGTGTTTGTGGTGATGCTGGTAAAATGGGTGGCACGGCTTGCCCAATCTGCTTTTGAGAGTATTAAACTGGGTTGGCTAAACCGGATAGGCGGTGTTTTTCTTTTTTCGTTGATTTACATTTCGGGTTATGCCATATTTTTATTTTACATAAGCAGGTTAAAAATACTTCCCGAATCAATAAATGGTTCTGCCAGCTATGGTTTTATTAAGGTTTTTGGAAGCTATGCGATTGATACAGTTGGCAGTATTGTACCTGTTTTCAAAAATATGTTTGCCGAGCTGGAACATTTTTTTGAGGGCTTTGCTCAAAAAAATAATTGATTTTTCAGAAAACTATATTACTTTTAAGTATTACAGTATCAAAGAGTTATCGGTAAAGAGAGTAATTTTGTCATTTTTAATTATAGTTGGTATTTCTTTTATTAATATATTAGCAGCTATATTATCTATTAAGTATGGAATACGAAATAAAACAGCACGATAAATTTAAGTTTGTTGAGGAAGGAGAGGGAGAGCCATTAGTGCTGTTGCATGGGCTATTTGGCGCTTTGAGTAATTTTTCGGCATTAATTGACTTTTTTAAACAATACAATAAGGTGGTGGTGCCTTTGCTCCCTTTGCTGGAAATGGATATTATTCATACCAGTGTGAGCGGCCTGGCTAAGTATGTTCATAAGTTTATTGAACAGAGAGATTACAAGAATATTCACCTTTTGGGCAACTCGCTGGGTGGTCATGTGGGGCTTGTTTATTTGCTTAGAAATGAATCGCCCAGAATAAAATCAGTTATTTTAACAGGGAGTTCAGGTCTCTTTGAAAATGCGATGGGCGACAGCTATCCCAAAAGAGGTGATAAGGAGTACATCAGAAAAAAAACGGCTTATACTTTTTATGACCCTGCTATGGCAACCGATGAATTAGTGGATGAGGTTTTTTCCATTACTAACAACAGGCTTAAAGCCATTCGGATAATTGCTTTGGCCAAAAGCGCTATCAGAAATAATCTGGGTGAAGAACTGAATAAAATTAAAATCCCTGCGCTTTTGATTTGGGGCAAAAATGATAATGTAACGCCGCCTTTTGTTGCCGAAGAATTTCATAAATTATTACCAAACAGCGAACTTCATTTTATTGACAAATGTGGTCATGCGCCTATGATGGAAGTTCCTGTTGAATTTAATAAAATTTTGTTTAAATTTCTTGAAAAGCAATCTGCTATTGCAACACAAGGTTAATAAGCGCTGTCTTGGAATAAAGAACTGTCATGCTAATTAAAAATCTACGCTTAGAGGCAATCCCCAATCTGGAAATTACAGATCGGATATCGCGTGCTCTGGAGTTGATGCATGATTTGCACATCAGGCATGTTGCTATTACACGGGGGAACGAGTTTGTAGGCCTGTGCAGCGAAGATGTCTTAATGGAATTGGATGAAAATCTCACCTTTGAGGAAATTGAATCTTCATTGCTCAGGGTTTCGGTAAAGGATGATGATCATTTTCTGAATGCAGTTTCGTTGGCTGCCAATTACCATCTTACCATAATCCCTGTTACAGATGATGCGCACCATCTGGTAGCTACTATTGAGTCTAATCAGTTATTAAAAAGCATATCCGATTTTTTGCATCTGAAAGAACCGGCCGGTATGGTAGTGTTGGAAGTAGATTCTCAACAATACTCTTTTTCCGAAATCAGCAAAATTGTGGAGGCAAATGATGCGCAAATAACCCAGCTCAATACAACAAAGAATAATAACGAAGGTACAATGGAAGTGACGGTTTGTGTAAACAAACTCGAAATTTCGGATATTGTTGCTACTTTTCAAAGGTATGATTATATTGTAAAATATTATTTTGGGGAGGAATTATATACAAATGAGTTAAAAGATAATTACGAAAACCTGATGAATTATCTAAACATTTAGCTTTGCTGTCTTCTGTATCCGTCTTATGTAAACTATTAGTCTGGCAAATGCTGAAAGTGCAGTATTATATATTAGTGGTTATATTGCTTGTTTTGGCAGGTTATAAAAGTTATGCTCAGGAGGCAACCCATATTATTTCTTCCACACCGGTTAGTATTGCAGCGCCATCCGTTGATTCATTTTTATTGGCAAATCATTTGGATGATGTTGCTGACAGTAGTTTTGTAATACGTAAAATAATTATAGAAGGAAACAAAACTACACGCAGGATCATCATGCTCAGGGAACTGGCTTTTCATGAAGGCGATACCATAAAAAGAAGTGCAGTGCCTGATTTATTTAGGGATGGAAGAAACCTGCTGATGAATACGCAACTTTTTCATAATGTAAATATTTCAGTGATAGGTCTTGAGGCTCCTTATGTAGATATTCAGATAGTTGTAAAAGAAAGGTGGTACATTCTGCCATTTGTTTATTTTAAACCGGTTGACCGAAACCTTAGCCAATGGTTATTTGAAGAAAAAGCTAGTTTTTCGAGGGTTGATTATGGTGCCAAACTATTGTGGTCTAACTTTACCGGCAACAATGATAAACTCAATTTTTATTTTGTTACCGGCTATACCAAACAGCTAATGGTCAATTATCGGAGACCATATATTGATAAGGATTTAAAATGGGGAATGAACCTTGACTTTGCGATAGGGAAAAACAGGGAGATTAATTTTAATACGATTGATGACAAGCAGGCGTTTTTTAAGGATACTGCAAGTTATATAAAAGATTTTTCAAGGACAAATATTGAGTTTACTTACCGCAAAGCATTTTATACAAGTCATACGTTTGGCGTAAGTTATAATACACTAAATGTAAAAGACACAATACTAAAATTGAATCCGAATTTTTTCAGTAATGGGAAAACTTCTGTAAGGTATCCTTCCATTTACTATAAGCTGGCTTTTGTAAATCTGGATTACATACCTTACCCGAAGCAAGGCTATGCCGGAGAACTATTTTTTATCAAGCAGGGGTTTGACAAAAACATGAATTTGTGGCAATTAATTGCCAAAGGGATGGGGTCATGGCCTATTGGTAAGTCTTCCTTCTGGAATGTGAAAGCGTTGGGAACTGTGAAGTTGCCATTTAAACAACCCTATTTCAATACACAGGTTCTTGGGTATGGTGATTTATTCTTGAAAGGCTATGAATATTATGTGATTGACGGTGTTGCCGGCGGATTGATTAGCACTAGTGCAACACAACAACTAACAAATTTCAGTTTTCATATTCCTTATACCGAGTGGCTGACCCCCAGGCAAATACCTTTGAAAATCTATGGGAAAGTATTTGGAAATATGGGTTATGTATATCGCCATCCCGACAGAGGTGCAAATACACTTCCCAATAAAATGCTTTTTGGCGGCGGCGTTGGCTTGGATTTGTTTACAAGTTATGATTTAATTATCAGTTTGGAGTTTTCTTTCAATCAATTAGGCCAAAACGGATTATATTTACACAAAAAAGGGCTATTCTGATTGTATTTAAAAAAAGAAATTTAGAATGAAATTAGCTGTTTACAGCAGAGGCGTTGATGCAGACCAATATGGTAGTATTAAAACTTTTTTTGAAGAGCTGGAATACTATGAACTGGACTATGTCATCTTTCAACCTTTTTTTGAAGAAATAAAAGATCTGCTAAACCTGAATCCCCAAACACCGGTTTTTAATTCTTATGAAGATCTGGATAAAGATGTAGAGTTTATAATCGGGCTGGGTGGCGATGGTACTCTGTTAGATACTGTAACCCTGATTCGTGAGAAACCTATTTCCATCATGGGTATTAATTTTGGCCGACTTGGTTTTTTGTCCAGTATCGGTCAGGATAACCTGAAATATGCCATCAAAGCTTTGGTGTCGCGTACTTATGTGAGTGAGTCGCGCGCTCTTATTCATTTAGATGCCGATTTGCCGTTATTTGGAGATGTGCCTTTTGGTCTTAACGAATTTGCCATTCATAAGAGGGATATTGCTTCAATGCTTAAAATACATACCTATATTAATGGAGAATTTTTAAACACATATTGGGCCGACGGATTAATTGTATCCACCCCAACCGGCTCTACCGGTTACTCTCTCAGTTGTGGCGGACCGATTGTTTTTCCTGATTCGCAGAACTTTATTATCACACCGGTAGCGCCTCACCACCTCAACATGAGATCACTGGTTGTTAACGACAACAGTATTATTTCGTTTGAAATAGAAAGTAGAACCGATGATATTATTTGCGCCCTCGACTCTCGTAAGGAAATCGTTTCAAAAAATATTTCTTTGGCGGTGCGAAAAGAAAAATTCAACATCAACCTGCTACGCCTTAGCGAAACCAACTTTCTGCATACCATTCAAACCAAACTGATTTGGGGGCTTGACAGAAGAAATCCTTAATTTATGGGTTCATAAAATAATTTCTTAGCTTCTTCATCCTTGTATTTTTCAATCAGGTCAAGTAATTGTTGTTTGAGTTTTTTTGTTACTTTCTTCATTTTCTTACTGCCATAGATATTGTTCAACTCGTGTGGGTCTTTCTTCATGTCAAATAATTCCCAGCTTTCTACCCGTTTGTAAAATCGGATAAGTTTGTATCGCTCGGTTTTAATGCCAAAATGAGGCGATACCGAATGTTCGCCATTTTCGTAATAGTGGTAATACAATTCCTTTTTGGGAGTATATTTTTCGTGTTTCAGTAAAGGTAAAAAAGACTGTCCCTGATAATCCTGCGGGATGGTAGCATTAGCTGCCTGCAGCAGGGTAGGCGCAATATCTACATTCATAATAAAGTCATTCACTTTAGTGCCGGGTTTAATGACACCCGGATAACGCATCACCATTGGTGTTCTGAAAGATTCTTCATACATAAATCGTTTGTCGAACCAACCATGCTCACCCATATAAAAACCCTGGTCTGACATATAAATTACTATGGTATTGTTTGATAAATTGTTTTTATCCAAATAGGTTACAATACGGTCAATATTTCTGTCGAGAGAAGCTGCTGTGGCAAGATAATCTCTCATGTATCGCTGATATTTCCATTCCGTCAATGCATTGCCGCTTAGGTTTTTGGCTATCAGGTCTTTATGAATATTGTTGTAAAAATTCATAAATGTCTTTTTTTGTTCAGGATTCATTCTTTTGATAGCGCCTATTTTATCGGCTTCCTGCATGTTGTCAAACATCTTCAGGTCGTAGCCCATCAACATGGTTTTGGCAATACTCATATCCTGTACTTTTGCTGCTTTGCGGGTTTTGTAATCATCATAGAATGTAGAGGGCAATGGAAAGGTCTTGTTTTCAAACGTTCCCAAATCAGGCAAATCGGGCATCCAGATTCTGTGCGTAGCCTTGTGGCCAATAATGAGGCAGAATGGTTTTTGTTTGTTGCGGTTGTCGAGCCATTGTTCCGAGAAATCTGAAATAATATTTGTTACATATCCTTCGTGGTGTGTACGCTTATTACCCGAACCAATGAAGTCGGGGTTGTAATAATGACCCTGATCGGGTAAGATATTGTAATAATCCAACCCTTGTGGAATGTTGTCGCCCAGATGCATTTTGCCAATCCAGGCGGTTTGATAGCCGGCTTTCTGTAGTTGTTTTACGAAAATATTTTGATTAAAATTAAAGTTGGAGTTTTCATTGTCTTTAAACCCATTCAGAGGGCTGTATTTCCCGCTTAGAAAAGTAGCACGGCTTGGTCCACAAATTGAATTCGTAACGTATGCATTTGTAAACAATGCACCTTCTTTGGCAAGCCGGTCAATACCGGGCGTTTGAGTCATTGTGCTTCCATAAGCGCTGATTGTTTGAAAAGCGTGGTCGTCAGAAATGATGACAACGATATTTGGAGAATTATTTTGCTGTCCAAAAACTTGAACCGAAATAATGATTATAAATAATAATAAAAACCTTTTCATGTGCTAAAAATAAAAAATAATCTTTAAAGCTTCAATCAAAAAGATCTAATTGAGCCGGCACAATATTAAAACTCTTTCGATGATACCTGCATAAACCGTTTTCAGCAATTGCTTTTCTGTGTGCCGCAGTGCCATATCCTTTGTTAGCGTTCCATTTATACTGTGGAAATTCTTCGTGCAGGCGTAGCATGTATTCATCTCTGTATGTTTTTGCCAAAATACTGGCGGCTGCAATGTTGGCATATATTCCATCGCCTTTAATGATACATTGGTGAGGTATTTTTTTGTATGGAATAAAGTAATTTCCGTCCACAGCAATAAACTTGGGTTTTGTTTTTAGCCCGTCCAAAGCTTTGTGCATTGCTTTTTGAGATGCTTTTAAAATATTGATGGCATCAATTTCTTCCACATCCACCATTGCCACATGATAAGCTTTTGCATGTTGCCGGATAAATTCTTTGAGTTCCAATCTGATTGAAGCCTTTATTTGTTTACTGTCATTAAGCAAAGGGTGATAAAAATCGGCAGGAAGAATAACGGCTGCAGCAAAAACCGGACCCGCATAGCATCCTCTGCCTGCTTCATCACAACCGGCTTCTATTATATCGTTTTGAAAACTGTTGAGTAACTTTATGGCAGGCTTCATTCTGTGGACTCATTTTTATTAACCAACAGGCTGAAGCATTTCTGTTTGATGGAGATAGTGATTTCTTTTTCGGTCTCTACAGGATCGCCATCAATGTGCATGGGAGCATTGCTTTTGTTTATGATTTTTATTTTATCTGTCTGAAAATAAATGCTTCCCTTTCGTTGATTGATTTTCTCAGGGGCTTTTAGTTTGGTCAGGCCCACTACCTGCAACATAGTGTTGTACACCATTCCTATTTTGGATTGTTCTGTAATAATCACTACATCCAAAAGACCATCAGTAAGTCGGGCCAAAGGTGCAATGGTGAAATGATTTCCGAACTGATTGGTATTTGCAATGCTGATAAAGTAAGCCTCAACGGTAAAGGTCTTTTCTTTTAATTCTATTTCAAAAGTATAAGTTTTGGCTTTAAAGAAATTTTTGAAAACCTTTCTGATATATGTTGCCAGCCCTCTTGTTTGTTGGTTTGCAAAATCGTGGGCTATTCGGGCATCAAAACCCAAACCACATAACATACATGCAAATCGCTGGTTAACAAAAAAGCCATCCACCCGCATGGTCTTATTGTCAAAAATAGTTTTAAGCGCTTTGGATGGAGATTTGGAAATACCTGCTCCAAATGCCAGCCCATTGCCCGATCCGGCCGGGATAATACCGATTTTAATGGGAAGATATAACAGGCTGTAAACTACCTGGCTGACAGTACCGTCGCCACCAACGACTACCACATCAGTAATCTTTTCTTCTTCAATAATGTCATGCAAAAAAGTGTAATCTCCATTGGCTACGGACGGATAAATTAAATAACGGATTCCCAGATTCTGAGTTTCTTTTTCAATAGTATTGCGTAAAGAATCCTTTGATCCTTTTCCTGAAATCGGATTTATGATATAAGCTATTTTTCTGCCTCGCTGCATGTCTGCAAGTTAGAAAAAGTATCAGATTATGCCAAAAGCCATATCTTCTTTATATCATTTTTTCAATAGAATTGAATTATCTATAAAGAAAGAAAAATTTCTTTCTTTATAGTGTATATTTTTGTGTCAATTTTTTTGAAAATAATTTCTTAAATTGCCCTATTGCTCATTTGTATATTATTATTCAATTTTGAAAATGAAATATATTTTAATTCGGATTCAGATTATCCTGATATTTATTGTTTTATTTGGTTCAGCCTATTCCCAAAAAAAGCCGAATATCATTTTTGTGCTAACAGATGATTTAGGTTATGCCGATATTGGGTGCTATGGCAACCCGGTTATCAAAACACCTTTTTTGGATAAAATGGCACGAAATGGGCTGATGGCAACTGATTATGTGGTTAGCAGCCCGTCCTGCACTCCATCCAGAGCATCTTTGCTTACAGGGCGTTATGCTTCGCGCTACAATTTACCTTATCCCATTGCTCCTGGTTCTGAGTTGGGGTTGCCAGATGAGGAAGTTACCATTGCCGAAATGCTTAAAGCTAACGGATATAATACCGGTATGGTTGGCAAATGGCACTTAGGCGATCAAAAAGATGTAAATAAGCCCAATGGGCAGGGGTTTAACTTTTTTTACGGAATTCTTTACAGCCACGATTACCGATATCCTTATGTTAAAACCGATACGGTATTGAAGATTTTCAGAAATAAAAATATTGAGATTGAAAGGCCGGCTGACTCAATGCTGACCAGATTATATACTAAAGAGGCGATTAATTTCATTGAAAGACAAAAGGCCGGGAAGCCCTTTTTTCTTTATCTGGCACAAAATATGCCACACCTGCCCGTATATTTTGGCGCTCAAAGAGCTGCATTGAAAGACAAAGCCGGAGGTCCGTTGGGTGCGGTAATAACCGAAATGGATGAAGGTATGACAGCAATCTGGAAAGTGCTGGAAAAGAAAGGAATGGCTGATAATACAATTTTTATTTTTTCGAGTGACAATGGTCCCTGGAGCGATTTTCCCAAAAGAATGGAGGGCGATGGAGTAACCATTCAATCACATGTGGGAAAGCCCGGAATTTTCAGAGGGTCTAAAGCATGGTCTTATGAAGGTGGCGCCAGAGTGCCATTTATTATTTACTGGAAAAACCGGATCGAACCTAATACTGTTTTATCAAGTGCAATTAGTAATCTGGATATATTGCCCACCATCGCAAAGTGGACTAATAGCGCTTTACCCGCAAACAGAGCGCTTGACGGACAAGACATCAGCAGCCTGTTGGAAGGGAAAGTGAAACCAGAGCAGTTTCAGCATCGCCCGATTTATATTGTAAATCGTGGAATAGTAGAAGCCGTTAAATACGGTAACTGGAAATATCGGGAGGTTACTGATTTTACACACCCCAGAACGGGAGAAAAATTGCCGCCTGCGATTGAATTATTTAATATGGATGCCGATCCAATGGAAAGCGTGAATTTGATTGATAAATATCCCGAAAAGGCAAAAGAGATGAAGAAACTATTTGATTCGTTTACGGGAGACAGGCCTTAAAGCGACGATATAAAAATCATTGTTGCGTTCTCTAATTATTTTTTTCTTTCAGAATATATCTCACCAACCCTTTGACTAATAAATATTGAGCACCGATGTAAGTAGTCATAATTACATATCCGCCAAACCTGAAAGGGTGATAAAACTTGTTGAGCGCAAGCACAGAATCTGACACAACAAACAGGATAGCGCCTGTAAGGATGTATCTGGCAGTTCTGTTGTCTTCCATATCGTAAAGCAAGGCGGCTATCAGCAACATAAAACTGATGACTATTCCATAAACCAGAACCGGTATTTTCATATCGCCAAGATGAGGAATCAATATGCTCATGATAAAACCATAATAAACCCCTACAGCTACTGCCCAGGGCCATCTTCCTGCGATGTTTTCATGGTTTTTTATTTTGTGAAAACATAAAATGTAAAATAGGTGTGCCATCAAAAACCCTGCTAATCCGAGAATGAAATAGATTTCGTTATTGTTGGCAAACATAAGCAATGTATCACCTATTATAGAAAACAGAAGTGCAGCTATTATTAAAAGCTTTAAAGAATCGGCAACGCTATTGGTGGCAGCAACGAAATACAACAAAAGAAAAGTTACGAGCAACGGTTTGCAAATCAGTTGTATTAAATCGTTTTGCAAAAACATACCGACAAAGTATATTATTATGTCTAATGCAAACAGGTTGAGAAAAAAGTTCTTATTCAAATGCAGGTAGTTTATTTATTCAGTGGGTTGTGCGGATGGTTCTACCCACGCATTATTTTCTTTCAGAAGATTAATCAGTTCGTCAACCGCTACAGCGCTGTCAATATTTCGTTTTACGACCTCTTTGCCTTTGTACAAAGTAATCTTTCCCGGTCCGCTGCCTACATATCCAAAATCGGCATCTGCCATTTCGCCCGGCCCGTTTACAATACATCCCATGATGGCTATTTTTACTCCTTTAAGATGGCTGGTTACGGAGCGTATTTTTTGAGTGGTTTCCTGCAATTCGAAAAGGGTACGCCCGCAGGAAGGGCAACTGATGTATTCGGTCTTTGAAATGCGGGTACGGGTTGCCTGCAAAATACTGAAGGCGGTATTGTTCAAAAACGCCTCTGCTCCGCCATTTGAATCGGCATACTGACGGCCGCTAAGGTGATTTTCTGCTTTTGCAAAATCACTGTATGCCTGTTTGCTCATACCCAACCAGATACCATCGCCAAATCCTTCTAAAAACAATGCCCCTGTTTCTGTTGCGAAATGAATCAGATGCTCGTCGGCGGTTTGCCAATTACTATTGGTAACAAATACAATCGGGTGGCTGATATTTTTTTCCTGTAATGCAATGCATATCCTTCTGACACTTTGCATAGCATTGGCATTATTGCTACTCAGGCACAGTACTATATTTTTCTTTTCGGAGAGCTGTTCAATTAATTCATGATCTTTACTTCCTTTGCTGTAGCAATCCACAGTCACAAAATTCAGAGAGGGGTGCACATTTTTTTCTGCAAGAAAATGTTTCAGGCAAATGACGGGAAAACAGTTTTCCAATTTATTTTCGGCCCACTGATTGTAGGGAGTAATTATTTGTAATCCTTTAGGTAGTGTAAAGGCTATTTTTTGATTATAAATAAAAATATAATCTGCTGCAGCATCACCAATCCGCCATTTACTAGTCATGAGATTGAATTTATACCCGACTGATAAGAGTGTTTTTGGGGTGATATGGTCAACTTTACTTAAATCTGCGATGACTATAGGAACATTACCTGTACCGATGTTTCCAATTTTTTCTGAAACTCTTTTCTGGTATTCATAAGGATTCCAAAAGGAAATTAAATTGGTTGGTAATTCAGGCGCTTCTTCCCCTTTATCTTCCGGTTGAGTATATCTTTTTACAATATCCCTGCAAACCGGGATTTCAAATTCGGGGTCTTCGGTAAGCGAAACTCTGATGGTGTCGCCAATTCCGTCTTCTAACAGCGTACCTATCCCTACAGCCGATTTGATACGGCCTTCTTCGCCATCTCCGGCTTCGGTTACGCCAAGGTGTAGCGGGTAAATTTCTCCAAATTCAGCATCCATCGTTTGAATGAGCAGCCGATAAGCCTGCACCATCACCTGGGGATTGCTGGATTTCATGCTCAACACTATCTGATGATAGTCTTCATTTCGGCAGATGCGCAGGAACTCCATAGCGCTTTCCACCATCCCCATCGGCGTGTCTCCATAGCGGCTCATAATCCTGTCGCTAAGGCTACCGTGATTGGTGCCAATACGCATAGCGGTGCCATGCTCTTTGCAAATTTTTATTAAGGGCGTAAACCGTTCCCTGATTCGCTCAATTTCTTCCAGATATTCCGTATCGGTATATTCTATCTGTTCAAATTTTTTCTTGTCCACATAGTTACCCGGGTTTACCCTTACTTTTTCTACGATGGTTGCTGCTACTTCTGCAGCATTGGGTGTAAAGTGGATATCTGCCACTAAGGGTACAAAATATCCCCTTTTGTGAAGTTCATTTTTAATATTGAGCAGGTTTTCTGCATCTTTTTTGGATGGCGCTGTAATCCGCACCATTTCGGCGCCGGCTTGTATGCAGCGAATGGTTTGCTCCACTGTGGCAATGGTATCCATCGTGTCGGTGGTGGTCATGGTTTGTACCCTGATGGGATGCCCATTGCCCAACAATAAATCGCCAATTCTTACTTCACGGGTTTTCAGTCTTTTATATGATGTTAATGATTCTGCAAAAAATTCCATACCACAAAGATAACAGAGTTTGAAGTTTAAGGTTTAAGAAGCAGCAAGATTCTACTTCCATTGAAGCTTTCCATCTGCCTGCATCAATAATTTTCCTTCTTCTACCAAAAAATTAATAGCAGTCCAGATATGTTCTTTTTTAATATGATTCAATTCTTTCAAAATGTGGATGGTGCTTAATGAGGAAGTAGAATTTGTTTTCATATAATTTATTATGGTTTCAAGTTCGGCAGCAGTCAGTTCACTCTTTTTTCTGCCAAGGCAATTATCGCAGATGCCGCAATCCGGCAGCTCGTCATCACCAAAATAGTTTCCAATAATCCTGCTTCGGCAGGTATTGGTATCTAAGCAATAAGAAATGATTTTTTTTACCCGATCTGTAAAAATCTGCTTTCGCTCGGCATACAGTTTATTGTCTATCCTGAGTAGTGATGTCTTGATTCTTGTACGATTCAGATAGATTTGAGGCATATCTTTTTGAGGCTGATAATCAATTATTCGGTCAAAATGCAATCGGGTAAGTTGTTCTTGAATAAGTGTTGTTTCTGTTTTTAATAGAAAAGCCAAATAAGATTCTGAAATGGATGCAGGGTAATCAAAAATTCCTTCATAAGCCCGAAGCAGGGTCTTTATTAATGGTTCCAGATGAGGACTGCCTTTTTCATAATCGTACAACTCATTTTTATAAGTGGTAAATCTTACAGTGGCAGGGAAAAAAACCTGCTCGTTAAAACTCAGCCAGCCATCTTGCTCCAATGCCTTCAATCCATAAATAGCTGACTGGATATTTAAGTTAAATTTTTTAATAAAATCCTTTAAATCAAAATCATAATACTCGCTCGGTTCTTCACCTTCGGGTATTTGCAGATAATTGACTACCGCCTGATAAATAGTTCTTACGGTTTCAATGTCGGGATATCGGACATCAGGTAGGTTTTTTAAAGTATCAATTTCCGGCTCGTCAAATAGTAATACAGCAAAGGCTCTTTTGCCGTCTCGCCCGGCCCGTCCTGCTTCCTGATAATAATTTTCAAGGCAGTCGGGCGCGTCTGCGTGAATAACGGTGCGCACATCCGGCTTGTCAATGCCCATTCCAAAGGCATTGGTGCAAACCATTACTCTGACCTTGTTTTGAATCCATGCTTGTTGTTTCTGGGTTCTCAGGTCTGAGGATAATCCGGCATTGTAGTAGTCTGCCGAAATGTTTTGCATTTGTAAAAGTTCGGCTATCTCTTTGGTGCGTTTTCGGGTTTTGCAATAAACGATGGATGAGCCCTGCACATTATTCAATATCTGAATGATTTTGTTAATGCGCGACTGAACGTTGAACACACTGTAAGAAAGGTTCGGCCTTTCAAATGACTGCCTGAAGATTTTGAAATTATTTTTATCAGTCGACAACTTTTCGCAGATATCCTGTTGCACTCTTTCGGTAGCCGAAGCGGTGAGCGCCATCACAGGAATTTCTGCCAACTCTTCTCTGATGTCTGCAATATTAAGATATGGCGGCCTGAAATCGTAACCCCATTGCGAAATGCAGTGTGCTTCGTCCACAACTATAAGATTCACATCCAAAGCAGGGAGGTATTCCTTAAACAGAGAGGTTTCTAACCTTTCAGGGGATACATATAAAAACTTACAGTTACTGTGTGTGGCTGTCTTTAAAATATTAATTACCTCCTTTCTCGACAATCCGGAGTGAATGGCAAATGCCGTAATATTTTTTTTTCGCAGATTTTGCACCTGATCGTTCATCAATGCAATCAGCGGGGAGATAACAAGGCACAGACCTTCTTTAGCCAGTCCGGGCACCTGATAGCATAATGATTTTCCACCTCCGGTAGGCATCAGCGCCAACACATCCTGACCAGCCATCGCCGCTTTAATAATATCAAGCTGTAATGGCCGAAAGTCGTCAAAACCAAAATGGCTTTTGAGGATTTGATGTAATGCCTGGTCCAATTGAATAATTACTTAATTTATAGGCAATTATACTCAATTATTTTACACAATCAGTTTTTAAAGTCTAAATTTTACTACTTATTCCACCTTTTTTACCAGCAATCGGCTGCTATTTATTGCCAGTACCACATCACTGAAGGCCATAACCAAAGCGCCAAACATTGGGGTTAAAAATCCTAAAGCTGCAACCGGTATAGCTACAATATTGTATGAAAATGCCCAGAAAAGATTTTCTTTAATGGTTTTGTAGGTATGCTTCCCGAGCCCGAGCGCCATTGGTAAATGTTTGATGCCATGATTCATCAATACTACAGGAGCAGACTGAATGGCTATTTGAGAGGCATCGCTCATGCTGATGCCAATAGTGGCCTTTGCCAGAGCCGGTGCATCATTAATACCATCTCCCACCATGGCTGTTGGGGTTTGTGCATTTTTTTCAGCAATAATCTGAAGCTTTTCTTCCGGTGTTTTTTCGGCAATAACTTCATCAATTCCTAATTCCTTAGCAATCAGATCGGCTTTTGCCTGCCTGTCTCCACTCAGCAAAATGGTTTTAATGTTTTTATTATGGAAATAATCAATCACTCCTTTGGCTTCGGGTCTCAGTTCGTCTTTTAAATCAATAGTTCCGATCAGTTTATTGTTTTTAAGAACATATATATTATGGCTTTCATCCTGAGTAAGATGAGCAGCTATTTCGTAAGAGCCGGCCCAATATTCAACATCTTCTTTGTCAAATGCATTCATCCCTTTTCCTTTCACTTCTTCAACTTTGTTCCATTTGACTTCATTATTCGTTTTCCAGGAAGTGTTCAGCACTTTGGCCATTGGGTGATTAGAGTATTTTTCAATGGAATATACAAGTCTTTTAAAATCCTCGTCAGAAATACTTTTGTCCAGAATTTTATAATCAGCTATAGAAAAATTACCTGTGGTCAAAGTACCTGTTTTATCAAAAACCACCTGAGTAATATCTTTGAAGTTTTCGAGGCTGGTGGCGTTCCGAAATAGAATACCATTTCGTGCAGCACGACCAAGGCCAACTGCAATGGCAGCTGGAGTAGCCAGCCCCATCGCACAAGGACAGGCAATTACCAATACTGCAATGGAGCGCATCAGCGCCGGTGTAAATTCTTTGAGGATAAACCAATTGACACCCAGCGTTAAAATGGCTATTCCGATAACGATTGGGATGAATACAGCGCTTATTTTGTCGGCCATTTTTTGAACGGGCGGTTTTTCGCCCTGCGCTTCCTTCACTAAATTAAGAATGCCGGATAAGACTGTGTTTTCTCCAACAGCCGTTACCTGAGCTTTTACAGTTCCTTCCACAATGAGGCTTCCGCCAATCAGTTTGTCTTTTGATTTCTTGTTTACAGGAACACTTTCACCGGTAATGATTGCCTCGTTTACACTTACATCTCCCCACAAAATTTTACAATCGGCAGGAACCTGCTCTCCGTTTTTTATCAGAATCAGGTCGCCTACCCGAAGGTCTTTATTTTCAATCGGGAAAATATGTTCGTCATGGTTTTCGTCATAAGTGATCATGTTAGCCATTACCACTTGTGATTTGGCTAATTCTTTCAGTTGTTTCTGGGTGGAATTGACAGCTATTTCTTCCACATAATTGCCCAGAAATACCAACGCGATTACGGTTGCGGCAGTTTCATAAAAAATATACTGATGCTGGTGTGTAAGGGTTCCGTACAGGCTGTAAACAAATGCAGCAGTAGCGCCCAGAGTAATCAGTACATCCATATTGGGCATGCCATTACGCAGGCTTCTGAAAGCGCTGGCGCCGAAGTAAGCCATCCCTACCAAAAATACGGGTACGCAAAGTGCAAACTGAATCCACGGCTGCATCAAAAACGTATCGTGCATGGCAGGAATCATGTGCAGCATCAAAATCAGCGTAAAAGGAAGGCAGAACCAGAATTTGCTCATGGTGGTTTTTAGAAACCCTTTACCTTCTTCGTGGCTGTGTCCTGCATGGTCGTGAGCGGCATTGTTAGCGTCATTTACCTTATATCCCAAGCCTTTCACGCCTTTGATAAGCTTGTCAATAGAGGTGTTTTCGGGAAACTGGAAACTAACATCGCCTGTAGCAAAGTTTACTTTTACATCCTGCATGCCTTCTTTTTCCAAAAACTTATTTACGGTAAGGGCGCAATTTGCACAGGTCATGCCTTCAACATTCCATTTTACTTTTTCGTTTGTTTCCATACTCAAGATATAACACGCAAAAGTATTTATTAGTTGTGCAATAAAAAAGCTAAAATGATGGTTTTATTAACACATTGTTGCAAATAGCACGATTATATTTAAACCTAGTTGCGGAATTGATTTTTATCTTTGCCTCATGCAAAAAATTTATGATAAGAATGAGTTAGCAGAGGTAGCTGAATGGCTTTGGCAACAATTGAATTCCAATAAAATATTGGCCTTACACGGGGAGATGGGTAGCGGAAAAACGACTTTGGTACATACAATATGTGATTATTTGGGAGTAAAAGATACAGTGGGAAGCCCTACTTTTTCAATCATTAATGAATATAGCTTTCAGGCGGAAGGGAAGGAGCAGCCTATTTTCCACATTGATCTGTACCGACTGAAAGATGAAGAAGAAGCGGTGAGGACCGGAGTGGAAGATACCTTATACAGTGGTTCTTACTGCTTTGTGGAATGGCCGGAAGTAGCTCCCGAAATTTTTCCTGATGATACATTGCATGTTTTTATCAGTCTTGCAGGCAATGAAAAACGAAAGATCGAAATAGAAAGAAAATAGTTAATTTTGAAACAGCAAGATTGAATTTGACTTTCTTGCTTAAAAAAATATAAGAATACTAAAATGTCATATATTTTTATATGAGCAAAAAACAACCTGTTATCAGTACTTCCTTTAGTTATGAAACTTTAGAGGAAACGCTTGACATTAGGGTAGGAGGCGAAGGCGTAGCCATTGGAATTCCAAGGGAAATTGCTTTTCAAGAGAACAGGGTATCCCTTACTCCTGATGCAGTTGCTGTATTGATAAGTAATGGCCATAGTGTGGTGGTGGAGCACAATGCCGGCGATGCAGCCCACTTCAGAGATAAGGAATATAGCGATGCAGGTGCCAAAATTGTACATAGCCGCGAGGAGGTTTTTAAAGCGCCGATTTTGGTAAAAAGCGCACCTGTCATTGAAGAAGATATTCCTTTGCTTCAGATGGGTCAGGTAATTATTTCCCCTTTACACCTTTCGATGCTGAATCCATTAGTCATCGTTGAGATGATGAAAAAAAAGATTACTGCATTATCTTTCGAAAACCTGAAAGACGATAGCGGGTCTTATCCCATCGTACGCAGCATGAGCGAAATAGCAGGAAGTGCAGTGATGCTGATTGCAGCTCAGTATCTCAGCTCGGCTAATCATGGAAAAGGTGTTCTTTTAGGAGGTATCTCAGGAATAGCGCCTATTAAAGTTATCATTTTAGGCGCCGGAATTGTGGGTGAGTATGCTGCACGCACTGCCCTTTCTTTAGGCGCTTCGGTAAAAGTTTTTGACAATAATGTATCAAGGTTGATAAGGCTACAGAATACGATTGGGCAACGATTGTGGACAAGTGTAATCGAACCAAAGTTATTGACAAAACAATTGCGTACCTGTGAAGTAGCGGTAGGCGCTTTGTCGGCAGAAACGGGGAGAACGCCTTTGATTGTAACTGAAGAAATGGTGAGCGCTATGCGACCGGGCTCGGTGATTGTGGATGTGAGTATTGACAGGGGCGGTTGTTTTGAAACGTCGGAAGTAACCGCTCAGGATTCTCCAATTTTTATGAAGTACGGGGTTATTCATTACTGCGTGCCCAATATACCATCTGCTTTTGCACGCACTGCATCTCAGGCAATAAGTAATGTATTGATGCCATTGTTGATTGAAGCCGGGGAGGAAGGCGGAATTGAAAACCTGGCCTGGCAAAAAATCCATTTGCGAAACGGCATCTATTTGTTCAAAGGGCATTTGACCAATTTTTATCTGAGCCAGCGCCTCGATTTAAAATATACCGATTTGAATTTGCTGATAGCCAGCCAGCGATGAAGGTTTTTTTAGGAAGTAATTCTGAAATTACAGTTATTCAGTTTTAGAAAAATGGCGGTTTCATTCTTCAACACGCCGTTTGCTTTGCAATTTCCTTCATTCAGTTGGTAATCTATTGTGTAAGTAAGATTTGGCGTTTGTCCGGGATCAACCATACTCAGAAATTTGCAAGCGCCGGCATCAGTTAAAAATAGTTTTTGATGTGAAGCCTGTTCAATTAATTCTTTAAAAATCTGAATCATACACACACCGGGCAATACCGGCTGCCCTGGAAAATGTCCCTCAAAAATGGGATGGCGGGTATCCAATTCAAAGCCAACTTCTAATTTGCCTTCTTCGTTTGAAAAACTATTTATTTTATACAGACTATTGTTCAGCATTTTCTTCAATTCGTTTCAGATTAATTTCAAAATTAAAGTTTTTGTGTTGTATGCCAATGCTTTCTGGCACGCCATCTTTTTGCAGTTGCATCAAAGCTTCGGTTACTTTCTTAGTGTTGCTTCCTCGTTCTAAGCGAAGCAACGAAGTGCAGTCTTTATTAGTGATGTAGTAATAATAATCTTTGCCTTCATGGTAAGCGTAGTATTTTTCGTCTTCTTTCTGGCCTTTAAACCGGTAAGGTTTTAAGTAACTAACCGGCTTGTTCATCAAAATCAGTTGAAAATCTTTTTTCAAAGTTTTCTTAACCGACTTTTTATCCATTTTTTTAATGATGGAATAAACCCTAAAATCACCTGTCTTTGAAAATTCGAAATCGAAGAACTTGAATCCGGCTTCATTTGAAAATACTAATCGGGTAGAACTATCGGGCATTTCTTTGATCAATAAAATACCGCTTAAATGATTTCCGGCAACATCTACCGTTGTGCGATACAAAACCCTTTCATACTTAGGTAAAAACGCTGCGATACAATCAGCATTACCATTTAGGCTTTGCAAGCTTTTATAAGTTTTTGGAGCGCAGGAAGCCAATAGCAGCGCTAATAAAACAGTGATTGATAAAAGATTAAGTAATTTTTTATTTAATGCTGAATAAGTCATTGGGCAGGCTTGTATTCAGTTTTTGATTGCTGTAATTAATGGAAGTGTAATCACCCGAAGGCTCAAACATTTGTACCTGAGATACCGTAAAATCACTTTTTCTCATGATGACATTTACTTTTTTAAACAGGTTGGCCATTTGTGATGCTACGGGTGTCATTTCTGCAAGATAGGTATTGCCATCTTCAAATAGTCTTGTCGTAAAATTTTTATTTTCAAAAATGGTACCCCTCATGCAGTCTATCATCAACTGATTGATCTGTTGAAACATTTTATTGGATCGGCTCGACATGGTACTGGTTTTTTCTCCGTCCTTCACCATTACTTTGGAGCCATTGATAACCATCAGGTACTGATAGGGAGAAGTATATTCCATCCTCACTTTGTCATCTTTATGAAAATAAAATTTTCCTTTGGAAGTAATTTTTTCGGAGAGTAAACTAAGGTTTTTTATTTGTGTAAAATCGCTGGCGATGCTATTCATTTTTGCTGATGCAACAGTAAAACGACTATTAAAACCGGATTTGTCGCCTACACTTTTATACTGTGCAAAAACTGATTCGGCAGTTATAAAAAATAATATGAATAAAAAATATTTCAGCATAATTAGAAAGAGTTTGACAGGAAATTTAATCCGGCAAATGTAACAGTTTATGGAGCGATACCACTTCGTATTCCTGTTCTTTAACAAATTCTAAGAACATTGGCAGCATTTCTGCCGTTGATTGACTGGTGTCGTGAAATAAATACACGGCTCCGGGTTTTAATTTTATTTTCATTTTTCCAAAAAGCTTACCGGAATCCTTCTGCACTGTGTCCAAAGACCGTACACTCCAGCCAATAGTGGAATAGCCCATAGTACTGACGGCTTTTCTCAGGTTGGGGTTGGTTACACCATAAGGCGGTCTGAACCATTTTAAGGTAATACCTAATTCTGACAGTACCAATTGATGGGTTTTTTGTAAATCGGACAGCATTTTATTGGCGGGCAATAAATCATACCAGAAACTATGACTGAATGAATGACTGCCAATATCATGGCCTTCCTGATGAATTCTCTTTAATAGTTGGATATTTTCTTTTGCCCTTTCGCCAATACAAAAAAAAGCAGCCTGCACTCCGAAGGATTTTAAAATATCCAAAATCTGAGGAGTATAGTTTTCCATCGGGCCGTCGTCAAATGTAATGGCGATTTGCTTTTCCAAAGTATTTCCTTTGCACAAAACTCTCATAAAAAATCCTGAGCAGACGTAATAACTGCCATAGAATAATAATGACAGATACAAAAATAATATAAGTAAATACCAAAGTATAGAGAGGCCGGCTTTTATTTGAAAGGGAATAAAAATTGCCAAAACAATCAGAAAAAAAATATTGGTATTTCTAAAATTTAACATGCTGAAAGTAAATACAGCGAAGGATATTTTAATTTATAATTATTATAGATTAAAATTTTCTTAGGCGAAGTTGCATTATTGATTTTCTTACCATGTTCAATCATCATAGTAGCCATCCACAGGGCAAAGGCGGAAGATGTAGGATATTCGCCACAATAGTTTTTGTATCCTACTAATCGCTTTCCACCGAAAAGATGTTGGGCTACTGTATTATAATGTTCGTCTGTTTTTGAATCGCCGTTATTGCCAAGGATAATTAAGTCAAGGTTTTCGACCGGCACATTATTTTCCATTAAAAAATTATGAATAATGTTCTCTGCCTTTCTACCGGTTTTATAATAGGTTTTTACATCTTCTAATTTGGCAATACTGTTTTGTTCTTTATTTTTACTGAACACAAAGAATGAAGCGCCTTCTCCTGCCATGGTGCCGTCGGTACCCGAATTGAGCAATTTATTACTTTCACTCTCTTTGTAAATTCCAAACCGGCTGATTATGGCATGGCTGTTTTCAATAATCTCATCTACTGCACCTACCAATATGTTTTCTGCTTCTCCTTCTTCCAATAATGACTGTGTATCTAAAACAGCCGCTTCAAATGAGGAACCGCGATGTACATAAGTGTTGTTGTAATGATGGCAATGCAGCATGAGCGCAATTTGTGCGCCTACTGTATTGTGGGTGGACTGAATGAAAGAAGTAGGCGAGAGCAATTCTTCGTTAAACTCTACCATGCGGGATAGAAATGCATCCGTATCAGCAAGGCAGCCGTAAGCTGTACCTGTAATGATAGCATCGGGCATGGAGAGTTCTGCATCCTTCAATGCTTCCATCGCTGCGGCGACACCCATCTTTATGATGCGGCTCATACGCCTGATCAGCTTGGGATCAATGTATTTTGAATAATCCGGTTCTATACAGTTGAGCTTATCACCGGTATATACAGCAGGTGTACTCAGCATCTGATTGAAAGATGCCTGTGGAGAAACTGCTGATGCGGAACGAATATACATTTATTGCTATTAAAAATTGTATGTGTTTAACCAATTACTTTACTGAAAATCAATGAACTGCAATTGCCACCAAAACCAAAAGAATTGCTCATTACATTTCTTAGTTCCTTATGCTGCAGTTCGGTAACAGGCGCAAAAGGAAGCTCTTTCATTTGTGTTTCAAACCTGAGGTTGGGGAATATCAACCCTTCTCTGATAGCCAGTACCGAATATACCGCTTCGATGGCGCCACTGGCCCCCAACGTGTGCCCTGTGAAAGACTTGGTAGAACTTACCGGCGGATAATTTCCCTCAAACAAATTTTTTATGGCTGTGCCTTCAGCTATATCATTATTATTGGTTCCGGTTCCATGCAGGTTGATGTAGTCAATATCTGCCGGTTTCAGGTCCGCCTTTTTTAATGCGCCTTTCATGGCGAGATAGTTTCCTGTGCCGTCAGGGGATGATGCCGTTTGGTGATGGGCATCATTGGCATTGCACCATCCCGAAAGCGCTATTTCGGGTTTTTGATCCATGCTTTCGGCAACTTTTTCAGATACTAAGACTAAATATCCTGCTCCTTCGCCCAGGTTAAGCCCCCTGCGGTTTTCATCGAAAGGCTGGCAATATTGACTGTCCAATATCATCAGCGTGTTGAACCCGTTAAGCGTAAATTTAGTCAATGAATCGGTGCCACCTGCAACTACCACATCCAGAAATCCCTGCCTGATCAGTCTTGCTGCCAGAAAAATACTGTTTGCCGATGAAGAACAGGCAGTGCTTACAGTAGTAACAAAATCTCTGATACCCAGATGGTCCGCTGTAATTTCGGTAACAGCGCCACATTCGTGGTTTACTACATTCTTTAAATCACCGTTTTGGTGATCGGCCAGAAATTCGGTGAAAAAATTTTCGGTTTTATCCATGCCGCCAACCGATGTGGCAGAAATAAAGCCGGTGCGCCATTTGTGAATATCAATTCCGGAGTTGCTGATCGCCTCTTTGGCTGCAACAGTGCTCAATAACGCCGACCGGCTGATATGATTCGGTAATTTCAGTTGGCTGCACAGTTCATCATTGCTCAATGATACTTCAGCCACAGGTAATTTGTCTTTATGAACAGATTGTAGCCGCTCCATTTGTTGCATACCGGCATTACCATCTTTCAGAGAAGCCAGATTTTCTCCGACATTGTTGCCAATGGCAGAAATGATACCCACACCGGCTATATATACTTTCTGACTCAAGATTAAACCTGTTTAGCCTGACGTTCCATAATAAAATCGGCCATTGTACTTACCGAACGGAAAACTTCCTGTCCCTGCTCTGCGTTATTCAGTTTGATTTTATATTCCTGTTGCAATAAAACGATTAATTCTAATGCATCAATCGAATCAAGACCCAAACCTTCCACAAATAACGGGTCGTGGTCTCCAATACTTTCGGGTTTTGTTCCTTCTAATTTCAGTTGTTTAATAATCTGCTCTTTCAATCGCTGCATTAATTCCTGCTTATCCATAACTTTTGAGTTTAAGGTTTAAGGTTTAATGTTTAATGTTTAATGTTTAATGTTTAAAGTTTAATGTTTAATGTTTAATGTTTTATGTTTGAAACATCAACTCCTAAACCATATATATTGTTTAAATTTTCGGGTGTAAAGTTAATACCATTTTTTCTTTCTTTTCTTTCTGTTAAAAACAAACAGACATCATGATCTGAATCAATGCTTTCTATCCATCCTCCTATACAGGCATTTATTTTATTGTTTTGAAATAAATGACTTATATAAAAGTGTAACCAATCTGCATCAAACTGTTGGCTGATGAAAAAAGCGTTTTCGCCTTTTAGTTTATATCGAATGCTTATTTCACCCGTTACAATATTTGGAAGTGTGTAAACAAACAAAGCCGGACTGGGAAATGATTTTACCGAATCGAAATACCTGATATCGGCATCAAGGCTCGAATTACTGTTAGATAAAACAATACCCACATCTGATGGAAGATGGTTTTCAATATCTGAATCTTTCAACAATAGATGGGTTGCCAACATTCCTAATTTGCCCAAAACGTCCATTTTATAGAATTTGGGGTAATTGTTGTCCAAAGATTCATAGGAATCATTTAAGAAATTATCATTTTTGAAATATTCATAAATAATATTTCCATCAACATAAATGCTGTTGTTTCTGATAATGACCGACTTTGTAATATTTAATTGACCTTCCGACGACATCGTTTTACCCTTCATTATATTCAATACTGTCTCTAAGGCTGATGGTTCTGGCTAATTTTTTCAGTTCGGTTTCGTGGCCTTTAACATAAGGATTGTTGGTGTCCCAAACATATCCGGCCAAAACTGAGCAAATCATTCTTTTCACTTCGGGGTCCTGGTTGTCGGCAAAGAAAATGGTATGCAATGTGCCATCATACCAGCCCATAACATAGCTGCGGAATGTGTTTACACCCTGCATCATGGTTTCGGTATATTCTTTTTCCCAATCTACCGTTTCGCCTTTCAGTTGCCTGATGGTGAGATGGGCGGCTAACTGGCTGCTTACAACAGCCAATGTAACACCTGAAGAGAAAACAGGGTCTAAAAATTCGGTAACATTGCCTGTAAGTACAAAGCCGTTTCCGTATAACCTTTCGGTAGTGATACTCCAGGACTGTAATACACGAGGTTCAAACAAAAATTCCATGTCTTTCATTCGCTCGGCAATCCAGGGTTCGGTGGCAATAGCCGCACGCAATTGCTCTTCGGGAGTGCCTTGAAATTTTTCGAAAAACTCGGGTGCCGATACAAAACCAAGGGAGGTTACTCCGGTAGAGAATGGTATCACCCAAACCCAAACCTGTTGTTCGTGTACAATGATGGTGATTCTGTCAGGCTCTTTATCCATCGAGCGGTTCGCGTCCTTGATGTGGGTAAACAAAGCTTTACGAGGAGGCAAATGTGACGGTCGGTCTAAGCCAAACAAACGCGGAATTACCCGCCCGTAGCCGCTTCCGTCAATTATAAATTTTGCTTCAATATAGCTTTCATTGCCGTCTTTGTCTTTTACGGTAGTGATGCTGCTGCCATCTTCATTAAATTTAATATCGGTTACTTCGGTTTCGTAGCTGATGGGTACTCCCTGCGACTCAAGCGTATCTGCCAAAACTTTATCAAAGTCGGCACGGGGCACCTGCCAGGTCCATTCCCAACCCTTTGTGAACTGGTCGGCAAAATAATAATCACAAACCTTGCCGTTTTGAACAAATTTAGCGCCGTTTTTCTGCTGATAGTTTCTGGCTTTTAATGCATCCAGAAAACCTGCCTCTTCTAATGATTCCATACAACGGGGCAACAAACTCTCGCCGATTACAAAACGCGGGAAGGCTACTTTCTCCACCACTTTTACTTTAAAGCCGGCCTTGTTTACTATGGATGCTGCTACTGTGCCGGAGGGGCCTGCTCCAATTACTAAGACATCTGTTTGTTCGGTTTGCATGATCGTTATTTTTTGTTTTTTATAATAATTTTTTACAGATTATTGTGTATTCAATTTGAAACCAATTTGTTTTCTTTCTTTCCTTCAGGAAGGTTATCACAAATTGTGATAAGCTTTTGCCATTCGGTTTTTGTCAGCTGAAACATAAAATCAGGTGGAAAACGCTCCATATTTCTTTTTACGGCTTGTTTTAAGGCTCTAGTTTCTACCTGATACATATTAGCCAAGTCAAAATCCAACATTACACTTTGACCTTTTATTTCAAAAATTTTGTTTTGTATGTAAAGCAATTCTTCCATAAATCCAGCATAGTATATTATTTTTTATAATCAATTCTTTCTCTAATCTTCTCTGCTACTTCCTTTCCTGCCCATTTTTCGCATAAATATAGCCCTAAATCTATTGAGGAAGAAACGCCGCCTGCAGTAATCACGGTTCCATCTTCCACAATTCGTTCATCCACAACATGTTTGCAATAAGGTTTCAGTGCATTCAGTTCTAAAAAATGAGCTGTTGCCCGCTTATTTCTAAGATAACCCGCCGCCCCAAAGATTAAAGCGCCGGAACAAACCGAAACTTTATATTTAACTTTCAGAGAGGTTCTTATCCAGTCTAAAAATTCCTCATCAAACTGAAGTCTTCTTGCTCCCAATCCTCCCGGAACAATGATTGCGTCATATTCGCCAAGGTTGGGTTTTATTCTGGTGGTTGACATTTTGAGGCCAAAATTGTCGGAAACTTCCTGTTTGTAAGAACAAATATCCCAGCTAAGGTCGGGTAGGTAGCCTAATGATCTGAGGCGGGTGACGGGGTCATACACGCCAATCATATCCAGCCAGGTGATACCATCGAAAACAATAAATGCGATTTTCATAATATTAGAGATAATGGTTTAATAATTATTGGATTGAGAGAAACTATCTATATCGTTACAAATGCAAAGTTATTTTCTTTTTTTACATTTCAGCAATGTATGGCTCAATCCGATACCATCTATTTGTTCCACAATATCATATCCCGCCTTGTCAATACATTTTTTAAATACTCTGCTGTCGTACATCTGACTGTTTCCATTGGCGATTGCTGTAAAATATAAAGAAAGTTGCTGGATGCAGAAAGCCGAAGTTTCAAATCGCTGGGTATCCCAAAAAGCTTCTAAAATCAATACCAATCCATCCTCATCAATGGATTGTTTGCACCTTTCGAGGATGGATACAATTTCATCTTCTGAAAAACAGTCCAAAAACTGGCTCATCCATATTGCATCAAAACCGGTGGGGAAGGGAGTGCTGTGATCCAAAATATTGCAGGGATAAAAAGATACTTTATCACTCAATCCTAATTCTTTGATTCTTTTTTCTGCCATCTCGGTTTGACCGGGTAGGTCCATAATGGTAACGTGAATATTTTCACCATGGGTTGCCGATGCCGTTGCCCATTTACCGGTATTGCCGCCAATATCAAGCAGTTTGGAAATGTTTTCGCTGTAAATCTGTTTTATTACCTCAGGAAATGCAATATCGCTGAAGAAGTGGTCGTACCCAAACCAGCTTTTTTGCAATTGGGGCGGCAGGTCTTTCAGTCCATGATAAATAGTTGGCCAGTTGCCTAATTCTTTCAACCCTGCTGGCTTTCCGGTTTCAATAGCTTCTTCTAAGTGAAACATGGCTTTGTAGCAAATATCGTGTACAAAGTTCATGTTGGTTTTGGTGAGTGGGTCGTGCAAAATAAAATATCCTGTTTTGGTAATGGCAAATTTCTCATCTTCGGTATATTTTACTAAGTGCATACCCAAGCCTGCTTCTAACAGCACTCTTACGCCATATTCTGATAATTTTACTTTTTCTACTACTTCTTTTAAATCAAGCCCTTCTGATTTTGCATCTTCCAGAACCTGCAGGATTCCTTTATCTCTCAATATTCTGGCTACCTGAAAAAGAATGGGGCCGTGGGCAATAATTTGAGCGGTATGTTTGGCTTCTATAGCAGATGTCTGGTCTTTTTTGTAAAAATCTATCATGTTATTTGGTTATTGTATTGTAAGTTGATATGAAAAATTTTATAAAGTAATCACGTTTATTTTTTGAGCTTCAAAATTAATGGTTCTTAATTCTTTTTCACAATAATAGCAGCATTGCACCCGCCAAAGCCCGATGCTGTTTTCAAAAACCCGTTCAATTCCTTTTCAATAACAGCGCTGCATACATGTACAGGCTGTGCAGTGCCGGGAGTTTCGAAACCCATTGTGGAGATTATTTTTCCCTGTATCAATGACTCAATACTGATTACGGTTTCCAAAAGCCCCGCAGCGCCCAGGGTGTGACCGTAATAACCTTTCAGGCTGTTCAATGGAGTTTGCTCCAAACCGGCCAGTGTAATAGCTTTGCTTTCCATATCATCATTATACATGGTGGCAGTGCCATGGGCCGATATAAAATCTATTTTTCCTTTGTCAATTTGTGCCTCTTTGATAGCGGCATCAATTGCCTGAAACAGTTCCTCGCCGGTTCTGGATGGTCCCGAAATATGATTTGCATCATTGCTTACTGATCCTCCTGAAAGTATAATTGCCTCATTATCAGGCTTATGTGCAGATAGTACTACGGTAGCTGCGGCTTCGCCCAAATTGATTCCTTTTCTGTTGGCATCAAAAGGTTTACACGGTTCATCACTCACTGCCTGAAAAGCCTGAAAGCCCGATAAAATAAATTTTGTAATCACATCTGCCCCCGAAACAATGATCGTATCCATTTTACCTGATGCTATCAGCCGCCCGGCGGTAATCAAAGCCACCAGACCCGAAATGCACGCATTTGAAACTATAATTGGTTTGGAAGAAAACCCAAAATGATCAGAAATCTTTTTCGCAGATGAATGAAGACTGATGCGTTTAACCAGTTCGGGCGTTAGCCTGTTGGATTCCATCAAACTGATATTGCCTTTGGTTGAAGAAATAATCAGACCTGTTTTTTCGGACCTAAAATCTGTTTGAATTTGAGAAAGCGCTTCGCCAATGGATTTGGTAATAAGTTGTTCAAATTTTGTAAAATGCTCATTATCAGCCATTTCATCGTTTGGAAACAATGAAGCATAAAAGGGCATATCGCTTTTGACGCTGTCGTGGTGCATTTTTACTCCGGTCTGACCTTTAACCAACTGCAAAAAATTTTCTTTGGTGGTATAACCCAAAGGGGAAATGATATTATGCGCTATAACAAAAACCCGCCTCATTACTGCCTAAACCCCCATTTTTTGTTTCCACTCCTGAAAAAAGGGAGGGTTATTTAGAATTAATGTCTGCTGTTCTCTTTCCAAAAAAACCTGTGTGGTACTCCCTGTAGCCACTATCGAACCGTCTTTTGCATTATATAATTTATAGTTAAATACCATTTTGGCTGCCTCGCAGGGGGTGTAAGTGGCTTCTACCCTTACGGTATCTCCAAATCGCAGTGATTTTTTATAGTTACATTCAGCATGAACAATAGGAACAACAATATTCTGCTTGAAAAAATCCAGATAGCCCAATCCATGAATTTTTCCAAAAGCCTCGCGGGCATCTTCAAAATAGCGGATGTAATGGCCGTGCCAAACAATTCCTAACGGGTCAGCTTCATTAAAACGTATTAATATTTCTATTTCGTGCTTTAGTTCTTTACTTATTTCGTGCTCCACTCTTTATATTTTTTTGAGGCTATCTGGTCAATTACCTTTTTAAAACCTGTAGCCCAGTAGTTTCTGAAACTGAATCCCATGCCCACAGCTCCTTCCACACGTTCGGTTAATAATATTTTTTTAGATTTTGTGTCAAACAAAGTTACCCAAACAGATACTGCTTTTTTGGGTTTGCTCATAGCGTCCACCACAAAAAGCAACCCTGTACCCGTTTTATTTCCAACATTAAAACCTTTTATAAGTGGGGTAATGTCGGCTTCGGTAAGGTGGTTATAATCTTCTGAGCTGGAAGAAATAAATTTGCTTTCATTTATCTTTTCATTTCTTTTTGCCACAAAACTCAGGTCGCTATTTATTTCGCTTTTCCTGAAAGCGCCCGCAATGTCATATTTTTTGGGTTCGTTGACCATTAACTCATTTATTCCTGCAAGTTGTCTTTCAATGATATCCTTTCCATTGGCTTTATCATCGCCAATTAATACTGCTTTTGTAAAATCAATGCCAAAATAATAGATGGGGGTTTCCTTATTGTTCAGCACATCACTCAACGACTGAGCGCTTACAGCTATCGAAAACAAACTGATACTTACAATAAGCAGCCCTTTTAGCAACATGTTTTTTTTCATACCATACATTTTTTATTGTTCAGAAATAAAGATTTTCATTTCACAACCGGCAATTTCTTCACCGTTACAAGTTATTTGACCCTGTATGATTGTGGCGTTAAATATCTGATTTTTTATGGTAATGCTGGTAGAAAGCACATCGCTAATTTTAGGTAGTTTTTCAATTTTCAGGCTTTGCACTGCTCCAATAAATCCGACGGGAACCGGTTTATTATCTTTCAGACACATAAATCCGTTGTGTGCGGCAGCCGTTTGAGCAATATTTTCGATAAGAGCCGGTTCCTGAAGCAGGTCGTTTTCTACAAAAATATTGTCTTCGCGTACCGTAAATGTAGTAGTAGCGCCTGCTTCATCGCACGCTTCAATCGTATCCACCATCACAAATGGCGGCCGCTGGGGAATAAAAGACAAAATATCTGTAGCTATACTCATTGCGTGCTAAAGTACAAAAGAACTGTGAAGTTTTGTATTTAAAAAATCATTAAACTGTAATTGTTTAGCCTTTTGCCCAAAAATTATAATAATTATACCACTGAGCAGGATATCGTTTCAGTATTTTGGTCATTTCCTGGGCGAAATCAATCAAAATGTCATCAGTTTTACTTTTTTGAGGTTCATTTCGATAGATTTTGCCTTCAGTAGCAAAAAAATGATAGTGGTTGAAGGTTTCTTTTACTGCAAAAACAAAGGAAGTAGGAACATTTAGCTTAGAAGCCAAAACAAACGGCCCCGCAGGGAAAAGCGCTTTTTCTCCCAAAAACTTAGTTTCCAATGTTTTATTTCCCGGCAGAAATCTATCGGCATGCATACACACAAATTCATTATTATCAAGCGCTTCCATAATTTCATAAATATGCGAAAGGTCTTTTTTGATAATAATAATATGTGCATTTCGCTCGCCGGTAACACCCTCCAGATATTGCTTCAGTTGTTGCTGCTCGCCGTCATACATCACAATATTTATTCGGGTGTTGAGCCTTTTGAGCAGGTGACCTGCAATTTCCCAGTTACCAATGTGGGCGCTCAACAGCAATCCGCCTTTACCTTCTGCTACCATTTGATGAAGGTGTTCTTCGCCGTCAAAATTGAAGGTAAAACGGTTTTTAATACTGCTCATGAGTACAATCCGATCAATGATTGCCTGGCCAAACCAATAATAATTACTGTAAAGCTTTCTAAAAGAAGTAAAAACAGAAAATCCTAACCTTTGTCGGAACAAGCTCAACATACTGCCTGATGACTTCCAACTGAACAAAAAGTAGTAACCTGCCACAAAAATTAACAAAAAATAGGCCGGCATCACCCCGAAAAGCTGCAAAATCTTAATGAAAATGCCATAACCCAGCTTGTTTCCCTTCGATTTTCCATCCCAATTTGCCATTATCTCCGCTTCTTTTATACTATTTAATATAAGCACAAAGATAAATATATAGCTGGTTTGCTCCGGAAAAACGTTTATTGTTAAAAGTCCTTGTTTTTTTCCAATATTTATAAATATATCAGACAACTGATATGTTAAAAAGGTAAGCAGAAAATTAACAATTCAATCATTTGATCCCAATAATTGAACATAAGCCGATGAAGACAGTCGGCCTTTTTTTTATCGGGTTTTATTGAACCGTTACTTACATTTATATTTGCAGATAATTTCATCTGTTGGCATTGCTGTCAGATGGGCGATTTGCACTTAGTCCGCTCGTATTTTTTTCAAAACGCATGTGGCTGAGGTGGCGAAGCATTGGAAAAACCTGAACAATGAAAAACTGGTACGTAGTGTATAGCAAACCCCGCTGGGAAAAAAAAGTGCACCGGCTTTTTGAGGAGCAGGGTATCACTTCCTACTGTCCGCTCAATAAAGTTCACCGTAGGTGGAGCGACCGGATGAAGAGGGTAGAAGTACCTTTGTTCAGTTCTTATGTATTTGTGCATATTGAAGAAAAGCAAAAATTACCGGTGAGGGAAACCCCGGGAGTTATCAATTTTATTTATCAGGAAGGAAAACCCGCTGTTGTTAAAGAGAGTGATATTGACCGGATAAAAAAATTTCTAAGTGAGTTTGAAAATGTAGAGCTGGAACCTTTGACATTTGAAAAAAACCAACGGGTAGTTATCAACAGAGGTCTTTTTGTTGAAGAAGAAGGCAAAATTATCGACTTTAAAAACGGAAAGGTAAAGGTGGCGATTGATAGCTTAGGATATTTATTAGTTGCAATATTTAATAAATCAGAATTAATTATAAAACAGTAAATTATATATACATATTATTTATATGTCTAAAAAAATCGTCATAACCGGAGGGGCCGGATTTATAGGTTCGCACGTGGTAAGGCTTTTTGTAAACAAATACCCTGATTATAAAATTATTAATCTGGATGCGCTCACTTATGCCGGTAATCTCGAAAATCTGAAAGATATTGAAGACCTGCCCAACTATGTTTTTGAAAAGGCAGATATAGTGGATGCCAGCCGTGTAAATGAGATTTTTCAAAAATATCAACCCGAAGGCGTCATTCATCTGGCGGCAGAAAGTCATGTGGACCGATCCATTCTTTCGCCATTGGATTTTGTTTATACCAATGTAATCGGAACCGTTAATTTGCTCAATGCTGCAAAAGAAGCCTGGAAGAATGATTTTGAGGGTAAAAGGTTTTATCATGTATCCACCGATGAGGTATATGGCGCTCTGGGAGCCGAAGGATTATTTACCGAAGAAACGCCCTACTCGCCCAATTCGCCCTATTCGGCATCCAAAGCAGCATCCGACCACTTTGTAAGGGCTTATGGCGAAACTTATCATTTGCCTTTTGTATTGAGCAATTGCTCCAATAACTATGGGCCAAATCATTTCCCCGAAAAACTGATTCCGCTATTTATCAATAATATCATCAACAAAAAACCATTGCCGGTGTATGGCGATGGCAAATATACCCGCGACTGGCTCTACGTAATAGACCATGCCGCAGCCATTGACCTCATATTTCATAAAGGTAGAAACGCAGAAACCTACAATATCGGCGGCTTTAATGAATGGCAGAATATTGATCTGGTGAGGCTGCTGATTAATAAAATGGATGAAAAATTAGGTAATCTTCCCGGCACGAGCGACAACCTGATTACTTATGTGAAAGACCGTCCGGGACATGACCTGCGATATGCCATTGATGCCACCAAAATCAATAAGGAATTGGGTTGGTATCCGTCCGTAACCTTTGAAGAAGGCCTGAAACTTACCATCGACTGGTATTTCGACAATCAGGAATGGCTGAAGAATGTAACCACCGGAGCGTATCAGGAGTATTACGGGAAGCAGTATGGGGGGCGTTAGACGTTAGACAATAGATGTTAGACGTTAGACAATAGATGTGAGGCGTTAGACAATAGATGTTAGACGTAAGACAATAGATGTTAGACGTAAGACAATAGATGTGAGGCGTAAGACAATAGATGTTAGACGTTAGACAATAGATGTGAGGCGTTAGACAATAGATGCAAGAGGTTAGATATTAGATAATTTCTGATAGGGTATTTAAGTTTTTACTGATTTTTTTAATTCTGAATTAGTAAGTGATGCACAATTTCAAAGAGTTAAAAATCTAGCAGAAGGCAATAGAGGTATGTGAAGATATTTATTTGATTTCCAAAGAATTACCCAAAGAAGAATTGTATGGTCTAATTTCTCAGCTAAAGAGATCTGCTGTCTCAATTGCTGCAAACATTTCAGAAGGAGCCGGTAGGAATTCGGACAATGAATTTTTACATTTCCTCGGAGTAGCCAATGCTTCTTCATTTGAATTACAAACTCATATTATAATTGCGAATCGGGTAGGATTGTTGAATGATGAAATAAAAGAAAGTTTTTTGGAAAAACTGGATGAAATTCAAAAAATGAGCTATGGCTTACAATCATTGTTGAAGAATAAAAAAATAAACCTCTATAATCTGAAGTCTAAAGTCTAACATCTAAAGTCTCACATCTCACATCTAAATCTCATCCATGAAAGGAATTATCCTCGCCGGAGGCTCCGGCACCCGTTTATTTCCCATCACAAAAGCTATCAGTAAGCAGTTGATGCCTATTTATGATAAGCCGATGATTTATTATCCCTTGTCGGTATTGATGATGGCGGGGATCAATGAAGTGCTGATTATTACCACTCCCGAAGACTGCCCGAGTTTTCAAAGACTGCTGGGCGATGGTTCCAATATCGGATGCCGGTTCGAATATGCAGTGCAGGAGGTGCCCAACGGACTGGCGCAGGCATTTGTGATAGGTGCCGATTTTGTGGGCAATGATAAAGTGGCGCTGGTACTGGGCGATAATATTTTTTATGGTACCGGGTTAGGGTCAAAACTTAAAGCGCTGACCGATGTGGATGGCGGCTATGTATTTGCCTATCGTGTTTCGGACCCCGAAAGGTATGGTGTGGTAGAATTTGATGAAAACCAGATAGCTATTTCTATTGAAGAAAAACCAAAAGAACCCAAATCAAACTATGCCGTGCCCGGATTGTATTTTTATGATAATAGCGTGATAGAAATTGCCAAAAACCTGAAACCATCTGCACGGGGCGAATATGAAATTACAGATGTCAATAAAGAATACCTCAGGCAGGGAAAACTGCATGTAGCCGTATTGGCCAGAGGTACTGCCTGGTTAGACACGGGTACTTTCGACTCGCTAACCGATGCCTCCGAATTTGTAAGGGTGATTGAAAAAAGGCAGGGGATGAAAATCGGCTGTATTGAAGAGATTGCTTACCGCAATGGGTTTATTGACAAAGAGCAACTGTACCGCCTTGGCGATGAACTGATAAAAAGCGGTTATGGCGAATATTTGAAAAAAATAAAATAATTCTTTAAGGAGCTTTTCAGATGTTTGCACACCCCACTGCCGTTATTGACCAGGGTTGTAAAATAGGCGCAGGCACCAAAATCTGGCATTTTTGCCACCTGATGACGGGCTGCGAGGTAGGAGAAAATTGTATTCTGGGGCAGAATGTGATGATTGGCTCCAAAGTGGTGATTGGGAATGGCGTAAAAATTCAGAACAATGTATCTGTTTATGAAGGGGTTGTGTTAGAGGATGAAGTGTTTGTAGGTCCTTCCGCTGTTTTTACCAATGTCATTAATCCACGAAGCGCAATAGAAAGAAAACATGAGTTCAAAAAAACAATTGTAAAAAAAGGCGCTACCATTGGTGCAAATGCAACAATAGTTTGTGGTGTTATCATTGGTGCTTATGCCTTCATCGGTGCAGGGGCTGTGGTTACAAAAAATGTACCTGATTATGCCCTGGTTACCGGCAGTCCGGCTAGGCAAACCGGTTGGATGAGTGAGTATGGGCAGAAACTACTTTTTAATAATGAAAACGAAGCTGTTTGTAGTGAAACCGGCGAAAAATATTTTTTGCTCAAAGGGATGGTGAAGAAGAAAGGGCCACTAATAATCTAAAATCAATTATTTGGGATGATTTCTCTTCCCTTTCTGCAAGGAGCGCCTTGGTGTAAGGCGTTTTTCTTTCAATCAGCATCATTCAATCCTCTTATTTTATTAACATGCAAAACAAAGTACTTATCACCGGTGCAGCCGGGATTTCAGGCTCGCATTTATGTGATCGGTTTATTCGAGAGATTTCAGGTAATCGGCATGGATAAACTGGTAACAGGCGATCTGGAAAAATATAGAACATTTATTTCACTAAAAGAATTTGAATTTTATCATCACGATGTAACGAAATTCATTCATATACCCGGAAACCTTGATTATATTCTTGCATTTGCCTCCTGCTTCCCCAATTGATTACCTCCGAGGTGAATACCTATACAAACCCTGAAAGTGGGTGCATTGGGTACCATAATTGTCTGGGTTTGGCTAAAGCAAAGGGAGCAACGATATTAGTGGCATCCACCAGTGAGGTTTATGGCGATCCACTGGTTCATCCTCAAACGGAGGAGTACTGGGGTAATGTGGTCCTGTGGCGGTCCCAGAGGCGTTTATGATGAAGCCAAGCATATTTGGAATCCATCACGATGGCGTATCACCATTTTCAGCGGCGGTGGACACGCGAATTGTAAGAATTTTCAATACCTATATCTACCTATCGAGAAGTTTAACAGGATGCAGAGTGCTGCCGGCATTTATTGGTCAAGCTTAAGGTCTCAAAATCTGACGGTTTTTGGCGATGGTTCTCAAACCCGAAGTTTCTGTTATGTCGATGATTTGATTGAGGAATTTACCTGATTGTTACAAGTGGTTACAATTATCCGGTAAATATTGCATCCGATGAAATATCTCTCAATGATTTTGCCCAAGAAATACTTCAATTAACCGGCAACATGGTCAAGATTGAATATCTTCCTTTGGCTCCGCCGATGCACTTATCCCAAACAAAGGCAGCCAGATATTACAAAGGCCCGAGAAATTTTAGGATGGGAACCAAAGTGAATAGAAGAGAAGGACTTTTAAGAACGTATAACTATTTTAAACTTTCCAAAGAAGAATGGTACAAGCAACCCAAAGAATTCGGAAGCGATATAATTTGAAAATATAGAGAATTATGAAAATCTTAGTGGTGGGAACGGGGTATGTGGACTGGTAACAGGTACCTGTTTTGCCGAAACCGGTAATTATGTTACCTGTGGATATTGATGAGTATGTCGCTGTCAGAAATAGAACAACTATTTTCGAACCCGGACTCGATCGTTTATTTCATAGAAATATTAAAGAAGGAAGGCTGTATTTCACTACCTGTCTCGGAAGAGAATTTTAAAGAAGCTGAAATTGTGTTTTTGGCTCTTCTTACCTTCAGGCGAAGACGGTTCTGCCGACCTGCAATATGTAGCTAAATGTAGCTGATCAAATTGAGGTTATTAACAGATTATAAAAGTAATTGTAATAAAAAGCACTGTTCCGGGTAGCACGCTGATAAAGTAATGCTGTTATCCGAAATAATTGCTGAAGGTGAACTTGATGTAGTAAGCAATCCCGAATTTTTGAGAGAGGGTGTGGCGGTGGATGACTTTACAGTCGATGAGTATGTAGAGGGAACTCAGAAAGAGCAAAAAGGGTGATGGAGGAATTATATGCTCCGTTTCTTCGTCAGGCAACTATTATTTTTATGGATGAGCGTTCCTCTGAACTGCACCAAATATGCTGCTAATACTTTTTATTATGAAATTTTGTTATGAATCAAATGTGGCCAATTTGTGCGAAAAAATGGTGTTTGATGGATATGGTTCGCAGGTATCGGAAATGATGATGAATTGCAACGGTTTTATGAAGGTAGAATTGGTTATGGCGGAAGCTGTTTCCAAGGATGGGTGTTCTGGCCAACTCTCATTAGAGGCAGATTATGATTTCAATATTACAGGCGGTAATGGAGGAAATGAAGTTCAAAAGTGTTCTATGGTACATCGAATAAAATCACTTCGACACCATCTCAATGAAAAAAAAATAGCTGATAATTGGCATTTAAACCCAATACCGATGATATCAGGGAAGCACCGGCATTGGCAATCATCAGTGAACTACTGAAGAAGGGGCATATTACAGCATTTGACCCGAGGCAATGCCCGCAATGTGAAAAATATTTTAGGAGATGCGATTGCCTATTCGGATAACCAGTATGATTGTCTGATAGGTGCTGATGCATTAGTGATACTACCGAATGGAGTGAATTTCGGATTATGCCCGATTTTGGAAGAATCGTTTCTGCAATGAAAGAAAAGACAATTTTGATGGCAGAAACCTCTATGAAATTAAGGAGATGAAGAAATTTGGCTTTCATCATGAGAGTGTAGGTAAAGGTGAAAGGATTTGAGATAAGGAGATTGCAGATTACAGATTGCAGATTACAGATTTGATTGCATAGGGATTGCAGACGGTGAAGATTGCAGATTGCAGATTGCAGATTGCAGATTGCAGATTGCAGATTGCAGATTGCAGATTGCAGATTGCAGATTGCAGATTGCAGATTGCAGATTAGGAAAAAGTAGAAAAGTTCTAAGATATAATTTTTTTTGGCTCAAAAAACTGACTAAAAAATAAATATTAAGGCATTAAGGAAGATTAAGCATTTAAGACTTAATGCTTCTTCATTTCTTAATGTTGAAAAAAAGGGTTGAAACATTAAGGCATTAAGGTTAAATTAAGCGATTAAAACTTCATGCTTCTTAATTTCTTAATGTTGTAAAAAAGGTTGAAACATTAAGGCATTAAGGTTAGATTAAGCGGTTACGACTAAATGCTCCTTCATTTCTTAATGTTGAAAATACAGGGTTGAAGCATTAAGGTATTAAGGAAGATTAAGGTATTTCATGCTCCTTCATTTCTTAAAATTGAAAAATAATTCATTATAATAGTACAAAGTTTTTTTAATAATAATATTCAATTAATATCGAAGTATGAACTATAAAAACATTTTCAGGCTGTTCATTATGTTTGTGGTCATCACATGTTCCACTGCTCTGTTTGCACAGACTGACTATTCCAAAGTAAAAGTAGATCAACTCTCTGATGCAAGTTCAAGCAAATGATGCAGCGCAGACAGAAATGAAATATAACATACAACTGAGCAGTTAATGTCGGAGCCAGGGTGGCGGCAGATGAGGTAAGCAAGTTGTGCCCGGTAGAAAAAATCCGCCCAGAGCAGGTTCCGGCATCGTGTAGCCAGATATTTTCAAAGGAACTACATCTGGGCGGAAGTGAAACTTCCTCAAAACCAGGTACTGCCAAACAAATTCCAGAATTTTCGGCGCCGAATTATTCAGCAACGGCTCCATTACTTTTGAACCCAGATATGCGTACATTACCCGCTGGGCCATGTGATTGGTCCGATGATCAATTGCCGCTGGATATTACCGGCGATAATTTGCCAGTTAAACTTAATGTATCGCCTGAGGATATATCAACTTGGAATATGTTGGCAGAATTGGGTAGCGGCCTCACTCATTGAGCATACCACTGAAACGCAGGTCATCCATGGCGTACCTATCCTGCTATAAATCGGGCAGATCGCAGATAGCCTTAAACCTGGGAAACACTAGAGTAATAGCGATTATAAACGGCGAAGTGAACAAACCCGGCACTTACACCCTGCCATCTTTGGCAACAGTTTGGACAATAAGGCGTTTCGGCGTTCCAATGAACGCGGTTCTTCGTAATATTCAAGTTATTCGCAATAACCGTATTGTGAGCACTATTGACGTGCATATGACTTTTGGTGAATGGTTTTCACCAAAGGTTCTGGCCTTCAGGATCAGGATGTGATTTATGTGCCGGTGTATCAAACCCGTGTGGATGTGCAGGGTGAGGTAAAAACGCTCCGCTATTTGAGGCGCTGCCCCACGAAACTCAGATATTCTCAAATTCGCAGGCGGTTTTTCTTATGCCATACACGGCACGCATAAAAGTTTTGCAAACACACCTACAGAAAGAAGGGTCGGGATATTCCGCCCCGATTTTTCCGAGCACTTGCCAAAAATGGAGACCACATTACAGTAGAACCAATATGCTGGACCGTTATGGAAAATAAGGTAGCCATCAACGGAGCTGTATTTCGCCCCAAAAACTATAAACTCACAAAGGGGCTTACCTGGTCACAGCTTATCAAACAGGTTGACGGGTTGTGAAGGAGATGCCTTCATGAACAGAGGTTATATTATGTGTTTGAATGCGATAATACAAGTGCATTTTACCTTTTCAATGTTGCAGATGTAGTAAAGCCCGGCAGCGAATCAGATATTGCACTGCAAAGGGAAGATGTTGTCGTAGTATTTCTTCCACCTTGATCTAAGGGATGAGTACAAAGTAACAATAAGTGAAGTGCGCAATCCCGGCACCTTTGGTTATGCTGATAATATGACCGCATGATCTGGTCCAGATGGCAGGAGGTTTTACGGCGGTGCCAGTCCCGATAACATAGAAATCGCCAGAGACGGTTAAACAACAGATCTGAATCAAAAAACAGCTCCGTTGTCAGAGGTATCCAGAATAAGCTTGATAAAGGATTAAACATTACCGATTCCGGATTTGCATTACAGCCATTCGATGTAGTAATCATCAGAAGCAGAGAGGGCTGCTTTTGCATGTCGCAGCAGCAGGTAAATATAATAGGCGAGGTACTGCATCCGGGTATATATACTATTCAGTCAAAAAAAAAAAGATGAACGAAATTTCTGATATTATCAGTGAGCAGAGAAGTCCGACGGCATTTGCTATGCAAAGGGCGCTTCATTAAAGATATGGCCTCTGCAGCAGAAGTTATAATCCACTGGGAGATGCTGATATTAGAAAACGTAGGAAATCTTAATGTACAGATTGAACCAGAAAGGAGCCGACTCTTCAGCGATTAGCTTATCGGCCATTAATTCATTTTCGTAAACCTAGTAGGTATCGAATTAGAGAAAATACTGAAAACCCCTATTCAAAATTCTGACCTGCTTTTAGAAAATGGAGAGCGAAATCAGAATCCCTACCCAATTGGCGCAGACCTGTACAGTGGCATTTTTATAAAGTCCCAACCAATTTCTTTTGCGGCGCATCTTCCAAAACCATTCAAATATTATATCAATAGCGTTGAAGTCTCGAAGGGCATTTAGAAGAGGTCTTTTGTAAGTTATCCGAATGGCGCCGTGGCTGCTACTAAAAAGCTGCTTTTTGTAAATAACTATCCTGCCATAACTCCCGGCTCCGAAATTTCTTGCCCTGTAAGGGCAGAAAGAAAAACAGTGGGTTTTGAAGCCTGGGTTGGTATAAGTACTGCAGTGGCATCACGGTCATGATTATAGTAACGCTTCTTAACCACAAATGTTATTGGGGAATTGATATTTTTCATCTCATTTAGGTTCTTTATGATAAGGATTCCCAATTTTTTAATTATATTTAAATATTTCAGCATCGGTTTATGACTAAAGAAAAATACTACTCAGAAAGTCCGAATACACATACAGTCAACGGTTTGCAATTAAAGAGTGGTTTCATTATTTACTCTCAAAGTGGTATTGATAGTACTGTTCGGTATTTTAGGAGCAGCCATTGGCTTTGGTATGCAAAAATCCAAAACCTGTTTATACTGCTACCACCAGTTTCAAAGGTGAAACTGCTGAAAAAAGGGGGCTCCGATTAGGGCAATATGCCGGAATTGCAGCTATGATGGGCCTTGGATGTTGGTAAGGCGGTGGTTTGTTTCAGGAGAAAATATTCGAATTATACAAATCCTGTAGCGATTGCCAAAACACTTTTAACTGAAGTTAATTTTAATGGCAACAAACAACTGTTAATTGATCGTTACCTTGATAACTGGGCTGAGAGCCTTGGAAAAACACCGGATTAAAAAATATTCAGTTTTTGCCCTCGAATATTTATGAAGATGAGAAACAGCAACTTTTGCACGATAGTATCATCTCGCTGGTTGCCAAAGATATTGGCTTAAATTACCTGAATGTAATAAAACCGGATAAAAAACTGAATATCATCTTTGTTTATGTAAGTTCTACTGACTTTATTTGCCAAGTTTTTTAATGAGCAAATTGTACAAAATGTCAATAATTTTTATCTGCAAACCAAACAAAAAAGACATCAGATAACATAGCGATTTTACAAATGCGCCGACTCAACAGATCGCTTATGATAAAGCTATATACCAGACTGCACAAACAATTGATGCCACACCCAATCTTAATCCTACCAGGCAGGTACAGCGTATAGCTCCTGTTCAAAAAGCGCAGGCTAGTGTAGAAATTAATAAAGCAATCTTCACAATTAGTACAAAACCTGGAGTTGAGTAAAATATCGCTTCAAAAGAGAGACGCCACTTATTCAAATTGCAGATTCACCTGTTTTACTGCTGAGTATAAAACTTCGAAAATTGAATACTATGCTGATTGGCGGTGCTATAGGAGGTTTTCTTGTTTTATTAATTTCGATTGTCCGAAAATTAATAAAGAGTATTTCGATATCATAATACTTCTCCTTTTTATTTAATAATTTGATTTTATCGATATTAAAATAGTTTTTGAAATCAATCGATTTTGTGATTTTATCTTAAATGATAATTTTTTCAACAGACTATGAATTTTAGTAAACCTGTCATAATTGATTCGCCCAAAAAATTAGGATAGAAGGGGTAATCTTTCTTTTTTCAATACCTTGATCAGTTGCCTTTTAAACGCCCGTACCTACTGATTTATGATGTTCCGGGGAGGTGAGATACGTGGTAGTTCAAGCGCTTTCAGGGAACAACAGGAATTTATTGTAGCGCTTTCCGGCAGTTTTGAGTGGTGTTGCACGACGGAAAAGAAGAACAACGTTTTTCCCTTTAACCGTTCCTATTGATGACTGTATGTGCCAAAATGTACTGGCGGAAAATGGAGAATTTTTTCTACCACCCCTGGCTTTAATCGTTTCCCCTTCTTGATAGATTGTAATAAGATGCCAGTGATTATATTAGACTCTGTGAGTTTAAAAATTAAGCAAATGAAAATAAGTTGAACAAGCCGATGTTCCAGTTATATTGACCTTAGAAAATTTCTTTTAAAGAGGGAAATTTAACAGTAAATGAAAATGGCTCGAGCTTTCCATTTAATGTAAGGATTTTTTATTTGTTTGATATAGCTGGCGGAGAAAGTCGAGAGCCATGGTCACAAAGGTGTCACCAGTTTTTGATTGCAGCCAGTGGTTCTTTTGCGTTGAAGTGTCATTGGATGATGGTCAATACAAAAGGCAGGTTTTTTTAAATAGACCTAACATTGGTATACATATGTCCCTCTGATTTAGCTCTTGAGGTTAATTTTTCATCAGGCGCAATTTGGTTGGTATTAGCCCCTACATGAATATACCGAAGCCGATTACATCAGGGAGTATCAAGAATTTTTAAATTATGTAAAATAATGAAGCTCGTTACATATACAGAAGAAATATTAGAAAAATCCTGGCTTGGTTGTCGATCCAAAAATAAAATATTTAACAAATACACCAGACTTCACGAGAGAAGGACAAAGAAAATGGTTTGATAACCCTACCTAACAATCCTAATTATTGGGTAAAGGGATTGAATATAATAATGAAGTTATTGGAGTTGCCGGATTAAAAATTATTGATTTAGAGAATAAAAAGCAGAGTATTTTGGATATATAGGAGATAAAACTATTAGAAAAGGTTCAGCGAGCGCTTGTTTCCTTTAATATACCGTGCTGCTATCGATAATTTTGTTTAAAGGACTATATCTGAACGTAATTCTCAAAATACCCAAGCATCAAGGCATACGAAAAAGCAGGATTCAAAGTTACAGAGATGACAGATGTAAATGTTAAAATGACTTTAAATTTATATTAAAGAAAATAAAATATTTTATAATGGAAATAGAAGAAGTTTCGTTTAAAGAGTTTGATAATGTTTTTAATAATTCATATTTTATATTTGCAGTGGTAAGTTTAACAATTTAAATAAGGATAAAGTAAAAAAGTATATTATTTTTTATTTAAAGAAAAAAATATAGATTAGGATTAGTAATAGGGGAAAAGATAATATCCTTAAATCTCCTTTCTCAGCTCCTTTTTGGTGGTTTTCTTTTTTAAGTACAGATATAAAAATTGAATATATTGAATTTTGTTGTTGATTTACTGATAAACTGGGCAAAAAAGCACAGTATAAACAAGATACACAGATTACAATGCTCCTACAATGTGTATAATGAAACTTTTATTAGTAAAATGATAAACACTTTATAGAAAAGGATTTGTGTTAAATACAATCGAATTGAATTGAAAGTTATTTTTGAAAATACTGAATTATCTGTAGCTGAATTATTTATCACGAGCAGCGAAAGAATTTGAACATATCAAAAAATAGTAATTTGCGTTTTGTCGCGTAAATCAAATCAAGAATTTAATGGTTTCATCAAATTAATTAGTAAAATAGAGTAAAAGAGAGAGGTCCATTGCTAATGCATATGAGCAGGTGTATGAGACTTCTAAAGTACTGCAAGTGACTTTTTTAGTTAGATATGAAGAAGAAGTAGAATTAAGTTGTTCTTCAGCTATTGTTTTTCGCGGGAATAAGGGGAAGTTGTTTATAATTTATTGTATTGGGGAGATAGATACTAGTAGATCTAATTTCAAAGTAATGAATTTTCTTGCCCATGAATTATTTTCCTACTACAAAGAAAAAGGAATTAAAGCTGTAGATGCGTCCACCTACAGAGAACTCAATACCTAATTATGGTTTATAGAATTTTTAAAGAATCAATAGGATGCTCAGTATCTCAGAAGATTAGCGGTGATATTAGATTTAAAATACAAATTATTTCGTAACATAATTAGGTTTCAGAATCATTCAAAGATAATATCCCTGCCAACAACGTTTGAGTCGGGAATCCATACAAAAGGGAAAATTGATAAAAATGGGAAAACAACATATTATTAAAAGTTGGTGGAAACCAAAGAAACATCTCCATGAACTTTAAAGAACTGATTGCCTCAACTCCATGAAGTAAACTCAGAGATGTCACAGCCAAAATGCGACATGCAGTAAATACTTCCTTGACGCAGCGCAACTGGTTTTTGGATTTTACATCTTTAATCTGAATAGAAAAATTCCATCACGCCGCTGAAGTGGTGCAAGTTGCTTATCGGCACGTAAGAAGTAGCAATTACTTCCAATTAATATTCTCTAATTACCAATGAAAGAGAACTGAGGACGTTTCTGTCAGTTCTCCTGCTAAGGTTTATCCCGACTGCTTTTCGTTCGTCCCACAGCGTTACTCTCATTCGGAAGTGGTAACTCTGAATCTAAGTCACAAGAAATCCGCTAACCACCGGGAGTCATCATCCCCTGATTTGGCCAAATTCCTGCCGTATTTTGAAAAATAGATCAATACCTATCCTATTCTCTACTATCGAACTGATAGAAGATGAAGATCCGGTAAAACGATTATTTTACGAATCAGAACAAGCAGGCATTTTTATCTAAATGGATTAAACGACAAATGGGTTCTTACCGGCGAAAGAATAGCTGAATCAATTTGGCCAGAACTCCTTTATAACAAATTGAAGAACAAAGAAAAAGTTGTCCCGGTAAACATCAGTAAAGACCCTTTAAGGCTTTTGAATTTATCGTCAAACTAACCGAAGTTTTTCGGTAAAAACAATTAGAACAATTCCACTCACCATCTTCTTTTCTGCTGGAAATGGGAAAAGAGGATTTTTTGTTTTCGAAGCCTGCCAGAAAAGAATCAAGTTATCGACAACGGTCACTATTATATTGATCAGTTTATATTTCAAACTCACATTGTTCAGTATTAATGTAGAATTAAACAGAAAATTTACTTAGCACCATCTCGGACAATTCGAATTTGTATTTGTAGTATTATAAAAAATATGAAACAACATGGGATGGAATCCGCCCATCGGTATTTTGTTGTGTACAGACAGATCTTTAACACGTTTTGCTGTATAGCGGGGATTGGGAAGATAAAAATATTTGTTTCCAAATATTTAGTTGAATTACCTAATAAAGCAGAGTTGGAAAATTTATTATTTAAAAAGTTAATTAATGGAATCAAAATGTAGAATTAAAAATGGCATCTGGTCAGTCTTTGAAAACAAAATATAAAAAATTAAAATGACTAAGTGCTCGACTATAAAAATAAAACCTTTGCATTAGTAGGAAGATTTGAATAGATTTAAGGCAAAATAGCGTGAATAAAAACGGACAAGATATCATCCAATTAGGAGAAAGTGAAACCTTTGGAATATAAAACTTCTCATTTAGTGATGAAGCATTATTTCTTTGGTGGCATTTGCCAACGCTAAAGGAGGAGCGGGCCATTGGTGTTGCAGACGATAATAATCAAAGGAGCTGTTGTAGGCAAAGAGACCACAAATAAAAGGAATGAAATTAAAAAATGCAAACAGTACCTCTTTATTATCTTTCGATGAGATTATTGAAGAAGAAGGAAAACACGTTGTTTGGTCCAGTTGATGAATTTGTTAAAACCATTGTCCTTCAAAGGACGATATTATTATATAAAGAGAATTGGCAATTCTAACCATCAGTTGGATTGTGGTGCAGAAATTTCAGATATCTATCTTCGACAATGTAATATTCTTTGGGATCTATCCTTACAACAGCAACATTGCAGATATCAATCTGGAAAAGTGGTTGGATTATTCCGGAAAGTAAATGTATAGGGCGCTTGCCATGAATCGCAATTGAAGCACTTACAAAGTTGAGAATGATAAAAGAGGCATTCCGATTATGTAAAGCATAGATTTTGTTTTCCAGTAATCTTACAATGTACATATAGGAAGATTTAAAACGCCGTCATTGATTATTGCGGATAAATGATCAATGGAATCTCTTGATGTAGTAGAAGAAGCCATGTAAACGATTATTCTAGTCATTTGTGTTCGTTTTATGTTCACAGAAAACCAATAATGTACAGAAATCGTGAATATCCTCTTAGCTATTCCGGGAAGCATTATTAATACCTTGTTCATAGAGATTATCAAAGTCCGACTGATACAATTAGAAATTTTCGATCAAAATAACCTTTTTTAATCCCGGAGACTGTTTGGAAAATCACAGAAGAGATTTTGAAAACCAATCTATTATCAAAGGTTGGCACACGAGAAAACAAAACAAATTGCAGAAGCTTTTTATTTAAACTTTGAAGATATAGAGAACATAAAGGTTTCCTCCCGAATGAGAGAGAGGCGATAAAAAATTATCCTACAATGCAATTTCATTTTAAGAATCTTCCCACAGTGCCTTGTAACCGAATTTATTTTATACAGCAAAAAACAACGGATTCTTTAGCGACTGAAGAAAATAATACGGCGTTACTGAACAAGTTACTGCACAGGAGCAAACATTGAGCAAGTCAAATAGAGTGAAGTTTAACTATTGCTAAAATATTGGACAAAGAAATGGATAGTGGTAATACAAAGAAAAGCTGTGTCTTTTTGCATAGAGAAAATTTGATCTAATTATCTAAAGCCTGCATTAGAACTTCTCTGCTTTTGAGAATGGATATCACCGGATAACCCAATATAGAAATCGTAATACTGATTATCTGATTTTTAGCTATCAGTATAAAAAAAATGTTTGATCCAGTAAAATGAAAATATCAAAGATTGAAAATGAAGCAGACATCTATGTGGGCCTTACTTTAATATTATTATTCCAAAATTTGCATATAGATCAAACATCGATACCAAATTGCTATTTTCTTTTTTAGTTTTGTTTTAAAGAATGAAAAAAGTAGACAGCCATTATATAACAGAACAATACAAATGATAAAATTTTGACTTACAAAAAGATAAAACTACAAAATTCTCCAAAAAAAAAAGAAATGAGCGGGGAAATTTTGAAAGTTCGACAATGGCATTCATTAGGTAATAAAGTTGTGCGCCTTTGAAGAAAATCTTTCAAATTATATATATAGAGCAGGCGCATGCCATTGCGTTATTAATGTGATTGATAGCTGCCTCTAACGGTGTGTAGGAGAAGAAATGGCAAAAGGGGTGATGAAATTGTTGTTCCCGCTAACAATTGTTACTTTCATCTGCAATGGCTATTTCAGATAATAAGTCGGTGCCTGTATTGGCAGAGCCGGATATAACACTATGAATATTGATTATAACAAAATTAAATAGAGACTGTTAAGATTCAAGATTAAGCGCCATTATGCCGGTTTACTGGTGTTGGATGAAGAGATGGATCAGTTAAAGACTCAAAGCGGTATTGCAGAGAACAGTTCCGAAACTATTTTAAATAATAATGCGCAACACCGGCGCAAGTGGAACGGAATTACAAAACCGTTAAAATTGGTGATGCAGGATTCAGCTACCTCGGGGAAGAACTTAGGTACATTTAGGAGATGGTGGCGCCGTAACTACCAATGACGATGAGTTGGCGCTGCAAATGGACAGGGTGCCGCTAATTATGTCTTTAACCAGAAATATGTCAATATATTATTTATCAGGGATTAAATCTCGCTGGATGGTGGAAATACAGGCTGCAGCTGATGTGCAAATTAAAATATAATATTATAAAATGCTAGCGGCAATGTCGCAGAACGTTACATAAAGGGATTAAGAAATCGAAATAATTGGCCTAATTGCCTTCAACTTTAGGAACATGTGGCATCTTTTGCATATATGCAACAGGAGTGAGAACAGTTACAAAAATATCTTTCAGAAAATAGTGCTCAAACTTTGATCCATTGTTCAACTCCCTCTCATCAACAGCGCATACAAAGAAAATGAATACTTTGTCTTTCTCAACTACTGAACAGATTCATAAAGAAGCATTAAGCCTACCAATCAGTCCCGTAATAGAGGCAGAGGAAGTAGAGAAAATAATCGAATTGATTAATTTATATTAGCTTTGGCCTGCCCCATCCTCCTACCGACAAAATTTCCTTCTTTAAAGTTACTTCTATTTTTGGAGGTGTGCAGGTAGTGAATATTCTCATTCGAATCATTCGTTCCAAATTTCCAAAGTGTTCTTCTAGCCGCTGGGAATAAAAGTATGGGCCCGTTGAATTCTACACTTTCAGTCCTGTCGCACGGCCGTGCAACCAATTTTGGTTTGGGTACCAGTGCGCTAGGGATATAGCAGACGCTGATGTAATTCAGTAATAGTGATAAAAAGTAACTGAGACAATTTCCATTTTTAGAAGATTAGTCTGGCTTACCGGGCCTTTAGGTATGTGGTGCTTACTTTATTGCTATCTCCATGGCTATGAGCAAAATTACTTTTGGGAACTATGATTATACCTTGCCTTTATTCTCTTGTTGGGTCCATTACGCGTAATTGGGCAGTTATCTGTGTGTCAGGGCGGCTTTATTGCAAGCGGCTGAGAAAAATTAAATGGATACAGCTGAATGGCTATTGGCGTCACCATTGGGCTGGATTACCTCCCCTGCCACCATATATTATATATTTTTATGAATAAAGTATAGTGCCTGCTTTTGTACGTTTCGAAGCTGTTTCTGGTTTGATCATTAATAATTTTTATGCAAATAAAGCAGATAAAGACAATCAGGCTTTCTTTTGGCAGCTTTCTCAAAAAGGGTAACCCTATGATGACGCTGGGGTTTTAGTACAGTCTTGCCGGTTTTATTACTATTGCAATTCCTATTTCATCGTAGGGGATTTTTATTTGTTATCAATTGTTCTCGTGGATGAGTCGGATTGTTTACATCCGGATTTACACAATAGTTTTATGTGGGAATGGTATTTACAGCTATGGCTACCGGATTATTATCCGAGACTCTCGGGTGTTTTTCATAATACCGAAAGCAAATCAGTTAATTAATGAACAGGCTGAGGTGGCGATATTAATTTGTCACCTTTGATTTGTCTGTTCATGATTTTTATCCAATGGTGATAATCATTCTGTATTCTGCAATTTCGCTGAATAATGGTTCATTTTGCAATTTTCGGTATTTATTTTCAGGGTTTAAGCGGCCACAGCGTTTTTAATTTTTGCAGTATAAATACACATGCTTTTTTTGAACGAACTGGCAGCAAATATTTATGTATTTGTTTTTAACGTCAAGCATACGCTTAGATGGTTTAAGAGGCTTGAAAATGGTTTTTTAGCTTTAGTCATTGGTTATATGATTCAAATATATTTTTTTATTAGTATAAAATATCAATTTCATTTTAAGACTGAATTGCTAAAACAGTATTAATGTTTTCTAGATTAACAATATGTTGTTTATTTTTGCCATCTTCACTACAATGTATTTACTTGGTAGTATTATCATAGCGGTTAATGCTGGTCTTATCATTGTATTGATTAATAAAAGCATTTCTTGTCTTATCTGGGTAAATTAGATTTTCGGAAAGTATGCAAATTACAATGGTGGTAATATTCCAGCTTTCAGTTATTGTAATCACTTATAATTCAGTAAAATATGTTTTGAGACTTTAGTGTTAAACCAGATTTATCAGAATATCGAACCATAATTTCAGATGATGCTTCAAAGGACAAAAACTTTAGATATATGTTCGGACTGGTTAATGAATAATAAGGTTATTTTGTAAAAACCGAATTAATTACCGTTACTGAAAATACAGGTATCCTGCTAATTGTAATCGTAGGTCAGAACGTCAATGGGGGCCTAATCAAAATGATTGCTGTGATGACATTTTAATTGAGATCAAAATATTGGTGCAGGGAAACATTCGAGACAACTTGATTTTAATATTAGTAAAAAACTAATTTCATTAATAGTGATGAGGAATTTTCATCAAAAAATCTCTTAGGTATACAGAAACCAATTATGAAGGAGTTTTTTTAATTTGAACTCAAAAAATCATTATAAAAGCTTTAAATACTGTAATTTTATTCTGACACCTCGGTTTTCATGAATGAGATACAAAAAAATTATGTTTGATGAGAATTCAAAATAATCGAAGATTATAATTTCTGGATACAAAAGAAGCGTTAAATCAAAGATTGTATTTTCGTTTTATATATTTAGACAATGTTATGGTTAAATATAGAGTATAGCGATTCTGTTCTGTCAAAGAAGAAAAATATTTTTTTCAGAGGAACAGATTTGCGCTTTAAAAGAGGTTATAGAAAAACAGCTATAGAGGATATTCATTTGTTATAAATAATTTAATAGATAATATTATATTCTTATAGGTGGGTTTAACAATAAAAATCGGAAAAATTAATGATACAAATTCATTACTATCCGGTACTTTTTTTTCCTGGTTACTTTTTTTATATTTAAGGTATTTTGAATCTCTCAAAATCTTTCAACTATTCAAGCACTTTGAGAAAGATTTTTTTACTACTAAAATATTAGTAAATACTTTAAATCACGTAACGTAAAGGCTATTAACTAAACAAAGGTAAGTAAATGCAAAGTGAATACGAAATAATAATAAAAATGGTGATAAATGATACAATGTAAACGGGGCCAGGTCGGGACATGACATAATAGTAACACTGACACGACACAGCAGTGGTATAACAACGGCTGTGGAGCGCTGCATGGTATGAAGGTGATAAATGAATTAAATGGCTGGTGGCGACTTAAATAATAAAGGGAAGATTAATACAAACGAAAGTAAGGGCGAGGGTGGTGGTAAGACGCTGAAAATGCTGAATGACATGAGCTGTGACGCTGACACGCAATGAAGAAACGTGATGACGCAGCAGGGCGGCGACGGGGTAATAATACAAACAACGAATAGATAAATCAGTAGCAAACATGGCAATAGTAGGATAATCAGTTAACAGTATAAAGACTATAACATGTTATATCGCAGGTAGCAAATAATAACAGTAATAAATTAATATAATAATAATACATATAACGGAAGCAGGTATTAATAAATCAAATATAAAGTAATGAATATTATAAATAAATTATTGTATCATAACAAGATATTTGCCAGCATCGTGAATATGAGTGCACAAAATTGAGAAGAGACGAATAAATAGTATATAAAAATGGTATAATATAAGGGTTATTTAAAGATTATCACTGTAATAGTAAATAAATACATAATAAATATTATGAAAATCAAAGGTAGTGAGATTAATCTTCTTTGTATCGTTAATGCGCCGCAGATTGAATATAATAGTGCTTTAAATAACAATCAAACACTATGAATCATACAAATGTCGTCTTTGGTATAAATCATATAAAGTATGTAGTATGGTACTTTGTAGTAAAAGTTGCAATAGGTAACGTAAAGGCCGTTAACATAACGTAATAAAAGCTGCCAGTAGTGTTAAATACGTAATTTAGTTTTAAAGAATAAAGTTTTTATAATAGGTAATGAAAACTGGTATAAAGATGACAGCACACGCAAAAATATCAGAGTAAAAAGACATTATATAGGAAAGTGAATATAAATCGCGATAAACAGAGAGATGAAAATCAAATGATAACAGACTGCCAGGGGAGGAAGAATACGATTGATAATGATACTAATAAAAAGAAATAAAGGTAAGAGGTGAATATCGATAATATATACAAAAACAATGGTATAAACTGGTAAGAAATGAAATCAACAAGGATAATGCTATAAAGTTAATAAAGAAATAAGAATACACAAGTACTGGCAGTTTAAAGTAAAGTAAAAATCGCTGAATGAATGAGTATGTGAACGGCGAATGTAGTTATGTTCACATTTAAATGTAAATAGCGGCAACACGTTCATGTTAAATAGGTACAAAGTAACGCCGCTTGATTTCGATAAAGTTATATTAGAAGTCTTATTAACAGGAAAAGATGAATAATAAAAATGCTGCAGGTACCAAAATGTCTGGAGCTAACGCATTAGCAATTTCATCGCTAGCTTTTTATATACCCTTAAATAATATATAAAGACTGAAATTTGCTGATGCCGCATCGCTGAACAGAATATATATGATTGGGTAACGATAAAGAACGAACAAACGCGACGGGGATCAAAGACGTTATGATAAGACACTGATCGTTGGCATCGAGATACAAATGACGGCGACAAGGATTTGAAGACGATTTCTATAATCACATATTATCCACCTACATTGTATGTAATTCGTTTTGGTTGTTGATGATTCGAATGCCTTTTACTGATCGGTTAGCCTCCTTGAGCTGGTTATTTATTCCATTTCTGGCTCTATATCCTTTATTTAATACAAAACTGGTTGAAAAACAAAATTATTGGGTAGCAGGTATTCTATTTGTTTTATCGGGGATCAGTTTTTATTTAAATGTGCTTAGGTAATATGATTTCTATTTTTACACCGGCATATAACCGGGCACATTTGCTTCCCAGATTGTATAAGAGCCTGAAAAAACAACAGGTTCAGAATTTTGAATGGATAATAGTGGATGACGGTTCTACCGATAATACCCGGGAAATCGTTCGGTCATTTATGGCTGAAAATAAAATCAGTATATGGTATCATCAAAAGATAAATGAAGGAAAACATTTGGCCATTAATAAGGGGGTGGAACTTGCAAAAGGTGATTTATTCTTTATTGTGGATAGTGATGATTACCTGACTGAAGATGCAACCCTTAAAATCACTGAGTATTATGAGACTGTAAAAAATAAAAACGATTTTGCAGGCATCTCTTTTCGTCGTGGAATCAATACAAGCCAATATATTGGTACACAAAAATTTTTTGAGCCTATAGAGGCTAATTGTCTTGACTTTAGATTCAGATATTACATCAAGGGAGACATGGCAGAAGTATATAAAACTTCTGTCATGAGAGAGTTCCCTTTCCCCCGTATTGAAGGAGAAAAATTCTGTACCGAAGGGCTGGCATGGAACCGGATGGCTTTGAAATACAAACTCCTCTGGATTTCAGAAATTATTTATATTGGTGAGTATTTAGAGGATGGTCTCAGCTATCAGAGTTTTCAGGCAAGAAGAAAATCACCAAAATATGCTACACTCTATTATAGTGAACTGACAACTATGTCGGTAAGCTATTTTCAAAAACTAAGAGCAGCCATTAATTACTGGCGTTTTGCAAGATTTCTGAATATTTCTTTTGCTGATAAATGGAAGAAAGTGAGCCCTGTTTTATCAATAATGGCTATTCCAATCAGTTGGATATTTCTGATAAAGGATAAAGTGTGAAAATACTACAGATTATAAATGCGTTTGAAACAGGGGGTGCTGAAAAACTGCTTTTAGATTCCATACCCGTTTATCGGAAGTTAGGGATTGAGATGGATGTTTTACTGCTCTGGAACAACGAGCACCCTTTTACAAAAGAACTTCAGGAATTAAATGTTTGCAAAATATTTATCCTTCATGAATCTGTAAATAAAAAAGATGTTTATAAACTTTCCAATATTCCCAAAATTGCAGCAATTATAAAAAGCTATGATATAGCTCATGTTCATTTATTCCCTTCTCAATATTTTGTAGTATTGGCTAACCTGATAAACAGAAACAGAACAAAACTCATTTTCACCGAACATAACACCAGTAATAAAAGGATCAAAAACCTTTTATTAAGGAGTCTTGACAAACTAATTTACAGAGGTTACGAACGACTAGTTTGTATATCTAAAGAGGTCGAGAACATTTATAAATCTTATTTGAAATTACCGGAAACATTTTATATCACGATTTGGAATGGAATAGATTTGAGAAAAATAAAAGAGGCAAAGCCTTTTTCGAAGTCTGATTTAGAGTTGAATTTGAAAGAATCGGACAGGTTAATTATTCAAGTGTCCGGTTTCAGACCACAGAAGGACCAAAAGACCCTGATCAGGTCTATGAAATTACTTCCCGAAAGAATGAAATTAATTCTGGTGGGTGAAGGAGCATTGAAATCGGAGTGCGAACAATTGGTACGGGATTTGAATTTAGAAAAAAGGGTTCTCTTTTTGGGGCAACGTATGGATGTGCCTCAGTTATTAAAGACAGCTGATTTCGTGGTACTCTCTACTCATTATGAAGGGTTGTCATTAGCCTGTGTGGAGGGGATGGCTTCCGGCAGGCCTTTTCTGGCAAGTGATGTGGTTGGTGTCAGAGAGGTAGTGAGAGGGGCCGGTATCTTATTTCCATGTGGGGATGATTACAGGTTAGCAGAAGAAATTTTGAAACTTAAGAATGATACAGAATATTTTAATTTAACGATAAGAAATTCTACGTTAAGAGCTGAACAATACGATAATTTGGTGATGATAAACAAATATGTGGAGCTTTATAATTCGATATATGAGTCCAGTTTCGGTTCTTAAACTTAATGCAGCTAATAATATGCAGTTAGTATTTTGAATGCCGGATATTAATGAAGGTTTAAAAATGAAAAGAATCGCCATAATCAGCAACTCTGCTTTCTCTTTATTGACTTTCAGGAAAGATTTTATAAAATACCTGAAGAAGGAAGGATATGAAGTATTTGGGTTTGCTATTGATTTTACTGATGAAACAGAAGAAGCGCTGAAGAGCCTGGGGGCTACACCTGTTTCTTATTCTTTGGATCGCGGCGGTCTAAATCCAATAAAAGATTTAATTGGACTGAAGAAGCTGGCCAAAATTGTTCGTGAAATTAATCCAGATATTGTTTTTTCTACTTTTGTAAAACCTGTAATTTTTGGAACACTGGCTGCAAGGATGGTCAAAGTGAAGAGAGTCGTAGGAATGTTGGAAGGATTGGGGTTCTGTTTTACAGAACAGCCTGAAGGTTTTTCATTGAAGGCTCGGTTCATAAAAAAAATACAGATTTTTCTGTTTAAAATTGCATTTCCGAAATTGGATTTATTAATATTTTTAAATTATGATGATCCAAAAGATTTACTGGAAAGCTACTCGATCAAAACTAAAAAATATGAAGTATTAGGGGGCATAGGCCTCTCGTTAGTTGATTTTCAGTTTTCAAAACCTGAAAAACGTCCTGTGTCCTTTCTTTTTGTAGGCCGTCTGTTAAAAGAAAAAGGTATTTTTGAATTTCTGGAAGCTGCCGAAAAAGTAAAGAAAATATACCAGGAGGTAGAATTTATGGTGTTAGGTGATGTTGATACAGAAAATCCCGGCTCCATAAAATTAGACAAATTAAACACTTACATTGACAATAAAATAATACAGTACAATGGTTATGTAAGTGATGTAACTCCCTGGTTGCAGAAATCTGATGTATTTGTATTGCCTTCATATAGAGAAGGTATCCCTCGTACAACTCAGGAAGCAATGGCGTCAGGAAGAGCAGTTATTACCACAGATGTACCCGGATGCAGAGAGACGGTGATAAACGGATACAATGGCTTTCTGATTCCCAAATGGAATGTGGATGCACTGGTTGAAAAGATGCTCTTTTTTATAGTACATCCTGATGAAATTGATCGAATGGGTATCAATGCCCGTGCATTTGCAGAAGAACATTATGATGCGGATAAGATTAATAAAAAATTGTTGCAGATAATTATCGGCTCATAATTTTTTGAGCCGATTTTATTTTGACCTGAGAGTAATAAATTTGTTAATTGTAAGGATTTATTTAGAGCTAACAGAGTGATTTGTGTTTTTAGATTATTGTTTTCACTATTAAAATTATAGAGTGATAAAGGAATTAAGGAACAAAACAAAACTTATATCAGTAACAGGGTTAGGTTATGTGGGTCTGCCATTAGCGTTGGAATTTGCCCGTTATTTTAAAGTCATTGGTTTTGATACCAACAAGGAAAGAATTCAATTAATCAAACAAAAAAAAGATCCCTCAAAAGAATTGGTACCATCTGATTTTGAGGGATGTGATATAGAATTTACTGATAACCCCTCAGATCTCACTCAGGCTCATTTTCATATTATAGCAGTACCGACTGATATAGATAAATATAAGGTACCGGATTTAAAACCACTAAAGGAAGCCAGCGCAGCAGTTGGGAAAGTACTAAAAATGGGAGATGTAGTGGTATTTGAAAGCACTGTGTATCCTGGTTGTACCGAAGAAGAATGTTTGCCGGTTCTGGAGCAGCAGAGCGGATTGACTGGAGGTAGAGATTTTAAGTATGGATACAGTCCGGAGCGTATCAGCCCGGGTGAAAAAAATAGAACACTCTCCAAAATATTAAAAATAGTATCCGGTAATGATGAGGAAGCGCTCGAACTTATTGCAGAAGTATATGATGCAATTATTAAAGCGGGTATATATAAAGCAAAATCGATAAAAGTGGCAGAAGCTGCAAAGGTTATTGAAAATGTTCAAAGGGATATTAATATCTCATTTATGAATGAACTGGCTATCGTTTTTGATAAAATGGGAATTGATACTACTGAAGTGATAGAGGCTGCAGGGACAAAATGGAATTTTCATACTTATAGACCCGGTTTGGTGGGGGGGCATTGTATCAGTGTTGATCCTTTTTATCTGATTCATAAAGCAAAAGAGTTGGGCTATAACCCAAAAGTAATAGCAGCAGGAAGAACCATCAATGATATGATACCTCAATTTATCGGGGAGAAGGTAGTTCATTTTTTGAAAAAATTGGAAAAAGATCCTGCCAAATGCAGAGTATTAGTGTTGGGTATAGCCTTCAAGGAAAATATATCTGATATCCGAAATAGTAAAGTGATTGATTTAATTCATGAACTTCAATCCTATTCCATGGAGGTTCTGACCTTTGATCCACGTGTTACGAGGAATGATTTAAAACAAGTGCATAATATTACAATGGTTACTAAACCTGAAGGACTTTTTGACGCAATTATTATCGCCGTACCTCATGATGAGTTTAAAGGATTAGAAAAACAAGATCTGGAAGCATTGGCAAACGGTGAACTGGTATTGTTTGATATTAAGGGGATTAAGAATAAAGAAGATTATCAATATTACTGGAGGTTGTGATAGGCGATAAATCAAACATGATACTATTAGCATCTTGCTGGTTTTATTAAAGTAGAGTAATTTTTGTTTTAATTTCCATATAATCAAAATCGGGATAATTAAAAAGGTGATTTTATCTCTTCTATGAAAAAGTCTGGTTATATGATTATTGGAAATAGAGATACCCAATCAGAGATAGAGCAATTAGCTGAAAAGCTGAAAATATCTTATAATGCAGTAGGTGAGATTTATGATAAAACGAAATTCCTGACTTTCACCTCCTGGCGAACCGATATTGATGTCATTAATGCAGGTCTGGATATTATTTGCCTGACCTCTCTAAATGAAGGTGCGCCTGTTAGTCTGATTGAAGCGCAAGCTGCGGGGAAACCTATAGTAGCTACCAAAGTAGGTGGTGTTTCTGATATTGTAATTGAAGGAGAAACGGCATTATTGTCAGATGTAGATGATAAGGAACAGTTTTTTACGAACCTTTTATTACTTGTTGAGGATGAACAACTAAGAAAAAAAATGTCGGAGAAGGGAAGTAAGTTTGTTATGGAGAGATTTAGTGTGCAACGTTTGGCAAATGATTTTCGCAAACTTTATTATGAGCTTCTGAATCAGAAAAGCAATGGGAAAAGTAGGAAATAAACTTCATCGGTCGAAGCGTATAAATTAAAAATTGAAGTGAATCCCGAATTATAAGCCGACTATAAAACACAACCAAAGATGCTAAAATGTGATTACTATATTTTTAATTATTGTAATTATAACTATAATATACTGCCATTAATGAGATTATTGTAATTATATTTACAGAAATCTTTACAATCAAATTATCTGACCTGACCACAACCTATTTAAAAAATCTTGCCATGGCAGGATGAGGATGCCTTCCACTAATCTTGGACTTGATTCGGTGCAGATGATAATAGACTTTTTGACGGTATATTCCTCCATGAAAGCTTTGATACCTCGCAAATGACGACTGCTGACAGTGTCAGTGCTTTTAACTTCCAGGACAACTTCGTTTTCACCCAATATGAAATCTACCTCGATCTGTGAAGCAGTTCTCCAATAGCTTATCGAGTAGTCTTCGCCGGAATAATGACTGTGTGCGTATATTTCCTGATATATAAAATGCTCAAATGCATGTCCAAAACTTTCACTTTTTTCAGCTATCAGACCTCTTTTAAGAAGATGGTTGACAATACCTACATCAAAAAAATAAAACTTAGGTGCTTGGATGACTCTCCTTTGGGGCTTCTTTTGATAGACCGGCACAAACCTACCTATCAAAGTCTCCTCCATAATCTGAAAGTAGGATTTGACTGTGTGGGCGCTAATACCAATATCTGTTGCAATGTTAGAGTAATTGAGCATTTCGCCATTTGAGAAAGCCGCTGCATGTAAGAAATTCGAAAAAACATTCATATTTCTAATTTGTGCTTCTCGAATCAATTCGTCCTGAAGGTAGTTGCCGATATAGGCAGCCAAAAGTCGATTTGCATTATCTGCCAAATAATGTCTGGGTAAAAGCCCATTATTTAAAGCTCTAAGAAGATTAAAATTCGGTATTTCAGAACTTACGAGTGGATAGAGTTCATATCTAAGCGCTCGCCCTCCTAGTAGATTCACATCTGATCTGAGTATTTTCCTAGAGCTGGAACCACTTAATATAAAACGTATGCCTTTATTGACAATCAACCAATGTACCTCATTCAACAAAGTCGGCATTCGTTGAATTTCATCTATTATGATCAGATCAATCTTGTCAGAAGCGGCAACCATTTCCCTTATTATTGAAGGGCGTTTGCTGAGTTTTTCATATTCCTCTGGAAGCAATAAGTCGAATAAAATCGCTTTGGGGAAAAGAGTTTTGAGCAATGTGCTTTTACCCGTTTGTCTGGCACCCCATAAAAAAAGGCTTTCCTGCCCTGATCCGGTGAAATTTTGTAACCGTTGAAATAAATTGTCCATTATTCAATCTTAATGTTTGAAATATAATTTCGAAATATCATGATAAAATGAATGTCAACTTCAATATATCATGATAAAATACAAATATGGGTATAATAAGGGGAAAATACGGTATTGGAAAGGGGAATAGTTGAGAGTTGATAGTTAAAATTGGAAGTGGAAAAAAGTAGCGTTGAGTGTTGAATCAGTGAAAAATTTATTCCCGGTACCTCCCCCGGACAGCCAAAATCCTGAATCGTTTAGGGGTTCAACATAAAAGGCTTTATCCGGTAGAACCGTTAGGATATTTGGAATTTAATTATCTGGTAAAACATAGTAAGGCTGTTATTACCGATAGCGGTGGAATTACTGAAGAGACTACAGTTATGGGAATTCCCTGCATGACACTTCGCAACAATACAGAGCGACCTGAAACAATCACAATAGGCACTAATGAACTATTGGGTACCGATCCGAAAGCGATTGCACCTGCAATGAAGAAGCTTATTGCAGGTCAATGGAAACAAGGAAACATTCCTGCATTATGGGACGGGAAGGCAGCAGAGAGGATAGTGGAGGCATTGGTTAATTTGTAATTTATCTTGTTTAAGGAAAGGGAAAAACATTAAGGCATTAAGGTTAGATTAAGCGTTTAAGGCTTCATGCTCCTTCATTTCTTAATGTTGAAAAAAGGGTTGAAACATTAAGGCATTAAGGGTGGGTTGAAAAAATTGATAATGCAAAAGTCTAAGAATATCCTTAATTATTTTATTTATACAATATCTTCCATTATAAATGAAAAATATCTTTCAGTATAATTGAAAAAGATTTATTTTTGATAAAAATTTAATATGATACGTCAGGAAGAATTAGCTCATGTAATTGATTCCCAGCAAATTTCTTTCTCAAAAAAGGACTTGGGATTTTCGCGTGAAATTCTTTCCAAAGTGCCGATTGTTAAATCTTTTGCCACTATAATTACCGGATTAAGGAGATGCGGAAAAAGTACACTCTTACTTCAAATATTGAAGGGAAAACAGAGTGACCTGGGCGGAGATATTTTAATCTTGAACTTTGAAGATGTCCGGCTTTCCAAGTTTGGTAAAGAAGATTTTGCCCGTCTTTATGATGAAATAATTCGACGAAATTCAAAAATTCTATACTTTGATGAAATTCAATTGACAGATGGCTGGGAAATATTTGTAAACCATTTACTCAGGGAAAATTTTCAGGTATTTATCACAGGTTCGAATGCCTCAATGTTAAGTATTGAATTAGGTACCCATTTAACCGGGAGACATTTATCTGTAGAGTTATTTCCGTTTTCTTATTCGGAATTTGTTCGTTTTAAAGGTTTTGATTTTGGGGAAGAGAGCCTGAAACTTTATCTCGAAAATGGCGGAATCCCTGAATTTGTTTCACTTAATATCCCTTCAATTGTTTCTTTGTTGGTGGATGATATACTTGTTCGTGACATTGCGGTACGATATGCTGTACGAGATGTGGCAGCGCTGAAGCAATTAACATTATTCCTGATTTCAAATATTGGAAATCCGATTTCGGCAAACAAACTGATCGGTATGTATGGAATCAACTCTGCTACCACCTTTTTGGAGTATTTTTCCTATTTGAAAGATTCATATATACTTGATTTTGTGCCTTTGTACCATGATTCGCTAAAAGTTCAGGCGAGAAATCCAAAAAAGGTATATGTTGCCGATACCGGAATTTATACAGAATTGGCTGTATCGGCAAGCCGGAATGATGGAAGGATGCTGGAGAATCTTATATTCAACCATCTGCGGCGCAATAGCAAATCTATATTCTACTTTAAAGGAAAGGGAGAATGTGACTTTGTCGTAATGGAAAAGAGCCGGATTTCTAAAGTGGTTCAGGTTTGTTTTCAGATAAATAACGAAAACTTTGACAGGGAGTTAAATGGTATCAGGGAAGCAATGATGCAACTTAAAGTGGATAAAGGATTTATAGTAACGATGAATCAATCGGATATTTTTCGGACGGACTTTGGTGTTATCCAAATGATGCCGGCCTACGAATTTCTAATGATGGAATTGAGCTTAGTTTAATGAATCAAAGATTTATGCCTCTTCATTTCTTATTGTTGAAAAATAGGGTTGAAACATTAAGGCATTAAGGTTAGATGAAGCGTTTACGACTTAATGCTTCTTAATTTCTTAATGTTGAGAAAAGGTTGAAACATTAAGGCATTAAGGTTAGATTAAGCAAATAAAGCTTCATGTTCCTTCATTTCTTAATGTTTAAAAAAAGGATTGAAGCATTAAGGTTTGATTAAGCGTTTGAAATTTAATACTTCTATAAAATAAATGGGAAAATAAAGAATAGAGGTTTCGGATATTTGACTTATCTCTAACTTTATTCATTAATAAACAGAAAAATGTCAAAAACAGCATTTATAACCGGCATTACCGGTCAGGATGGTGCTTATCTGGCCGAGTACCTTTTAAAGAAGGGTTACACAGTACACGGACTCAAAAGGCGTTCCTCTCTCTTTAATACAGAAAGAATTGACCATTTATACGAAGACCCTCATAAAGAGGGAAAAAAGCTGATTCTTCATTATGGCGATCTTACAGATTCTTTGAACTTAACCCGAGTGATTCAGGATGTGCAGCCCGATGAAATTTATAACCTGGCAGCCATGAGCCATGTAAAGGTGAGTTTCGACACGCCGGAATACACAGCCAATGCAGATGGTATAGGAACGCTTAGGGTATTGGAGGCGGTTCGTCTTTTGGGTCTTGCCCAAAAAACCAGAATATATCAGGCATCCACCTCCGAACTTTATGGATTGGTGCAGGAAGTGCCTCAAAGGGAAACCACTCCTTTTTATCCCCGATCGCCTTATGCTGTAGCCAAATTATACGCCTATTGGATTACCGTTAATTACCGTGAAGCTTACGGAATGCATGCCAGCAACGGCATCTTGTTCAACCATGAATCTCCAATAAGAGGTGAAACTTTTGTTACACGAAAGATAACCCGGGCGGCAAGCAGAATCGTATTAGGTCTGCAGCAGAAACTATTCCTCGGAAACCTATCTGCACAAAGAGATTGGGGCCATGCCAAGGATTATGCCAAAGCCATGTATCTGATTTTGCAACAGGAGAAACCGTCAGATTATGTAATTGCCACCGGTGTAACCACCTCTGTTCGCGATTTTGTAAAGCTCGCCTTTGGCGAGGCTGGAGTGATTGTAAAATTTGAAGGAGAAGGAGCCGACGAAAAAATAATTGTGGATGATATTGATAAAGCTGTTTTTGTATCTAAAGTAGGTGAGGCCTATCTGAAGGGCGCCGAATCGTTGAAAGGTAAAATTGTTGGCGAAGTGGATCCGGCCTATTTCCGGCCTACAGAAGTTGAGTTGCTTATTGGCGACCCAAGCAAGGCCAGAACAGTGCTGGGATGGGAACCTCAATATGATTTGAATGGATTAGTGAAGGATATGATGCAGGGTGATATTGCCCTGATGAAAAAGGAAGATTTCCTTAGCAGTAATAACTTCAGAACCATGAATTACTATGAATAAGGATTCAAAAATATATGTAGCCGGACATAGAGGGTTGGTAGGCGCTGCTCTATGGGCACAACTTGTTGGCAACGGGTACAATAATCTTGTGGGGCGAACCAGTAAAGAGTTGAATTTATTGGATGATAAGGCAGTAAAACATTTCTTTCAGCAAGAAGCGCCTGAATATGTTTTTCTGGCGGCTGCCAAAGTGGGAGGTATCGTGGCCAACAATACCTACAGGGCAGATTTTATTTCTGAAAACCTTCGCATACAGCAAAATGTAATTGAGCAGAGTTTCAAAACAGGTGTTAAAAAATTACTTTTTCTGGGAAGCACCTGCATTTACCCAAAAGATGCGCCACAACCAATTAAAGAAGAATACTTATTGACAGGTCCGTTGGAATATACTAATGAACCTTATGCCATTGCCAAGATTGCCGGGCTTAAAATGTGTGAAAGTTACAATTTGCAATATGGAACCAACTTTCTGGCGGTGATGCCGACTAATTTGTATGGTCCGAATGATAATTTTGATCTTCAAAAAAGTCACGTGCTCCCAGCCCTCATCAGAAAATTCTATTTGGCAAAATGTCTTGAAGAGAATGATTATGAAAAAATTCGGTCAGACCTGAAAATAAGACCCATTGCGGGCGCAATTGCATCAGAAACAGGGTTGCAGCTAAATGAATTACTGAGTAGTTATGGTATCCATAAAGAATATGTAGAGGTATGGGGGTCGGGAATGCCATTACGCGAATTTTTGTGGAGTGAAGATATGGCCAAAGCCTGCCTGTTTTTAATGGAAAATATTGATTTCAGCCACCTTAAGGAACAAAAAAAGGATGAGGAGCAAAGAAACTATCATATTAATATTGGAACAGGGAAGGATATTTCGATAAAAGAATTAGCCCAAAAAATTAAGGAACAATTTAATTATGGCGGTGATATTGTTTTCAATACCAATAAGCCGGATGGCACCATGAGGAAATTGACAGATGTTTCTAAATTACAGTCACTGGGCTGGCGGCATGAGGTGGAAATAGAGGAAGGAATTAGCAAACTGATCCGTTGGTATGTGGAAAGCATTGATTTGAACAGGTAAGATTGATTTATCAGCTTAGTTACCAATTCAGTTTTAAATGAAAAAGAAGCAAAAGTGATTCTGATAGATGCAATATATGTTGATAATGGCGGCGGTACCAAAATACTTTTGGATTATCTGATAGCTGAATTGGAAAAAACGGATAAGCATATTTATTATTTATTGGATGAGCGAATTAAGAATAATGTGCAGGCAATAAAACCGACAAATGTGCTGAAATTTCAAAAGTCAGTCTTTTTGACCCGGAGTTTTTTAAAGAAACTCTCCACCTCATAGTTAGCTACTCCTGTATTATTATTGTTATAAAATATTCACCAATGAGTAAATTTCAAATTACGGCTTCTATTGTTGTTTATGAACAGACTATAGAAAGTGTAAGGAGAACTATAGAAAGTTTTCTTTCTACAGGACTCAATGTGAAACTGTTTCTTGTGGCAAATTCGACAGAACCGGATTTAGGGGCTTTTCTGTCTGATCCCCGCGTTGAGATAATTGAGGCTTTTGATAATCCGGGATTTGGGAAAGGGCATAATATGGCAATCAGAAAAAAGACAGACACCGAATATTATCTGGTATTAAATCCGGACATTAGTTTTAAGTCGGAAGTTCTGGAAAGGCTTTATCAATATATGGAAGAGCATCCGGATGTGGGGAATATAATGCCAAAAGTGTTGTACCCTGATGGTAGTTTGCAACGATTGTGTAAATTGTTGCCCGACCCTCTCAACATAGCAACCAGAAGGTTTTTGCCTTCTTTGAAATGGTCGCAGCGGATGAATGATAAATATGAATTAAAAGATTTTGATTATAATAGTGTAATGCAGATCCCTAACCTATCAGGATGCTTTATGTTTATGAGAAATTCAATTCTTCAAAAAAGCAATGGCTTTGATGAGCGATTTTTTCTTTATCTGGAGGATATTGATTTGAATCGCCGAATCAGTCGGATGGCAAAAACAATTTATTATCCTTTTGTCTCAATAATACACCATCACAACAGAGGGTCTTACAATAACAGAAAGCTTTTAAAGCATCATATTTTTTCAGCTATTCGTTATTTTAACAAATGGGGATGGTTTTGGGATCGGGAGCGGAAAAAGGCAAATGGGGAAACGATTGAAAAAATCAGACAACTTAATAGTGTTAAGAATATTGAGTCCTGACGAGTTTTGATGAAGTTGATTTAATTCCATTAAAAATTTTGTACGGTTTAATTACAGAAGAAAGAAGTATTGGCGTTTTTTAGCCAATTGTAGAATCCAGTTCGAATAATCATCAATTTTTTGGAAAAACTGATTAAGAGGGAGTTTTTAAAAAAGAGGGTGAGCCTATTTTTCTCTTCTCAGCATTGAAAAAGAAAAAATGATTTTAATTGATGCAATATATATTGATAATGGAGTAGGAACCAAAGTGCTATTAGATTATCTGATTACCAATTTGGAAAAAACGGAAAAGCATGTATATTATTTATTGGATGAACGACTTAAGGGAAATATACAGTCGATAAAACCAACAAATGTTTTGAAATTTCAGAAATCCGATTTTTCAAAAAGAATCAATTTTTATCTACAGCACAAATCAGATTTTTCTACAGTATTGTGTTTTGCAAATATTCCGCCGGTAATCAGATTAACAGCGAAAGTATATACTTATTTTCACCATCCGCTGTATCTGGAAAGACCGCCTGGCTTACCGATATTTTATACCGGAATACTTTATTTGAAGAGGTTTATTTTAAATATTTTGAAAAAAAACTCAGATTACTGGGTGGTTCAAACCGATTTAATAAAAGAGAAGTTAAGTTCTAAATACCAAATTTCTAATCGGAAAATTTTGCTTTTGCCTTTTTATGTGAACCTTAAGGGAGAAATAAATCAGGAGCGCCTAAAGGGGCAATATATTTATGTAAGCAATGGGGTGCCGCACAAAAATCATATTCGACTTATTGAGGCATTCAGCAATTTCTATAAAAAATACAGACAGGGGAAGTTAATACTCACTGTTTCTGAGAAATTCAATAATATCCAAAAACTAATCTTATTGAAGCAGCAACAAGGAGTTCCAATTGAAAACATTGGTTTTCTCCCTCAGTCATTATTAAGAAAATATTACTTGCAGTCAGAGTTTTTGATATTTCCTTCATTGGCAGAAAGTTTTGGCATGGGATTGGTGGAGGCAATAGAGCATGGATGCAAAGTGATTGGCGCTGACTTGCCTTATATTTATGAAGTGTGTGAACCTTCTTTGACTTTTAATCCTTTGAGTGTGGATGAAATTGCCGATAGTTTCAGAATTTCTTTTTTTGAAGAAATGAAGCCATCCAAAATCAAAATTTCAAACAAAATTGAAGAATTAATAATGTTGTTGAGTTAATTAAAATAAGAATTCAACAAAGTGTATCTTTTTTATCTTTGCGGAACAATTATTCACATGCGTATGGGAGGCGCTTCTAATCAGGATATATTGGCCAGATGGAAAGCGTTTAAAAACGACCGTAGAGCTTGGAAGGTCAATCAGTTGAAACCGGCATTTTATACCATCCTATTGAAGCCGCTGAGAAAGTTGGGACAATTTTTCTAATTATTATTGTACCTCATAGCATGAAAAGAAATGAAATATTATTAATAGTAACCAAAAATGATAAGTGATGAAGCCCAAAGTGTTTGTGAGTGGTAGTTTTGATATGCTGCACAGCGGCCATGTCGCCTTCTTTGAAGAAGCGGCATCTCATGGCGATCTGTATGTAGGAATCGGTTCTGATAAAACCATTGAAGGGCTCAAGGCCCGAAAAACAATCAATTCGGATAATGAGCGGCTTTATATGGTAAAAGCCTTGAAAGTGGTTAAAGAAGCCTGGATTAATTCGGGAAGTGGAACATTGGATTTTGTGGAAGAGATAAAAGCCTTAAAGCCAGATATTTTGTTTGTAAATGAAGATGGTCATAGCCCCGCCAAGGAAGCGCTTTGCAAAGAACTGGGAATTAAATACTTTGTAAGTAAGCGGGTGCCGCATAAAAACTTACCGGTAAGATCCACTACTGCATTACGCCAAATCTGCACCATCCCTTATCGGATAGATCTGGCAGGAGGTTGGCTGGATCAGCCTTATGTGAATGAATTATTTCCCGGTTCGGTCATTACTATTTCAATCGAGCCCGACTACGACTTTAACGACAGAAGCGGGATGGCTACCAGCACCCGAAAAAAAGCGATTGAACTTTGGCAAACTGAAATACCTGAGGGCGACAGGGAAAAAATGGCGCTAACCATGTTCTGTTTTGAAAACCCGCCCGGCACACTGTATGTAAGCGGCTCACAAGATGCGCTGGGGATTGCACTTCCCGGAGCAAACAGGTTACATTATAACAAGGGATACTGGCCGGTAAATATCGAATCGGTTTTGGATGATGAAAAATTGGATTGGATCGAAAAAAGGCTTTGGATGATACCACTTTCGCCCCGAATCATCGATTTTCATGTATTGGATGAAACAAATATTTCGAAAGAAGGAGCAAAAAGGCTTAGTGAGGCAGCCGAAAATTGTTGGACTGCCTTTATCAATAAGGATACTGCTGCTTTTGGTAAAGCATTGACTGACAGCTTTGATGCTCAGGTGGCCATGTTCCCAAAAATGGTAAATGATGAAATTACCAATCAACTTCAAAAATATAAACCAATCGTTTCAGGGTATAAAATCAGCGGAGCCGGCGGCGGCGGTTATCTGATTCTTTTTAGTGAGAACAAAATTGAAAACGCCATGCAAATCAGAGTCAGGAGAAAATCCTGATCTATAATACATTTCGTTTTATTATTTGCGCTTGCAGCACAAGTGGCTTTTATTTATGCCGTTTCTTTTCTGGCTATCTGGGCTTCAATGTAATTATAAAAATCCTGGAAGGTAACAAGTGGCGCAAAATCGCCCGGTTGTACTTTGAAATGAAAATTGTTTTCCAATGCCACTACCAAATCAATATAATCGAGGCTATCCAAATCCAAAACTTCTTTTAAATCTGCCTCCGGTTTAATAGCATCTGCCTCCGCCTCAAATTCATCAACAAGGAATGAATTAGTTATTGATATTATTTCATTCATACTTTTCATGCTGCAAAATTACCATTTTTTTACAATTAATGTAGAATTGGTTCCACCAAAACCAAAAGAGTTAGACAAAAACACTTGAATATTTTTGTTTGTGGTTTCTCTCACAATGTTGATGCAATTTGTTTCTGTATCGGGATTTTCAAAATTAATATTGGGAGCCATAAAACCGTTCTGCATCATCAGGCAGCTATACACAATTTCACTGGCGCCCGCCATCCAGCACTCATGCCCTGTCATCGACTTGGTAGAGCTGACGGGGGTATTACTGCCAAAAACCTTGCAAATAGCCTGTGCTTCGCTGGCATCGCCTGCCGGTGTACTGGTGGCATGAGCATTGATGTAGTCTATTGCATCCGGTTGCAAGCCTGCGTCCTTTAATGCCATTACCAGCGATTTGGCAGGCCCGTCAATGGTCGGGTTTGAGATATGCTCTCCGTTGGATGAAAACCCATACCCAACTAACTCTCCTATTATATTGGCTCCTCGTTTTTGAGCGCTTTCCAAACTTTCTAAAATAACGGTGGCCGCTCCGCCACTGGGTATCAATCCATCCCTGTCTTTATCAAATGGGCGCGATGCTTTTTGCGGGTCATCTTCTCTTATAGAAAATGCACCCAATGCGTCGAAAGTACCCATTGACAGATGATTGATTTCCTGAGCACCTCCTGCAATAACGCATTGCTGCAATCCCATTTTTATTAATAAATAAGCCAGCCCGATGGAGTGAGAACCACTGGCACAGGCAGCGCTTACAGTAAGGTTAATCCCCTTGAGTTTGAAAATGGTAGCCAAATTCATGGTTACTGTAGAGTTGAGCGTTTGAAATACGGCGGCGCTACCAACCAGCATGGTGTCTTTCTTTTCTCTGATCAAATCGGTAGATTCAATGACTGCTTTGGCAGAACTGTCGTTTCCGTATAATATTCCCGGCTCAATTTCTGCAATATACGCCTCTGAAATGCCGGCCTGCTGCAATGCCTCTAAGGTGGCCATATAGGCATATTCGCCTTCTTCGGCCAGCATGATGCGCGAGCGCCTGTCTAAAAGCCCTTTCAGGGCGGGTCGCTCCACCCATCCGGTTAAGGCCGACCTATAGCCAAAATCTTTCCTAACCGGGTCGTAAATGATACCCGATTTGCCTTCATATAATGAATTTTTAACTTCCTGCAGGTTTTTGCCAATGCAGGAGTAAATACCTAAGCCTGTAATTACAACTCTGTTCACAATACAAAATTAATGCTATATCATACACAATGAATCGCCTTTTCAAGCGATATTTTTAATATTTCACAATTTGTTGAAATTAACTGATTTTGGAGAGACTATAGATGTTTTTAAATTAAAAATGGCCGTTTTTTTGTACATATTTCTAAATTCCTATAAAATTCTCAAAATCAGAGCGGCTTACAACAGCGGTTTTATGGTTGGGGTAGGCCTCCAGAAATGAATGAGCAAATCGTACTTTTTGTGCTTTCCATTTGAATTCATAAGCGTTTAATACGCCGTCTTTTTCTTCTATGTAATCAATTTCAGCTCTGTCATGTGTGCGCCAAAAGTAGGTATTGACAAACTGTTCCTGATAATGGAGGTTTTTTATTCGCTCCGAAATCAAAAAATTTTCCCATAATGCACCCTTGTCATTCCTCATTTCGAGATTTGCATAATTGCTTATCAGTACATTTCGAATACCATTGTCATAAAAATAATACTTCTTTCCTTTTTTAATTTCATTTCTTAAATTTCTGCTCAATGCCGGCAATTTGAAAATGATAAAGGTTTTCTCGAGCAAATCAATATATTTTTCAACAGTTGCTGTATCTATGTTGCCTATAGTTTGTGCCAGTTCATGAAAGTTTACTTCATTTCCAATTTGAAATGCGAGTGCCCGTAATAATTTTTCAATATGAGCAGGCTTTCGAATAGTATCGGATTTTAAAATATCTTTATATAAATAACTGGTGGCAATTTCTGTTAAAATTGTTTTTTCTTCACCCCTGTTAGATACCACTTCAGGATAAGAACCAAATATCAACCTTGTTTCCAATAGCCTTCTGGCTTCCAAAACGGACCGGCTTCGTGAAATTTCTTTGTAGCTAAGTGGATACAAATAAAAAGTTCGTTTTCGGCCGGTAAGTGGTTCAGCCATTCTGTCTTGTAGTTCAAAAGATGATGAACCAGTAGCAATTACCTGAATTTCAGGATGTGAATCGTAAATTAATTTTAGTTTTCTCCCAATATCGGATATTTGTTGCGCTTCATCTATGATTACTAATTTGTTGCCTACCCCAATCAGTTGTAAAAGCTGGGTACTTGTATTTGCAGTTTCAAAAGCTTGCAAAACGTCTGCTTCATCTGCGTTCAGCCAAACTGAAGGCTCTTTTATTTGGGAGATAACTTCTTTCAATAAGGTAGTTTTGCCTACCTGACGAGCTCCCAGTAGAAGAATGACCTTTCCTTTGAAGCAAGTGTTTAATATATTTTTCTGCAAATCACGATATATCATTGTTTCACCATATTATACTCAAAAGTAGTATATTTTTATCCCCATTCCTAATTTTAAGCGTAATATTTAGATTGTATTCTAAAAAATAAGCGTAAATTTTAGAATGTATTCTAAATATCAAGCGTAATTTTTAGAATTACCCTCGTTTCATCCTTCGAAAATACTTGTCGTTTCGTTAAAAAAAACGGTTTTGGATTTGAAATTGTTAAAATAAACAGGGGGAGGGCTTAATTATTTTCGATTCCTTATTTTTGACCACCATGATTAGGTATTTTTTTATTTCATTTTTGTTATTGATTAGTATTGGTTCGTATGCTCAACTTTACAGGCAGCCAACCTATCCCCAATATTATTTTCGCTGGCCCACCGATTTAGATCCTGATATTGTTGCCAATTTGGGAGAGCTTCGTCCGAATCACTGGCACATGGGCCTGGACATAAGGACACAGCAGGTAGTAAATAAGCGTGTATTGGCAGCAGCAGATGGCTATATTTCCTTTGTGGGCATTAAACCAATGAGTTATGGCCGCTGGATCATTATCACGCACCCGAATGGATTATCTACTTTATACGGCCATCTTAATGCCTTCGAACCAAGATTAGAGGCTTATGTTACTGACCAACAATACAAAAACGAATCATGGGAAATGGAATTGGAAATTCCTGAAGGCAAATTCCCTGTAAAAAAGGGTGATTTTATCTCCTATAGTGGTACCACCGGCGGATCAGGAGGGCCTCATATTCATTTTGAAATAATAGAAACCAAAACCGGAAAGAGGCTGAATCCCACACTTTTTGGAACGCCCATCGCAGATAATATTCCACCCACTATTACAAATATTGTAATGTACGACAGGGATAAATCAACTTATTACCAGTCGCCGCAATTTTTCAAACTGACCAAGTCGGGTGGCGAATATACTGTTGCCGGAAAAACTATCAATACCGATATATTAACTCCTGGTTTTGCCATTCAGGCTTATGATACCCGAAATGGCACCTCAAATCAGGACGGAATATATAGCGCCAGACTGTTTTTGGACGAAAAAGAAATCAGTAGTTTTTATCTGGACAGCATTGACTATGTTCAAACCAGATATATGAATGCTCAGATTGATTATAAGCTGAAATACAATGGAGGCGCTTATCTGCAACATTTATCTCCACTGCCGGGAGATAAGAGCGGTGTATATAAAACTTTGGGAGATGGCCTGTTTCAGTTGACCGATACCCTCTTGCACGAGGTAAAAGTCATCGTGAGCGATGCCAATAAAAACAGTTCAGTAATCAGATTCAATATCAGAAACAATGGTCAGGAAGCAGCGTCAGATGTTAATTACGACTGGAAGCCGAATGGACTCAACAGTTTGTTCAAATATGATTTTGAGGCTTATCTGCCAATAAATGTATTGTATGATAAAATGAATATCGACTACACCAAAATGCAGACTTATACAGCAAACAATGTATCCGCCACACATAAATTGGGAGCACCTTTTGTACCCGCTCAACAACCTTTTGAGGTTAGAGTAAAACCTGATAAAACCATTACAGAAAGCGTTAAAGACAGGATATTGATAAAAAGAACTGACAAAAAAACTGAGGTAAAAAAAGCACAATGGAGAGATGGCTGGCTGGCGGCAGAGTTCAGAGAATTTGGGAGTTTTGAAGCGGTAATAGATACGGTGCCTCCGGTCATTCCTTCCATTGGCGCCGGCGAAATCGTAAGCCTGAGTAAAGCCGGACGAATCGCTATCACGCCCACCGATAATTACGGCATAGCCAACTTCAGGGCCGAAGTGGATGGCAAATGGCTGCGTTTTACAAATGACAAAGGAAGAACCTGGATTTATAATTTTGACAATAGGATAGATACCGGTATTCATACGCTGTCGGTTACTGTTACTGATATTGCAGGAAATAAGACTACCCGAAACTGGAAATTTAGTCGTGGCGTTTCAAATCCGTCTCCATCAGGAAATGAAGTTAAAGCAAAACCTGCCCCCATGGCAAAGCCGGCAACTGATAGAAAAAATCCTACAGCAAAATCTAAAACTTCGACTCACGTAAAGAAATCAGAAACTAAACCGGCAGTCAGAAAGGCTACTCAGGTAAAAGCTAATCAGGATGTCAAAAAAGTAAAAAAGAAATAATGTGAAATGAGATGATTTGTGATTGAATCAGTTGGAAGCCAGATGTTAAGATGGTGAATATTTAATCCATTACCTTCACGTTTCTTGAAAAACTTTCTTCAAGGCTGATGAGCGTTTCGGTTCTTTCGATGCCTTTTATGCGTTGCAATTTTTCGTGCAGTACGTTTCTAAGCTCGGTTATGTCTTTGCAAACCACTTCGGCAAACATATTGTAGTTGCCGGTAGTATAGTTGAGGCGTACAATCTCTTTTATTTTTTGCAATTCTTTAGCTACGCTGTCGTACAATGAACTTTCACGAAGGTAAATTCCTATGAAAGCAATCACATCATAACCAAGAAGTTTCAGGTTGGTATTTAATTTGGTGCCTTTTACAATACCGTCCTTTTGCAATTTTTTAATCCTCACGTGAATAGTACCACCAGAAACAAATAATTTTTTGCCAAGATCGGCATAGGAAATTTCCGCATTTTCCATCATGTGCTGAATTATCTGGAGATCTAATTTGTCAAGGTTTATTTTTGAATTCATAAAGGCAAGTATTGCTTTAAAATTTCCAATATGGTTTGCAAATATTTAATTTTATTTGATATTTTCAAAATTTTTATTCTGTTTATAAAAAGATTTTTAAAATGAACTCGGTTTTTGGCTAAAAATCAACACATTTTCGTTTGAAAAAAGCAGAAAAAGAGGCTTGAGTTTAATGATTATTTCAAGCGATAACTTTTAGGGTTTTACTATCTTTGCACGCTATGCAGGATCTTTTACAAAAAATAGAGCATTTTAAGAGCGAAATAAGCGCTTTTTCCACTACAGATGAGAAGCAATTAGAAACATACCGCATCAAATGGTTAGGTACAAAAGGATTGGTGAAGGAGATAATGGGGGAAATGAAGAATGTGCCGGTGGAGCAAAAGCGTGAAGCCGGGCAGGTTCTTAATGAGTTTAAGCAGTTTGCCGAAACAAAATATAATGAAATGAGGGAGGCAATGGGTGCTACAGACGGTGCAGCAGCATCCGATACAGACCTTACCCTGCCGGGCGATGATATGCCTTTGGGCAGCCGTCATCCCATTTCGCTGATGCGCAATAAAATCATCAGCATTTTTCAACGCTTAGGCTTTGCGGTAGCCGAAGGCCCCGAAATTGAAGACGACTGGCATAATTTCACTGCACTCAATATGCCCGAACATCATCCTGCCCGCGATATGCAGGATACCTTTTATGTGGAAGCCGGAAAAAACAGCGCTGTGGATTGGTTGCTGCGCACCCACACCAGTAATACACAGGTGCACGAAATGCAAAGGAGCAAACCGCCAATCAGGGTTATTTGTCCGGGGCGTGTTTACCGAAATGAAACCATCAGTGCGCGCAGCCACTGCTTTTTTCATCAGGTGGAGGGCCTTTACATTGATGAAAATGTATCCTTCGCAGATCTAAAACAAACGCTTTATTTCTTTGTGAAAGAAATGTATGGTAAGGATGTAAAAGTACGCTTCCGCCCGTCTTACTTTCCGTTTACGGAGCCAAGTGCCGAGATGGACGTTAGTTGTTTTATCTGTGGTGGAGAAGGCTGTAATATTTGTAAAAAAACAGGCTGGGTAGAAATTTTGGGCTGCGGTATGGTGCACCCCAATGTATTGCAAAATTGTGGAATTGACCCCAATAAATATACAGGCTTTGCCTTTGGAATGGGTGTAGAAAGACCTGCGATGTTGAAATACGGTATCAATGACATACGTCTTTTCAGTGAAAATGATGTGAGGTTTCTCAAGCAGTTTACAAGCGCAACCTAATTATTTAAAAATCGCTTTATGAATCCTGCGAATTGCAGGATTTGTTTTTTCAACAAATCGTTCAAATATTTTGTATAAATGAATCAAAAATTCAAACTAACACCCAACACAATTCTGATACTTTGCATCTTTGGCGTATCATTGATGATAAATTTGGCTTCAGGATTGATGAACTTTGGTGGTTCTTCTTCAAAAACAGTAGAAGAATTTCAAAAATCTTCGGCGTTGATTACTGTTTTTGAGTTGGTCAAAATTGCTGTCATCCTGATAATGACTTATTTGGTTTTTGGAATAATAAAAAGAACGCTTCGCAATGAAGGCTGGAGCAGCAAATATTATACTTCCATAAAAAGAATCGGTTGGCTAAGTGTGCTGGTATTGCTGATAGAAGGTATTATACAAACGGCTAAAGAGCAACTTGCAAATAAGGCTCCGATTGAAGCGGTATTGGCCAATCCGGACAGATATCCCGAGATGTTGGGGCAGGCAATTTTTTCATCGCCTGTTGCCTGGTTTTTAGTATGCAGTATTTTTATTCTTGCTGATGTATTACGCTTTGCCAATGAACCAAAAACACCAGGCGATGCGCTTGTAGGAAGATAACAATTTCTCCTGCGTCATAGTCTGAAAGTGGATAATAAAACCTGTGTGCCTTTACAACATAAGTGTTTATTTTTAGTGTAGAAATTATAATTGAATAATCATTATTTTCGCTCCCAACTCAAAAATTTTCATTATCAGTTTATCATCTAAGATATTATTAACGGGTGGCACGGGGTTTCTGGGCGCTTATATTATCAGGCAATTGGTCGAGGAAGGGCACGCGGTTCGTGCTATTAAGAGGCCTACGGGCAAGTTGCCTTATTTCGTTGATAGTAAAGTTTTGGAAAAAGTGGAGTGGGTAGAAGGAGACGTGCTGGATGTAAATGCGCTTGCCGATGCAATGCAGGGTATTGATACCATTATTCATGCGGCAGCAGTAGTGTCTTTTGGCAAAGCCGACAGAGAAAAGATGTACCAAATTAATATTGAAGGAACTGCTAATGTAGTAAATGTGGCATTGGAAAACGGTGTTAGGCGATTGGTATATATCAGTTCGGTGGCAGCGCTTGGCAGAAAAAAAAATAGCACGATAGTAGATGAAGCAACTAAATGGGAGGATTCAAAGTCCAATACCCATTATTCTATTACCAAGTATCGTGCGGAGCTGGAGGTTTGGCGCGGTTTTGCAGAAGGATTGGAAGGCGTCATACTTAACCCTGCCACCATATTGGGCTATGGCAATTGGAATGATGGGAGCTGTGCGCTTTTCAAAAATAGCTGGAAAGAATTTAGCTGGTTTACACACGGAATTAATGGCTTTGCGGATGTGGAAGATGTGGCAAAAGCAGCTGTGGCGCTTATGAAAACGGATATTACAGAGCAGCGCTATTTGGTATGCAATGATAACTGGAGTTTTAAAAAACTGTTTGATACAATAGCCGAAGGTTTTGGAAAGAAAAAACCACATCGTGAAGCAACGCCTTTACTGGGTGAGATTGCATGGAGGATGGAAAAACTAAAGTCAATTATTACCGGACAGAAACCACTGCTTACTAAAGAAAGCGCCAAAGTAGCTCAAACCGAAACCATCTTTGACAATACCAAACTGCTGAAGACCTTGCCTGATTTTAAATACAAACCATTGGAAGCAACTATCAAAGATGCCTGTAAAAAGTATATGGCTCAAATGTCAAAAATTTAAGAGCTATCTTCCGAACATTCTTTCTATTTGTTCCAGTTTAAATTCAAGATATGTGGGATTGCCATCGGGGGCCGTATTATACACTTCGCACTCAAACAAGCTGCCAATAAGTTCACGCATTTCAGGTTCTGTAAGGCGGTTGCCTGTTTTAACGGCTCTTTGACGGGCTAAGGAGCGAATCAGTTTTTCGCGGTTTGATATTTTTATTTCGGTATTAAAATGTTTGTATTGCTCTAAGGTAAAGTCAATTAATTGTTTTTCATTCCCCGATTCCAGATCGGCAGGAGTACCCTGAATTACAAAACAATTGTTGCCAAAAGGCTCTATGAGATAACCCAGCATCTGCAAATCGGGTAATAATTCGTTAAGCAAAACCGCATCGGCAGGAGTGAGTTCTAATGTGGATGGAAACATACTTCGTTGTGTAACTGCCGGTTTCCCTATTGCAATTTTTTTCATCCGTTCATACAGTACCCGCTCATGCGCAGCCTGCTGATTGATGAGTAAAAAGCTATTATTAACAGGTGCAATGATGTAGGAATGGAGAACCTGCTTCAGTTCTGTATTTTCATCAATCAGGAAAGCCTGTTTCTTTTTTTCTGCAAATACCTGCTGCTGCTTTTCTGTCTTTTCATAATCAAACAGAGGCGCCTCTTCTTTAGGTATTGGCGCATAAAAGTCCTTCCAGCTTTTCAGCTCTCCGGCAGAGGGTTTATCAATCAGGTGCGCCTGATGCTTCTGGGTGAAACCCTTAAACAGAGAGGATGCTTTTGCAATATCTTTTTTATCCTCGGTGAAGGGTTGCGAAACTGCCGGTAGCTGCTGAATACCGGCATCCAGCTCAAAATCGAGTGTTGGCGACACGCTGAACTGAGCAAGCGCATGCTTTATGGCAGCCTGAATAAAGGCATAAATCAGTTTTTCGTCCTCAAATTTTATTTCCTGTTTGGTGGGGTGTACATTTACATCTACCTGTGTGGGATCTAAATCAATAAACAGAACATACATCGGAAAGCTGTCTTGCGGTATCATTTCGCGATAGGCATTCATCACCGCATGATTGAGATATGGGCTTTTGATGAAACGGTTGTTTACAAAAAAATACTGGTCGCCTCTGGTCTTTTTTGCAGTTTCGGGTTTTCCGGTAAAGCCATAAATTTTCATAAAATCGGTTTCTTCCTTTACCGAAACCACTTTGGCGTTGTAGCTGTTGCCCAGCAATTGTATGATTCTTTGTTTTAAACTGCCTTGTTCCAGATGAAAAATTTGCTGATTGTTACTTATGAGAATAAACCGAATGTGAGGAAAAGACATGGCTACCCGGGTAAACTCCTCGATGATATGACGCATTTCGGAGGCATTGCTTTTTAAAAAATTGCGTCGGGCAGGTACATTAAAAAAGAGGTTTTTCATAGAAATACAGGTGCCATTAGCCACTGCCACCGGTTCCTGCCTCAATACTATACTGTTTTCCAGTTCAATCAGGGTTCCGGTCTCATCATCAGGTCGCTTGGTTTTTAGCTCTACCTGCGCCACTGCTGCAATTGAAGCCAGTGCTTCGCCCCTGAATCCCATTGTTTTAATGTGAAAAAGATCGTCAATGCTTCTGATTTTGCTGGTGGCGTGTCGTTCAAAGCATAAGCGGGCATCGGTTTCACTCATGCCATTGCCATTGTCAATCACCTGTATCAATGTTTTACCCGCATCAACAATAATCAGCCTGATTTCATCTGCTCCGGCATCAACTGCGTTTTCAAGAAGCTCTTTCACGGCACTGGCAGGTCGCTGTATGACCTCTCCTGCTGCTATTTGGTTAGCAATATTATCCGGTAATTGTACAATCCTGTCCATTTTTCTTACTCCTCTTGTTGTAGCCGCCAAAATTAGCATTTTAAATCTGTAAAAAGAGGCTGCGTAATCCACATTTCATTGTTAGGAAAGATAGAGGGGTAATATTTTGAATGTTCAGGCTTTGTGGATTGAGTTCCGGAATTGACAAAAAAGCTACAGGCAGCTATTAGGGGAGAGACGATAAATATATTATAAAAAAGGCAATAACTTTATATATACGGATAATCAAATAGCTGAATCTAAAATATTTGAATAGTTTTGGTTTTAAATAACGGTTCTTAATATTTGCATTTTGAAATAGATGCAAAAAATTGTACTTTTAATTGTTATTTTATTTTGCTAAATCAAATCACAATTTTATGATTCGTTCTATCATTGCAGGCATTGGTGGGTACGTGCCCGAAAGGGTAGTAACCAATGAGGAGCTTACCCATCTGATGGATACTAATGATGCCTGGATTCAGGAAAGAACCGGCATTCAGGAAAGGAGATATGCCAAACGCTTTGAAGAAACAACCGCCACAATGGGCGCCGAGGCTGCCAAAGTAGCTATTGAAAGAGCAGGCATTACAAAGGATGATATAGATTTTATCATTTTTGCCACGCTCAGTCCTGACTATTATTTTCCGGGTTGTGGAGTACTGGTACAAAGGCTATTGGGTATTGGTGAAATTGGTGCGCTTGATATCCGTAATCAATGTAGTGGCTTTGTGTATGGCCTTAGTGTTGCCGATCAGTTTATTAAATCGGGGATGTACAAAAATATATTGCTGATTGGCTCCGAAACTCATTCTTTTGCTTTGGATTTCAATACACGAAGCAGGCATGTGTCAGTAATTTTTGGCGATGGGGCAGGTGCGGTAGTGCTCCAGCCTTCCACCGAGGAGGGTAGAGGCATATTGAGTACCCATTTGCATAGCGACGGGGCAGAGGCTGAGGTGTTGGCGATGCCTAATCCGGGTTTTCATGCCGGAGTTCATAATAAAGATTGGATGCCTTCAGTACCCGAAAATCCATATTCCAGCCTTTTTGTAAATCAGGAGTTATTGGACAAAGAAGATTTTTATCCTTATATGGATGGGCAGGCTGTGTTTAAAAAAGCGGTAGTAAAATTGCAGGAAGTGATTGAAGAAGCGTTTACTGCAAATAATCTCAGTGTTTCTGACCTGAATCTGCTGGTTCCACACCAGGCTAATTTGCGCATTTCACAATTTCTCCAGAAAAAATTAGGAATCAGCGATAATCAGATTTTCAATAATATTCAGAAATATGGCAATACCACTGCTGCCTCTGTGCCATTGGCATTGTGTGAAGCTTGGGAAAACGGTAGAGTGAATCAGGGAGATTTAATTTGCCTTGCCGTTTTTGGCAGTGGTTTCACCTGGGGAAGCGCTTTATTACGATGGTGATAAAAAAAGGGGTCATAAATTTTTGCTGGGACACTTTAACAGAGCGCATTTTTCATTTTTTCTTGATGACAGGGATTTTGCAGTAGTAAAAGCTACTGCAAAGCGTGTCAGCTTCACTGACAAGCATCTTGGTAGCTGTGATTTCGCAAATGTTCAGACTACCTGCCGCCACCACAAATTACATCCAAAAAATAAAATTCACTTTTTTAGTGAATTTTATTTGTTTATTTCTATCTTTGCAATATGAAATTAGATTGAAGTCTATGAGAATAATTTTTATAAAAGAGTATTTAAAGCAATTATATGAAGAAGGAAAATGTTCAAGTAAAAAGTATAGATTTTAAAAAGATATAATTAACAGATATAAGGCAACTATTGATAAACTAAGAGTGGCTAATAAAATTGAAGATTTGTATCCAATAAAAAGTTTGAATTATGAAAAATTAAGTGGGGGTAAAAAAGGTTTAGAATCTGTCCGTGTTAACGATAAATTTAGAATCGAATTTATTTCATCATTAGAAGGAGAAGAACCAAATACTATCACAATTTGCGAAATAGTAGAATTAAGTAATCATTATTCTTAAAACATCAATCATTATGTCAACAAATACAATTATCCCATTTGAAGCAACTCATCCTGGGACCCTAATTAAGGACGAATTAGAAATTAGGGATGACATTAATCAAAGAGAGTTAGCTATTCTCTTAGGAGTAAAGCCTTCATTTTTAAATGAAATTATTAAGGGGAAAAGACCTATAACTGCGGACATTGCAGTTTTACTTGAAAAAATACTTGGCATCTCAGCCGGCTATTGGATGAAATTTCAGTCACAATATGAAATTGATTTAGCCAAAATAAAAGAAAAAAATATAAACAAAATAAAGCTTATTGAAATTTGGAATATAATATCTCAATATGTTCCAGTAAAATATTTCAGAAAAAAAGGATATTTAACGGAAAACATTTCATCAAATATATCTATCATACAAGAAATTTATTCTGTAGAATCAATTGATGGGCTAGTTAATAAATTTTCAGAAAAGAAATTCGCATTTTTTAAGAAAAGCGATAAATTGCAAATCGATGAGAAAAATATAATTGCTTGGACATCACTTGTAGAGTATGAAGCAGATAAAAAGGAAACAAATACTTTTAATTTTGAAAATTTGCCTCAATTAAATCGAGAATTGCAAGAAATTTTTTTTAACAATAAAAATTTATTAAATTCAATTGACAGGAAACTTTCTCAATATGGCATCAAATTCTTATTGGTTGATAAATTAGATAAAACACCAATTGATGGTTATTCTTTTTGGTCTAAAAATAATCCGGTAATTGCTTTAACGTTGCGACACAATAGAATTGATAATTTAGCATTTACAATTCTTCACGAACTAGGTCATATTGCTTTACACCTAAAAGACAATAAAGAAATAAGTTTTTTTGACTTAAATAAAATTGAAGAGAATGATATAGAAAACGAAGCAAATCTATATGCCCAAGAAAGTTTGATACCTTCAAAATGTTGGAATGATTTATTAGAAAATTATTTGCCTTTAAGCGATAAAGGCATTTATGAATTTGCAAATAAATACAGAATTAATTCTGCAATAGTTTTAGGTAGAGCTTGTTTTGAAATGAATTATTATGGAATAAAAACCTCTATTGATAAAAAGTTTTATTAGCAACTGCAGGTAAAAGCCAATTTATCTTCGGTGCTACCTGTGGTGCCTAAATGGAGTGCAAATAAACTACTGGTCTGACCGGACTGGCAGGGATTGAACATTTTCGATAAATTGAAAGTTCATTTCTCAATTGCCCCCGCTCTTTATTTAATTAAAATCTACAAATTTAGAACTTTTATCACCCCTGGCTTTTAAGAATATGCAAACATAGAATGACCGAAAAAGGCGCTTCGTTCGAAATGAAAGAAAAAAATCTCTCCGAAAATAACAGAGAGATTTTTTAATCCGTATATTTTAAAGTTACAACTCCGGCTCCGAATATTTTAGAGCCTGTAAAGGATCAAAGTAGTAAATCCCATCCTGTTTAAATAGCTTCAAGTGATTTTTCAGTCTGTTCAGAAAGTCAGAATAATTTTTTCCTTTTGAGCTCCAGGCAGTTTCAGCCAAAGCGCTTATTCTGGGGAAAATCATATAGTCTAATCGTTGCTCCGTTTTCATGTGCTCTGTCCATACATTGGCCTGAACGCCTAATACTAATGGTTTTTGATTGTCGGAGACGAATTTTGAAGCGTCAAAAGTATAGACATCTTTTAAAGCAGCAATGGTGCCTGCCCATTTGCGGCCTACATTATGCGAACTATCCTGCACAAAATCAAAATAGAAAGGGATACGCGGACAAAGCACTACCGGATAATTATTTTTTAAAGCAGCCTGTAATTGAGCCGGTTTATCATGCCGCCACCAGAAGATGATAGATTGTGCAGCCGGGAGCAAGGCGGTAGCCATTTCATCCCAAGCCAGCACTTTGCTGTTCAGTTTTAAAACAGAGTCGGCCATACGTTGAAGAAAATAATCTTCCACGTCTTTCAGGTTTTTTAGATTGTGCTGTTTCATCAACGATTGCACACCCGGATTACTGTTCCATTTTTCATTACCGAAACTCACCTCATCACCTCCCAGATGAATCATTTGAGAAGGAAAGAGCGCGTTTATTTCCTTCAAAATATCTGTCAGATACTGATAGGTAGCCGGATTGCCGGGGTCGAAAGTGAAGTCGGGGTATTTTGCAGATCCACCACCGCTAAACTGTGGGTATGCACGATTGGCAGCTCTTGCGTGGCCGGGCATGTCTATTTCGGGAATCACTTCAATTTTTCGCTCGGCAGCGTAGGCTACAACTTCCTTAATGTCTTCCTGTGTGTAATATGCAGTGGGAGCAAGCGAGTCGGTATAACTACCAATGCCGCCGATGAGTGACAGAAACGGATACTTTTTAATCTGTATGCGCCATCCCGGCTCATCGGTCAGGTGCCAGTGAAATTTATTGAGTTTATAAAAAGCCATCCAGTCAAGCAATGACTTAACTTTTTCCTTTCCAAAAAAGTGTCGCGACTCATCCAGCATCAGCCCTCTCCATTGATACAATGGCGCATCAGAAATGTTCCAGCAGTTCAAAGGAAGATTGTTGTTCTTTACATCCACGGCAGTTGCCATTTGTACAAAAGAAACGATACCATTGAAAACACCCTCATCATCTACGCCGATAATTTCAACGGATGAAGGATTCATTTTTATGGTGTAAGCGCCATTTGACCTTTTGCTGTTTTTCTCTTTTGAAAGTATGATGGAAGAATTTTGTCTTTTTGCCTGTAGTGAAACAGGAATTCCTTTATGCCTCAATAATTCCTTTTGCAAATACCAGGCTTCATCCAGCAGGCTATTATCATCTGTAACTAAGACAACATTATTGTTGAGATTGAAAATTCCGGTTGCTTTATTGTATTCCTGAGGTAAAGGTATGATGGAGGGCTGTGCCAAAGCATAAAATGGAACGATAAAAAGCACTATTAAACTCATTAAAAAACGCTTCATATTTGATATTATTAAAATGTTGGTTAAAAATAAGCAAATAAAATGCTTTGGATGCTTTTTGAGTTATTGAATTGTATTTCAATATTTTATTAGTAAAAGAGAAACTTCCAAAAATTTATGGAAATTTCTCTTTGTTTTATTCACTCTTCACATCGCACTTCATTTACTGATATCGTAATCGAAACTTCATTAAGAATTAATAAATGAAACTATCAGTTACTTTTATATTTTCAGATGATGAACCGATCATAATTTTGAATTCGCCCGGCTCAATTACGTGTTTCATTTCTCTGTTCCACAGTTTGAAATCGTCGCCCGGTATGACAAATGTGATTTCCTTAGTTTCGCCCGGTTTCAAACTTACACGCTCAAACCCCCGCAGATTTTTTTCGTAAGTAGTGACACTGCTCACTACATCGCGGGTGTATAATTGCACCACTTCGTCTCCTTCCATTTTACCTGTATTAGTGATGCTCACTTTCACAATGACTTTGTCTCCTGATTTCAAACGATTGTCAATACTCATTTTGTCATACTTGAAAGTGGTGTAGCTTAAACCGTGTCCGAAAGGATAAAGGAGTCCTTTAATTTTTGCGTTTTCACCACGATCCGTTTGTGCATTGGGTTTGGTAGGGAAGTTCATGGGAATCTGACCTACCGACTTTGGCCAGGTAAGCGTCAGTTTTCCCGAAGGATTGTAATCTCCTGCAAGGATATCGGCCACAGCAATACCGCCTTTCACTCCGGGGTAGCCTGCATAAATGATTCCGTCAATATATTTATCAATCCAGTTAATGCTCATGGGTTGGGCTCCCAAAAATATAGCCACAACCGGTTTGCCGGCTTTATGAACTTCTTTAGCCAATAATAATTGATGCCCGGGCAGTTCAAGAGTAGTGCGGCTTTTATTTTCACCGGCAGTCTTTGTGTTGCCTCCCAATACCAATACTACGACGTCTGCTTTTTTTGCAGTTTCTACTGCATCTTTTATCAATGAAGCTTCTTGTGTGTCAGGGTCTTGAGGAAATATTTCGCTTTCGGGCCAGGTTTTATCAACCAATTCTGAGCCTAAGGCATAAGACACATTATCCTTGCCGAATTTATTTTGAATACCTTGCAAAATACTTACACTTTCTACGCCTAATGGGCCGTAATGAGTATGTGCATAATCAACATCTGTGGCATTGGGACCAATGACAGCTATTTTGCTAAATGATTTTGAAAGCGGTAATGCATTGTTTTTGTTTTTCAGAAGTACAACACTTTCTTTTGAAGCCTGTAAAGCCAACTGCTGATGCTCAGGACTATTCACTATCTGTTTGCTATGATTGGCATCTTTTATATATGGTTCATCAAATAGGCCTATTCTGAATTTAACTGATAAAACATCTCTCACACGGCTGTTGATCGTATCCATTGGAATACGGTTTTCTTTTACGAGTTCTCTCAGATACATAATAATTTCGTTTGGCGGACGGAATGTGGTGCGTACATTCATTCCGGCCATGAAAGCCTGATAGACCGCTTCTTTCAATGATTCGGCAGTATGGTGTTTGTTGAATAAATATTCTAGTGCATCGCTATCACTCACTACATAGCCTTTGAAGCCAAAACGTTTTCTCAGCACATCAATCAGCCAGTAGCTGCTTCCCGAAATAGGAACGCCATCATAATCGTTATAAGAACTCATTACACCCATCAGGTTGGCTTCTTTTATCACTTTTTCAAAAGGATAAAGGAGCACATCCCATACTTCGCGTGGTGAAACCTGCGGGTCGGTTCTTGCCAGCCCTTCACGCGCTCCTTTGTTGGCGCTATATACTGCAAAGTGTTTGGCAGTGGCTGCTGCTCCCATCTCCTGAATTCCTTTGGTCATTTCTACACCTAACCTTGCAGTCAGGTAAGGGTCTTCTCCATATACTTCTTCGAGCCTTCCCCAGCGTTGGTCACGGGCAACATCAAGTATAGGGGCATACACGTTGGTATATCCGAGTGCACGCGCTTCCTCGCCGGTTATTTGCCCCATTTGTCTTACTAACTGCCGGTTCCAGGTCATGCCCATATTCAGTTGGGTAGGAAATCCGGTGGCGATATAGGCTTCGATACCACGAATGCCTTCATTGGTAAAATCAACCGGAATACCAAGACGGGTTTGTTCAATGAAGAATCGTTGTACCTCATTCATCGCCCACACATGTCGTGGAAGATCGGTTACCAGATCCAACTTAGATTCAATCTGATTCCAGTTGATAAATCCGTTTAACATCTCATCAATATTTGCTATTCCGTCTTTCCAGATTTCGTTTTTCCATTGAAGGGTAGGCAAAGAGTCTTGCAGAATACGCCTGTAACCATACAGTGTAGCCATCTGATTGGTTTTTTCTTCGAGCGTCATTTGAGAAATGAGGTCGTCTAATCTTTTATCCAATGGCTGTGTAGGATCTTCATAAATATCTTTTTTACCATTTTTGTTAAGGTCCGTCCAGCCCTTTTTATAAATACCTTTTAATGGCTTAAATGCTTGTGCAGAAACATCTGTAAAAGATACTCCGAGTAGCAATAAAGCAAATACAAATAGTTTTTTTAACATGATTTACTCCTTTTTTATTGATTATTTTTTTGTGTGATTTTTTTTAAAATATTTTTCAGTTCTTTATCTAAAATTCCGGTATGAAAATAATTTCCTGTGAATGCAGTCATCCACCCGGGTAATACTTCGTTAATACTTAGTGGTTCTCCCCGAAGCCATTCTGTGATTTTGGTTTGAATATCAAAATCAACAAAGGGTATATTATAAAATTTGAAATTATTGTATTTATTTATTGAGCCGGGGGTTATCGGCAATAAAAAATCATCATTGAGTCTTTCCGTTTTCATTTCGTCAGGTTCTAACCCTTCTGTCGGTTTAATACCTAAAGAACTTCCATCATAATAATTATTTTTCCAATTCAGGTTTCTGATTATATCCGGATAGTCGTCCTTAAAAAATGGATATGAAGAAAATTGTTTATTATAAAAAATATTGTTGAATAAATAAATGTCACGAGGAAATTCAAGTGGTTTATTTTCCTGTTGTGCAAAGATTTTTCTGTTTTCGATCATCGGGTTAAAGTGAATGGCATAACCGTTCACATTTGAAAAAATATTGTTGATAAGGTAAGAATTGTAAGCCAGCGCATGCTCTGATGCTTTGGTGCCTACATTCAAATAAATAGCTGCACTCCCTCTGGATGCAATGGTTTTGCGAAGCGAGAAATAATTGTTGGCGATGATGTGATCGCTTCCCCAGATAAACATTCCGCCATAGCCATACAAAGAATCGGTGCTGATAAAAAAATTATTAATAGCTACCTGTTTGTCACCATGACGAAAATTCAAAGAACCCTGACAGTTTAAAAATGTATTGACATAGTAAATATTTTCTCTTGATTTACCGGTAATAATTTCAGGTTCTGAATCTTGTCGAACAAACAGATTGGAGTCAATAATACATCTGCCGACATCGTTACGGTAATAACCTATCCGAATAGCGCCTCCGGCGTTACCGGGTTTTTTAGGATTTGAGAAGAAACAATGATCAACTCGGTGATACATGGCCGGTCCGCCAATAGTATCTTTTTTAGGTGTATTATTAAGATTGATTACCTGATCAAAAGTGAGTTTGTTGGTAAAGCTGCAATGATCAATACGGCAATGGGTAGGCACATTCCCCTTTTCATCTAAAGATGTGGTAATCCATGCAGAATGAGCTTCATCGAAATTATCGAACACACATTGGGTAATCCGGTTGAAACTGCCATAAACAGCCACAAGCCCCGGCCCGTGCGACTTCCAGTTTTCGGGGTTTCTGTTTCCATTCTTAAAAACAAAACCTTCAAAAACGATATAACTGCCTCTCAATTCTACTTTTGCATCTCCCGTAAAAAATACTTTCCCCGGATTTTTTGCCTTAATGATAATCTTTTTGTTTTCAGTACCTGATTTGGCAATAATCAGCTGAATATTTTTGTATTCTCCATTTTTGAAAATTAATTGGTCGCCTGCGTTTAATTTGTTCAATGCTTTGTATGCTTCGGTATTTGAGCTTACAATCCTTTCGGCACAAATTCCTTGCGCATTAAAAATAAAAAATATCAATATGGTTGCTACAAAACGCATTAATAATTACTAAGTAAAATTTTTATGGTAATTGCCTTTCCATTTCTCTGCCCACCACTTCCATGCGGTGCTTTTTAATTTGATTATCATCGCCCATTGAGCTGTACCAATGAGGCTGGGTAAGTCCTTCTTCCCACTTAGAAAGTTTCTTAAGCAACTTCTTAACCTTCTGTGGTTTCTTATTGGCAAGATTATGAGTTTCGGAAACATCTTTTTTAAGATTGAACAACAGTATCGGGTCCGATTTAACTCTTATCAATTTCCAGTTACCCGAACGAACCGCCGCTGCCGCTCCTCTGCGCCAGAACAAGTTCTGATGCGGCGTTTTTGAATTTTTTAAATAAGGAAATAAATCTACTCCGTCCAATCTTTCGTAAGGGATGTGTGCCCCTGCAGCAGCCAGAGAGGTAGGTAAAATATCCAACGAGCTGACCGGTTTGTTATATATGCTTCCCTCACGAATATGCTGAGGCCACTTCATAATAAATGCAACACGTATTCCTCCTTCCCATTTGGAGCCTTTCATGCCGCGCAGCCAACCGTTGTCGGATGCGTTATTGGTAGCCCCTCCATTATCGTTGATGAAAAAAATTAGTGTATTATCCTCTAAATTATTTTTGCGTAAGGCTTCAATAACCCTGCCGATACCTTCGTCCATATTATACATCATGGCATCATAAGTCCTTCGGTTTTTATCCGTTACATTACTGAATTTATTCAAGTCTGATTGTTTTGCCTGCAAAGGTGTGTGAACTGCATTATAGGAGAGATACATGAAAAATGGATTAGACTTGTTGCGGTCAATAAAATCAATAGCCTTGCCTGTAAGCATATCTGTGAGATAGGTTATTTTATCCTCAGGAACAATATTGTTGTTGTCATATAATGCAAATGCATCAGCTCTTTCGGTTTTATAACCAAAAAAATCTCTGTGTCCTTCTTTGAATCCATAAAATTCATCAAAGCCTCTTTGCAGCGGAAAATATTTGTCCAATACCCCCTGATGCCATTTACCGATAGCAATGGTACGATAGCCATTTGCTTTTAAATCGTCTGCGATGGTTTTTTGTTTTACATCGAGGCCAACATCTTCCATTGTAAAACCCGGAGCCAGCTTTTTGGAGGTGTTATGCTCAAAACCATATCTTTGCTGATAACGGCCTGTAAGTAATCCGGCACGAGAAGGAGCACAGACCGAGGCGGTAACATACGCGTTTGTGAATGTAACACCCTCTTTAGCTAATTGATTGATATTTGGAGTTGGTATTTCATTTTTGCTGTAAGTTTCAAAATCTGCATAACCGGCATCATCCGAAATGATTAAAATGATGTTCGGCTTTTTTTGCTGGGCAAATGCCAACACCTGCCACATTAAAAAAATGGCTGTAAGAAGAAAATATTTTTTTGATTGAATCATATCAGATACTTAGTTTACTTTAAATCATTTTATTTCCAATGCTACAGACTGGCCGCCGTATGGAGCCTTTGGCAATCCTATGGTTAATTTCTTTTCTTTTAATTCAGGCGTATTTATCGTGATAGTAACATCTTCTAATTTTTGAGCAGGATCTGCAATGCTGAGTTTTACGGTACTCTTGTCAAAATCTCTGATTTGTAAAATACATGGCTTATCGGCTTTAATCTTTATGCCCTGCCATGATAGCTCGCCGGGGGTATAAAAAACAGCCTGAATGATTTTTAAATCTTTTTGTGCCACTGCCTGTAAAGATTCATTGTTGGATAGGATAGCTGTACCATCAATATTGTTGCTACTCGCTTCTTTTTCTGAAATGCCCGGTACAACTATATATTCATAACTTGCAGAAACCGGATTCCTTCCATGGTCGATCCACATTTTGAATACCATCCCTTTTTCTGTTCCCTTTTGATTGCCGTTGATGGAAGTCCAGCTGCCGCTCTGTTGTTGAGACGACACAAAAACATTTTGTGGTTTGGGAAAATAATAACCAATACTGTCATGCCATACCCAATTCAGGTCAGAAAACTCAGACTGTTTTTTTAGCTGAAACGTTTTGTTATTGCTGCTTGTCAGCACCTTACCGTTATTCCACGCCTGATTAATGGTGGTTGTGATATTTTGAGGTGCATTGCTTTTGATACCTGCACCGAGACAAACGATCTCGTTGTCAAAAAAGAAATATGCTTTTTTAACTTTTACATTATCATAATCCTGTTCATAAACTGTAGCGCCATACAGGCTATCGGTAACTCCTCCCACAAAATCGGTACTGCCATATTCGCCCCACTGCTTTTTCAGAATGACGGCGGTGTCATAATCTCTGGCAGTAACACCCGGTATCTTGTCCCATTCCCAAACGGGCATGATGTTCAGATATTCATTACCTCTCCTTACTAAATTCACGGAGCCATCCGGAAGCACTGTGCCTAAAAGATTCTCTTTATTCCCGCTCTCTGTTCGTACAGTTCGTTTGGATACAGTTCTTACATTAAAAGAATATTTCGGTCGTACATGAAGTGTGTAATCACCTTTCCAGAAATAAATGTGCAAAGGCTTTACATCAAAAGAAGCAGACTTTTTGCCTGTAACCCTATCGGCAATAATATTGAGCGCTTCTTTTTTTGTTTTATCGGTTTGCAAAATATCTTTGAACAAACCACCGTCTGCAATTCGGGTTTTATCTAATGCTTTAGGTCGTGAAATACCCCTGCCTTCCAGATTGTAATCCATATACCCGCCCCGTAAAGCATTGGAGTATGTATTAAAAAAGTAATTATTTAGTAATGTAAGTTTCTGGTTATCTAAAGCATATTTTGTTCCTGCAAGCCAGGCAGCTACCTGATATTCTCCTGTAAGAAAAACATATCCGTAAGCCGAAATCATCAGTTGCTCCTTATGTTGCTGGTAGGAGTAATCGTGTTGCAAACCTTCAGCCGTTGTAAATTCAATTGGCTGAAAGGCTTCCATCACGGCGATATTCATGAGTTTATCGTTGTTGGTAATCAATGCACGATAAATATAAGCGATGGCAATATCCAGCTTGTTGGCGCCCGTAAATGTAAAAGGTCCCTGTGCTGTCTGCATACGCCCGATTAAAACCTTTTGCAAGTCTTCAGGTATATTTCTTTCGGACGCGCTCATCAATAAAAGAACCCTGCCTAAGTATTGGGTGGTGGCAATATCATTTTGCCACCAGTTTGTGCTTCTCGGATTTTTCACATACCAGAAATGAAGCCCTTTGACAATTGTCTGGTAAATTTCATCATTCCCTTTATAAACATTATTGGGCTTTGCAAATGCCGAAGCCAACATCTGGAGTCTCTCCAAATGTTTGATCGGTAACCAGTTGCTGGCGCTGTTGTCATCATAGTTGATTTCCGGCCAACTACCATCGCTGTTTATATTCTTGAAGGTTAAAACAGCTTTGGTAAGTTGAACGTCATTGCTTTTATCAAATATCTCTTTCAGGATTCTTGACTTTATTACCGACAGGTCGTCCTGCGCCGTTATTGCAAACGGAAGAAATAATATGCTTATATAGAAAATAATTGTTTTCATGCTTGTTTTTATTACCAACCGGGATTTTGATCCTTGGCTGTAATGGCCTTATTTACTGACATTTCGGTAGATGGAATAGGCAGGAGTACATGCCTTTCTGACACACTTTGTCCGCCCAAACCACCCCATTTAAAGGCAGTATTTGTGGCGTCAGTAGCTATTTCATTACCTATCTCATTCATACGCGCAACATATATTCCCCAGCGTATCAGGTCGTATTTGCGAAGTCCTTCATAACACAATTCGCGTGAACGTTCTTCCTGAATGAAAGTTCTAAAATTATCTTTACCCATTGCTGCAGGTGCATCTGCGGTAGGGCTTGCGGCTGCCAGCGATACGCCATAGGCTCTTCTGCGTACCTGATTCAGTGCGTTGTAGGCTGTAGTAGTAGGTCCGTTCACTTCATTTTCTGCTTCTGCAATCATGAGTAATACATCTGAATATCTAAGTAAAGGAAAATTAGTTGGAGTATAATTTTTATTCTTAGGAGTCAGTTTTTCATAAGACCTTCTCCATTTGCCCACATTGCGATTGTATATTGTAGATGCGGTCCAGTTTACACGTGCAAATGGAGCAGTGTTATTATATCTGAAGGGAGCAATAGCCCAATCCCTACGTTGGTCGGCATTGTCATAACGTAAATAATGTCTTCTGGTGGTATTGGCAAAACCATAAGAGTATCCTAATGAGTCGGGAGAATCAACAGAAGGACTGAAAGCCAGACCAATAGTATTTCCTAATCTTCCTGCCTCAACAAATGCATCGCTGATACGATTGCCATAAAACTCTACTTCCCATATAGATTCTTTAATATTATATTCATCGCGCATTTGATTGATAAAAATCTGACTATAAGCCGAATTGGTAAGCGAGGAATTAAAAGTTGTGTTTAAGGCATGTTCTCCTGAAGCTTCCACTTTTTTTGCCCAGGACAGCGCCTCTGCATATCTGGCAGTTTCATTAAGTGGGAAACCAGCCATATTAAGGTTTACTCTTGCCAGAATTCCCTGACAAGCAGTTTTTGAAATATAGCCCGGATTGCCATTGGCAGTAATTGTATTTAGTTTTCCTTCTGCTTCGGTCATATCACTCAAAATCTGAGTATATACGTCCTTAATGGAAGAACGGGGTACATTAATGTAAACCGGATTTGAAACCGATGGCTGTGGCACTGTCTTTAATGGAACACCTCCGAAATTGGTTACCAATAAAAAGTAATAATAGCCTCTCAGAAACATAGCCTGACCCAGAATATTTTCTCTTTTTGCCTCATCCATCTGAGGTTTTTTTACATTGGCAATTAGCATATTTGCTCTTTCAATACCTGTATAGCAGGCAGCCCATAAGTTGGCAACGTCGATATTGCTGTAGTCAAACACATTTACCTGGGTTCCGGTGGTTTGTGCAGCTCGGTTCCAAAAACTTTCATCGGTACAGATAGTAAGATTTGCAAATAAATTGTTGCCGTACATGGTTTCCCATCCCAGAGGGTCATAAACACCCATCAGTGCATTATTTAGTTGGTCTTCGGTTGAATAATAAGTTTCGGGCGCAAGAAAATCTGTGGGTTTTGTGTCTAAAAATTTCTTGCATGAGCTAACCGAAATAACCAATATCAGTATAAAAAAGTACTTTATATATTTCATGATATTCAATTTTATGGTTTAAAATGTAAGATTAATGCCTAATGTGAGTGTTCTGGCCCGGGGGTATGCCGACCAGTCGAAGCCGGGCGTTAGTGCAGACATATAGGTATTTACCTCCGGGTCCATACCCGTATATTTTGTCCAGGTAATCAGGTTTTGGCCTGATGCAAATATTCTGGCAGCCTTTATCCCTGCCTTGAGCAAAGCTGCTTTTGATAAATTATATCCCAGCGATACCGTTTTTAATCTCAGATAGGAGGCATCTTCTACATATCTTGATGAATAACCGCCTCCAAAGAAACCATTGGTTCTGAAATTTATGGACTCCTGATTGGTCATGCTCCATCTGTCATTGTAACTGGCAAACTGGTTCAGGAAAGATTTGTTTAAGCCATTGCCTTCAAACATCAGGCGGTTTACATTTAAAACATCATTGCCATAAGACCACTGGAAGAAAATGTTCAGATCAAAATTTTTATAATTGAAATTATTGTTGAACCCTCCCTGATGTTTTGGACTACCATTTCCGATAACAGTGTAATCTGCAGAGTTAATTATTTTGTCGCCATTCAAATCTTTATATTTGATATCTCCCGGCTTAATATTTGCTCTTGAGTTTCCATTATTGGGAACATCTGCTTTTAATGTATAAGTGCCGTTTCCATTATCAACAAAATCACTTAGCTGATATACGCCATCAGAAACAAATCCATACATCTGGCCGATAGGTTGTCCTACTTTTGCAATGTAAGCAGGTACGTTCTGCCAGTTATTATCCCATCTGATATTGGTAAGCATAAAATTCTGACCTTCATTTAAGCCCAAAACCTTATTCCGGTTGAAGGCAATATTGAAAGAGGTTGACCATTGGAAATTCTTTTTATTGATGTTTTTTGTATTAAGAGTAAACTCCAAACCCTCATTTTGAACACTGCCGATGTTTTTAAATGCAGATGCGTATCCCGTTGAAGGCGCCAAATCTGCTCTCAGCAATAAGTCTTTTGTATTTTTACGATATACTTCGGTAGTAAGCGTAATGTCGTTATTTAAGAAACCCAGGTCAAGGCCTATGTTGGTTTCTTCGGTTGTTTCCCATTTCAGCTCAGGATTACCAATTGCAGTAGGGCCCGCGCCCCTGTATGGTACATTGTTTATTGGATAAGACATACTGATTGGCAAAGTGATGGTAGAATAAGCATCAAAATCACCCACACGGTTATTGCCGTTTTGTCCCCAGCCTAACCTCAGCTTACCATCAGATAAAAAACCAAGGTTTCTAAAAAACCCTTCATTATAGAACCTCCATGCACCTGATAATGCCGGAAAATATCCCCAACGGTGTCCCGGAAAAAAGCGTGAAGAACCATCAGCTCTGAAAGAAGCAGTAAAATAATACAATGATTTGAAGTTATAATTGAATCTGCCTACATAAGAGCGCATTGCCCAATCGGAAGTATAGGCCGTTGGCGCCTGAACAGTGCCTTCATCCAGCCCGCTAAGTCCTAATGATTCATTGGGTAACTGAGTAGCTGAAATTCCATATACATTATAATTGGAAGCCTGCATGGATACAACGCCCGTTAGTCCAATATTATGGCTGCCAAATCTTTTATTGTAGGATAGTACGTTCTCGTTAATCCATGTATTTCTTTCAAAAAAATCAATACCGCCATTTACTTTGTTTGACTGACGAATATTGCCATACTGGGTGTTGGAATTGTTAAAAGCTTCAGAGGTACGATTGTACGAAGTAATGCCTCCGGATGTTCTGAATTTAAGACCGGGTAATATATTATATTCTATATATGCATTGGCATAAAGATTTTTGATTTTTTGTAAACGATGCAGGTTGTTCAGATTCAAAACCGGGTTGACACGGTAGTCGTTTGCTCCCGGAACGTCTTCATCAAATAATTCGTTTAAGATATCTACTTCATAACCTTCTATTGGCCGGTAGCCCCATACGCTATACATGATATTGGTAGTAGCGCTGTTGGTTGATTGAGAAGGTGCAATACCGGTTTGCTTTGTAAATGTGTAATTGGTATTAAGACCTGCTCTGAATTTTTTTCCAATGTTTTGATCCAATGACATTCTTCCCTGATACCTTGAATAATTAGAGTTGATGATGATACCATCCTGGTTGAGCAGGTTGCCGGAAATGGCATACTTTGTATTTTGACTTCCTCCTGTTAGAGAAAGGGTATAATCCTGCATGGGCGCTGTACGTAAAACCTGATTCTGCCAGTCAATAGCTTTGGCTGTTTTGTAATAATCAAGCGTTCTGCCCGGACGGGTCAGATATACATAAGTAGGGTTAGAAGTATTATTTGTGGTGGTGTCTCTTTCCAATTGTTGTACCACAAAATCATAAGGCGACATCATTTCCATTGTTTTTGTAACCTTTTGCAAGCCATAGGATGCGTTCAATTGCACTACCGGTGGGCCGGCTTTACCTTTTTTCGTGGTAATCATAATCACCCCGTTTGCACCTCTTGACCCGTAAATAGCTGTTGCTGAGGCGTCTTTCAAAACTTCAATGGATTCAATATCGGCTGGGTTTATTAAGTTATTATCAGCCCCTTCAACCGGAAATCCATCAATGATATACAGTGGTGAGTTGGCTTGTGTAATCGAGTTATTGCCCCTGATTACTATATCTGTACCTGCTCCCGGCTGCCCTGTGCTTGAAGTGATTTGTACACCGGCAACACGTCCGGCCAGCGCTTCATCAAAGGAACGCACAGGGGCTTTGTTGAGGTCGCCCATGTTTACTTTGTCAATAGAAACAGTAACATCTCCCTTGCGCTGTGTACCATAACCAACAACCACCACATCACTTAGAGTGCCTACTTCTGATGCCAAAACAATATTTTGGGTAAATGATGCCACTTTTATACCGTTTCGTTTATATCCCACTGAGGTATAAATAAGCGAGTCACCAAGAGAAGCGGCAATCTTGTAAGTGCCGTCTATTCCTGATGCAGTTCCAGCATTTGTTTTCTTGTTGAGTACCGAAACTCCACTCAGCGGATTACCACTGTCATCGAAGATGGTTCCGGATACCGTTTGTGCATTAATTACTGTATTAGTCAATAATACAACAGTAAGCAGTAATAGTAACCTTTGTAAATAACCTTTCATTGTATTTGATTTTAGTTAACGAAGTATATTGAGTTTAATTGATTAATTTTTTATATCGTGCCAAAGCTTCCAAGAAGTAGTAATCTGCATATACCAAAGGAACATCTATTTCTGTACCATGCGGAATACTTCCGGTGGAGTGTTTAAGTATAAAGAAACTGTTTGTACCGGGTGTAGCCAAATACGCCGGGCTGCTTAATGAGTTAAGCGTTTCCACGGCAAAGTCATAATACTTTTTACCATTGGGCAAATATTTGTACATTTCTAAAAGACCTGAAGCAGTCACTGCTGCTGCTGACGCATCTCTGGGTACATAGCTGAATTTTGAAGCATCGTAAGCCCAGTCAGGTTTGTAGCCGGGCTGGCCTGCATTGAAGTCCCAATATGGGATTTTATCTTTTGGCAGATTAGGGTGATTTATATAAAAATCTGCCATCTTTTGAGCTGCATTTAAAAATCGTTTGTCTCCTGTTTCTCTATATACCACAGTAAAACCGTAAATTCCCCAGGCCTGCCCCCTTGCCCATTGCGAATTATCAGAAAATCCCTGATTGGTCTGCCGGTGAAGTACTTTGCCGGTAGCGGTATCATAATCTACTACATGATAAGAACTGTAGTCGGGTCTAAGATGATTTTTCATGGTGGTTTCAGCGTGTTTTATGGCGATGTTTTTATAAATGGGATCGCCTGTAATTTTTGAGGCATAGAATAACAGCTCAAGGTTCATCATGTTGTCAATAATTACAGGGAAATACCAGGTATTGTTATCCCATGATTTCTTTGTATTCCATGATTTTATCGATCCCACTCTTTCATCATATCTTTTTATGAGAGATTTTGCCGATTGAATGAGAATTTCTTTATACTTCTCACTATTTATATGTCTGATAGCATTGCCATAACTGCAATACATCATAAAGCCAATGTCGTGGTGAGTAGTATTGTATTGGTTGCTTTCAAGGCTCTCTGTCCATTTTACTGCTGCTTTTTCCCAGGCATCTTTTTTAGCGAAATCATATAAATGCCAAAGGCTGCCCGGCCAGAAACCACCGGTCCAGTCTCTGATAGATACATATTTGACGCTGCCGTCAGCATTGGATGTGCGCGGATATTTGGCAAGGTCGGTACTTACTTCCAGCATTTTGGTGTATTGCTTTTCGGCCACATCAATAACCCGATTAATACTTTTCTGGCTGATTTTCGAAGAATGAGAACAGCCTGCCAGTAAAAAACCGCTAATAACTAAAACTGAAATAATAATTTGTAATTTTTTCAAATGCATATCGTTGAAAATTTAATCAAATTGCAAAGCCAATCAACACCGGTACAAATAAAAAAAATGAAAAAAAATCTCTGCTGCAATTCGGTTACAAATTTCGCTCAGATTCGGAAGAAATGAGGGGGTCGTTTTTATTGATTTAGGGGTAAAAACTTATTTAAATCAGCCAATATCCGGTAATTCGCTGGGATTGTACCCAAAAAATTTTTTAAACTCCTTACTAAAGTATTTTCTGTCATTGAATCCTACCTCCCAGGCCACTTCCGAAATATTAAGGCTTTTGTCCTTCAGGAGTTTGGATGCTTTTTTTAATCGAAGCGTTTTAATAAACTCGGCAACGGGCATTTGTACCAACGCATTAAACTTTTTATACAAAACTGCAGTGCTCATACCAATCTGTTTAGAAAGGTCGTTAATATGAAAATCAGGATTATTGAGGTTATTATTGATAATATCCATCAGTCTTTCCATAAATTTCTTATCTACACTGCCGACCTCAATGTCGAGCGGTTCGATTAATATTTTCTGGCTGAAAAATTTCCTCAACGTTTCTTTAGCGTTCAGTAAGTTTTTAATATAGGATTGAAGTACTTTGATGCTGAAAGGTTTGGTGAGGTAGATGTCTGCGCCACTCTCAAGCCCTTCAATTTGTTGCTCCACTTCGGTTTTGGCTGTTAGCATTATCACAGGAATATGACTGGTTCTCTCATCATTTTTAATAATCCGGCAAAACTCATTTCCGTCCATTTCCGGCATTGCCACATCGGTAATGATGAGGTCAGGGATATCTTCAAATGCCATTTCGAGTCCGAATTTTCCGTTTTCTGCCTGAGCAACATCAAATTCACCTTCCAGGCAAAGATTTAAAAAATCTCTTACCTCAGCATTGTCTTCTACTATCAGCATTTTTTTCCTATTCATATTTTATTATTACACTTTTTTAAGTGTTATACCAAAACATGTATAATCAATTTCATTTAAATATTTTTCAATTCTCTTATATTCGATTTTACCATTTTGGAGTTCTACCAATTTTTTAGTTAGTGCCAGCCCAATTCCGGAACCTTTTTGTTTTTGTTCTTTCGGACTGGCCTGAAAGAATTCCAAAAACAAACTTTTTTCTGTTTCTATTGGTACGCCGAGGCCATTATCAAGAATGTTGACTTTAATTTCGGATTCATTATGGTCATTAATGTGCATCAACACTTCTCCGTTTTTATCAGCAAACTTAATTGCATTGGACAGCAGATTCGTCAGAACTATTTCCATATAGTAAGAGTCAATCGGCAAATTGAGTTCCTCAAAATCTGATTTAAAGTTATAATAAATATTTTTTTTGTCGGCTGCCAATGTAAATTTTTCAAAAACATCTCTTGCAAATTTTATAAAATTAACGCTGACAATATTTAGTTTCAATGCACCTGAGTCAGCCTTCATGAAATCCATGATGGTATTGGTGAGATGCAATAGTCTGTCAGAATTAGATTGAATTGACTGTGCAAGTTTTCTTTCGATACTATTTTCTTTTGATTTTTCTACCAGCATCTCCGCAGGGCCTTGAATAAGTGTAAGTGGTGTACGCAGTTCGTGCGACATGTGTGTGAAGAAATTCGTTTTCATGTTTTGGAGTTCCTGCTGTCTGAGATTGAGTTCATGTTCATAATGAAGTTTGCGCTGCAGCTCTTTTCTGGAATTAAAGAAACGGAAGATTGCCGTCATTACAGAAATCAACAACAAAAAGTAAAATGTATAAGCCCACCATGTAAGCCAAAAAGGCGGATCTACTCTTATTTGCAGCATTTTGACAGACTTACTCCATAGCCCGTCATTGTTTGAAGCTTTTATAAAAAGGGTATAATTGCCCGGTTCCAGATTGCGAAAAAAGGCTCTGTGCTCATTGGTGTAAACCCACTCATTATTATAATCCACAAGCTGATAGGCTGAGAGGTTTTTATTGGGTTTGATAAAATTTAATACGGCATAGTCAATAATTACATCGGACTGATTGTGGCTGAAACGAATATTTTTTATTTCTGAAATATTTTTTTTCAGAACAGAAGATTTGTCGGCAACCCTTACTTCCCGATCATTAATTTCGAGTTTTGTCAAAGTGATTTCGGGGGAATGATTATTGATTTCAATGGTTGTAGGATTAAAATCAACAAGCCCGTTATAGCTGCCAAAAAAAATTCTTCCTTGTCTGTCTTTGTAAGCAGAGTTGTAGTTAAAAACATCGCCCGGCAAACCATCTGGTTTTTTATAGTTTGCAAAGCGCTTTTCCACAAGGTTAAATTTTGAAATTCCTTTATTCGTACTCAGCCAAAGATTATTATTTTCATCTTCTACAATAGCTACTACTTTATTATCCGGCAATCCGTTATCTATGGTGTAAGTTGTGGTTTTATTTGTTGCCGGCAAATAATGGGTAAGCCCAAGTGAACTGCCTATCCAGATTGTTTGGTTTTCGTCTTCTGTAATACAATTTATATAAGTCATCTGGTTTTCGTCGGGGAAAATTTTCTCAAGGGTTTTAAGGCTGTCGGATGGATTGTTTCTCATTAAATAAACGCTTTTTCTGGTACCAATGAATATATTTCCTGTAAGGTCCTTAAACAAACAAGTAATGCCTTCTTTGGGTAAATTTGTTTTTGGAAATACTTCCGAAAGTTTATGTATGCTTTTCCGAGCCTTATCAAAAATGTCAATGCCCACTTCCTGCTGTCCTATCCATAGTCTGCCTTCATTATCTTCTATGATACTGGTTACATCATTTGATCTGAGCCTGCTGTTTTCACTTGTAAATGCCGAAAAACTGAGACCTTCATTTTTACTAACATTTAATCCTCCGGCAAAAAAGCCAATCCATAAGGCATTAGAATGGTCGCGATAAATTGTTTTTACCAAATTGGAAGTAAGTAGCTTTTTGCTCGCTGTATTATACCGAGTTACAGTTTTGTTTTTTAAATTCAGTTGATTTAATCCTTCGGCTTCTGTTCCTACCCAAAGTGATTGTGGAGTAGAAGATGAAATAGCGCTAATAATATTGCTGCTCAGGCTGTTGGGGTCAGATGAGTTTTGATACACTTCAAATGGTGTAGAGAAAGCGTCAATTCTGTTTGCACCACCATAATAAGTGCCTATCCATACACTTCCCTGCTTGTCTTCAAAAATATCATAAATCGAGTTATAGTTTATGCTGTATGGATCGCCTGGATGGTGCACCCATGCATCAATTTTATTGGTAGCATAATTATATCGGTTCAAGCCTTTTAGTGTTCCTATCCATATTTGGCCTTTTTTATCTATGATAACTTTTCTTACATTATTACTAAGAATGTTTTCCGAATTATTTCCTTCAGTGTAATGTTTTACTGCTTTAAAGGTGTTATCAATCTTGTACAACCCATCTGTATTAGACCCTGCCCAAATGTGGCCGGTGGAATCTATACTCATGGTAATTATGTTTACCTGCTTCATGCTTGAATGTCTTGTTACATAAATTGCTTCTTCTTTTTTTTGAAGTGAAAAAAAGCCCGCTGTACTTCCTAAAATCAGTTGTTTGTCAGGCTTTTGGACTATACATTGTGTATTCTGAAAAATCTGTTTGTCCTTGCCTTCGTATTTTATATATGTAATTTTATGTTTATCCGGGGCGAAGGCTTTGGCGAGATATAGTCCGGTAGTAGTGCCAATCCACAGGCTGCCTTCGTCGTCTTCAAAAATGAAATTGATGTAGTCGTATATAATAATACTGAACTTGTCTTCAACAGGGTTATAAATATATAAACCGTTATTGGTGCCAATCCATAGGTTTTGCAATTTGTCTTCTGCAATACAATTTATTTTTACATTGGGGCCTTTTGGATTGTTTTTGTAAAAATCACGATAAATGGTGATTCTTTTTCCATCATAACGGTTAAGTCCGTCTCTGGTTCCCAACCAAATAAAACCTTTATAGTCCTGAAATGTAGATAGGACAGAACTGTTGGAAAGGCCGTCCTCTACTGTCAGATGACTAAAGCGGGGAGCGTTTTCCGAATAACCCTCCAGAAGAAGTAAGCTAAAGAGGAACAATGAAAATATTTTCTGCAAATCAACTAACAAACCAATAGATTTAAAGGTTAAAAATACTTATAAATCGTGTTGTTAGCAAGAGGCAATATTGGTGTCAATTATTTATAATCGGCATTTTCAAAAATCAAAAAGTTTTTTTAATGTTTAATCAATAACCTTGCCGGATTATAGAAATTTATTTTTTATAGTCTTATTCCCTCCATCAAATGTTTTACCATATTTTCTTCCATTTCTTCAGCCGTATGGGTTTTGGAACTTTTGTGCCAGAATTCTAAGCCCCTTACGGAGGAGAGGATGTTTAACACCACAACGTAAGGCATTATTGGTTTTAGCCCATTGCCGTCAATGCCCTTTTGTATAATGGCTTCCATCCGCTTTACATAATCTCTTCTGTCGGCAATAAACTGTGGCAGTACAGATGGGCCCAGGTGCATCCATTCGTTTACCATCACAGAATATTCTTCAAAATGGTAGAGCATCATTTGGGTATGAAAACGAATCAGTGATTCTATTTTCGCTAAGGCGGTTGTATTTTTTTGCTCAATATCTTCCAGATGCGCTTTGCAATCATTAGCCATGCCGGTTACAATTTCCTCCAGCATTTCATTTTTTGATTTGATATGATTGTATAAACTGGCAGCTTCTATTCCAATGTTTTTTGCAAGGTCGCGCATGGTTGTGCTCGCAAATCCATACTCCCTAAACATTTTGGCTGCCATTTTCAATATCATAGCCCGTCTGGCAGTTTTTTTCGAAATGGTTACACTCATAATTTAAGCAATACTTTTTCAGGGAGAAATATACAAATAAAATTTTATCTTTTTTCTAAAAAATTTGATAATTTTATTACATCTATCTAAAACATAATCATTTACTTTTGCAGGATTATTTTTTACCAATTCAATTGATATGTCTTTAATTACAGTGGGCACAATGGCCTTTGACGCAGTAGAAACCCCTTTTGGAAAAGCAAACAAAATTGTGGGCGGCTCTGCCACTTATGCCGCTTATGCTGCAAGCTTCTTTACAAAACCTGTTCAGCAGATATCAATAATTGGGTACGATTTTCCACAGGAAGAACTGTCGGCAATGGCAAAAAGAGGTATCGTTTTGGATGGAGTGGAAAGGGTAAAAAACAAAAAATCATTTTTCTGGAAAGGCCGTTACCACGAAGATATGAATAGCAGGGATACCCTTGTTACGGATTTGAATGTATTGGAAGATTTTAATCCGATAGTGCCGGACAGTTATCAGGATGCCAATTTTGTAATGCTGGGCAACCTGATGCCCAAATTGCAATTGAGGGTGATAGAACAGCTTAGGAAAAAACCAAAGCTCATTGTGATGGATACCATGAATTTTTGGATGGAAACGGCAATGCCCGATTTGAAAAAAGTATTGCAAAAAGTAGATTTACTGCTTGTAAATGATGCTGAGGCAAGAGAGCTAACCCATCAGTTTTCGCTGGTAAAGGCGGCAAAGGAAATTATGAAAATGGGTCCTAAGTATCTGATTATCAAAAAAGGCGAACACGGAGCGCTACTTTTTAATAAACATAAAGTATTCTTTGCACCTGCTTTTCCGCTTGAAGATGTATTTGATCCCACCGGTGCAGGCGATACTTTTGCCGGCGGTTTTATGGGGTATCTTGCCAAAACTAACAGTGTTAGTTTTGAAAATATGAAAAAGGCAATAATTGTAGGCTCGGCAATGGCTAGTTTTTGTGTAGAAAAGTTTGGTAATACAAAACTCAAAGAAATTTCAAGAGCCGATTTAAACAAACGTATCAGGTTGTTTAGAGAGCTGACCCAATTTGAGACAGCGTTTTAATTTTACCCCTCAAAAAAGGTTGTTTACCGATTTTTTGCGTCCTGTTTTATCTGTCATACAACGAAGAGCGTATTTTTATGCTCTTTCCAAAAACTTCTTTTCAAAATGACAAAGATTCAAAAATCGCCATCGCTTCTGTTTTGCATTATCATGGATGCCATTGGTTATTTGTCTTATGCGGTACCCGGCCTGGGTGAACTGTCGGATGTTGTATGGGCTCCCTTGTCGGCAATTATTTTTGCCTATACTTTTGGAGGGAAAAAAGGGATGATTGGCGGAGCGTTTAACTTTCTGGAAGAGGCTTTACCCGGCGCAGATTTTATACCCTCCTTTACCATTATGTGGTTTCTGACTAATAAAACCGGAGTTTTCAAAAATCAATCTGATATAATTTCTGTAAAAGGCAGATAGAGTTTGGCAGCCACTAATGCATGAATGAGGTTTGGAGTGTTGTGGAATAAATTCTTCGTGAATTCGTGGCAATCGTTTAGGAGCCACCAATACACGAATGAGGCTTGGGGTGTTGTGGAATAAATTATTCGTGAATTCGTGGCAATCGTTTGGGAGCCACTAATGCACGAATGGGGTTGGTGTGTTTTAGGGTAAATTCTTGGTGAATTCGTGGCAATCGTTTGGCAGCCACAAATGCACGAATGGGGCTTGGGGTGTTGTGGAATAAATTCTTCGTGAATTCGTGGCAATCGTTTGGGAGCCACTAATGCACGAATGGGGTTTGGGTTGTTGTGGAATAAATTCTTCGTGAATTCGTGGCAATCGTTTGGAAGCCGCTAATGCACAAATGAGGTTTGGAGTATTGTGGAATAAATTCTTCATGAATTCGTGGCATCTGTTTGACAGCCACTAATGCATGAATGAGGTTTGGAGTGTTGTGGAATAAATTATTCGTGAATTCGTGGCAATCGTTTGGGAGCCACAAATGCACGAATGGGGCTTGGGAGTGTTGTGGAATAAATTCTTGGTGAATTCTTGGCGATCGTTTGGGAGCCACCAATGCACGAATGAGGTTTGGGTTGTTGTGGAATAAATTATTCGTGAATTCGTGGCATCTAATTGAATTTTTGATAAGCAACGAACCTGACGCATGGTTTTACTAACTTGTTTTATAATTTTAAAAAACCGAGTTATTTTTGAAATGTATTCAAAAACAGGGATACATTTTTTATTTTTTTTTAAAAAAGGCAATTAAATTTGGATGATTTGATTTCGGGTATTACCTTTGCACACATGATAATAAAGAAACATACTAAGGTTACAAAGAAACATTCTGCGGGAGGTTTGTAATTTTTGTATGAAAACATAAATTCTTTAAAAGGCCTCCCGTGAAAATGGGAGGCTTTTTTTGACCCCTGCCCAAAAAATCGGCAGTTTAAAATAAATTAAAAAAAAATAAAAAGAAATCAATGAAAGTTGCAGTTGTAGGCGCCACCGGGTTGGTTGGCTCAAAAATGTTACAAGTTTTAGCGGAGAGAAATTTTCCGGTAACCGAATTGTTACCCGTTGCTTCAGAAAAGAGTGTGGGTAAGGAAGTAGAGTTTAAGGGAAATAAATACAAAGTAATTGGTATGCAGGATGCCATTGATGCAAAACCTGCAATCGCTATTTTTTCTGCAGGTGGTGGCACCTCCACCGAATGGGCTCCTAAGTTTGCCGCCGCCGGCATTACTGTGGTAGATAACTCCTCTGCATGGCGTATGGATCCCACAAAACCGCTGGTAGTTCCTGAAATTAACGCAGATATTTTAACTATCAATGATAAAATTATTGCTAATCCGAATTGCTCCACTATACAAATGGTCGTTGCTTTAAACCCCCTGCACAAAGCCTATAAAATAAAAAGAGTGGTGGTTTCTACCTATCAGAGTGTAACCGGTACCGGTAAAAAGGCGGTGGATCAGTTGATGGGAGAACGTGCAAAAACCGCCTCCGGCAGCGTTGCAGAATACCCAATGGCATACAAATATCCAATTGACCTGAATGTAATTCCTCAAATTGATGTATTTACCGATAACGGCTACACAAAAGAAGAAATGAAAATGGTGAAGGAAACGAATAAAATTCTAAGGGATGACAGCATTAAGGTTACTGCCACCACAGTGCGTATTCCGGTTATGGGCGGCCATAGCGAATCGGTGAATGTGGAATTTGAAAATGAATATGATTTGTCCGATGTTAAAAATTTATTGGAAGCTTCGCAGGGAATAGTGGTGGTAGATGATACTGCCAATGCCCAATATCCCATGCCAAAAGATGCCCACGAAAAAGATGAAGTTTTTGTTGGCCGTCTTCGCCGAGACGAAACGCAACCTAAAACCCTGAATATGTGGATAGTAAGCGATAATTTACGAAAAGGGGCTGCAACCAATGCCGTGCAAATTGCGGAGTATTTAGTGGCAAATAATCTGGTATAAAACCTGGTTTGTATTATTTTTAAAAAGGAGTTGTCTAATATTAATTGGAGGCAACTCTTTTTTATTTGAATTATTATTAAGGCAACAGATGTTTTTTGACTTGTGCAAATTTTTACGAAAGTTTTTAGTCTGTGGGGTGGTGGGTCGGCTTGGTCTGTTTGTTTTTTGTCAGTCCGATGATGTTACCACGGTCGTTCGTGGGGTTGCCTATAACGTTTTGGCAGCTTGGCGTTTGTGGCGGATTTTTAGCACAAAACTCCAATCGAAGAACCGAAGTTCAAATATAGCACAAATTTTTCAACCGAAGAACTTCGCCCGCTCTCTTGCAAAACCGATGTTGAACACCGGATTGCAAAAAGCCCCGGTCGTTTAAGATCGGGGCTTACTTAGTATATTTTAAAGCTCGATTATTGGGGGCTTTTTTCAATCCGCTTAATGTTATAGGCATACCCCTTTATTTTCGTTCCGTTTGTTGGCCCTTGGTTTAGCATTGGCTTGGTAGCTCTTTTGCATTTTTGTTGGGTTTTGTGCGATTGGAAAAATGAAAATTTGCTATCAAAAGCGTTGGGTTGTGTCAGTTGTTCTTCCAATAAATTTTTCCAAAGTATAATCCGTTATTTTCGTCTGAATAATCGTGCATAATTCGGTTAAAGTTTTCAGGGTTGGTCTTTAAAAATGTTTCTCGTCCTTTATCTCTGATAATGTTTAATTGTTGGTCTATATGTTTTACAGTTTCAATTAACGTTTGTCGGTCTTTTGATGTATGCCAAATATAAGTGGCTTCTTCTGTGTCTAATGTTTCCAAAACAATATGATATTGTTGCTCGCCTGAAAGCAGAAAAACGAAAGAGAAAGGTTGCAATACAAAACGAATTTTCATTGTGTTGCTTTTGTGATTGTCTGCCAAAAATTGGATATGTTGTGAGTGTTTGTAATTTTTATTTTTAAGCAAATCTGTCATTATGCTTTCAGCGTTAGGATAGATATTTTGGTTGTTTTGCAATTCTTCAGATGTAATAATGTTCTGTTTAGTTATTGGTGTTTGTCCAATTAACCCCTTGTTGAGAAATTGAAACTTAACGCTTTCGACAATTTCTTTGTTTATGCGTTCTACATCTTGCGAAGTGGCTAATTGTGAAACAACTTTTCCGTCTTCAAACTCAGCAAATAGTTCTACCGAAATTGTTTTTGACTTCAAAACTTTTATAAAGTAATGTTTTAAAACTTCAAATTCTGGTCGTAGTTCAGTGTTCTCAATTTCAAATTCAAGTGTTGTGTTTGTCTCTTTATCAGTATAAAGAAATGCTACATTTCCGTAACGAAATTCTAAATCTGCAATCGGAATTTTAATTTGTTTTTCTATCAGAATAGTCTCGTTTTTTGAAACAATAATTTCCTCTTTCGGTTCATCAAATAAAGTTGCTTGTCTATCAATTTTTCGATAGTAGGTGTTTCGTTTCAGGAAAAGTTTATTGAGATAATCAATTTTGATGTCTCGATAATCATAAATTGTCGGATTGATTTCTGAACGTTGAACTCTGCCGATGTATTGAATTAACTTGCCATGAAATGAAAACGGATATACCAAAAATAAAGTGTTGATATTGTGCAAATCCGTTCCCTTTCCAAAATACTGTCCAGTGGTTATCAAAACCTGAAAACTGCCGTCTTTCAAGGTTTTCCACTTTGTCTTTTTATTACTGTCCGTATCATCTCCGCTCAAAGTAATGGTTTCATACGATTGCTTTAGGAATAAATTCAGCGTATCAATGTGTTCTTTTCTTTCGGTAATGATGACAACTTTTTTGCCTTGATTTAATTCCAATTGAACATCGTTTAATATTTGTTTGTTTCTGTTCGTGTCGTGAACCAAAATTTTTGACAAGGTTTCAAAACTATCCATCTTTGAATTGTAGGGAACCTCTAATTCTGTATTTCTGATAATGATTTTGGCTTGCTTGTAATTTTCAATTTCAGTTGCTTGAATGTTGGCAATAATTTCGCCTAAATGAGTGAAAATAAGTTTACCGTCATTGTATTTTCTGAAAGGTGTTGCCGTCAATCCGTAGAGATAAAATGTATTCAATTGCTCAATCGTATTACGAAATGTTTCAGCCGGAATATGATGGCATTCATCAACTATAATTATTCCGAAAGTATTTTTACTTTCATCTAATTTCTTTGGTAAGGTTTGAATTGTTGCAACTGAAATTTGCTTTCCGATTTTCGCTTTGCCTTGTCCGATAATACCAATTTCTTTTTTAGGAATACCGATAAATGCTTCAATGCGTTCAATCCATTGTTCCAATAATTGTTTTCGATGAACAATGATAAGAGCCGGTTGTTTTTTAATGGTAATTATTTTTAATCCGATAACAGTTTTACCTGAACCTGTCGGTGCTACAATTACTCCAAAGTCCTTTTTGGTAGTGGCTTCTATTGCTTCTTCTTGATGTTCCCTAAGTTGAGCATTGAATGAAAAAGTAATGGTTTGTTTCAGTTTTCTTTTATCGGAAAACTGAAAATCAATTTGTGCTTCTTTGCAAAAACGAAGGAGTTTCCCAATAAAACCTCTTGGAACAATAACATCGTTTTCTGTTTCTTCAACAAACTTGAAATAATGCTCAGTTCCAAAAGTATTTCTGCCCGATTTCTTTTTGATGATAAATTCGGAATTATAAAAATTCAGCTCTTCTTTAAGAAAATTTATCAATGGTGTGGTAAAACCGTTTCTACTAATTTTAACTTGATTGCTTAAATCAATTTCTAATTTTCCTGAACTTACTTTTTGCGTTTTCAACTCTGTTGAGTTTGAAAATTGTTGAAACAATTTATCTAATTCATTATTAGAAATTCGTTTAATTTCTTTGAGGAAATGCCATTGGTCGGCAAAAGGTTCAAAAGTATCGGGATTGATATAGCAACTATTCCCTTTTTCGAATGTCGGTTTGAAAAAAGGCAATGCTATTAAATTTCCAAATCCTTTTCCCGAAAGAAAATCCTGATTGGGAAACAGACGGTCAAAACTTGAACTTTTATCAAACATTGAAAATGTTCCTGATTGTTCAAGAATAGAGATAAAAATCTTTCTGCTTCTGATTGCAGGATAAGGTTGTTCAAAGAATATCCAAACGTGTCCGCCATTTCCCGAACGAGAACGTTCCAGATAAGCAGGAATTTGATTTTCTTTACAAGCATTGAGAAAAGTGGTTGCTTCTCTTTGCCAATTTTCCTTGTCAAAATCAGCTACTAAGAACCACGATGTATTGTCTTGTAATAAAGGATAAACACCTATTTGTTGAATACCGTTTAAATGCCTTTCAATTTCGTTTTCGGTTAGTGGCAAATAGGTTTTGTGTGGATAGTTGGCAAAAGATCCACCATTCATTTTGTGTGTCCGATAATGATACGGGTCGTAATGATAGGCAGGCATATAGCCCGATTTTCCGGATTTTTCCCACCGAACAGCAAACACATCTTCTCTGCCTTTGAATACAGATTTGAAAAGTTGTATTTGCTGAAATAATTGTTCATTCATTTTCTGATTTTACCATTCTTCATACTCTCTTTCATTCATTGGTGTTTTTCTGATTTGTGCAATATTTGAGAGTAGCTTTTCTAATGTAGTTTTTAAACTTTCTAAATCGACATATTCTCCAAAGAATATATCATCGGCAACTGCATCAAAATCTTCATTTTCAAGCCATTCCTTTATCATTGCTTCCGCTTGATTCAAATAATCATCATCGTCTTTGCAGTAGGATGCTAAAACGCCAAACTGCAAAGTCAAATCGTGATTGTAATTTTCGGCTTCTATAATAATTCCTCTGTATGTTGGAATTGATAAGTCGTCTGTATCCATTTAGATTAAAAAATTCATTAAAAATATATTATTTATTTTCTCCAATAAATCTATATTTGCGTTTCCCGACAACTCAGATTTCCTATACTCATAATACAAATTCAAAATTTGTTCTTCATCTTTCTTACTGATTTTATCAAGGTCAGCCATTAAGGCTTTGTTGATGTCATTCGGTTCAAATTTGTGCAATCCGTTTCCGTATTCTCTGCGATTGTCATTGAAAATCTCTTTGGAAATATCTGTTAAGAGATAAGCAAAGAGTAAATCAACTTTCGGTTCGGAAAACAGATTTAAGTATATACAATGAAAAGTTGTAAGGTTGCTGATATTTGCTTCGTTGCGAATAAAACGTAAGCCATTACGATTAAAAACCGAAACCCAAATGGGCGATGGTGGTCGTTTTTCCAAAGAATACCAAGGGTTGCGGCTTGCGGTTAAATACTTTTTATTGACACCTTCTTTTTCGCCTTTCAAAATGTATTTTGACAACGCTCCTTTTTGTTCAGTTGCTTGCCTGTTGGGTAGGCAGGCATTGAACAAGAAAATATTCTTATCCAACTTTTTTAATGTCTCGAAATTTTCTTTTGTAAAAAACGCTCCGTTTACATCAACCGCCTTTGTAATACAAGGCAGCAAAAATTTTTCATCAATGCTATATTCTTTTGCTTTGGATTGATTAAACGTAAAATATCCATTTGCACCTGTAGCAATACCACGCACAACTTTACCATAAGTTGAAAACGGAACAAGATTTTTAAACCGTGTTGCGTTTTGTTTTTGGTAATACGCTCGCCATTTTATTTCGGGATTAAGTTCGGAAAATGAAAACGATTTTTCTACTTTGCTTTTCGGATAAGTTTGAATTTTTGATTGTAAAGATTGTAATTCGTCAAATGATTTTACATTGATAAATTCAACTTCCGATTTTTCGTTGTCGTTTGCAAACAATAGGATAGAAGCGGTTGTTAAAGCATCATCAAAAACATTTTCTTCAAAATCAAAAACAATGATGTAACGCAATAATTTATTTTCAATCAAATACAATTTTACCAGTTTTCCGTAATCAGAATTTAAAAATTCCGAAGGAATAATATAAGCGGAACGCCCATTTTTATTCAGTTGGTATGCCGATTTCAATAAAAACAACGTGTAAAGATTGGTAAAACCATTTAGCTTCAAACCTAAATTTTCTTCAATTTCTTTCAGAATGGTTTTATTGTCGTAGTCGTGAAATTTAAAGTAAGGCGGATTGCAAATAATGCCGTCATAACGATTGCCCCAATCGTTAAACATATAATCTTTTAAGAAAACAGATGTGTTTTGCTCTTGTTCAAAAATGGCACTTGCTTCTTGAAAAATGGTTTCGTCAATTTCAAAACCTTTGATAAAACAATGGGTGTTTTTCTGTCGGATTGCTCTTGCAAAAATTCCCAAACCAAAGGCAGGGTCTAAAACCGTTTGCAGTTGCTCGTTTCCCAAAATCCATTTTGACATAAATTCGGCAACAATAAAAGGCGTAAAAAATTGAGCATATTTTTTACGATGCTCTAACGAAACCGTTTGAGCATAAGTCTTTTCAGGTTCATTGCCGATTATTTCAATTTTGGTCGTTAGCATTAAAAAACGTTTTGTTGTATTCCTAAAATTTCACGCAAATTATTTACGTCCAAATAAGCTGTTCCGCCTTCAAATGTGACATAAAACAGCAATCGTCCTCTGCTCATTTCTTTGCGAACGCTTTTGTGTTCGGGTTCGTCAACTTTATAAGCAATTTGAACTCCGCTTTTAGAATTGATTTTGATTGTAGTCTTATTTTGATTTTTAGTGTCGGCTTCAACCGAAAAAATTACACCCTCTTTGTCGGGGTCGGAAATGATTTGCAGAATTTGCTCAAAAGAAATTCCGTAAACCTTATCAAAGAAAACTTGAAAATAGAAATGCGGAACATTGAAAGTTTCAATCCATTTGTAAACTACTTTAATGTCCTCAACTTTTGGTGTGATTGAAAGAAAATCACGTTTCTGAATTTCTTTGATTGATTTTTTGAGTTCTTTGAAAAGGTTGTTCAATTCAACCAATCTTTCAGACGAACTCCAACCTGGTACTTTGAAATCAGTAACGCTTAATGTTTCGGCTATGATTGATTGTAAAACAGGAATGTATTTACTTCGGTTTGGTTGCTCTAATAAATCTGCATATTCTGCAAGAATTTTATCTCTTGTTTGTAAGGCAAGTTGCGAAAACTTAACCGTGCGAATTTGCATTGATTCTTCGTAACGGTCAATGAGAAAAGCACTTGAACGAACTTCAATTCCTGCAACAGCTTTTTTAACGTATTCTGTAATCGTGTTATGTGGAATTTGGCTAATGTCGTAGCCTAAATTTGTATCAAAATCAGATTTTTTGAAAATCAATAAGTCGGGTCTTTTACCGATTGTGTCTAATTCGGTTTGAAATTCTTGATAAAAGTCGTCAAAGCCCTCATCTCCTGCAATTAAATCGTCTGACTTCCCATATTTTACGGCAACAAAATTTGTAGAGGTTTCGTTAATTGCTCTTGTAACAAAATTTTCAGCCCAATCGCCTTGTTCTTTATTTGTGATAAAGTTTGATGATGCTTGTGTTGGTGTTCTTGCCAAATCTCGTGGCAAAGAAAAGTCCACCAAACTTGTTGGAACATTTTTAATTAATTCTCTTATTTGCTCGTAATAATTCATTTCTTCGATTTTAAATATTCTATTTTCATTTCAGCGACCTTCAACGTGTCCAAGTCGGCTTCTTCTTCCAAAATTTTGTAAGCAATTTGGTCGCTTATAAATTCTTTCAGCAACTCCTTTTCGTCCAATTTAAAAAACTTTGCAATCAGTTTGATTTGTTCTTTGGTTGGTTGTCTGTCGTTGCGTTCAATTTTACCAAGCAAAGAAGTGTCAATACCTATTTCTTCGGCTACTTCACGAAGCGAAAGTGAAGCTTCTTCACGAAGTAAGCGAATTTGTTCACCAAATGTTGCGATTGTTTTACTCATCTTTCAAGGACAATGTTTGTCCAAAGATAATAATGTTTTTTGAATTAAGGACAAAATATGTCCTTAAAAGTTTTTAAAAACTTGTAATTTCTTCGATGCGTTGGAAAAATTCAAGCTCTTTTGGTTTTTGAGTGTTGGATTTGTGCGGTTGGAAAACCAAATATGCTTGAATGTGCGGTGGCGTTTAGGGGTTGCCTATAACGTTTGACCAGCTTTGCGTTCGGGCGGGATTTTCAACCGAAAATTCCGTGCGAGCGATAAAGCGTAAATTTACAACAAAGTTTTCAAACGGAAAATGTTACCTCGCTTGACGCAAAACTGGCTGTTGAACACCGGATTGCAAAAAGCCCCGGTCGTTTAAGATCGGGGCTTTCTTAGTATATTTTAAAGCTCGATTATTGGGGGCTTTTTTCAATCCGCTTAATGTTAGCGGTTCGTTAATTTGCTCTCTATATCTTGAACAAATTTCTCTACTTTGTCAATGACATCAGAAGCCAATTCTTTCGTTAGTTCAATTTTTTCTCCCTCTTTATTTTTTCCGTTTCTATGAACCATATCGTGTCGTGTCTTTATTACTTTCATTAGGTCTCCTATCTCAGGGAATTCAATTTGAAAAGTATCTTGATACATTCCTTTTACCTTAGGCAAGTCGTGATAAATTACTTCTACAAGTTCTATTTTTACAATATCTCTTAGCTTGTCAAACTTGTCATAGATTTCGCTTAAGTCAAATTTCCTATTTTTTATTCCGTGGTATGTTTTTACAAAATTTTTGAAACATTCTTCTTTGTTCAAGACCTCTTGAATAATAGTGGTGGACAGATAATCTTCAAGACATGTAATTGCTCCGGAATATATTTGTCGTCTAAGAGTTTCTTGCAAGTCTGGATTGTCTAAGTCTATATCATTCAATTGTTTTAGGTTCGATATGTCTTTATTGAAAATGTCAATGAAGTTTAAGCTACCTATTATTGCATCAATTTGTTCCTCAATGTAATAATCCAACTCTCTTTCATCTGTAATTTCGTTCACGACAATAGTTTCGTCATCCACATCGTCAACATCAACGTAACCGTCTGCATAACCTGCATACACATGTACATCAAAATTCTTATCGCATTCTTCGCAAACAGCATACCCGTCATTTTCATTATGAGAGTCGCTTGCTTTTTCTGCCATATAGTTAGGTGTCGGAATGCCTATTTCTTCGCTTATAACTCTATGACCACAGTTGTCACAGTCGAATTCGACAGTTACAGATTTGTTTCCCCAAGGTGAAAATTCACAGTATCCCATATAGTTTTGTCTGGTTGTTTGACCGCCAACGTCCGGGAGCTTTGCGTAGTAGCCCTTAGTAGAAGCTTAAAATTAACCACGACACTTGATAGGGCTATTACGCAAAACCCG
>JAMLGU010000008.1 GCA_023957575.1 Chitinophagaceae bacterium | reverse complement strand
AACTAAAAAACCCGGAACAAAGTCCGGGTTAATGATCTAATACTTTAATAAAATTAGGCTACTTGCACCTTCTTATTCTTTGTGTTTACGGCATCTACTACTTTGCCATTTATCTGTCTTTCAAATCGGGTGGCTGTCCACACATGGTCCAATTCTACTTTGTGAATACATTTATACCCATTATCTGTAAGTTTCATCCAACTCCGGTCGCGGTGCAGGTCAGTTACAATCTTTGAGGTTGGTTTAGGATGTGCCACCCAAAACTTTGTATTCTCTTTTAAAGATGGCATTACATCCTTCAGAATGTTGTTTAACTGATTTTCGTTTACTGCAAACACTAATGCAAAGTCCAGCTTCCTTGATTTTAGCAAGGGGGTCATGTTTTTGGCAAATGATATTTTGTTAAATTGCTTTTCGATTGAAGAGGGGAGCCCCTGAATTAAAAGATTCTTTTCGTCTGCATACTGAAGTTTTTCGAACACTGTCTGAATCATAGTAAGAACTAATTAATTTTAAATAATCAACAAAATACTCTCGGGCAAAAAATGCCTGAAATTTCCTGCAAAGTTAAGACAAATAGAGCATTTATAAATCAATTTTAACAAAAAAGCTCTTAAACTGTGATTTTAAGAGCATTACATATAATAAATATAAATATTATTTACCCATTGGCTGGTAGAACTTCATTGCTTCGGGCATATATTTTTGAAGTTGTTCAATCCTTCTTTCGGGACCAGGGTGCGTGCTCAGAAACTCGGGAGGAGCGCCCCCGCCTGCCAATTTCTCCATCCTTTGCCAAAGCGCAACCGCCTCCTGTGGGTTGTAGCCTGCCATTGCAGCCCAAATCATTCCGTATCTGTCTGCTTCAAGTTCTTGCTTGCGAGAGAAAGCCAGAATACCTAATTGAGAACCCAAACCAACCGCAGTGCCAAAAATCTGGCGCATAGTATTTGAGCTTTTATTTGCCAAAAAAGCATCCAAAATACTTGTTCCGTACTCGGCTGCAATAGATTGACTCATCCTCTCATTAGTATGGCTGAATAATGCGTGGCTCACTTCGTGCCCCATTACATTGGCCAAAGCAGCCTCGTTTTGAGATATGGGGAGCAGGCCGGTATATATCACAATTTTTCCGCCCGGCATACACCATGCATTCGCCTGATCACTTTGTACGAGTCTTGTTTCCCAGTTATACCCCTGCAAATCTTCTTTCATATTGTTTTGGGTATAATAATTATTGATGGCGCCCACAATTCTCTGACCCACACGATTTACCATTTCGGCATCTTTGCTGGTATTACTGGCCACCACTTTGTTGGAAGTTAAAAAAGATTGATATTCTGCTACTGCCATCTGTTGCAGCTCGGCTTCCGGAAGCAGGGTAAACTGGCTGCGTCCGGTAATTTTATTAGTAGTACAGGCAATTACAAATGCTGCTATCAAAAACAAGGGAAGGATTCTTCTAATCATTGTAAAAAGGTTTTGAATATTACTTAATTGTTAACTTGATTTAAAAAAATACATATTAAAGTTATATCAATTATAAAAAAGATGAAGAATTATTTATTTGGTTGCTTGCGTCTGCTCCTATTTTTAAAAATCGGCACTTTGTTCTCATCGCCCTTGATGAGCCTTCCTATATTTTTCTGATGCGTGAGAATCACCAAAACGGCTACTGCCACTGCAAACAACCGATAGTAGTTGTTGTCCACATCAAAAACCTCCAATATAAAGAGCGGGAAAGCTATACTGGCAAGTATTGAGCTTAATGATACAAACCGTGTAAGAAACAGAACAAGCAGAAAAATGATGGAACAAGCAAGCGCCGACCATGGCGAAATGGCAATTACCAATCCCAACAGAGTGGCCACCCCTTTTCCACCTCTGAAATTGGCCCAGATGGGGAATATATGACCGGTAACGGCTGCTATCCCCAAAATAAGTTGCATATTCAGAAACTGAATTTCACTATTGAAGTATTGTGGGGCAAAAAGGGCAAGTTTTACTGCAAGAAATCCTTTCAGCACATCAAGCACCATTACGATTGTACCCCATTTGGGTCCTAAAACCCTGAAGGTATTAGTAGCGCCGGCATTTCCACTGCCATAATCTCTGATATCAATATCAAAGAAAATTTTGCTTACCCATACTGCTGAAGGAATACTTCCCAAGCAATATGCAATTAATACTAGTAATATTTCCTGCATGTATTAATGTTGTCTTATAGTAAACCTAATGAATTGCAAAGCTAAGTTATTTTTTTATCAAAAATTGATTCAGGTCAAATAAAATCACAACTTATTGAAATACAAACAAATCCATTTTTCTTTTTGTACGCTTTCTTTCAGAACGAGAGCGTTATTATCGCAAACAGATAATATATCAGGTTCATCAACTGCAAGTAAGCCGCTCAGGAGCAAAACGCCTCCTTTCTGTAATTGTTTTGCCAAATCAGGAATAGTTTCAATAAGTATATTTCGGTTGATATTGGCCAAAATGATATCAAAGGTTTCATTTTGTATAGCTGAATCTGATTGCTTTAAAACGATTTGCGATATTGCGTTTCTTTCAAAATTTTCCTGAGCGTTATTAATGCTCCATTCATCAATATCTGTGGCCAAAATTCTTGAAGCGCCTAATTTATAAGCTAAAATCGCCAAAATACCTGTTCCGGTTCCAAAGTCGAAAACCGATTTCCCTGTAAAATCAATTTTTCGCATCTGCTGCATCATCAAAAAAGTGGTGGCATGATGCCCGGTACCAAAACTCATCTTGGGCGTGATGACAATTTCGTGTTCCACATTTTTTTCAGATTGGTGAAAATCTGCTCTTACAGCCACAAAATCGTTAACAATTACAGGGTCAAAGTTGGATTCCCATAATTGATTCCAGTTTTGATTAGGAATTGAGGCTATTTGATAACTAAATTGCAATTTTTCGCTCAGAACTTTTATTTCTGTAGTATCAAATTTTTCCTGCTTTATATAAATTTTAAAGGTATTTTCAGTTTCCTCAAATCCTTCGGCCAGTTCTGACAGATTGGCAATCAAAATTTCTTTGTCTGCTTCAGATAAATCCTTGATTAATATTTCGATATACATTTAAATAAGTTTTGTAAGCACATAAATCAATAATCCCACTAAGCCGCCAACGAGTGTGCCATTGATGCGAATGTATTGGAGGTCTTTTCCCACTTCTAATTCCAATTTGTTACTTAGTTCTCTGCCCTCCCAGTCGCCCACCGTATTGCTGATGAGTTCGCCCATTTTTTGGGTATTGTGCAATATAAGCCTGTACAAATTAAATCTGATCCAACCGTCAATTTTGTTTTGCATTATTTCATCCTGTTTCAGGCCGGTAGCTATTTCTGCAACCATTTTTTTTATATACAATTTTACGACAGATTTTTCGGCAGACAAATCAATTAAAACACTTTCCTGCAATGACTTCCAGGCTGCTGCAGCATAGGATTGGATGCGGTCTTTGGTAAGCAGGTTGTTTTTTATTTCCTGTAGTTCATCTTCCCATTTTGGGCTGGTTCTTATTTCTTTAACAAAACTATTCAGTTGAGATGAAATATCTTTTCTAACCTGATGGTTTGGATTTTTCTCTATTTCTGTCAGGTATTTTGTAGCCCCCTTGACCAGTTTGGAGGCAATCAGATTATCAACAAACTCCGGAATAAGCAGATAACTTTCTTCTTTTACCCTATCGCGTACCTGTTCTTCGTTGTTGGTTATATAATTTCTGACCTTGTCAATGATATAATCCAAAATTCGTTCATGATCTCCACGCTGTACAACCTGCTGAATACCGCCTGCAAGTATTTCATTGAGATGGATATTGTTTAAAATATCTTTTGACTTGGCAGTGATAAACTTTACTACCACCTGTTCATCTGTTTTTTCAATAATATCCTTCAGCAGCCAGAGAATTTCGTTGGTAGTAAGTTCTAAGTTTTTTTTATTGTTCAACCATCCTGCAATAAATGAACTGAGTTGAAGTCGTTGTATGTAGGGGCGGATGGTAGTAGGATTTAAAAAATTTTCAACCACAAAACCTCCCAGATTATCCCCAATACTTTTCTTGCGGTTCACAATCAGATTGGTGTGAGGAATAGGTATGCCCATTGGATGATGAAACAATGCGGTAACAGCAAACCAATCGGCCAAAGCGCCCACCATTGCTGCTTCCGAGAAAGCCTTTACAAAACCAATCCATGCAAAAGAATAGTATTTTATGAGATAAACGCAAACAATGTAAGTGCAAAGCATCAAAAGAAACAGGCCGGTTGCCAATGTTTTATGCTGTATTAATTGTTTGCGCTTAATTATATCCAAATCATTCACGGCTATAAAAATAAAACAATTTACTATTTTTTGTTCTTTTAAATTTGCAGCCATGCATTATAAAACGGAAGCAAAGAGTACTTTAAAACTGGCCTATCCGGTTATTTTAGGAGAGTTGGCTCAAATTTCTCTTCATCTGATAGCTACTGCAATGATTGGTTTTGTGGGCTATAAAGAACTGGCTGCGGCATCATTAGTGCTCAATGTGATTAATATCCCTTTTATTTTGGGAATAGGAATTACCATTTCAGTAGCACAAATGGTTTCTTTGGCACACGGTCAGTATGACAAACAGTTGGTTTCGCATTATTTTTTTAATGGATTTTGGTTGTGCCTGATAACTGCCGTAATTATTTCGGTCGCATTAATTTTTGGTAAAGGCATACTTACTCATTTAGGACAAGACCCTGAAGTGGCAAGGCTTGCAGAACCTTTTATGACCACTATGAGCATCTCCATTATTCCGATGGTATTGTTTATGGCGCTCAAGCAATTTGCCGACGGATTGCAATATACCAAAACCGCTATGGCGCTTTCAATGTCGGCTATACCCATAAACGTATTCCTAAACTGGTTGTTGATTTATGGTAATTGGGGTTTTCCCCGATTAGAATTAGTGGGCGCAGGCTATGCCACCCTAATAACCAGAACACTGATATTTCTGGCGCTAGGCTATGTGGTGCTCAATCATCGTATTTTTAGCAAATATGTGGCAGTAGCACAAAATCAGTGGAAGATACGAAGGCAAACACTTGTTCAACTCCTGAAAATAGGTATCCCCAGCAGTTTGCAAATTGGCATGGAAGCCGGCGCTTTTGCCATTTCGGGAATAATCATTGGCACCATTGGCGCCAAGGCGCAGGCGGCACACCAGATAGCATTGAGCATTGCTTCATTCACGTTTATGGTTTCATTGGGGTTATCGCAGGCAGGTTCTATAAGGGTAAGTCATGCATTTGGGGCGGCAGCCTGGCCCAAAATAAGAGTAATAGGAAAATCAACGATGGCCTTAGCATTAATTTACGGCTGCCTTACATGTGTTTTTTTAATTGTTTTTAAGGGGCACTTACCCCAAATATTCAATCAGGATAGGGAGGTGGTATCCATATCGGCAGCATTGATTTTTCTGGCAGCTGTTTTTCAGATTCCTGATGCCTTGCAAGCTACTAGTTCGGGATTGCTGAGAGGCATTAAAGATGTAAATGTTCCCACAGTATATATTGCCATTGCCTACTGGGTATTGGGTATCCCGATTGGTTATGTTTTAGCTTTTCCAATGGGGATGGGCGCCAACGGAATCTGGTTAGGTCTAATCATAGGGCTTGGCGTTGCCTGTGTTTTCCTCACAAGGAGATTTTTAAAGATGGCAGGCAGACATAAATAGTGGATATTGGTATAAACAGGTTCAAATAAATTTAGCTATGACTTCAAGATTTTTTATTGCCGCATTATTGCTATTTGCTTCTATCGCTATTGAAGCACAAAATACAATAACAAAAAAAGCGCTTTTTATTATTGTAGATGGTATTCCGGCAGACTTAATAGAAAGGGTAAAACCTGAAAACCTGACTAAAATATCAAAAGCTGGCGGCTATACGCGCGCTCATGTAGGAGGAGAAAAAAACGGCTATTCCGAAACGCCCACTATCAGTGCAGTGGGCTACAATAGTTTGCTGACGGCTACCTGGGTGAATAAGCATAATGTATGGGGCAATGGAATAGAAAATCCTAACTACAATTACCACACCATTTTCAGAATGATAAAGGATGTAGCACCCGAAAAAAAATTAACAGTTTTTTCCACCTGGCAGGATAATCGCACCAAACTCATTGGCGAAGGAAAACCCGAAACCGGGAATTTATTACTCGATTATAAATTTGACGGGCTTGAGTTAGATACTGTAAATTTTCCGCATGATAAGGAAAGCAAATATATCCAAAAAATTGATGACTGGGTAGCATTAGAAGCCGCAAAATGTGTAACAAAAAATGCACCCGACCTCACATGGGTTTATTTGCAATACACCGATGATGCAGGGCATCATTATGGCGATAGCAAAAAGTTTGATGAAGCAGTTTTGCAAGCAGATAAACAAATTGGAAAGATTTATGAAGCTATCCTGAAAAGGCAGAAAAAGCATCATGAAGAATGGGTCATTTTTGTTACCACCGACCATGGCAGAGACCCCATCAGCGGCAAAGGACATGGCGGGCAAACAGCCAGAGAGCGGGGAACATGGATTGTAACCAATGCAAAAGGACTCAATAATTATTTTTATGCAGGCAATCCGGGTATTGTGGATATTACGCCTTCCATAATGGAGTTTCTGGCGCTGCCAATACCGCCACAGAGCAGGGTAGAGGTGGACGGGGTTTCGCTTATCGGAAAAATATCTCTTGCCAATCCTTATGTGTTGTTGACTTCTTCCAAAAAATTACAAATAGGCTGGGATGCTTATGATAGTGAAGGAGTTGTGAAAATTTCTATTGCACAAACCAATAATTTTCAACTTACCGGAACTCCAGATGCTTTGGTAAAATTGGGGGAGGCGCCAATAAAAGGCGGCAAATTCGGAGCAGATTTTTTACCGCAGGCGGGGAAGGTGTATAAAATTGTATTAGAAGGAAAATATAATACTGTGAATAAATGGATTGTCGTTAATTGATATTAGTAGGTGGGTAAGGCTAAAATCTTTTGATTAAAAATTTAAAAACCCACATAATATTTCAAAATTATTTAAATCATATCGCTTATTATTCCCGCACATTTTTTCTTTATTTTTATCCTTCATTATGTTAAAAGTACTTTTGGCAATAGGGACCGGTAGTTTTTTGGGGGGCATTTCGCGTTTCCTTTTATCTCGTTTTGTGCAGAACCAGGTTATTTCATCTTTCCCTTATGGCACATTCGTCGTAAATATTATTGGTTGCTTTATTATCGGCATTTTATATGGCCTTTTTGAAAAAGACCAGCTCCTCAGCCCCGAATGGCGCATGTTTTTGACGGTGGGTTTTTGTGGCGGTTTTACTACCTTTTCAACTTTTGCCGGAGAAAACTATTCATTACTGAAAGACGGGAACTTTATGTATATGGCCTTGTATGCATCGCTGAGTGTTTTTCTGGGTATCATGGCTGTTTGGTTAGGCAATTTATTGATTAAACTATTTTGAAATGGAAAACAATAGCAGGGCAACGGCACTTCGCATTTATGTAAGCAATACAGATAAGTTTCGTAACAATCTGCTGTACGAAGTGATTGTTTTTGCAGCCAGAAGGAGTGGACTGGCCGGAGCTACCGTTCATAAAGGAATGATGGGTTTCGGTTCCGGCAGCAAAATACATTCTACAAAGTTTTGGGAGCTTACCGAAAAACTGCCGGTGGTAATTGAAATTATTGATGATACAGCTAAAATTGAACAATTTATTGATAAGATTAAACCCTGGATGGAAAAAGTCAGGTATGGTTGTCTGATTACGGTAGAGGAGGTAATGGTTGTATTATTTAAACAAGGTAGTAAAAAGAAGGGCCTTTTTGATTTCTAAAGTACAAATTAATAATCGTTAAATTGCGAGCTATTAATTTACAGTGATGCCACGTATTATTTGTATAGATTATGGCCTGAAGCGTACCGGCATTGCCGTTACCGACCCGTTGAAGATTATTGCTACAGGCCTCACTACTATCCAATCGGATAAGCTGATTCCTTTTCTGAAGGATTATTTTTCTAAAGAAGAAGTGGAAAAAATACTTATTGGAGAACCAAAAAACTGGGATGAAAGCGATACCCATGCGACTCCTTTGGTAAAAAAAATAATTAAGGAACTGAAAAATTATTTCCCTAATATTCCCATTGAGACAGTTGACGAGCGTTATACTTCCAAAATGGCCAAAGATGCCATGCTGCAAATGGGGCTAAAAAAAATGCAGCGACGTAATAAAGCATTAGTGGACGAAATAGCCGCTACCATTATGCTTCAGGAATATTTGCAAAAGTTTTAATAATGCAGATACATTCATATTAGCATAATTCATTTTTCATAAGTAATTTTGCAACTATGATTTTACCTATTGTAGCTTATGGACTTCCGGTGCTGCGTCGCGCAACAGATGAAATAGATGCAGATTATCCGGGACTTAAGGAATTGATATCCAATATGTGGGAAACTATGTACAACAGTAATGGTGTGGGTCTGGCAGCGCCACAGGTGAACAAATCCATCCGGCTGTTTGTGGTGGACACTTTGCAGATTTTTGAAAATATGGATGAGCAGGAAAAAGAAGAAGACTATCCCGATGATGATGGAATAAAGAAAGTTTTTGTTAATGCATTTGTAAAAGAATTGGGTGGCGAGCCCTGGGTGTATAATGAAGGCTGTCTCAGTATTCCCAAAATAAGAGAGGATATTAAAAGGGAAGAAACCGTGACTATTGAATATCAGGATGAAAACTTTGACTGGCATGAAGATACTTTTTCGGGTATCTCGGCAAGGGTAATTCTACACGAATACGACCATATTGAAGGTAAATTATTCATAGACCATCTGCCGCCTTTGAAAAGAAAACTTTTGAAAAGCAAACTGAATGATATCCAAAAAGGAAAGGTAAAAGTAGATTACAAAATGATTTTTAGTTGATTGTGCTTGACTTTCCTTAGACTCTGAAATGAAAATACAGGTAAAATATTTACTCATTTGCCTCTTTTTGAGTCAAATTGCATTTGGTCAGATTAATGAAGACTCTCTTGAGAATGAAGCATTGGCAAGAATGGTCACTCTTTCAGAGGTAGTCGTACGCAATGACCTTAATGTACCTGATTTTATTGATCGTGTAAAAAAGGATAAAACCTTTTATCAGGCATTTAAAAACCTGCGGTTTCTTAGCTACACATCACTGAACAATATTGTGATGAAGGATAAAAAGGGTAGGGAGGCAGCTTCGCTCAACAGCAAAACCATCCAAACTTACTCGGGTGGTTGCCGTAGTATGGAGAAAGAGTACGAGCGTGTAACAGGTGATATGCTGGATAAAAATGGAGATTATAATTACTACACCGCCGAAATGTATGCAGGCTTGTTTTTTACAAAGGGAAAAGTATGTGGCGAAAAAAATCAGTTGGATAATCTGAACCCCAAAAACAAATCAGGAATGGATAAAAGAAAGGAACAGTTGAAAATGCTGTTTTTTAATCCGGGTAAGAAGATTGCCGGAATTCCGTTCATCGGCGACAAGAGTAATATTTTTGACCCTTCGGTAACACCGTATTATGATTATGAAATTGATTATGAAGTGTATAATGGAAGAGACGCTTATCGATTTTCTGTAAAAGCCAAGCCCGGATTGAGTTCGGGAAAGCGAAACAAAATTGTTTATGACAATATGACCACCTGGTTCGACTATCGGACCTTTGAAATATTAGGCCGCACCTACGATCTTAGCTATAACACAGGAGCTTATGATTTTGATGTACACATGAATGTACAGCTCACCAAAGTTGGTAAGCTATTAGTACCCAATGTGCTTCGATATTCGGGAAACTGGTTTTTGCTTACCAAAGGCAGGGAAAGAGGTCTGTTTACAGCTACTCTTTATGGTTTTCACTAAAATGAATATCTGATTTTACCTTAATCACACACTCCATCAGTAGTGCAGGCCGGGCCTTCATTTATTTCAAGTGTTATTACCTCATTGTCCTTTCGCCATTCGGTATATGATTTCTCGATGGTATTAGTAAACACTTCTACAGGTTGTGCGCCTGAAATTCCGTATTTACGATTGAATACAAAGAATGGAACACCTCTTACGCCTATATTTCTGGACTCCATGATGTCCTGCTGCACCATATAGGCATATTCATCATTTGACAATGCATCATTAATCTCCTCCTTTGAAAGACCGGTTTTTTCACCAATAGACATTAAGACCTCCTTGTCGGCTACGTCCAATCCATCCACAAAATGAGCTTTAAAGAAAGCTTCTTCAATAGCGTCTCCCAGTCCTTTTGTTTTGGCTTTTTGAATTATCCGATGTGCATTAAAGGTATTGGCAGCTACCGCTTTTTCAAAATCCAATGATAGCCCAGCATTTTTCGCCATTTCAGTCACACCCACTGTCATCTGTGCCACCTGATCCAATGTCATTCCTTTTGAGGCAGAAAGATAAGCAGAGACACTTTGTTTGCCATTAAGGTCTTCAGGAATGGTAGGGTCAAGCTGAAAGCTTTTCCATTCTAATTCTATATTATTTGCATCTGCAAATTTGCTGATAGCCGATTCATAATGCCTTTTTCCGATATAACAGAAAGGACAAGCCACATCACTCCACACCTCTATTTTCATCTTATTGTTTTCGTTCATATTTTATTGTTTTGCCTTATAACAACATCGGTTTTCAAATGTTTAGATTACCTGAATTTCTAACAGATAATATTAACAATTTCAGTAAAACCCGGAAGTTAAAAGCTTTAAATTCTTTGTAATGCCTGATTCAAATCGGCAATTAAATCATCAGTGTCTTCGAGTCCGATGGATAGCCTGATCATGGAAGGCGTGATTCCTCTGATTTGTAATTCTTCTTCTGGCAATCCGTGATGAGTGGTGGTAACCGGTTGTGTACACAGACTTTCTGCTCCGCCTAAACTGGGCGCTATTCTGAATATTTTCAGGCTGTCTGCAAATTTCATGGTTTCTTCATAGCCGCCATCAATTTCTATGGTCATCATGCCTCCAAATCCTTTCATTTGCTTTTTTGCTAATTCATATCCTGAGAAAGAGGGCAGCCCGGGATAAAGAACTCGCTTCACTTTTGGATGCTTTTCAAGCGTTGTGGCAATACGAAGCGCAGAATTATTTTGATATTGTACACGCACAACTAAAGATTTGATGCTTCTTGACAATAATGAAGCCGTTTCCGGAGCCGGCATCTGGCCAAGATTTTTTCGCCAGGGGACAATCTGTGCAATCAGATCTTTGCTACCCATTACTGCACCGGCGGTTATATCGCTGTGCCCGCCTAAGTATTTTGTGGCGCTATGTACAACTATATCAGCTCCTAATAATAATGGATTTTGATTAATGGGAGTGGCAAACGTATTGTCTATGGCTACCGGTGTGTTATATTTTTTTGCCAAAGCTGAAATCGCGGGAATATCATAAATCTTAATCGAGGGATTGGTAGGCGTTTCAAAAAATACCAATCCTATGCCTGATTGCAAAATATTCTCCAACTGTTGCTCTTCCGGTTCAAGTAGAAAATGTACGGGGATGCCTAATGACCGCAACTGAATGTTTAACAGTTCGATTGTGCCACCATAAGCATCTCCCACGCATACAATTCCCTTCCTGCCCAAAGCCAGAAAGGTGGCTGCTTCTGCTGCAATACCCGAACTGAAAACAAGCGCTGCTTCTGCATGTTCCAATTGAGCCATCTTTTCTTCCAACCCCTTTATGGAAAGGTTCATGCCATACCTGGTATAAAGGCTTCCGGGTTTTCTGCCATCAATTACATCCAATAAATCATTCGTAGTGGAGAATGTGAATGTAGTGGAATTATAAATCGGCGTATGAGGAGAACCCTGGTTATTGGTAATTTCGCCGCTATGCACGCATTTGGTTGCAATACCTGTATTCTTATTATCTGTTTGCATTTTTCTTGTTTTGTTTTTTGCAATATAATATTTTTTTAGGAAGAAGTAAGTTGAAGGTTGTGGGGCAAATTAAAAAACGCTTTAAAAGGTTAAAGAAAATCAACAATATTTTTTACGACTTTTTCATCTCTGTAAATTTTTCTGTGCCCTAATCTTTCCGTAAAAATAAATTGAACGTTATCGAGTTTCAATTTCTGCACGATGTAGGCATCTTTCACCGGTGTAATTCTGTCAAATTTATCATGAACCCACAAGACTTGGCTATTGATGGTTTCAAGGCATCTTTTTATCGAAAACCATTCAATAGGATGTTTACCCAAGGTTTCAATTCTTTTTATAAAATATTTTTGTACTTCTTTATCTTTTATTTTCATCTGATTAAAAAACATATTGGATAAAGAGAGCGTATCCGAAGCCGGGGCTACCAAGGCTATTTTCAAATCTTTATTTTCAGGTAGTTCTGCTGCAAAAAAAATGATACCCATTGCGCCAAATGAGTGTCCCAAAAAACTGTCAAAGGGGCCATAAGTATTATAAACTGTCGCAATAAAATTTTTATAAATGATGCCCGTAAGTATTTTCCCTTGGCTTCGGCCATGAGCAGGAGCATCAAAAGCAATTACTTCATAATTTTTTTTAATAAATAATTTTACGAAGTGGCCAAAATTTTCTGCACAGGATTTAAAGCCATGCGCTATTAAAATTCGTTTCTCTCCGCCTTTGTTCCATCGATAACCGATTGTATTCAGGCCTTCAAAGTCAAGCAGTAGTTCTTCTGCCGATTTGAAAAAGGAATTGGGAATATATGTTTTTTTAAGGTATGGTGTGCAAAAAATATCAAACGCTTTGTTACCGGCCCTTCTTTTGGAAACTGCTGCCAGTAAATTTATTTGCGTTTTCAAAACGCTTACCGCAAAATTTTGTATTTTCATTTTTATATCGCAAAAGTAAAAAAATTTTGAAAAGCCATAGTAATTTTTGGGAACTTTGCATTTCTTTAGATAGCGGTTTTATTGTAAATAAAATGAAAATTAAAAAATATTATATCAAAGGCACATGGAAATAGTTATAATTGGTAGTGGTAATGTAGCAGCGGTACTTGGTAGAAAATTTGTGGCCGTAGGTCATAAAATTATTCAGGTTTTTGGACGAAATGCTTCGGCAGCATCAGAACTGGCTTATGAGTGGGACACCGCTTCCACAAATTATATCAGCCTGATAAATAATGAGGCGGATGTATATATAATAGCCGTGAGCGACACCTCTATAGCCGATGTAGTGAGCGATTTGCACCTGCCGGGAAAAGTAGTGGCGCATACTGCCGCCTCGGTAGAAAAGGAAATACTTAAAAGTGCAACTGAAGACTATGGCGTGTTTTACCCTTTGCAAAGCCTCAGAAAAGATCAAAAAATAATTCCGCCAATGCCTGTTTACACAGAGGCAGCTACCGAAAAAGCAAAGTCAGTTTTAGAAAAACTTGCAAGATCAATCAGCAATTCTGAGGTTAAAACAGCGCCTATTGATAAAAGGACTAAACTGCATGTGGCAGCAGTGATTGCAAATAATTTTACCAACCACATTTTTTCGTTGGTTGAAGATTTTTGCAAAAAGGAGGATATTGACTTCAATGATTTGTTGCCGCTCATTAATAACACAATTGAAAGAATGTACTCAAATCCTCCTTCTCAAATGCAGACCGGACCCGCTTTTCGGAAAGATGAAGATACAATTGCCAAACATTTGGAGATGCTGAAAAATTATCCAAAACTATTAAATGTCTATAATTGCATCAGCAATAGTATTATGAATAAATAGTATTTTTGTAATCCACTTTTTACCATTATTTAGTGATTAATATCATCGTTTGTGAGCCATTTAACCAATACATTTGCAGGACAAAAGCAGTTTATGAATATTTTAGATAAGTTTCAAAAAATAGACACCTTTATGTTTGACGTGGATGGCGTTATGACTGATGGAGGAATCTTAGTGATGCAAAATGAAGACATGGCTCGAATAATGAATACTAAGGACGGCTATGCCTTGCAATTAGCTGTAAAAAAAGGGTATAAAATATTTATAATTACAGGTTCCTCATTCTCTGGAGTTCAAAGAAGAATGAACAATCTGGGTGTGAAACATGTGTATTTTGAAGTGAAGGATAAAAAAGGCTATGTAATAAAACTGATGCAGGAATATGATTTGAAGAAAGAAAATATTCTGTTTATGGGCGATGACCTTTCAGACTTACCCGCATTTGACGTTGTAAGTATCGGCGCTTGCCCGGCAGATGCAGTGGGCGAAGTAATTAGTGGCGCCAAGTATATTTCAAATAAAGAGGGTGGTCGAGGCTGCGTGAGGGATGTAATTGAGAAGGTGATGAAATGCAGAGGTGATTGGGGTGTGGATGAAACAATCGCATCAACTATTTAAACGAATATAGAATGGCATCAGTAAAGGCTTTTTTCAGATTAATACGCTTGCCTAACCTGATGTTTATTGTTCTTGCCCAATTTCTATTTCAGTATTGTATTTATTATTCAATCTATCAGGGGCAGATTCCTGATAATGATACCCGTCAGTTTTTATTATTGGTTCTGGCATCGGTTTTTATTGCCGCTGCGGGTAACATTATTAATGATTATTTTGATATAAATATAGATATCATCAACAAACCGGGCAAAGTTGTTTTGGGCCGTATTATAAGCAGACGCTGGGCATTGGCCTGGCATTTTATACTTAGCGGATTGGGTATTTTTATTACCGTATTGGCAGTTAATCCTTTTTCAAGATGGTATTTGGTAATTGCCAATATAGGTTGTGTTGTTTTGCTTTTTTTCTATTCAATGAGGTTAAAAAGGGATGTTCTCATTGGCAATATTATTATTTCGCTTCTCACTGCCTGGACAATTATGCTCATCTTTTTATCAAAATTTTCTATGGCAGATGCATTTGTCAATGTTGCTTATCAACAGGTAAAATTTTTTCGGTTTGCGGTATTGTATGCCGGCTTTGCTTTTGTGATTTCATTAATTAGAGAAGCTGTTAAAGATATTGAGGATTTACCGGGAGATATGAAATATAATTGCCGCACCATGCCGGTAGTGTGGGGCACAAGCGCCACCAAGGTTTATACAGCAGTGTGGTTAACGATATTGATTATATCTTTAATCATTATTCAGATTTATGTTTTGCAGTTTCAATGGTGGTGGGCAATGGCTTATTGCCTGGTGTTTATAATATTACCTTTAATTTATATATTTAAAAAACTAATAGTTGCCCAAAAAACTCCAGAATATCACGATTTAAGCACACTTATTAAATTGATAATGCTGACCGGAATTTTATCAATGATAATTTTTTATATTTACCTCTGAATTAATAAAACAAAAACTGGAATTATAAAAAGGATTCTTTGATCTATTTTCCTGACTTTATAATTCTGGTTAAAAAGGTAAATGTAATTTTTATGTATGAAAAAATAGTATTGGCGTCCACCTCTCCCAGAAGAAAACAATTGCTTGAGTGGGCCGAAATCCCATTTGATATAATTGCCTATAATACCGATGAAATATTACCGGAAGGTATGCCTTTGCGCGATGCTGCCATGCAGGTTGCAAAGGAGAAGGCATTGGCCGTAAAGAAAATGCTGAATGATAAAAGAATAATTATTGCAGCAGATACCATTGTAGTAATGGATGAAATGGTTTTGGGCAAACCCAAAAATGAGGACGAAGCCATCAATATGCTTACCCTGCTGCAAAACAATACCCACCAGGTGATTACCGGTGTAGCTATCATAAATGGAGAGCGTCAGATTTTGTTTGCAGATTCAACAGAAGTTGTTTTTCATCCGCTAACGCCACAACAGATAATTTTTTATGTAGAAAAATATAAACCTTACGATAAAGCCGGCGCTTATGCCATACAGGAATGGATAGGTGTTGTGGGTATTAAATCAATCAGTGGCGACTTTTATAATGTGATGGGATTGCCCGTAAGCCGCGTGATTAAAGAACTTGAGCGACTCAATAACCCTTTTATTGGCGAAGAATAAGGAAATGGTAAATGACAAATGATTAGTGGTAAATAGATTGAAATTAATTTAATAATCAATAGTTCTCTCATGAATGAACAATTACTTCAGTACATCTGGCAGTTTCAATATTTTAATAAAAGCGAATTGCAAACCACTGATGGAGAAGTATTGGAAATCATTCAGCCCGGGAAGATAAACTCGAATCAAGGCCCCGATTTCATCAATGCGAAAATTAAAATTGGCAATACGGTTTGGGCAGGTAATGTTGAGTTGCACTTGAAGTCGTCTGATTGGGACAAACATAATCATGCGAACGATAAAAATTATAAGAATGTAATTTTTCATGTGGTTTATGAACAGGATGCGGCGGTAAATCATATTCCGGTACTGGAGCTAAAGAGCCGAATTTCTTTAAGCCTTCTTAGTAGGTACAAAGATTTGATGCAGTCGCAGTCTTTTATTCCTTGCGAAGGAATGATAAAAAATGTATCGGAAATAACTATCGTCTCCTGGAAGGAAAGACTGATAGCCGAAAGGCTGGCGCGTAAAACAGAAGTAGTGTTCACCTATCTGGAAGAAAACAATTTCCACTGGGAAGAAACTTTTTGGTGGATGCTGGCAAAAAATTTTGGTGCCAAGGTGAATACAGAAGCTTTTGAAGAGATTGCCAAATCAGTTTCTATAAATATTTTAGCCAAACATAAAAATCAGATTCATCAGTTGGAGGCATTGCTGTTAGGGCAGGCCGGGTTGTTAAAACAGGAGTTCGAAGAAGATTATGCTATATTGCTTCAGAAAGAATATAGGTTTTTAAGTAGTAAATATAAATTACAATCTATCCGTCAACCGGTTCATTTTCTTCGAATGCGACCTTTTAACTTTCCTACTGTTCGATTAGCACAATTGGCTGCACTCATTCATACTTCCATCCATCTTTTTTCAAAAACCTCTGAGGAAGTGTCCCTGCAAAAAGTGAAGGAGTTGTTTAAGGTGGAGCCCAACGATTTCTGGAACTATCATTATCGGTTTGAAAGTGAACCAAAACTTAAAAAGAAAACGATTGGCGAAAATATGATTGACAATATTTTAATCAATACGATTTTCCCGATGTTGTTTGCCTATGGCATGTATCATCAAAAACAATCAATAAAAGATAAAGTATTAAAATGGTTAGAAGAAGTAAAGGCCGAAAAAAATAACATTACCAATAAATTTGAGGCTTTGGGAGTAAAAAATAACCATGCTCTTGATTCTCAGGCGCTTATAGAACTAAAAACCCAATATTGTAACCACAGGCGCTGCCTGCAATGTGCTATCGGTAATAAGCTATTAGGATACGGTGATAAATAGTTTTCAGCTTTTTTGCAAATTATTCAATCATTTTTTTTGTTTAAATGCCACTCAATTACATCTTTTATGGATGGATAAGATTTTGCTAAATATTCAGAAATTATATCAAGCCCTATCCACTTTATATCTGAAATGTCTTCCTCTTTTTGTGCAATTAAATTTTCATTGACGGATGCCTTCATCAAAAACCAGTGAGATTCTTTTAGAATATGATGGGTGCCCTGTTCGTAAGTATGATAAGTGATTATGAGGGGTTCTATAATTTCGAGTGTTTTTATTCCTGTTTCTTCCATAATTTCTCTGGTGGCACATTCTTCAATTGTTTCGCCTTCGTCTAATTTTCCCTTTGGCAAATCCCAAAATTTCTGCCTGAAAATCATGAGTATTTCGTGCAATTCATTTTCAACCAATCCACCACCGGCTTTGATGATTTCAAATTTTTTGAAAAACGCCTTTTTTAATACATTAAAATCATGGTGAAAAAAAATACCGGCCTTAATTTCCGGCAAACTCATTTCTCTAAGCATTGAATTGAGGCTTTGATTACTCAATTCGTCAATAAAAATGCTGTCGGGCTGATGCAGCAGGCGGTTTAAGCGCTCATCCATAGCATCGCAGAGATACAATGGTTTGTTTTGAATATAGATTTTAATGAACATAGTTTCACTTTTTGAAAACTTGGACTTATTTTCGCACCATAAAATTACGCAGCAATTATGAATGATGCAAAAGCAGTAGCAGAAAAATTATTACAGGTAAACGCTATTAGGTTAAGCCCGTCAGAACCATTCACCTGGGCCAGTGGCTGGAAAAGCCCGATTTATTGCGATAACCGCAGTGTTTTGTCTTTCCCTTTTGTACGGGAGTTTATAAAAAGTGAGATGTGTAATGTACTTTTTGAGAAGCTGGGTGATGCAGATATGATTGCCGGAGTAGCCACTGCCGGTATTCCCTGGGGCGCTATGGCTGCCGACCAGTTGAAACTGCCCTTCATTTATGTACGCTCTAAACCTAAAGATCACGGGTTGGGTAATCAGATTGAAGGACGATTTGAAAAAGGTATGAAAGTGGCAGTGGTGGAAGACTTAGTGAGTACGGGTAAAAGCAGTTTGGAGGCTGTAGATGCATTGGTTGATGCCGGATTGGAAGTAATTGGAATGACCTCAATTTTCACTTATGATTTTGCAGTAGCCCGTCAGGCTATCGAAACCAGAAATTTAAAATATTATCCCCTCACTAATTATCCAGTTCTTTTAGAATTAGCTTTAGAAAAAGGAATCATAAAAGAAAATGATGCCGGGTTACTCCTAAAATGGCGCGAAGACCCTGCCAACTGGAAGGGGATTTAATTTATGGTAATATAAATTTGAAAGATCATTACTTTAGTTATCCTCACCATAAGGCTCTGGCAGCCGATTGGACGGTAAGGTCAGAGAATTCGCCTGCAAGGAATTTGTAATATCCGGTAATGGCAATCATTCCGGCATTGTCGGTGCAGTACTGAAAGTCGGGTATAAAGGTATTCCAGTTGTTTTGAACACCTGCTTCTGTAAACGCTTTTCGTAATCCTTTATTGGCAGATACGCCTCCGGCTATACACAAATCATTGATATTGAGGTCTTTAGCAGCTTTTGTTAACTTTTTCAGTAAGATGGTTATTATCCTATGTTGAATAGAGGCGCAAATATCAGCCAGATTATTTTCGATAAAGTCCTTTTTCTCTTCTTCGGTGGCGGCAAACTCTTCTTTATAAATCTGACTCTTTCCGGCGTTCATCAAAAAATATAGAATGGCAGTTTTTAATCCGCTGAAACTGAAATCGTAACCCGGCATCTTAGGCTCCGGAAGCTGAAATCTCAGCGGGTTGCCCTCAGCAGCGTATTTGTCAATCAGAGGGCCACCCGGGTAAGGAAGTCCAAGCAGCTTTGCAGACTTGTCGAATGCTTCGCCTGCAGCATCATCAATTGTTTGACCAATAATTTCCAGCTTAACGGGAGATTCGCATTTAACAATCTGAGTGTGGCCGCCGCTTACCGTGAGACATAAAAACGGGAAAGATGGTTTATTCTCCGGAATCAGATTAGCCAAAACATGCGCCTGCATGTGGTTTACGGCAATCAGAGGTTTGTCGAGCGCCAGTGAAAGTGATTTGGCAAATTGTCCGCCCACCAGCAACGAACCGATGAGGCCGGGAGCCTGGGTAAATGCAATAGCATCTACGTCCTTAACCGTTTTCCCGGCTTTTTTCAGTGCCGTGTCCACTACGGGAACAATGTTTTGAATATGTGCCCGTGATGCCAACTCCGGTACTACACCGCCGTATTGGGCATGCATGGATTGGGTGGCTATTTCGTTGGATAAAATTTTACCATCGCAGCAAATCGATGCTGAGGTTTCATCACAACTGGATTCTATTGCGAGTATAGTTGTCATCAGAATTATTGATTTTTAAGAATGTAAAATTTGTAACCCATAGGACCGGCAAAATAATTAAAATTAGAAACCTGATTGTAAAGAAAAAACAGCTTAGCTCCTAATAGCTACCACCGGATCCATTTTTGCGGCCTGAACAGCAGGAACAATGCCTGCAATGATGCCTACAAGAATACATATAAAAAATGTCCAAGCCATATTGGTTATGGAAACAAATATAGGGAATTCAAGAACTTTTGTAAGAATTACAGAAAGAAGGAATACTAAGAATAAGCCAATCAGGCCGCCGATGATGCAAAGAAATGCCGATTCCAATAAAAATTCTGTCAGAATAACCCTGCGTTTTGCCCCAATGGCTTTTTTAAGACCAATCTGAGAGGTACGCTCTTTTACGGTTACAAACATGATATTGGCCACACCAAACAAACCTACAATCAGGCTGATGCCGCCGATAATAGCAGCGCCGATATTCAGGCCGCCAAAAATTTCTTCTACCTGTTTACTGGCATCATCTAAGTTATTGATGGCAAAGTTGGATTCGGTTTTAGGACTTAGTTTTCTGATGCTGCGCATTGCTCCTTCCAGTTCATCTTTAAACGCCTCCTTGGAAATGGAAGGATAACCTCTTGCCAAAATGATGGGGTCAGTTTTTTCTTCTTTATAAATGGTGCGGGCAAACTGAAAAGGGAGAATGACCGATTTGTCGTATTCCCAACCGCCGACCATCTGTTTTCCCTGCTTTTTTATAATACCGCACACAAATATTTTTCGACCTTTGAGGGAAATGCTTTTGTTGATGGCTAACTCCGGTTCACCAAAAATTTTGGTTGCTATTTCGTTGCCGATCAGGCCCACATTGCTTCCATATCCAAACTCTGCATCGGAGATAGGCCTGCCGTACTCCACATTGATGGATTGAATCATCATAAATTCTTCGGTAGCGCCATAAATTTTTACATTATTCAAGGTTAGCCCTCCAAAGTCCACATTCCCTGTTGTATTTATGAGAAAGGCGATATACTCCGCACTTGGAGAACGCTCTTTAACCTGTTTTAACTCGGAAAATTTTGGATGGGGACGGTTCACATAATGCCACCACTCATAGCCCGGGCCGCCTCCCCATTCCCACTTATCGATAAACATGGTATTATTTCCATAGGATTCAATCTCATTTTGAATATTTCGTTGAAGACTGTTCACGGTTGCCAAAACCCCGATTATGCAAAAGATTCCAATAGTAACGCCAAACAAAGAAAGAAAGGTGCGAAGTTTATTTTTCCACAACTCCTGAACAGCCATACCAAAACTGTTAGTAATAATCTCTATTGTGCGTCGAAACATATTATTATAAAGACATTTTGAGATTGAGGTTTAATGTTTAGGGTTTGACTAAACTGTGATGGAACTGTTTTTTAATGTTCGGGTTTTTTCCTGTATCAGTTTCAGGTTTCCGCGAAGCATATATTTCAACTGAAGTTTTAAAACCTGCCCCATACTTTTGCATCGGCTGAATGCCTCGGTTTTAAAATATTCATTCAATTGGTCTTTAAGTTGATTACATTTCTCCACCGGCGATATGGTATCTCTGGACATGATGTTCAACAGCTCCATCAACCTAAATCGGCTCACGGCTACCCTGAAGGCCATTGCCGAGCGTTCTTCTGCACGGTATTGTTCCACAGATTCTTTGTTGAGATGGGTTAACACATTGTGAACGAATGGGTTATTTTCTTTAAAAAACTGTGGAAGATACAGGTTTTTACGCCCTTCATAACACTGCTGATCAAAGTCAATAGCACGAATTCGGTATTGATAACATTCAATGTCGGGAGTGGCTACCACCACAAAGTTGTAGCTGCGCATATCGCCCAACAGTCTTACAAAACACCTTTCGTTAAACTTTACAAATTCTTTCGCCAGCCTTGTTTTGTTGGTTTCTTCTCTTTCAAAATATTCATTTATAAATACATCGCCTGCTATGCCGGGAATATGTTCTTCAACCAATGTGCCTTTGTCGGTATAAAATGTAATACGGTTGGGGGATAGTATATGTTCCAACTCCAAACCATAAATACGCGAAGCATCACTGATTTTCATGTAATAATGGTCGAAATTAGAATTGAATTTATTGATGATGCGAATCCGAAAAGGGAGTGAGTTGCCAAAAGCACAATAATCAATCCTTGCCACGTCTAAATGGTCAATAAAACTCAAATCGCCTTCCGTTTTTAGGATAGCATATATTTTTACCAATCCTTCTTTGAGATAATCCCAGTCGCGATTGTCATAAACTGCTTTTTCCCAAAGTGTATGATTGCCATGCTCATCTTTGATGGGGATAGACCAGGTAAAGTTTAATAAATCTTTGTGTGAAACAGGCAGATTTACCTCCCGACCCTGACGTATCAGGTATTCGGAAAGCTCTTCATTTACCGGATACAAAAGTTTTTTGCGCGAAGGTTTCTCGTTAAGTTCCTGCAATATGTCCATGCGGCAAATTACTAAATTCTTTTGGGATTCTTTAATTCAATCAATCTTTTACTTCCAATACCCAAGCGTATTTGGAAGCGCTTTGCATATTTTGAGGCACTGAGATGCTTACTCCTTTATCTGTCTTCTTCCAATTAATCTTTTTACCGATGCTCAACATACTGATTTTCGTTTTCGGACTGATTTCCAGATTCTCCAGCATCAGATTACTTTTTGGATACTCAAACAAAAAAACATATTTTGTTTTACCATCCTTGCTTTGGGTATAACGAACTTTATCGCCATCTTTCCACTTAGAAGCCGTTCTGGTTCCGTAAATAGCTTTGCCGTTGACTCTCATCCAGTCGCCGATTTCTCTGAGGCGCTCGTAGGCCGTATTGTCAAATTCACCTTCTGCATCAGGTCCTATGTTTAATAAATAATTTCCGCCTTTACTCACAATATCTACTAATTTTTCAATAATTTCTTTAGCCGGCTTATACACATCATTGGGTGCGTAACTCCAGCTATTGCCCATTGTCATGCAGGTTTCCCATGGGTCTGCAATCGGTTCGGCAGGTATTTGTTGTTCGGGAGTGAGGTAGTTTTGTTCCGGCCCTTCTACAGCACGGTCCACCACTAAGATATTGGGTTGTTTAGCCCGAACCTCTTTCACTAAGCCGGGCATATTGATATCCTGATTTTGTGGATTTCGAGCCCATCGGGAGCCTTCTGATATATCAGCAAGGTATTTCTTCACTTCTTCGTCGGTAGTTTTCCTTACCCAACCGCCGTCAAACCACAGAATATCTACCTGACCATAGTCTGTAACCAATTCTTTAATCTGATTATGGGTGAAATCGACAAATTTTTTCCATTGTTCCGGGTGTTTAGTTATTGAATAGTTTGCATTTCTGTCGGCCGGCGGAAATTTTTTCCACCAGTAATAATCACTATGCCAATCGGGCTTGGAAAAATAAGCGCCTATCCAGAAGTTGAGGTTGCGAAAAGCATTAAAAACCTCTTTGGTGATATTGCTTCTGGGATTAGATGAAAAGGGTGTTTTTTTATCTGTTATTTTATAATCAGTATATTTTGTATCAAACATACTGAATCCGTCATGATGCTTGGTAGTGAAAACCATATACTTCATTCCGGCATACTTTGCTGCTGCCCATTTTTCGGGGTTAAATTTTGTAGGGTTAAAGGTGGTCTGAAGGTTTTCATAAGCCTTCACATAACCAAAATAGTTGTCGGCAACTCCTTTTTTCTGCCCACCTACAGCCCAGCTTAGGTCTTCGGGGCTGATGCTCCAGCTTTCTACCACTCCCCACTGGCTGTAAGGCCCCCAATGCATCAACAAACCGAATTTCAGGTCTCTCCATTCCTCAAGTCGATTTTGGATATTGACATCAGGGTCGGGATAATATTTTTCGTGTTGACCAAACGATGAATAACTTAATAAAAAAAGATTGACAAGAATCAATAATTTCTTCATAGAAAAGATTTTTTTAATAAAAAAAGGAGACTTCAAACCACAAAGTTATTGCCATTTGATACATAAACCTCACCTTTGCAGTGTTTTTAAAATTTGTTATTTGAAATAACTATGAAATATACTTCTTGCCCGAAGGAAAGATGTTCAGGTTATTTAATAAATGCTGATTAAACTAATAAAAAATATACATAATGAAAAAAGAAATTACCTCATGGTATAGTCATCGCTTGAATAAGGAAATGCCTATTGTAACCTATGGCCATTATGGATTTGCCTTGCTGCTGGTACCCACTGCTGCCGCCGATTTTTTGGAATATGAGCGTTTTCAGATGATTGACAGTCTGGCGCCACATATTGATGCCGGAAAAATTAAAGTGTATTCCATTGACAGTGTGAACAACGAAAGCTGGCTCAATAAGAATATGGCTCCCTGGGATCAGTCCATCAGACATCAACAATGGAATGAGTATATTTTCAATGAAGTGATTCCCTTTATCAGAACTTCGTCCAGCCAGGACACGCCGATTATTGTTTCCGGGGCTTCTTTTGGCGCTTTGCACAGCATGAATCTGTTTTTGAAACGCCCTGATATAATTAATGGCGTGATTGCCATGAGTGGTGTGTATGACCTTACTTATTATTCAAACGGATACATGGATGACAATGTTTACTTTAACAGTCCGCAACATTATGTTCCAAATTTGACAGATCATAATATGCTTGAAATGATAAGAAGAAGCCATCATATTCATATTCTTACCGGAAGTGGCCCCTATGAAGATCCTAAAGCCGGCGGCGAATTTGCCAAGCTGCTTTATGATAAAGGCATTAATTATGAATTTGATAATTGGGGTACCAATTACAAGCATGACTGGCCAACATGGAGAGATATGCTGCCGTTTTATATCAAGACCAAGTTTTAGCTTCAATAATTAGAAATTATATCGTTTAATTTCAGATAAGAAACCGGTATTCGACAAAAACTGTGAATACCGGTTTTTTGTTTATATTCAAATTTGACTTGAGCCAAGAAGCAAATAGTTGGCTGAAAAGTGGAAAAACCACATAAGAAGTTAGCCATCTTCAAAAAATGAACCGATGTCGCTGAATTTATACTGAGCATTGCCGGAGTACACCGAATTACAAAAAATTCAGAGATATTTAAGCTTGAGGTCTTTTTAATCCGCTTAATATTAGCAGATCGTTGTTTTAGTTTATTACAGTATTTATTTTTGCCCAAAGAGCATTGTCAAACCCTGAGGATGCGAAAGTGGGATTATTAGGGTCTGCCGAATCACCCATTCTGACAATTACCATTTTTTTGCTTGGTATGATGTAAAGTTTTTGGTCGGAAGCCCCCAATGCTGCAAACATATCCGAAGGTGCATTGGGGATTAATGCTCCCTGAAAAACATCTTGTGAACCGGGTACCATATATTTTGATTTCCCGTTGAGCCACCACAAATAACCATAAGAAGGATTTATATTTTGTGAAGAATTGGTACTCTCATTAAAATAACTTTCGTTGATGATTTGCTCATTTTTCCACTTTCCTTTATTTAGCGCTAAAAGCCCAAATCTTGCCATACTCTTGGTATTACTGTGGTAAATTTTATAGATGATACCAAAATTCCAAAAGCCTTCCATTCCAATTTTGTTTTTCAGTTTATTATTAAAATAGGTTTCAAAATCGCTGTTGGATGCATTTGCGTCCACATCCATCAATAATTGGAAAACATTGCTGTATGCCCATCTTGTTCCAGCATCTGCAACGTATGTAAGGTTATTGTGTGTTACCAATTGGCTTTCCGAGTTTATCCCGGAAGTCATTGTAAGCAAATTTCTTACAGTAATCATATTTTCTTTTTCTAATGGCATATTAGTCCATCCTGTACCTAAATAATCCGATACTTTGCGGTTGATATTTAACAAGTTTTCTTGTTGTGCAATTCCTGTGGTTACTGACACTAATGTTTTACCTGCACTGTTCCATTCCCAATCTGTAGAGGCGGAGTGTCCATTGAAATACTCTTCCATAACAATTCTTCCATTTACGAGTATCATAAATGATTTGGTGTTTCTTTGAGCGAGAAACGTTTTCAAATCTTCAATGGCGTTTGTATTCCAGCCCAACTGAGCAGCAGAAGTTGTTTCCCAGGCCGAACCTGAATTTGCAGGAAAATACATAGAAGTATCAGGTGTAATTGTTATAGCGGCGTTATCTTTCGTGCAACTTATCACTGATAACAGTACAAATAAAAGTAGGCTCACATTTTTCATAGTTTGTGAATTTTATGTTTAAACTTAGACTTTTGATTTATCTGAAAGTTTAATTTTAGTGTCTGTATTTTCCAAGGTGTTGGTTTATGCTTCTAACTAATGCTTTTTCCTTTCGTTCATAATCAAGTTGTTAAAAGCCCTAAATCCTCATTAGTCAGTGCAAATTTATCAATTTGTTTTCGGATACGTTTTACTAAACCAAGTTTTCTTTTTTCGTCAAGGAATAGGTAGTCGGTAGGAGGTTTGTAAGTAGCTTTTTTAATACCATATTCCAAAGTATTACGGCAAGTTTACGGGCGGTTGCACTCACGGCTACTGTTCTATCTTTTCGGTAACAAACCCTGTTGAAGAAGTTGGAAAGGTATGTATCTTTTATATTCCCGATAGCATTACCAGCATGGTTGGGAAGCTAACCCTCGGGAAAAATAAATCTGATAAGAGAAAAGTTTTGAATTGAAAACCCGATGTTAATTGAGCAAAAAATAAATCCTCAGAAAGATAAATCAGGGAGTTCAGCATACTCCACCTTCTTGAGTGGATCAGATGCATATAGGAAATCCTTAGCTAAAGGATACGCATCCATTTTTTGTGCATCGTATTGTGTAGTGGCTATTTCGGTAATACGTTCTTTATTCAGATCGGCAAAAATCCATTCATAAGCCAGGTCTTCGTTCAAGATGACAGGCATCCGTTTTTTTGAATTATGGATTTGAGCCATTAGAGGATTTGCATGGGTTGTAATAATTGCAAAACTCTCCACCATTTCTCCGGTTGTTTTATCTGCCCAAGGTGTCCATATCCCCGCCATAAAGAAAAATGGTCTGTCAGGTAAATAAATATAATATGGGTATTTGACTGCCGTTTTCAATGGTTTCCCGGTTTTCTTGCTCATTGGATAAACATGCCGCCACTCAAAAAATCCGGAGGAAAGAACTAAACACCTTCTGGATAGTGCAGATTGTTTATAAGTTACTTTTTCAAACAGCTCTTCACCAATGGCATTTAGTGTGATTATTGGAGGTTTGAATTTACCTGTGATGGGGTCAGTGCCGCCGTTTCTAAATGAATAAAGTTCCTGCCTGCTTTTTATATAAAACGGTATAAAACCCCATTCCATTTGCACCAATTCAAAATCTGTTCCAGAGGCATTTGCTTTGATAACAGGGTAGAGGTTATAGTCAAAACCGATGTTTACCGGCTTGTTCAAAAAATCGAAAGCTGCTGTTTGTTTTTCTAAATTTTTGAGCTTGATTGTTTCCGTTTTCTCAATTTTTACACCGTTGTAATAGCACATGAGGTTTGTATATAAATTTGGATTGAAAAATACATTGAAGCCTGTTTAAAATCCCATAACTGTTTTACAATTTCCGAATATTCGTTCTATCTTCACAAAAAAAGAAATGGCGGAATATTCGATTGGTCAGGCGCTGAAAGAATTTTTAGACAAAAGTAAGCTGAAAGGTGAAATTCAGGCGCTACAGATTGAAGATTTATGGCAGGATATTATGGGTAAAACAATAGCCAAATATACAGATAGGTTACAAATAATTAACGGTAAACTTATCATTACCACGCATGTAGCGCCTTTGAAAAATGAACTCATTTATCAGAGAGAAACAATTATTCAACGTGTAAATGAGGCTTTTGGCAAAAAGGTTATTCAGGACGTGGTAATAAAATAGCCCCGTCAAATAGTACTAACGGGGCTGTTATTATTTTATTTTAAAACTCTTTAGACTTATTCTTCTTCGTCAAAAGCCTGAACTTCTTTGGTAATCTGTAGCAGTTCATACTCCTCCTTGCTACCTACTATCATATTTTCAAACTCGCGTAAGCCTGTTCCGGCAGGTATCAGATGCCCTGTAATCACGTTTTCTTTTAATCCCATCATGTCGTCTGCCTTGCCATGAATGGCCGCCGAAGAAAGCACCTTAGTGGTTTCCTGGAAGGATGCAGCTGAAATCCAACTGGGTACGCCTAACGAAGCTTTTGTGATACCCAAAAGGGTAGGAGATGAAGTAGCAGGTTCTGCATCTCTAAACTCTACTAATTTTTTGTCAGAACGACGAAGTACAGAGTTTTCTTCTCTCAAATCTCTCAGGCTGATAATCTGTCCGGCTTTTAATTTAGCTGAATCGCCCGGATCGGTAACCACTTTCTTCTCAAATACAAAGTCGTTTTCATCTACAAACTCAAACTTGTCAACCAAATCATCTTCGAGGAAACGTGTATCACCCGGATCCACAATGCTTACCTTACGCATCATCTGACGCACAATTACCTCAATGTGCTTGTCGTTGATGCGCACACCCTGCAAGCGATAAACTTCCTGAATTTCGTTTACAACATATTGCTGCACAGCAAACGGTCCCTGAATAGCCAGAATATCCTGTGGAGAAATTTGACCATCGGATAAGGCGGTGCCTGCTTTTACAAAGTCGCCGTCCTGAGCCAAAATTTGCCTTGACAGTGGCACTAAGTATTTTCTGGTAACACCATCCTTTGCTTCAATGATGATTTCTCTATTGCCACGTTTGGTTGCTCCCATTAAAACCACGCCATCAATTTCACTAACTACAGCAGGATTACTTGGGTTACGCGCCTCAAACAGTTCTGTTACACGAGGCAGACCACCCGTAATATCCTTCAGTTTGCCAAGAACACGAGGAATTTTTACGATTACTTTACCTGCTTTTACGTCATCGCCCTCATCCAGCATGATATGGCTTCCTGTAGGCAGGTTATATGATTTTTTCTCTTTCCCTTCAATAATAATTGATGGAATCTTTGTTTTGTCTCTGGTTTCGATAACCACTTTTTCGCGGTGTCCGGTTTGTTCATCAGCCTCCTCGCGATAGGTAACCCCTTCAATCACATTTTCAAAATGCAATGTACCATTAGCTTCTGCAACGATTACGTTATTATAAGGGTCCCATGAGCAAATGGGCGTTCCTTTTGTTACCTTTTGTCCATCCTTTACTAACAGGGTGGAACCGTAAGGAATATTGTTAGTGATGAGCAGGCGGTCATTTTTGGTATCAATAATTCTTACCTCACCTGTGCGCCCGATTACCACTTTTACATCTTCTCCTTCGTTATTGATGGTGGATACAGAACGTACGCCATCAAACTGAATGGTTCCCTCGAACTTGGCATTCAATGTGGATTCTACCGATGCAGACCCTGCCACACCACCCACGTGGAAGGTACGAAGTGTAAGCTGGGTACCCGGCTCACCGATTGACTGTGCGGCTATGATACCCACTGCATCACCTTTTTGTGCCAAAATACCGGATGCCAGATTTTTACCATAGCATTTTACACAACATCCGCGCTTGCTTTCGCAGGTGAGTACAGAGCGTATTTCGATAGATTCGATGCCGGCATCCTCAATCTTTTTGGCGATCTCTGCCGAAATTTCTGTACCGGCTTCAATAATCAATTCGTCCGTTTGAGGATCATACACATCATGCAGAGAGGTACGTCCCTCAATTCTGTCTGCCAGATGTTCAATAATATCCTCATTATCCTTCAATGCAGAAATATTAATCCCACGGAGCGTTCCACAATCTTCTTCGGTAATCACCACATCCTGAGACACATCCACCAAACGTCTGGTAAGATAACCCGCATCGGCAGTTTTAAGCGCAGTATCGGCAAGACCTTTACGAGCACCGTGTGTAGAGATGAAGTAATCCAGTACGTTCAGCCCTGCTTTAAAGTTGGAAAGAATTGGGTTTTCAATAATTTCCGAACCGGTTGAGCCTGATTTTCTTGGTTTGGCCATCAGCCCTCTGATACCGGCTAACTGTTTAATCTGCTGTTTAGAACCTCTTGCACCGGAATCAAGCATCATATATACAGAGTTGAATCCTTGTTTATCTGCACTTAATTCACGTATTAGGGTTTCTGTTAGCCTGGTATCCACACGGCTCCAGATATCCACTATCTGATTATAACGCTCATTGTTTGTGATAAGACCCATATTATAGTTGTCCCAAACCTCATCTACCTCACCGTGAGCATTTTCGAGTAATTCTTCTTTTATTTCGGGAATGATCAGGTCATTAATACTGAACGACAAGCCACCCTGGAAGGCGGTGCGGAAACCTAATTGTTTAATATCATCCAGGAATTTGGCGGTTTTGGGTACATTGGTTATTTCAATAATATTACCAATGATCTCCCTAAGGCTCTTTTTGGTCAAAAGTGCATTTACAAAACCTACTTCTGCCGGCACTGTTTGGTTAAAGAGTACACGGCCAACGGTAGTTTCAATCAGTTTATTTACCAGCTCGCCATTTTCATTTCTGATATTTACCTTTACTTTAATCCAGGCATGAAGGTCAACGGTTTTTTCGTTGTAAGCGATGATTACCTCTTCAGGAGAATAGAATGGTTTGCCTTCACCCCTGATGGTTTCTTTATCGTCGGTTTTTTTACCTTTTGTAAGATAGTACAAGCCCAATACCATGTCCTGAGAAGGAAGGGTGATAGGTGTACCGTTCTGTGGATTCAATATGTTGTGCGAAGCCAGCATCAGCAATTGTGCTTCCAAAATGGCAGCATTGCTTAAAGGTACGTGTACTGCCATTTGGTCACCATCAAAGTCGGCGTTGAAGGCTGCTGTTACCAAAGGATGCAGTTGAATCGCTTTTCCTTCTATCAATTTCGGCTGAAAAGCCTGAATTGAAAGACGGTGCAGCGTTGGGGCACGGTTAAGTAACACTGGATGCCCTTTTAATATATTTTCAAGAATGTCCCATACAACAGCTTCTTTTTTGTCAACAAGTTTTCTTGCTGATTTTACTGTTTTTACGATACCTCTTTCAATTAGTTTACGAATAATGAATGGCTTGAACAGTTCGGCAGCCATATCTTTTGGCAAACCGCACTCGTGCAGTTTCATTTCGGGGCCTACCACAATTACCGAACGGCCTGAGTAATCTACACGTTTACCCAACAGGTTCTGGCGGAAACGACCTTGTTTGCCTTTAAGTACATCGCTCAATGATTTTAATGCACGACCGCCTTCAGCTTTTACGGCATTCGACTTACGGCTATTGTCAAAGAGAGAGTCAATAGCCTCCTGAAGCATACGTTTTTCATTACGAAGAATTACTTCGGGCGCTTTAATTTCCATCAGTCTTTTCAAACGATTGTTTCGGATGATTACCCGACGATACAAATCGTTGAGGTCTGATGAAGCAAAACGACCACCATCCAATGGTACCAACGGGCGTAGTTCCGGTGGAATTACCGGTATGTATTGCATCACCATCCACTCAGGGCGGTTGGCAATACGGGTATTGGCATCGCGAAATGCTTCTACCACACTCAGACGCTTCAAGGCATCAGCCCTGCGTTGCTGTGAGGTTTCGGTAGCTGCTGAGTTTCTTAAATCAAAAGACAACTGGTCGAGATCAATGCGCTCCAATAAGTCATGCACTGCCTCGGCTCCCATCTTGGCTATAAACTTGTTTGGATCATCGTCAGGAAGATACTGATTATCCTTGGGAAGGGTATCCAGAATATCCAAATACTCTTCTTCTGTCAAAAGATCGCTGTAGTTCTGTCCTTTGTCGGCACGTACTCCGGCTTGTATCACCACATATCTTTCGTAGTAAATGATGGTTTCCAATTTTTTGGAGCTCATACCTAACAGATACCCAATTTTATTAGGCAATGATTTGAAATACCAGATATGAACTATCGGAACCACCAGTTTGATGTGCCCCATTCTTTCACGACGCACTTTTTTCTCGGTTACTTCTACACCACAACGGTCGCACACGATACCCTTATAACGAATACGCTTGTATTTACCACAAGCACACTCATAGTCCTTTACCGGTCCGAAAATTCTTTCGCAAAACAAACCATCGCGCTCCGGCTTGTAGGTGCGGTAGTTGATTGTTTCAGGCTTCAATACTTCGCCAAAACTCTTTTCCAAAATAGAGTCGGGAGAAGCAAGGCCAATTGTAATTTTTGAAAATGCTGCTTTTGGACGATTGTCTCTTTTTGTTGCCATAGTATAAAAACTCCTTTTTTTCCTCCTCAAGGAGGATTTTCGGGATTATTGTTTATTATTTTTTCTAAAAAGAACCTATTTTTTTTGTTACCGGCTGTAGTGCATTGCTCATCTGCCTTGCGTCGCACTCTTCAGCTGTTGTACACCTCTCATCAGGTTTTTGTCCTTCACTAACCCTTTTTAATGGGGGAGAAGGATGCTTTGAATTAATCAAACGTTAAATCCAAGCCCAAGCCTCTAAGCTCATGCACCAGTACGTTGAACGACTCAGGTACGCCGGCTCTTGGAATATTATCACCCTTCACAATGCTTTCATAAGTTTTTGCACGACCTATGATATCATCAGATTTGATGGTTAATAATTCCTGAAGCAAGTTAGAAGCGCCATAAGCCTCCAATGCCCATACTTCCATTTCACCAAAACGCTGACCACCAAACTGAGCTTTACCACCCAGAGGCTGCTGCGTAATCAGGCTGTATGGCCCAATAGAACGTGCGTGCATCTTGTCATCCACCATGTGATGCAGTTTGATGATGTAGATTACACCCACTGTCGCCTTTTGGTGAAAACGCTCGCCGGTTTCGCCGTCATACAGATAAGTGTGTCCAAATTTTGGAATACCTGCATCATCACAGAACTTCTCAATCTCAGAGGGCTCGGCGCCATCAAAGATGGGTGTAGCAAAGCTTACGCCCAATTCCTTTCCAGCCCAACCCAGCACGGTTTCGTAAATCTGCCCCAGGTTCATACGACTGGGTACGCCTAATGGGTTTAATACAATATCAACCGGTGAACCATCTTCAAGGAAAGGCATATCTTCCTGACGAACAATTTTCGCTACGATACCTTTATTTCCGTGGCGGCCTGCCATCTTATCGCCCACTTTCAGTTTGCGCTTTACTGCCAGATAAACCTTGGCCAGCTTCAACACACCTGCGGGTAGCTCATCACCAATGCTGATGTTGAATTTTTCTCGTTTATAACGACCTAACTCTTCGTTGAACTTAATATTATAATTGTGTAATAAAGTATTGATCTGGTCATTTATTTTTTCGTCATTAGTCCATTTCAAAGGATTGATATTCTGAAAATCGAGAGCGCCCAGATTTTTGGCATTGAACTTAGAGCCTTTTCCAATCACTACTTCTTCAAAACTGTTTGTTACTCCGGCTGAAACCTGATTTTCGAGCAGGGTTTCCAGTTTATGTAACAATACAGACAGAAGGTCTTCTTCGTTCTTCTCGTGAACTTTGTCTAATTTTTCAATAGCTGCCTTTTCACGAATTTTTGCGTTTTTATCTTTTTTAGCTCTTTGAAACAGCTTTTTGCCAATAACCACGCCTTCCACACCATTTGGCGCTTTCAGTGAAGCATCTTTGGCATCGCCTGCTTTATCGCCAAAAATGGCACGTAGCAGTTTTTCTTCCGGTGTGGGGTCGCTTTCACCCTTAGGAGTGATTTTACCAATCATGATGTCTCCCTCTTTGATTTGAGCGCCTATTCGGATAATGCCGTTTTCGTCCAGATCTTTGGTGGCTTCTTCCGATACGTTGGGAATATCTGAGGTCAGTTCTTCCTCGCCTAATTTGGTATCACGCACTTCTAATTCATATTCGGAAATATGTATAGAAGTGAACATGTCTTCCTTCACTACCTTTTCGCTTATCACAATAGCATCCTCAAAGTTGTAACCCTTCCATGGCATAAACACCACTTTCAGGTTTTTACCCAATGCCAGTTCGCCGTTTTTGGTAGCGTATCCTTCGGTTAAGAAATCGCCTGCTTTTACTTTTTGACCTTTTTTAACAGCAGGTTTCAGGTTAATACAGGTTTCCTGGTTTGTTTTAATGAATTTTGTCAGTTTATATACCTTCAGGTCTTCCTCAAAACTAACTAATTTATCATTTACATCACGGTCGTAGCGAACGTGTATTTCATTGGCATCTACAAATTCTACTACGCCATTGCCATCTGCATGAATTTGAATTCTGGCATCGCGGGCCGCTTTTCCTTCGAGGCCGGTACCTACAATGGGGGCATCGGGGCGCAGGAGTGGAACTGCCTGACGTTGCATGTTGGAACCCATCAGTGCGCGGTTGGCATCGTCATGCTCCAGAAATGGAATCAATGAAGCGCTTAACCCTACAATCTGGTTGGGCGCCACATCCATATATTCTACCTCATTTCGGTCTAATACAGGGAAGTCGCCGGTTTCTCTGCCTTCAATTCTCTCGTCAATAAAGTTGCCATCGCCATCTAATTTGGTGTTGGCCTGTGCTATTTTCACGCTGTCTTCTTCTTCGGCGCTCAGGAATTCTAATTGTTTCATATCTACTTTGCCTTCGCTCACCTTGTGGTAAGGAGTTTCTATGAAGCCCATGTCATTAATCTTGGCATGAACGCAAAGTGTTGAAATCAAACCGATATTAGGTCCTTCCGGTGTTTCGATGGTGCAAAGCCTTCCGTAGTGAGAGTAGTGTACGTCGCGCACCTCAAAACCTGCACGCTCACGGCTGAGACCGCCTGGCCCAAGCGCAGAAATACGGCGTTTGTGCGTAATTTCAGAAAGCGGGTTGGTTTGATCCAGAAATTGCGACAATTGCGATGTGCCGAAGAATGAATTGATAACTGAAGAAAGCGTTCTGGCATTAATTAAATCGACTGGAGTAAACACTTCATTGTCTCGCACATTCATCCGCTCACGAATGGTGCGTGCCATACGTGCAAGACCCACGCCAAACTGAGCATATAATTGCTCGCCCACAGTACGAACACGACGGTTACTCAGGTGATCAATATCGTCAATTTCGGCTTTGCCGTTGGTTAACTGAATCAGATATTTAATAATTTCTATTATATCTTCTTTTGTCAACGTTTTTTGGGTTAATGTAGCATCAAGATTTAACTTGCGGTTGATTTTATAACGACCTACTTCACCCAGATCATAACGTTTATCGCTAAAGAACAGTTTTTCGATAATGCCTCTTGCAGTTTCATTGTCGGGCGCATCTGCTCCGCGCAACTGGCGATAGATAAACTGCACCGCTTCCAACTCACTGTTAGAGGTATCTTTATTTAAGGTATTATATATAATGGTATAATCCCCGCCCACATCTTCGCGTTGTACAAAAACGCTTTTTACATCCATGTCGGAGATGGTTTCAATCGCATCTTCATCTAAGATGGTATCTCTTTCCATCACAATCTCATTACGCTCAATAGATACCACCTCGCCGGTGTCTTCATCTACAAAATCTTCAACCCATGTACGCAATACACGTGCGGCTAATTTTTTGCCGAGGTGTTTTTCCAAAGATTTTTTATCGCCCGATACTTCTTCAGCCATTCCAAAGAGTTCCAGAATGTCTTTGTCAGTTTCATATCCGATAGAGCGAAGAAGGGTAGTTACCGGAAATTTTTTCTTACGGTCAATGTAGGCATACATTACATTATTGATGTCGGTAGCAAACTCCATCCATGCGCCTTTAAAAGGAATTACACGGGCAGAGTAAATTTTGGTGCCGTTGGGGTGCACAGATTGTCCGAAGAAAACACCCGGAGAACGATGCAATTGAGAAACCACCACACGCTCGGCGCCATTGATTACAAAAGTGCCTCGTGGGGTCATATACGGAATATTGCCCAAGAATACATCCTGTACAATTGTTTGGAAATCAATATGTTCCTCATCATTACAGCTCAGGCGCAGTTTTGCCTTCAATGGAACGGCATAGGTAAGACCACGCTCCATACACTCTTCAATTGAATAACGGGGAGGATCAATAAAATAATCCAAAAATTCCAGAACGAAAATATTGCGTGTGTCGGTAATCGGAAAATTATCTTTAAACACACGGAACAGCCCTTCAATATTACGTTTGTCTGGTGTGGTTTCTAATTGAAAAAACTCTTTAAAAGATTGAATCTGAACTTCCAGTAGGTCAGGTGTTTCAGCTAAATGCTTGATCTTACCGAAGTTTACTCTTGAATTAACACTAGTTGCTGACATATTTTATAAACCGGTTTTTAATGATTGACTATATACAAAAAAAAATCAGGATTACTCTTATTGCTAAAAGAAACCTGTTGAAATTCAATTACTTGAACATTTTTTGTACTGTCAAATTTTTATTGGCCAAAATAAAAGGATTGCAAAGTTAAGGAAAAACAAATGAAAGAAAAAAAATCACCTCAATAATTTTGCCAAATTTTTTAAAAAATAAAATTTTATATTTTAAATAAATGATATTCTATCATTTATTCACTTTTATAAGCGATTTTCAAATGAAGGAAAAGGGGAGGATTTTCACCCCCAAAAACGGGGTTTATCCCCTGTTCATGAGCTGTTTTTGAAGATATTTTTGTCCTGAAAATAATTAAAGAAAAAATGAAGAAGGCAACTAAAGATTATTTATTTTTTTCAAAAAAAGAAAGAATAGCATTGATTTTATTTTTGGCAATCGCCTCTGTGGTTGTCCTGCTTCCCTTTTGGAACCAACATAAGGAAGTGAACAGGGATGCTGATGAATATTTTATGCCGGTTAAAACTAAGAAAACCGAGAAAGAAGGTGTTGCCTATTCCGGAAAATCGGAAGGCGCCACGCATTTTACATATAAAAGGAGATACATTAATCAGCGTGATGAGGCAAAAACTGTGGGCAGGCTGTTCAGTTTTGACCCCAATACACTGGATGAAGCGGGATTGAAGGAATTAGGCCTTAGAGAACGCACTGTACATACTATTATTAACTATCGGAGCAAGGGCGGAAAATTCAGGTCAGCAGATGATCTGCAAAAAATTTACAATCTGCGCCCTGATGAGTTTGCCCGGCTTAAACCATTTATTGTAATTACTCCAAAGGAAGGCAAAGGAGATAATTATTTTAAAGATGAAAACAGGAATAACTATTCGAACCAATATACATCCTATGCAAAACCTAAACTTGAGCAAAAATCTATCAATGTCAATACTGCCGATACCACAGCTTTTAAATCACTGTATGGTATCGGTAGTAAATTGGCAGCAAGAATAGTCAACTTTAGAAACAAACTTGGCGGTTTTTACTCAATTGATCAGGTGGGAGAGACTTATGGTGTGCCCGATTCAACTTTTAAAAATATTAAAGCTTATTTGGTATTGGCTGAAGCTGATATTCAAAAAATAAATATCAATACAGCAAGTTATGATCAATTAAACAATCATCCATATATCAGTAGTAAACTTGCTTTTTTGATTATGAAATACAGAAAAGATAATGGAGATTTTAAAACAATAGAAGATTTGAAGCCATTAGTGGAACAAACCAATGATGTTTTTGAAAAACTGAGCCATTATTTAGGATGCGATTAAAGACAGAAGCTCAGGGGAAGTACAAAAATTTGGAATTATCAATTGATTTGGGCAAATTTTTTTTTCTTTATTATACAAATATTTTCAAACATTCAACCAAACTGTCTCTCCAATGTGGGGGCTGAATATGATAGGCTTCTTTGATTTTAGATTTGTTTAATACCGAATAAGCAGGTCTTTTTGCTGGAGTTGGAAAAGAGGCAGTAGGTATGGGATTGACGGCACAAGAATATTCCCCAATACTTTTAATGGCCGTTGCAAAATGGTACCAGGTAGTAATACCATCATTGGAGTAATGATAAATTCCTGATTGCCATTTTCCGGATTTTATGATTTGCAATAAAACAGCGGCCAAATCGGCAGCATAAGTGGGGGTTCCATATTGGTCGTTTACTACATTAATTTCGGTTTTTTCCTGCATTAGCCGCATCATGGTTTTTACAAAATTTTTTCCAAAGGATGAGTAAACCCATGCTGTACGAATGATGATGGCATCGGTATTTTGAAGCGCCAATTCTTCGCCTCTCAGTTTGGTAACTCCATAAACACTTACAGGATTGGGTACATCTGCTTCTGTATAGGGCGTAGAAGATGATCCGTCAAAAACGTAATCAGTTGAAATGTGTAAAAACTTTGTATGGTACTTACTGCATTGTTTTGCCAGATAACCTACTGCATCTGCGTTCAACTTCTCTACAATATCTTGTTCGCTTTTTTCCTCAGCCTTATCCACTGCTGTGTAGGCGGCACAATTGATGCAATAATCCGGCCGGTTTTCTTCAAAAAATTTCTCAACAGCTTCTTCATCAATGATTGAGAGCTCCTCATAATCTGTAAATAAAAATTTATACTCCGGAAAGTTGGTTTCTAATCTTCTGATTTCAGAACCTAACTGACCATTTGCTCCGGTAACCAATATTTTTTTTTCAGACATAATAGAGATTAAGGTTAAGATTAAGGTTAAGGTTGAGATTAAGATTAAGATTGAGGTTGCTATACTGAAAATTTTTATTGAAAGTAGTCCTTGCAATCCTTAAATAATGGCAAAACCATATCCTTCTCCGAAACAATGGCAGCCTCTGCAGGAATTTTCCAGTCAATAGCCAAATCGAGGTCATTATATATGATGCCTCTTTCACTTTCTTTATTATAAAAAGCATCACACTTATATAATATGGTGGCTGTCTCGCTCAAAACCGAAAATCCATGTGCAAAACCCTTGGGGATGAGTAATTGCTTGTTGTTCTCCGAAGATATTTCAATCGAAAATACTTTCCCAAATGTTGCAGAGGATTGCCTTAAATCTACTACCACATCTAATATCTTTCCCCATAATACTCTCACTAATTTCGTTTGTGAGTAAGGTGGTTTTTGAAAATGCAAACCCCTTATTACACCATAGCTGGAATTGGACTGATTGTCCTGCACAAATTCAAAACTTAACCCTTCGGCATCAAATACTGATTTGTTATACGCTTCATAAAAATATCCACGGCTATCGTTGAACACTCTTGGCTCAAAAATCATCAACCCTTCAAATTCGGTTTTTACAAATGGCATGTTGATTGCTTGATAAAATAATTTTGTCTTACGACTGGTTAATGTATAATTATTTATTTACAAATTCCAAAACACTGTCGGTAATGTATTTCAGTTGCTCCTCATCCAGTTCGGTATGAATGGGTAAAGAAATCACTCTCTTGTTGAGCCAGTCGGTTATTTCCAAATCCAATGATCCGGTTTGATATATCTCAAACATCTTCTGCTTGTGTGCCGGCAGCGGATAATAAATCATTGAAGGAATTTTTTTATCGGCAAGATGCTGTTGCAATGCATCGCGGTCCACATCATGCAATATAAGGGTATATTGATGAAATACGTGGGTGGAGTTCGATGCTCTGAAAGGTATCGTAATTTTTGGATGGCTGGCAAAAGCCCGGTCGTAATAATCGGCTGCCTGTTGGCGTGCCGTGCAATACGCATCCAAATGCCTGAGTTTAATATCTAAGATGGCTGCCTGAATACTATCGAGCCTACTGTTGCAGCCCACCATATCATGGTAGTATCTTGTCTTTTGGCCATGATTGGCAATCATTCTCAGTTTTTCGGCCAATTCGTCATCATTGGTACACATAGCGCCGCCATCGCCAAAAGCCCCGAGATTTTTGCTGGGGTAAAAAGAAGTGCATCCTACATGACCTATTGTACCTGTTTTTTTAACGGTTCCGTTGGAGAAGGTATAATCGCAACCAACTGCCTGCGCATTGTCTTCCACTACAAATAAATTGTGTTTTTCTGCAATCTTCATAATGGCTTCCATATTGGCTGCTTGTCCGTACAGGTGTACCGGCACGATTGCCTTAGTCTTGGGTGTTATGGCTTTCTCAATGGCTTCGGGGTCTATATTGAACGTTTGTTTATCTACCTCCACAAAAACGGGGGTCAGCCTTAGCAATGCCACCACTTCGGTAGTGGCAATATAGGTAAATGACGGGGTGATGACTTCATCTCCGGGCTGCAACCCGAGCGCCATTAAGGCTATCTGAAGCGCATCGGTACCATTGCCGCAAGGTATCACGTGTTTCACATTCAGGTATTGGGCCAGATGTGTGGCAAATTCTCCCACTATTTTTCCATTGATAAAAGCAGAACTTTCCATCACGTCAATAACTGCTTTGTCAACCTCTTCTTTTATTTTGTGATACTGTGTATGAGTATCCACCATCTGTATCGGACGCATAAGATTTATTTAGGTATTATTTAAGTGAGCAAAATTAATAAATTAAGGTTACTTTGAAGAGGGCAATATTTTTCAAGTTGATATTAATTTAACCTGATTTCAACCTTTTGACCGGGACTACTCCCCAAAAAAGGGGAATGATTTTTTTTATTTTCACCTTTTTAGGGGATTGATTTCTTTTTTTCGGAGAATGATTTTTGTGATAGAAAATCAAAAAATAATAATTGAAACAAAAATTTGATAACAATTAAACTCAAACGCATGAAAAAAGAAATTTACAACATGAAAAAAGTAGTACTGATAATGGTAACATTGTTTGTATTAGGCGCCGCCAATGTTAATTCCCAAAGGCCATTTATTACGTTATGGAGATCCGATGCTCCGGGAGGTAACTCGGCAAACGATCAGATTATTATTCCTGCGGAAGGGGATTTTTATTATGAATGGTATGAATATAGTAATCCTCAAAATACTGGTAATGGCAAAAGTTCAGGAATTACTACTATTACCTTCCCATCACCAGGAGCGTATTTTGTACACATTACTCCTGCTGGAAGAAACCCCTTCCATAGGATTACATTTAATATGAGCAATGACTGTAAAAAAATAATGAGAATTGATCAATGGGGTGATGTCAGATGGTCATCTTTCACACTTGCCTATTATGGCGCTTCTAATCTTCAGATTTCTGCTAATGATATACCTGATTTGAGAAGAGTAACCGAAATGATATCAGCATTTTCGCATACAGGAATTTCAACTGTGCCCCACATGGGAAGGTGGAACGTAAGTAATGTTAATTCCATGATTGATATGTTTAGTTTTACTCCCCTATTTAATGAAGACATAAGAGCCTGGGATGTAAGTAATGTCCAATTTATGGGTCACATGTTTCAACATGCTACAAGATTTAATCAGAATATTGAAAAATGGGATGTAAGTAATGTAACAAGTATGAGTTATATGTTTAATGGCGCCTCTTCCTTTAATCAGCCTCTTAACAGATGGAATGTCGGAAAAGTAGCAGACATGAGTGGGATGTTTTTGGATGCATCTTCGTTTGACCAACCCTTATCAAGATGGGACGTACAGAATGTAGAGCAAATGACCGGTATTTTTAGCTATGCTTCCAAGTTTAATCAGGATTTATCTCAATGGGATTTGTATAGTCTGGGAAAACAGGGGAATCCTTATGGAAATAACATTTCCTTTGCTTTCAGTGGTTTGGATTGTATGAATTATAGTCGAATACTTTATGGGTGGTCTAATAAACGTGTTCCAAAGGGCATAGTCATGATTTGTCATGGGTTAAAGTATAGCCCTAATATCAGATCGAACCGAGATAAATTGATTCAAACCTACGGTTGGCAGATTTTGTACGATGCATTGGGAACCTGCAATATTGATTTTCCGCCGAGGAAAAGAGGATTTTCTGCAATTATTAAAGGAAATGAATTGATGGTGATGATAGATGGAAAGGAATTAAATAAAAATGATCAGTATTCTGTAGAAATCAGTAATGACGGGACTCATTTTAGGGAAATTGGTGATTTGAAACCGGCTTTCAGAAATACGCCTGAAGGTAACCTGCCAATACTGAATTTAGAATTTAATTTGAAAAACAATAAAATAGCCTCAGTAATGGGATTGGGTATTCTTGGTCTGCTTTCTATCTCTGTATTCAAAAGAAGATATAAAATGCTGATTTTAGTGATCATTTCTTTTGTAATATTCTTTACGGCCTGCAGAAAGAATAATGCTGATGTGGTGACTGAACCCGAAGCAAAAGATATCTATGTGCGGCTGGTTCAAAAAGATACGAATGGGAACAAGCAGTACTCTGAAGTTATAAAAGCTGTCAGAGAATTCTAAAAAAAGAACCAACAAAAAAACCTGTCATTCTTACTGATATTAAAGAATGACAGGCTTTTTAAGAAAATATTATCCCCATAAATTGGTAGCATATTCGCCTGCGGCAATCAGGTCATCCAATTGTTTTTTAACAGCAGGAGCATCTTCCTTGTATGTAACCCCAAACCACTGAGCAGTGGTAGGCAAAACTTTTACAACGCCGCCTTCTCTTATGAAATTATCAACCACAGCCGGAATCAGAAACTCGGCTTTGGGTACGGTAAGATTTTCACTGATGAAGGACTTGAAATCTTTTTTATAATGTGCAAATACCGAAGGGTGGAAGCACCAGAAATTCATGGATACCACATCAGTTCTTTTAAGTTCTTTGGGTTCAAGGCCGTCTTCCACAATCACTTTATCATCCTTCATGCCGATACCAATTCTCTCTACAACACCTGCCAGATCGCCGTTTTCGTTCAGAGTGCATAACCCGCGGTTCACCGTACCATGCTCGGATAGGGTTTTCATCAGGTCATAGCCTACTACAGCATAAGTTTTTTCATCGCAAACTGTTGTCAAAAAATCAGCCGCCCTCTTAAAAGCGTCAAAACCATAAAAATCGTCAGCATTAATCACCGCAAATGGTTCGGTTACATTGGTGCCTGAGCATAACACCGCATGTCCGGTTCCCCAGGGTTTGGTACGCTCGGCAGGCACCGGCACTCCATCCATGTGCATATCATGTTCCTGAAATGCAAACTCGTAATTCACTTTTCCATCTAATTTTGATGCAAAAAGATTTCTGAAATTTTCTTCAAATTGTTTTCTGATTAGAAAAACGATTTTTCCAAAACCTGCTTTTACTGCATCAGAGATAGAATAATCCATAATGGTTTCGCCCGAAGGGCCAAAACCTTCTACCTGTTTCATACTGCCATAACGAGATGCCATACCGGCTGCCAGAATTACTAATGTGGGTTTCATGTAATTGTTTTTTTATTTAGAAATAAATGATGAAGTTTGAACTGTCAAAATTAAATTAAAAAACCCAACTTACAGTGAATTGTGCAAACGGTTGATGAAAAATTAATTACTATAGATTTTATTCCGTTTTTAAGCCGGAATAAAGTAAGCGTTTCTGTATTGCGTACCGATAAAATTCATCCGGTAATCAGCGGAAATAAATGGTTTAAGCTCAAATATTATCTTGAAGATGCTAAACTCCAAAATAAAAAAAGAATAATAACCTTTGGAGGCGCTTATTCCAACCATATTGTGGCTACTGCGGCAGCCTGCAATATGAATGGATTTGAAAGTGTGGGAATAATAAGAGGCGAAGAACCCCGAAATTATTCTCATACGCTCAATGATGCAATGGCTTATGGCATGGAATTGGTTTTTTTGTCGAGGCAAGACTATCAAAATAAGGTTATTCCAAAGGATTTGATGGCGGCGGATGATTACGTTATAGCCGAGGGAGGATATGGAGCCTTAGGTGCAGCAGGAGCAGCCACTGTAAATTATGACAGAACCGGTTATGATTTTGTAATGGCGGCGGTGGGTACCGGAACATGGATGGCCGGTTTGATTAATGGAAAGAATCCGAAGTCTGAAGTGATTGGTATTAGTGCGATGAAAAATAATTACGAATTAGAAAAACAGGTTTCAGATTTACTTATAAATAAAGAAAAAGTAAATATTGTTCATGATTTTCACTTTGGCGGCTATGCCAAATATACCGATGAACTTATCGGTTTTATGAATGATTTTTATAATCATACAGAAATTCCTACTGATTTTGTTTATACCGGTAAATTATTTTATGGAGTAAATAAGCTTATAGAAAAAAACTATTTCAAGCCGGACAGTCGGATACTCATTATCCACTGTGGCGGATTGCAGGGAAATTTATCATTGCCTGAAAGTACTTTAATTTTTTAAGAATTTTACGATCTTTGACGCTTATCTTTGTGCGTTATGCAGGCAAAAAGTCTTTTTATATTATTAGTTTCAATTATTTTAGGCAATGCGTTAATGGCGCAGGAGCAATTGCCTGATTTTTCGGTATATAAAGTAAGTGGTAGGGTAGTGGTTTCGTGGACCCATAATTATCCGGTGGTAAAGCAAATCAGTATTCAAAGGTCGCACGACAGCAAAAATTTTTTCAAGACCATCGCCACTATGCCCGATCCATCCTTACAGGAAAACGGTTTTGCCGACAGGCAGGCGCCTTATGACAGTATGTATTATCGTATTTACATCCTTTTGGATCAAGGTCATTATATTGTTACGAAGGCAAAAAAACCGGTAGCTGATACTTCAGGAGCTGCTGATGTTTATGAAGAAAAACTTCCTGAAACAAATAATAAAGTAGTTTTACCTTCTGGTTTCATGCCATCCCAATACGTTTTTACGGCCATAGACAATTATGTAAAAGTAGAATTGCCAAACGACCAAAGAAAATATAGTATAAAATTCTATAGCGAAAACTATCAGCCTCTTTTTGAATTAGATAATATTAAGGAAAGAAAATTCAAATTGGACCGAACTTATTTTTTCACTTCAGGGTATATCAATTTCGAATTATATGCTGATGGCAAATTAATTGAGAAACATAAATTTTATTTACCCAAAAGCTGACGGGTATTAGGTTAATTGAATTGAAAAAACCTTCTCAAAATTCTTCTTGAGTTTTTCTTTTACTTCGTTTAGGTCTGTTTCTTTTCCTAATTCTTTTCGTAGTGAGGTAACTTGTTTTCCCTGAATACCGCAAGGGACAATAAGGTTAAAATAATTCAGGTCAGTATTCACATTTAATGCAAAGCCGTGCATAGTAACCCAACGGCTGGTGCGTACACCGATGGCACATATTTTTCTTTCGTACCCTTTACGCTGCGGATCAAGCCACACGCCGGTTTCGCCCTGCGAGCGTTCTCCCCTTAGGCCATATTCTGCCAGTGTAAGAATAATCACTTCTTCAATGTTTCGCAGATATTTACCAATATCGGTATAAAATTTTTCAAGATCAAAAATAGGGTAGCCAACAATTTGCCCCGGCCCGTGGTAAGTAATATCGCCGCCACGATTGATATGAAAAAACTCAATTCCCTTTTCAGACAGATTATCTTTATTAACTAAAATGTTGTTGAAATTGCCGCTTTTACCCAAAGTAAAAACGTGAGGATGCTCTACAAACAAAAGATAATGCTGGGTTTGAACAGATATATTTTTATCCAACCCCTTGTCAGCAGCGTCTCTCAAAATAGTTTTAATTGAAAGATTTTCCTGCAATAGCCTTTCCTGATAATCCCATGCTTCCTTATATTGCATGATGCCTAAATCATGAAACTGTACCAATTGATTATCCATACGCAATGGCAAATGTAGAGAAATGAATTAAGATTTGCGGATTGAAAAATAGTAAATCAAAATTGAAGCCGGTACAATGTACTCCGGATAATTCAAAAATTCATTTCAATTCCTGCAATTGAAATATTACTTTATAAAAAAATCTTCTACCTTATTTCCTGTAGAGTCAACAATGGTGAAGGACGCTTCTTTAGCGGAAATTTTTGCCTTTAAAAGATTATTGTTGGAGTTGACAATTATTGGAAATTTCACCTTAGCCGTAGGTTGCACAATCCGATGTCTGTGCTCGTGTGCGCTGATCATCAGTTGTATGCCGGCATCATTGAGTATCGGAGCAAATTTATTTACAATTTCTTCATTTCCATGCCATCCGTTTACTGCAGGAATATGGCAGATTGCAATTTTAAATTTTGCTTTCTTAAAGTCATCTGTCTTTACTACCTCCTTTAACCATTGTGCCTGCTCGCTTCTATAGAAATCCATATCAGTAATGCCCCTGTATTCCATATCAGAATCAGGTTTGTCTTCGCCGCAATCCAACACAACGAAAACAGCATTTCCTCTGGTAAAAGTATAATACAATTGACCACTTGCAGAAGGAAAATAATTTGAAAAATTGGCTGCATAAGGGCCACGGGTTTCGTGATTGCCCCGTGCATAGTACATGGGTATTTCTTTTGCAAAAACAGAAACGGCAGTATCCATGAAACCGCTGAAAATCTGATCTTCATTGAGCGAAAAGCTCACCATATCGCCATTGAATACCACAAAATCGGTTTTGGCAAAATCTATTTGTGACAATTGCTTTTTTAAAAAATCACTTCTTTCGTGTATGTCATTCAGTACTGCAAACTCAAAATCTCCGGGTCTGCCACCAGTAATAAAACTGAGTGGCTGCAGCCTGTAAACCACAGTGGCAGCTATTTTACCATATTCAACATTAGTGCCCTTATGGCTGAGTACTTCCTGGCTATAAATTCGATATCTGTATCGGGTATTGGGCTTCAGGTTCTTAACATTTACCTTATGAACGGTACCTACATTTTTCAGTCCATTGGAAGCGTTAAAATATTTTGGTCTTTCTTTTTGATAAAAATGGCTTTTATCGTCTGGCGCCAATTCTACCCAGGCAATTGCCGGTTTATTGGTTGTCCATACAATTGTTACACTATTATCCGTCATTGCCTGAAGATAAGGCCCATGAGTAATACGGATATTTTCCTGTGCCTGAATATTGTTAATGCTAATCAGGCCGAAGAAAAAAACCAGAAAAACATTGAAACTGATTTTTGTTGTGTGTAATAAATTCATGATCTTTTGTTTACCAGTTAATACGAATTGTTTGAGATTTTAATTTTTTATCAGGGGAAATTTCCAGAATACTTCCTTTACCCCCGTTTAATAAATGTTGCTTATATTTTGCAACGTTGTTTATTATAACCTTTTTGGTGGTTGGTATAAAGATGATATTGTTTCCCCGTGTTCTTTTATCATTTTCCAATTTTATATTTAAAAAATTGTTACCTGCTTTTTGCTCGATGATTTTTCCGGTAGCAGCCTGCATGTATGGGCGCAGCAGTACTTTTTTAAAATATTCCTGTTGCTCCAGACCCGAAAAGTAATCCCAATAAAAGTCTCCAAACAGAAATGAATCAATGCCGTTAGCCATAAACTTAGCTGCATCCACCACTTCCTGGTCTCCTCCATAGAAAGCGCCCCATTCGCCAATAAGCAAGGGCAGGTTTAGTTTTGACTTAGAGTTTTGAAGCTGACCGAACATAAACATAAGCCGCTCCGAATCAGCCTTGCCCGCATCCTTGGTGTCGAGAACGATATCGTAAAAATGCGGCATATAAGCCTGCTGATTTCCTGCTTCAGCAATGGGTTCAATGTGTGTTGGAATTCCATTATTGCTGGAAACGCTGGGTTCCCAGAAAAGAATATGATTTTTATTTACCTGCCTGATCGCTATTGCAAGTTTTTTATAAAAAGGCATGAGTTTGTTTTCCTCAAAGTATTTATAAACAGGTTCCATTCCACTCAGCACTTTTAAAAATACATCTTTCCCTGTCAGCATTTTGATAATTTCACTTTTTCCTTGTTCATCCATCCACATTTCGCCCACTTCTTCGGGTGTATATTTTTTACCATTACTTTTTTCATTCAGGGCCAGGGTTACTTCATTAATCATTACTGCCAGTGCATCGTTTACTGCCGATCCGATAAATGGCTCATTCATGAGGTCGAAACCAATAATATTTTTATCGTTCCGATATCTCTGAGCGAGCATAGCCCAAGTCTTAATGTAATGGTCCTGAACACCCATCCCGCCTGCTATGAGAGCATTATTCCAGAAGTTATCGAATGAAGTCTGTACGGCAGGACTGATAAAATAGGCATCACTCCAGATGCCGCCGGTGATGTGTGGTTTGCCTTCATCAAGAGTGGCCCAGAGCGGAGCGCCCCCGCCAAATTTCTTGCCGTATAAATCCTGGTGCATATCCAGTATTACATAAATACCGTACTGCTTTGCATATTGTAATCTCAAATCCAAATCCTGCAAGTAGTCGGTATCATATTTTCCGGGCGAGGGCTCCAGAGCAGACCAGTTAATTCCTAAACGCACTGCATTAAAACCCCAACTTTTCATTTTGATAAATGCCGTATCCTTAATCAGATTACGATAATTATTTTTTTCGTCTTTATTTACATAATTTAAACCTCTTAGTAAAATCATTCGCCCCGCATAGTCTCTTAAATTTTCACCGTCTCTGTACACAAAACCTTTCTGTGAAAAGACATGATTTGCAAAAACAAAAAAAAGCAGGAAATAAAATAGTAGTATTCTTCTTATCATTCTTCTCTTATACATTATTAAATAGCTATCAAAAATTTATTCCTCAAAAAAATCTAATTCAGCAATCGTAACGGTCTTGTCGTTAGCGGCTGTTTCGGTAGAAGTAATTTTCATATATTTTGCTTCGATAACTCTTTCAAAAAAATATTTTCGTTTTGAAGGGTCATTTATCAGATTACCAAACTCAAAATCACCTGCCGGTTGCCAGTTGATGCCATCATCACTCACTTCTACTTTTCCCTTAGCCATCATGCCCTGGCTGTTTTGTTTTTGAGGAGTGTAAGCAAAGGCTTTCAGGCGGTATGGTTTGTTCAAATCAATAATAATAAAATGATTGTTATCGGATGCTGCAGATTGCCAATAAGTTAAAGGATTTTCATCAATTGCGTTCGCTGCTTTGTGGTTTTGTGTTTCGCTATCTGCTTTTACGATTTTCCAATTATTTTTCGCAATGCTCAGGGCTTCAGAAGCGATGGCTCCCTTTTCTTTATTGATGATAGCTACTGCTTTTACATCGCCTTTACTTAAATCAAAAGCACCGGTGTATCTGTTACTTTGTTCAGACGGTTGGCTGCCATCAGTTGTATAATAGATAATCATGTTTTTATAAAGATTGTCTGTCAGATTTTCATTATGCGGTTTCCAGTTGAATTCTGAAGAAACAGGCTGAATAACTACATGTCCCTCCTTGTTGCGTAACACCTGCAATTGAGGCGGTCTTGATTTGTAAAAATAAGCGCCAACAAATGCAATAGCAGGATCAAGTCTGCTTTCTAAAAAGCGCAACCGAAATTTTGATGCAGTAACATCTGGAAATCTCAATATTCTTTTATAACCGATATTGGTGGCTGAGGCTATTTCTTTCCATTCATTATTAATCCATGCTTCCAGTACATGTTTTTCAACCCTTTCACTGTGCGTATTTATAGATTCCTGAATCATAAACCTGTTGATAGTAACCGGTTTTGGATTGGCAATAATAATTTCTTTTTGTTTTTTATTGAGTAAAATATATGTGTTGAGATTATTGTCTAATAAACTTTTTGGCAAAGAAGCATTTGCCAATAAGTTTTTACTGTATGTGTCTCGAATATGTTTCCCTGCTTCTTGCAATACCGCTACATCTTCTGGTGAAAATTTTCCGCTTCTATTTGGTGGAATATTCAATAAAAATGTAGAATTTCCTCCTACAGATCTTTCGTAAATATCAAACACATCATCGGCACTTCTTACCTTCTGATATTCATCATCTCTGTAAAACCAACCTTCGCGGATAGAAGTATTGGTTTCTGCTTGTTGATAATGAAGATATTTTGCCTTATATAACTGCTCCCTGCTGCCCAAATCTTTAGCTGTCATATCAGGGAAGTGGCTGGTAGTGTCGGGGTTATCAGCGTAAGGAATTACATTCCATTCTGTAGTACGAGTGGCGCCTTCCTCGTTACCACACCAGCGTATATCTTCTCTACCAAATATTACAGCTTTAGGAGCCAATGTGTGTATGAGTTTTTTCCATGCAGGATAGTTGTATTGCTGATTTCCTTTGCGTTTGGGATGTGCACCGTCAAACCATACCTCTTCGATGGGGCCATATTCTGTCAATAACTCAAATAATTGGTTTAAAAAATATTCATTGTAATCATCTACTACAAACTGAAATTTTCTTTTATCGGCAAACGGTCTGCCGGGTACCTCTCTCGGAATGGTTCGTTTGGTATATTTGCTCAGGTTTCCATATAATCCTTCGGGATTTTCAATTTGAAATAGATCGGCCGGTGAAAGGTAAACGCCCAATTTTAATCCATATTTTTTGCAGGAGGCTGAGAGGTCTTTCAGTACGTCGCCTTTACCGCCTCTGAAGCCGGTGGACATAATGCCATGTGTTGTATATCGGCTCTGCCAGATAACAAAACCATCATGGTGCTTAACGGTAAGAATCACCAATTTCATTCCTGCTGCTTTCATGGCACGACACCACTGGTCGGTATCCAACTCTTTCAAATTAAAAATCTTCGGGTCTTCCATTCCATTTCCCCATTCCATGCGGGTGAAGGTATTGGGGCCAAAATGTACAAAAGCAATAAATTCTTTTTTAAGCGCTTCAAGTTGATTGGGAGTTGGTATTACATGAGCTGCCTTTTCAATAATCCGTTCTTTACTATCTTCCGTACTAATAAGAATACTGTTTTTAAATGGTATTGAGGTTTTCTGAGCAAAAGATGTAAAGGACAAACTCAGTAGAAATGAAATAACAAAAATTCGCATGTCATGTATTTTTTAAAAGGAATTAGTTTAAATATGTTTACTCAATAATTCTTTATCTTATCTCTATCGTTGCTACCACCGGCATGTGGTCGGAGGCGGTTTTTTCAGGTATCACCTGGTGTGATTTTGTAACAAAGGGATCATTTTTTCTAAAGGCAATAAAATCAATAGCGCCGCGCTCACCTTCTTCATCAAAAGTGTTTGGACATTTATCGCAGGTACGATTAAATTGCTGATCCAAAATATTGATAACTTCGCTCCCTTCAAAGGCATTAAAATCTCCGGCAACTATAAAGGGTATTGAAGACTTGCCGGCAATCTGATTAATTTCCTGCATTTGCAGTGTTCTGCTTTTTTTATTAAATGCTTCCAGATGGGTGCTGCAAAAATGAAAATCTTTTCCTCCGGGCCATTTTACGGTAGCTTCTGCCAAAACTCTTGGTTCATCTCTTTTTGAATTATCCGAAGGAAGTAAATGTGTTTTTGCATTTGCCAACGGATATTTTGAAAGAATTGCCAAGCCGTATTGCCCGCCATCATAATCCATCGCTTTTGCAAAATAATAAAACGGATAGCCTGCTTTTTGAGCTAATAATGCTGCCTGATTGATTTTACCTGACCGACCTGTATTTACGTCTATTTCCTGCAATGCCACCAGGTCTGCGTTCTGATTTTTGATGACAGCAGCAGTGCCATCCACGTCTATAATTCCTTTTTTATCGGGAGGATTGCAGTGATGCACATTATAAGTCATTACTTTAATAATATTATTCGAGTTGCTTCCTTGTTGTGCTTTTTTTGATGTGCAGGAAACACTCAAAAATAAAGCACTAATTAAAAGCAGGCACGTAAGTATTCGATTCATTTTGATTCAAGTGTTTTTAGAAACAATATTGATTTTTATTTTCGGTTTAATAATGGCTTATATTTTTCCACCATCTGACTTGCTGTCTTTTTTGCCAAATCCTTTATTTTAAAGGTCTTTAAAGCTGCTTCCAACTCCTTCAGTTTTGCTTTTTGATTATTGGTTTTATATTCTTCACGCAGAATATTTATTTTTTCAAAATCCTGAACACCTTCAATCAGTTTTTCAAAACGAATGGAGGTGAGTGGGCCCGGGTACACCTGATAAGTGTCTCCGGCAGGCCAGGTAATAAATCGGGAGTCTTTTAAAGGGTCTTTTGTCCAGCTATTGTATGCCCAACGCAAGAAGCCATCCATTTCGGTAGCTGCCGTGTACCAGCCTGTCCAAACGGCTTCATCCGGGGCAGAAAACGTAAATTCATTGGGATATTTTTCGGTGCAGCAGGTGTACCAGGTGCTGGTTTTGCCCTGTTGTTTACGCTTGGTCAACACCTCGTTAGGAAAAGTCCACCGGGAAGCTACACAGTAGTCGAAAATATCTTCTTCAATTTCAGGGTGATAATCGCCTGCCAAAGAAACTTTCCAATTCGGATCAATGGTTTTGAGCAGCGCAATTACCGACTTTATCGCCTTCATCGGCCTTTCATCCATTGCGATTGTCGTTATCTCGAACCATCCTTTTTCTTTCAGATGTTTGGTAAAGTTTTTTAACATTGTTCCCCAATATTTATTATACGCCGGTGTGCCGATGGCTTCTTTAAAAACAGTATCCTTCTCAAATTTTTCGTCATAATATTTAAAAGCAATTTTCCATGGAACCATACTGTAGCAATTGATTCTTTCCTTAATGCCACAACTCATTACAAAGTCAATGTATTTATCAAAAAGACTGTAGTCATAATGCCAGGTACCATCTTTCTTTTTGGTCCATTGTATAAGTCCTGGAAAGTCGTCATAAGTCTGGTGTCCCCAGGGTTCATCTACTATGGCGGCGGTGATGATTTTTTGTCCGGCATTTGCCAGCATGGTATAGTACTTACGCATTTGTTCAAAATGTTCATCACTCCAAAGCTTTAGGTTATGAACTCTGGCAATTGCAGCCGGGTGCTGCCAGTAATCCAATTGAAAAGACCAGTCTTTAGGCGAGGGAAGGGTTCTGTCAATGACGTTTAGTGATATTTTAAGGTCATATTCCTTATCTGCAAAAACTTTGATTGTGCCATTGTAATTTCCTGTATAGGCAGTTTCAGGAATTGAAATGGTAAGCCATACAGGTTGGGTGGTATTTTTTTCTACATTGATGGAATTTAAATTAGTATTAATAATATCAGCCACCATCGAAGAATCAAAGTTTTCTGCTTTTCGATGTCCGCATCCATCCTTAAATTCATCGGTCATTACATAATGAACAAATCCTGTGGATATATTATCTTTACTAATAATATTTCCTTCATTGTTTAATAAATCACTTACGGATATTTTTAAATCATTGATATTTCTTTTCGAAAAAACAACTAATTGGGTATGAATTTTTTCGTTCTTCCAGCCGGTAGCCAGCCAGTTTGTTTTTTTTACTATTACCGGAGGGATGTCCTGTGTGTATCTAATTCCGTCCGAGGCAAAACTCACTGTAACGTTTTCCTTCACGTTTTTCCAAAGTGAGGCCTTTAGCGCAGGAGAATACCTTATTGGTTTCTGCGACTGTAAGCTTACATCCTGAGCGAACAATAAATTGCTTAAACTTAACATAAAAAGGGAAAGTAGTAATCTGATTGGCTGCATGATTTATAATTTGATGAGTTTATTATTTCAAATGACTTTAATTTTTCTGTTATAAGGGTTGAAGATACTTCAATTTTCAGACGCAATAAAGTTTTTGGCTTTGTATTAGCTGTGCCAACGATTGCACAATCAAAATATTAGCTTATCTTTCCCAAATTTTTAGGTCAAAATATTAAAATTAGGAGGAAACAGCCTTTTAATTATAAAAAAACATTTTCAAAAGCGTTTTTTTATTGTATTTATTACAAAAAAAAGATTGTATTTGTGAAAGATAAAATTCCAACCATAAAAGAAATAGCAGACAAGCTGAAAGTATCGGTTTCTACGGTTTCCCGAGCCTTGCATGACCACCCTAGAATTGGCATGAAAACTAAGGAAGCTGTAAAAAAATTGGCAAAAGAGTTAAATTTTGAACCCAACCCAAAAGCGATATTTTTCAAGCAAAAGAAAAGTTTTGTTATAGGTGTGGTGGTGCCCAGGATTAATGAAGATTTTTTTTCGAGAGCCATCACAGGTATGGAAACTTTGGCAATGGATAAAGGATATACTATTTTGTTCGGTCAGAGCCATGACAGCTACGAAAAAGAAAAAAAAGTGCTGGAAGCCATGAAAAAGCAGCGGGTAGATGGACTTATTATCTCCTTATCGAAGGAAACCAATAAATACGAACATCTCAATGAGTTGAATAAATACGATATCCCAATTGTTTATTTTGACCGGGTACCTAAAATGAAGAACGTAAACAAGGTCTATTGCAATTTATCAAAGGCTACCGAGGATTTGATAGATTGGCTGCATAAGAAGGGTAAAAGACGAATAGCATTAATCAACGGGCCGGATGAAATCATTGCAAGCAAGGAAAGGCTGGAAGGATATATTGAAGGAATTTCGAAGAAAAAGATAAAAGTGGATATGCAATTAGTGGAGCAAACAGACCTCACCGAAGGCGGGACATACACAGCAATGGAAAAATTGTTTACCACTAAAAAACAGCCCGATGCGGTTATTACATTTAATGATTATGTGCATTTTGATGCTGCTCAATGGGCTTTCAACCATGGTATTAAAATTAATAAAGATGTAATATTTGCCAGCTTTGCCAATATTTTGCTTATGAAGTATGCTGCTTTTCCTCCGGCAGTTTCAATTGACCAATTTCCGAATCAGCAGGGATATGAAGCAATGCATGCACTACTTGAGATTCTTGACAAGCCGGAAGATAACGAACAGGTCAGAAAATCTTTTTTTGATAAAGAAATGCCGGCTGTGATGGTTGTTCATTAAAAAAATGGTCAAACGTTTGCGCTCATTTTCTATTTTATGATACACTAATTTTAAAAAATTTATTAAAAAATAAAGATTGATTTTATATGGAAAAGATATTATCTGCTTATGGTTTTCAAGTAAACGACTGTAAAGTGAACGCTTTTGGCAGCGGGTTAATAAACAGTACCTGGACTATCGAAAAAGGTGGCGAAAAGTATATTCTTCAAAAAATAAATGATGCCATTTTTAAGAAACCGGAAGATATTGCATGGAACATTGATTTACTGGACAGCTATCTGGGTGAGCATCACAAGGATTATTTATTTACAAGTCCTGTAAAAACTACCGATGGCAAGTCAATGTTGCATATAGAAGGAGATGGGTATTACAGGATATTTGCCTTTGTGCCCAACAGTCATTCTATTGATGTGGTAAAAACGCCTGATCAGGCTTATGAGGCAGCACGTCAGTTTGGTAAGTTTACCCGGCTGCTTTCAGGTATCAATGCCGATGATCTGCGCATTACATTACCTTCGTTTCACGATTTGTCGTTGAGGTACAATCAGTTTCAGGAAGCGCTGCAAAAAGGAGATGCTCAGCGCATTGCAGAATCTGCTGATTTGATAAAGGAACTGCAAAGCCATTCCGATATTTCTGAAGAGTACGAGAAGATAAAACAGAATCCCGATTTCAAACAAAGGGTGACACATCATGATACCAAAATCAGTAATGTGCTTTTCAACAACGCTGACAAAGCAATCTGTGTGATTGATCTGGACACTATTATGCCCGGCTACTTTATTAGTGATGTGGGCGATATGATGCGTACCTATCTTTCGCCGGTAAGCGAAGAAGAAAAGGATTTTGATAAAATTCAAATCAGAGACGAATTCTTTAAAGCCATTGTGAAAGGCTATCGCCAAGAAATGGAATCGGAACTGACCGAAACCGAAATGAAATACTTTTTCTACTCCGGTACCTTTATGATTTATATGCAGGCGCTCCGCTTTCTGACGGATCACCTGAATAATGACGTGTATTATGGCGCAAGGTACGAAGGCCATAATTTCATCAGGGCAAAAAATCAGGCTACACTGCTGAAAAGGCTTTTGGAAAAGAAAGAAATTTTATCTCAATTTTAATCTTGTAATTTGATTTAAAACCCTTACTTTTGCAACCGCTTTGATAAAGAAGCGATCGGGGAGTAGCGCAGGCCGGTAGCGCACCTGGTTTGGGACCAGGGGGTCGCAGGTTCGAATCCTGTCTCCCCGACAACTAATAAATCGTTGATTATCAATATGATAGTTAGCGATTTTTTTTATGGCATCTTGCAATGTAACCTGCTTTCACGTCGAAAAAAATCACAAATTTGCTTTTATGTTTTTTAATTATCCCAAGGAAGCTGGATTATAAAAGTTCAAGGGTTCTTGAAGGATTGTGAGAGTTTGGAATTATTGCGCATTGCGACAATGGTCATATAAAACGTCTTAGAACCAATTAAAGAAATCAAAGTATAAATTTTTCACTAATTATTTTTATTCTTTCTCCAAAGCCAGGGAGCTACCGGTTCCTGAGTGTCAGCCCAAAGGCCCTTTCTGTTTTTTCGGGCTTCTACTTCTAATTTTTGCCATTCCGGATTTTTATCATAACGGGTAAAATGCCAGGCCAGCCCGGCTTTGAGCAATTCGGTGTTTAAAAGAATACTGTCATTAAAGTAAACCAGGGCTACCGTTCTACCGTACCGGTCAGTACTCTTTTTTACAAGGGTTACTTCTTTATTGAATATTGATTGGGAGGTGAACTTTTTGGAAGCTTTTGAAAATGGTTGGTCTCTTTCAGGGCAATCAATGCCATGAAGACGGATACGCTCTGTATGTTTATCAGGATACAATACGGTGAAACTGTCACCATCAGCAATTTTTATCACTTTGGGTTTTTGTGAATAAGTGGTACAACTACTAAATGCGAAAATTATGAGAAATAAAATAGTTCCGAAAGTTTTCATGCCAGCGATAAAGATAAAATATCTTATGATTATAATAGGGTTAAAATTAAAATTGATAACGCCACAGCTGTTGACTGTGGCGTGTTATATTAGAATGGTTAAAGGTAGTTATGAGTTTAATTCACTTTTACCATGAATATATAATTTTCAATCTTTTTCAGTTGCTGGGTACGGCTCAGGCCGGTTAATGAGGTTTTTGAATTCAGTTTAAGATTGTTCAAAGCGCTGTCTCCATCATTTTGTTTCTTCAGTTCGTTCAATGCTTTGAAGATGTTTTTAGATTCGATACCATAAGCCACGCCTTCGGCATCTTTCAGCCTTCCATTCAGGATAGCGATTACCTCACCACTCTGATTGAGAATCGGACTTCCACTGCTACCGCGGTTGGCCGACATTTGCAATTGGCAGCTCAGGGTGTCGCCATTATATCCGGTTCTGGAACTCAGGAAACCTTGTCCGTAAACGATGTCTTCCTTTTCTTTGGGAAACCCTAAAGTAAAAACAGAGGTTGCCAAATCAGAATGACCTTTGAAAAACGAATAAGGTATGTTGGGTAGTTGTTTGAACTCAGGGTCATCAATTTTCAGGATAGCGATATCCAATGACGGGTCGGTATAGATTATTTTAGCAAAATACTCATGCCCTGTGGAATTTTGTACTGCAATATTTTTCGATTTTTCCACAACGTGGTAATTCGTTACTAAGTATCCTTTGCCGTCAATCATAAATCCTGTGCCGCCTTTTGTGTAAGGAATCTCTACAGCCGGGTGATTTTCAGTGCCTTGCATTTTCAGGTTATTGATTTCTTTGTCTTGCTGGTGGGTTTTGTTGGCAAGATATTTTACGTCGTTGCTCAACTTAATAACCTGCGACTGTGGCGCTCTGGGAGAAAAACCCAAAAACAGTGAGGTAATCAGCAATGTGGTGATACCAGCAATGGATGCTGCAATGGCTGCCGTCTTTTTATAGCGATTGTAAAGATAGACCACCTTAGCCTTTCCTTTCAGTCTGATGGAATCAATTTTACCTTGTTCGGAAAGGTTAGTGTGTATTTCGTTCAGTGATTTATGAAACTTCTGCCATTGGTTGTAGCGGTTCATTTTTTGCATAAACAAAGTGTGCTCCACCACCATCTGGTCAATTTCACTGTCTGATTTTCGCAGGTTTTCAAAGTATAGTCGTTCATCAGGGCTCATTTCGCCCATGATGTAGCGTTCTACAGCTTCTATCAAAAAGGTATTGTCATGTTCTTGCATCACGATTCCTGTTTATTATAATGGGTAAAAAATATTTTTTTCAGTCGCATCAAACACTTGTATTTCTGGGTTTTGGCATTATCTGCATTTGTATAACCAAAACTCTCTGCTATTTCCTGCATGTTCTTTTTATTAAAATAAAATGCAGTTAACAAACTTTTGCACGGTTCTCCCAAACTTCCAATTGCCTCATGCATCATCTTGTATTCGTTATCCTTCTGGTCGTGGTCGGTCAAATCCTCATCTACGTAAACCGTATTTTCCTCGTTTTCAAATTCGCTGCTCACAAAACGGCTATTCTGCTGTAATCTCTTGAGCCACAATCTTTTAGAAACAGAATATAAGTAAGTTCTTATCTGGCAGTTCAGTTCAAAATTACCTGACCTCGCCTTTTCATACAGTACCACCATTGCCTCCTGAAAAATATCTTTTGCATCATCAGTGGTACCACTGTTATTAACTATCAGCGCCTGAATGAGATTGTAATTTTGCTTATATATTTCTTCTACCGATTTTTTATCGCTCTTAGCTAATCCTTTGAGTAACAACAACTCCGAATCATGTATCGTCTCTTTCAAGCTTTGCAATATTTAATACTTTTTTTTAAAAATAGTAACCCTTTGCGAACTGAAAAAATTATTTTATTAATGGGTTACCTTTTTGTATTTCTGATATTAAACAAATATAAAGAAGACAGGTTTGTCTGTTTTAAACCGAAAATGAAATAAATCCTAAGGCCGTTGCAACTTTTTCAGACAGGATGAGCAATATTTTCTCAGAAAACAGGAGTGGTGAAAGAGATTGGCTTCTTTTTAAAACATAAATAATCTGGTTTTATTCGGCAAGCAATATAGAGATAGCCGTCTGCCTTTTGGTGGATGGCTTTTTTTTACAAATTCAGATAATAATCCTTTAGCAAAGCGGTGAATATAGCCGAATATTGACTATTTTCTTTGATGGTGATAACTTTTTCCATAGTTTCAGATTTCTCATAAGAGCCTTCAATCATTATTCTGAAAAATGCGTGTTTTTCTGTCTGTTTTACCCGAACAATTTGATTGATAAAAAGCGCATGGCTTTCTATCAAACCTATTAAATATTTTTCCCTCTTTGAGGGTAACAATATGTAAAACCGGCCATCGGGATTTAATTGCCGGTAAATTATTTGTAATAATTCATTAATTGTCAGACTGTTATCGTGGTGTGCGGTGTTTTTTCCAGCAGACGGACCTTTTAAATCATTTTCATAAAAAGGAGGGTTGCAAATGATGGCATCATATTTATTACAGAAGTTAAAAGTTTTTACATCTGCATTGAAAATATGAACTCTATCATTCCACGGGCTGCCATTGATATTTTGTACAGACTGCTCATAATCAACAAGTTGTAGTTCAATACCGGTAATTTCGCTTTTGGTTTTTTGGGCAAGCATCAGACTGAGCAGGCCTGTGCCCGAACCAATATCCAATGTGGTTTTTACAGAATTAATATTTTCCAAACAAGAAGACACCCATGCCCCAAAGAGGCAGGCATCTGTAGTAACCTTCATACTACACTGATCCTGCCGGATGATAAATTGTTTAAACTGAAAATAAGTATTGGCCATATTGATTACCATCTTACTCCGGCTTCCGACTGTACTGTCAAATCAGAGAATTAGGCTGTAAGATATTTATAATTTCCGGTGATGATGAGAAAATGATGGTTTTTTATGGATTATATTTTGGCTTTCGTACCTCTGCTAACAATGTATCAAATTTGGGTTGACAGTTATGGAAGGTAACGGTGAAGAAAAAATTGGAGTTTGATTTGGTTTGTAAAAAATATTTTTGTAAATTTTTCATAGCCTTGATATTTGGCTCTACCTTTTTATCCTTGAAAACTCTATCTGGCTAGATATAAATATAAATCAGGTTGATATAGCTAAAATTTGAAATGAACGCTATTTTTGCCAAAACATACCGTCAAAGTGAAATTTACTTATAATCTCTTTCTAAAAATATACCTTTCAGGCATTTATATAGCCACTTTTTTTAATGAAAAGGCAAAATTGTGGTTGGATGGCAGAAAAAACATCTTCGAGCGATTAGAAACAGCCGTAAAAGGTAATCCAAAAATCATCTGGATGCACTGCGCTTCTTTGGGAGAGTTTGAACAAGGGAGGCCGGTATTAGAAAATCTTAAAGAAAAATTCCCTGAGCATAAGTTGCTGCTTACTTTTTTCTCCCCGTCAGGTTATGAGATAAGAAAGAATTATCAGGGAGCCGACTGGGTTTTTTATTTGCCGCTTGATACGGCTACTAATGCTTACCGATTTATAAAAACGGTAAATCCCCAACTGGCAATATTTGTGAAATACGAATATTGGCACAATTATTTGAAATCACTTCATGATAATAATATTCCTTCCATTTTGATATCGGCGCTTTTTACTCCTTCTAAAGTATTTTTTAAATGGTATGGCGGATTTCACCGAAAGATGCTGAAGTTTTTCAGCCATATTTTTGTACAAAATGATTCAAGTAAAGAAAATCTTTCCCGAATGCTTTCAGCCGAAAAAATAACGGTTGCCGGCGACACCCGTTTCGACAGGGTTTCCCAAATTATCAACAGTTTCAAACCGATAGAACCGATAGAAAAATTTGTAAATGGTAAAAAGGTTATGGTAGCAGGCAGCACCTGGCCCGATGATGAAAACAACCTGAAATCGTTATTGGATGGATTGAATGAAGATATTAAGTTAATCATTGCACCGCACGAAATTCATACCGCTCACATTGACTTTTTACGAAATCTTTTCCCTGCTCATATTCTTTATTCCGAACTGGAAAACCTTTCCAAAAGCGGCACAGAGCCCGAAGCAGATAAAAATGTTGTCATTATCAATAATATAGGCATGTTGTCACGCCTTTATCATTACGGCACCATCAGCTATATTGGCGGCGGTTTCAACAAATCGGGGATTCATAATACTTTGGAAGCCGCCGTTTATGGTCATCCGGTTATTTTCGGGCCTAATTATCAAAAGTTTTCTGAGGCTATTGGTTTGGTTGAGCGCAGCGGTGGATATAGTTATGATACCGACATAGCATTAAAAAAAATTGTATTAGAATTATGGAATGATGACGAAAAACTGATTTCTTCCGGTAATGCGGCAGGTAAATTTGTGAAAGAAAACATAGGGGCAACCCATAAAATCATGACTTGGATTAAAGAAAACGTCTTTTAACCAGACTTTCAAAATATTCTGCGGCCTCTTCGCCCGGAATCCATCCTAATTTTGTTTTCAGTTCACGTTTAATCCAGTATTCGGCTTCGGCATAAGCGCTAAAATTATTGATGGTTCGGATGCTTCGTTCATACATGGTTTCATCTCCCCTGAATAATTCGTTTATAAACATAAACTTGTCATTAATGCTAATGGCTTTTTTCAAATCTTTGATTCTTCCGGTTTCACTATGCGCTCCATTTTCAGTAGAAGCTTTCTCATTGATAGTGGTTTTTTCTTCCTCCTGAACCTGTTGCGATAGGGTAGGCACATCACTAAGCGGGTCAAAGACTTCAGGTTTTTGCTCGTCGAACAATAATGCTACCTGAGTGGATGAATGGCGCACCGGATTCGTAATTTTCTTTTCTGACTCAGCAGGCGCCTCAATTTTTATATCCTCTTCTAATATTTCGTCTGCATCATTGGGTGTTTCTTCTTCATCAGGATTTTCGTCAGAGATATTCAACTCATATACGACTTTTTGGGGCTCTTCTAAGATGAGTGGTTGCTTTTCTTGGCTTTGGTTACCATCTACAATAAAATTCTGGACATTGGGTACGATTATCGAAACCTGTTCATTTCCTAATAACTCAGTTTCCTTAATACTGCCAATTACTTCATTCTGAATCATTTGAATAGTTATCAATAACTGCGAAGCAGGTGCTTTTGCAAGATATTGTTCCAATAATTTTTCGATAAGATGCTCTATTCGTTCCATTATGTTACTTTTGATAAATTTTGGATTGGGCAAGATACAAATTAACTTGCAGATAAAATAGTTAAAAAATGTTTATAGAACCAAATTTAAAGGGTGAGCGGCGCGGATGGATAGAAGTAATTTGCGGTTCCATGTTTAGCGGCAAGACCGAGGAGCTGATAAGAAGACTGAAAAGGGTGAAAATTGCCAATCTGAAGGTTGAAATTTTTAAACCGGCAATTGACACACGGTATGATGAAACAAATATTGTATCGCACGATACCAATGTGATTACATCCACTCCGGTAGAAAATTCTCAGAATATTTTATTATTGGCACAAGGCGCTGATGTAATTGGGATTGATGAAGCCCAGTTTTTTGATGCCGAACTTCCAAATGTGTGTGATGAGCTGGCTTACCGAGGTATCAGGGTAATTGTAGCCGGCCTGGATATGGATTTTACCGGAAAACCCTTCGGTCAGATGCCTTATTTGCTGGCAAAAGCAGATTATATTACTAAACTTCACGCTATTTGTCAGAAATGTGGCAGCATAGCCAATTATTCCTACCGAAAAATACCTGATGAAGAGCAGGTGATGCTGGGCGCATTGGATGCTTATGAGCCAAGGTGTCGGCAATGTTTTAAAGAAAAATCGTAAACCTTCCCTTGAGTAAGTTGTTTTTTAACGAATATTAATTAGTGTTAAATAAATCCAAAATACTAACCCTTTTCAAAAAAGATGTGCTGTTGGAAGTGCGTCAGCAATACAGTTTTTATGGAATTTTACTATATATTGTAGCCACCATTTTTGTTCTGTTCCTGGCCATTGAAGAGCCTGAGAAAGAAGTTTGGAATGGCTTGTTCTGGATTATTCAGTTATTTGTGTGCATTAATGCAGTGGCCAAAAGTTTTATGCAGGAAAGCAAAGAAAGGATGTTGTATTTTTATACTATTTCTTCTCCGGTACACTTTGTATTAGCCAAATTACTGTTTAACTCATTGCTTATTTTATTAATGACGGCTCTGAGTTTAATATTGTTTTTTGCCTTTATTGGTAATCCTGTACAAAAACTGCTTCCTTTTATTGGGTTAGCGCTCTTAGGCGGATGGAGCCTTAGCCTGGTTTTTACCTTTTTGGCTGCAATTGCGGCCAAAGCGCAGCAAAATGCTGCTATTATGGCAGTGTTGGGTTTTCCGCTGATTATTCCACAATTGATGCTGCTTATGAAACTGTCAAATGCGGCTTTTAGCGCCTCACTTACAGTTCATTGGGTAGATGTAATATTATTGGTAGCATTGGATTTGCTTGTGGGTTTACTATCAGTCATTCTTTTTCCGTTTTTATGGAGAGATTGATGTTTTTAGAAATTATCTTTCAAATATTGTACTCCTTTCCTAATTATTTCATTTATTTGAAAAAAGGTTAAAGATTTTTAAATGAATGTTTTAAAACGTATGGAGGATTCTATTTTTAGTTTTTTACAAAACTTTCATCTTACTTTTGTGTTTTAGTTAGGCCGATATTTATATAAGCGTATGAAGAAAATTTGGTGGAAGATACTTTGTGTGGTTTTATTGTTTTATACAATCATTGGTGGGCTGTTAGTGAAAATTCCGAATTTACCCGTCCTGGGTGAAACAATCCGTAATCTTTTTTTCCACGTGGGTATGTGGGCAGTAATGATGACACTGTTTACCTGTTCGGTAGTACAGTCCATCCGGTATCTGAGCAAAATGAATATCCGATATGATATATATGCCCATAATTACGCTTCCACAGGAATATTATTTGGTCTGATTGGTTATGCCACAGGAGCATTGTGGATGAACTACACCTGGGCCGACCCGAATGCGCCTTCTTATTCGTTCAGCACCGTGGCGCGCGATCCTAAGTTGATAGGCACTGCCATTGCACTATTGATTTATTTTGCCTATTTTATACTCCGTCAATCTATTCCAGATATTGATAAAAGGGCAAAGATCAGCGCAGTTTATAACATATTTGCCTTCGCGATGTTGTTTCCTACCATCATGATTATCCCGCGTATATTACCCAGCCTGCATCCTGGACAGGAAGGAAATCCGGCTTTGAACTTCAAAGATGTGGACAGCACAATGAGGCTGATAGAATATCCTGCTTTTGTGGGTTGGACTTTATTAGGAGTATGGATTGCAACACTGAAAATAAGAATTAATTTAATTAAGGAAAAACATTTTATAAAATGAAAAAGTACCTGATTTATATATTAAATTTGTTGTTAATCCCTTTTTTTGCAAATGCGCAGGGTGTAGATAATCTTTTGCGAAGCAATGGAAGGATTTATGTGGTAATTGGCGTTATTCTTATTATTTTTATCAGTATTATTTTATATTTGATAAGAATTGAAAGAAAGATTGATAAACTCGAAAAACAAAATCATTAATAATTGCTATTTGCTCATTTGAAAAATTAAATTTTATGTCACAAACAGACTACAGTTTTTTCGGCGCAGTAGAACAAAGTTTCAATAAAGCTGCACAATTTACAAAATGGGACAAAGGTTTGCTCGAACAAATCAGCGCATGTAATGCCGTTTTGCGCTTGCGTTTCCCATTAAAGAGAGAAGACGGCACCATTGAGGTAATAGAAGCGTATCGTGTGCAACACTCGCACCACAAAACTCCTTGTAAGGGCGGTATTCGTTTTTCTACCGAGGTAAATCAGGATGAAGTAATGGCGCTTGCGGCTTTAATGACCTATAAATGCGCCATTGTGGATGTTCCGTTTGGAGGAGGAAAGGGTGGTATTAAAATCAATCCCAAAGATTACACCCCTTATGAATTAGAAAAAATTACCCGTCGTTATACTTCCGAGCTGGTAAAGAAAAATTTTATAGGTCCTGCAATAGATGTTCCTGCGCCTGACTATGGAACAGGCGAAAGAGAAATGTCCTGGATTGTGGATACCTATGCCGCCATGAATCCCGACAACATTGATGCTGCCGGTTGTGTTACCGGAAAGCCGGTATCACAGGGTGGTGTTAATGGTCGTAGAGGCGCTACAGGATTGGGTGTTTTTTACGGATTAAGAGAGGTTTGTAACATGCCGGAGGAAATGGGAAAAAGAGGAATGACAACAGGTGTAGAGGGTAAAAGAATAGTAATACAAGGGCTGGGTAATGTAGGTTATCATACTGCCAAGTATTTTCAGGCTGCCGGTTCCAAATTAATAGCACTTGCCGAATATGAAGGCGCTATTATGAATGAAGACGGGCTGGATGTAGATGCTGTGGTATCCCATCGAAAATCAACCGGTTCTATATTAAATTTTCCCGGAGCAAAAAATCTTGCAAAAAGTGGTGACGCATTAGAGTTGGAATGTGATATTTTGATTCCTGCTGCCCTTGAAAATGTGATAAATGGCGAAAATGCACCAAGAGTAAACGCAAAAATTGTGGGTGAGGCAGCCAATGGGCCTTTAACACCCGAAGCCGATGAGATTTTATTGTCAAAAGGTATTCTGGTGGTTCCTGACATGTATCTAAATGCAGGAGGTGTTACTGTTTCTTATTTTGAATGGCTAAAAAATCTTAGCCACGTGAGATATGGACGTATGGAAAAGAGATTTCAGGAAAACCTGCATGGCAAAATTTTGGAAGAAATGGAAAACCTTACAGGTAAAAAGGTGAACGATGATGATAGAAAGTTCATAAAACACGGGCCAGATGAAGTGGATTTGGTAAACAGTGGTTTAGAGGAAACAATGATTAATGCCACCCGCCAGATAATGGAGGAGTGGAAGGGGAATCCTATGATTCCTGATATGCGAACAGCTGCTTACGTGGTAGCCATCAATAAAGTAGCTTCCACCTATACTCAATTAGGCATTTTCCCGTAACAGTTTTTATTGTATTTTCAAAAGAGGCTGCCACTTGGGTAGCCTTTTTTGATTTTGTACAAATTCGGTAATTCAGATAATCAATCCTTTATTATCTTCGCAACCTTATGAACAAAGAAAAAGATATTGTATTGAGCGGTGTCAGACCAACAGGGTTTTTACATCTCGGAAATTATTTTGGAGCATTGAAGAACTATGTAAAAATGCAGAATGAATATGACTGTTACTTTTTTATAGCAGATTTACATTCGCTCACAACTCACCCGGATACCAAAGAGTTGAAAGAGCATGTTTTGCATGTTGTTTCCGAATATATTGCCTGTGGATTAGACCCCGAAAAAGTGGCGCTTTATTGTCAGAGCGATTTGCCTCAGACTGCAGAATTGTATTTATATCTGAATATGCTGGCTTACAAAGGAGAATTGGAAAAAACCACCACTTTTAAAGATAAAGTAAGGCTGCAACCCGAAAATGTAAACGCAGGATTGCTGACCTACCCCGTGTTAATGGCGGCAGATATTTTAATTCACCGAGCTAAACTGGTGCCCGTAGGAAAAGATCAGGAACAACACCTTGAAATGACACGGAATTTTGCCAACCGTTTCAATCATCGGTATGGCGATGTTTTCCCCGAACCTCAGGCATTTAACTTTGGCAGCGAACTGCTCAAAGTGCCCAGTCTGGATGGTGCGGGCAAGATGAGCAAAAGCGAAAACCAGTACGCTACACTGTATCTGGCAGATGATGATGACTTGATTAGAAAAAAAGTAATGAAAGCAAAAACTGACCAGGGACCCTCAGAACCCAATATGGAAAAGCCGGATTATATTCAGAATATTTTTGATTTGATGAAATTGGTTTGTAATCAAGAGGTGATTGACAAATTTGAAAGTGATTATAATAATTGTACCATCAGATACGGCGATTTAAAAAAACAACTGGCAGAGGATATGGTAAATTATATTGCACCTATTCGTCAGAGAACAAAAGATATCAGAGAAAACGAAGTTTACCTCAAAGATGTACTGAGGTCAGGCGCTGAAAAAGCGTTTATAAATGCCGAAAAAACGATGCAGAAAGTAAGAGAGACCATAGGTTTGAAATATTTTTGAGAAAGCAACCGCGTTTTAATAAAAAAATGATTATTTTGGAGAGCAATTATTATTGAAATTGCATCCTTTTTTCAAATATTAATTTAATTCGTTTCTATGGCTAAACTAAAATCAAAGCCTAAACATATTGCAGTTGCCGGAAATATTGGGGCAGGAAAAACGACACTAACCGAAATGTTGAGCAAGCATTACAAATGGATACCCAACTTTGAAGATGTGGACAACAATCCTTATCTGATGGATTTTTATGAAGATATGCCACGTTGGAGTTTTAATCTGCAGATTTATTTTTTGAATGGTCGTCTCAAACAATTGTTAGATATACAAAATGGCACTGAAACTGTCATTCAGGACAGAACCATTTATGAAGATGCGAATATTTTTGCCCCTAACCTACATGAAATGGGGTTAATGAGCAAAAGGGACTTTGATAATTATTTTGATTTTTTTCAGACATTAAAAAGCATGGTAAAACCACCGGATCTGTTGATTTATCTCAATGCTTCGGTACCAACGCTTGTAGGCCAGATTCAAAAACGGGGAAGGGAGTATGAAGAAAACATCAGGTTGGATTACCTCAAAAAACTGAATGAATTTTATAACAAGTGGATCGGAGGATACAAGGAAGGCCCATTGCTAATAATAGATGTGGATAAAAACAAATTTGCAGAAAAAGAAGAAGACTTCGGAGAAATTATTTCCAAAGTGGATTCGCAGTTGTTTGGTTTGTTTTAGTGATATTGGAGATGTCAAAAAAAGTGTCTTTTGTTTGATAATCATGCTTTTTAATAAACTTGTAACTATTATTGTGCCTTAGTTTTGCCTAAGAAAAGGCTCCTTTAAAAGTTTTTTATCTCCCACAATCCAAACAATATCGCCTTCGAGGAGCAGCATGTCTGATTCTGGATTTAGTATTCTTTCACCATTTCTTTCTATACCTACAACAAGGCCATGAATCCGGTTGCGCAAATCAGCCTCTCTGATTGATTTATTGATGAGCAGGCAATTGTCATCTACAAAGAACCTGTCAAGTTTCATTTCAACCTCTTCGGTATTTTTAACGCTTTGTTTGTCTTCCCTTAAAATGGCAGCCATACGCTTTTCCTGAGTATCCGTGCAAATGATATAAAGTTTGTCCCCTGGATAAATTTTTTCATCCCTGTCCGGATTTACTATTGAAATCTGGCCTCTTTTTATCATAGCTACATTAATTCCAATTCGTTCTCTCCATTGCAGTTCATTGAGTGTTTTACCTATAATATGGGTAGCTTCGGAAGGCACGTCAAAGGTGGTCATGTGCGCATCCCAGGGTCCCAACTTACTATTTCTTTTTTGAGCCTCTGCCAGTGCCAGTTCGTTTTGTGCCTCTATTTCACGGTTATGAAGGTTGGTTATAAATCTTTCCTCAATCCGGTCATATAGTTTTTGAAGCCAGTGTCGGAAAACAATCAGGAAAACTAAAATTACAATAGCCGCATATAAAGCCACATGCAGAGAAAATACTCTTCGCAATAAAAAGATAATGAAAAAAACACCTAATAGAATTTTTATAAGCCTCATTACCCAGATGGGCCCCTTAAATTTATTCTGAGAATAAATATTTCTGTAAGATTGGCTGTTTTGATTGCGTATTACTAATGCCCAGAGAAATGGCGACATGAGTAATAAAGTTAATATTACAGAGGTGATTCGCCCAATTTCGAAATTGATGCTTGCCAACCAGGGAAAAAGAAAGGATGTGGTGCCTATAACCAGCGCCAAAAGAATAACCGAATAGACAGAACAATTGATAACATAAGTTCTCAATACCCTTCTCCAGTCGCTTACTGTGCGCAAGGAACTGGCTTCTACACTATATCTGTTAATTCTGTCCTGCCATCTTTGCGGAAATTGTTTATACAACCAGTTATATACTTTGGTACTGGATAAAGTGAGCGAAGGGGAGATAAAAATTGTGATAGCCGATACAGCAATAATTACCGGATACAAGTGGTCGCCTATGGCATTGTATTTTGCTCCTAAAGCGATGATGATAAATGAAAACTCTCCAATAAGTGTCAGGCTCATTCCTGTCTGAAGAGAGGTCTTGAGAGAGTTGCCTGAAATATAAGCGCCGGTACCAATTACTACGGTTTTGCCAATAATAACGGCTGCCGAAATAATAAGTATAGGACAGATGTACTGACTAATAACGTGTAAATCAATCAACATACCCATAGAGACAAAAAAGATAGCGCCAAATAAATCTCTTACAGGCCTTATCAAATGCATGATTCTTTCTGCCTTGGTAGTTTCAGACAATAGCGAGCCCATCACGAAAGCGCCCAATGCCGCTGAAAAACCTGCTTTGGTAGAAAAAAATACCATTATGAAACACATTGCAATGGCTACTATGAGCAATATTTCGTCAGTAAGGAACTTTTTAGATTTTTTCAATAAAGAGGGTACAAATAAAATTCCTGATAAAAACCATAGCATAATAAAAAATACCAGTTTCAATATGGTATAAAATATTTGCATACCATCAATTTCTTGGGTTACAACAAAACTTCCCAGTAATACCAAAAGGGTAACTGCGATAATATCTTCCACCACCAACACGCCAAATACCAATCCAGCAAAGTTTCGATGAGTCAAATTGAGGTCATCAAATGTTTTAATAATTACGGTCGAAGAAGATATAGTAAGGCAGGCTGCCAGAAAAATACTATCCATCTCCGGCCAGCCCAAAAATTTGCCAACGGTATATCCTATAATGGCCATGCCAACCGCTTCGAAACCGGCAGTGATTGAAGCAGGCCCTCCCATCTTGGCGAGTTTCTTAAAGCTAAATTCAAGACCAAGACCAAAAAGCAGAAAAATCACTCCAATTTCACCCCAAACCTGCACATCACTTATGTCATAAATGGAGGGAAACAATCTGAAATGGGGGCTTATTAACATTCCGGCAATAAGATAACCCAACACCAGTGGAAATTTTATCCATTTGAATAACAGCGTAACCACTGCCGCTACACCTAAAATTAAGGCCAGATCTGTTATTAAATTTGGTAAAACCGACATGCTGTTTGTTTTTAGAAAAATATAAAACTCACCAATAAACAAAAAGTTTTTGGTAATGCAACAATATTACAAAAGAAAGGCTAATTATAGTACTTTCAGGCTGTTTATTTTATCGGAATCAATTTTCTTTATCAGTTCGTCAAGAGTATTGAATTTTTCTTCGGGACGTAAATATTTCTTTACATATACCCGAAGTGTGTCGCCATAAATTTCACTGTTAAAATCAAAAATATTTACCTCAGCCACTCTTCTTTTGCCATCAACAGTTGGTCTAAAGCCAATACTCATCATTCCTTTCATCATGTTGCTATAAGAGCCGTTTTTGTTTTTAAGTGAAGCATATACGGCATAAATGCCATTCCCGGGTATAATTTTTTCCTCGTCCTTAACTTTTAGATTGGCAGTAGGATAGCCTAATGTTCTGCCTATTTTGTCGCCATGAACAACTTCGCCTTCAAAAAAGAAATGGTATCCCAGCAAATGATTGATAGTGGTAGTGTCGCCTTTCAGTATGGCTTCTCTAATTTTTGTAGAGCTGATGGCGATGTTATCAAGGATATGTTTGGGAATTTCTTTCAAATTGTAATGGTATTGCCGGCGATATGTTTCCAATAGTGCAAAATCACCTACACGATCACGGCCAAATCTGTGGTCGTATCCAATTATAATAGTAGTGGGGTGAAATTTTTTAATTAAAAAATCTCTCAGATATTCTTCGGGAGGCTGGTTGGCAAAGGCTTCGGTAAACGGTGTGATGACTAAATGATCTATTCCAAGTTGTTTCAGTAATTCGATGCGCTCCTCAATGGTATTTATTAGTCTGATACCTAAAATAGACGAAGAAACCACCTTGCGCGGGTGCGGATGAAAAGTAATAATAACCGATTCGCCATCAACTCTTTTTGCCTCTTGCTTCAGTTGTTCTATTACCTGCCTGTGCCCCTGATGCACACCGTCAAAGGTGCCAATGGTTATCACAGCATTTTTGAATGTAGGTAATTCTTCAATATTGTAATGTATCTTCATAAGCCGCAAATTTAAGGCGGAAAATGGGAATAATTTTTCAACCGGTTTATTGCCGCATTAATTATCTTAGCATCCTGAATCATTTATTCAATTTAATATTAAAAAATAATGTCTTTATATTCCAAAAGAGGTGTTTCGGCTCAAAAAGAAGAGGTTCATACTGCAACAAAAAACTTAGATAAAGGACTTTTTGAAAAAGCTTTTTGTAAAATTTATCCTGATATATTGGTAGGTGATGCTGATTGGGTAAATGTGATGCATGCCGATGGCGCCGGTACCAAAAGTATTTTGGCTTATCTGTATTGGAAGGAAACAGGAGATGCAGGTGTGTGGCGTGGCATAGCACAAGATGCTATTGTGATGAATCTGGACGATCTTCTCTGTGTGGGAATTGACGACCAACTCATTTTTTCATCCACAATTGACCGTAATAAAAACCTGATACCCGCTGAGGTATTGAGCGAGATAATTAATGGCAGCCAGCAGTTTTTTGACCTGATGAAAACGCATAATGTGAATATTACTTACATGGGCGGCGAAACTGCCGATGTGGGAGATGTGGTGCGTACCATAGCCGTAAACGGAACAATGACAGCACGCTGGCCAAAAAACAGGTTGATTACCAACGAAAATATAAAACCAGGTAATGTAATAGTGGGTTTATCATCTTTTGGAAAGGCAAATTATGAAGAGGGTTACAACAGTGGTATTGCCAGTAATGGCCTCACTAGTGCAAGACATGATGTGCTTGCTAAAAAATATGCCGAAGAATATCCGGAAACTTACGAGCCTTCTTTATCAAAAGAGGTGGTTTATATCGGCCGACATAGGTTGACTGATGAAATAGAAGCAGGAGGTTATGAAACCAATATCGGAAAACTCATTTTAAGCCCCACCCGAACTTTTGCCCCAGTGATGAAAGCGTTGTTTCAGGAACATTTTGATGCAATTGATGGATTGATTCATTGTAGCGGAGGCGGTCAAACCAAGTGCCTGAAATATGTTCCCGAGAATGTAAAAATTATCAAGAATAACCTTTTTGCTCCTCCTGTGATTTTTGATATCATTCAAAAAGCCAGCAGAGCAGATGAGCGTGAAATGTATCAGGTGTTCAATATGGGCACCCGGATGGAGATTTATACCAATGAAAAAGAAGTAGATAATATAATCAATATTTCAAAATCTTTTGGCGTAGATGCGCAGGTTATAGGCAGGATAGAGGCGGCTGAAAAGAAATCGCTAAGTATTAGTACTGTAAACGGAGTAGTGGAATATTAGCGAAAGAAAAGAAATAAAAAGGCGACTATAAAAATTATAAACTATTGGTAATAAATAAGATGCAATTATAACCTGAAATTTTTATTCAGATGCCTCATGTATCGCTTTACTGATTTCTGTTATTAGCGAAATGTTTTTTTCAATAGCATTTCCAATTACAATGACATCTGCTCCAGCTTTACAATTCTGATAAGCCTTTTCGGCAGACAGGATTCCGCCGCCTACAAAAACAGGCGCTTCTATATTTTCGCTCACAGCCTTTATCATATCTTCGGTAATTGGTTTTTTGGCGCCGCTTCCTGCATCCATATACATTACCTTTAGCCCCAACATTTCGCCTGCCATAGCAGTGCAAACGGCAATATCATTTTTATCAGCCGGAATGGGAGCAGCATTACTGATATAAGAAACCGTAGTAGCTGCGCCACCGTCCACAACAATATAGCCGGTTGGCAGAATTTCTAATCCACTATTTTTCACCTGAGCGGCAGACAATACATGCTGACCGATCAGTAATTCGGGATTTCGACCGGAAATCAGCGAAAGATAGAGCAGCGCATCTGCATATTTACTCACCTGCCAGGGGCTACCCGGAAACAGAATGACCGGGATTTCGGAGCTCGCCTTAATTTGCTGAATTACTTCGTCAAGGTGATTCGTAAGCACCAGACTTCCGCCTATCAGGAAATAATCAACCCCCGATGAATTGGCCAGATCAACTAATTTGGCTAAAGAAGATGTATCTACCCCATCCGGATCAATCAGAACTGCAAATGATTTTTGTTGATTCTTTTTCTTTTCTGCCAGCGCATTGTAAATATTCATTTTCATAAGGATCGGGATGGTTTATACAAAAATGCAAAAAGTTTTTGTAATTTCCATTTGTTTTCGGGATTGCCGGGAAAAGTTGGATTAAATTGGTTTGATTCGTTCGTTTTTGGTGCAACATTTTTAATTTATTTTAACTGACTAATTTACATGAAACCTTTATCAGGACTGCATTTTAGTCAGATTTAACTTTCTGAATATGACATACTTGCATAAATAAGCGGCTTGGATTTTGTTTTGATGATAAAACAGAAAGTATCCCTATGGATATTTAGAAAAGAATAAATAAAACAATAAAACATATTGATAAATTATGAACTTAGGAAACTTCACTATTAAGGCAGCAGAAGCATTTCAGGCCGCACAACAATTAGCTTTTAATGCGAAGAATCCGAATATCGAATCTGAGCATATTTTAAAAGCATTGATTGAGCAGCAGGATTCACCTGTTGAATATTTGCTAAAGAAAAATAATGTAACTTTAAACTTAGTCGAAAGTAAGTTGGAAGAGCTAATAGGCAAACTTCCAAAAATAACCGGAGAACCGGCGCAGCAAATCAGCCGTGATGCTAATAATGTGGTTTTGAGGGCAGGCGCAGGGTTAAAGCAGTTTAATGATGAGTTTATTACACCCGAACATTTATTACTGGCCATCGTTCAGGGAAATGATGCAGCCGGAAAATTGCTTAAAGACGCAGGACTTACAGAAAAAGGACTCATTACTGCAATTAAAGAACTACGTAAGGGTGAAACGGTTTCATCACAAACCCAGTCGCAGGAATACAATTCCCTAAACAAATATGCCAAAAATCTGAATGAACTGGCACGTCAGGGAAAGTTGGACCCTGTGATAGGGCGAGACGAGGAAATCAGAAGGACGCTGCATATCCTTAGCCGCCGCACCAAGAACAATCCGATATTAGTGGGCGAACCCGGTGTGGGTAAAACCGCTATTGCCGAAGGCATTGCACACCGCATCATCAATGGTGATGTGCCTGAAAATCTGAAATCAAAAATTATTTATGCCTTGGATATGGGGCAGTTGATTGCAGGTGCCAAGTACAAAGGCGAATTTGAAGAAAGGCTGAAAGGTGTTGTAAAAGAAGTGAGCGACAGCGATGGGGAAATTGTTCTGTTTATTGATGAAATTCATACCCTTGTGGGAGCAGGCGGCGGAGAGGGTGCAATGGATGCTGCCAATATTTTGAAGCCTGCTTTGTCAAGAGGAGAATTGAGGGCAATAGGAGCTACTACTCTTAACGAATACCAAAAATTCTTTGAAAAAGATAAGGCATTGGAGCGTCGTTTTCAGAAGGTGATGATTGATGAACCTTCCATTGAGGATGCTATTTCTATTTTGCGCGGGTTGAAGGACAGGTACGAAACACACCATCATGTAAGAATAAAGGATGAAGCCATCATTGCTGCGGTAGAATTATCCAGCCGATATATTTCCGACAGATTTCTGCCCGATAAGGCGATTGACCTGATTGATGAAAGCGCTGCCAAACTTCGCTTAGAGATGAATTCAATGCCTGAAGAATTGGATAAATTAGAAAGGCAGATTCGCCAATTAGAGATTGAGAGAGAGGCAATTAAGCGTGAAAATGATGAAGACAAGCTGAAGCAATTGAATACCGAAATAGCTAATTTTTCGGTGGAAAGAGATACCTTAAAAGCTAAATGGAAACAAGAAAAGGAATTGGTAGAACTAATTCAAAACTCAAAAGCCAACATCGAAAACCTGAAAGCAGAAGCAGAACGTGCCGAACGAAATGGCGATTATGGCAAGGTGGCAGAAATTAGGTATGGAAAAATAAAAACTGAAGAAGAAAAAATAGCTGAGTTAACTAAGAAGTTGGAAACCAGCGCTGAAAAGAGATTACTTAAAGAAGAAGTAGATGCAGAAGATATTGCAGAAAGTGTGGCAAAAGCTACAGGAATACCGGTTAGCAAAATGTTGCAAAGCGATAAGGAAAAATTATTACAGCTCGAAGCGCATTTGCATCAAAGAGTGGTGGGGCAGGATGAAGCCATTACAGCAGTGGCAGATGCTGTGCGCAGAAGCCGTGCCGGCTTGAATGACCCTAAAAAGCCAATCGGTTCATTTATTTTTTTAGGTACCACCGGAGTAGGTAAAACAGAATTAGCCAAAGCATTGGCAGAATACCTTTTTGATGACGAGGGTATGATGACTCGGATAGATATGAGTGAATATCAGGAGAAGCATACAGTAAGTCGCTTAGTGGGCGCCCCTCCCGGATACGTGGGTTACGATGAAGGAGGCCAGTTGACAGAAGCTGTTCGCCGCAAGCCATACAGCGTGATATTGCTCGATGAAATTGAAAAGGCGCATCCCGATGTTTGGAATGTGTTGCTACAGGTTTTGGATGATGGCAGGCTTACAGACAATAAAGGCAGGGTAGTCAATTTTAAAAATACCATTATCATCATGACCAGCAATATCGGCAGCCATCTGATTCAGGATGCTTTTGAAGATGTAAATGAAAAAAATGTGGAGGAAGTAACAGAAAAGGCAAAGGTAGAAGTGATGGCTTTGCTTAAAGAAACTGTTCGGCCTGAGTTTTTGAATCGCGTAGATGAAATTATCATGTTTCACCCGCTCATGAAGAAAGATATTCTGGGAATTGTGAAAATTCAATTGAATATACTCAAAAAAATGTTAGAGCCAAGCGGCATTCAGCTACAGTTTAGCAATTATGCTATTGAATTCCTTGCAGATCAGGGCTTTGACCCTCAGTTTGGAGCGAGACCGCTGAAAAGGTTGATTCAAAAAGAAATAGTGAATCAACTGAGTAAAAAAATACTTGCAGGAGATATTGATAAAGGCCACCCGGTGAAAGTGGATGTTTTTGACAATACTGTGGTGTTTATGAACGAGTCGAAAGAAAAAAAGAAAGTATAATTCACCAGAAAGCCTCCAATCGGGAGGCTTTCTTATAATATATTGGTTATCAGCAGTTATTGATAAAATTTTTTATTTTTCTTTGAAATTTTGAAAATAAAATAAAAGATTTCAAAAAAAATTTTGACAGTTCAAAAAAAAAATTATCTTCAATTAATTTTTAGCTAATAACGAAAGAATTTTGATCGGTATAAACCAAAATAATCTTAAATACTATGAGTTTAAAAAAGGAAGATGAAGAAATATTAGAGCCAAGAGATATTTTTGTTGGTGAAAAGGATGCTCCCATAATTCTCATGGAATTTGGAGAATACGAAAGTGAAGAATGTGCAAAGGCAAATGAAATTGTAAAGCAAATTCTCATTGATTATGAAGGCAAGGTGAAATTTAATTTTCGTCATTTCCCTCAAACAAGAATTCATCAGCGTAGTTTAAAAGCTGCAGAATCAGCGATTGCTGCTGCACAGGAAGGAAAATTTTGGGAAATGCACAATGTGTTGTTCAAGAACAGAAGAAACCTTGGAACCACCAGTCTGAAACTACACTCAAAGGAAGCGGGTGTTATAAACAAAAACTTTTTAGATAATCTTGTTAATGGTATTTATGGCTGGCAGGTTCAGGATGATCTAAAAGAAGGAATAGATTTGGGTGTTAAGGAGGTTCCTACTTTTTTTGTAAACAATAAAATGCTTAAAGGAAAAGCTACTTATGCATTGCTTGCGGCAGCCATTGACGAAGCTCTCAAAAACAGCAAGAAAACGCCTGCCAGGAAAACCGTAAAAAAAACTGAGAAAAAGGTTTCGGTAAAAGCTAAGAAATAAATTTAAAATTCTAATAAATAGTGCGGTTCCAAGGTTTTCCCTGTATTGTCAATGAAAATTGTGCAAACGGTTGAATGTTTGTTATATCGAGATTTATCAGGAACTTTAAGCTCTTTATATTTAAACCCTTAAAATAATATAGTATGAAAAAATTTGCCGGATTATTTTTAGCTTGTTGTATGGTTATTATTTCAGCAGGTTTTATTAATGCCCAAAAACCTACAGTTCAAATAATTAAGTCATCAGCAGGAGCAATAAAGACGGTTGTGCCCAAGCGTCCTGCCGGGCAAAAAGATGTTTTGCAATTAACCGCTCCAAAGATGGAAACTGTGCGCGTTGGTTTTATCGGATTAGGAATGAGAGGTCCATCAGCAGTTGAGAGATGGATATTTATACCGGGTACAAAAATTGTGGCTCTGGCAGACATCAGGCCTGAAAGAGTAGAAGCTACACAAAAAATACTTGATAGAAATAAAATAGACAGGGCAGAAGGATATTCAGGAAGCGAGGATGCCTGGAAAAAACTATGCGAAAGAAAGGATATTGACCTCGTCTATATCGTAACCGACTGGAAGCACCATGTTCCTATGGCGCTCTATGCAATGGAGCATGGAAAACACGTTGCTATAGAAGTGCCATCAGCAATGAATATGAAAGATATATGGAGCCTGATTAATACTTCCGAAAGAACCCGTAAACATTGTATGATGCTTGAAAACTGTGTGTATGATGAATTTGAAATGACAAGTTTAAACATGGCGCAGCAAGGTGTTTTTGGAGAACTTATTCATGCAGAAGGCGCCTATATCCACGATTTGTCTCCTTATTGGGATCAATACTGGAACAACTGGAGGCTTGACTATAACAAAGATCACCGGGGCGATGTATATCCTACACACGGCTTAGGTCCGGCAGCTCAGGCGCTCAATATCCATCGTGGCGACAAGATGAATTATTTAGTGGCTGTGGATACAAAACCTATAAACGGGCCGGAGCATTGGAAAAAAATGAAAGGCGAGTATCCAAAAGATTTCAAAAACGGAGATCAGACCATTACAATGATTAAAACCGAAAAAGGTAAAACCATTCAAATTCAACATAATGTAATGACACCAAGACCATACAGCCGTATGTATCAGTTGACCGGCACAAAAGGCTTTGCCAATAAATATCCGATTCAGGGTTTTGCTATTCAGGGATCCCAATTGGATAGCGAAGTGGCAGGCAGTGACTATCAAAAATTAGACGGACACAGTTTTGTTAAAGATGATGTTAGAAAAGCATTGATGAACAAATACAAACATCCTTTCTACAAAGAAATGGAAGAAACAGCGAAGAAACTGGGCGCTATTGCTCATGGCGGTATGGACTACATCATGGACTCCAGATTAGTTTACTGCCTTAAAAACGGATTGCCTTTGGATATGGATGTGTATGACCTGGCCGAATGGTGTTGCCTGGCCGAGCTTACTGCTATTTCGTTAAACAACGGTAGCGCTCCGGTTGAAATTCCTGATTTTACGCGTGGTGGATGGAACCGAATTAATGGTTATCAGCACGCAATGGCAAAATAATCGTTTTGGTTGTTTTTAAATAAAGAAAAAGAGAGCCGGATTTAAGCTCTCTTTTTTATTGGAAATTATTAGTACTCTATAAATCTATCTTTTTAAAATGTTTTCTTAATGTGTAAAGAAATAAGATGGAATATACAACAGCTGCTGCTATCAATGACCAATCCGGCACTTCCCTTTTCATCAACATTTTGGGTGTGAAGGGATTGGGGATTAAAGAGTCAACTGATTCAAGCGGTAAAAAATAACCAATCTGCGAACCTTTTAATGTGAGAGATGCCCATAAAAGATTATCAATCACAAAAACGAGTCCGAAATAAACAACAATTGACAAACCGGTACGTTTGATGATAATGGCTGTAAAAAATGCAACGAGTAAATACACTAAAGCCATCAGCATAAAGTATAAAATATAAATGCTGCCTTCAAAAATATTACCTAACTCACCCGATGGAGTGTAAATAAGACCTATAAGTAAGCCTGATACAAAAACCAAAGCCGTGCTTGTAAGCAAAAAGAATAGGAGTACGGAGAGTTTTGCTTTAATAAAATCCATTCTGTCCCACCCGTCAATGATGTTTTGGCGATGGGTCTTGTACTGAAACTCATTAGCTATTAAAATAATAAAAAGCATACCGATAATTATAAAAAACAAACCTCCCATCCAGGCAGCGCTTTGCCACACCTTTGGAAATACAAATGGAGACCCTACCAGGTTTTTTAATACCACTTCCTCAATAGACTTGCCTGAAAACTGTTTCATAAACTGCTGGGCGGTTGTCCAGAAAGCCAAAATAAATAAAACCAAAAAACCACCAAACAGAAATTTAAAAGCAACATAACTTTTAATTTTCATCCATTCTATTTTAAAAAGTCGCCACATTATGCTTAAATTTAAAGTACAGGTTTATTTTCATCAGTGATTTCGAGGAAACGGGTTTCCAGGTTTTTTCGCCTAACTGATAAATGTGATAGAATAATATTTTGAGAATAGCATTGCCGGTTAATGGATTCGGGTGTAATTTCATTTTTGCAATAAATTTGTAAAACACCATTGTTACCCGATATCTTGTTTACACCGGGGAATGTTGTAACCAGTTCCCGTAACTGGTCCAGGTTGGCAGCCGAAATTTCAATAATTTGTTCATCTTCTTCATTATTAGCCAAAACTTCGCTAACGGTGCCACTTGTTTTCAACACTCCTTTTTGAAGAATGGCAACGTGCGAGCACACTTTTTCCACTTCGTCCAGAATATGGCTTGCCATGATGATGGTTTTGCCTTGTTCGCTTAAGTTTTTTATTAGCCTTCTAATTTCGGCAATACCGGCAGGATCAAGCCCGTTAGTAGGTTCGTCAAATACCAGCGTAGAGGGGTTCCCCAGCAGCGTGGAGGCTATTGCTAATCTTTGTTTCATTCCTAATGAAAAGGTACTAAAAGAAGAATCTTTTCTTTCATACAGATTTACAATTTTGAGTACTCTTTCAATATCATCTTTCGGATATCCCTTTATGGCTGCGGCTATTTCGAGGTTTTTTTCAGCGCTCAGATAATGATAGAAATTTGGTGTTTCGAGGAGTGTGCCCACTTTTCTTCTTTGTTGTGCATTACCTGCCTCCCCGTTCCAAAGGTATTGTCCTTCCGAAGCCTTGAGAACATCCATAATAATACCCAATAATGTGGTTTTACCGCTTCCGTTTGGCCCCAAAATACCAAATACGGAACCTTGAGGCACCTCAAAACTCACATTATCCAGCGCTTTTACGCGCGGAAACTTCTTTGTAATATTTTGTACTGTTAATACTGCCATTGAAAAATTTGTCATAAACTAATTCGTGATGCAAGATCAAAAATAACAACCAGATTTCAATTTGGAAATTAAAATCGGTATAATGCAGTTTTTGCCTTGTTAGCGGAAATAGTAAGCCTGTGACTATACTCAAAAATTTCAAAATATTTTATCAAACTATATAATTTTTGTATCTTTGTATGGAAACAAAAGGCGCTCAATGAATGAAGAAGTTTGAAGTGATATTCTTGACAGAGGCAAGGGAATTCTTTATAGAGTTAGACGAAAAAAGTCGAGAAAAAATCATCTTCAATATTGACAAAGCCAAAATCAAAACTGATAAGGAGTTATTTAAAAAGCTTAAAGACGAAATTTGGGAGTTCAGAACTTTATTTAATAAAACTCATTACAGGATCTTTGCTTTTTGGGACAAAGAAGATAAACAAGAAACCATGGTTTTGGCGACGCATGGAATTATTAAAAAGACAGATAAAATACCTGAAAAAGAAATAAACAAGGCAGAACAGATACGGTTGAAATATTTTGAACTAAAAAACAAAAAAAAACATGAAAACAAAAGATAAAGAATTGGAAATGTTCACCTTTGACCAAATAAAGGACGAATTCATTGGTGAAATCGGAACAGAGAAAAGAACTCAATATGAGCAAGAACTTCAATTAGAGATTTTGGGAGAAATGATACGAAAAGTTAGGCTCGAACGAAATTTAACACAAGAAGAACTTGGGAAGCTCGTGGGCGTACAACGTGCCCAAATTTCAAAACTGGAAAACCATACAACTAATGTAACAATGGAAACAATTTTGAGAGTTTTTGGTGCACTAAAAGCGAAAATAAGCTTTAGTGTTGAACTAATGAATAACAGAATCCAAATTGCTCGATAAAAGTGCTACTTCCGCTAACAGTTCTGTAATTTTTGTGGTGAAAAAAGTCAGGAAACTTTCTCCGTTTTAAACCAGAATTATTGCGAAAGCTGAATCTCGTATAGCTCCGGCCAGTTTTTGCCGGTGATGTAGATTTTCTTTGTAGCCTCATCGTATGCAATACCGTTGGGCACTTTTTCGGTGTTGGATGGGTCGCCCGAATTAATACGACTCCATATCTGACTCAAATCTATTTGCCCAACCACCTGTCCGCTTGCAGGGTCAATTTTAAAAATATAGGGTTTCAGCCACTGATTGGCAAAGATGTAGCCGTCAATATATTCCAGCTCATTAATGTTGTTCACTAATTCGCCGTTAAGCGTTACCGACTGGGTGTGAAGAAGGCGGAAAGTAGCCGGATCATAAAATTTCAGGTTGCTGGTTCCGTCACTCACTATCAACTCCTTTCCATTGTGGGTGATGCCCCAACCGTCTGAGTTGATGGTGAATTCTTTCGCTTTTTTGAAGTCGGGCAGCGTGTAAACAAAAACGGTTTTCTCCTGCCATGTAAGTTGGTAAACCGTATCATTTAAAATAGTAATTCCTTCTCCAAAATATTTGACGGGAATATTGATTGATTTTTCCGCCTTACCGGTTTCTAAGTTTACCTGCATCAACCTGGATTGCTTGGGACCCGCTACGTCATATTCCGAACCACCGGTACCTTCATATAATTTTCCCTTATACACCACCAATCCCTGAGTAAAGGAAGAAGTATCGTGCGGATAGGCTTTTATTATGGAATAACTGATGGTTTTTGCTTTTGTAATGTTTTCAGCAGGCGTATTATCACTGTCATTATCATTATTTGCGCACGAAAACAAGGCGATAATACCCGTCAGTATAAACAAACTATGCAAAGAAAATTTCATATCTCATTTTTTATAAGTTGCAAAAATATAATAAAGGCAGATTGTATGTCTTCTATTTACAAATATTAACAGTTTCATTTGGCTGTATAATTTGTAAATTTGCCGCTTTACAATTTTCCTTCTAAAGAAATTTATAATCTGAATGTCTCCAAAAAAAGAACCTTCCGTTTTAATGGTCTGGCTGGCTTATGCTGCTGTTTATATCATTTGGGGCTCTACATATTTTTTTATTGAAATGGCTGTAAAGCATATAGCGCCTATGATTTTGGGTGGAGTGCGCTTTTTTATTGCCGGTACGCTAATGTTGCTTTGGGTTGTTTCTCAAAAAGAGAAAATATGGAATCTGAAAGCCATTTTTGCTTCGGTTGTAAGTGGATTTTTAATGTTATTTCTGGGCAATGGTTCTGTAATTCTTGCAGAACAACATCTGGTAAGTTCATTTGTAGCCATTTTTGTAGCATCTTCGCCAATATGGTTCCTGGTGTTTGACAGGCCTAACTGGAATGAAAATTTCAAAAATAAATTCATCATTTCAGGTGTTATCATGGGTATTGTAGGCGTGTTGTTTTTGTTCTATGAAAAATTGGGCGGTTCGGGCAAGACACCATCAGGTACTTTGTGGGCGTTATTTATTTTGATTATTGGTAATATAGGCTGGACAATGGGCTCTTTATATTCCAAATACACCAGCAATAAAGTAGCCGCTTCAGTCATTTCGGCCTGGCAAATGATTTCCGCAGGACTGATTTTTCTGGTAGTTAGTATGATTGATAAAACCATATTTACCATGCAATGGCAACAAGTTCCGTTAGAATCGTGGCTTGCTGTCGGATATCTAATCATTTTTGGTTCTATTATTGGCTACAGCGCCTATGTCTTTTTGCTCAGTGTGCGCAATGCCACTCAGGTAAGCAGCTATGCCTATGTAAATCCTGTGGTAGCGGTCATATTGGGGGTTTTTATCAATAAGGAGCATTTAACTTTTTGGCAGCTTATCGGCTTGGTTATTATCTTGTGCAGTGTGTTTTTTATTAATAAAGCAAGGAGAGTAAATAAAAAATATGCAGGGGAGGTAAAAAAATCAGAGGAGCAATGAATTTGATTTATCTTCGTTGAAAATTAAATATTTATGTCTGAAGAACAAATACCCAACAACCAGTTGAATATAGAAATATCAGAGGAAATTGCTGAAGGTTCTTATGCTAACCTTGCCATCATTACACATTCTCATGCCGAGTTTGTAATTGACTTTGTAAATGTGATGCCCGGAACGCCCAAAAGCAAGGTGAAGTCCAGAATTATTTTTACACCCCAACATGCCAAGCGCTTTATGAAAGCGATGATTGAAAATGTAGAAAAATTTGAAGCCATGCATGGAAACATCAAAGACCTTGAGGAAATTCAGTTTCCTGTAAACTTTGGCGGGCCTCCCGCACAGGCATAATTTAGGTAGTCATTTTGGCAAATAAAGAATATATTTTTCTTCAAAAAAAGATTCTTCAAAAATTTCTTTAATTGGTGTTATAAAAGGTCTTGTATGACTTTCGTGAATTTCCTGTGCAAGGTCACCACCCTTTAGGCATATCAGTCCGGGAGCGGGTTCTTCCTTATTCTGAGTATTCTTTCTGATTAAGGGTTTGCTCCATTTCCATAAGTCTTTAAGGGGCGCTACTGCGCGCGAAATTACAAAGTCAAATTTTTTATCCCTGATATCCTCAATTCTGGAGTGCTGTACTGTAATATTCTTTAGTTCAACAGCTTGAGATACTGCTTCTACTACCTTTAGTTTTTTGGCAATGCTGTCCACTAAATGAAAATGCACCTCCGGAAAAAAGATCGCCAGTGGTATGCCGGGGAAGCCACCGCCACAACCCAAATCGACTATTTGAGTACCATCCTGAAAAGGAAATACTGCTGCAATGCTCAATGAGTGAAGGACATGTTTTTCGTAAAGGCTGTCAATGTCTTTACGGCTGATTACATTTATTTTTTCGTTCCAATCTTTATACAGACCTTCCAGAGCGCTTAACTGGGAAGTTTGCTTTTTGGTAAAATCAGAGAAATATTTTGAAATAATATCCATCAATATAAATATAAGCTGAAATATAGATTACTACCAGGTTCTGGCTGCTTTTTTCCAAAGCATGGGGGCATAAAAAATGTAATAAAAAACCATCCACACATCCATAAAGAATAACCATTTAATGAGGTCGGCTTCATTCAGTTTTTTCATCACTTTTGAAAAAATAATTTGCTGAACTATTGATTTCACCAGAAAAATTCCTGCCACTATCTCCCAGTTGTACATAATGGCTGCGGCAATAGCCAGAAAATAAAATGAAAAGTGAGAAAAACTGTAAGCGCCTAACAAAAATTTGTGAACGGGTTTGTAATATTTACTGGTAGAAAAATGCCTTCTTTTTTGCGCTCTCCATGTTTTCCAGGTAGTTTTGGGCTTACTGATGGTGTGTGCTTCGTGGTCGATTACGATGGCTGTATTCTTTTTTGTGGCTACTTTATTGATAAATAAGTCATCATCACCACCGGGTATATGGTTGATTGAAGCAAATCCTTTGTTTTTCAGGAAAATACTTTTTTTATAGCTCAGATTTCTTCCTACACCCATGTAGGTTTTGCCTGCCAGAGCATAACTAAGGTATTGCAGGGCCGAATGAAAGGTTTCAAAACGAATTACTTTATTCAAGAAACCGGGCAATTTCTGGTAAGCGCCATATCCCAAAACGATATCTATTCCATCGTCATAACCGGCCTGCATTTTCTCAAGCCAAAACTCGGAGGCCGGCACACAATCCGCATCTGTAAGCAAAAGTACTTCATGTTGTGCTTCGCGAATACCAACAGATAAAGGGAATTTTTTGCCCGAAATCAGTTTAGGCTCTTGCCCCAGGTCAACAATTGTAAGACACTTGAAGGTATTGTTAAGTTCATGCAATACATAAAATGACTCATCGGTGGAGTTGTCATTCACTACTACAATCTGTTTGGTGCTGTCATATTTTTGAAAAATAATTCCGGGTATGTTTCTGACAAGATTTGCTTCCTCGTTTCTTGCGCATATAATAACAGAAACAGCATGTTGCTGGCTTTCTCTTTTTTGTTTGGGCTTATAAAAGGCTAATCTGGCAAAAAAACAAAGGTAATACGTAAGAAGTACCAGTGTTATCAGGCAAAAAAGATAAAAAACAATATGTTCAGCACTTAGTAAAGGCATGGCCGCAAATATATTGAGTTATTTATTCTCAATAAAAATAAAAATGGCAGCTTATTTACTGCCATTTTTATAAAAATAATGATTGAATGTATGATATTTTATGAATTATACCATTATTTAGAAAATATTATATGCAAAGGATAAATAATAAGTGGCCCCAATCTTAGGATTGGCAATACCTGTAGAATAATATTTATTAGTAATATTTGTACCGCCAAGACGGATGCCGGAGCGGGCTTTCAATAATTAATAGCTGATGTGTGCATCAATAACTGCAGAGGAAGGAACAATACCTTCACCACCACTACCGGTTACTACATAATAATATCCGGGTTTGTAACGGAGTGTCGTATTGAATGACCAAACCTGTTTTGGCCCAAAGCCTGAGTTGCCCAAATCGAAATTGATGTGATAATTAGGCGCATTAAAATTATTTACCTGCGTATTATTTTTATTATTGATGTGATCCGAATAGTAGTTGGCCTTAAATCTGAAATTTTTGTAAAAATCTACGCTGACACTGGCAGCATAACCATAGGTTTCCACCCCCTTGGCGCCGTTGAAAGCAATATTATACACGATGTGTTTACTCTGGTCTTTAAATGCCGTTACATCGCTGGTGCCCGGTGAGTTGGCCACCCAGGCATACCCGATAAAATTTTTCCAGGTTGCATAATATCCCAGCACATCAATCATTATGATTTTGCTTATAACTGTTGCATATCCCAGTTCAAAAGCATTTACAGACTGAGGTTTAATGCCATCATAATAAAATCTTTTTAATACCGAAGGGTCATTGGTTTGTTGATATTTTTGAACACTCCCAAGCGTATAAGGAGGATATTTATCAAATTGATAAACATGATCCAGCAAATAACTTGATCCGCCTGCGGTGATACTGTTATATCCGTTGAGTGTGTTTTGCAACGCCTGAATATTGCTGGGGTAACTATATGCATTTTGATAAGAGAAGCGCAAATAGTTGTTTCTGTCCACTTCAAAAACGGATGAAAGTCTTGAAGTAACTTTCGGGTCGGGAAAGAGCGAGTTTTTATCCCAACTGAAAGAAGCGCTCAAATTCAGTTTTTCCTGAATAATTTTTTTTGATGCCTGAAGATAGGCGCTGTATTCGTTTACATTAATAGGTTTATCATTATCAGGGAAAAGAGTATTTTTACTGTTGAGGCGATACAAGCGATAATTGACTCCTGCAATCAGATTCATAAACTTGATCATGTCAGTAAAATTGTATTGTGCCTCTGCATTATAAAGCTTTGAGCGATCCAGAAATAATGTACCTCCGTCTGAAATAGGTCTGTTGGCAATGCTATCCTTCAAATGATTAAATAGCTTTCCGCCTAACTGAGGAACTCTCTGGTCAGCAAACTGCCGGGCCAGAAGATTTGCATTTTGCAGACTGTTGCCTTCTGCAAGTGCAGTTAGCAATGCCATTGTATATTGCGGATACCAGCCATCACCTGTACTTTCATCATAGCTGGGTTTCCATGCTTCGTTCAGATATTGGGCAGTGGGGCCGGCTAAAAGTGTGCGTCCGGAGTTTTCGGTAGTAGAATAGGCTCTCACAAACCATTTGCCTCCATTCAGCTCTATTCTGTATTGTCCTACCTTGAACCCATTTATTTGGTAACGGGTGTCATTGGTATAAACAATATTTCCGGTTCCCATTGTACCAGAGCCTATCAACTCAAGGTTTGGCTTTATTTTATATCTGATTTCTGCATTGCCTTTAAACATGTATGCTTTGTTGTCCAGATAACCATACTCCGGAAAGCCAGTGCGGGCAACATAGTAAGAGGGATGTGCATCAATAAAGGGTTGAATTAAAGGTGCCAAAGATGGGTCTCCTTGCATTGCGCCATACATAAAGGGAATAAGATCAACCGTGGTAGCGCCTCCATAAAAATTGACACCATTATAATTGGGGTCGGTAAATCGGTTGCCCACTCCATATTTATTGGAAGAATCGGTAGCTACCCAGTCGTTTCCTTGTGTATATTCGGCGTTTATCTTATAAGCAAAACGTTCGCTTAATTTTTGCGCCCAACGGAGGTTCCAGTCATAATAGGGTGAAGGACTTACAGGGTCGCCATATTTTTTACCATTAATATGATTGACTCCCTGAGTGATCAAGAAACTCAACCCCTGGTCTTTAAAAGGATTTTTGCTTGTCATCACCATGGTTCCGTTCAATCCACGAGAGCCATAAAGCGCAGAAGAAGCGCCACTTAAAAGCTCGATATTGTCAATATCCAATTGGGTAGGACTAATTAGAGTTTGTCTATAAATGATAAATTATTGACAGTCAGTATATTGTGGCATAATTATTGTGATTTGAGAGGGTATGAAAATGAATTTGTTTGAGCCGCTGCGTTTAAAGTTTGAGAAGCCTGATTGGGCCAGAAATCCCGAGTTTGGGCTATTGGATACCGTGTTAGAGCGGCAGTGTGTAAAAGTGCAGGCATCCGGAGTTGATCAAAATAGCAGAAGCAGATGTGCTTCGGGGTTGTTTGCAAAGTGAATTTGGCCGTCAGGATATGCCCAGTGTAGAGCAGATTGTTCGTGCAGCGATCTATAAAGAGAGATGAAGGGGTTGGATTACAGGGGATATTGGAATATGCTCGAGCGACTCCCGTATTTGTGAGCAGTTTGTAAAGCTTGATAACCGCCACCTGTTTAGCTTTCAGGTATTCCAGAAATATATTTCAAAGATAAGTGAAGACAGCCTGCAACAGATATTGGTATCATTGAACAAGATAGCTATCAGCGAAGGATTGGAAGATATTAAACAGCTACGCCAGGATAGCACCGTTGTTGAAACAAAACATACATTACCCCAATTAATAACTCGTTGTTGGTCTGGGACTGTATCAAAGAGCCACCGGCTGCTTCCTACAGTTAGCAGAAGAAGTGAAAGATTTGGATTACAGAGATTATACCAAAGATGCGAAAAGAACATTTTTCAAGATTAACATCACCAGGAATGGAGATAAGCGTATAGACCTGTTCAACAAGCAATTAATAATAACATTTACAAAATGTATTAATCAGGTGGCTAATAATGCGGTAAAAAAGCCATGTTATAGTATGAGCGCCTTCTTCATAACAGGAATTGGAAAATCTGTTGCCGCTGATGGAAAAAAAGTGTATGATATTACCTGGCGCAAACAGATCAATGGCGAGACGGTGTCCAATGATGAAAAAAATATTTTCTATCGATGAGCAGCATACTGACATTATAGTAAAAGGGCAAAGGGAAGTTCAGTTTGGTCGCAAGATAAACCTGACAAGTGCAAAAAGCAGTTTGATATTGAGTTGTGAGGTATTACGGCATCCATCCGAGAAAATACTGTATCAAAGCACCATCAATAAAAATAGAGCGTGATTATCAAATCGTACCCCGTGATAGCGTAACCGATGGTGGGTATGCCTCCAAAGACACAGAATATATGCAAGGAAAAGGAATCGTAAATATTGTTTTCAATAAGATCGTAGGCAGCCTGAAAATGTAGTGAGTTCCAAAAATATGGAGACCCGTTTGAAGAAATGGCGCAGTGGCATAGAAGCGGTGATTTCAAATTTGAAAAGAGGCTACCAGTTATTCAGGTGCAACTGGAAGGGAGAAGCACATTTTAAGCAAAAGGTATTATGGAGCGTGATCGCCTACAATATCCGGGTGATGACAGCCGCAGTGGTGGCTCAGCTATAAAAGATATATCGGACGATAAGCTAAAAATGCAAAGATGCAAGGCGGAGCTATGCGCTGAAAGTGCCGAAAATGCTGCCTTTGAGCCATTTTTACCTGAAAAAAATACTCAACGATGAAAGGAAGATCGTTATCGACTAAATGAAGACCGGAAAATAGAACGAATATTAATATATACTAATGCGTTTTAGAAATCGCTTACTTTATGGACAGACACTAAGTACATTGCCTAAGGGGAAATTAAGACCCGGCGCCTGATTGTCCATCCCATCCACTATTTGGGTAAAGTTAGTATTACCGCTGGTATTGAAACCACGCGTGGTAATACTTTTAAATCCCATACTGGAAACAGTTACGTCCACACCGCGCAAGCCCTGAATCGCATCAATGTAGTTGAGTTGGGGAGACTGCTGAATATCTTTTTTGCTTAACTGCTCAATAGTAACAGGCGCAGTAAGCTTTCGTTGTGCCATACGGCTGGCATTTACCACCACTTCTTCGCCCAATGTGGAGCGAGAGGCGAAAATAACGTCATTGATAGCGCCGGGCTTATTGACGGTGATTTCCTTTGTTTCGTAACCCGTTGAAGAAAAAATAAGAACTACGGGAAATTTGCTCCCCGGCGTTATTTGAAAGCGTCCTCTGTCATCAGTATTAGTACCCTGATTTGAATTTTTTATCAAGACAGATACGGCAGGAATCGTAATATTTGTTTCATTGTCTCTTACAACGCCCGATACGGTTTGGTTTTGTGCAATCAGAAAATTGGTTGAAAAGAACACAATTGATAGTAATAAGAAAAAACTCTTTTTCATCAGTTTGTTTTTTTTAAATTTAATTTTTGAATATTCGTTAATTAAGCTGTTTTAGTTTTTTAATAAGCAGAAATACGTTTCAGTAAATTATTATCAATTCAAATAAAAAATCGTGCATAATTTAATTTGTTTTGAAATAAATGCATTTTTTTTCATTGGCAATTATTTAATCGTGGTTAAAAATAAGATTACTGAATAAATTAGAGAAATTTTTTTAACCATTTTAATTTATTTCTATATGGCGGATATTTTATGGATGGGTCAAACCAGGTAGGTGTTTTCATAATTGCCCTTTCGGTGGTAAATACCCTGAAACTACTTTCTCCTTTGTAAGCACCAATACCACTTTGGCCCACACCGCCAAAGGGCAGGCAGGGGTTCGCCAGATGCTGCACCGTATTGTTGATACAGCCATTGCCAAAAGATACTTTGGTTAACCACTCGTTTTCAATTTTTTTATTAGAAGTAAACAGATAAAAAGCAAGCGGATTAGGGTGCAGCGCCACAATATTTAAAGCATCTTCTCGCTCCCTAAAACTAATTATGGGTAATACAGGACCAAAAATTTCTTCCTGCATCAGTGGAGAGGTCAATGCAGTGTTTTTAACTATCGTGGGCGCAATAAATAAATTATCTCTGTCAAAGTTGCCACCTTCCACAATTTCGCCTTCGGCGTTTTCAATAAGCGCTACCAATCGGTCAAACTGCCTGTGGTTAATGATTCTGCCATAGTCAACGCTTTGTTGTTTATCTACACCAAACGAGTCGTGAATTGACTTCTTTAATGCCGCTACCAATTGTTCCTGAACGTCTTCATGTACCAGCACATAATCGGGCGCCACACAGGTCTGACCTACATTCATATATTTGCCAAAAACAATTCGCCTGGCAGCGATTTTTATATTGGCGTCTTTTTCCACTATTGCAGGACTTTTGCCACCAAGCTCCAGCGTAACAGGTATCAGGTTTTTAGCGGCCAGTTCATATACCGCTTTTCCAACCATTCCGCTTCCGGTGTAAAAAATATGGTCAAAGTGAATTTGTTTCATCAGTTCGGGTACTACAATGCTTCCTTCGCCCTGAACAATACGGATATAATTTTCATCAAAATTTTCTTTAAATATTTTTTCGATAGCTGCCGCAGTGGCAGGAGCGTGCTCCGAGGGTTTGAGGACAATACAATTGCCTGCTGCCATAGCGCCTATTACCGGAGCAAGGCTCAGTAATAAAGGATAATTCCATGCGCCAATAATGAGAACAACTCCTTTGGGATAGGGATACAAATAGCTGGATGACGGCAGATTGACTAAATTCGTTTTTACCCGTTTAGGTTTCATCCATTTCCTCAGATTTTTAATAGCCAGTTTTAATTCTGAAAGTAATAGCCCGAATTCGGTCAGGTATGCTTCGGTTTCGCTTTTTTTCAAGTCGTTATAAAGCGCCCCTGTTAGCAGTTGTTCATTTTCTTCCAGCGATTTTTTTAATGCTTTTAATTGATCCAACCTGAAAGGGTAGGGGATGGTTTTACCGTTTTGAAAAAAGACCCGGATATTGCTTAAAGTATTTTTATCCTCTGTCATATTGTTTTGAAGCGTATTTTATCAAAAAGCGAAAATTAGTCCAAAATGTTCAAATTAGGAAACTTGTGTTTGCTAAAATTTGAATGTAATTAAATTAGTTGTATCACCCCCTGATAAAATAATTTTTTAAAGAAATAAATCTATGATTTGCACCCTTCAAAAACCTGTCTAAAATCATAAAAAACGGAGCTAAATGAGTTTGAATTTGTAATAACTTTACCGCACAAAATTTATGTTTATGGCCGAAAAAATAAATCTGAAAGACAAGGAAGCTATTGAGAAATTAAAAACCCTGGCAGAAAGCGCCAAAGTGTGTATGTTCTGTACCCAGCTTGATGATCAACCCGTTAATACACGGCCAATGTTGTTGCAGGAGGTTGATAATAATGGAGATATGTGGTTTTTAAGTTCGGATGTAAGCAGTAAAAATGTAGAAGTGAAAATAGATGACAAGGTGCAGCTGTTGTTCTCTTCTCTAAAAAGCAATGAATACCTTACTGTATATGGTGATGCTTATGTATATAATGATAAAAAGATTATTGAAAGTAAATCATCACATTCTGTAAAGGCATGGATACCAAAGGGTAATGACGATCCAAATATTTCTTTGATACGAATCATTCCTAAGAAGTCATACTATTGGGACAAAAACTTTGGAAGTTTGGATTTTTAGAAAATTTCACTTTGTTTTATATTCCGGTTCGATACTATCGAGCCGGTTTTTTTGTATGTCAGTTTTCTTATTTTCTCCTTTGTACATTAAGTCCAGATAAGAGAAAAGTTCGGGATGATTGAGTTGCAGCAGTTCGGGAAGTTTGAAATAGTACTCAGATACCACCGACAGAAATTCTGCCTTTTTGGTTGCTCCGTATGGATTAATTTCTGACTGACCTTGTTTTATGGTTTCCGTTTCTTTTTCCATAATCTGTATCCAGGGTTTTATCAGTTTTTGTGGAAGCAAGAGTTCGGGTATGCCATCTATGGCGCCATCCATCTTGTCTATGAGGTGTACAAACTCATGAATAACCGTATTTAATGCATTGTAATCATGCAAAAAACCGTTTCTTAAATCCTGCTGCGAAAGAATCATTTGATTTTGCAAAGCGCCATCGCCTACCATTCCCAAAATATTTCTTTCTTCACCGGTCAATTGAAAATTGTTATTAAATGATCCGGGATAAATCAGTACTTCTTCGATGTTTGAGTATTCCCAATTTTTATGAACAAATACCGGAATGACCGATCCTGCAGCCACAAATATGCGATCAATATCCTCCACTAAAGTATCGATACCTGTTATTCGCACCTTGGATAAAAATAGTTGGACACGATGCAAAAATTCAGCTTTATCTGCCTCATTTAATTTTTGATAGAATGGCACGTAATGTTGCAATAACTTTTTTTCAACCGATACATCGGGCTGCAAAATATTTTTCTTTTTCCTTAATAAAAAAATGATTCCTACAAAAAAGACAATCAGCAGAATAGGGAATATCACTTGCATAATAAAATCAGTTTAAGGATAAAGTTCGTTACTTTTTAAATCAATCAGGCATCATTTGCAAATAGTTCTACTAAAAACCAATTGTAATTCCTAAGTTCCAATTTATTCCTGCCTGTGGAAAATAATAATTTTCTGTGGTTAAGGTTCCATGATATTTGTAACTGAAAGTATAACCGTTGTTTTCATATTTTTTGTTGAAAATATTGTTGACCAGCAGCACAATACCCAATTCCTTCAGATTTTTATGGGAGGCCTCAAATCGCAATCTCAGATCGGTTAACGAATAAGGATTGATGCTTTTCAACTTATCCATTCCATTGTCCAAATATTGACGGCTTACATATTTTTCCATAATATCTATATAAAAACGGTTTGTTTTTAGTTTATTGAAAAATGGCTCAAATGTAGCTGTAGCACCCATTATAGCGCCTGGAGACAAAGAAATATCCGTGTTTGAGAAAGTCTGTTCTATCTGGCCACCATAGTCGTAATCATCACTGAATTGAGTGATGTTTCTGATTTTGTTTTTACTAAAAGTAGCATTTGCGTCCAAAGTTATCCAATCGGTAAATCTTGCACTTCCGGTAAGCTCTATACCGGCTCGGTAACTGTCCTTTACATTCGTTCTTACATAAGCGCCCACGTCATTAATTTTGCCGGAAAGTATCAACTGATTGTTGTACTTCATATAATAGCCTGTAATTCCCAAAAAATAGTTTATGGCATTATATAGATAGCCGGCTTCCACATCATACAAAGTTTCGTGCCTGGGTGTATTGTCGGGAGATGCTTCAAAGTCTTCCCGATTGGGCTCTTTATTGGCAATGGCATAAGAAGCAAATAGTTTGCTGCTCGCATTATAATCATGTTTTAAAATATAACTTAGCCCAAGTTTAGGATTAAAAAAAGTATAATGATTATCAGATTGTACAGTAGGATTTTTTCTGAAACCACTTATTTTATAAACCACATCCCTGATCTGCATATCGCCAAAGGCAAAAAAGCCATCTGCTAATTGTTGTTGTATTTTCCCAAAAAAATTTATATCGGTCTTGTGTGCAGGCAGGTTATACCACCGATAGTCAACAGGCACACCCATTTCGGCCCACTTAATAAATCCGTAATGTTTGGCATCATATTTTAAAATGGCACCTCCAAAAATAAAGTCGGTATTCTTTTTATTATAATTGGCTGAAAAAACAGAACCGTAATAATAATTATCTAACCATATCTGCCTGACAAGATTTGTTTTTTTAATGAGCGAGTCCTTTATCTTCAGATCAGAAAGGCCATAACTTTTAAATTTTTCTCCGGGTCTGTATTCCTCATAATAACCTTTACCTCTTGTAAGAAAAGTACCCAGATTAGCTGTCCAGTTGTTGTTGAATTTATGATTCACAAAAAGCTGGTAGTAGTCCTGTTGATAATTATCTGTTTGATTTTTATAAAATGTTCCGTCGGGCATTTGCCCCAGCACGTTAGTGGTGCGACCCGCTTTATCCAATAATTGTTGATAAGGAAGGGGTTTTTCTTTATCATTGAACGAAATGCCTACACCATTCCATGCCTGTCCGGTTCGTTCTTTTCCGGTAATCAGGTTAAACTTTATATTTGTCATTTCATTACCGGATGTCCATCCCGAAATGAAATGAAGCGACTTCAAATCACTGAAAGCCCGGTCAATGTAGCCATCCGAATTGATTTTGGACAAACGTAAATCAAACTGAAATCCACTTTTTAACATTCCTGTTGCTGCACGAAAAGTATTTTTCAGGGTGTTGAAAGAACCGTAGGCGCTTTGTATAGAAGCAGCTGCTTCTTTGCTTTGATTAAGATTTGAAATATTGATGGAAGCGCCAAATGCGCCCACCCCGTTGGTAGAAGCGCCCACACCTCGCTGTATTTGTACCGAATTGACGGAAGAAGCCAGATCGCTGAAATTGACAAAGAAGATTCCCTGCGATTCGGGGTCATTTATTGGTATGCCGTTGATGGTAAGATTAATCCTTGTGGCATCGGTACCTCTTATTCTAATGGAAGCATAGCCCACACCCGTTCCGTCGTCGGAATTGACAACAACCGAAGGTGTTTGTTGTAGCAAACCAGGCAGATTTTGACCCAGATTTTGCTTTTTAATATCGGTAGCCGTAATGTTACTAACGGAATATGGCGATTTTTCATTTACCCGTGTAGCCTTTACCTCCACAGGAGTCAATTCGTAAATACTGTCGGGTGCAATCAATTCTTTTTGTGCACTTGTGGCAATGATGGCCTGAAGGGCACATCCCAATAAAAAAATCCTCTTCATTTGTTTTTTAAAATTTAAGTTATCCTGCCGTTGGCAGAATTGTTAAAAAAAATAATGAAAGGGAAATGCTGAAAGAAGAAGGGATACTAACAAATCCTTCCCTGCGCAGGCATTACCCTGATCAGGTTTTGCGGGTATTATCTCAGCTTCATCTGAAAGAAAATCAGATTAGGCACCCCGGGAAACGCTGAAACTATGTTCAATTTTTAAAAAAGAACGGCTGCAAAGTTAAGATTTTTTTAATAATCTTTTGTCAATCCAATTTTTTGTTGTACATTTGCAGTGCGAGGTAGAGCAGCGGTAGCTCGTCGGGCTCATAACCCGAAGGTCGGTGGTTCGAACCCACCCTTCGCAACCAAAAAAAGGAATAACTCACTGAATTATTCCTTTTTTGTTATGAGCACATTAATTTATAAAAACCATTGACCTTTATGGGTGAAATGTAAAAATGAGTATTATATAAATCATCGGCGGCAAGTCTTTTAGCCAATCTTAATATTTATCGGTGCAAGATTAAGGTATAGTTTCGATAGTAGTCACTTTGTTTATTTCGTATCCTTTTGGTAATAAAATATGATAAGTAATATTAAGCGCTACAGCCGCTCCATTCTGATAAAAGGTAATTTTAATATTCAGCTTTTTGGTGCCTTGTAATTTCTGTATGTCATATTGAATTGAATTGTTTCCGCTATGTAATGCTTTTTTGCCTATAAAAAGGTTATATGAATTAAAATCAATATTGGGTTTGCAAGAACCGCTCACAAATTTATCAAATGTAACCTGGTTTTTAATTACAGTAAATGTTTCTTTTAAAACTACATTTAAAGAAAATCTTGTATCAGGGAATTCATTTTAAACTATGAATCAGCAAAATATGCTTCATTAATGCGCATGCCCTTCTTCCCCTGTATTATTCATTTTTGCCAGGATAAAAAACGAGTTTTTGATAACTATTTTTGAACCGGGAGGTATTTCTTTCAATGCCGTAATCTGGGTATATCCCAGGTCGGTAACACCTTTTACTACGGGGATCTTTTCGAAAGTTACTATTTCATCCTTTCCCTCTCCGGCATGGTCATGGGTATCTGCTTTGTTTTCTTTTCCTGACACTATGAAAATATAATCAAGCCCTTTGTCGCTTACTATGGCTTCGGTAGGCAGCGCTGCACCTACAGACCTGTCGAGGCTGATTAGTGCCGTTACACTCATGCCGTCAATCAGACCGTATTTATTGCCGGTTACTCTGGCATGAACAGGCACCGTTTTACTATCACCTTCAAATGCGGTGCCGATAGAGTAGATGGTGGCATCATATTCTGTGCCGGGGTTATTGGTGAGTGTAAAATGGATAATTTGCCCGGGCTTGACCTTTGGCAGGTCTTTTTCATAAACAAAAATATCCAGATGGAGTTGCGAATTATTTACAATTTCGGCAATGGGGGAAGCCATGTCCACGTTGCTGCCAATCTGGGCAATCACTTTGCTAATGGTACCGGAGATGGGCGCTCTTACTGCAATAACCGACGAATAACTTTGCGAAGCGCCAATGCCTCCCAATTGTTTTTGAAGTCCAGATCGCTGGCTTCGCAGGGTTGCCAGTTCTGTGTGAGCCTGTTGCAGCCGCTTCAATGGTGCAGCATTTCCCTCCACCAATTGTTTCTGCCGATTTACTTCTAATTCTGCCAGTTTTATCTGTTCGTTCAGTTGTTGCACCTCCTGCTGCATCTTCATCAGTTCGGGATTTTTAATGGTTGCTATAGTCTGCCCCTTGGCCACATTGCTTCCCGGCTGCACATTCAGGGTTTGTACGACACCGTTATAAACTGGTGTTACATAAGCTTTGTTTTGATTGGGCACTGTCAACATTCCGTTTACCTTAATGGTATTGGTGAGTTCTTTGCTTTCCAGTTCGCCTATCTGAATGTCAATCAGTTTTATTTGTTCACGAGTAAACTCAACGGTTGTTTCATTTTCGTGATCATTGTCTGTTTCAGTTGTCGCTTCTTTGGCTTCAGTTGTTTTGGCTTCTTTTTTGTCTCCACAAGCCGCAAAAGCCAAAGTCAGGATTAAAAATAAAAGGATATATTTTTTCATTTTGTGATAATGTTATTGATTGATAAAATAGTTGTATTCTATAACAGCCTGGTTGTATTCGTTTAATGATTGTAAATAATTTTTGCGGATATCAATTGCCTGAGTATAAAACTGATACATTTCCGCAAAGCTGATTTCGCCTGCCTGATAGCTCAACATGGCTGCTTTAAAAATTTCTTCCGATTCTTTTAGCCCCGGGCCTTCATAATACTTCAACATTTCGGCTGCTCTTAAAATATTGGTGAGCGCCGTTTTTCGCTGTGTTTCAAACTGTGTTTTTTGAAAATTGAGTTGTTTTTGCTGCAATTCCATATCTGCTTCGGCGGCTTTTATTTTGCTTCGGGCAGATGAAAGCCCGAAAAGCGGAAAAGCTGCTGAAACCGAAAAACCGGTAAAAGGATCTTTTATGCCATATAATTGCTGCGAAAAAAATCTTCCCGAAAACTCAGGCTTGTTGGTATTTTGCTGCACGTGAATATTAGCTTTTGCGATATTGATATTCTGTTGCTGAAGCGCCAAAGATGGATGCAGACTATCGGGGTTATAAATATTATAATGTAGTTTTTCGAGTTTTTCGGCCAAAGGCAGATAGACTGAATCCGTATTTAATAACATACTCAATTGCTGCTGCTGCTCGGTAATGTTTCTGTTATTTTGCTGAAGCAAAGCTTGTAATTCCTTCATTCTGGCTCCCGAAGCTATACTGTCGAGGCCGGCGGCATCGCCGGTTCTCACCCGTAGCCGGGTAGCTTTGTTCATTTCGGCATAGAGTGTATCTAATTTTTTGTAAAGGGCAGCCACATCCTGCAGGTACCATAATTGATAGTATGCAATATTTACCTCTTTTCGAATGAGGGCATCTAAGGCCGATTTGTTCATTTCATAAAACTTCAGTTGCTCTTCAAAGTACTGACGTTTCGCTTTGTAAAGCCCCGGCCATTCGATGGATTGAGTGATGCCTATTTTTAAAACGCCTTTGTGGTCGCTGGGTCGGATATCCTCGTTTTCCACAAAAAACCCTGTTTTTGGTATTTCACCGGCCGTTTTGAGTTCAAAACCCGCCTTTTTAATCAGTGATTGATTGACAGGATACTGTAAATTATTTCTGAAAGCAATATTTAAAGCATCTTTTGCCGATATTCTGGTCTGTGCGCCCGAAATGGTCGAAAATCCAATGCCACAGATTAGTAATATCATTGTCTTAGGCACGTTCATATTCTTTTTAAAATCAATTTTTGAATAAAAAATGATATAGAGCAGAGGCAGCACAAAGAGGGTTAGAATGGTTGCGGTTATCAATCCGCCGATTACCACGGTAGCAAGCGGCCTTTGTACTTCGGCGCCGCTTCCCTGAGATAATGCCATAGGCAAAAACCCGAGTGATGCTACCGCCGCAGTCATCAACACCGGGCGAAGCCTGATACCTGTGCCTCTAATTACCCTTTGCAGTATATTATTAACACCCTCTTTTTTCAAATCGTTAAAGGTGCTGATGAGTACAATACCATTGAGAACCGCCACGCCAAATAATGCAATGAATCCTACACCGGCCGAAATGCTGAACGGCATGCCTCTGATTAACAACGCAAAAACGCCTCCGATTGCACTCATTGGGATAGCCGTAAAAATCAGCAGGCTCTCTTTTGCCGACCCAAAACTAAGATACAGCATTAAAAAGATGAGCGCTAATGCGATGGGTACTACTATTCGCAATCTGGCTGCGCCCTCCTTCAGGTTTTCGAAGGAGCCTCCAAAAGTATAAAAGTAGCCGGTAGGTAATAAATGAACCTTCGCTAATTTTTCAGTTATTTCTTCTACAACCGTTTCTACGTCTCTGTTTCTTACATTGAAACCGACTACGATTCGGCGTTTGCCGTCTTCTCTGCTTATTTGCGAAGGGCCTTCAGCAAAGGTTACTTTGGCTACCTGTGAAATGGGTATTTGAATGCCTTCGGGTGTAGAGATAAATAAATTACTCACGTCTTCTATAGAATTTCGGTGGACGCTGTCGAGTCTTGCCACTAAGTCGAATTTTCGTTCATTTTCAAAAACTACTCCTGCCGATTTCCCCGCAAAGGCAGTACTGACAGTGCTGTTCACGTCTTCAATATTCATACCGTAAGAGGCTAATTTGGCACGATCGTAGGTGATATTGATTTGTGCCAGACCAATGGTTTGTTCAATTTGTGGGGCAGTAGCGCCTTTAACGGTTTGTACGATTTTAGCCACCTTTGGCGCCAGCGCAGCAAGGGTGTCGATATTTTCCCCAAAAATTTTTACCGCCACATCCTGCCGCACCCCCGTCATCAGTTCATTGAAGCGCATCTGAATGGGTTGCGAAATTTCAAAAAACACGCCCGGAATAATTTCAAGTTTTTCCATCATTTCTTCCGCCAATTGATTATAGCTTTTTCTTTCCTTCCATTGTTTTTTGGGTTTCAGCATCACCATCAGGTCCGATCCTTCGGGTGGCATGGGGTCGGTGGGTATTTCGGCGCTGCCGGTTTTGGCAACAACTGTTTCCACTTCGGCGAAACTTTTCAATAAACGGCTTGCCTGCATGGCGGTTTCCACACTTTGGGTAAGAGAGGTGCCTTGAGGCAAAATACAGTGTATTGCAAAATCGCCTTCCTGCAACTGCGGAATAAATTCGCCGCCCATTCTTGCAAAAATTACAACAGCAATAATCACAAGACCAAAACCGGCACTGACAACTGCGTATTTCAGTTTGATGGCTTTTCGGAGTAATGGCACATACCAGTCGTGAATTTTTTGCATCATTCTGTCCGAAAATGTTCTTTTATTCTTTATGGTTTTGTTCAAAAACAAAGAAGCCATCATGGGAATATACGTCAAAGACAAAATAAGTGCACCCAATATGGCAAAACTCACTGTTTGCGCCATTGGACGAAACATTTTACCCTCAATTCCCTCAAGTGTAAGAATGGGCAGATACACTATTAAAATAATAATTTGACCAAACGCTGCCGAGTTCATCATTTTTTTGGCGCTTATGCCTACAGCGTGGTTCATTGTTCTCTGATTCAGCTTCTGACTGCTGTGATGTGCTGCCAGATAATGGAGTGTTGCTTCCACAATTATTACGGCGCCATCCACAATGAGGCCGAAATCAATAGCCCCCAGACTCATCAGGTTGGCGCTAACCCCAAACAGGTTCATCATGCCCAATGCAAAGAGCATGGAAAGTGGGATGGCTGAAGCTACAATCAGTCCGGCTCGCAGGTTTCCCAGAAAAAGTACCAGTATTAATATAACAATCAGTGCGCCTTCCACCAAGTTAGTTTTTACTGTATTGATGGCGCGTTTAACAAGATGAGTTCGGTCGAGGTAGGGTTCTATTACTACATCATCAGGTAAGGTTTTTTGAATGGATTTTATTTTTTCTTTTACCCTGCTCACTACTTCAGCGCTGTTTTCGCCTTTCAGCATCATCACAATGCCGCCCACGATTTCTTTTTCTCCGTTATAACTTATGGCGCCAAATCTTACAGCATGCCCCAGATGTACTTCGGCCACATCTTTTATCAATACCGGAATTCCGGAAGGGGTTTTGATAACGGTATTTTGTATATCTTCCTGTGAAGAAATCATACCGATACCGCGTATGAAGTAAGAATTAGGCTTTTTTTCTATGTATGCACCACCTGTGTTTTCATTGTTTTTTTGCAGGGCTGTGAAAATATCGGCTATCGTCAGGTTCATGGATTTTAGCCGGTAGGGATTGATGGCAACTTCGTATTGTTTTACAAATCCGCCAAAACTGTTTACCTCTGCTACTCCCGGTGTGCCATACAGTTGCCTTGCGATGATCCAGTCCTGCATGGTTCGCAGCTCCATAGGAGAATATTTATCTTCGGCGCCTTTTACAGGGTGCAAAGCATATTGGTATATTTCGCCCAAACCGGTAGAAACGGGCGCCAGTTCCGGTTTGCCAAAGGTAGAAGGAATATTTTCTTCGGCTTCTTTAAGTTTTTCGTTAATCAATTGTCGGGCAAAATAGATGTCCATTTCTTCCTTGAATACAACTGTAATTACGGACAAACCAAAGCGTGAAATTGATCGAAGTTCCACTATCCCGGGAAGATTGGCAATGCTTTGCTCAATGGGGTAAGTAACTAATTGCTCAGTCTCCTGCGCCGCAAGGGTAGGAGTGAGGGTTATTATCTGCACCTGATTGTTGGTGATGTCCGGCACGGCATCCACAGGCAGTTTTGTAGCGCTCCATATACCCCAGAAAACTAAGGCAAGAGTGAGCAGGCCTATGAAAAATTTTTGCTTTATGCTAAAGCTGATAATCCTGTTTAACAAAATGATTGATTTAATTCTATGATGTGGTCAATATATGCTGCATCGCAATATGCAGATGAATCTGGATATACGGATTAAGAATCCAATTTAGTATTAAACAACCAATTTCGGAGGCTGCCAGATATCTGAAAGGCAGGATTGAGAAAAATAGGGAATATAGTTTGTGGATTGATTGGCGGGATGCCGGTCAATGTTTTCTAATTCAAAAGTTGCCGGTTTTACCTCACATATAGAAATACTGCAACAGGTACAATGGCAAATCGGGGGGCATTGGTCGCCGGAATGTTGATGTCCTTCATGTGAGCCTGCTGCTTGTGCAATTGCCGGTAAATCATTGCACTCCATTGTATCCGCACATGGGATGGTTGTCAGCATCAGCATGTAACAACTTAATATGAATGCAACAATTTTCATTGGCTGCGAAATTAATCCAAATCTGCCTTTAATCACGTTTTGAGTGAAATTTATGTTTGAAATAGGGTTGCAAAACGGAGAAATAGATATGAAAAAGGGCTAAAATAGCAGTTTTTTCTAATTTTTTGACTGATTTTGACAATATGTCGCAATATTCTCCTTACCTTTGCCGCCCCAATTAGTTCTTTTTAGAAATTGTTTTTAGTAAAGATAAAGGAACCCATCCGGGTTTGTATATCTTTTTCAAAAAACATAAGAGGAATTTGGGAGTCCGCCGAAGGCGAGACGTTTGAACCAATAAATCAAGTAAAAATGGCAAAAGAAATCTCAGGCTATGTAAAGCTACAGTGCAAGGGTGGACAAGCCAATCCTGCACCTCCAATCGGTCCTGCGCTTGGTTCCAAGGGTGTAAACATCATGGAATTCTGCAAGCAGTTCAATGCAAGGACACAAGACAAAATGGGAAAAGTACTTCCCGTATTAATCACAGTTTTCAGCGACAAGAGTTTTGAATTTGTAATCAAAACCCCTCCCGCATCTATTCAATTAATGGAAGCCGCTAAAATTCAAAAAGGTTCCAAAGAACCAAACCGTTCCAAAGTGGGTAAAGTAACATGGGAACAGGTAGAGGCTATTGCGAAAGACAAAATGCCCGACCTGAACTGCTTTACCGTAGAAAGCGCCATGAGAATGGTGGCCGGTACAGCCCGCAGCTTAGGTATCAACGTGGAAGGTACAGCTCCCTGGGAAAATTAATAATATAATTGATTATTCCAAACGGAGAAAGATTAAAAAAAGTCTTATAACTTAAAAGAATTGAAAAATGGCATTCATTGGTAAAAAAAGAAAAGCAGCAAATACAAAAATTGACGCTGCTAAATTATATACATTAAAAGAAGCCTCTAACCTCGTAAAGGAGGTAAATGTGGCTAAGTTCGATGCTTCGGTGGACCTGCACGTTCGTCTGGGTGTTGACCCTAAAAAAGCAGATCAGGCTATCCGCGGTACGGTTACACTGCCTCATGGCACCGGTAAAACCAAAAGAGTTTTGGTGCTGTGTACCCCCGATAAAGAAGCAGATGCAATTGGCGCAGGAGCCGATCACGTAGGTTTGGACGAGTTTATTCAAAAAATTGAAAGCGGCTGGACAGATATTGATGTGGTGATTGCAACTCCTCAGGTGATGCCCAAAATTGGTAAATTGGGTAAGATTTTAGGCCCGCGCAATTTGATGCCGAATCCTAAAACCGGTACCGTAACCAACGATGTGGCAGCAGCGGTAAACGATGTGAAAGGTGGTAAAATTGCCTTTAAAGTGGACAAATCAGGGATTATTCATGCCTCCATCGGAAGGGTAAGTTTCAGCCCCGAAAAAATTGCTGCAAATGGTCAGGAATTGATTAATGCTTTAATCAAAGCCAAACCATCTACCGCAAAAGGCACTTATCTGAAAGGTATCAGCATGGCCAGCACCATGAGCCCGGGTATAGCTTTGGATACTAAATCATTTGTTCACTAATTCGGTACAGGTATCCCATTTTTTAACAGTCTAACTTTAAATAAAATGACTAAAGATCAAAAAAACGAAGTGATTGAACTGCTGAAAGGCAAGTTTTCTCAATATACTAACTTTTATATTACCGATACTGAGTCTTTAACAGTAGATCAGATTGGTAAACTGCGCCGTGCCTGTTTCAGCAAAAACGTTGAAATGCGTGTGGCAAAAAATACGCTTATCAAAAAAGCATTGGAATCTATTGATGCAGAGAGATTTAGCGATGTGTACGAATCATTGCACAATGTAACTGCGCTGATGTTCTCCGAAAATCCGAAAGAACCTGCAATTATATTGTCTTCTTTCAGAAAAGAGAGCAAATTAGATAGGCCTGTGTTGAAAGCCGCTTTTATTGATGGTAGTGTGTATGCCGGCGACGATCAGTTGAAAGCATTGACTACGCTGAAAAGCAAACAAGACCTTATCGGCGAAATCATTGGCTTACTGCAATCTCCTGCCAAGAATGTTATCAGCGGCCTGAACGCCGGTAACAAACTGGCCGGTCTGATTAAGGCGCTGGAAGACAGAGCTAATTAATGGCCGATTATAAACTTCCATAATTTAGAAAGTTCTTAAAAATATTACTTCAAATTCTTTTTAGAAAGAATCGGGAGTTTTCCTAAGCCTTCGGGAATGAGTGAGGGCAATTAATTATAAACCTCCGCCGGATTCACAATGGTGAAAATGAAGGCGGGCATTAAAACGTAAAAAAAATGGCAGATTTAAAAGCATTTGCAGAGCAGTTGGTAAACTTAACTGTAAAAGAAGTAAACGAGTTAGCTCAAATTTTAAAAGACGAGTATGGTATTGAGCCGGCAGCTGCTGCTGTAGCTGTTGCTGCTCCTGCAGCAGGTGGCGATGCCGAAGCTCCGGCTGAAAAAACAGCTTTCGATGTAATTTTGAAAGCAGCCGGTCCTAACAAACTGAATGTGGTGAAAGTAGTAAAAGACATCACCGGATTGGGTTTGAAAGAAGCTAAAGAATTAGTGGACGGCGCTCCAAAACCAGTGAAAGAAGGCGCTGCTAAAGCTGAAGCTGACGATATCGCAGCTAAACTGAAAGAAGCAGGCGCTGAAGTAGAAATAGCATAAAATTTGCGCTTTAAAATTTTGATTAAAGCTGTCTCTTTGGGAGGCGGCTTTTTTTGTACGTAGCAAAGAAGTTACAATAGATTGACCTTATTTCTTAAACCATTCGCCAAAACCAAAATTGAATCCCCCGATGGCAAACATTTTCGATGGGTCGGAATAGGTGGTGGAATTACCATCAAAATTACTGCCAAATGCTGCCTGAAAGGTGATCATATCACTCAATTTATAACTCAAATTAATAACGCTTCGAAAAGTGTAATTTTTTTTAACGTCTTCAGGCTTTTTTGTAAGGTGTCGGTATATCATTTCTCCCGAAAGGCTTAACCGGTTATGTATCCACCGTAGTTTTCCTCCCAAATCAAAGTAATTTGATGAGTCCACAATTGCATTGTTGAAGGTCAGCCGGGCCACTGCCATCAGATCAATAAAATCAATTATGTCGGGGTCTTTGTTTATATTAAACCGATAAGAGGGCGTAAGCCAAACCGAAGTTTTGGCATTTATCAGGTTATTCCATTGGCTTTCTTCGGCCAATCTTGCATTGGCAAGCGAAAACTCCAGCATAAATCCTTCTCTTGTCAGTGGAAATTTATATTTGTTCACTGATTCTAAAGAACCTGCAGATTTTTCCTCAAATTTGGATTTTAGATTGAAAATCTTCATTAAATCACTTGTGTCTATAGCATTTTTTTTCAGTTTTTCTTTCAGCAGAATTTTTATCAGGTTTTTTTCAGATTCAGGCAAGGATTTATAGCTTCCAACCTCCAGTATATCATCAAGCCATTCGGTTACGTTTTCAATCTCTTTATTAGCTCTAATATCGGCAGCCATTTGCCCCAATACAGATTCGGCATAACTGTTTTGATACCAGTCATAAAGCTTTTTTCGGGTATTGGGGCTTGGCTTGCCTTGTATTAATTGAACATGCATTCCTAATCCTAAAGCAGTTCCCGGTTTAAGTTTGCCAAATACAACAGAATCACTTGTAGAAGTGGCAAAAGAAAAAGTAATGCTTCTTAAAAGATTTTTTCCGTAGTTATTTCCAAATAAAAAATCAGTGGCATCAAATGTTTTGGAGTCGGTATTTTTTTTGCTCCAATAGTAAGGAGATGTTTCCATTGCAAAGTTTGGCTGCATTTTGCCATTAACAATTGCAGATTGAACACCGGCCACAAAAGCAGCCGGGGAGTTCGGCCGTTGAATGTTTTCAGGCTCGATGCCAATAATTACATATCCGGGCGATGAATTGATTTGTAAGGTTTCAATTTGTCCACCTACATTTGAGGGTTTTTTATCTTGTGCAAAGCAGACAGTAAAGCTATAAACCAATATGATAATAAAAGTTAAGTATTTCATTGCTCTTCCACAATTTTCAGGGTGATATAGGTATAAAAAGTAACAGGATTTTTCTCGGTGCTTGTGAGGGTGAATTCTTTATCAATCAACTCATCGCCTGCTTCAAACCTGAGGGTGTATTTTACTTTTGGCACATTGTCATCTCCTCCGTCTCTTATGCGTGAGGCTTTTGTGGTTAAATAGAACTGAAATCCTTCCAGATCCTTACATTTCCCGATACATTGCCTTACAATATCGGGCGTGGGGTCAAAGTCCACAGGTTTGCCATTAAGGCTGAGGCCGTGTATCAGATGAAGTTTCCAGCCTTCGGAAAATATTTCAGTTTTTGTTGTCAGGTATATTTTTTTATTTTGAAATACTTTTGAAATAAAAAAATCAGGACATTCTATTGTGTCTTTTGTTTTAATGGGATTTTGATTTTCCATAGCTGCTATGGTTTTAAAACATGATTGTTATGTTTTTTTGTTTTGTGTTATTTTAATGATAACCAACAATTATTTACCAATTTCTTATGGAGGTTTAATGATCATATATAACCACTCAAAAAGTGATAATAAATGAACCCTATTGAAGGTTTTAGGCATTGCAGGTGTTTTAATCTAAGAGCAATTTACATTAAATTATTGACAAAAGGTTGTTTTACAGGGCAAATGCATCTAAATTCACAAATAGGTAATCATCATCAATCCCAAAGGGATAAAATTTTTATTGAATAGGATTGAACCCTGTTTTGCAGAACCCACGGAGGGGTAAAATGTCATCCCTACGCGATTTTGAACACGACCAAGCGGTTATTTCTATTATGATATCGGCTTTTCGGGTTTGCTTTTAATTTGCTATGTGGTTTTATAAATTAACGCCAAACTTTTCGCCTAAATTTTTCATGTCTTCAATCACTGCCGGTAACAGAGGGATGCCTTTTTCTCTGCGAAGGCGCTCCATTTCTCTTTCCGGATCACCGGGAACCAATACTTTTTGCTGCCCCAATGGTTTTGCATTTTTAAACCCTAATATCCAGTCATCCATATCTTTTTTAAAGTCTGCAGCCGGTCTGAAAGCATCAACGCGCATAGCTCCAAAAAAATGTCCGATTCCTTTACCCGGCTGCTTCTCAGGCATGGGCACGTAGGCAGGAAAGGGAGGAACCCAGGGCGCATAATTGGCGCCGCTCAATAATGCAGAGAATATATCTACAACCGCCCCCAGAGCGTACCCTTTGTGGCTGCCATGCTCTCTGTCGCCTCCAAGCGGCAGCAGCGCTCCACCCTTTTTGAGTATATTGGCATCAGTACTGGAGTTTCCATCAGCATCCTGTACCCAACCGATTGGCGCATTTTCATTTTTGCGCTGCAATATTTCCAGTTTGCCATTGGCTGCCGTAGTAGTTGCAAGGTCGGCAACGAATGGCGGCTGATTGGCTGCCGGAACCGCCACACAGATAGGATTGGTGCCCAGCATTTTTTGTATTGAAAAGGTGGGCGCTACCAAAGGGCTGGCATTGGTCATGGATATGCCTATCATATCATTTTCGAGCGCCATCATGGCATGGGCAGCTGCAATTCCATAATGGTTACTGTTTTGAACGCTTACCCATCCTGTTCCCACATTTTTTGCTTTTTCTATTGCTACCTCCATAGCAAAAGGACCGGCTACCAGTCCTAATGCGCTGTCTGCATCCACAACGGCTGTAGATGGAGTTTCATGAATAATTTTGAGAAGGGGAGTGGCATTCACCCGTTTGGCTTCCCAAAGACGAACATAACCACTCAGGCGCGCTATCCCATGAGAATCAATTCCCCGCAAATCTGCGGAGAGTAATACGCGGGTGGCAGTAACCGCCTGTGGCTGAGGGCAACCGATGGCTTCAAAAATTTTTTGAGTGAAATTGTAAAGTTGGTTGTAGCTATAAATTTGTTCCTGCATCATAGCGCAAAGAAACAACAAAGCAGAGGTATTTAAAACACAGAAATCAAAATAAATGATAAACAGTTGTTTTTTGTTCAAATCATTCCATCAACTCGCTCAGTTCCAGCCACCTCAGTTCTTTCTCGTCGAGAATTTCTGTAAGTTCAGCAATTCTTTCAGATAGTTTGCGAAGTTCTTCAAATGGCAATGAAGCACCATTCAGTTGGGTGGTAATGTTTTGTTTTTCCGCTGTCAATGTTTCGATTTCTTTCGCCAACAATTCAAATTCACGTTTGTCTTTAAAAGAAAGTCTTTTATCTGCTGACTTTTTAGGTATGGGTTCGGTTTTGATTGTTTTTTCGGTAGTTGCATTTTCTACTTCTTTATCTGCCTTTTGTTCCAGTCGGTATTGGGTGTAGTTTCCGGGAAAATCTCTGATGATGCCCTCGCCTTCAAAAACGAAAAGATGATCTACTAATTTGTCCATAAAATATCTATCGTGCGAAACAATAATCAGGCATCCGGGAAACTCGCTAAGAAAATTTTCCAGTACCTGTAAGGTAGGTAAATCCAGATCGTTTGTAGGCTCGTCCAAAATTAAAAAATTGGGATTGCGAAAAAGAATAGAAAGCAGGTGTAATCTGCGTTTTTCGCCACCGCTCAGGCTGGCAATGTAACTATATTGTTTTTCGGGGTCGAAGAGAAACAATTGAAGAAATTGGGCTGCCGAAATCATTCCGCCTTTTGCCAACGGAAAATTTTCGGCTATATTTTTTACAAATTCAATAACTCTCAGGTTTTCTTTTATTTCCAATCCTGCCTGAGAATAGTTGCCAAAAATTACCGTATCGCCGATATTGATTTTCCCACTGTCGGCCGGTTCATTTCCTTGCAAAATGTTAATAAAAGTAGATTTGCCGGTGCCGTTTTTGCCAATAATTCCTATCCGTTCGCCTTTTTTAAAGGTATAGTCAAATCCTTGTAATATCTTTTTGTTACCAAAATTTTTATTCACCTTCTTCATTTCAACCACCTTGCCGCCCAATCGGTTCATCTTCATCTGCAGTTGCACCTGTGCGTCTTCTATTCTCATGCCTGCGGTTCTTTCTATATCATAAAAAGCATCCTGTCTGCTTTTCGATTTAGTAGTTCTGGCTTTAGGCTGCTTGCGCATCCATTCCAGTTCGCGCCTGTATAAATTTCGGGCTTTGTCTATGGTGGCTGCTGTGCTTTCTATTCGTGCTGCCTTTTTCTCTAAATAGTTTTCATAATCTCCTTTATGAAAATATAATTTGCCATCTTCCATTTCCCAGATTTCGTTGCACACATTATCCATAAAGTACCGGTCGTGGCTTACCAGCATGAGGGTTATATTTTCTTTGTTCAGGTAATGCTCTAACCATTCCACCATTTCCACATCCAGATGGTTGGTGGGTTCGTCCATGAGCAGCAATACGTGTTTGTGTTCAAATCCAATGTCAATAAGGGTTCTGGCCAATGCCACTCTTTTTTTCTGTCCTCCGCTAAGTGTGCTCACTGTTTGCTGGAGGTGGTGCACATTCAGCCTGCCGAGAATCTGCTTCACTTTCGATTCGAAATTCCAGGCATCCAGTTCATCCATTTTTAATAATGACCGTGCAATGTTTTCGGAATTGTTTTTTTCAATGGCTGATTCATATTCTTTGATAGCATTTATTACCGGATTATTATAAAAAAAAATATTGTCAGCGATGGTATTTTCCTCTATCAGGTCGGGTTCTTGCTCAAAGAGCACCACATCCACCTCCTTATTTATCCATAATTTACCTTCGTCGGCAGTTTCTTTATTGGCAAGTATTTTCATCAAGGTAGATTTACCGGTGCCGTTTCGGGCCACAATGGCAATCTTATCCCCCTCTTCTATGTTGAATGAAATATTTTGAAACAATGGCTGAATGCCATAGCTTTTGGTCAGTTCTTCTGCCGATATATAGTGCATTGCGCAAATTTAGAATTTGCACAGCGAATGAAAAAGTTTAAATTATGCACAAGCGCTGATTTGTTTTATTTGTAAGAAAATTAATGCTCTTCTGATTTTATTAAAAATGACTGCGAATAATGAAATAGTATTAAAGATTTTATTGATTATTCAAAATCTTTAATTTATATTTTATTATATTGCACTAATTATAATTCTTCATAATGAAATGCTCTCAGGTAAATTATTAGGTAGTATTGTTGGATGAAGGTATCTCAAGCTGATTCATGGCCAATGCAGTAAGAAAAATATCGATATTTATTTTCTTTTTTGTAATGATGCTTTGCGTTGTTTCAAATCCGTATGCTTATTCTCAAACTTCAGCCGATTCCATTGGAATCAATTTCCTGCTCAGACTGCCAGACAGTAAAGTCAAGGTGGATTCAATTATCGCATATACTTCACGCCATCGAAAAGAAGCCAGCGCCGAAGTGCTTTTTGATGAAGCATTCAGATTAGTGGATGAACTGCACTATAATGAAGTAAGGGCAAGGTTGCTGGATATTTATGGTGTGTTTAAGCGAGATTTTTCAAAATATTCGGAGGCGCTTGAACTGCATAAGAAAAGCCTGGAACTGGCCAGAAAAGCCAATGATGTAAGAACAGAAATTTACGCCCTTAATAATATGGGTGTGGTTTACCGCCGTTTGGACGAAAATACCACCGCTTTGAATTACCATTTTCAGGCTTTAAAACTGGCGGAAAAAGTTAAGGATGATTATAGCGCAAGTGTGTCATTAAACAGCATCGGTAATATTCATATTGCATTAGGTAATTATGCTGACGCTATTAAATATTTCGAACAATGCCTCCCACTTGCTTATAAGGCAAATAATAATCTGGGGATTGCCATGAACCTCAATAATATTGGGGAGGCTTATGAGAGTCTTGGTATTTTAGATTCGGCAGAGTCGTATTATCAAAAGTCCCTGGGCTATAATGAAAAAATCAGGAGCATGAAGGGGATAGCGATTTCTTACAATTCGCTGGGAAATATAAGCAGAATGCAAAAGAAATTTAGCGAAGCGGTGGATTTGTATAAAAAGGCTTTGAATATCAATAAAGAGATTGGCGATATGATATATACTTCCATCACCTACAACAGGCTGGGAGAAGTATATTTTCTTCAAAAAAAACTTCAGGATGCTGAAATAATGTTTCGTAAAGGGCTTGAATTAGCAAATGAAATTGGTTCAAAATCAGAGGCAAAGACGGCTTATGAAGGATTAATGAAGGTAAATGAGATGAAAGGGAACCTGTCACAGGCATTGGAGTATAGTAAGCTTTTTAAACTTTATGGGGATAGTCTGGCTTTGGAAAACAATAATCGTTATGTGCGGCAGATGGAAGCTATTTATCAAAACGAAAAGGAGCAAAACAGAATTGCTTTTTTAGAAACAAAGCGCAGAAAAGACTGGATTATTCTTTTGGGCGCCGTTGTTTTAATTGTTCTGTTGCTAACCTCCGGCGTGCTTTATTATCTCAGAAGAAGATTGATTGAGCGTAATCAGGTGCTTCAAAGGGAGTTGGAAATTCGCTCTCAAATAGCCACAGACCTGCATGATGATATGGGGTCCACACTTAGCAGCATCCATATTTTCAGTGAGCTTTTACGAAAATCGGGTGGTAATTCGGAAGATTTGCTCAATAAGATAGAAGCCAATGCCAAGGACACACTGGAAGCCTTGGATGATATTATCTGGCTGGTAAAACCTTCTAATGACAAGTTCAGCAATCTGGGCTCACATATCAACGAATATGCCATTCCTTTGTTTGAGTCAAAAGAAATCGATTTTAATGTTAACTTCCCTGATTCAATAGCTGAGCTGCCTTTGCCAATGGAAGTAAGAAGGAACATTTTTTTGATATTGAAAGAATCTGTTAACAATCTTATCAAATATTCCAAATGTACCAAGGCCGGAATTAATGCTGAAATCGTTGATGATAATATTTTATTTGAAATCACAGATAACGGTATTGGTTTCGACCCCGAAATGACAACCAATCGTAACGGCCTCAAAAATATGAGAGCGCGTGCAACCCGCATTAATGCTGTTTTTAATATAAATTCATCGCAAGGTAATGGAACAAAAATAAGCCTTGAGGTTCCGATAAAAGACGCCAAATTATTTGCTACTCTTTGAGGGCAACCCATATAATTTAACGTGCAGATTGAGCACTTGCGAAATCACCGATTCTTTGCCATTATTATTTATTACAAAATCGCATCGCTCCATTTTTGCAATTTCATCCATTTGTTTTTTCATACGTTCTAATACTTTTTCGGCATTAATATGGTCCCGGTCCATGGTTCTTTTAATTCTTAGTTCGGTGGGTGAACTTACTCCAATCACATAGTCGAGATATTGGTTGCTATGGCTTTCAAAAATCAATGCCGCTTCTTTGATGGCATATTTTGCCTCTTGCTTTTGAAACCAATTATTTGCGTCGTCGATGGTTATCGGATGAACAAGCGTGTTCAAAAATCTTAAAGCTTCTTCATTATTAAAAACTTTTGAAGACAAAAATGCTCTGTTTAGGGCGCCATTATTATAGGCTTCAGCGCCAAATTTTTCAATAATTTTTTCTCTGATTTCCGGATGGGTGTTCATTATTTTTTTCGCGGCTTTATCTGCGTCATAAACTGGTACTCCCAGACTTGAAAAAATTCTGGCCACAGTAGATTTACCGCTGCCGATACCTCCTGTCAATCCAATTTTAAGCATGATCGTTAATTTATATTGCTATGATTTGTAAAAATCAAAACAAAAATTCCAAAAGGCGGTTTAAAATACCAACACTTTTGGAATTGCTAAATTAAGATATTTTTTTAACTTCTATTTATTCAATTGGTTTGTCCATTCCATACTTATGGCCGACTTTTCAAGCTTGATATAATTGCCCGGGCTGATTTCAACACTTAAGGTGCCATCTTCATTCACCTGATTTATTTTTCCGTGGATGCCGGCAATAGTTACTATTTTATCGCCTTTTTGAAGATTTTCGATAAATTTTTTCTGATCTTTTGCTCTTTTGGATTGAGGCCTGATAAAGAATAACCAGAATACCAGTATCATTCCTAAGATAAAAATCATTGACGACATACCGCCAAATGGCCCCGCGGGAGCTGCTCCTTGTAGTAAATTAATTATCATTATTACGCTGTTATTGATTTTAAAAATTATTCATACACTTCTCCCTTAAAGGTGAGTGTGTGCTCGGTAGCAGGCGTAGTGTTGGCGCTCACATGCACCTGTTTTATTTGTGTGCCTACTGCCTGGCTTTCTGTATTGAACACAGCTACTATTTTATCTTCCTTTCCCGGGAGAATGGGCTTTTCGGGTTTTTCGGCGATGGTACAGCCACAACCCGGATTTACTGAATTAATAATAAGAGGTTTGTCTCCCGTGTTTTTAAAATGGTAAGTAACTTCCACTTTCTGACCTTTCTTTATCTTACCAATTTCCTTTTCAATTGGGTCAATCCATTCAATTGTTGTAAAATTTGCCGAATCAGTTGACACCGCGTTCCCAAGCTGGTCCACTGCAACAGGTCCTGACATAGCCCCAATTTTGGTTTGCTCATCTTTACATGCTGTAAATAGCAAAGTAACGGAAAGAATTAAAATTAAATGTTTCATTTTTCTAAAAATTAGAGTGCAAAATTAAATTATTTGCAATTAATAATTTCAATGTTTTCTGAAATCGGTTTTCTTAAGTTTCCCTTCAAGCAATAATTCTTTATGTATATTATCAAGAATACCGTTGATAAAATGACCGCTTTGTTCGGTGCTATATTCTTTAGCCAGGTCAATATACTCATTGATGGTTACCTTGGGAGGGATGGTTTCGAAATACAAAAACTCACTCAAACCCATTTTCATAATTATCATATCCAGTAAAGCAATGCGCTCAGGATCCCAGTTTTTTAACTTGGGTTTAATAAATTCGAGTAAATATTCCTCCTTTTCAATAACGGTTTGTAACAAATCAGTTGCAAATTTTTCTTTTTCGCCACTAATAATCCTCTGAAAGTCGGAAGTGCCCGGTTTGTGTAAGTAAGAAACCAGTATTTGCACCAGCATTTCTGCATCGTCATTCCAGTTGGCATACAATTCTTCCACATTGCTTATGAAGTCCTCATTATTCAGCATCAAATCGTTTAAGATAAACGTAAATATTTTTCGGTCTTCGGGTTTGTTTTGCTGTTGAATAGAGATATAATGAATATATTCTTTGGTGGTAATCAGTTTATTATAAATCTTTTTAATTAATTCCTCGTCAATCAAAAGCTCAGGCTTTTCTTTCTTTTGCTGTTCGATGAAATATTTGTCTTCCAGTATTTGCCAAAGCAGGTTGCTGCCTGCAAGTTTGGTATTTACATTAAGGTCTTTCTCTGTTGGAATAAATTTATGCGATTTTTGGTAGGCATCTTTTTCGGCATATCGGGCTATATTAGTAATAAACTGTATTAAATATACCAATAGCGATCTGGTTTGTGAAAAATGCTGACGAAGTATCTTTTGCGGGTCAATAGGTCTTTCGGTCTCTTTTGATGTTGTAAATGCATAAAGCGTCTGCATTACCTTCACCCTTATATTTCTTCTGCTGATCATTGTAGTCAAGAACTATTTTAAGTTGGCGAAGATAGGGTTAAAGCCCGAAATATTTCATCAAAAAAATTGGATATTTATGTAAAAAATTCATTTTCAGGCGGATATGTGTAGCCATCTCTAATGAATCATTACTACAACTGCCATTTTAGCATATATTTTAAATGCGGCACAATCATTGAAAGTAAAATAGACATAAAAAATAACCTTAAACATAAAATTATTTAAGAATATGGGTAAAATAATAGGAATTGACTTAGGTACCACAAATAGTTGTGTATCAGTTATGGAAGGTAATGAGCCCGTGGTAATAGCCAACGACGAGGGTCGCCGTACAACGCCATCGGTAGTAGCTTTTTTGAAAAACGGTGAAAGAAAAGTGGGTGACCCTGCCAAAAGACAAGCCATTACTAATCCGCAGAATACAATTATGTCTGTGAAGCGTTTCATGGGGCGTCGTTTTGATGAAGTAGGCGAAGAAATTACGCACTGGAGCTACAAAGTAGCAAAAGGCGACAATAATACCGTTAGAATTGATATTGATGGCAGGCTTTATACGCCTCAGGAAATTTCGGCAATGGTTTTGCAAAAAATGAAGAAAACCGCTGAAGACTATCTGGGTCAGGAAATAACCGAAGCGGTGATTACAGTACCTGCATATTTTAATGATGCGCAAAGGCAGGCAACAAAAGAAGCCGGTGAAATTGCAGGCTTAACTGTTCGCCGTATTGTAAACGAGCCTACAGCCGCAGCGCTGGCTTATGGCCTTGACAAAGGTGGCAGAGACCATAAGATTGCCGTTTTTGACCTTGGCGGCGGTACTTTTGATATCTCCATTCTGGAGTTGGGTGATGGCGTTTTTGAGGTAAAATCAACCAATGGAGATACGCACTTAGGTGGTGATGATTTTGATAAGGTGATTATGGACTGGCTGGCAGAAGAATTTAAAGCAGATGAAGCAATTGACCTTCGTAAAGACCCGATGGCATTGCAAAGGCTGAAAGAATCTGCCGAAAAAGCCAAGGTAGAACTGTCTTCCTCCACCGAAACAGAAATAAACCTGCCTTATATTACTGCGGTGGATGGTGTGCCCAAGCACCTTGTAAAGAAATTAACCCGTGCCAAATTTGAACAATTGGCCGACAGTTTGTTTGCACGCTGCCTGAAACCTTGCGAAGCGGCATTGAAAGATGCGGGGATGAATGCCGGTGAAATTGAGGAGGTGATACTTGTGGGTGGTAGTACCCGTATCCCGAAAGTGCAGGAAATAGTAGAAAAATTCTTTGGCAGAAAACCAAATAAAGGAGTAAACCCCGACGAAGTGGTGGCAGTAGGCGCTGCTATTCAGGGAGCTGTATTAACCGGCGAGGTAAAAGATGTATTGTTGCTGGACGTAACGCCGCTTTCATTGGGTATTGAAACATTGGGCGGTGTGATGACCACTTTGATTCCGTCTAACACTACTATTCCCAGCAAGAAATCAGAGGTTTTTTCTACCGCTAGCGATAATCAGCCCGGAGTGCAGATTCACGTATTGCAGGGAGAACGCTCGATGGCGAAAGACAATAAGAGCCTGGGTATTTTCAATCTGGATGGTATTCCGCCGGCACCACGCGGTGTTCCCCAAATTGAAGTAACTTTTGATATTGATGCAAATGGCATCATGCACGTTACCGCCAAAGACAAAGGAACCGGTAAAGAGCAAAAAATACACATTGAAGCAGGTAGCGGTTTGTCGAAAGATGAAGTGGAAAAAATGAAAGCCGAAGCAAAAGCCAATGAGGCGAGCGACAAGGCAGAAAGAGAAAAAATTGACAAGTTGAATGCTGCCGATAGTTTGGTATTCCAAACGGAAAAGCAACTGAAGGAGTATGGCGACAAAATTCCTGCCGATAAAAAGTCGGCTATTGAATCGGCTGTTGAAAAACTGAAAGAAGCGCACAAGCAGCAAAACATTGCAACGATTGACGCCGTCACACAGGAGCTGAATGCCGCATGGACTGCTGCAAGTGAAGATATTTACAAGCAGGGGCAGGATGCAGGAGCACAGGCCGGTGGTCAGGGGTTTGATCCTAATGCCGGTGGTGGCCAGCAAGGCGCCTCAGCAGCAGATGATGTAACAGATGTTCCTTACGAAGAAGTAAAATAAAAGACTTTAATTCCAATACAGTTAATCCCGGTAATATAGTTGCCGGGATTTTTTTTGGTGTAAACAGTTGCTGCTGTTCCTAAATTGTTTTTCGGATATTCTTCATTTTTTATTATATTGCCTGTCTGTTATTAATTTTTCGTTTAGTTTTCAATACAGTTATGAACAACCGTTTTTTATTACCTTTCTTACTCCTTTTGGTTCATCTACCCGGCTGCGAATTGAATGAGCGGCAGTCTGCAATAGAAAAGCGCGAACAAGAATTAAATCAAAAGGAACAGGAACTTCTATTATGGCAAAAAGACCTGCAATTGAAGGAGGATTCATTAAAACTAATGATTGCATTGCGAGACAGCGCTTCCCTCAATGACAGCACCTCAGTAGTTCCTCAGGAAATTTTGGGTATGTGGACAACAAAAATGGTATGCACCCAAAGCTCCTGTTCGGGTTCTGTATTGGGAGATACGAAAGTGGAGCAATGGCTCATTTCGGCGCAGAATAAAATTGTGATAGTGCAGGCGATGAACAATAAAATGCAGATTTCAAGAATTTATACAGGCACAATGAATGAAAATGGTCAAATTTCTCTTCAAACCAGCAGAATTGACCTCAACTCTCCTGATAATAAAATGACTACTATCAACGTTTTACTTGAGAAAAAAGGTGATAATAGCATGGAGGGCCAAAGAGAAATTATTCAGTCTGACAATTGCCGTGTCGTCTATAGTTTAGGCTTAAAAAAGCAAAACTAATTTTATCACAAAACAAGGAAATCCAGAAATATGACGATTTTAACGGCTGATTTAAATTTTTCGCTTCCATTTACCAATCCGGTAATCATCTTTTCGGTGGTACTCTTCATGATTCTTTTTGCACCATTATTGTTCAATAAGATAAAGGTTCCGCATATTATCGGGTTAATCCTTGCCGGAATGATTATCGGTCCCTACGGTTTCAATTTACTTTCACGCGATAGCAGTATCGTTTTGTTTGGTACGGTGGGTTTGTTGTACATCATGTTTTTGGCCGGGCTCGAAATTGATATTGAGGAGTTTAAGAAAAACAGTTTAAAGAGTTTTTTATTAGGTATTTATGCGTTCATCATTCCAATTACATTGGGTTTTTTGGTTAGTTATTATTTTTTGGGCTATCCATTACTTACCTCCATTCTTTTGGGAAGTACATTTGCATCGCACACATTGGTTACTTACCCCATCGTAAGCAAATATGGACTCACCAATAACCGGTCAGTTGCCATTACGGTTGGCGCTACTATGGTTACAGATATTCTTACACTCTTGGTTTTGGCAGTAATTGTGGGTATGTCTCAGGGTACGGTGAACTCTGCTTTTTGGATAAAATTGTCCATATCAGTTGTCATTGCTTCGGCAATCATCATTTTTGTTTTCCCATTGATTGCCCGTTGGTTTTTTAAAAATATTTCGGATGGCGTGAGCCAGTTTATTTTTGTGTTGGCAATGGTTTTCACAGGTGGCGTTTTGGCTGAGGTGGCCGGTATTGAAGCGATTATTGGCGCCTTTTTGGCAGGATTGGCACTCAACAGGTTTATCCCACACAACTCTGCATTGATGAACCGAATAAGCTTTGTGGGAAACGCAATCTTTATACCTTTCTTTCTGGGCGGCGTGGGTATGTTGGTTAATATCAAGGTGGCTTTTTCGAGTGTACAAACCATAAAAGTGGCGCTGGTAATGGTGTTCGGAGCTTTATTAGGAAAATACCTCTCCTGTCTGTTAGCCGAAAAAACCTTCAAACTCACTCGTGCCGAAGGCCAGATGGTATTCGGACTGAGCATCGCTCAGGCAGCAGCTACCCTTGCTGCGGTATTGGTTGGTTATAATGTAATTTTGGGTGAAACGCCGGCCGGCGAACCGATACGCTTGCTTGATGAAAATATATTAAATGGAGCCATTTTGTTAATTCTTGTTTCCTGCACGGTAAGTTCTTTTTTGGTAGAGCGCGCTTCAAAAAAATTGGTGGCAGAAGAAGGGTTGCAAGAATATGAAAATAGTACTGAGTCGGACAATAAAACCTTGATTGCCATAAATAATCCGGGGATGATAAACAGTTTGGTAGAATTGGGAATCATGCTTACCCAAAAAAGGAATAATGAAAAATTATTGGCATTAAATGTTTTGGAAGCCGAAAAAGGCGAAGGAGAAAACAGAAAGGCTTCCGAAAAGATGTTGAATGCAGTGGTGAATCTGGGTGCAGGGTCAGATGTTCAAATTCAACCGATTACGCGTTTTGATGCCAATGTGGCAAACGGTATTCTTTATACCAGCCGCGAGCATAAAATTACCGATATTATTTTAGGAGTAACACTACCTAATAATACTTTGAAAAGAAAACCGGGCGAAACAACTGCCGGAATTCTTGCAAATACAGAGGAAACGGTTTTTGCTTACAACCCCACACAGCCTTTCAATACCCTGAAAAAAATAATTGTAGTGGTAAATAAAAAAGCCGAATTAGAGGAAGGCTTTAGTCATTGGGTGAAAAAATTATTTATCTTATCCAAAGAAAGTGGTCTGCCCCTGATTTTTTATGCAGGCAAATCATCTGAAGCAGGCATTACCAACATAAATAATAGTTTGCCAAAACCGCTTTCGATAACTTTTAACAGTTTTGAAGACTGGGACGATTTTTTAATCATTAGCAGAGATGTAAGTTCTAATGATTTATTGGTAATTATATCTTCAAGACCCGGTCATATCAGCTATTACGACAAGTTGGAAAAGATTCCTCAATATCTGATTCGATATTTTCAAAAGAACAGCAATATTGTTATTTATCCTCAGCAGGCAATGACGCACTCAAAGCTGGGAGAACTTTACGAAGAAGAAGATCATACGCTGATTGATTTGTTTTCTGAAGGGCGGAAGGTTGCCGAAAAAGCCGGTCATTTCTTTAATATCTTCCGAAAAGGAAAGCATAAAGAATCCGATGAATCGCAGGATTATTAATAGCGGTAAGCAACTTGCCCCATCCTAATTGATTTTGTTTTTTATTTCCTGAAGTTTTAATAAGGCTTCAACGGGAGTAAGCCGGTTGATATCAATATCGGTGAGCAATTTCCTGATATCTTCAAAGGTTTCGCTATGAGCATCAAAAATAGAAAGTTGAAATTGAGGCGAAGCGATTTCCTTCATCTTTTCCTTGATAGACATTTTTGATTTTTGCTGATTGCCTTCTGCATCCGAACCAAAACCTTCAACATGCTGGCTTTCCAACTGGGATAAAATTTCGTTTGCCCTACTTATCAATGATTGTGGCATTCCGGCCATTTTTGCCACATGAATACCAAAGCTGTGGGTACTACCGCCACGTGCCATTTTTCGGAGAAAAATTATTTTATTGCCTATTTCTTTATTGGTAATATGATAATTTTTTACCCGCAACAGTCTTTCTTCTAACTCGTTCAGTTCGTGGTAATGGGTAGCAAAGAGTGTGATGGGTTTTTGAGGGGCATTGTGCAGGTATTCTGCTATGCTCCAGGCAATGGATATACCGTCGTAAGTGCTGGTGCCACGTCCAATTTCATCAAGCAGAATCAGGCTTCTTTCGGTAAGGTTATTAATGATGGAGGCAGTTTCGTTCATCTCCACCATAAAGGTACTTTCGCCGCCACTCAGATTATCGGAAGCACCCACTCTTGTAAAAATTTTATCTGTCAGCCCAATTCTGGCTTCGTTTGCAGGCACAAAGCTGCCGATATGCGCCATCAGGGTAATCAGCGCTGTTTGCCTTAGCAATGCCGACTTACCGCTCATGTTGGGTCCTGTAAGGATTATTATTTGCTGGTCGGTTTTATTCAGTTCCAGATCATTGCTGATGTAACTTTCGCCCGGTGGCAGATTTCTTTCTATTACGGGGTGGCGCGCTTCCTTTACCTGCCATTCTTCGCCTTCGTGAAGCGCTGGTTTTTTATATTGATAATGTATGGCATTGTGTGCAAAGCAGCAAAGACAGTCGAGGATGGCTACCAGATTTCCGTTGGTTTGCACGGGAGCAAGGTAATCAAATAGTTCGTTTAGCAACAGGTCGTAAAGTTGTTGTTCTAATGCCAGAATTTTTTCTTCGGCGCCGGTTATTTTTTCCTCATATTCTTTCAGCTCGGGGGTGATGTACCTTTCTGCATTGGTAAGTGTCTGTTTGCGTATCCAGTTTTCAGGCACTTTGTTTTTGTGTACATTAGTTACCTCCAGATAATAACCAAATACATTGTTGAAACCGATCTTCAGCGAGCTGATTCCGGTTTTTTCAGCTTCTATCTGCTGTAGCTTGGTAAGATAAGATTTTCCGCTTTGCGAAATATTTCTCAGTTCGTCTAATTCTTCATTCACCCCACTTTGAATCATTCCGCCTTTAACCGCTGTGGCCGGAGGATTGTCAATGATGGTTTTATAAATTTTATCGGCAATAATAGGGCAGGGGTTCAGCGCATCGCCTATCCGTTGCAGGTAGGTATTGGAATGTGAAATGCATTGTTGCTTAATAAGTTCCACTTGTTTCAGTCCTCTTGCTAATTGCAATAGTTCTCTTGGATTAATTTTTTTTGCAGGTATTTTTGATACTAATCTCTCAATATCGCCACATTGTTTTATGGATAGTAAAAGCAATTTTCGCAAATCGGTATCTTTAATAAATTCTTCCACTACGTCTAACCGCTCGTTGATTTTTCCAATATCAATCAGCGGAAAAATAATCCATCTTTTCAGCAGTCTGGCGCCCATTGGCGACACGGTGTTATCCAAAACATTCAGCAAGGTTTGATTGCTCTCGCTATTAGGGTGAATCAATTCCAGATTGCGGATAGTGAAGCGGTCCATCCACAAAAAATCGTCCCTGTGTAAGCTGTGGATAGAGGTAATGTGTTGCAGATTGGGATGTTCGGTATCTCTCAGGTAATGTATGATGGCTCCGGCTGCTATCAGTCCCATTTTTTGATCATCCACGCCAAAGCCTTTCAGACTGTGGGTTTGAAAATGCCTGAGCAGGATGTCCTGACAATATTGCAGATCAAAAATCCATTCATCCAATGAGTAAACATAAATTTTGCTGCCAAAATATTCCTTAAATCTTTTTTGCTGGTGTCGTTGAAAAACAACTTCGGCGGGGCGAAAACTCTGCAATAGTTTATCTGCATATTCTCTGTTTCCCTCTGCAATAAAAAACTCGCCGGTGGATAAGTCCAAAAAAGCCAACCCAAATTTATCGTCTTCTGCAAAATGGAGGCCTGCCAAAAAATTGTTGCTATTGTGTTCCAACAGTTTATCATTGGTTGCCGTGCCGGGTGTTACCATTTCTGTAACGCCCCGTTTCACTATTCCCTTGGCTTGTTTGGGGTCTTCCAATTGATCGCAGATGGCTACCCTGTATCCCGCTTTAACCAGTTTGTGAAGGTAAGTATCCAGCGCATGATGCGGAAAACCTGCTAAATCAAGCGATGCGGCAGCACCATTATTCCTTTTGGTGAGTGTGATACCCAAAACCTGTGAGGCAATGATGGCATCCTGGCCAAAGGTTTCATAAAAATCGCCCACACGAAACAGCAGGATGGCATCAGGATATTTTTGCTTAATAGCCTTATGCTGCTGCATCAATGGAGTATCGTCAGGATTATTCTTAGCTTTCGACATTAGGGCAAATGTATATTTTTAAAAGGAATGTAAACACCTTAGATTTCAACAAATCATTCATATTTCAAACTTTTTTTATAATACGCGGCGTTAATGGGTATTTCAATAAAATTATATATCGGGTAAACCTGTTAAATTTGCGCCATGCGAAAATTAAGTATGCCCGAACTGGATCGAAAAACGGTGGATGAATTTAAGGATGCCGACAAAATGCCTATTATTGTTGTTTTGGAAAATATACGCAGTGCCTACAATGTGGGTAGTGTTTTTCGCACAAGCGACGCTTTTTTGATTGAAGCAATTTATATCACCGGCTATTCGGCCAAGCCACCTCACAAAGAGATAAAAAAAACCGCTCTCGGCGCCGAAGAAACAGTGGCTTGGAAACATTTTTCAAATGCCGCAATGGCAATTGAAGAACTCAGAAGCAAGGGATACCGTGTTTTGGCCGTAGAACAGGTGGAAAACAGCCTCAAGCTGCACCACCTAAACCGGAATGGTGAAGAAAAAATTGCCGTTATTTTTGGAAATGAGGTGGTGGGCGTGGAGCAAGCTACCATTGCCCTTTGTGATGGCTGCCTTGAAATACCTCAATTAGGTATGAAACACTCACTTAACATTGCAACCGCAGTGGGAGTGGTATTGTGGGAAATGGTACGAAGCCGGATTTAGCGCCTCAATAGTAGAATGAAAAAAGAGGATTGAAAAAATGCTCATTTTTTATTGGGTTGCACTCAAAAAATTCATTATCTTTTCAATAATTTTGACTCGTTTATTGGTTGAATAAAAAAGTCAGAAGATAAAAATTAAATTTTATCGATAAAAAGAGGTATTTCATCTAAGGAATAAGGCTATTCATAGATTTTTTTTATAAAATAATATTTTTTTTGTTAATTTTACATTGAAAAGGTGAGCTATTTTTTTTGAATAAAACTAAACATAGATATATTGAATCTCAATAATTTCATAAGATATTTTGAAGTAATAACGAATAATTGGACATTGAAGGTCTAATAACCCAAATTTAGCTTAGATTTTATACACTACACAGTTTTTCTAGCTGTAACCCATCAATGACGGCAAAAATTTGATGGTGTAATTTTTTTTATTTTACTTTGTAGTGTATAAAATGTACATTACATGGCTTTTATTAGAAAAATAAAAAAAGGAGATGCCACCTATCTTGCAAAGGTTGAGTCCTATAGAGAAGGAGGAAAGGTAAAGCAGCGAGTACTTGAGTATGTTGGCAAAGAAGAAAATGGCGTACCAATTCAAAAGATAGATATCAATAAGATAGAAGTTGAGAATGTTAAGCAATATGCAGATATAACCATTCTGTATCAGTTAGCCTTAGAATTAAAATTAAATTATCTGTTGGGCAGGTATCATAAGCCAATTATCGCCTTGCTCATTGCGCACCTGATTTGCAAGGGAAGTATATTGAGGATATCCAGGTGGATAGAGAACTCAACTATCAAAGAAGTAATTGGGTTAGATGAGTTGACAACTAGAATGTTGTATGATGCTCTGGATTATTTGGATGAATGTAATTTTGACACTGTTGAGCAAAGTATTTTTGAATATTGGTTACAACTTGATCCTAGCGACAACAAAGCATTTGTGTTAGACGTAACGGATACTTATTATAACGGAAAACACGATCTCTCTACACAACGAAAAGGTAAAGATGGTAAAGTTTCAAAACTTATTCAAATAGGGCTTGGCGTTAGTTTTGGGAACGGATTTCCTATTTTTCACAAATCCTATAACGGAAATATTTCCAATATAAAAATTCTTGAGGACCTAATGAGAGTAATGGCGCAAAGAGGCATACCTACCGTAGTTATGGACAGAGGTTTTTATAGTGAATCCAATGTACTGGATCTGGATAAATTAAAAATGAAAATAATAGTCGGTGTAAAGCAATCAGCAGGAATAAAGAAAAACATTTTAGATAAGATAGAAAGAGATAAAATTTATGCAGCTAAGAATCAGGTAACCTTGAAAGATACTTTTGTATATGTACAGGAGGTAAAATTTCTTTTTGGGAAGATGATAGTAATATACAATCCTAAATATGAGGCATTGAAAAGAGACAGGATGTTGGCCGACGAAGCGACAGATATTGAAGTAAAATATGTTGGATATTCATTAATATTCCACAACACCAAATTAAAGCCGGATGAAGTGGTTAAAAAATATTTTGATAAAAATATAGTCGAAAGAAGCTTCCGGACAATGAAAGGTGATGTTCAGCTTCATCCCATAAGACTGTGGTTACCCAAAAGAGTTGATGCCCACATTAAAATTTGTTATTTATCCATGTGTCTGCTATCATTAATAAAATTCAGGTGTAAAAAAATAAGTGCATCACCGGGGGAAGTTATTCAGGATTTACAAACAATTTACAAAGTGAATCTGAAGCACTCCAAGACCAGACAAAAATTTACTAAGGTGGTAACCTTATCTAATCAGCAAAAAAATATTTTAAAGGCTTTAAAGTGTAGTGTATAAAATAGCCCCTAAATTTGGGTAATTAGATTCTTTATTATGGATATAGAAAACAAAGAAAGATTTTTTTTAGTGTTTAGAGATTTGTTTGATGACCCTGGGTTTCCACCCGGGGTTTCGTTATTTTAGACGTTAGATGTTAGATGTTAGATTGTAGATTTTAGATTTATGATTTATGATTGCAAATTGCAGATTACAAATTACAGATTGCTTACAGCCTAAAGCCTAAAGCTATTTTCGCCCCAGCCGAAAGCTGATTGCCGTAGCCTATTTAAGGTTCAAGGTTTGATGTTTAAGGTTTAAGGTTGGTAGATTGCAGATTACAGATTACAGATTGCAGATTACAGATTGCAGATTGCTTTCAGCCCATCGCCTACAGCCTATAGCCTATAGCCTATAGCCTATAGCCACTTAGGTTTGATTTTGGTAACTATATGTTTTCCAAAATTTTAAACCAATGTATTATTGAGTAATCGATCGCCTGTAAGTAAATCATTCACCTTGTTGCTTACTTTCATGTTATGCAATCTTTGAAGATGACCCAAATTGTGCGTGTCAGTGCCTGCAAAGTCATAGAAATCATGATCAATAAAATAGCTGACCATTTCTGTTAATATTCTTCCGCTTAATGTAGAAGCAGATAAAAGATTTAATTGAAACAAACAGCCATTTTCTTTAAACTCATGCAGTAAATCGTATTTTCGGTGCAGATAAATGTATCGTTCAGGATGAGCAATTATCGGTTTATAACCTGCCATCTGTAATTCAAAAATTAGCTCTCTCATATTCAATGCCTGATGAAGTATCGAAAACTCAACCAAAACCATATTGTCCTTGACTGTCAGAAGCGGTTCTTTTTTCTGCAGAAGCTCCAGCACATAATCATCCAGATAATATTCGGCAGCCGCTTGAAGCGATATATCGATGTTTTTAATTTTTAATTCTTCCTGAACCCTGTCCAATTGAAACCGGATGATATCGGATTTGTTTTTAAACATATCGCTTCTGATATGAGGCGTGGTTATCAATTTGGAAAAACCAAGGTGTTTTAATCCTGAAATTAATTCGATAGAATGTGGAATGTTTTCGGCGCCATCATCAATGCCCGGTAATAAGTGAGAATGGATATCTGCCTTGAGCGTTTTAAGGTTTATGTATTCTTTATGAGGGCTTTTTCCAAAAAAATTAAAAATCATTACCTGGTACAATTTTAGGAAAGAAATTAATTTACAAATAGGTTAAATCAAAGGTGTTTTTAATTCATTAAAATCTTTACATATTTATGATATTTTCACCTGTCAAATCATCTTAGAATTAACCATAAAAATATATAATAGTTTTGAATGATTTTTATTTTCATTTGAATTTCAGTTTTTACCATAAAAAAATTTTGAGTGAGGTATTGTTTTTTAGCATAAAAATACATTATATATACCTATAAAGAATTTTAGAAAAACAAAATTTAAATTATATTTTTTTGAGAAAAAAAATATTAAATATTACA
>JAMLGU010000007.1 GCA_023957575.1 Chitinophagaceae bacterium | reverse complement strand
ACCTGAAGTCGGTAACCGCAAGGAGCTGCCTAGGGTAAAACTGGTAATTGGGGCTAAGTCGTAACAAGGTAGCCGTATCGGAAGGTGCGGCTGGAATACCTCCTTTTTAGAGCAACACTTACCGTTGCTATTGTTTCCTTCACTTTCAATTTTTAAGTGTAATCAAGTTCTTTTAAATAAATAATGTAAACCCGCCGATCGAGATTGGGGGCTACTTTCGCAGATCCGTAGCTCAGCCTGGTTAGAGCACTACACTGATAATGTAGGGGTCACCAGTTCAAATCTGGTCGGGTCTACTAGAAAAGCTTTTAGCTATAAGCTTTTGGCTATGAGCTAACCCGGGGGATTAGCTCAGTTGGCTTAGAGCACCTGCCTTGCACGCAGGGGGTCATCGGTTCGACTCCGATATCCTCCACAAATCATTAATGATTAATGTTAAATTATTAATTATTAATGAGAGAGAAAAGTTCTTAAAATAAAAAAAGAATCAGTTAAGCCGATAGGGCGGCGCACAAAGGTTCAAGTCCTTTAATAACTACCATTCATTAGTGGAAATTATCAATTAACAATTGACAATTAACCATTAAAGAAAAAGTTCTTTGACATATTGGAAAATAACTGTTAGGAGAGTACCTAACAGATCTGATCACAATTTTATAATATCACCATTTTTTGGTCGGTCTTACGAAATGTGGTCGGGTAACAAACTACAACAGTAACTAAAATAATAATCTAGTTTCTAAATTTTAAATTTTTTAAAGCAATTAAGGGCGTATGGTGAATGCCTTGGGTCTGAGAGGCGACGAAGGACGTGGTAAGCTGCGATAAGCCAGGGGGAACTGCACACGAGTATTACATCCCTGGATTTCCGAATGGGACAACCCGGCATGTTGAAGACATGTCATCCGAAAGGAAGCCAACCCGGAGAACTGAAACATCTAAGTACCCGGAGGAAAAGAAAATAACTAATGATTCCCTAAGTAGTGGCGAGCGAACAGGGAAGAGCCTAAACCGGTGCGGCGTGCCGCATCGGGGTTGTAGGACTACATTTAGAAATCATCATCAAGTTGAATTTTTTGGAAAATTAAGCCATAGAGGGTGATAGCCCCGTAAGCGTAAATTGATGAGGACGCGTAGTATCCTGAGTAGGGCGGGACCGGAGGAATCCTGCTTGAATCTGCCAGCACCATCTGGTAAGGCTAAATACTCCTCAGACACCGATAGTGAACCAGTACCGTAAGGGAAAGGTGAAAAGTACCCTGAATAAGGGAGTGAAATAGTACCTGAAACCGTACGCCTACAAGCGGTCGGAGTCCCATTAGGGATGACGGCGTGCCTTTTGCATAATGAGCCTACGAGTTACTCCTCACTGGCGAGGTTAAGTTTCAAATAACGGAGCCGTAGCGAAAGCGAGTCCGAATAGGGCGCTTAGTCAGTGGGGGTAGACGCGAAACTTTGTGATCTATCCATGGGCAGGTTGAAGGTGTGGTAACACACACTGGAGGACCGAACGCGTTGACGTTGAAAAGTCTTGCGATGACCTGTGGATAGGGGTGAAAGGCCAATCAAACTGAGAGATAGCTCGTTCTCCCCGAAATGTTTTTAGGAACAGCCTCGGATTATGAAGTCTGATAGAGGTAGAGCTACTGATTGGGCTAGGGGGCTTCACCGCCTACCAAACCCTGACAAACTCCGAATGCTATCAGATATCTCCGGGAGTGAGGCTGTGGGCGCTAAGGTCCATGGCCGAGAGGGAAATAACCCAGAATAGCAGCTAAGGTCCCCAATACATAGTTAAGTTAGTCAAACGATGTAGAGTTTCTATAACAGCCAGGATGTTTGCTTGGAAGCAGCAATTCATTTAAAGAGTGCGTAACAGCTCACTGGTCGAGAGACTCTGCGCGGAAAATAATCGGGTATTAAACTATGAACCGAAGCTCTATGATTGCCACTACGTGGTACATCGGTAGGGGAGCATTGAAATCTGCGCCGAAGGTGCACGGTGACGTGTGCTGGAGCGATTTCAAAAGAAAATGTAGGCATAAGTAACGATAAATAAGGTGAAAAACCTTATCGCCGAAAGTCTAAGGGTTCCTGATCAACGTTAATCGGATCAGGGTTAGCCCGGTCCTTAGTCAAACCCGAAAGGGGTAGACGATGGAAAGCAGGTTAATATTCCTGCGCATGCTATACAATAAAAGTGACGAAGAATGCTAGGTGCCTAAGCTGACGGATTAGCTGAGCGGATCCTTCGGGTGAGGCGGAGCACTGAAAGTTCTTCCAAGAAAAGCGAGTATAGCATCCGGTACCGCAAACCGACACAGGTAGACGGGATGAGTATTCTAAGGCGCTCGGGTGAGCCGTGGAGAAGGAACTAGGCAAATTGATGCTGTAACTTCGGGATAAAGCATGCCGCAGCAATGCGGCCTCAGTAAAATGGTTCGACCAACTGTTTAACAAAAACATAGGGCCCTGCAAAATCGAAAGATGACGTATAGAGCCTGACACCTGCCCGGTGCTGGAAGGTTAAGGAAGGATGTTCGTCCCGCAGCAATGTGGGACAAAGCTTCTGACTGAAGCCCCAGTAAACGGCGGCCGTAACTATAACGGTCCTAAGGTAGCGAAATTCCTTGTCGGGTAAGTTCCGACCTGCACGAATGGTATAATGAGTTGAACGCTGTCTCCTCCACGAGCCCGGTGAAATTGTAGTATCGGTGAAGATGCCGGTTACCCGCCACGGGACGGAAAGACCCCGTGAACCTTCACTACAACTTTGCATTGATTTTGAATTACGGATGTGTAGCATAGTTGGGACGCTTCGAAGCCTTGCCGCCAGGTAGGGTGGAGCGGTCGTTGAAATACCAACCTTCTTTGGTTTAGAATCTAATGACGCAAGTCACACAGTGCATGGTGGGTAGTTTGACTGGGGTGGTCGCCTCCTAAAGAGTAACGGAGGCTTGCAAAGGTTCCCTCAGTACGGTTGGTAATCGTACGTAGAGCGCATTAGTATAAGGGAGCTTGACTGTGAGGCAAACAGGCCGAGCAGGGACGAAAGTCGGCTAAAGTGATCCGGCGGTTCTGTATGGAAGGGCCGTCGCTCAAAGGATAAAAGGTACTCCGGGGATAACAGGCTGATCTCCCCCAAGAGCTCATATCGACGGGGAGGTTTGGCACCTCGATGTCGGTTCGTCACATCCTGGGGCTGGAGAAGGTCCCAAGGGTTCGGCTGTTCGCCGATTAAAGTGGCACGTGAACTGGGTTCAGAACGTCGCAAGACAGTTCGGTCCCTATCTGTGGTGGGCGTTAGTAAATTGAGGAGACATGACCTTAGTACGAGAGGACCGGGTCGTACATACCGCTGGTGTATCTGTTGTGCCGCCAGGTGCAGCGCAGAGTAGCTACGTATGGCAAGGATAAACGCTGAAAGCATCTAAGCGTGAAACCTTCTTCAAGATGAGTTTACTTTTAAGGGCCGTAAGAGACGATTACGTTGATAGGCTACAGGTGTAAAGGTGGTAACATCAAAGCCGAGTAGTACTAATTGCCCGTACGCTTTAATTTTTTTGTTTTGTTTCTCTTCTAACTTTTCCAATATGTTAACTTATTAGCAATAGGCGGTAAGCCGTAAGCTATAAGCAAAGTGATATTTTCATTATCTTAAAGCCTAAAGCAAAAAGCTTAAAGCAAACCTTTTTATGGTGGTTTTACCAAGGGTGTTCACCTCTTCCCATACCGAACAGAGAAGTTAAGCCCCTTATGGCCGATGGTACTGCGCCAAAATGCGGGAGAGTAGGTAGCTGCCATTCTTATTGAAGCCTCGATTATTTCAATCGGGGCTTTTTTATTTGTATTCGCTTTCCGGTATTTCCTGATTTGGTAGCTAAACAACCAATATAATTGTTCATCTTTTTCAATATGACAATTGGAAAGCTTAATTTTGCAACCTGAATTTTTACAAATACAATTTATGGGAAGAATATTTGAAGTAAGAAAAGCAACCATGTTTGCCCGTTATGACAGAATGGCCAAACAATTTACAAGAATTGGGAAAGAAATTGCAATTGCCGTTAAAGCCGGCGGCCCCGATCCGCATACCAATGCCGCATTACGCAGATGCATGCAAAATGCCAAAAGCGTTAATATGCCTAAAGACAGGGTGGAGGCTGCTATCAAGCGCGCCCAGGGCAAAGAAATGGAAATCTATGATGAGATACTTTACGAAGGATATGCTCCTCACGGTGTGGCAATTTTGGTGGAAACCGCTACAGACAACCATGTGAGAACAGTTGCAAACGTAAAAAGTCATTTTAATAAAGGCGGCGGCGCTTTGGGAAATAGCGGTAGTGTAGCTTTTCAGTTTAATAAAATGGGTGTTTTCAAACTTAATCCCGAAGGGCTGAATGCCGAAGAACTGGAATTGGAACTTATTGATTCAGGACTTGAAGAGCTTGGAGAAAGTATTGATGAAAATGGTATGGATATTCTGGTTGTTAGAGTAGGATTTACTGATTTCGGAAATATGCAAAAGGCGCTTGAGGAAAAGAATATCACACCGATAAGCGCTGAGGTAGAATGGATACCTTCTACAACAGTACCTGTTACTGATGAACAGGCTGAAGATGTAAGTAAATTGATTGAAAGGCTGGAGCAGGACGAAGACGTGCAGAAGGTTTTTCATAATATGGGATAATCTTAAATATAAATAGCTGTGGCTTGGATCACTTTAGATAATTTGGCGCAATTGGAAAAAATCAATATTGATTCCTTTTCCCGCCCACAAATCATTTTTAAGCACAGTATCAGGTGTTCTATCAGCGGAATGATAAAAAACCGGCTGGCTAAAGCAGAGGCGCCCTCGGATATTGATTTTTATTATCTCGATTTGATTAATTACAGATTGATTTCCAATAAAATAGCTGAATATTACAATATCAGGCATGAGTCTCCACAGATACTGGTTATTAAAAATGGTGAATGTGTGTATTCAGAAAGTCATCATGCAATATTTATGGAAGATATTTTAACTCAGGCAAAGTAATTTTGATAAAAAGGCAAAAATGATTTTCTTTTTAGGCGGGGAATCTTTATTTTTGCTGCCCGCCGAAGGGATGCAAATCATCGGTGGTATAAACGATAAAACAAGGAAAACAAATGGCGGGGTAGCTCAGGCGGTTAGAGCGCAGGATTCATAACCCTGAGGTCATGGGTTCAACTCCCATCTCCGCTACTTAAGAAACTCTCTGAAAGGAGAGTTTTTTGCAATTATACCAAGTTGATAGATAAACCAAAGCGCCTAATAGGCCGATGCGTTAAATTGAATCGCAAAAAAGAATTCTGATGAATTTAAAGGAATAAACATATTATCCCTTTTTTGAAAAAATAAATTCATTAGAATAAAATATTTTCCCTGAATTGTATTCTTTGCGGTTTTCGTTTTTCATCCAAAGCAGCAAAGAAAAAATGACCTTCAACTGCCTTTTCAGCAGATTCTTCCGAATACATATCTTCAACAAATATTTCGACCGTGACTTTGATTCTGGAAGAGCTTACCTCTGCTACTTTACCTATTACCTCAACAAATGAAACTTTATACGCCGGTTTTTTGAATACTATATCACTGATTTTGACTGTGAACATTTTTTGCCTTGTAAATCTTGTGGCAGTGATAAAAGCTACTTCATCCATCCATTTTAGAGCTTCACCTCCAAATAATGTTTCATTAGCATTCCAAGTGCCGGGAAAAATGGTTTTACACTGCCTTGTTTCTATAGTGGTTGTAATTGATTTCATTTCTTTGATATTATAGGTATCTGATACTCTTTGTTAAATTTTACCATGCAAAAGTAAAAATTTATTTTGAACATAAGTTCAAAATAAATACCTTTGTGAAAAGATTTGATTCATGGGCAGGCAGAAGAAAACAAGATATATTCAAATGGCTCCGCATTTTCAGGGGTTTGCTCCTTTGGGTTGCCAGCAAAAGAAGCTTCTTGAACCGGTTATGCTTTCTTTTGAGGAATACGAAGCTATTAATCTTTGTGACTACGAGTTGCTTTCGCAATTAGAGGCTGCCTGCATTATGAATGTGTCAAGACCTACGCTTACAAGAATTTATGAAAGCGCAAGGCGAAAAATAGCGCGCGCATTAGTGGAAGGATGTGAGATTTGTTTTGAACAGGGCAATGCAAGTATCGCCAAATGGTATGAGTGTGAAGGATGTGGAATTACATTTACAATTACTGAAAACTCAGGTACGCATTGCCCATTTTGTAAAACAGCATTAAATATTCAATAATAATGAAAGTTGCTATTGCTGCAATAGAAAATCATTTGAAATCTGAAGTTGAGATTCACTTCGGTAGGGCTGATTGGTTCTGCATTTATGATACCGAAAAGGATAACTATGCTTTTGTAGAAAATTTTGTCAGACATCAAAAAGAAAATGCCGGTTGCGACGCCGCAGAAATGCTTATAAATAATGGTATAAACATGGCTGTTGCGGGTAGATTTGGGTCAAAAGTTTCGGAAATTCTTAGAGAAAATCAGATTCAAATGATTGTAATTCAAAAAGATATGAAAATTAAAGACATAATAGATAAAATAAAGGAAACTCAAACGCATACTGCAGAAATAAAATAAAAACAGAATATATGAGTGAGCATATTTACAATGTAAATCTTGAGTGGGTAGCCGACAGAAAAGGCGTGATGGAATCGCCGGAATTGAATCAAAAGATAGAAGTGGTTACACCACCTCAGTTCCCTAAGGGAATTGAAGGCATCTGGAGTCCGGAGCATTTATACACTGCAAGTATTTTGAGCTGTTTTATGACTACTTTTTTGGCAGTGGCCGAAAATTCTAAGCTCGAATTTACCAAATTTGGTTGTAAAGCTCAGGGAAAGCTCGGAATGGTGGAAAATAAGTATATGATGACGGATGTGTGGTTGAAACCGGAACTTGAGATTGTGCATGAAAAAGATATGGAACGGGTCGGACGGATTCTTCAAAAATCAGAAGCAGCCTGTTTGATTTCCAATTCAGTGAAATCTGCAATTCATTTTGAACCTAAAGTAGTAATAAAATAAAAACTATCAAAAACCTATCAAAATAAGCGAAGTGTGAAAACATCAGGTTCGGATTCCGAATTTTTAAGAGGGTAGTCAGTTTCGACTACCTTTTTAATTTTTTATTCCTTTTTCAGTTCATAAAGAATTTTTAAAGCATCAATGATAAATGGTATTTTAATTTTATATGTAGTACATAATTATCTTGAGCAAACGATTGCTCAGTCTTTCTTTGCATTATAAAGTGTACTTTAGCAGCCTTTTTAAAATTTTTATATAAATACTTAAGGAAGATTCATGAGAAAAATGCAACTATTAAGAAATCTTCGGGCCCGTTTCAAAGAGATTAAAACCAATTTTGAATATAAAGAAATGAAATTTTCAATTTTGTTTCTCTTCTTGCTTTCGGTTTTAAACGTTCCGGTTTTGGCTGCTAATAGAGGGATGGAATTTCAGAATATGAACGCTGTAAATTCTGCCGATACCCTCATAAATATTAGCGGTAAAGTAACTGATATCACCGGCGCTCCCTTACAGGGCGTATCAGTGGTGGTACAGGAACAAAACAAGGGTACCATGACAGATGACAGAGGTAATTATCACCTCACAGGAATTAGAAAATCAGCGACCTTGGTCTTTTCCCATGTGGGCATGTTGGTAAAGACAGAACCGGTTAATGGTCGGGAGGTGGTTAACATTACCTTGGAACCATTACCCGTTACTACTGACGACATTGTGGTTACCGGTTTTTTCAAGAAAAACAAAGCCAGTTATACCGGTTCGGCCTTGACCTTTACAGGCGAGCAATTGAAATCGGTAGCGCCTACCAATGTATTTGAAGCATTAACCATGCTTACTCCGGGACTTACTGTTACAGAAAACAACAGTCTTGGGTCAAACCCAAATGCCATACCCGACATTTTGGTTCGTGGTGTTACTTCTTTTGCTAATAACGACCAAACGGTGAATCAACCATTAATTGTAAGAGACGGTACCATTATCAGCGTGCGCGATCTTTATGATATGGATATCAATGAGATAGCAACCATAACTATACTTAAAGATGCTTCGGCTGCTGCCTTATACGGTGCCAGAGCTGCAAATGGTGTTATTGTTATTGAAAGAAATAAGCTGACTTCAGGTAAAATGAAAGTAATCTACAATTTCGTGGGTAGTATGCAGTTCCCCGATTTTAGCGGATACAATCTATTAGAACCAAAGGATAAATTGGAATATGAAAGATTAGCCGGATTATATACCTCCACCGATCATTTGCGCCAGCAATCATTGGATTCGTTGTACAATGTGAGGTTTATGGACATAAATCGGGGTGTAAATACTGATTGGATGTCGAAGCCATCCAGAATTGGTATTAGTAATGACCATTCGATTCGTTTGGCCGGTGGCGCCGGAAATGCCCGCTATGAACTGAATGCCCGTTTTGGCAATGTGGAAGGTGTGATGAAAGGCGACTTCCGTAAGCGTTATGGATTAGGATTTGCGCTGGAATACAACACTCCAAGTGGTTTCACATTTACTAACCGTACCAATCTTTCTCGCACGGCCATTCAGTATTCTCCGTATGGTAGTTTTTCATCCTACACAAAAATGAATCCTTATGACAGGGTTTATGATGATTTCGGGCAATTCAGAAAGACTTTATCATGGGATATGAATAACCCGTTGTATGAAGCAAGCCTCGGCTCTTTCAGCAAAGCCATGACTCAAAATCTGAGCAATGATTTTGATATGCGCTGGAGAATGTCAACACGTTTCACGTTGACTTCACATATTAACTTTTTATTGAATGGTGGAAATACTGAAATGTACACTTCTCCATTATCCGGTGTGTATAAGAATATTACCGATTTATCTCAAAGAGGTTCATTAAGCATGACAAATAACAATGGACTTACTTATTCGGGAAATGTGGTATTAAACTATAATGAAGCATTGCCAAAACAGAGTTTGCTTACGGCTAATTTAGGAGGAAATTTGAATCATACCAATAATAAATACAGCAGTTTCTCAGGTATTGGCTTTTATGCAGATGCTTTGAGATCTATCAATTTCGCTTCATCTTATCCTATTGGAGGCGCTCCGGGAGGCTCTCAGGACCTCAATGCTGATGTGGCAGGATTCCTGAATCTTAACTACCTTTTTCGTAATCGTTATTATTTCGACGGGGTGTATCAAATTTCGGGGTCTTCTAAGTTTGGAGCCAATAACCGTTACAGCCATTTCTGGTCTGCCGGTCTGGGATGGAATTTACACAATGAAGAATTTCTGAAAAATGACTGGTTAGATATTTTCAAACTTCGGGTGAGTACCGGTTATACAGGTAAAGTAAGTTTTGCCCCTTATCAGGCGTTGACAACCTATCGTTATAATATTGACCTTAATTATCTCAACGGCATTGGCGCTATTCCAATCACTATTGGTAACCCCGATTTGAGATGGGAGCGTACTATGAACTATAATGCCGGCGCCGATATCAGTATTCTGAAACGCAGAATTAATCTTTCGGCCGATGTTTATTTAAGGAAAACAACCGATCTGGTGATTGATAAAACCATTCCGCCTTCTGCCGGCGCTACCATCGGAAAAGATAACCTTGGTGAGATTGAAAACAAGGGTATTGAAATCAAATTAGATGGTTATGTAATTCAGGGAAAAGAGTGGAACTGGCAATTGGGAGCCAATATTACTCATAACAGGAATAAAATTCTTAAAATAAGTAATGCTTTGAAGGCTACTAATGACAGGAATAATGCATTGAACACTTTGGCTCCTTTACCTCAGTTTCAGGAAGGTGAGTCCACTACAGCATTGAAGGTTGTACGTTCTGCAGGTATAGACCCTGCAACCGGTAAAGAAGTGTTTATCAAATTGAATGGCGACAGAACATTTGTGTTTGATCCTGCGGATAAAGTGGTGGTAGGCGATCTTCAACCAAAAGTTTTAGGTACTTTCTATTCTGTACTTTCTTACAAGAGATTTACGGCAGCCACCTATTTCAGATTCTTCTTTGACCAGTATATTTATAACACTACTTTGGCTTCCAAAGTGGAAGGGTCAAATCCGATGTTTAATGCAGATTACAGAGTGTTTGACAGCAGATGGAAAAAACCCGGCGATATTGCCTTATATCGCAATATTGCAGATCAGTCGCTTCCTTATCAGACAACACGTTTCGTACAAAAAGAAAATACACTCACACTCTCCAGATTCAATCTTTCTTATGAACTGGGGCAGCAGTGGTTGAAGAAAATCAGAGCCAACAAAGCATCAATTGGTGTGAGCATGAACGATATCTTCAGACTGTCAACCGTGCAGATAGAAAGAGGAACAGACTATTTGTTCAGTCGTGGATTTGATCTTAACCTTAATATCATTTTTTAAAATCATCGTATGAGAAGTATGAATTTTATAAAAAATATAAGTAACCTCAATACGCTTTTGAGTACAAAAGTGATAATGATATTGAGTGTTGCCATTTTACTATTATCCACATCCTGTAATAAATTTTTGGATGTGAGGCCCGAAGGCGAACTGCCCGAAAAGCAGTTATTGACAGATGCCAATGGGTTTGAAGCTGCGCTGTTTGGGGTTTATGGCTCTATGAACAGCAGGTCATTGTATGGCGAAAACCTTTCGCATAATGCAACGGAAGTATTGGCTCAATATTTTGTATGCCCAGGAAACAACAATGCTGTAAACCTGGGTGCTTACAATTATGGTTTTTCATCAGTTGAATCTTTGTTTCAAGACGTTTGGAGCAAATCCTATTCAAGCATCGCATATACAAATAATGTACTGAAAAACTTAGAGCGTTTCTCACCGCAAAATCTTGAGTATTACAATATTTATAAAGGCGAAGCGCTGGGTTTGAGGGCTTTTCTGCATTTTGATCTGGTAAGATTGTTTTGTGAAAATATTCAACTGAATCCTACAGCCTCCGGTATTCCTTATTCTACCGATTTTGCGTTAAAAGCGCCTAAGTTTTCAAGATTGGATACGGTTTATAATTATATTATTAATGACCTCCTCGAAGCAGAGACATTGCTGAAAGATGATGAACAATATCTTACATTTCCAAAAAATAATCCTTCCACTCCTTTCCTGAGAGACAGAGAAACCCACTTTAATCTGTATGCGATGCAGGCTACGCTGGCACGTGTATATTTATCAAAAGGCGATAATGTAAATGCAGCATTGTATGCAGAAAAGGTGATTAGCTCAGGTAAGTTTAAATTGCAGGATAAAACCGAAATCAGCAATGGAATCAGTAAAGGAATGATAGCTCCGAAAGAAGCGGTTTTTGGTTTGTATTCAAATAAATATTTTTCGACTGTAAAAGATAGATTTTGGCTGCAAACTTCATTCTATTCTTATGATAACAGATCCAATATCTCTATTATTTATAATGATATTCAGGGCGGACATGATTATCGTTGGGATGCGTTTTTCAAATTACCGGCTAGTCAGACTGATAAACTTAGGTTTTCAAAATTGGTAGATCCTTATCAGGTTAACGATCAGGAATATCTGAGACCTGCCGACAGAATTAAAGGTATCAACCTGATTCGCCTTCCTGAAATGTACTATATCGCGGCTGAGGCGTTGCTGGCTACAAATTCTGAAAAAGCAAGAAATTATTTTGATGCCGTAATTTCGTCAAGAGGTTTGGTAGCGCTCAAAGACAGGGTTCCTGCTGTACCTCTTACGGTCAATATGATTACTGATGACAGGTATAAAGAATTTATTGGCGAGGGTCAAACATTTTTCAATATGAAAAGGTTAAATTTAAATATTACTGACCCTTTAATGAAGGTTATTCCGGCAAGCAAGGCTATTTATGTAGTGCCGATTCCTAAAATTGAATTTGATTACAGAAACTAAAAAACTGGAATTTATGAAAAAGAATATGATTAGATTAATAGCAGTTCTTTTGTTACCGGCAGCTTTTTTAGCTTCCTGTAAAAAAGATGTGGCTGATACATTTGACCAGCGTTTTACAGGAATTTATTTTGAAGCAGACAGTATCAATTATTCCTTTAGTGTTACCCCGTTGGAAATAACTAAATACTTGTTGAAAGTACCGATCAAAATTATGGGACTTCCTGTTTCTTCTGACAGGGTTTTCAGCGCAGAAATTATTACTGATAAAACAACGGCGGTGGAAGGAACACAATATACTATTGATGGAAATTTAACCATCCCCAAAGATTCTGTTTGGGGCTATATACCTCTATTGATCAATAGGGGGAGCCTTGGAGATAAAGATTATTCCATTCGTTTTAAATTGGTGGAGAAAAATGGATTTACGCCTGTAAACAAGCCACTTCAGGAGGTAATTGTAGTTTTTAACAACAGGGTAGAGCCACCGAAATGGAAGGACTGGCAGGGAAAACCAACCTGGCCAAGTAGTTATCTGGGAGTATGGAATCCACTTACTTATGTGAAGTTTATTGAACTGTTCAGAGCATTGGAACAAAAAGCGCCGGAAACTTATAAAACAATGGTAAGCCTTTATGGTCCTGATCTGGAACATGTGGATTTTGGATGGCCTTATGATTATCAGAACACAATGGACAAATACGTTTTAATTCCTTTGTACAAATATTTCATGGAAGAAAACCCGGGACTTGGAGTTAAAATCCCAAAACCTAATGGTTACTAAAAAAAACGATAATAAAATGAATCAAATTATAAAATATTTATTTTTAGGATTATTGCCAATTTTACTATTGTCGTGTTATAAAGACAATACTTCAATTGGCGCCAATCAGATTACGGAACTTAAAATTTCATTTCCGAATGTTACAGGCAGCGAAGTTAATATGGAGAAAAATGAGCCATTAACCATTGACCCTGTTATTACTCAGGATGGCGCTGATAAACCCATGACTTATGAATGGCAGGTGAATTATGAAGTGTATTCGACCGATAAAAAATTAGTTTATCCTTGTTCCAAGTTGGGAAAGTACTTTATCCGACTGAAAGTGAGTAATGAAGACGGGAGTGCATTTAAAAGCTTTAACCTAAATGTTAATTCTCCTTATGAAGAAGGTCTGATGGTTTTGGGACAAAACGAACAAGGTGATGGCACTTTAGCGTTTATGCGTAAATATTCTCCGGCAGAAATCGCAGCAGGAAAAGTAGAGTCATTTGTCAATAATGTATTTACACTGAATAATCCTGGTAATAAAATAGGTAAGAACCCAACTGATATTGCAAAAAGATTAAATCAGGTATTTATCTCCAGCAGTGGCGAGGGTAAGATTTATTATTTGAACGCAAAAACATTTGAATTGGAAGCAACCATTTCTGCATCTGATTATCCCGATTTCAAGCCTGTAGCTATGAATGTACCTGATGCCGGATTTAGAACTGCTGTTATTCTTTGTGAAGGCGGGAAAATTTATAATTTGGCATTATTGGAAAATCTGATATTGTCGAATGTCAAATACTCGCAAACCGTAATGATGAAAACAGGTTTTGGATTTAATCTGAATGACTGTTTCAACTATTACTGGAATCCGGCTACTTCTCAGATGCTGCAATATTCATCTTACTATACTACCAATTCGTTGCAGGCATTTCAAAATCAGGATTTAGTAGATTTCTTTTATGATGATGCGTCATCTATTTATGTGATTACTAAAAGCAGAACAACTCCGACTGTTTATACAAAAACAGTTTTCTCACAATACATTCAAAACAATTCTACAAAACTTTTAGATATTAAAGAGCAGGCAGTATTGAATGTAATAGGCGGTGAACCGGTTTTGACTCCGTCTTCGCCAATTGTTGTAAACGCGATATTCAAAAAATTAATTTATGCATCGGGTAATAAGTTGTATTCCTGGTTTTATACCGGTACCAGTATGCCTACCACACCTTTTGCAACTGTAGATGAGGGTACTATTACGTCGGTGGAGCAAAGTGTTGATGGCTCTTTGTTGTATGTAGGCGTATATAATCCTGCTGCTTCAGGATTAAAAGGAAATGTATATGTCTTTAATATGGATAACGGAAATCTGATAAAAAAATATACCGGAGTATCAGATAAGCCGGTTAAACTGTTTTACAAGAAAAAATAAAAAATAACTGATAATCCCGAAAATGATTCGGGATTATTTTTTTAACTTATTTTTTTGACTAATTCAAATTTGTTTTCAAAATATTTACCGGAGAAAAATTTATATGAGAAGTAATTATTTTCTTTTGTTTTTTTTGGTTTTCGTTTTTGGTTTGCAAATGAGTGCTTATGCAAAACTCAAAAAACCGAATACTATAATATCAGGCAGTATTAATCTGGATGACCAATACGAGGCGGTGCTGAGTTTTCGGGAGAGGAAAAATGATAATGAAAACAGCATTTATAAACCACTGTCAAAAGACGGAAAATTTGTTTTTAAAATCAATTTGAAAAATCCGGAGTTTTTAAATTTTACGATTATACCTAAGGCCAGAAATAAGCAATTGGCAATTAATTTCCCTTTATACATCAGACCCGGAAGTAAAGAAAACTTAAATCTTCATTATAATGATACAGCCTATCTCTCTGTTGGAAAGGGTCGCTTAAGTGGTAATAATAAAGCGTTGATTTTGTTTAGCAATTTTCATTTTCAAAATCAGAAGCAGTTATTTTTTAATATGCCTGCTGCTGATAGCGCTGCATTCTATTTGTCACGAATTTTTGATTTTGTTGATAACCTTTCGTCTAAATTCAATGTGAAGGAGCAAAGAGTAAAGAGCTATTTGGATGCATGGGCATTAAATGACTATATTCAAAACCTGATGACGGTGCAGCGATATTATGCCAAAGGCACCGATAAAAAACTACCCCGCAATGCATATCAATTTTCAAAATCTCCGGTCAAAATATTCAATCAGTCAGAAGCATTATTATTGTACGATACTTATTCAAGCCTGAAAAATTATATTGAAATCATTGACACTTCTGATGTATCAAAGAATAAAAAATCTGACGAATATAACAGACACAGTATTAATCTCGTAAATCAGCTTTTCAGTAATGATGCAGTGAAAACGATGTTCTGTTCAAAGGAGTTGCAAAGTTATATGCGCTCTGTCCGCTTCAGTACTGAGGATGATTTTGAAAACAAGTTGCAACAGTTTAAGGAACTCGCAAAGGTTGTCCCTGATATTGAAGTCAGGCATCAGTTAGTGGAAGGTTTCACCAACCTGCGATTCACCCGTGAGGGTGCTTCTATGCCTGATGTGATATTTAAAGATGCAGAGGGCAAATCTGTTCCTTTCACGAGCTTCAAAGGAAAATATATTTATATAGATATGTGGGCGTCATGGTGTATCCCTTGTATTAAAGAAATTCCTCACCTGAAAAAATTGGAAAAAGACTATGAAGGTAAAAATATTGTTTTTCTGAGTATTTCTGTAGATGAAGATAAGGATGCCTGGAAAAAGAAAATGAGTGATTTAAACCTTTCGGGTCATCAGCTTGAAGTAGGAACTTCTAATTTTGAAAAATTGATGAACATGCAGGGTATTCCACATTTTCTCCTTTACAACCCCGAGGGTAAGTTGATGATATATAATGCGCCTCGTCCCGGTTCTGTTGAAATCAGAAAAATATTTGATTCAATTTAAAAATTTCAAATGAGATACTCGTATCTGCTGGTATTTATGTGCTTTTTTCATGCAACATTTGTTTTCGGCCAGCCGGGAGAAAAACTAAATGGTATTGATGAGAGTTTTATAATAAAATCTTCCGATTTAAATTTATTCAATCAACAACTACAGCGGGTTGTGGCCAAAGTATCGCCGGCATGTGTGCAGATAACCACACGCGAGCCATTAGGTGGCAATCCGAATGGCGTGAGTGCAAGTGGTGTTTGTGTAAGCGTGGATGGTATTATAATGACCGCCGGCCACATGACAATGCCCAATGCGAAGTATGAAATTATTTTTGATGATGGCAGAAGGGCACCGGCTGTCGGCCTGGGGAAAATAGGGAAATTAGATGCAGGGCTATTAAAAATTACAGAATCAGGCGTTTATCCTTTTGCAGAGATGGGTTATTCTTCAGTTTTAAAGGAAGGGGAACCGTGTTTTAGTCTTGCATATCCCGGCAGTTTTAGTAATAAGAAAATTGCTCGTCTTGGATTTATCGAAAAAGTGTTTACAAATCTGGAGGGCGATGTTCGTACTAATATTATTGTCAATTCCTGTATTATGGAACCGGGCGATAGTGGCGGCCCATTGTTTGATATGGATGGCAGGGTGATAGGAACAAGAAGTTATATCGGGCTTAATTTGAATGAAAATTATGATGTGCCGGTAAATGTTTTCAGAATTTTTTGGTTGGCATTAAATAAGCCTCAGAGTTATCTTACGCTTCCCGATGCGGATTTCAATTCCGTGAAAAACCCGGTGGCGGTTAAAAACATTTTTTCTAAAACTGAATTGGAAAAACAAATTAGCGACTATCAAAAAAAACTAAGCCAGTATTGTGTGAAAATAACCGGTGACAATAAAACGATATCGGGCGCTTTGATAAATGTGCAAGGATTTCAAGTAAAAAAAGTGTCTTCTGAAAGAGCATCCTATATAATTAGCAAAAATTCTGAAATAGGTAAGCATCCGCAAGTATGGCTGAACAACAAAAAATATCCTGCAAAAATAATTTATTGTGATGACAGCCTCGATCTGGCATTATTGAAGATTGATGTAAAAACCAATAAAGGTCTTCTTTTAAAAGATATTGATTATGGTGAAAGAAATAATTATTTGCAGGGAACGCTTTTGATTACTGCAAAACCCAATGGAGAAGGTCTGTTTAGCATTTTGGGAACATCTCCTTTTGATATTCCCGGATTTTATTATACTGCTTTTTTGGGTATGAAATTAGAATTAAAAAATGATAGTAATACGGTAGTATCCATTCAGCCTAATTCTCCCGCAGCAAAAAGTGGTTTAGAATTAGGAGATATAATAAATAGTATTGATAATAAACAAATTAAAACACCCGAAGATTTCATAAAACAAATTCAATCAAAAAAACCGGGTGATACTATCCGTGTGGTACGAATTAAGAACAATATTCAGGACACATTAACAATAACCCTGCTACAACGCCCGTTTCAGGGTAATAATCATGTGGCAGAACAATTTACAGACGGACGTAGTGAAAGAAGAGATGGTTTAAAGGGTGTTTTTATTCATAGTCTGGCTTTAAAACCATCAGATTGTGGTAGTCCGGTTTTTGGTTTAAATAATAATCTGATAGGTATCAATATAGCCAGATACAGTAGGGTAGGGAGTCTGGCTGTTTCGGGGAGTAATATTTTGCAATTTTTAAAAAGTGCATTTTAAATAAACAGGTATTCTGTCTTTTGTAAAAGATGGCCGCTGCCCTATTAATGATATGAATATCTTAATTGGTAATTTTTTTATCTGAGAATTTGTTTTTTATTGATGAGAAAGGCTGGCCTACGCAAACACATTCAATAAATATAATTTGTACATCATATTAATAAATTAACCTGATTATACTGGAATATTAATTGACTATATTCGCAAAATTTCGTTCTAATGCCAAGATATGAATAAAATAATATTATTGATTGATAATTCGGAACAATATGGGCGAAGTCTGTTAAAAGGTATTGTAAGGTATTCCAAAGAAAAAGGCCCTTGGTTATTTTGTCGTATGCCTCTTTTTTATAGAGAGACATTAAAAATGAAAGGGATAATCAAATTTGCTAAAGATTGGGGAGCACAGGGCATTATTGGTCAATTATATAATGATAAAGGAATCGAAATGGCTTTGAAAGCCGGGCTTCATTTAATAGGCGAAGATTTTAAGGAAAGATTTGCCGAAATACCCAATATCACAGGTGGGTACCATGAGGCAGGAAGAATGGGGGCAGAATACTTTTTGCAAAAAGGGTTTAAGAATTTTGCCTTTTATGGTTACACAAATATAGTATGGTCCAGAGAGAGGTTAGAAGGGTTTGAGGGATATTTAAACTTGAAGGGATATAAAGTTAATAATTTTGACCAGACACAAATACCGGGTAGAGGCTTATGGTATTATAAACCTTCTGAACTGAGTGAGTGGTTGAAATCATTGCCCAAACCTGTAGCTATTATGGCCTGCGATGACGATAAGGCACAGCATATAACTGAAGCTTGCAATCAGGCAGGTATTCATATTCCCGAAGAGGTGGCAGTATTGGGGGTTGATAATGATGAAATGACATGCAACTTATCTGATCCTCCCATTTCAAGTATTCATCTTGATACAGAAAGAGGAGGTTATGAAGCTGCCAAATTGATGGATAAGTTGATCAAAAAAGAAGTAACTAAATATTCGGATATATTAGTAAAGCCTACACATATTGTAACAAGGCAATCTACTGATATTATTTCAGCAAGCGATCAATATATGGCAAAGGCCCTAAAATATATTCATCTAAATATTGATAATGACATTAGAGTGGCTGATGTTTTAAAAGAAGTTCCTTTGTGTAGAAGGTCATTCGAAAAAAGGTTTAAAGATACCACCGGAAAAGGAGTATATCAATACGTCTTGTCTTTGCGAATGCAAAAAATTGCAGAGAAACTCCTTGAAACTGATAAACCGGTAAATGAAATAGCTTTTGAAGTCGGAATCAATATGAGTAATAATATTTCAAGGCAGTTTAAGCAGATAAAGGGCTGTACACCTTCTGAATATAGAAGAAGGCATACGATAAAAAGATGAATTAAACAAGATATCTTTTAAAAAAGGAAAATTTATTTCTCTTGCGTAAAATGAGGTATAATATACGTAATTTGGGTAATGTATAAATATTTGCCAGTTTATCTTTATTCAATGGAAATTAAAATGATTGTTTTGTTAATATGGGTAAACAGACTAAAAACCAATACTTCCTTTCAGTATTAAATCGTTCATCCTTCAATACTTTTAATTTTTTTGTTCCTAAATTATTAATAATCAAAATGTTTCAAACTTATGCGAATTACTGGTATTACATTTTTCCTGTTGATGTTAGTATCACTACAGGTTAAAGCTCAAAAATTAGTAAAAGGCAGTGTAATGAATACAGAGGCTCAGCCGCTGGCGGGAGTTACTGTTACTGCCAAAGGTTCAAATGTCAGTACTACTACTGATAATGTAGGAAACTTTTCTATTGCCCTACCCTCTAAGTCCACAGCATTAATACTAAGTTATGTTGGAAAAAAAACAAAAGAGGTTGTCGTAAACGGCGAAGATCCGATTACGGTAGTACTTGAAAACGATATAGTGGGGATGGATGAAGTGGTAGCAATAGGGTATGGTTCCAGTCGTAAAAGGGATTTGCAAGGAGCTGTTACAACGATAAAAGTTGGGGATAACTTTCAGGGCAGGTCCACATCAATCGGTAATATTTTACAAGGGCAGGTGCCCGGGGTAAATATTACTCAAACCGGGGATCCTACACAAGGAGCCTCAGTTCAAATCAGGGGGAAAGGCAATAAGAATGGTGATGCCGTTCTTTATGTGGTTGATGGTGTTCCGGGCGCTCCTTTTAATGGCTCGGACATAGAAACTGTAACAGTATTAAAAGATGCATCTTCTGCGGCAATTTATGGAGCATTAGCAGGTTCGGGAGGGGTAATTTTAATCACTACCAAACAAGCAAAGCAGGGAAAAGCAACTGTAGATTTCAGCGCATGGGAGGGTCGCCAGAAAGCATGGCGGTTACCTAAGGTGCTAACTGCTGAAGAGTTTAATAAGGTTTGGAAGGATGCGTCAGATGCTGCAGGAAAAACTGTACCAAAAGCGTATAACCCAGTTTTATTTCCTTATGGCAATGTTACTCGTACCGATTGGTTGGATGCAATATTTAGAACAGGAAAGGTTAATCACTATGATTTAACAATTCGGGGAGGTTCAAAAGATGTTAAAAGCCTCGCTTCTGTCAGTTATGACAAAACCGAAGGAACATTAATAACTACTTATGGTGAAAAACTAACAACCAGATTAGGTACTGATCTTCAACTTAACAAGTGGGTATCTGTTTCTCAGAATCTTGTATATGATTATTCCAATGGGAAAAGCGGAATTGGTGATGGTCACACAGGTACTATATTTGGGGCAATGGCCTATCCAAGGTATTCTACTGTGTATGAATATGATGATGGGGGAAATGTGCTTTATGGCGGCACAGTGCCGCGCTGGGCACTGGCACAGGGTTTTAGTGTAGAAGCCGATTTGAGAAATCCGGTAGCAATGCTTGAAAAAGTAAGGCAAAATAACCCTCAAAACCGAATTTTCTCGGCTTCAGCGATTAATTTTAATTTAATGCCTGGTTTAACATTTAAGTCAAATTTTGCTTATGATGTAACAAGTTTAAGAGGTGAATCTTTTCAGATGAAATTTTTGGAGCCTGGAAGAACTATTGATCAGAATTACAGAGTGATTTCCAATTCTTTATTTAAAGTTTGGAATTTTGAGAATATCCTAAATTATCAAAAACTATTTAATCAGGTTCACAGTGTGTCCTTAATGGGCGCTTTTACCATGAATAAAAGGAACTATAGATATGAACAAACTGAAATGAGGGGCTTTGATTTTGAAAGCGAACACAGTACCATTTTCCCAAATGGAACCAACTGGACAACAAAACCCTACGAAGAAATATGGGATGAAGCCACTGTTTCAGCAGTTGGACGGGCATCTTACTCTTTTGATGACAGATATTTTATCTCTGCGAGTCTTCGCCGTGATGCTTCATCCAAATTAAACCCCGATAAAAATTGGGATATTTTTCCTGCGGTATCAGGATCATGGAAGATATCTTCAGAAGAGTTCATGAATAACCAAAATCTGATTAGTTTTTTAAAATTTAGAGCGAGCTGGGGGCAGGTAGGTAATATAAATTCAGTGCGAAGATTTATTTATGCGCCTCCATATCAGGTTACCGGTTGGCCGGTTTTTCTGGGGTCAAACGGGCAGGTGCAGGGGTATGGTATTTACCAACCGACCATCCCAAATCCTAATTTAAGATGGGAGCGTACCGAGCAAACCAATATCGGAGCAGATATCAGCTTCCTTCAAAACAGTCTCAATTTTACATTTGATTTCTTTAATAAGCAGACAAAAGATTTAATTGAGTCAATGCCGGTTGCCTCTGTGGCAGGTGTGGCATCTGCCCCAGAGTTTAATATCGGTCGAGTTGAAAACAAGGGATGGGAGGCATCGGCAAATTATGTAAAGCAAATTGGGGATTTTAATTTGAACATTGGCGCCAATATTGCACATTTTAAAAATACTGTTAAAGATATTGGAGCAAATGCCTTTATTTCACATAACAATGACGTTAATTCAATGAAGCCTTTGCGTTCAACAGTAGGTCAGCCTTGGTTTTCTTACTTTTTGATAGAAAGCGCAGGTCTTTTCAGAAATCAGCAGGAAATAGACAATTACACATGGACTGATCCAAAAACAAACGCAGTCAAGAAAATACAACCTAATGCCAAACCGGGCGACCTTAAATTTATAGATGCTGATAATAATGGAATTATTAATGATGCCGATCGTAAATACATGGGCGCTTATGATATGCCCAATTATACCTATGGAATGAATTTGGGCGCTGGTTGGAAGAATATAAATCTTAATGTTACACTCATGGGTGTATCGGGGGTAAAAATTTTCAATGGGGTAAAAGCAATGACTTATACCGGTTCAAAAGGTTGGAACATGAGCACAGATGTATTAAACTCATACAACTATAATACTAATTCCGATATACCTCGTTTAGCGATTGTAGAAGACCCTAATGGTAACTTTTCAAAAGTCTCTGATTATTTTTTGGAAAAAGGAGATTTTATGAGGCTTAAGTCATTGAATCTTTCTTATGAGTTTCCACAGCGTTTGATACAAGGAACATTCCTTGCCAAAACCAAGATTCGATTATTTGTAAATGGTGAAAATTTGGTGACGTTTACAAGCTATTCAGCATTTGATCCTGAGGTAGGAAATCAGGGAGTTGACGGAGGCCGATTCCCTGTAGCAAAAATGTATAGCGCAGGTATTAATCTTACTTTTTAAAACTTATTAATATGAACAAGAAATATATTTTTTTAGTATTTGTAGTTATCTTATTTACATTACCCTCTTGTAAAAAATTTCTCGAATTTGAACCTTATGGTCAGCCTGTAGAATTGTCCAATATGACTGATGGACAGGCAATGCAGGCTATTTATGCGCTTTATTACTGGCAGTATAGGGAAGGTACGATGGGAAGGGGCTTTATGTGGTTTGAAAACTGTAGCGATAACATAATTACAGGGCGTACACAAGCCGAAGCTCAAAACATAAAAAACTTTATAGATAATGGGTCTAATACGCGTGATGTGCGGGACAACTGGCCACAAATGTATCAGACAATCAATTACGCCAACAATTTATTAAAACAAGCGCCAAAGGCTACTAAGTTATCCGAGGCAGTTAAAAATAAGGTGTTGGGCCACGCTTACTTTTTTCGTGGGTTTGCCTATTTGTGGTTAGCGCCATGGTATGGCGATAATGGGCCAAATGGTGGAATTCCTATCGTTACCGAAAAAACGCCATTAGATTCTATAGACGTTCCAAGACCGCCTTCCGTTTTGGATAATTATAAAATGATTATTGATGACCTGCAGAAGGCATCTGACTTATTGCCTTGGTTTGATGAAATACCCGAAAATGAAAGAGGCCTCATGCATAAGACGGCTGCATGGTCATTAATGGCAAGAGCCGCTTTGTATGCCGCTCAATATGATAATTCATATTATGCTAAGGTAGTTGAATATACCAACCTAGTTATCAATTCGGGTAAGCATGCCCTTTTGTCTAAATATGCGGATGTATTTAAGATAGAAAATAATTGGAGCAAAGAATACATCATGAGCGTAACGAGTACTGAAATAGACGGATCTAAACTTCCGGGTGTAATTTTCCAAAATGGAGGTTTTGGGTACTACAATACATGGGGTTATTTTCAACCCACCTTGGAGTTGTATAATGCGTATGCGCCGGGTGATACACGCCGTAAGGCAACTATTCTGGCTCCTGGAGATACAGCTCAATTTATTGGTCGCCAAATTATTTGGGCTGTCAACCCATCTTCGGTGTCAAGCCCTTCAGCATTTACCTTCAGAAAATATTTGGAGCCATTTAAGGATGCAGACTGTGTAGGTAAAACCGTTAATCCCAATAGTGATAATGGCACTACCGATTTAAATATCCCAATCGTCAGATATTCTGATGTATTGTTGATGAAAGCTGAGGCTTTGATCTGGCAAGGGCAAAACGGAGATCAGCCCCTCAATCAGGTGAGAGCTCGCGCTGGTTTAGCGCCCAAGTCAAATGCAGGTAAAGAAGATTTGAAAAATGAACGCCGATGTGAGTTTGCTTTGGAATTTGGTGTATTCCGCCACTTGGATTTAGTACGGTGGGGCGATGCTAAAGCAGCATACTCTAAACCCTTGCATGGATATAAAGTGAATTTGTCTGGAAATAGTATTGCCTCTTTAGATGTTATTGAGGTATGGCCTGCAAGAAACTTTGATCCTGCTAAAAATCACGTATTTGCTATTCCAAATGTTGAAATTGCAAAGAGTAAGAATCTGAAACAAAATATTGGATATTAACCTTTAATCAAAAGTGTTTAAAATGAAAAATTTTATATTATTCTTTTTTTTGAGTGTTTTGGCCGTTATTACTTCCTGTAAGAAGGAAGTAGAATATAAGCCCGACGGGAGATTGAAAGGTCTCGAATTTTCAATGCTCCACACCAGTCCGAGAACAGGCACAGTGGTTAGCACAAATAAGGATTATTATCGCAAAGGAGAGCAGGTAAAGATTGACCTCAGTTCTAATTTCGATATCAATAAAATAGATGTAGTGAATTTAAATGCGGGCAAAGTGCTTACCACTCTTAATGTAAATGGGAAGGCGGCTACCTATAATATTGCTGTAAATGATTTGAATATTCCATTGGGACAAAGGGCATCTTTTGCATTTAATGTATATTTTAATGATGATGGGAAGGATGGATTTGATTATCCGTCAATGAAAACCTACAATTTTGATGTAATCAGTGATGTGCCCTCAATAGTGAATTTCAAAAAACAAGATGGAAGTACGGTAGAGCTTAAAACAACTGATTATAATATCGGCAGTTTTAGTGACGATGCAAAAAGGGGAATTGTAGCAACCTTTAAACCGGGTGTCATATCTTACCTCGATGTAGAAAATTCAAATCTGCTAAAATTTGGCAATAACAGTAATTTTTCTGTTAGTTTTTGGTTTCAATCAAATGAAAGCACCGATGACCCAGGAATGATAGGAACGCTGGATTGGAGTAGTTCCAACAACAAAGGCTGGTTGATAGCTTACCTTGGTGGTGGTATAAGAGTAGTGGCCGGAAATGGAGAGGGTACCAAAACTGATTTTAAACAGACAAGTGTTTCTATTAAAGGCACCGACTGGCATTTTGTTACAGTAACCTTCAACCGAACCAGCGAAGCGGCAATTTATATAGATGGTGTCAAGCTTGCTTCGGCTGCTATGGTGCCTGTGGATATTGACAATGGAAAAAGTGTAAAAATCAATCAGGATGGTACTGGTGCTTATGATCCTAAACTTGGCGCCAAATATGCCTCTGTCAATTTTTATAATTATGCTTTGTCTGCAGCAGATGTTGCTCAGATATATAATGCAAGCAAGTAATTGGCAATTTTAAACTATACCGGTGGTTACTGTTGCCACCGGTATTTTGCTTTTTTAAAAGTTATTTGAACTTAAATTGAAACTATGTCATCCAGAAGAAATTTTTTACGAAATTCAGCCTTGTTGGCTGCTTCATCTGCATTGCCGATGTCAAAAGGTTATGGTGAAAATACCGGCTCGTCTAAATCAATTTCGCCTGAGCATGGATGTCCTCCATATAAAAATACCTATATAAAAAATGTATTCGTTACGGAAAATGAGTTTAGAAACGCACCACGAAAAATTATAGCCTCTCCCGGCTTCGATAAGGCAAAGGGATTATTGCCGCAACCATTTTGGAAAGGAAATAACCAGGCGATAGACATGTATTGGAAAGCGTGGGAGATTGCTTTCAGGAATATAAAAGATCCTAATGAAAAGAATGGTTTTATTAGTTCATACATTGATACCGCTTATAACGGAAATATTTTTATGTGGGACTCTACCTTTATCACCATGTTTGCAAGGTATGGTTACAGAGCATATCCTTTTCAGCATACTTTAGATAATTTTTATGCCAAGCAACATCCTGACGGATTTATTTGCAGAGAAATATGGGGTGACACGGGAGAGGACTGCTTTCATAGGTACGACCCCACAAGTACCGGCCCCAACCTTATCCCATGGAGTGAATTTGTCTTTTTTAAGCAGTACAGTGATTTGGACAGAATACATAAAATCTTTCCTGTTCTTTGTGCTTATTATCAATGGCTGAAGCTCAATCATACCTGGCAGGATGGTTCGTATTGGAGTAGTGGCTGGGGAACAGGTATGGACAACCAGCCCCGTCTGCAACCCCAGTATAATCCTATTTTTTCTAATGGGCACATGACGTGGATTGACACCTGTCTGCAACAATTATTTATTGGGAAGATTTTGGTTGACTTTGGGTTTCTGACAGAGCGATGGCAAGAGATTGAGGACATTGAAGATGATGTGAAATTTCTAAAAAGGTATATTAAAGAAAAGATGTGGGATGCAAAATCTTCATTTTTATATGACAGGTATTCGGATAGCACCAAAGGAACGTTGAAGTCAATTGGCGCTTTTTGGGCTTTGTGGACAGATGTATTGGAAAAGAAAGAATTAGAAGATTTTGTAAAACACTTAAAAGACAAAGAAACATTTTTCAGGCATCATCCTGTTCCTTCAATGCCGGCTAATCATCCCAAGTATCAGGCAGATGGTCGGTATTGGCAGGGAGGAGTGTGGGCGCCTACAAATTATATGGTATTGGCCGGGCTGAGAAACAAAGGATTTGATTCATTGGCTTTCGAATTAGCCATGAAACATCATGAGCAAGTGTTGGAAGTATATAAAAATACAGGCACATTTTGGGAGTATTATGCACCCGAAAAAACCGAGCCCGGTTTTCTGGCAAGACCTGATTTTATTGGATGGACAGGCTTGGTACCTATTTCCATCATGTTCGAAATGATTTTCGGTATTCAGGCAAATTTAATTGATAAAACAATAGGCTGGAATGTTAGATTAACAGAGGAGCATGGGATTGAGCAGTATCCTTTTGGTAAAAACGGTTTGATATCCTTCAGATGCAATAATAGAAAAAATGTTAATGAAAAACCTTCTATTGTCATTCATTCCAATATTGAGTTCACCTTAAAACTCAGGTGGTCAGGCAGTGAGCAGATTATTCAGATTAAAACCGGCGAAAACAAAATCTGATGAGTAAATCAGGTTGATAAAGTAAATGCCGTGAATTCGGTTAATTAAATATTGTCTTAATAAATCATTAGTAATAATGCAACAAAGGTTAATGATATTTTTTTTTATTTTTTTACTTTTTTCCTGCTCAAAAAAGGATAAGTCACCAATTGATTATGTTGATCCTTTGATAGGAACAGGTTTTCATGGCCACACGTTCCCAGGTGCAACAACTCCTTTTGGTGCGGTGCAGTTGAGTCCTGATACTCGCTTTGGAAACTGGGATGCTTGTTCGGGCTATCATTACAGCGATTCTGCTATTATTGGTTTTTCCCACACTCACCTGAGTGGTACCGGCGTAGCTGATTTGGGAGATATTCTTTTTCATCCAACCACCAAGGAATTTAAGCCCACATCAGATGGATATATTTTTGACTATTTACTTTTTTCTCATAAAGATGAAATGGCATCTCCAGGATATTATTCTGTAAATTTTAAGCAGGAAGGAATAAATGCTGAATTAACTGCCACTGCTCACACAGGAATGCATAGATATACTTTTGAAAAGGCAAAGGAAGTAAATCTGATAATAGACATGCATCATCTTTTGGCAGAGGAAAGTATTGATTCGCTTGAAATTATGCAAACCGGAGAGAATAAGATCTCCGGCATGCGTCGCACTCAAGGGTGGACACCTAACCAGTATGTTTTTTTTGTAGCCCGCTTTTCAAAAAAGTTTACCAGCGTTCAGCATATAAATAATGGTAAAGTATTAAAGGAAAGTGATGCGCCGACCAGTAGCAATCAACAATTTTTTATAAAATTTGGAAAATCAGATGGTACGCCTTTGGTTGTTCAGGTAGGGTTGTCGGCAGTAAGCCGGGAAAATGCACTACTAAATCTTGAGGCTGAAAATGGAAAATTTAATTTTGACTCTGTTCAACATCAGGCTAAGCAAAAATGGGTGGAGGCGCTTTCTCAAATAACGGTAAAGGGAGGAAGCGAGGACGATAAGAAAAATTTTTATACTGCCATATATCACACCAAGTTAATGCCAAACCTAATGAGCGATAGCAATGGTGAATATCGCAGGCATAATATGAAAACAGGTCAACTGCCGATTGGAAAAAATTATTATTCTGCTTTTTCAATCTGGGATACTTTTCGTGCATGGAATCCATTACAAACTATTGTTGATACGTCTTTGGTAAATCAAATGATTAACTCCCTTCTTCTTATGTATGATGATACGGGAGAGTTACCTATATGGCCACTTTCGGCGGGTGAAACCGGTACCATGATTGGCTATCATGCAGTGTCGATTATTGCAGATGCTTACCTAAAAGGCATAAGGGGCTTTGACACAGAAAAGGCTTTGCAAGCTATGAAGGTATCGTCTGATATTAATAAAAAAGGATCTGACTATTATACTCGATTGGGTTATATACCCTCTAATATAAAAAGAGAATCTGTATCCTGCGTATTGGAGTATGCTTATGACGATTGGTGCATTTCGCAAATGGCAAAGGAAATGGGAAGGCTGGCAGATTTTGAAAAATACCGGCAAAGAGCTTTATCTTATATTAATGTGTTTGACGGGTTTTCAAAATTTTTCAGAGGGAAACGATTGGATGGAAACTGGGATAATCCTTTCAATCCCTTTGAACCGGGTAGGGCATATACCGAGGCTACCGCTTGGCAATACCGTTTCTTTGTGCCACATGACGTAAATGGAATGGAGCAATTATTTGGCGGTAGAGATGAATTTGTAAAACAATTAGACAGTCTGTTTATTGTTACTTCTGATGTTCAGGGCGAAATGGTGGATATTACAGGTTTGATAGGTCAGTATGCGCATGGCAACGAACCCAGCCATCACATGGCTTATTTGTATAATTATGTAGGTCAGCCATGGAAAACTCAGGAGCTTACCCGACGTATATTAAAAGAACTCTATCACCCTACGCCCGAAGGCATTAGCGGCAATGAGGATTGTGGCCAAATGTCGGCCTGGTATATCCTCAGTAGTCTGGGTATTTATGAGGTATGTCCCGGGTCTAATCAATTTGTTCTTACCACTCCTTTGTTTGAGAAGATAAATATCAAACTGGCAAATGGCAAAACACTGGTAATAAAAGCCAACAATCCAAAAGATAATATTTATATTGATAAAGTAGTTTTAAATGGCAGAGACTTAAATGCAAATTTTATTACCTATGACCAAATAATGGGAGGCGGCGAGCTCTCGTTTTCATTGTCATCTTCTCCCAATAAACAAAGAGGTACACAAGAAGATGCACTTCCCTACTCATTAACAATCGGACAAAAAGTATCCATTCCATATAATCATGGAGATTTGAATTTATTTGTGGGTGAGGCAGAGGTAACATTAGGAACAGCCACCTCTGGAGCAGCTATTTACTATTCTCTTGATGGAAAAGATCCAGATACAACAAGTATTTTATATCAGGCTCCTTTTAAAATTCAGAACTCTTATTTGATAAAGGCTAAAGCGTTTAAAAAAGGCTGCCAACCAAGCCCAATATTCTCCATTCAGGCTTCAAAAGCTAATATGGAGAAAGGTGAAACAAACCCCAAAACCGAAAACGGAACCACCTTCAAGTATTATGAAGGGAACTTTAGTAGTGTTAGCCAAATTGAAAAATCAGTGGTAAAAGCGAGTGGAACTATAGCGGCTCCCACTATTAAGGAGGCCATGCAACCCGATCATTTTGGTTATATTTTTACAGGATTCATCTATATTCCGCAGGATGATGTTTATGAATTTATGACCAAATCAGATGATGGAAGTGTATTATATATTAATAACACAAAAGTGGTGGACAATGATGGTTCTCATGCAGCCATCACTGCTACCGGTCGCATAGCTTTAAAAAAGGGTTTTCATCCGTATAAGTTGATGTATTTTGAGGATTATGAAGGGGACGAGTTGAGCTGGGCATGGAAGCGTGTTGCTGATAAACAGTATGCCCCTATTCCTAAGGAAAATTTATTTGTAAGATAGAAATATAAATGATTATGAAAATAGCTTATTCAAAACCGGTTTTGACAACTTTGGCGTTTATTTTTTGGGGTTTGTACGCCATAGCGCAGCAGCGCGTTTTAGTACATTCTCACAATGATTATCGCCAACGTGTTCCATTCTATCAGGCGTATGCTCAGGAAGTATTTTCAATTGAAGCTGATGTTTATTTAACTGCTGATGGAAAGCTGTTAGTAGGTCACGATCTTAAAGATTTGACAAAGAGTGCCAACTTTAAAGATATGTATGTGATGCCGCTGGTCAGGCTTTTTGAGCAGCATGGCGGAAAAGCCTGGAAGGGGAGTAATAATTTTTTGCAATTGATGATTGAACTTAAATCATCTACCGAACCCACGCTTTCCAAAGTAATAGCATTACTTAAGCAGTATCCAAAGGTTTTTGATTCTATTGCTAATCCCAATGCAGTTCGTGTAGTGATTACAGGCAATGTGCCTAAGCCGGGCAATTTTGCACAATATCCAAAATTTATTTCTTTTGACGGGCAAATCAATACTGAATATACTCCCGAACAGTTATCGAGAGTGGCTTTAATAAGTCCCCCATTTTTTGAGTATGCCAAATGGAACGGAAAGGGGACTCTAACTGCTGATCAAAAATCAAAGGTTACAAATGCAATCCAAAAGGCCCATTCTATGGGAAAGCCCATTCGCTTTTGGGGAGCACCTGATGGTGTTACCGCCTGGAATACTTTACATTCGATGGGAGTAGATATTATCAATACCGATAAAGTAGAAAAATGTATAGATTTTTTTAAGAATTTTGAAGACAAAAACTATAAAATATCGAAAGACCCAAACCATTCTCATGGATTGACTACTACTGATAGATTGGATAAAACTACGTCTGGTTTCAAGGGGTTTGACAGAGAAAAAATACAACTGGCAAAGGGAGTGGAAGTGTATCAGCCAACCTATCTGAACAATGCAGCAAATACAAAGGTGAAAAACATTATTTTTCTTATTGGAGATGGCATGGGCCTGGCACAAATAAACGCAGCTGAAACGGTAAATAAAGGGTTAACACTTTTCAATTTTAAAAATATCGGTCTTCAAATGAACAGTCCGGCTGATGCTTATACTACTGACTCCGGAGCGGGTGGCAGTGCAATGGCGACCGGCGAACCAACCTTTAACCGCCATATCAGTATGACTGCCGATGGAAAAGTTACGCCTTCCTTAACGGATTATGCTTTTGACAAAGGACTTGCTTGCGGCGTTATTACCTTAGGAAACCTTGCTGATGCAACTCCTGCGGCTTTTTATGGTCATGCCACAGATAGAGATTATACTGACCAACTTACAAATTACCTGCTCGATGGCAAACTGACACTGCTTGCAGGTGGTGGAATGGATGTATTTACAGAAAGAAAAGATAAAAGCGAGTATTTAACTAAACTAAAAAAGATTTATAGGCTCACTGATGACTTTGAAGAAATAAATAAGGATGAGCGTAAAGTGATTTGCGCAGATGGGCGTATGGATTTGGCAGCCACCCAGGGAACCCTTGACCTGCTGGCACGAATAACTAAAATGGGTATAGATAAAGTGCAAAAAGCAAATGACAAAGGGTTCTTTCTGATGGTAGAAGGAGCCAAAATTGATTATGCGGGTCACTCAAACTCATTACCGGGTTCCATTGTAGAAATGCTAAGTTTTGATATGGCAATTGCAGAGGCATTAAAGTTTGCCGATAGTAATGGCGAAACTCTGGTGGTGGTTACCGCCGACCATGAAACTGGCGGTTTAACCCTCATAGATGGCGATCGAGAGAAGGGGTTAATTACCGGTTATTATGTAACGGATGATCATACTCCAATTATGCTTCCTGTCTTTGCCTACGGACCTGGTTCGCAGGAGTTTATGGGCATATATAAAAACACTGAAATATTTCACAAAATGAAAAAGTTATTGAAATTATAAATATTTACACATGAATCGAAATTCGTTTTTAATCATTGTCTTTTTGCTAACAACCTATTTTACTTATGGACAAAAGAACATTACGCTTCAATTTAATAAAGAGGGCCAATTTAAAATAGCTCAATTTACTGATGTGCATTGGGATAACAAGTCGCCTAATTGTATTAAAACAACAGAAGTAATAAATTCTGTTTTGCAAGTAGAAAAACCTGACTTGGTGGTATTAACCGGTGATATTGTTACGGCGCCACCCGCAAAAGATGGCTGGAGGGCTTTGGGAAAAATATTTGAAAAGGCAAAAACACCTTGGGCGGTTGTATTAGGAAATCATGATGCAGAAACGGATTTGACAAGACAGGAAATTTTTGATGTAATCATTAGTCTTCCGTTTTTTGTTGGAATAAAAGGACCGAAAATATCTGGTGTTGGAAATTATGTTTTGCCAATTATGGGATCTAAACAAAGGCAGTCAGCAGCATTGCTTTATTGCTTAGATTCTCATAATAAACCATCAGCGCATAAATATGGTCATTACGATTGGATTCATTTTGATCAAATAGACTGGTATCGAAAAACGAGCGAGGCGTTTTCAAAGAAAAATAATAACCAACCTCTACCTGCTCTGGCCTTTTTCCATATTCCTTTGCTTGAGTATAACAATATTGTAGGGAAAGGAACCACTGTAGGAATAAAAAAGGAAGGTGTCGCCGCCTCTGAAATAAACTCAGGACTGTTTGGCTCTTTTATTGAAAAAGCGGATGTAATGGGTGTCTTTGTGGGCCACGATCATAACAATGACTATATTGGCATTGAACATGATATTGCTTTGGCCTTTGGCAGAACATCAGGGATAGACGCTTATGGGGTATTGGAAAGAGGAAGTCGGATTATTAATTTATTTGAAGGTAAGTTTCAATTTGATACCTGGATTCGTACTAAAAAAGGAATTGAGTTTGCATATTATTTTCCTTCTGGTTTATCTGCTAATGATGAAGACACTATGACCTACATGCCTGCCAGGTCCGATGTTAAAAATAAAACATCAGGGCTTTCATTTACCTATTATGAAGGTGGACGATTAAAAAAAATTGAGGATATATTTACTAAAGGAAAACTAATTAAAGAGGGAGTTGTAAATAATTTTTCATTTATGCCTGCTGAATCGAAGGATTCGTTTGCACTTGTGTTTAAAGGATTTATCGAAATACCAGAGAGGGCAGTGTATCGTTTTTATACCTATTCTGATGATGGGTCTAAATTATCAATAGATGGGAAAGTAGTGGTGGATAATGATGGTTCTCACAGCGCTCAACGTAAAGAAGGAAAAATAGCATTGGAGCCGGGCTTGCACGAAATTGAACTGGTGTATTTTGAAGATTATATGGGTGAAATTTTAGAAGTCGGATGGTCAAGCCGATTTATTCGGGAAGAGGTAATCCCAGATAAGGTGCTATTTACCAGGAAAAATTAGTAATTATAATAAAAAATTCTGCTTTGCGCAGGATTTTCTATTAATTGAATAAATCTTTTAGTTTGTCAAAAAAACCTTTCTCGGTTTTTTCGGGATTAGGTTTAAGGTTGGTCGAATGGCTCAGTTTTTCTAAAATCTTTTTCTCTTCATCCGTCAGATGCTGGGGTGTCCATACATTCACCTGAATCAGTTGATCGCCTTTTTCATAATGCGAGTGTGCATTGGGGAAACCCTTGCCCTTTAGCCTGAAAATCTTACCACTCTGAGTTCCGGGCGGAATTTTAATTTTGGCCCTGCCATCTATCGTAGGTACTTCTACATTGATGCCGAATACTGCATCAGTGAAGGAAATATGCAGATCGTAAGCTACATTCAGCCCTTCTCTTTGCAGTTCTTTATGTGCCTCCTCTTCAATCAGTACTAATAAATCTCCCGGCATACCGCCTCGCTCACCGGCATTACCTTTACCGCTCACATTCAATTGCATCCCTGCCTGTACTCCTGCAGGAACGTCAATGGTGATTGTTTCTTCGGTATAAACTCTTCCTTCTCCGCGGCAACTGGTACATTTTGCTGTAATGGTACTGCCTTCTCCGTTACAGGTGGGGCAGGTAGTTACGGTTTGCATCTGACCTAAGAATGTATTTTGTACTCTCTTCATCTGGCCACTACCGTGGCAGGTACTACATGTCTGTACACTTCCTTTATCCTTTGCACCATTGCCTCCACAGGTGCTACAAACCGCGTATTTCTTAACTTTAATGTTTTTGGTAACGCCTTTTGCAATTTCTTCATAATTCAATTTCAGCTTTACCCTTAGGTTGCTTCCTCTTACGCCACGGCTTCTGCCGCCACCGCCTCTGGAACGTCCTCCGCCAAAAAAACTACCGAACAAATCTTCTCCAAAAACATCTCCAAACTGACTGAAAATGTCATCCATATTCATGCCGCCTCCAAATCCGCGCCCCGCTCCACTAACGCCTGCATGGCCAAATCTGTCATACTGGGCACGCTTGTCTGCATCACTTAGTATCTCATACGCCTCGGCAGCTTCCTTAAACTTTTCTTCGGCTGCCTTATCGCCAGGGTTCCGATCTGGATGATACTGCATGGCTACTTTGCGATAGGCTTTTTTTATCTCATCTGCAGAAGCGGACTTGGAAACACCCAATATCTCGTAATAATCTCTTTTAGACATTCGCTTTTACTTGTTGTTTTAGTATTTAGTCTATTTACCCACTACCACTTTGGCATGGCGGATAATTTTATCATTCAAATAGTAGCCTTTTGTTACCACATCCACTATTTTCCCTTTCAATTTTTTATCAGGTGCGGGTATTTCGGCAATGGCATCATGCAGTTCAGGGTCAAACTCGGCGCCTAATGCTTCCATTTCTTTCAAACCTTTTGACTGTAAAATTGTCTTTAATTTATTGACAATCAATATCATGCCTTCTTTTAATGCTTTGTCTGTGTCATCCAGCTTTTCCAACTGTGCGAGCGCTCTGTCGCTATCATCTAAAACCTCCAGCAGGTCAATAATGACATCTTTTCCAGCCGTTTGAAACAGTTCTAACCTTTCTTTTGCGGTTCTTTTTCTAAAATTGTCAAATTCTGCCGCAAGGCGAAGGTATTTGTCCTTGCTATCCTTCAACTCAACTTCTAATTTTTGCAAATCAGAAGTTTCAGCACTGTCGGTTACATTTTCGCTACCATCCGAAGCTTCACCCGTGTTGATATCTAATTTATCATTAATGTCATTGATGTTTTCTAAATTTTCCGTCATAATTCTATTTTTTGAGCAATTATCTTTCTTCAATAATACTGCCAATTAGCCTTAAATAGACAAAATGGCGGTATTCTATACCCTTTTTAATCAAAAAGTTAAAAATTTTAAACAAAGCATAGAAAATTAAGTCAAACGCGTAACTTCAATGTCTATTTTTCAATCTTATGATAAGAAATGTATTTGCGGTATTGTTGTGCTTGTTTTTTTTGAACATAAATGCTCAAAAGCCGCTTGAAAATCTGACCAATTGGTCCAGAATAAATCCTATAGAAAAAGTTTATTTGCATACTGATAGAGAATCTTATTTTGCCGGAGAATCTGTGTGGCTCAAAGGCTATTTTCAGGACGGATTGGTTCTTTCTGCCAAAAGCACTTCCTTGTATGTCGAATTATTGGATAATAATTCTAAAGTATTGATTAAGAATGTCTTTCCTGCTGTTCAGGGAGTGGCATTCGGTCAGATTGATCTGCCCGAAAACTTACCTTCAGGGTCTTACCAGTTAAGGGCTTACGCTCCTTTGATGCTCAATCAGCCTGATTTCTTATTCAGTAAAAGAATTACAGTTTATGGAAAAATTGAAAAAAGGGATGCCGCAAAAACAACCGGTAAAATAGGTTTTTCCTTTTTTCCCGAAGGTGGAAATCTCATAACCGGTATTACAAGTAGGGTTGCTTTTAAAATAACAGATGAAAACGGATTGCCATTGGCTGCCAATGGAGAAATCAGAAACAATAAGAATCAATTAGTTACGGTTTTTAGTACCTATCACGATGGTATGGGCAGCTTTTCAATAACGCCTTTGGAAGGCGAAAGCTATTTCGCCGTGCTTATGGCCGGTGGTAATGACGGAAAATATGCTTTGCCCGAATCTACCAAAAAAGGGGTTGTGATGGATGTAGAAAATGCAGGATCAGGAAAGCGAATCAGGATTTCGCAATTGCCTGATAATGACCCGTTTAGAGTAGCCTATATTACAGGCTTGATGGAAAATGGCATTGTGTTCAAGCAGGAAATAAATACTTTAAAAAATGATTTTGGCGTTGTAATTCAAACGGCGAACCTTTATTCGGGTATTTTAAACGTAACGGTGTTTAATAAAGACGGTATTCCTCTTGCCGCAAGAATGATTTTTGTGGATAATAAAGATTATGTATTGCCCGGTAAAATTTCGGTGGACACCCTCAATACCGGTGAACGTAAACGAAACCATTTTTCTGTACATCTGAAAGATACCATAATCGGTAATTTTTCAGTTTCTATTACTGATGCGGACTATGAAGGTGCCAATCCGAGGGCACAAAATATATATTCAGCTTTTCTGCTTACAGGTGATTTAAAAGGGTATATACACAATCCTGCATGGTATTTTAATGCAGATAGTGATTCTGTTTCAACCGGTTTGGATTTGGTGATGATGACTAACGGTTGGACAAGATTCAAATGGACGGATGTCAACAACAATTCACTTCCGAAACCATTAATTAAGGATCCGGGCTATATTAATTTTTCTGGAAAAATAACTATTGAAGGTCGACGAAAACCCTTTGCCAATAAAGAATTGATGATGTGGCTGAAACCGGCTGATACTACCAGGCGTGGAGCGATGCAAATAATAAAAACCGACTCATTAGGTAGGTTTAGGATGGATTCTTCTATTTTTTATGGTAAGAATCAGGTATTGTTCAGCGATATTAAAGGCAAGAAAAGTAAGTTTATTGAGGTGAAAATGGATTCAGACTCTTTGTTTAAACCTTATGTTTTAAACCCACTGCTGATACCTTATTATCGAAAACCGACTGGCGAAGATGATGTAACGCGCAAAATGGGGAATGCGTATAACGATTTTCTAAAAGCAGAGGGATTAATGCTGGAGAATGTAACAGTGCGGGGAAAAACAAAATCCAAAACCGAACAATTGGAAAGTAAATATGCGAGTGGCTTGTTTTCGGGAGGAATAGATTCCAAAGTTTTTGACCTCAGTGAGGAAAATGCTGTTGGCTCAGATATTTTTCAGTATTTGCAGGGTCGTGTTGCCGGATTGATGATTTCGGGTACGCCGGGTGATTATAAACTTTCGTACCGGAGTGGTGGCCTGGGTAATAATAATGTATCCTTATTTTTAGATGAAATGCCGGTGGATGCCAGTTTTATTGAGTCAATTCCTGTTAATCAGATAGCTTATGTTAAACTTTACCCCCATTTTATTGGTGCTTCGGGCAATAGCGCATCACTGGCGGTTTATACCAAAAAGGGCGCTGACCTTAATGCAGTACTTCCTGCCTCAACAGATATTATCAGCTACAATGGTTATACCGTCATAAAGGAATTTTTTCATCCTGATTATTCTGTTCGAAAACCGGAACATTCAAAAGCTGATTACAGACTAACATTGAGTTGGCGACCTTACGTTAACCTGGCTGCTGTTAATCCGGTTATCCCGTTGACCTTTTTTAATAACGACCGCACTAAACGGTTTAAGGTGGTGGTGGAAGGTATGACAAATGACGGCAGAATGTTGATGCTGGAAAAAATTATTGATCATGACTAAAACCAGGATATAGTTAGTAGCTTAATTCTGTTTAAATTTGTCAGATGAAGATTTCGGATATTACAGGTTATCTCGATAGTATAGCGCCTCCTTCTTTGCAGGAAGGATACGACAATGCCGGGCTCCTTACAGGCGATAAAGACTGGGAGTGCCATGGTGTAATCTGCTGCCTTGATGCGGTAGAAGCGGTGATTGATGAAGCTATTGAAAAAAAATGTAATCTGGTAGTGGCCCATCATCCTATAATATTTTCAGGGTTAAAAAAAATTACAGGTAAAACTTATGTGGAGCGTACCATTATTAAAGCAATTAAAAACGATATTGCTATATATGCTATACACACCAATCTGGATAATATAATTTCCGGTGTAAATGGCATGATTGCATCTAAATTGGGTTTGAAAAACACCGAGATTCTTTCTTCCAAAAAGAACCGGCTTCAGAAATTATATTTTTATGTTCCGGCCGGTCATGCTGCAAAAGTGATGGATGCTTTGTTTGAAGTCGGTGGTGGAAACATTGGCAACTATAGCGAATGTAGTTTTTCGGTAAATGGAAAGGGAACTTTTAAGCCTAATGAAGCTGCCAATCCTTTTAGCGGGCAGCAGGGAGTAAGGAGTGAGGATGATGAACTGAAAATAGAAATTCTTTTTCCGGTATGGCTGCAAAACAAGATGATAAGCGCTTTAAAGAGCAGCCATCCTTATGAAGAAGTAGCTTATGAAGTGATCTCCTTGGAAAATCGGCATCAGGAACTTGGGTCAGGATTAACCGGCGAGCTGGCTACACCGGCGGAAGAAACGGCTTTTTTGGAGAAATTAAAAGAAATATTTGACCTCAAACTGATAAAGCACACATCGCTCAGGGGTAAGCCCATCAAAAAAGTAGCCGTTTGCGGCGGGGCCGGCAGCTTTTTAATCGGTGATGCAATCGCTTCACAATCAGATATATACATTACATCCGATGTAAAATATCATGAATTTTTTGATGCAGATGGTAAGCTGGTTTTAGCAGACATTGGTCATTTTGAAAGCGAACAATTTACGATTGATCTTTTAGCAGAATTTTTAGAAAAAAAATTCCGTAACTTTGCCGTCCTTAAAACAGGGGTGAATACCAATCCGGTACATTACTTTTTATGAAATAATGAACACTGAAAGAGAGGTATTTTCAATTCTTAATGTACAAATTTTAATATCAATATGCCACAATTAAAAGAATTTTCAATTGAAGAAAAACTGGGTTCCCTCATCTATTTGCAAAAAATTGACAGCAAATTAGATATTATAAAAATTCTGAAAGGAGAACTTCCGATGGAGGTAGCAGACCTTGAAGATGAAATTCATGGATTACATGCCAGGCAAACCCGCATTGAAGAAGAAATTAATGGTATCACAGAATATATTGAAGACAGAAAAAATACGATTAAGGATGCTGAGGCATTAATAAAGAAATACGAAAAAGACAGCGACAATGTAAAAAATAATCGTGAGTATGAGGCTATCAATAAAGAAATTGAGATGCAGCAGCTGGAAATAAAACTGGCCGAGAAGCACATCAAAGACGCTAATGAAGAAATAGCAGAGAAAGTGGAGCTTTTGGAAAAAGCAAAGAAAAATATCAGCACGAAAGAGGGCACGCTGGAAGTAAAGAAAGCAGAGCTTGAAAAAATTATTATTACCAACGAAAAAGAAGAAAAGCATTTTCTGAAGCAATCAGAAGAAGCTAAAGCAGAAGTAGAGCCTCGCCTGCTGGTAAGCTACGAAAAAATCAGGAATAACTTCCGCAACGGACTGGCAGTAGTGCCTGTGCTGAGAGATGCCTGTGGCGGTTGTTTCTATGCGATACCTCCTCAAAAACAAAGTGAAATTAAACAACACAAGAAAATTGTAGCCTGCGAAAACTGCGGTCGCATTTTAGTGGATGAAGAACTTCACAATAGCATAGAATTGAAATAGATTTCAGGGGAAAGAAATTTTTAAACCAAATAGCTACTATCGTAATAAGGTAGTAGCTATTTGGTTTTTATTTGTCGTAACCATTTTTCTTATGCAGTTCCGGGCGAAATTAGTACCTGTTTAAAAAATATTATAAATATCCAGTATTTCTCTGGCCACTTTTTTAGTATTGAATTTGAGATCAATCAATTTGCCCGTTCTCATATCAAAGACCCAGCCGTGAATTGAAATTCTTTTTTCCAAAAGTGCTTTTTGCACATCACGGGTTTTGACGAGGTTTATGCATTGTTCCAAAACATTCAGCTCCACTAAGCGGTCATATCTTTCATCTATTGATTTTATGGAATTTAATTCATCTTTATGCAAACGATAAACATCGCGGATATTCCTAAGCCAGGGATTCAGGAGGCCCTCATCGCTTGCGGTTATTGCTGTCTTTACTCCTCCGCAACCATAATGGCCGCATACAACTAAATGTTTTACTTTAATATGATTGACCGCATAGTTAATTACGAAAATAGCCCATATTATCTTTGAGGTGACAAAATTTCATAAATATATGGGACTATTTACTCGTAATAAAAGTAACAAGAAGCCAATTATAAAACAAATTTTAGAGCTTATTCCTAATTCTATTTTGCAAAGCAGTATAGCTAAACATAAAAGTGATAAATCCTGTAGTAAATATAAGACTTACGATCAACTGGTCTCTCAAATGTTCGGACAGCTGAATAAATGCCTGACTTTAAGCGATATAAGTACCGCCATTGCTGTAAACACCACCTTTATTGGAGACTTAGGATTACAACAAAGCCCCGCCAAGTACGATGGTGACGGCAATGCAAAACGAAGCTGAGAGTATTTGAAACGATGTATTACAAATTGCTCTCTCATTATAGCAATCTGTTACTGAGACATGGTAAAGCAATGGATATAGAAGAGATAAAGGTAAAGTGATTAAGATAATAGACAGCACCACTATCAGCTTATGTTTGAGCTTATTTGAATGGGCGAAGTTCCGGACGAGCTAAAGGAGGCATAAAAATACATACCTGTTTGGATCATGCGCTTATGCTTCCTGATCTGGTAAATATAGGCGAAGCGGCTGTGCATGATAAACGCGGTCATCCGCAAACAGTATTTGCACAGGGAACTATTGTAGAAGATAAAGGCTATTTTGATTTCAGTTTAATGATGCAACGCATTAATGCGTGATGTAACGTATTTGTAACCAGAATAAAAGACAATACAGTATATGAAAGCATTTGTGAAAAAGAATTACCGGTTGATAAAGACCAGCATATGTAGGATGGATGATATCCGGCTTACCGGCAAAAAGGCCATCGAAGTAGGCATTGACCAGGTAACGTTACGCCGGATAGTAGTGTATGAATAGTTGAAAAAGATGTTCAGTTAGAAATTATTGCAGGGTTGAGATGGGCAGCATCTACCGTTTGCAGCCTTAGCTGAAAGCCAGATGGGATGTTGAAATATTTTTTAAGCAACTAAAGTACAGAATTTACTGGTAAAAACATTTGAGCACAAGCGAGAACGCTGTAAAATCGCTCAGATTGCTATGGCGCTCATTACCTATCTTTTATTAGAATTGATAAAGCGCTGTATCTCACAAGAGCATTTCAGGCATTGGTAATCTGTGTGAAAAATCCGTTTTTGCTTAACCTATTACCACAGCCTTGATTATGTATGCAACCAAATAAAAGAAGGCGCAGTAAAAGCAAGAGGAAAACCAAATAAGCCAAATTGTCAGAAATCATTTAATTTTTAATAACGGACTTTTATTCCGAGAAATCAGTTTACAAATACAGTAAAATCAATACTTTCGTTGGGTCAAATCATCCTTTTTTGAAAAAGTTCGGATCGCAGTGACTTTAATATGATTGACCGCATAGTTAATTACCGACAGCATATTTAAATCGTTGTTCGCCACTACATTTGCAATATTGCGATGAATAAAAACATCGCCAGGCTTGGCAAACATTACGGCTTCAGTGGAGATACGACTGTCAGAGCAGCCAATAAACAGGTATCTCGGCTTCTGTCTTTTTGAGAGTTTTACAAAATATTCGGGATCGGCAGCCAGCTTCCTTTTAATCCATTGTTCATTATGTTCAAAAATTTCTTTAATGCTTTTATAAGCCATAATCAGTTTTTTAATAATTCATAAGTTTGAATTTTCTTGAGATTAAATCCTTTGACAAATAATTTCGTTCACTTCTTTTTCGTTAAAATTATTTAGGTTAACAATGTTAGGTAAAAATACTATGATCAAATGAAAAAACGATGCTTAACTGATGTATTTTACTCAAAAGGTTACCAGTCAAGCGGAGGGTAAAAACGATTTAGTGTACCCATGTTATCTTTTTAATTGCAGGATTATTCTTTAGTTCGTTAATAAGATTTTCAGGCCTGATGCCATTGCCGATATCTATCTTAATTTGCAGTTCAAACTCATCTTTTACTTTTTCAAGTGAGAGGGTCTCTATTCTATAGTTTTCTTTGTTAAGGAGGTCTTTGAGTACATCGGTATTGCTCTCACTTTCATGAATTACTATTTTTAGGGTGCTTTTTTCATATTTTTTTGAAAAATACCGCTCAAGGGGTGACAGTGCCCATAAAATGATAAGCGCTATTACGGTGGCAGCACCGGCTGCAAAATACATACCACCGCCGGTTGCAAGACCGATACCAGCCACTGTCCATAAGCCGGCTGCGGTGGTAAGCCCGTGGATAGTGCCCTGTTTCATAAAAAGAATAGTACCGGCGCCGATAAAACCTATACCACTTACTACTTGTGCTGCTACTCGCGAAGGGTCGAGCGCAATGTGGTCAGAAGCTAAAATATCGGCAAAGCCAAATGCAGATACAATCATTATCAGGCAGGAGCCTACGCATACCATCATGTGTGTTCTTAACCCGGCAGCCCAGTTTTTCCTTTCTCTTTCCAGACCTATCAATGCCCCAAACAAAGCCGCAAGCGATAGCCTGATCAATATTTCATTGGTACTAATCATTTTTATTTGATTTTTGGTAATGCATCTCTTTAACCTAAAGTTTCTAAAGCAATATAACGAAATTGTGTATCTTTTGATGAACTTGTTTAAGTCAAAAAAAAATATTTTTTTCAGTTCGTTAATGCTTTCTGACCTGATTGAAGCAGCGTACTATTGAGAATATTTGAATTTTGAACCCTGCATTTAAAGCTGAATTTAAAAATTGTCTAAAAATTACAAGAAAGTTTAATTATCCTTACTCATTGATTATTAAACAATTACGCTTTTGTGACGCTTTTGATTCCTTGTTATAACTAATAAATTAGTAAATAAACTATAAAAATAGTTTGTAAACTAAAAATATAGTTATAGATTGCACTTGAATTCTATCAATTAAGTCGTGGAGTATTAAAGAAAAATAAATTAAGAAGCAAATGAAGCAATTAACAAAAGCTGAGGAACAAATAATGCAAGTATTATGGAAACATGGCGCCTTGTTTTTAGGCGATATAGTTGATGCCATGCCCATACCCAAGCCGCATCAAAATACTGTGGCTACAATTTTAAGAATTTTGGTAGAAAAAGAGTATGTGTCCATTCAGGTATTTGGCAGGCAACACCAATATGCGGCATTAATAGCAAAAGAAGCATATTCAAAAAAGAACATTAAAAAAATGGTGCAAAACTATTTTGACGGTTCTTTTGTAAATGTTGTTTCCTTTATGATGAAGGAAAAGAATATCAGTGTGGAAGAGTTGGAAAGTTTATTGCAACAAATTAAAAAATCAAAAAAATAAATTTATGCATCCCTATTTATTCAAAATGATATTGTGTTCCGGTATTTTGTATGCATATTATTTTTGGGTTCAGCGCAATCAAAAAATGCATGATTTTAACCGGTATTATCTATTGGGTTCTTTGGGCATTTCATTATTGTTACCATTGTTTTCATTTACAGTCAATTTAAAACAAGCAGAGTGGCCGCAGAAATTACAGGCTGTTTATTACACAGTAGAAGATAATATTGTTGTTTCTACCAAAGCTTCAACAAGTTTTTCAATGGTACAAATTATATATTTAATAGGCGCTGTTATTAGTGCGATTTTAGTTTGCAAATTGATTTACTCATTTTACCGGTTAATAGAAGTTAAAAAGAAGAGTCATCCACAAAAAGAACAAGGTTTGCTGTTGATTATGACGAAGCATCCCGCAGCTCCTTTTTCATTTTTCAGGTGGTTATTCTGGCAGCAGGAGATTGATTTACATTCTCAAAAGGGGCAACAAATTTGGCGGCATGAATTATACCATATACAAGCGAAGCATAGTTGGGATTTATTGTTTGTGGAACTACTTATTTGTGTTTTTTGGTTTAATCCTTTTTTATATGCCTATCGAAAGGAAATAAAAACAGTTCAGGAATTTCAGGCAGACGCTTTTGCCAGCAACGATATTGATAGTGAGCATTACGCTAAATTGTTGCTATGGCAGGCCATCAGCGGTAAAACCGCCGCAATTATAACTCCATTTTTTCACCACCAATTAAAAAGAAGAATAGCCATGCTTTCTCAAATCAAAAAAACAAAAAATCAGGCGTACAGAAAAATGACAGTGGCGCCTATTGTACTGTTGTTAATAGTATTTATTTCCTGCAATTTCATTCAGGAGTCGAAGGAACACGCAGCCAACTCCTCAGAAAAAGATTCTGCTAAAATAATTGAAGTTACCTTAGCAGAGGATGGTAAACAAGAGGTGCAAACCCATTTAGGAGAAACTCAGGAAGATGCATCGAATACTATCGGGTTTAATATTGCAGAAAAGGAGAGTAAATCTGCACAACCCAAAAAAGAAGAATAAACTGTAAAACCCTCCAAGATTACCGAAGTCAATAAAACAGAAAGAAAGGATAAAGTCGATAATCAGGGTTCTAATACTAAGCCGGATAATGAATCTGAGATTTTTACTAAAGTAGAAATTGATGCTTCTTACCCCGGAGGTCCTTCGGCCTGGATAACTTTCCTTAAAAGAAATCTGAGAGCCGATGTAGCTACCGATAATGGCGCTGCGCCAGGAGTTTATACTGTGATTGTTCAGTTTATTGTGGATAAGGAAGGAGACGTAAGCGATGTCAAACCTTTAACTCATGTGGGTCATGGAATGGAGCAGGAAGCCGTGCGCGTAATAAAAAACTCGGGTAGATGGAAACCGGCAATACAAAATGGCCGTGAGGTAAAAGCTTATCGAAGGCAACCTATTACTTTTCAAATTCAGGAAGGATAAAAATCAAATAAACTCTCTGGCTAAAACAGGGAGTTTATTTACTTCATTTTGGGCTTGCAATTTGACTTGCTAAAAATTGCAATTAATTTAAAGCTTTACCCAAATGTTGATTGCAATTCACCGATAGCTCCCTAAATTTGCTTCATGCTCCGACATCTTGTTATCCATAATTATGCAATCATCAACGAACTTGAAATTGACTTTTCAACGGGTATGAACGTCATAACGGGTGAAACGGGCGCCGGGAAATCCATTATCATTGGAGCGCTCAATCTTATTCTGGGAGAGAGGGCCGACACTACTGTACTGGTAAATAAAGAAAAAAAATGTATCATCGAAGGCGTTTTTGAACCAGTGCAAAAAGAGCGTCTGGTGCAGTTTTTTACTTCAAATGATTTGGATTACCAGACTGAAATCACTGTCAGGCGTGAAATAGCGGTGAGTGGCAAGACCAGAGCTTTTATTAATGATACGCCGGTTACTCTGTCGCAGATGCAGCAGCTTAGTTCTTTATTGGTAGATCTGCATCGGCAGTTTGATACGCTGGCAATTGCAGATAATGATTTTCAAATTAATGTTTTAGATGCATTGGCCGGAAATTCTGAATTATTAAAAGAATATCAGCATCAATACAAAAACTGGCAAAAGTCATTAAAGGAGTTGTCTATTTTAAAGGAACAACAGGAACAGTTTCAAAAAGAAAGCGATTACAATCAGTTTCTTTATGACGAACTGAATGAGGCAGACTTTCATGAAAATGAATTGGAAGAAGCCGAAGAAGAAATAAAATTGCTGTCCAATGCCGAAGAAATCAAATCGGCGCTTAATAAAGTGAGTTATGAACTAAATGAAGGCGAACAGCCGATAGTGCAACAATTAAAAAACCTGACCAATCAGCTTCGCAGTTTTACAGGCTATCATAAAGATTTGGCTAATCTTTCAGAAAGACTTTCCAGCGCTCAAATTGAAATTCGGGATATTGCAGGTGAAGTAGAAAGTATAAACAACCAAATTCACTATTATCCCGAAAAAATTGAGAAATTAAATGATCGGATTTCACAGGGGTATAAACTGCAGAAAAAGCATGGCGTACACTCAACTGCCGAATTGCTGCAGATTCAAAAGCATTTGGAAGAAAAACTGCATGCTACATTGCATATTGCAGACGATATTGAGATATTGAAAAGGCAAACGGATGAAATGTACGGATTGGTGGTAGAAATAGCAGCGCAAATTTCGAAAGCCAGAAAAGGGCAAATTTCGCCATTTGAGAAGCAGGCAAACAAATTGTTGGCTCAGGTAGGAATGCCCAATGCAGCAATTAAAGTAGCCCTTACCGGCAAAGAGCCGGGTGTAAACGGGATGGACGATATTGAGTTTCTGTTTGATGCCAATAAAAGCGGACAGTACAAACCGGTAAGTAAAGTAGCCAGTGGTGGCGAATTGAGCCGTTTGATGTTGTGCATCAAGAGCTTAGTGGCTAAGAGTATGGATATGCCCACGCTTATTTTTGATGAAATTGATACCGGTATATCGGGTGAGGCTGCGCGTCAGGTAGGTATTATTATGAAAGAATTGGCTCAAAACCGGCAAATAATTTGCATAACCCACCAACCTCAAATTGCAGGGAAGGCAAACGCTCATTTCTTTGTATATAAGGAACCTGAAAATAATGTGATAACCACTAATATCAGATTGTTGGATAATGATGAACGAATTACTACCATTGCCAAAATGCTGAGTGGCGAAAAGCCTACTGCCGCTGCATTGCAGAATGCACGAGAAATGGTACAGAATTAATGATTTTTTAGGAAATAATTTTATCCTTAAAAAATATTTTTACTGATATTCGGGTTATGAACAGTGCACTGCCATTTGTTATTACAATTGCTATTGCCCCGGTAATGGGTTTATTGGGGTTTTTTGTTTTTCGCCTCCTGAACCGTAAAATTGTTTCCAGCCAAACCTGGAGGGAGCTGTTTTTGTACGCGGTTTTATTGATTTTATGTTTAGGTATTATATTTTTGTTGGGACTTTATTTAATGGCCTATATTTTCATTTCTTTGCCTGATTGAAAAACATCTGTTCAAAATTTAAAACTTTTCTTATTTTTACTGAAACAAAACAAAAATCTCATGTCATGTAGTTTATTAAAAGGGAAAAAAGGAATTATTTTTGGCGCTCTTGACGAAAAATCAATTGCCTGGAAGGTGGCTAAAAGAGCTTATGAAGAAGGCGCGCAGCTTGTTTTATCTAATGCGCCCGTGGCGCTTCGTATGGGAGAAATCAACAAACTCTCCGAAGAGTGTGGAAACGCTCCTGTGATAGGCGCTGATGCAACCGTTCTTGACGATTTAAAAAACCTGTTCGGACAAAGCATGGAGCATTTTGGCGGCGGGGTTGACTTTATTCTTCATTCGATTGGAATGAGTGTGAATATGCGCAAAGGAATTGATTACCATAACATGAGCTATGTGCATAACTGGAAAACCTTTGATATTTCTTCCATCAGCCTACACAAAATATTAAGGGTGGCATGGGATATGGATGCGCTTAATGAATGGGGTAGTGTAGTAGCTTTGTCTTATATTGCAGCACAACGTGTATTCCCTAATTACAACGAGATGTCTGATGCAAAAGCGCTGCTTGAAAGTATAGCACGCAACTTTGGATATTATTATGGTGTTAAGAAAAAAGTTAGGGTAAACACAGTTTCTCAGTCGCCTGTTAAAACCACTGCGGGTAGTGGCGTTAAGGGTTTTGAAGGTTTTCAGGATTATGCCGAAAAAATGAGTCCCTTAGGAAATGCTACCGGTGAGGCTTGTGCAGACTACTGCATTACACTTTTTAGCGATCTTACAAGATATGTAACCATGCAGAACCTCTTCCACGATGGTGGCTTTAGCTTTACCGGCGTGTCGCCTACGGTAATTGAACACGTTTACGGTTAATATTTATTTTTTTATTTTCAAATAAATCAGTGCGAAGCAGCCAAGTTTCGCACTTTTTTGTGTGCCGTGCATGGGTGTGAGAGATAGGGAAATAATCTCCATCTTACTACTCGATTATAATAGTTGCCTTAAATCAGACAAAACTAATAAATGCGAAATATTATCTTTGGAGACTATCTGTTTTTGGTTTGTAAATGGCTAACAGTTTATTACAATTTGGGAGTCGCTAATAAAATGATTAACTTTGAGTGAATCGAAGGTAAGCCGGAGATTTTATGTTCTTTTCTAATTAGTTATGGTAATTTTTCTTGAGAAAATATTAGTTATTAAATCAAAAAAGATTTTACAATGAGAAAAGAAATTAAGGATTTTTTGAAATCTGATAAAATGGTACTTTACTTGCCAAGAGACTATTCCAGAGATGTTATGTCTCAATGGACTTCTGTGAGGAATGTATTGGTAGCCCCGATTAATTTTTTATTGGCAAATTTTGCAAAAATCATTCCGTGTTCGAATTGGATTTCTGCTTTTTACAGATTGTTTTTTAGGATGAAAATTGGCAAAAAAGTTGCTTTTGTTCAAATAGACCTTGATTACCTATTGCCTGAAGCTATCGAAATTGGCGATGATTCTACTATTGGTTGGAAGGCTAAATTAATGACACATGAGTTTACTCAGGATTTTCAACGTTATGGGGAAATAATTATTGGAAAAAACGTTTTGGTTGGAGGATTTTCTGTTGTGAGATGTGGTGTAAGCATTGGAGATAATTCTATAGTTGCGGCGTGTAGTTTTGTAAATAAGGACATCCCCCCAAATGAGATCTGGGGAGGTGTTCCTGCAAAAAGAATTGAAAAGCGCTTTAAGCAAACCAGTAATGGGAAGCCGACCCGTGCTGAAATTGAGTTATCGCAGTTTTGAGTAAATCTTTACGAAAATCCTTATTGAATAATCTATTTAGTCAACGGGAGAGAAATTATTTTATTTAATTGATTTCTTTAAAATCGTATTGCTAATTTTCAATTTTATTTTATTATTAATTTTCCGGATAAAACATTACCTGAGGTTTTATTCTGCACATTCGGCTGACCTCCACCTACGCTTATGAAAACATTTCCTTTTGGCTGAAATGCTTGTCCACTCTGATTAACGACGGATAATTGATCGGGTGTGAGTTGAAATCTTACTGTTTTAGTTTCGCCTGCTTTTAGAAATATCCTTTCAAATCCCTTTAAAGCCTGAATAGGTGATTTGAATGAATTATTTTTATGAGAAATGTATAATTGCACTACCTCATCGCCATCTCTTTTACCCACGTTGGTAACCTTTGCCGAAACAGTAATATTTTTTCCTTTTTTTACAGTATTCGGAATTTGTAAGTTGCTGTATTTAAATTGAGAATAGCTCAGACCATAGCCAAAAGGGTACAAAGGCGTTCCTTTGAAATAGCGATAAGTCCGGTTTGCCATGTCATAATTGGAAAAATCGGGAAGGTCGCTATCGCTGCGATAGAAGGTAATTGGCAGACGTCCGGCAGGATTATAATCTCCGAATAAAACATCAGCTACTGCTTCTCCACCGCTTTGTCCGCCATACCATGCATTTATTATTGCAGGAATATTTTCATCTTCCCAGGGAATTGCCAATGCACTGCCTGTCATCATTACAAACACTACAGGTTTGCCTGTTGTTTTCAATGCCTTTAGCAGTTCAGTTTGTATTTCCGGTAGCTTAATGCTGGTTCTGTCTCCTCCCTTAAAACCCGGAACGGCAATCGGCATTTCCTCACCTTCAAGCTGTGGCGAAATGCCTCCGGCAAAAACAATAGCATCTGCGCTTCGGAGTTTCTGGGCAAGGGCATTGAAATTGGTTTTTATCTTTTGACCGCTTTTAAATTTGATAGTGGATGGCCCTTCGCCATGATGATATTCAATGACTATTTTATAGTTTTCTCCTTGTTTTACATTTAATGAAAATTCTTCAGGCGCAATATTCCTTCTATTCCAATTGTCAACCATTATTTTATCATTAATATAAATGCGATAATTACCGTCAATTGCTGCTTCAAAATTGATTTCTTTTGATTGTGGTGCAAGAAATGAAGTTGAAAATCGAGCCGAAAAATTTGAAGGGCTAACACCATTGTAGGCAGGCTGACCTTCTGACCTGTAGTGGTCTATTCCCTTCACAATACCGGTGTATGCAGGGGTTCCCTCCAATTCCGTATTATTATAAAAAGCCACTCTTACACCTTTCGTATCCGCGACTTTAAATAATTCAGTTATGTCATTATAGGCCATTACAGAATCATCGGCATAATTTATAGCTTTCTCATAAATAACTTCTACATTATTCCCTACCTTGTTTTTAATTCCTTCAAGCACTGTTATCACATGTGAAGGCGCTCCGTTGTAATTCGCTAATTGGGTGATGGCATTGTCTGCATTAGGCCCAATGACTGCAATTTTTTTTATGTTTTTGCTAATTGGCAAAGTATTATTTTGGTTTTTTAAAAGCACGATGGATTGCCTGGCCATTTTTAGTGCATGTGCCTGATGTTCTGGCGCTTCCAAGGCTGAGGCAGGTGTAAGACCCAAAGGAACCATTGCCGGAGGATCAAAAAAACCTAATTTGTAGCGGATCAGAAATAATCTTTTCAGCGAAACATCTAAATCAGATTCTTTAATCAATCCCTGCTTGACCGCATCTGCCAATGTGGAATACACAGAATTGCCACATTCTACATCTGTAGTGTGAACCAGTGCATCTACAGCCGAAGCTAACGCAGTGGGATGAGTTTTATGATACCTGAAAAAATCATCCAAAGCCCAACAATCGCTGGTAACATAGCCGGTGAATTTCCATTGTTTGCGCAGGATATCAATCATCAACTCGCTATTGGCACAGCAGGGCTGGTTGTTTACTGCATTATATGCACACATCACGCCGGCAACGTCTGCATTTACTATCAGTTCGTGAAAAGCAGGCAAATAAGTGTCCCACAAATCATAAGGCGAAGGATTAAAGTTATCTGAATGACGCGAAGGCTCGGGGCCGCTATGCACCGCAAAGTGTTTGGCACAGGCTGCCGCCTGCAAATATTTGCTATTTGTTCCTTGCAAACCCTTTACAAAGGCATGACCCAGCAAGCCGGTCAGGTAAGGGTCTTCGCCATAGGTTTCCTGCCCGCGCCCCCAGCGTGGATCCCTGAATATGTTGATGTTGGGTGTCCAATAAGTAAGCCCCATATAAATATCACCTTCTTTGTGGAGTTCAGTGGCTTTGTTATGAACGGCCCTGCCTTCTACAGCGCAATAATAACCCATCAGCCGCATGGATGATGTGTCCCAGGTAGCAGCCATGCCTATGGCTTGAGGATAAGAGGTGGTATTGAAAGGCGTTCTTGCTACGCCGTGCAGGGTTTCATTCCACCAGTTATAAGCAGGAATACCCAGCCGGGGAATAGCCGGTGTGGTGTGCATCAACTGCGCTATTTTTTCATCGAGGGTCAGTCTATTTACCACATCATTTACCCTTTGTTCAAAAGGCAGGTTGTAATTCCACATGGGAAATGACTTGAAATCCTGCGACATTACAACAGCGCCATAAAAGATACAAATTAGCGTAAGTATTTTTTTCATTGCTTGCATATTTTAAATTAATTTGGGATGATAAATATTTTCAATAAAGGAATAATTTTTTCAATAAAGTATCTCTATATTAAACATTAAAACTGGAAAAGACGCTCTAATAATTTGTAATTTAATTTTCGTTTTTTAGTGTAGCTATGACGCCCGAAAGCGCTGCCAAAGGATATATTCTGCCATAAAATCATTTCTGTAAGTGCTTTTTGATCTATTAGGTTGTTTGGGTTTATGAATTTGAATGCAGGAAGCCCAAAAAAATATTTGTAAAAAAGCATCCAAATAATTCTTGTTCCCATAAATACATTATTATTAAGCCATATTGGTAGTAATAAGAATATTTCTCTCAAGCCGAAAAATTTATTTGTAGGGGTCATCATTATTAGTAATTTCAAAAAAGTTAAAAGTGGCAGTATTAGTTGTTTGTTTACCATTGGATGTTGCATACATTGCATACATCACTCCTACAAAGCCTCCGGCTACATGAGTGCTTAAATAAGCGCCATCGAGGTCGTTTCCTAACTGCTTCCAAATCCTCCTGTCAATACTATAAAAAAAGCGGTATAAACCATTATCTGCTTCAACCTTAAAATAGACGTATCTTCCTTTTTCCAGAATTGAAGAAAAAAGTAATTGCATTTTCATCGCTCCACTTCCTTCATTTCCTTTAAACAACTGGATTACGGGTTTGCCGTTTTCTATTGATTTGGCAAGAAAATAATAATGTATTTCGTTTTGAAATACCAATAGGCCGGCTTTTTCATTTTCGTTTTTTGCAGAAAAATGAAATCCTGTCATTGCGGTACCTTTTAATTGTGATTGACGGAACCCTATGAACGAAGGATTAAGTTTTTCGGAACAAGTTTGCGGTTGAAGTTTAATGGTTAGTCCCTTTTTACCAAGCTGATACCACTTTTCAGTTGGTGGTCTTAAAAATACGAATCGGTTATTTAATTGTTTGGATTGGAATTTATCAACGAATCTAAAATTACTGTTATATTGCTGAAGTAGATTATCTCTTTTTGCCTTAATTGGGTATTGATATTTCACCTCACTGCCTTTCAAGTCAATGACAGGCCAATCATCCTCCCAATTTACAGGAGCCATAAAGGTTTCCCTTCCTGTATTGTAAAAATCCTCTTTGTAGGGTCTGCAACCGAGAAAAAACGCCCACCAATTACCTTCTCCATCCTCAATAAAATCTGCATGTCCGGTGGAGGTTACGGGAAAGAGGCGATTGGGGTCTAATTGTCTTTGGGTTAAAATAGGGTTGTTTTTGTAGGGGATAAATTTGTCGTTTAAGGTTTTTGCTCTGAAAACAACTTCCGAATGATGATATCCGGTGCCACCTTCGGCGCAAATAAGATAATACCACCCATTTCTTTTAAAAAGATGAGGATCCTCTATCCAAACAGGCTTTTTGTTAATATCTGTTCCTCCGTTTACAATGATACGATTTTCTCCTTTTGTCATAAGTCGTGCTGTGTCAAATTCAAGCAACCTGATAGTACGATGCCCGTCATATAAGGGTTGATTTTCGGGCGGGATACTATTATAAACAATGTATGTTTTTCCATCATCATCAAAAAAAAGTGAAGGATCAATGCCATCAATAGCAGGTAATGCGGTTGAATTGCTCCAGGGGCCGACAGGATTTTTTGCCGTAATTACAAAATTGTCAATGCCACTGATATTAGTGCATACTATATAAAACAATCCGTTGTTATACTCTATTGATGGTGCAAATAAACCGTCTGAAACACCTGCGTCATTGAGTATTAACTGCCCCGGCCTAGTTAGTGCATGGCCTATCTGCTGCCAGTTTAACAAATCTTTACTATGAAAGATTGGCAATCCGAGGAAATAGGCAAAGGTTGAATTTACCAAATAATAATCGTCTCCTGCCTTGCAAATACTGGGGTCTGGATAAAAGCCGGCCAGAACAGGATTGTTGAAATATTGAGCCTTGGCAACATTTAAAAACAATAATAAGATGATAATAACCTTCACTCGCATAAAATGGTATTTACGATTTAATTTATTTTTCTTCATAAAGTTCTAAATTGTTGTTGATGATTTTTAGAAAGCGTTTTGGTTTCAATTTTATTATGACGAGACCATATATTATAACGATTCCGGCAAAAAGCTGAATTATGAAAGAGTCGAATTAATAGGGCTGAGAATAACGTCTTTCTCATAACTACCTTACTTTAGGTTCAAGCCTTCTTTGTGATGACTGTCTTACAATTAATTCTGACCTTATAATTATTGTTTTCATCAAACCAAGGTCTGATATCCCTTTTAGATGATTAACTAAAGTCCTGGCTGCAATTTCTCCCATATCCCTGCCGGGGTAATCAATTGTGGTTAATTGAGGCTCCACAAATTTACTTACCAGGTCATTATTGAAGCCGGCAATAGCCATATCCTCAGGCACTTTTACTCCGTGTTTTCTTACTGTCTGCATAAAAGCGGCAGCCGAAAAATCATGCGTGATAAAGGCCGCATCGGGTAATGGTTTCATTTTCAATGCTTCCATTGCTGCTTCTTCGCCCATTTTATTTGTGAGATCCTTTACCAATACCCATTCTTTTCTGTAAGGGATATTAAAATCTTTCAATGCGGCTTGATAGCCTCGTCTCCTTTCAGAATACACATTTCTGTCCAGACTGCCGGTTACCAACAAAATATTTTTACACCCCTGTTCCAGTAAGTGCCTGGTAAGGTCGTAGGCTGCTTTAAAATTATTGATTATTACTTTTGTAGTATCGCTGCTTTCATCTACTCTGTCATAAAATACAATAGGTAATTTTTTGTCGAAGAAGGGTTGAAAATGATCCAGATTTTTTGTTTCATTCGATAAAGAAGCGATCAAGCCATCTACTCTTTTGTGAAACAGATTTTGCACGTTTGCGATTTCTTTTTTTAAAGATTCGGATGAGTGGGCAATGATGATGTCGTAACCCGTTTCTGCGGTTACTTTTTCAATGCCGGCTAAAACAGATGTGATAAAACTACTGTTCAGCTCATGCATTAATACGCCAATAGTATTCGTTTTTTGATTTCTCAAACTGCTTGCAAAAGTATTATGCCGGTATCCCATTTGTTTTGCGGTATCCTTAACTAATTTTTTTGTGTTTTTATTAATGCTTTCGCTGTCGTTTAGTGCGCGACTAACTGTAGCAGAAGAAAGATTCAGCTTTCTCGCAATATCATAAATTGTAGTATCTTTTTTTTGATTCATCGCAATCGATTACAACACGTTCTTGCAAATGTAATAGTTAATTTCGTAAAATTAAAATATATTTTAATTGAATTTGGTTCATTTTTTTAATTAAATTGTTTGTATTGTCAGGTTATTGGCCAATTTTTGGAAATTTTGTTTGATAAAAATTATTTATAAATGCAATCGATTACATTTTTAACTATTTTTGAACCAAAATATAGTTGGTGATAAATTCTTTGAACTCAATAATGATCATTTAGGATTTGCGAACGGTTGTCTGTGAAGGGTTTGTTCAATTGTTTGTATCATAAAAAATTTAGGACAAGCTAAATTGCTGGTAGGATATGGAATTTAAAAGGATTGTTGTTATTGAAATGCTTTTTTTGATAAAGGTCTAAATACGATTGTAAAAAAATGTCAGGCAATATCTGACAACCTGATGGGTGAGGAAAATATTATTGAATTAGAAATGCAATAATGTTCGTGAAGAGGTTATTGATCCAAAAAGAGGAGAAAGTTTATTTGCACTGAATCTTATTCAGCTATTTTAAGATGATTTTTAATTCTAAATTAAAATTGTATGTATCTACTTGGTCTCGATCTGGGTACGTCTTCTGTTAAAGCATCTGTTATTGATGCGCAGTCTCAAAAGATTTTAGCTTCCGCTAGCTATCCTGAAACGGAAGCTGAAATTATTTCTGCACATCCCGGATGGGCCGAGCAAGACCCTGATCATTGGTGGCACTTTGTGCAACAGGCGGTTTCAAAATGTAATGCCAATGGTCAATACAACCCAAAGGATATTGCAGCTATTGGCATTGCCTATCAAATGCACGGTTTGGTGATGGTGGACAAAGAACAGAATGTACTGCGCCATTCCATAATATGGTGCGACAGCAGGGCAGTGAATATAGGCCATGATGCCTTTGAGAACATTGGAAAACAAAAATGCCTGTCCACCTTACTCAACTCTCCGGGCAACTTTACTGCCAGCAAACTGGCTTGGGTAAAGCAAAATGAACCCTCTGTTTTTGCACAAGCCGATAAAATAATGCTCCCGGGAGATTTTATTGCCATGAAATTTACCGGCGAGATAAATACCAGTATTTCTGCATTGTCCGAAGGCGTGCTTTGGGATTTTCAAAAGGATGAAGTTTCAAAAGATATTTTAAATTATTATGGGTTCAGTGAATCACTGATGCCACCGGTTCAACCATTATTCTCTTCGCATGGCACTTTGAAAAAAGAAATAGCAGAAAAGCTATCGTTGAAAGAAGGTATTCCTGTTACCTACAAAGCGGGTGACCAGCCAAACAACGCATTGGCGCTTAATGTTTTGCAGCCTGGAGAGGTGGCCGCCACAGCAGGAACATCGGGCGTAATTTATGGCGTTACTAACCGGCTTTGTTTCGATACACAATCGCGGATAAACAGTTTTGCCCATGTTAATTATGATACCTCCAATAAGAATATTGGCGTTTTGCTTTGCATCAATGGTACCGGTATTTTTAATCATTGGGTTAAAACCATATCATGCAGGCACATGAGTTATGAGGAACTCAATAGCCTTGCAGAAAAAATTAGACCAGGCGCTGAAGGTTTGAAAGCGTTGCCATTTGGCAATGGTGCAGAAAGGATGTTGAATAATAAAATAATTGGCGCACATATCCATAATATCGATTTTAATTTACACAATATTGCTCATTTGTCAAGAGCCGTGCAGGAAGGGATTGCTTTTTCATTTCGCTATGGGCTTGACATCATGAGGGAAAACGGAATGAAACCACAAGTTGTAAGGGCTGCAAAAGCCAATATGTTTTTGAGTAATGTGTTTTCCCAAAGCTTTGCTGATGTGAATAATGTAGAAGTGGAATACTATGAGGGCGATGGGAGCTATGGCGCAGCAATTGGCGCAGGTATTGGCACCGGTGTTTTTAGTGCAGAGGAAGCATGTAAAAGCCGCAAGTCAACCGGAAACATACAACCAAAGGATGCAGGTTTGTATGATGAACTATACTTGCAATGGAAACACGAACTGCATAAGCATCTTTAAAAAGTTAAAGAATGAGAAAATCTAACAATATTATTTATTATTTCATCAGAATCTTATTATACAATAAATTTTAAAATTAATATTATGGCTATCACAAAAGGCAAAACCGAGTTTTTTAAAGGAATCGGACAAATTAAATACGAAGGGTTACAAACTGACAATCCACTTGCTTTCAGATGGTATGACGAAAAAAAAGTTGTAGCCGGTAAGAAAATGAAAGACTGGCTTCGTTTTGCATGTGCCTACTGGCACAGTTTTACCGGTAGTGGTGCTGATCCGTTTGGCGAACCTACCCATTTGTTCCCCTGGTACAAAAAGGAAGATCCTATCAGGAGAGCAAAAGATAAGGCTGATGCCGCTTTTGAATTTATTACCAAATTAGGGCTACCTTATTATTGTTTTCATGACGTGGATGTGGTGGACTACACAAATGACATTGCCGAAAACGACAAGCGTTTGCAAGTCATGACCAAATACCTGAAACAAAAACAAGAAGAAAGTGGTGTAAAGTTGTTGTGGGGTACTGCCAATCTGTTTTCTAATAAACGATATATGAATGGCGCTGCCACAAACCCCGATTTTCACGTATTGGCTCACGGTGCCGCACAGGTAAAAGCTGCTTTGGATGCCACTATTGCCTTGGGTGGCGAAAATTATGTTTTCTGGGGTGGGCGCGAAGGGTACATGAGCCTGTTAAATACTAATATGAAGAGAGAGAAGGAACACCTTGCCCAATTTTTGCATTTGGCAAAAGATTATGCAAGGGCCAATGGTTTTGAAGGAACATTCTTTATAGAACCTAAGCCCTGCGAACCCAGTAAGCACCAATATGATTATGACACAGAAACAGTTGTTGGGTTTTTAAGGCAATATAACCTGCTGGATGATTTTAAAATCAACATTGAAGTTAATCACGCTACTCTTGCAGGTCATACTTTCCAACATGAATTGCAGTGTGCTGCAGATGTGGGAATGTTGGGCAGCATGGATGCTAATCGTGGCGACTATCAAAATGGCTGGGATACCGATCAGTTTCCCAATAATATAAATGAACTTACCGAAGCGATGCTGGTAATACTTGAAGCCGGTGGCTTTGCAGGAGGAGGCATCAATTTTGATGCAAAAATCAGGCGTAACAGTACCGACATGACCGATCTTTTCTATGCCCACATCGGAGGTATGGACAGTTTTGCAAGAGCGCTGATAGTGGCAGATAATATTCTCAATAATTCTGAGTACAAAAAAATAAGAGCCGATCGGTATGCCTCATTCGATAGTGGTAAGGGCAAAGAATTTGAAGAAGGTAAATTATCGCTTGAAAACCTGAGAGAATTTGCCATTAAGAAAGGTGAACCAAAAATGATCAGCGGAAGACAGGAATACTTGGAAAATATCATTAACAACAATATTTAATAATTGTTTGATGTCGGTCTGAAACTAAGCATCATATATAACAATTTCAATTTTAAGACTTATGGCATTTATTGATACCTCTTCCAGGCAATCGGAAACAGTTTATAACAAAGGGAATCCTTTATATACTGTAGCGCTCACATTGGTAGCCACCTTGGGCGGTTTATTATTTGGATATGATACGGCGGTGGTAAACGGGGCCGAAAAATCATTGGTAGGCTTTTATATCGGCGATCCCGAAAATAACAGCTATGTGCAAAACATTTTGCAGGTTATTAGCCAGTACAGGGCTATGCTGGTGATTGTGCTGTTTGTAGTGGGAGTAATTATTTGCGGGCAAATATTAAAACTATTGGGCAGACAGAGGGGAACATTTGTATCGTTGTTGATACTTGTTTTACTTGCAGTATGGGCTTATTTCTTTTTGGCAAAACCATTGCCGCAAGACAATGCCGACATTAAGGACACCATAGATGCCGTAAAAGGATTTGTTATTGCCAGCGCTTTGATTGGTTGTGTGATTGGAGGCGCTTTGTCTGGTTTTATTTCAAAATCTTTAGGAAGAAAAAATGGGCTGTTGATTGCTGCTGTTTCATTTCTGGTATCTGCCATAGGGGCCTGGAAGCCGGAAGCGTTTAATGTTTTTGGAACGCTGGATGTATATTCATTTGTTATTTTCCGCATTATCGGCGGGATAGGAGTGGGTATTGCCTCAATGGTATCTCCAATGTATATTGCAGAAATAGCTCCTGCCAAAATAAGAGGCAAATTGGTTTCATTCAACCAATTTGCAATTATTTTTGGTATGTTAGTAATCTATTTTGTGAATTATTTTATTGCCCGTCAGGGTGATGAGGAATGGCTTACCCATACAGGATGGCGGTGGATGTTCTTTTCAGGGGCTATTCCTGCAATTATTTTTTTAATTCTCTTGTTTTTTGTGCCCGAAACGCCTCGCTATCTGGCCATGAAAGGAGAAGATAAAAAAGCTTTGAGTGTTCTTGAAAAAATAGCAGGCAAAGAAACTGCGCCTAATATATTGAAAGAAATCAAGGGCACCCTGCACGAAATAAATGCACCCTGGTTGTCGTATGGATTTTTTATTATATTTATTGGAATCATGCTGTCGGTATTTCAGCAGTTTGTAGGTATCAATGTAGTGCTATATTACGCAGGAAATATTTTCAGAAATATGGGCGCTTCTACGGATTCTTCTTTACTACAGACAATCATTGTGGGAGCAGTAAACCTCCTCTTTACGGTAGTGGCCATCCTCATGGTAGATAAATTTGGAAGAAAACCACTCATGATAATTGGTTCTATCGGGATGGCAATAAGTATGATTGCTTTGGGGCTAACTTTCTATTTTAACAAAGTAGGTGTTTTGGCTTTAGTGTTTATGCTTACTTACACGGCATCATTTGCCATGAGCTGGGGACCGGTTTGCTGGGTTTTGTTGGCCGAAATTTTCCCAAACAGTATTCGCGGTGCACTTTCAATAGCGGTGGCTGCCCAATGGATAGCCAACTGGGTAGTATCGATTACCTTCCCCATGCTAAATGATAATATGTGGCTCACAGAAAAATTTAATCACGGGTTTGCCTATTGGATTTATGGAATCATGGGTATTTTATCGGCAATATTTATGTGGAAAATGGTTCCTGAAACCAAAGGTAAAACTTTGGAAGAAATTGAACATTTTTGGAAGAAAAAATAGCGACTTCTTTACTGAATTTCAATTACTTATCTTCATTTGAAAGAAGAAGGGTTAATGCAGTTTTTGTGCAACAATGGTACTAAAAAACAGCGTATTGTAAAATTAAATTGATCCCATAGTTTCTGTCATCATAATTCGGTTTTTGCCCGAAACTTTTGGGTGCAATATTGTAACGGCTTGCTTTGGCGTTGATCAAAGCCGATAATTTATTGTTGAACTGATAGCCTAAGGACAGATTGGCGCCAATATCGGTTTTTTTGCCATAAACGCCGATAGTAATATCGTTGTCGGCATCCTTCAGGTCATTTACAAAAATCAGCTTGCCATGAGTACTCGGTATCGCGTCCATAAAGCTCTTTTGCTTCCACCTGCCACCAAGTCCGTAGCCTACAGAAAGGCCAACTCCGGCAAGGATTTTCCCTTTTCCTACCCGGGGAGTTATGAAAAACTGAGGTGTCAATTCAAGATAATTGACTCTGTAGTAATCATTAAACTTAATATTTCCGTAGCGAACATAATCGCGATAACCTTTAGAAGTCAAATCCAGCGAAGCCTGTAACTGAAAAGTTCTGCTTATACCCTGAGCAGCAAAAATACCGGCCTGCCAGCCGGGTGTTGCCCTGAAAAATTTTGTTTCAGAATCTTTGGTATGCAGGGTAGCCAATCCGCCACCGACTCTTAACCCTGCGCTAAACTGGGCATAAATAACCGAAGATATCATTACTAAAACCAAAATCAACCCAATTCTTTTCATTCTTTTATAATTTGTATTCAAAATCGGTCATCTACTGCCAATAAAAAATTTGCACATTGTGCTTTTAAAACAATATGCAAACATAAGGCCTGTAATTAATATTCTAAAACTATTGTTTCCCCTGAGTACTTTCGGCATAAGTCATCACCCTGTAGCCGGATTTTGGCAGGTCAAATTTTGCCAAAGGGACAATTGAAAAATCAATATTGGATACTGTATAGGTTACTTTTGCCTTTCCCTGTGCAGCTTCATATTGCATGGCTAATCCGGGTAGGTTTTTATTGATGTATTGAAACTCATTATTTACCGGAACCAGGTCTTTTGTAAAATAAACGGTAAAAGTGGTGCCGTCTGAAAGTTTACCAATTGCTTTCTGGCAGTTATAACCTGCTATTTTCTTGAATTCATTTTCAATGGTATAGGTTACTCCATCATATTTTTTATTATAATTTTTCCAGTCGGAAGGAGTGAGGGTAATCATGTATTTCTGGTCGCCGTATTCTTTTAAAATGGTGGCTGCATTGGTTTTCCCGTCAATAATGGTGGACTGGGTTCCCAACGAGCTAATCATATCTGCACGGCTGGAGTTTGCCTTGAGATATACAATATTGGTAGCTCCGTCCATCAGGTCGGCTGCACCCGGTGTACTGCTGTTGGTATTGATGACAATGTCATAATAAATAGTAGCTTCGGTTAGTTTTTTTTGGCCAAAAACCACCGAAATCATTACAAATAGGGCTAACACACTTAAAAATATCTTCTTCATTATCTGTTTTATCGCTTTTAAGACGGCTCAAAATAGGCAATAAGTTGCTTTAAGCCAAATTTTTAGATGATTGAAAAAAAATCCGGGCTAATACCCGGATTCAATTTTTACTTTTTATTTTTTATCTTCTGTTGTCTTTCCTGAAGATCTTTTTGAGTGGCCTGCATTTGCTCTAACCTTTCCTGCCACTTCGATTTGGCTTTTGGCTTCTTTCGTGTTTCCTGAATTTTAGCCAATATTTTATCGTGATCTATAATATAATTCTGAATTACAAACTGTAATCCGAGTGTTACAATGTTGGACACCGTATAATACCAGGTAAGCGCAGATGGCATGTTATTAAAGAAAAACAACATGAAGAACGGAAAGATATACGGCATGTATTTCATCATCGGGTTGCTCTGGTCGGGCGACATGCTCATCCCGTAAATAGTAATCAAAAGACTGGTAACCGTTGCAGTAACAGTAAACAAGCTCAGGTGGCTGCCTAAAAGCGGTATATGAAAGCCAAATTTGATAGGATCGTCAAACGCTGAGAGGTCATTAGCCCACAAAAATTCAGCGCCGCGCAGGTCAAGGCTTGCATTAAAGAAGCTATAGAGCGCAAAAAAGATGGGTATCTGCAATAATGCCGGAATACATCCGCCCAGTGGATTTACGCCCGCTTCTCTAAATAGCTTCATTTGCTCCATACTCATTGCCTGCTGGTCATCTCCGTATTTTGCCCTCAGTTGTGCAATTTCGGGGCGAAGCACCTTCATTTTTGATCCGCTAAGATAGCTGGAGTAGGTTAAAGGCGAAATCAACAACCTGATAAAGAAGGTGAGCAGCAAAATAATAATGCCATAACCAAGGTTCAGGGTTTTGAAGAAATTGAATATCGGGATGATAACATACTGGTTCAAAGGGCGCACAAAAGCGTACATACCCTGCCCCAGATTCACTAATTTGCTGAAACCATTGTCATACTTTTTCAATATGTTATAATCGGCAGGGCCATAATAGATACTCAGAGGTATTTGGTTGCTTCCTGCATTTAACTGCATATTAGCAGTACTTTTTACAATGCCATGTTCGGGGTCTTTCTCATCGGGCAAAACCCAATCCATTTGACCGCCCGTGAAATTATTTTTTGCTAATAAAAAGGCATTAAAAAAACGTTGCCTTACACCAATCCATTTTACGTCTTTACTGAAAGAAACATGACTCTTTCTGCTAATGGTATGATAATCAAAGTCATTATCTTCTATATAGCCGATTTGTGTATTTTGTTTTTCAAAATTCAGGTCTTTTTCCTGCTGTACTGCTTCATACTGCCAGGTAAGGTTCATTTTGCCCTGAGACAAAAATTTGGCAGGCTGCGCCAGATTGATATTCAGGTCAATATTATAATCATCGGGATAGATAATATATTGGTGTGTAATTGCAGATGCTGACGAGGCGCTGTCGCCTGTATTTAATTGAAATGTAACTAATTGCGAGCCATTAGGCCCTACTTCCACCTTGCCATTGGAAAAAAACAAATCGGATGTTTGTGTACTTTTGTTATCTCCGGTATTTATTTGATAACTGAGATTATTGTATTTTGTAGCCGCTAATTTCACCAGTTGGCTGTCCAACGCATTTTTAAACTTTTTCAGTTCCACATATTTAGGTTGGCCGCCTTTGTTTGTAAATGCAATTTTGAACACACTGTTTTCGGCAATAACCAATTCTTCTTTTCCGTTGGCTGCATTTACAAACTCACCTGCCTTGGTTACATGTTGTTGAGAATCAATTCTTATGGAATCGATACGGGCAGTAGCTGAGTCAACTTTTGGCTTTAAGGCATTGGCAATAGAATCTTTAATTGCTTTGTCTTTTTGAAAAGCAGCCTGTTCCTGACTGTTATAATAAAAGTAAAGAATAAAAAGTACAGCCAATAGTGTAAACCCTATAACGGTATTACGGTCAAAATTCATTATTGATTACAAATTTTTTGAGGCGCAAAGATAAGATAATGCAATGTATCCGCTTTGTTTTATTCTTCGGCTGATTTGGGCCCGCCAACTTGGCAAAAAAAACCGGTTATTTCAGGATGCTTCGGCTGATAACAATACGCTGCACTTCGCTGGTGCCCTCGTAAATCTGAGTGATTTTGGCATCGCGCATCAGTCTTTCTACATGATACTCGCGCACATACCCGTATCCGCCATGAATTTGTACTGCTTCAACGGTTGTCCACATTGCCGTTTCGCTTGCATGCAATTTTGCCATAGCAGAAGCCACCGCATAATCCTGATGGGTATCCTTGAGCCAGGCTGCTTTGAGGCAAAGCAGGCGCGAAGTTTCAATTTTAAGCGCCATATCGGCTAATTTGAAGGCAATTATCTGGTGATTCATGATTTCGGTACCAAAAGCTTTTCTTACTTTAGAATAGTCCCTTGCTCTTTCAAAAGCGCCTGATGCAATACCCAATGCCTGAGAGGCTATACCGATACGCCCCCCCTCTAAGGTTTTCATTGCAAATTTGAAACCGAATCCGTCATCGCCAATCCTGTTTTCTTTGGGCACTTTCACATCTGTAAACATCACCGTGTGGGTGTCGCTGCCTCTGATTCCTAATTTATTCTCCTTTTTGGCCACTGTAACTCCCGGCCAGTTTTTTTCAACAATAAGTGTATTGATGCCCCTGCTTCCCTTGGAGGCATCCGTTTGCGCCATTACTAAATACACACAGGCGGTTCCGCCATTGGTAATCCAGTTTTTGGTGCCATTAAGCAGGTAATGGTCTCCCTTATCTTCTGCAATAGTGCGTTGGTGGGTGGCATCGCTACCGGCTTCGGGCTCGCTCAACATAAAGGCGCCGATGTAAAGCTGACCATCCTTTTTGCCCTGCGCCAATGGCATCAGGTATTTCTGCTTTTGTTCTTCGGTGCCAAATTCCTGCAAGCCGTAGCACACCAAACTGTTGTTTACGCTCATCACCACCGCTGTACTGGCATCTACTTTGGATATTTCTTCCATAGCCAGCACATAGCTCACGGTATCCATGCCTGCACCGCCATATTCGGGCTTTACCATCATTCCCAGAAAGCCGAGGTCGGCTAATTTTTCAACCTGTTCTTTTGGAAAAATCTGCTTTTCATCCCTTTCTATCACTCCCGGTAAACATTCATTTTGGGCAAAATCCCGGGCAGCCTGTTGAATCATCAATTGTTCTTCGGTAAAATTAAAATCCATATAGCAAAGTAATTTGTGCAAATATAAATAAACTGAAATCTATGACGGCATTTCTTGTTTATGTTTTCTTTGTTGATTTATTATTCGACAACCCTGCTTATAGCAATATTGCGTTGGCAGAAATAGTATTTTATTTGGTATTTGAGCATCTACCACTTGCTCATCATCCCCATTCTTGCAAAACTGCCTTTTGGTGGCATTGCTGTGTATTTTGTCATTTGGATTCTATTAGTTTTATTTCGTCTGCTGTCAACTCATAAAGCTGATAAACCAAGTCGTTGATTCTCCTTTCTGCGTATTCAATTCTGCTTTCAATTATTTCAAGTTGGTTGGGCAAAGTCGCGTTTTGCTTGTCCTTGTTAAGTTGTAAAAGTTGGTCAACGTATTTGATGATTTCGGTTTGTTTTTGAATTTCTGTATTGTTTTTTGTATCAATTATTTTTATTGGAAGTTTTTCAAGATTTACAACTTTTACTTCCGCAAAAACACGCCCTTTTTCTGGAATTAGTTTTTGATACCACCAATCCAATAATTTTGAATTAATAATTGCAAGTAGATATTCGTATGAAAGTTCAGAATATGTAACTCTTAAATTATGGACATTTTTTAGTGATAGATATTTGTTTGTGTCTAAATGAGCAATTAACCTATCAGAAGTTTGTCTAATTACGATTTTTTTATCATCGTCAAAAGGTGCTTTATATCTTGGCTCTGCTAACCATTTTCCGTAACTAATCCAACGTTCTTTTTCAATGCACCATTGATATTTATTAAAATCTCGCCCCATTAAATATTGACGATATGTTTTGTCTTTTTTGAAGTCTGCGTCATACTCTCTATTTTTTGCAACCTTCTCCGTTTGCATTGGCGTTCCTTTACCAACTCGATAAGGCGTAAGACCACACACAGTAAGAGCAACTTCTTTTAATGGTTTGTTTTGGTTCCGTATTTTATTAAATAAATCATCATCATTTTTGTTTGATAAAACCAGTAAATATTCAGCGTTATTCAACAATTCAAGTTGTATTTGATTTTGCTTTTCTCCAACAAACAAATTAGGTTCACCTTTAATTTCCTTGAAACTGTAAGTTGTCTTTTTATTTGGCTTTTCGTTATGCAAAATTATTGTGCAAGTTTCAACTGTCGCATCTTCAAAAATTGATTTCCTGAATAGTTGAATTTCAGATAAATATTTTTCTGTTATTATTCGTTCTCTAAACACGTTGAATTTTGGCATATAAAGCCAAGTCGAAGGAATGATATACGAAACAAAAGCATTTGGTTTTGAAATATTAAATGCTTGAAGCATGAACATTAAATAAGTGTCAGCTATAGGAATTGGTAAATTAAATTTGTTAGACAAATAGTGTTTTAATTCATTTCCATAGTCAGCTCCATAAGGTGGATTCCCTATTATACAATCAAAACCACCCTTAATACCATATTGTAATGAAGGTTCAGAAACTTGATTTATTTTTTCTTCTAATTCTGTGGCATATTCCATCGCTTTTTGCGCGTGGTGCTTTACCTTTTTTGCCAAGCCACTTAGCGCTTCTTTCTCACTAATTTCAACCGTTCTATTAAACACATCTGGAAATGCTTTTTGCCAGGAAAAAGGCTTTACCTTTCGTTCTTCGCCAAAATTGAGTTCATTGTCGTAATAATCGAGGTCAATTAAAGAATTTCCGCTTTTGATATTGTTGTCAAGCGTTGGCAAAATGCGGTCGTGAAAAAGTTTTGTTTGGGCTTCAATGGTTTCTTTGGTTTCGCCCTCCATACATTTTAATAGCAAACTCAACTTTGTTACTTCCACGGCGTTGCTGTCCAAATCCACACCATAAATATTGTTGAGCAAAATGCGTTTCTTTTCGGCTGTTGTAAGTTCGCCATTTGGTGTCAATACATCATTTTTTCTACCCTTTGCAATAGAGGAGGCTGTGCCTATCGAAGCCCCATTTTGCGTGTAAAAATCTTTGTGCCAATCAAGCAAAAACTGGTAAGCACCTATCAAGAAACTGCCACTGCCGCAGGCAGGGTCACAAATTTTTATTTTGCTTACTTCTTTTGGAGTGAGTGGTGAGCCAGTGGAACCATCAATGAGTTTTCCGATTGTGTTTTTTACGATGTAATCAACAATATACTGCGGTGTGTAATAAACGCCACCTGCTTTGCGAACTTCGGGTTTTTCTTCAATGGTAGCTTTGCCGCTTTTGGAAAGTGTGATTTGTTTTCCGAGAAATTGCTCATAAGCGCTTCCTAAAATCTCAACCGATAAAACCGAAAATTCGTAAGGACAAATCGGATAATACAATTCCGAAATAATGTTTTTGATAACTTTGTTATCAATCGAAATTTTGTCGCTGATTTTGTCTTTCGCAAAATCAAAAAGTCCCGAATTGTATTTTTGGTCGGCTTGATGAAAGCGATACAAAAGGTTTTGGTAAAAATCTCCGCTTTTGATGTCGGTTTGTAAATCTCCGTAAGGCTCAACGCTTCGGTCTTCGGCAATTCTCAAAAATATGATTCTGTCAATCGTGTGCTGAACGATAAAATTTAGTTCGTCTTCGGAAATGTTTTTGTTGCGAAGAGCAATATTTACGGCAAGTTCTACTCGCCATTTGTCGAGCGATTGCAGAAACTCATTATCAACAGTGGAAGTTCCTTTTTTATTTTTGTCGTTTGTGATGTATTTGTCGAAACTACCTTTGGGCACTCGTTCTTTTGCAAAGGTGTCCCAAATAAAATCGAACTCTGAAATGTACTCTTTATAAGTCAGATATTTTATTCGCCCGTTACTGGCTTTATCATTGGGCTTAGGTTTAATATTACAATCATAAATTGCAAATTCTTCAAAATCTGTAATTACCGAAATCGGCATTTTGGCGCTCCACCCATATCTGCGAACCTGGTAAGCCGGAGCAATCTCTTCTTTTATAACAACGCTTGGTTTTTTGGCTTCCAAAAAGAAAAGTCGTTTGCCGCCAACAAGTCTGAATGAATAATCAGGCGCTTTTGTTGCTCCGCCCACTTTTACACGGTCTTCGTGGATGACTTCACGATAGCTTTCTGCATAACCGTTTTCATTGTCTATATCCCAACCGAGCGCTTTCCAAAACGGATCAATGAAATCCCTTCTAGTCTGCGTTTCGTTGTAATCTGACCGTCTGTAAAATTCCTTTTGCTCGTCAAACCGCTCCACCAACGATTTTATTTTAAGTAAAGCTTGTTCCTTGGTTACCATTTTGCTAAATTACTAAAGGAGCGTTGATTTTTGTGAAATGATAGCCTATTTCTGAACCTACATTCTAATTTTCGATAGCAAAGATATCATTCTTTTTATGAGCTAACATCCAATTTAGTCCGTCATATTGTTGGCATTGCCACAAACATATATTCATAAATATCTAAAATAAATCACTCATTCTCAATAATTAGATGGCTTGTTTTTACAGTTTCACAATGATTTTCCTTATTCTTCTATTTATTATGGATTAATAAAAATATGTCTGTAATCTCCAACAAATAGCCTGTTAAGCTGTTACTTGATAAGGATAGCAGTTTTTAATGTACTTTCGCAAAAAGTTGTAATCAATCAGATGAAAAAGATACATATAATTTTATTAGTACTTATTGCAGGGGCAATTGCCGTGTTGGTAAGCTTTTTGCAAACAACCACTACTTATGATACTGTGGCCACTGCCAAAGCCAAACCGGGCAAATTTGTACACCTGATGGCTAAATGGGATAAGGCCGAGCCACTGGAATATGATGCGCTCAAGAATCCTAACTATTTGGCTTTCACTGCAATAGACAGTCTGGGCGAAAAAATAAATGTAGTCTATCATAATCCCAAACCCGAGAATTTTGAACTGAGCGAAAAGTTGGTTATGAAGGGAAAATATGAAGACGGCAAATTTGTTTGTCAGAGTATTCAAACCAAATGCCCAAGTAAATATAAAGACCAGGATGCTTCCAAACATCCGGGTAATACTGATACGAAAACTTCTTACAATAATAACGAACAGGCAATTACATCCAAACAATAATTCACGATGACTTATACAGGCGAGCATCTTCTTCCGGGACAGATAGGGCATTTTTTTGTAGTTCTTTCATTGGTTTCATCTCTTGTAGCTGCTTTTGCCTACTTTAAGGCAGTAAACAGCCAAAACATTCAGGACAAAAACAGTTGGCTTAAGCTTGGAAGAGGCGCTTTTGTGATTGATGCCGTTTCTGTAGTTGCCATATTTGCGGCTTTGCTCCACATTCTGTTTCATCATTTGTTCGAGTATCGTTATGCCTATCAGCACAGCAGCCTGTCGCTGGAACCTAAATATATATTGAGCGCTTTTTGGGAAGGGCAGGAGGGAAGCACCCTGTTATGGACATTCTGGCATTGTGTTTTGGGGCTGATCATAATCAAAAGGGAAAAACAATGGGAAGCGCCGGTAATGGCCATCGTTAGTTTCGCCCAGTTTTTCCTGGCAACCATGATAATCGGTATTTACATTTTTGATGTAAAAATAGGTTCCAACCCGTTTATTTTGCTCAGAGATTCGGGTATGTTTGACCAGGCACCCGCCATGCACATAGATTTTGATGTAACCAAACCCATCAGAACTGATTATTTATCAATGATTAAGGATGGAAACGACCTGAATCCGCTACTGCAAAACTATTGGATGGTTATTCACCCTCCTGTTTTATTCCTCGGCTTTGCATCAACTTTGATACCCTTTGCATTTGCAATGGCAGGTTTATGGACAAAGAAGTTTAATGAATGGATTCAATCGGCAATTCCCTGGACATTATTTGCCATCGCATTTTTAGGCTTAGGAATTATGATGGGGGCAAAATGGGCTTACGAATCCCTGAATTTTGGCGGCTACTGGGCTTGGGATCCGGTAGAAAATGCGTCTTTAGTGCCCTGGATGATTTTGGTATCGGGCTTGCATACCATGTTGATTTATAAAAAGACGGGTTATTCACTCCGGTCAACCTTTCTTTTCTTTGCTTTATCGTTCATTTTTGTAGTTTACTCTACCTTTCTTACCAAAAGTGGGGTTTTGGGTGAGTCATCGGTTCATGCTTTTGCCGATATCGGTATGAACGGGCAGTTATTTCTGTTTATGATCGTTTTTGTGTGGCTGGCTCCGTTTTTTGCTGCCAAAAACAACAAGCAGAGAGGTATTATTGCCATAGTAACCGCAATTCTTTCGTTAGGTACTTATTTTCTGGCAGATGTAATTCCCGGTTTCCCGATGTATGTGATTCTTTCCGGTGTCATTACTTTTATTGTTCTTACCAATAAACTAATACCTGCCAGCCAAAAAGAAGAAAGCGCATCTTCGCGTGAGTTTTGGATGTTCATTGGTTCATTGGTATTCTTTTTGGCAGCAATGATTATCATTGTTCAAACCTCATTGCCGGTATTTAACAAACTATTCAACATAAATACCGCACCCGGAGAAGATAACGAATTCAAATACAATCAGATACAGGTACTGGTAGCCATTATTATCGGCATACTCACGGCTATTGGGCAGTACTTTAAATATAAAACCACCAGCAGAGATTTTTTAATAAAAAAACTGGCGGTTCCTACTTTGGTGAGCGCTTTGATTGCCACCTTTATTTTGGTAGTAATCAAAATTAATTATGACAAAGAGGGGCTTGGCTTCCTAATCAATATCTGGCTGGCATTGGTGGCCAATGTATATGCTGTAGTTGCTAATGCGGCATATATTTTTACTGGGTCAAAGGTAAATATCTGGAAAAGAGGCGGATCCATCGCTCACTTAGGTTTTGGGTTGATAGTAGTGGGAATACTGCTTTCTTCGGGTAAAAAAGAAGTTTTGTCATTGAATACCAGTGGTATCAATGTAAATTTTGGTAAAGAAAGTAAAGAAAAAACAGGCGAAAACCTCACTCTTGTAAAAGGAGTTCCTATGACAATGGGTAAATATCAGGTTACATACATGGGTGACTCGGCTCATCCCAAAAAACAACAAACCTATTTTAAGATAGATTTTAAGTCGAAGGATGAAAACTTCACGCTTTGGCCTAATGCTTTTGTAAATTATAAAGGAAATGAGGGGCTGATGGCAAATCCGTCATCACGGCATTACTGGAATCATGATGTGTTTACTTATGTATCGGCATTGCCTGATAAATCGAAAAATACCGATACTTCTAATTTTGTATCGCATAAAGTGAACGCCGGCGACACGATTTATTATAGCCGGGGTTACATGATTGTAGAAAAATTAGCCGGAAAAGACAATCTTCCCATTGAAGGATTTGAAAAAACTGACACAGGGTACTCTGCCGCCATCAAGGTGCAGGAGCTGAACGGTCCTTCGTATAATTCTGACCTTTTATTGATAAAAAATAAGGACAGAATGTTGTATCAATTGCAGGATACCATAATGTCTCAAAGCTTGGTTTTGCAGTTGAACGATGTGAAGGGGAATAAAGCCGATATCGGCGTAAAAGAATCATCCAATGTGCTGGATTATGTTACCTTAAAAGCTTATAAGTTCCCTTATATCAATGTTTTATGGGCGGGAGTCGTTATCATGGTATTTGGCTCCATCATTAGTATGGTTCATCGGATAAACAAACTCAAAGTTCAAAAATTATCTTAAGAAAGTGATTTGGCCAAAAGCAGGCTACATCAATTTAGGTTCATTTTTTAACAATCTTTAAAGCGCTTTTACATCTTCGGGGTTATAAAAGACATCTAACCTATAGTACCTTTGCAGTATTGAAAACCTGTCTGAAATATATGTGTATTGTGGCCTTTTGGAATATAAGGCTTTTGTTGGCGTCTAGTCTATTGTATGCTCAAAACACCGATACCATCCCCATTCCACCCAAACCCACCATGCAGGAAATAATGAAAGACTGGGGCCCAAATGACAGTTTGAGGGTGCAGGCAATCTGGTATGGTACAGATTACAATGACTTCAAAATGATGCCCTATGTTGAGGAAGAAAATATCTGGTTGTCAAACCTGTCGCTTTACGAACTTGCCAAAGTGAAAGCCGAGTGGGCAAGGTTGCGCAATGCGGTATATGTAACCTATCCGCTGGCCAAGGCGGCAGGAATCACGATCAATGATATCAAAAAACAACTTGAAAAAGTGGACAATCGAAGCGCCCGTAAAGCAATCATACAGGCAAAGGAAAAGGACCTCAAGCGCGATTTTAGCGATCAGGTAAAAAATCTTTCGGCTTATCAGGGCGAGATTTTGATGAAGCTGATAAACCGGCAAACCGGAAATGACTGCTACGATATACTGAAGGAATACAAAGGCTGGTTTAATGTAAAAATGTATCAGGCAGCAGCTTTTCTCTATGGAAATAACCTGAAACAACAATATGATACCCGAAACAAATTTGATCATCAGATAGAAATTTTTGTACAGGAGATTGATGGTGTTTGGTACAACAATCCCTTCAGGCGGTAAATCCGTTTATTTTTCATTCATTTTGGGTGTATTTTATTAATATATTAACCACTTCTGCATAAACAATTCCCTATCAAACCTGCATTATCCCTATTTTTGCAAGCGTCAAATTAATGCTTTGTTTTTTTATGAATTTCAGAAAAGTAAATAATCTCACAGGATGGGCAGTTTTTTTAATTGCTATGATTACCTATACCTTTTCGCGTGAAGCGCGTGGTTCATTGTGGGATTGCGGAGAGTTTGTGTCCTGTGCTTACAAAATGGGTATGCCGCACCCTCCGGGAGCGCCTATGTTTACCCTTTTGGGTCGGTTTTTTATTATCCTTTTTGGAAATAATCCGATGTCGGCTGCTAATGCCGTTAACTTTATGAGCGCTGCAGCCAGTGCCGGAACTATTTTATTTCTTTTCTGGACGATTACCCATTTTGCCCGTAAAATGTTTGTGAGTGTGGGCGAAGATTTGTCGTCGCAGCAAATATTCACCGTTATGTCTGCCGGCATTGTAGGCGCATTAGCTTATACATTTTCCGATTCGTTTTGGTACAGCGCTGTGGAAGGCGAGGTATATGCTTTATCATCATTTTTTACGGCATTGGTGTTTTGGGCGGCGCTCAAGTGGGAGCATGCCGATGAACATGCCGGAAATGATGAAGCTGCCAGAGCCAAAAGCGACAAATGGATTGTGTTTCTGTTTTTTATGATGGGATTATCCATCGGGGTTCACCTGCTGAACCTGCTGACCATACCTGCCATTGTGATGATTTATTACTATCGCAGGTATCAGCCAACGCTTAAAGGCAGTATTATTGCCTTCCTGATTGGTTGTGCCATCACCGGAATTGTTCAGGTCGCCATTATTCAGTATTCGATGGAAGCGGCAGGATGGTTCGACGTGTTTTTTGTAAACACATTGGGGATGCCGTTTTTCTCCGGGTTTGCTATTTATTTTATTTTAATAGCAGCGCTTATTGCCTGGGCATTAACATTCAAGCCAAATGTTTCAAAGAATAAAATTATTATTTGGGCGGCTGCCTTTTTTACATTAGCCTTTTTACCGTTTGCATTTTCTGCTACCGCAGCAGTATTTAAAATTATTTTGCTCATGGTAGCAGGGGCCATTGCCGGATATTTTATAAAGCCGGTTGCGCTTAAAGTATTAAAGTTGACGTTGTGGTGTTTCGCGTTTATGATGCTGGGATACTTCATGTACCTGACATCAATGATTCGCAGTAGTGCAAATCCGGCAATTGACATGAATGATGTGGATAACCCCATCAATTTAGTTTATTATCTGAGCCGCGAACAGTACGGAAGCGCTCCTTTGGTTTATGGCCCGCATTATGCCGCCGAGGTGGATTTTGGCGAGGACGGCAATCCTTATGCCTATGGTAAGATGAAATATGTGCAGGGCGAAAAGAAATATATTCCGATTGGAAGAGATCGTGAGGTAAAATATGTGAGCAGCGATAAACAATTGTTTCCACGTATCTGGGATTCCAGCAATGATCAGGGGCATGCTCAGTTTTATGCTGACTGGTTAGGACTAGATCAGTCTCGAGACCCCAATACTGGCCAAACTAAATATGGAGCGCCAAGCTACGGCGACAATTTAAACTGGTTTTTAACCTATCAAACCAGTTGGATGTACATGCGTTACTTCATGTGGAACTTTGCGGGTAAGCAAAACGATATTCAGGGCTTTGGAAATAAAAGAGACGGCAACTGGATTTCGGGTATTTCAGTTTTGGATAATGCCAGATTAGGTGATCAGAGCAAGATGCCTGATAGCATTAAACACAACAAGGCAAATAATAAACTCTATCTTTTGCCATTAATTTTGGGTATCCTTGGATTTGTGTATCAATACGTTAGAAATAGAAAGGACTTTATTGTTACCGGATTGCTTTTCTTCTTTACGGGTATGGCTATTGTAATGTATCTGAACCAGCCGGGCAATCAGCCACGTGAGCGTGATTATGCTTATGTAGGTTCGTTTTACGCTTTTGCTATTTGGATCGGGCTGGCTGTAGTGGCGTTTGTAAAATTTGCAATTGAAAAGACAGATAAGGAAACCTTCCAGAAAGTTCTGATTTACGGAGCTTCGGCTACCTTCTTGGTCACAGCGTTAAGCACTTTGAACAATTCCTTTGGTGGTATTATCATTCCAAGTATCATAGCCGCCATTATTTTTATGGTTGTATTTTTAGCTGTTACCTATTTAACCAAAGCACTGGCCGGTAAGGGTAATAATGTGCTGATGGCTAATGTTTCTGCAGGAGTATTGTGCCTGTTAGTGCCTGTAATGATGGCGCAGCAGGAATGGGATGATCACGACAGAAGCCAAAAAACACTGGCGCCGGATCTGGCAAAAGATTATCTTGAAAGCTGTGCGCCTAATGCCATTATTTTTACCTTCGGAGATAATGATACCTATCCGCTCTGGTATGCACAGGAAGTGGAAGGTGTGCGCCCGGATATCAGGGTGATTAATCAGAGCCTCTTGGGTATTGACTGGTATATCAATCAGTTGCGATACAAAGTGAACAACGCCGACAGCGTGGATGTAATCTGGTCGCCCGAGCAGATAGAAGGACACAACAGGGAATATATTAGGGTAACTGAGCCTCAGCCCGGTCAAAACATAGATCCCAATGCTTTTTATCCGCTTTATGATGTGATGAAGGATGTATTGGGAAGACCTGTTCCTGACCCTGAAACAGGACGAGATTCGGGACCGTTATCCTTCCCAATCCGCAAATTTACAATTCCGGTGGATAAAAACCTGGTTCATTCGAATGGTACGGTGAATGATGATGATGTGGTGTTAGACCAGTTGAACTTTGAAATTCCAAAAGGTGGATTGCAGAGAAATGATCTGATGATTCTGAATATTATTGCCACCAACAAATGGAAACGTCCTATTTATTTCACGGCGCCTTATGGCGAACTGGGTTTTGGTCATTTCTTGCGGAAGGACGGACTGGCTTATCGATTAGTGCCAATTGAAACCAAACCACTTGAAGATAACTGGGTATATGAACAAGCGTTGAAGGAAGTAAGATACGGTACCGGTTTGGGAGACAATAATCTCAAAGTGATTTTTGACAACCTCTTCAAAAAATATGAATTTGGCGGCGCCAACAAAAAGGGTACTTACTTCGATGAAGAAAACAGAAGACACTTGCTCAATATTCGTGGTATTTTCGGTGAAGCAGCCGGTAATCTGGCAGATGCAGGTAAAAAGGATGAAGCGAATAAACTGATTGAAAAAGCAGAAAAAGGTATTGACCCTGCTAACCTCCCTTACGGAATGGTAAGCCGCAGAAGCGCTCACAATCAGACAGGACTGATTTATACCGAGGCGATTTATAAAACCGGCAATCTGGAATTGGCAAGAAAGGTAGCTGAAGCTGTAAGAAAAGATATAGACCAGCAGAAAAAATACTATAGCTATATGCAGATTGAAAAGCCGCAATACTATGCGGGCCTGGCAGATGGCGAGGTGCAATTGAATGAAGTGATGGGCCATATTTTAGATGCTATTGTAGAGCATTACGATCCGCTAAAAAAGGATGAAAATAAGGTTCAGGAACTTCAGCCGGAAGTAAAAAAAGCAGCCGACAGCGCAAAGAGCAAAAGTGATTCGGCGAAATAAAAAATAACAACCTCATTAGAAATAGCTGTTTCATTTTTGGAGCAGCTATTTTTTTATCTTTTAAAATTGATAGCAGATAAAGTAACCAAAAATTAAAGATTTTGTAATACTTTAGCCGACGTATTGCATCAATCACAGTTTACTTTTACTTCTGATCTTGAAAAGAACAAAAGAAAACTGATTGATATTGACAAGAATAAACGACAGTGGTGTGGTATAAAATTCTTTTATTGATTCATATATTTTCTGCCATTTTAGGAATGGGTCCCGGATTTGTGATGATTTACATCGTAACCAGAGCTACTAATATGACAGAGTTGAGACATGCCTATCTCATCAGAAACAGGCTTCACATTTTTGTGATGGTCGGAGGAACTTTGTTATTGCTCACCGGATTAGCGATGGGTTCCATCAATCCTTATCTGTTTAGAACCGGTTGGTATGTAACCAGTCTGACCTTGTTTCTGATTGCATTAGGATTTGGTCCGGTAATTTTATCGCCCAGGTCAAACCCCATAAAAAGATTATTAAAAAACCATTCGGGTGAAGACATTCCTGATGAATATTATAAGCTTGCAAGAAAGCTGTTTTTTTACGAACGGATAGAGAATGTTCTTTTTTTGATTGTAATTGCGTTAATGATTTTAAAACCTTTTTAATTAATGAAAGCAGTACGTTTTGTTGGAGTTGGCAGACCTTTAGAAATGCAGGAAATACCGGTTCCTGAAATTACTGACGACGAAATATTAGTGAAAGTAAAAGCAGCAGGAATTTGCCACTCAGACGCACATTATCGAGCAGGCATTTCTCCGGTTAGTTTTACACCGCTTACACTTGGGCATGAGGTGGCAGGAATTGTTGAAAAAGCCGGCAGCGATGTAACGAATGTAAAGGAGGGAGACAGAGTGGCGTTGCATTATCTGCTAACTTGCGGTCGGTGCCATTATTGCTCTTCGGGTAATGAACAATTTTGCCCTGATGGAAAAATGATTGGCCATCATACCAATGGCGGCTATGCCGAGTACATTGCCGTTCCCGGACGTAATGCAGTAATCTTACCCGAATCAATTCCTTTTGAACAAGGCGCAACATTGATGTGTGCTTCTGCTACATCCTTTCACGCCTTGATGAAAGCCCGAATTAAACCCGGCGATAAAGTGGCTGTTTATGGTATTGGCGGATTGGGTCAGTCGGCGGTGCAGTTGGCAAGGGCATTTGGTGCAATAATGGTATTTGCAGTCGATATTAATCAGGAAAAACTGGACCTGGCAGCAGCTCATGGCGCTATTCCTGTAAATGCAATGGATGGCGACCCGGTAGATGAAATCAAAAATAGAACAAACAACAGAGGCGTTGATGTGGCATTAGAATTGATTGGTTTGCCTCTGACCCAAAAACAGGCGCTGCAATCAGTTGGCCCTTTGGGAAGAGTAGTGTTAGTAGGCCTTACAGATAAATCACTTTCGGTGGATACCTACAAAGAAATTTTGGGCAATGAAGTAGAACTGATTGGCTCCAATGACCATTTGTTGCATGAACTTCCATCATTGATTGAATTTGCCGCCCATAAAGTGCTGGATGTTTCAAACGTTGTAAGCCGTGTTATTCCATTAGATGCAGATGCTATCAATAAGACGTTAGATGCACTTGAAAAGTTTGATGCAGGAGTCAGAACTGTAATTGTACCCTAAGGCGAATTGTATTCTTTAAAATGATTCAAATGGAAAATGATAGGCAACTGATGTACCGATGCGAGGAACTTGGCCTGATGGCAGGCAGCAAAGGCAATCCTCCGGTGGGCGCTTTAATTGTAAAGGATAATCATATAGTTGCAGAAGCTGAAGAAGCAGGAAAGGCAAAAAATGATATCACCTGTCATGCAGAAATAGAAGCCATCAGAACTGCGGTACGTCAATTACAAACCAATGATTTGTCTGACTGTGTTTTGTACACGACCCACGAACCCTGTGTGATGTGCTCCTATTCCATACGATTTCATAAAATAAAAAAAGTGGTATTTCTGAATGAAGTACCGTTCCTTGGAGGAGTTACTTCTTCCATGCCGGTATTAACATCAGAAGAAGTACCTCCTCACTGGAACAAACCACCCGAAATCATCCACTTGAAAAAGTAAGAAGATTTTTCCGGAAGTCGCCTTTCTAACTTCTCATTTTTTTGTAAAGATTTATCAGCTTATTGGTACTGCTGTCGTGGCTGGTTACCGCTTCATCTGATTTAAGCTCAGGGAGAATTTTGTTGGCCAATTGCTTACCCAATTCCACACCCCATTGGTCAAAGCTGAAAATATTCCAGATGACACCCTGAACAAAAATTTTATGCTCGTACATAGCGATTAACTGCCCCAAGGTGAATGGTGTAATCTTTTTAATCAGAAATGAATTGGTCGGCTTATTGCCATCAAATACTTTGAAAGGCATCAGTTTATTGATAGCTGCATTATCCAGCCCCGATTTTTTGAGTTCTGCTTTCACTTCGGCAGGAGTTTTGCCGTTCATCAACGCTTCTGTTTGGGCAAAGAAATTGCTCAACAGTTTTTCATGATGGTCGCCTGTTGGATTATGGCTTTGTGCTGGAGCTATAAAGTCGCAGGGAATCAACGGCGTTCCCTGATGAATGAGTTGGTAAAAAGCATGTTGACCATTAGTGCCCGGTTCGCCCCAGATGATAGGGCCGGTGGCATAGTTTACTTTCTTACCGTTACGGTTTACGCTCTTGCCATTGCTTTCCATATTGCCCTGCTGAAAGTAAGCAGAGAACCGATGCATGTATTGATCGTATGGAAGTATGGCTTCACTCTCGGCAGCCCAGAAATTGGTGTACCACAAACCAATCAATGCCATGATTACCGGTATGTTTTTTTCAAAAGGCGTTTTTCTGAAATGCTCATCGGTATCATAAGCGCCTCTTAATAATTCTTCAAAATTGTCGTATCCGATTGTCAATGCTATTGAAAGACCAATGGCAGACCAAAGTGAATAGCGACCTCCCACCCAGTCCCAGAATTCAAACATGTTCTTTGTGTCAATACCAAATTTTTTCACTTCTACTTCATTGGTACTTAGCGCAACAAAGTGTTTGGCAATATGTTTTTCGTCTTTTGCTTTCTTCAGGAACCATTCTCTTGCCGTGTGGGCGTTGGTCATTGTTTCCTGAGTGGTGAAGGTTTTTGAAGCAATTAAAAACAGGGTGGTTTCGGGATTCACTTTTTTGAGTGTTTCCACGATATGCGTTCCGTCAATATTAGAAACAAAGTATGCTTCGATATCTTTTATTTTATAGGGTTTCAATGCCTCTGTAACCATCAGAGGGCCAAGGTCGCTGCCGCCAATACCAATATTTACGATGCTTTTAATTTTCTTACCGGTATAACCTAAATGATTTCCTTCGTGTATGGATTTACAAAAGGCTTTCATTTTGTTTTGAACTTTTCTAACATCTGGCATTACGTCTTTCCCTTCACTCTTAATTGCAGTTTTACCAAAATTGCGCAATGCAATATGCAATACCGATCTTTTTTCGGTTTCGTTAATCATTTTCCCCGAAAACATGGCGGAAATTGCTTCTTTTACTTTTGTCTCCTTTGCCAGGTTGATGAGCAGTGATAGTGTATCTCCGGTAATTCTGTTTTTTGCAAAATCAAAATGAATGTCTCCTTTTACCAGCGACAATTTATCAGCTCGTTTGGGGTCTTCTGCAAACAATTGCCTCATTGAAACATTTTCCATCTGTGCAGCATGTTTCTGTAACTGTTTCCATGCCTTTGTTTTTGTAGGGTTTACTGTTGGTAACATAATCTGAAATTAAATTTATTGGGTTAAACGTTTATAGTCTTTTTAGAATTTATTTATTACTTCAATTGTTTTTTCTACCATTGATGCCGTAATGTCCAAATGCAGCACTAACCTCACTCTGTTTGGAGCAATAGCATACCATAATATATTTTCTGCTTTAAACTTTTCTACTAAAGCAGGTGCGGAAATGCCATTAGTTTCAAATATAATGATATTTGTTTCAACAGGTAGTATTTGCCTCACAAAAGATTTCTGACTGAGCGCTTCGGCGATCTGTGTGGCATGCGAATGATCCTGTTTTAATCGCGTTATATTATTGTTCAAAGCATAGATTCCGGCTGCTGCCAAAAAACCTGCCTGGCGCATTCCACCTCCAAACACTTTTCTGATTCTTCGGGCTTTTTTTATAAAATCTTTATTGCCAATCAAAAGACTGCCTACCGGGCAACCTAAACTTTTGGATAGACAAATTGAAATACTGTCGAAAAGACTCCCGTATTGAATTGGAGATTCTCCTTTTGCAATAATCGCATTAAACAATCTGGCGCCGTCAATATGAAAAGCTAATTGATGGTCGTTACATACCTGTCTGATTTTTTCCAACTCTGGAAAATCATAACAACTGCCACCACCACGATTGCTTGTATTTTCCACACACACTAAACTTGAGTGAGGTTTGTGTACATCATCGGCATTAATCGCTTCCGATACCTGTTGTGCATTAATTCTTCCCCTGTTCCCCTGTAATAGTTTTACGGAGCAGCCTGCATTAAATGCAATACCTCCTGCTTCATACTGGTAAATGTGTGCATCAGCATCGCAAATAACCTCATCACCCGGTTGAGTGTGGCATTTGATGGCAATCTGATTGGTTTGAGTGCCGCTACTGCAGAACAAAGCGTCTTCCATTCCAAACATATCGGCTGCCAGCCTCTGGAGTTGATTTACCGAAGGGTCTTCTTCAAAAACATCATCGCCCACCTCGGCATACATCATGGCATCGAGCATGGCAGTTGTTGGTTTAGTAACCGTATCCGATCTGAAATCAATAATCATTTTGCCAAAAAATTAGTAACTGCAAATTTACAGATAATTGTTCTTAAAGAATGAAACATTCAGGTCTGATTGCCAATCTTTCGTTTCAATTGTTTTAAATGAAATTTAAAAAGGTGATAAAGATGATATGAATAGCAATAGTTAAAAATCTTTTTTTTAATAGAGGCTGCAATCAAAAAAATAGTTGAACAAAAAGGCATGTTACAATTAAAATAGTAGAAACAAAAACCAACAGCCATTTTAAGCATGAAACAATCAATATCCTGAAGCGAAATATGCCGATACTCTTTTTTATTGCCGCTTCTTTTTCTTCTTTTTCTTCTTTCCCAATTGCTTTTTCCTTTTTGAGAACCTCCATCCTGATAAGTAACTTTTTGATAAATTGATTTTCAAAAACATCCAATAAATAAGCCACCAAAGGGAAATACCAGATCAGGTTCAGGGTTCTGTTAAGCAAGTATTTAATCCCCAATAAATCCCAATTATTAGATTTTACCAAAAAATACCATAAAAAAAACAATAACATACCATAAGCAAACGGCATAAAGAAATAATCGGCTTGTAAGGATTTTAAAATGATTTGATTTGTTTTGGATGATAAATTTTGTAATATTTTTTCAAAATATGTTTTTCTAAAAGGGAGTTGAATTTCAAGAATAGAAAACTTTTTTGGAAGGCTTTCGTTCTTATTGGCGCCAACTTCGTTGTAATAAAAATTTTTGGAGAATGACCACAAATAACTGCCGGTTAAGGCTGTGGCCAAAAAAAACAAAATGCCTGCCCATAGCAGTATTTGATCAAAATTGGCAATATAAATTTGCAGATTATTGTTTTCGGAATGTATTGCAAACATAAAATCTTTATTAACGGATAAAACTGGATTTTTCTTTTAGTTTGGGGCTAAGGTTTTTATAGATTTCGGCCATTGCCCTTTCGAATTTATAATTTTCCCAATTAAACAAAATGTCAGGATATACCAAATCTTCGGTTTTAAAGTCTTCAATTGCAAAATCTTTTTTGGCTTTTTCTAACAGTTCATTTTTTTGTACATTTGTTAGATTCTCACCGGCCAGAAAAATAGTGGCAGCCAGTGCGCCTCTGTAAAATAATTCCAGTTTTTCATTTTCTGTGGGATTAAAATTGAGCCAACTGATACTGCCGGTATCTACACTCCTTACTGTTCTCTTAAAATCGTTGTGCTTTTGCATAAAATCTCTGTCATAAAAGAAACGCATGGTAGAAAGCATGGACAGAGAAAGCTTAAATTCATTATCTACCTGCTTATAAAAATCATCGCTATCAAACTCAAGTTTTATGCCAATTGTTGGGCGGGTAGGAATGCAATATGAGATGTTGTCATAAAATACATTTATCGGGAAATTGGACAACATTCCTCCGTCCACAAAAAGCACTTCCTTGTTTTGAGGGGTAAAGTTTTTATAGACGTTCATTTTGTTTCGCCAGATTTCGTTTATTTTGATGAGTTGCGAGTTGGGAAGGGTTATTTTATACGGGCTGAAAAAAAACGGGATGGACATGGAAGCACGGATGTATTCAGCAGGAGAAATGGTGTAATCATCTCCCCAGTAAAATTCGTGCATTCCCGGAAATTCGACTTTTATTTGGTTGGTAATATCTGCCGCTACCACTACAAGCTGTTGTGTAAACTTGTTCTTTTTGGCATTAACAACTTTTTTTGTGAAGGAATAAAATTTAGTTACCAACAGGTCTATTAATTTTTGATTGTTATTTAATGGATTAAAATCAGATTCAATTATTTTATCATTAATTGTTTTTAAATCCTTCCAATTGGTCTGATTAAAGTCAGTAGTGCCGCTGATGATTCTATTAAGAAGCTCGTCAATATAATGCTGGTCTTCTGCAATATCTCCATTTACTTTAATATAATAACCTACTATTCCCTTTGTTTGATTATCAATTAAGTCTTTGCTTAACTCTTTAAAATTTATAGAATTTGTGGACGGCTGTATTTCTTTCAGGTATTTTAATACTTTACTTTCTGTGGAGGAATCAATTTTTCTAAGTGAGACAGTTTCTGTTTTTTCTTTGCCTTCCTGATTACCTGCCAAAGCATCGATTTTTAATTCGTCTCTTTCTTCAGCCTGGTTCAATAAGTTGATTTTACTTTTATCAGAAACTTCCTGAGTGATATTTGATAATTTTTCTCTGCTACTATCTAAAATACTGTCGGGTTTAGACACCCTACCCACGCCGGGGATAAAAGCATCATACGATAGATTAAAAAGTTTATTTTCATTGAGCATTTTGTTCTGAAGGTCCAAAACATTCCTGATGCCATTATCATTCATTACATCTATCATCCACTGCTTAAAATTTTCGCCCGGATTAATTCCCATTTTTTCACTATTAAAATATAGAAAGCGCAGCGACATGCCATTTACTATTATCAAACCAAATGAAAGGGTTATGACTATTACCGAGGTAATTAGGATACCATTTACCCATGCCGTCCATTCGGTTTTTTCGGTTAATGATATGCCAACGCCAATTGCAGAAATCATAAGCAGGCTAATGGAAAAAAGAAGACTATAGACGGCAACTTTTGCTTTTCGCTTAATTTTATCAATTAACGGCGCTTTATCTTTTTTTGAAAATAGTTTTAGAATAAAATTCTGCCAGGTTATATGACCGTCCACTAATTCGCTCAAATTTTTTTTAGATAAATAATCCAGAATTTTCTCTGACCTTGTTTCATAACACCGGTCAATAAATTCTTCATTCTTATCCATCAAAATGGCATCCCGTTTGGAATACACACAATTCAGCAACATGGTATTTATTGCTCCTGCGCTGGTGCCTGCGCTATTTAGAAAAGAAATGCCCATCTTTTCCAAAATATAGGTATAGCCGGCAAGTGCAATACCATGTACGCCACCCCCTTCCTGAACAATGTCTGCATATTGCCGGCGTTCTTCAATATTAATATGATACTTTTCTAACAGACGCCTCTTTTTGGCATCATCCCATTTAATATTATCTTGTACATCTGAAAAGTTAAGGCTTTTTTCGGGAAATAACTCATTAAGAAAGGTTACCAAATGAGCGACTGCTTTTGTATATTGACTTACCGACGTTTCTTTATTCATATTGCGATTTTATTTAGGGGGAGTATTATCATTTTCGGACTTTTTGCCTGTTATTCTGAAATTGACAAACCTGTTTAAAAGATCGAACCAAAATGGAGCGCCCATAGAAATGGCAATAGTGGTAAGTAATATGCCCAAAAATACCTTTCCATTGAAAAATACATTTTTGAAAATATTTACTGTTTGTAAGGCTGCAGGAGACTCGTTTATTTTTTTTGTAAGGTAGCCTGTTCCGTCCAGATTATGGTTTAGAATAGCCGAATCCCATCCGATAGCCAGTGTCTTATTTATTTGGGCGATGTCCGCTTTATAGACCGAGTCAAGAATATGCGAAGCTCCGCTGATGGTGATGGTAGTATCTGCAAAATTCGGGCTGTTTTTATGGAGAATGGTAGTGTCTTTTGAGTGTTTTATAGCCATTTGCACTAAGGTTTCTCTTGCCGCTTTATCTATGGAAAGTGTGTTTGCCATTTTTATAGTATCGGCATTTAGCAGGCAAGAAAAAACAAAAGCAATAAGAAATGTAATATAGGCAACCTGTTTTTTATACCATCCTGTAACCCTTTTCATGGTATCGGAAAACCATTCTTCCAACTTCTTTTTAAATTCATCCATACTGTTACCTGACTGACTGATAAATTGAAGTAAGATTTGCCTTAACGCTTCATTCATTCCGGCATCCTTAAAAAATGAGTTTTTATTTATGTTGTCTTTCAGGTTAAAAAGTTTCACGTTTTCGGTGGAATACAGAGAGAGTACATTAATAAATATGTCCGAGAATGTTTTTTCGCTTATATAAGCCGGTTTTTTGTAAAGAAGCGTTTGTTCTGCTGATCGCCGGTATAAAGGATGCTCAGTAAAACAAGCAGCAAATAATTTAGCTTTCTTATTAAGTTTGACACGGTAAGGCTCTTTAGTGTTTTTAATTGTTTCAAAGGACAAAGTTTTTGCAGCAGAAAATTGTTTGTTTGATCGTATTAAAAAATTTTGCTTGTCCATAAAGCCGTTTGTAAAACCTGCTTGTGGATTATAAATAAGGTTTGTATTTTTTTTCTTAAATTTCCTATAGTAGAACAGGAAGCTAATAAAATTAATTATCTTATCCCACCAGTAATAGCTGATGCTTTTTCCATCCAGCATTTGCTCCAGCGCCCGTTCCAGCATGCGGTGGCGATGGGCCAAAACAGATGCTATTAGTTCCACGATGGTTGTTACAAAAATGCTATAAATAAGGTAGATAAAAATCAACCCGATGGCAATATTCAAATAGATGTTTTCCGTCATAAAAATTGGTTTAAAGCCGAGAACTTATGTTCGCTCCTTCAAATTTATTACTTTTTATTTGAATATTAAAAAGAATATAAAAATTAATTTTATTGTTTAATGAAAAAAAACAATAACTTTAAGCATCTGATTCAACAAACCGTAGGGCTATTAGGTTTGCCCTGTTTTTTTAAACAACTAAAACCTGCAAACGATTAATTAAGCTAAAAATCAGTTATATGCAATACGCACTCTTATTGCTCTTTTTAGTACTGGCTGCTGTAATAGCGCTGGTCTTTATCATTGTGTATCTGTCATCTGCGAAGTCGGATGATGAATTAAAAGGGATGGCAAACCCCCTACAAAAAAGATTTTGGTTTCTGCTTATCTTATTTGTTTGCCTTGGCATTTTTGCATTTATCACAATCCCGCGCTCTCCTTACTATCTTTTTGCAAAAGAACAACCGGCAAAAGTGGTGCATGTGGCAGCAGGCCAGTTCTTCTTTACAATGTCTTATAAAGCTATTAACCCCGATAAGCCCGAAGGCGAAATGACTATTGAACTTCCTGTAAATCAGTTGGTGGAATTCAGGGTTACCAGTTTAGACGTAAATCATGGATTTGCAATTTACAGCCCTTCCAAGCAGATTGTGGCACAAACTCAGGCGATGCCGGGATATGTAAATGTACTGCGTTGGAAATTTAAAGAGCCGGGTACTTATACGGTTCATTGTTTAGAATATTGCGGTATGGCTCATCAGGTAATGCAAACAACCTTCACTGTAAAATAATATGATTATGGAAGCAAAAGGAATTAAAAAGAATACGGCTATTTGGATACTTGCAGTGTTGGTATTGTTTGTACTCAGTATCATTTTAGGCATTATTATGCGTCTTAATCAGGGTGGTGCAGTTCATTTGGAGCCCGGCACCTTTTATGCCGACATGACGGTACATGGTATTACGATGATTGGGATTTGGTTTGTAGCAGGTATGGCAGGTGTTAATTTCATCATGGAGCGATATGTAAAAACCAGTTATTGGGCAAATACCTTTGCACTCGTGATGACGGTGATTGGCGTTGTGATGCTATGGGTATCTACCTTGATTGGTGATTTTCATGCCGGATGGACATTTTTGTATCCGCTCCCATTTAAGATTGCCTGGAGCGCTTGGGCTACTCCTATGTTCCTATGGGCATTGGCAGTATTAGGTGTGGGATGGCTGGTATGGGTGCTAAGCCTGATGGCCGCATTGTTGAAAAAATATTCGATTTCACAGGTTTTTGCCTGGCAGCATTTCAGAAATAAGAATCCGGAAGTGGAAACACCACCTTTTGTATTGATTTCGATGGTCAGCCTGTTAGGAGTTCTTACCTGCCTTATTGCAGCAGTGGTTTTGCTGGTGTTGCTTTTTGCGGAGTATTATTCACATGGCACTTTTGTAAATGATGCTTTGCTGATTAAAAACCTTACTTATTTTTTTGGCCATACTATTGCCAATGAAATGCTTTATCTGGGGTTAGCTATTATTTACGAACTGTTTCCCGAAATCAGTGGCAGACCAAAGTGGAAAACCACCTGGTATGTAGCCATTGCCTGGAACCTCACCCTGTTTTTTGTACTGCTGGCATTTTTCCACCATTTATATATGGACTTTGTGCAACCACAAGGTTTGCAAATTGTTGGTCAGCTTGCTTCTTACCTTGCCAGTTTACCTTCGGCCGGTGTAACTGTTTTCAGTGTAATTGTGGCCGTATATCGTACCAAAATAAAGTGGTCATTGTCTAATCTTTTATTCTTTATCGGAATAGCGGGCTGGGTAATAGGTGGGGTAGGCGCCGTTATTGATGCTACTATATCAAATAACTTCTTACTGCATAATACGCTTTGGGTTCCTGCCCACTTTCATTCTTACAATGCAATGGGTAATGTATTGTTTAGCCTTGGCTTTTTTCATTGGTTTTCTGTGGAATATTCCAAAAGGAAGGGGCAGGAGAGGCTTTCTTCGCTCAAACTTTCATTCTTATTGCTGGGCGGAATAGGCTTTCTGGCAGCTTTTTATGTGGCAGGTGCAGAATCCATTCCCAGAAGATACAGTAGTTATCCGGTTGAGTTTACCTCTGCAAAATTATTAGCTACCTTAGGAGCGGTATTTGCTACGGTTTATCTGATAGCCATTTTACTTTTCTTTTCGAGTATTTTTAAAAGATGCTTAAATATGGTCTTACAACGTTCTTGATTTTTGTCTGCTCCTTCATTGAAGATGCAGTAGCCCAACCTGCCGTAGGTTGGCAGGAGGAGGCGAACATTAATGAAGTGATTTATAATGCACCATTACAAATCATTAGCGGAGCGCATGTTTCAATACATCAGTTGGCTGCGCAAAACCCATTAGTAGTAGCTTTCGTTTTTACAAGATGTTCGGGAATTTGTACACCGCTTATAATTCAATTAAAGGAAAGTTTACAATTTGCACCCAATATTGCCAATAAAAAATATAATGTATTAGTGGTTAGTTTTGACCCGCGCGATTCTGTGAAAGATATGGAAAATATGGCTACCCGTTTCAATCTGCAGCATGAAGGCAACTGGGAGTTTGCTGTTACCGATAGTATCTCCCGTCTTATTTCATCAGTAAATTTCAACCCTGTTTGGGATGAAAAAACCTTGCAGTTTGATCATGATGCGCTTCTGGTTGGTGTCAATTCTCAGGGATTTGTTACCAAAAAACTGCTGGGTCTGCGAAACAGCAAAGATATTGGCCTCTTGATTAACAGTATAAATAATGTTTTTTCTCCAACTTATCGCTTGCCGGCACAAAGTAACCTGTTCTCCTGCTACAACTATAATCCTAAAACCGGTAAAAACACACCTGGGTTAGGTATGCTGTTTATCGCTTTGCCGGCAATTTTATCTTTTTTGATATTGATTTTCATACGTTTAGTATCAAAATCAAAATCAGTGTAATGTTTTTCCCACCTCAACCTAAATCTCAATCTCAACCTCAACCTCACCCTTAACCTTAATCTTAATCTTAATCTTAATCTTAATCTTAATCTCAACCTCAACCTCAATCTCAATCTCAACCTCAATCTCAACCTTAAACTTAACCTTAACCTCAATCTCAACCCCAACCTCGCCTTCTCCTGTCACAGCTTTCCATAAATAGCAAAACCAAAAATAACTGTATCACTTATCACTATTATCAATTATTAAAGTTTTTAATTTTACCTTTGCAATTCTTCAAAATTTAATGTTATGACAGATACAGCATCAGAAAAAGTACAGTGTTTGATTATCGGTTCGGGTCCTGCAGGATATACAGCAGCTATTTATGCGGCAAGGGCTAACCTGAAACCGGTTTTATATCAGGGAATTCAGCCCGGAGGGCAGTTGACCATTACTACTGAAGTAGAGAACTATCCCGGTTATCCTGAAGGCAAGACCGGTCCTGAAATTATGATGGATTTTGAAGCTCAGGCAAAAAGAATGGGTGCCGATATCCGCTATGGAATTGCTACAAAAGTTGATTTTTCGGGTCATCCACATAAGGTTTGGATTGATGATGAAAAGCTGATTGAGGCAAATGCTGTAATAATTTCCACCGGAGCATCTGCCAAATGGTTGGGAATAGAAAGTGAGGAGCGTCTGAATGGATTTGGTGTGAGCGCTTGTGCCGTATGCGATGGATTCTTTTTCCGTGGCAGGGAGGTAGCCATTGTGGGTGCGGGCGATACGGCTGCAGAAGAGGCATTGTATTTGTCAAAACTTTGCACCAATGTACACATGATTGTTCGCCGAAATGAGATGCGCGCCAGTAAGATTATGCAGGACAGGGTTTTCAACAGTCCTAATATCAAAGTTCATTTCGACTCGGTTACTGAAGAAATTCTGGGTGAAAAAAATGTAACAGGCGTGCGAATCAAAAATGTAAAAACCAATGAAACCGAAGAAATTCCGGTTGGTGGCTTCTTTGTGGCCATTGGTCATCAGCCCAATTCAGAAATTTTTAAAGATTATCTTGAAATGGATGAAACCGGTTATATCATCACCACGCCTGGAACATCAAAAACTAATGTAGAAGGTGTTTTTGCAGCAGGTGATGTGCAGGATAAAACCTACCGTCAGGCGGTTACTGCCGCCGGAAGTGGCTGTATGGCTGCCTTAGATGCTGAAAGATATTTGGGAGCAAAAGGACTTCATTAATCCTGATAGCCCTGCAATTACAAGGGAAAAAACTGTGTTGGAAGGGGATAGTTGGGCAAATTGAGTGAGCGAATTTCCAAATATTGTAGTTTTAATCACTGAAACTGAGGCAAATTATTCATTAGTTTTAAAAGTCCAAAGCTTTCGGAGTGAACATACCTTTCGCTAAATTGTATTTTCAATATAACCGGGTATTTGATATCCGGTTATTATTCATATTTAGCATTTAATAATCATTATCCTCATGCTCACTATCCGGCTCGAGAAACTCAGATTTTTTGCCTATCACGGTCTTTTTGACCTGGAGAAAAAGGTAGGCAATGAGTTTGAAGTAAACTGTACCTTAAGTATTGATAATGAATCGGTTGTAATAGAAGACATTTCTCAGACCATCAATTATGCAGAAATATACGCATTGATAAAGTGTGAAATGACGCAACCACGCCTGCTTTTGGAGACTTTTTTAACTGAAACAGCAGAAAGAATTAAGAAAACGTATCCTCTGGTAAAAAATATTAAAATAAATATATATAAAATTACCGCGCCTATTGAAGGTTTTGACGGTAAAATTGGAGTAGAATTGGCAAGGAGTTGGGATTAAAAGACTTTTTTACAATTTTTTTAAAAATCTAAGCATCTGCATACAATATTTTTTAAATTTTCACGTTTGTAATACTGTGATTTGCAATTTATTCAAATTTTTATGCTGAGAAAAAAGACTTCGGTTATATTTATTAACACTGATAGCAAGGAAAATAAACCGGTTCAGGTTCCAACAACTTTGTTGCGCAACTGGAAACGGTTTCTTCTGGGCTTTGCAGCTACAATAATTGTTCTTATCGGGATAATTGCCTGGATGGTTTTTTCCAGAACAGATCAGTATTATAAAGAGAAATTAGCCAAAGCTGATGAAAAATTCAAGGTGGTAACTAAAGCTGTGGATGTAAACCGGCTGAAAAAATCATTTCTTTCCATTGATTCCAGTCTAATTGAAATTAATCAATATCTTGAACAAAGAGGTTTGGGCGAGCTGAAAAAAGTGGATGTTGGCGGTGAAGAAGGTTTTGAAATTGAAGATGCTAATCTTGTAGCGGATTATTATGAAAACTATCTTGAAAATATTAAAGAAAAAGTGAAATTTACCCCAATGGGTGTTCCGTCTGATGGCGAACAAACTTCCAATTTTGGATACAGGCACAATCCTTTTTCGGGGATGGGTACCGAGTCTCATTTCGGAATTGATTTCAGAGGAAATACAGGCGAACCTGTAAAAAGCACTGCTGATGGAGTGGTAAGCTTTGCCGGCGTAAAAGGCGGCTATGGAAATTGTATCGTTTTGGAACATTCCAATGGCTTTGAAACACTTTATGGGCATCTTTCCAGAATATTGGTACGAGAAGGCCAAAAGATAAAAACCGGTGAAAAAATTGGTCATATTGGTAGTACCGGTAGAAGCACCGGCCCTCATTTGCACTATGAAATAATAAGAAATGGCACAAAAATTAATCCGGAGCACTTTTTGAAGTTATAAAACCATAATTTTACAAGGTAAAAATTCTAACGTGTTTAAAAAATTTAAGAACAAGTCTGCCATAGAACTTGAACAACAGCCCATTTCAACAATTATTGGCGCCGATATTAAAATTACAGGGGATATTTCGGGCGATACTGCTATTCGCATTGACGGAATGGTAGAAGGCAATGTAACCGTAACCAAAGGAGTAATTCTGGGTGAAAAATCCTCGGTAAGGGGAAATTTAAAGGCAAACGATATTGTAATTTATGGAAAACTGAATGGAACGATTCATGCCGCAGCATTGCACTTAAAAGCTTCCGGCGAAGTAAACGGCGATATCAATGTAGATGTAGTAGAAATAGAAGCCGGTGGCAAATATAATGGCAAACTGAATATGCAGGGAGCGCACGAAAGGAATAACAAAAACACTGAATTAAAAGCCGAAAACAGAGCCGACAAAAAACTGGAACTTAATGGCAAATAGAATTCAGGTAGCAACGATTTTTTTTTATTTAAGATAGATACAAATATTTTTATTATGAACAAATTCTTTTTATTGGTTTTGATACTCGTTTTTTCAGTTTCAGGTTTCGCAGCATCCGAAACAAATATTAATTATGCAAACCACTATAATAATGTTCTTGAAGCAAATGATTTGATAGGCCGATGGGATATTACATTAGATGCAGGCGCCAATAATGCCCCCTCGTGGCTGGAGGTGAAACTATCAGGTTTTAAAACATTAGTGGGCTATTTTGTGGCTACAGGCGGAAGTGCAAGGCCCATCTCAAAAGTAAATTTCAATAATGGCAAATTTAATTTTGCTATTCCCGCACAATGGGAAAACAGTGATAACGACCTGGTTCTCAATGGAGAACTTGTAGGTAAAGATGCTATAAAAGGCGTGATAACTGATGTGGACGGCAAAAAATACAGCTTTACAGGTGAAAGAGCGCCATTGCTGAAAAGAACTAATAAAATTGTATGGGGAAAAGCCATAAATTTATTTAACGGTAAAAACTTAGACGGATGGTTGGCCAAAGGAAATAATAAATGGAAAGTGGAAAATGGTATATTGAAAAACACCGGTGCAGGCGCCAATTTAGTATCTGTTCAAAAATTTAATGATTTTAAGCTACATGCCGAGTTCAAATATCCGCCCAAAAGCAATAGTGGCATTTACCTGAGAGGCCGCTATGAGGTGCAGATAGAAGACAGTCCTAAGGATGCACATCCAAATAGCGTATTGTTTAGCGGCGTATATGGCTTTTTACCCGCCAGCGAAATTGTTACAAACGGCCCCGATCAGTGGAATACTTTTGATATTACCTTAATTGGCAGAATGGTAACGGTGGTGGTTAATGGTAAGACGGTAATCAGCAATCAGGAGATTCCGGGTATCACAGGCGGCGCTTTGGACAGCAAAGAAGCCGAACCGGGACCCATTTATATTCAGGGAGACCACGGGGCGATAGAGTTCAGAAAAATTGTTATTACTCCTGCCAAATAGAAATTTTATTCGTCTTTCCATAAATCCTCATTGCTAAACGCCAATGGCAGCAAGTCCTTGGCGCTGTTGACGATATAAATATCTCCTTCCATTCCTGAGAGAATCAGCCGGATAGGTTTACCTGTCCTTTTTTCATATTCTGTCAATGCCTGCCTGCACATGCCGCAGGGCGAAATGGGATGGTTGCTTTCACCATCAAGCGCGTGATAGGATATCGCCAGAGTTTCAATCGGTTCATCAGTATATTGTGTGCCCACCGTTGCCAGTAAAGCCCTTTCGGCACAAATACCTACGGGATAAGATGCATTTTCCTGGTTGGTGCCAATTACGGTTCGTCCGTTTTCAAGTTTTGCAGCACAGGCTACATTAAATCTTGAGTAAGGCGCATAGGCCTTTTTGGTTACTTTGCGTGCCTGTTGTAAAAGGGCTGCATCGTTTTCGTTCAGCTCTCCGATATCCTTCAGAATTTTATATGAAAACTGAAATTTGCGTTCTTTCATGATTTTTAAATTTAGACAACAATGCCCCTCTCTGTGCAGAAAGGGGCATACAAAGTTAATGAGTTTTATTTTATAGTGTTGAACAGGCGCTTCCAGCGCGGACCGTTTTCCCAACTGAACCAGATGAGCGCTGCTTTGCCCACAATATGGCTTTCGGGCACAAATCCCCAAAAACGGCTGTCCTGCGACTTATGGCGATTGTCGCCCATCATCCAGTAATAATCCATCTTAAAAGTGTAGGAATTTGTTTCCTTATCATTGATTAGTATTTTTCCACCCTTCATTTCCAGTTTATTGTTTTCATAGCTCTCAATGCATCTTTTATACATGGGCAAATTTTCGGCATTGAGCGAAATGGTAGCTCCTTTTTTGGGAATCCAAACAGGCCCATAGTTGTCGGGCGACCACTTGTGCAGCGTGTCATAATAAGGAAACATGGCAGTGCTTATAAGGCCGTCTGCAGGATAAATATCTTTTGTAACACTGGCGGCATCTACCACCGGTAATTTCTTCAAAATTTCCACTTCGCTTAAAGTCAGGTTAGCCTGATAGATATTATTATTATAAACCGAAAAATCTGCACCGGCACTTTCCAAATTCAATTTTATGCCTGCTTCTCTCAGGTAATCTGCATCCAGCGGGGTATTATTTTTGGTAGTAAAATTGTAAAATGTTGCCGAGTGTGGCGGGATGTATGCTTCTTTATTATTGATAAAAACAATGCCGTTTACTACTTTTAAAGAATCGCCGGCAACACCCATGCAGCGCTTGATATAGTTGTCTGTTTTGTCAACGGGATGCGCTACCACCGGATACACATCAGGGTTATTAATCACCTCCTGATCGCTTGCAGAACCCATTGCTGCTCTTCGTTTTATGTCATAATAAGGATTGGCAGACTCAAAACCCGGAGCGTGAATAACCGTGTCCCCGTCAGGAAAATTAAACACTACGCAGTCGTATCGTTTTACGGGCGATGCAAACCAACGCATGTAGGGGAGTTCTATTAATTTGGTATATGATTTATTGCCAAATGGCGTGTAATTATGAATGAACGGAATAGATAATGGCGTATTAGGAATTCTTGGACCATAGCTGAACTTGCTTACAAACAGATAATCATTGATGAGCAATGTTTTTTCCATCGAGCTGGAAGGAATAACATAAGCTTCAAATATAAAAGTTCTAATCAGCGTAGCAGCAATAATAGCAAAAATAGCCGCATCTATCCACTCTCTCCAGGATGGCTTGCTGTGTTTTTTCACACCTTCGGGGCCGATGAATCTTGCATCTTTATTATTGGCCAGCCAAGGGAAATAGAAAGGCGCAAACAACGAAGCGGCGGTATGATCCAAAAAGGAAAAACGACAAAAGACTTTTGCAAACTCGATAAAAATACCGGGCGTAATAAACCAGCCTACCACAGGAATAAACTGCCAAAATACCCAATGTTTCGGCCTTTGAGCAATCTGTTGCATCACCCAGGTATTATAAAAAGGGATATAGGCCTTCCATGAAGCTTCTCCTGCTTTTTTAAATAATGAAGCAAGTCCAAAGGACGGCAACCACACCAATAAAATCTGTATCAAATAAATTACAAATAAATGATAAAAAGGCATTCCTGAAATTTTAGCCGCAAATGTACCATAATACACCGAAACATGAGGAAAATTAACAAATTGAAGGGTTTTTTAGCAGGATTTGAAAGACCTGCATTTCAGTCATTGATTTTCGGTATTTAATAGAATCTTTTAAAAAATATTGAATAACTTTGGCTGTTCGCGATAATTATTTTCCGAAATCGAAAAATTTAACTGAAACAATAATCATTCTAAAAAAGATTTAATGAAAAGAAGACATTTTTTAAAAACAGCTGCCGCCGGATCAATGGCTTTCTTTCTGCCGGCTTCCGTAGCAACATTAGCCGCCGGTAAAAAAGTAAGGATAGCCCAGATTGGCCTGGGTATGATGGGCGTATCAGACCTCCATTCGATGGCCTCCCATTCGGCAGTGGAGGTAGTAGCCCTCTGCGATGTGGACCTCAGCTTAGTGGATAAGATAAAAGATAAATTTCCAAAGGCAAAAGTATTTCAGGATTATCGTCAGTTATTTAAAAAAATGGGCAAAAAGATTGACGCAGTAGTAGTGTCCACCACAGACCATACCCATGCGCCCATTTCATTAGCGGCAATGAATATGAATAAAAATGTGTATTGCCAAAAACCCTTAACGCATTACATTTCTGAGTCGCGCGAGATGGATGCAGTGGCTGCCAGAAAAAAACTGATTACCCAGATGGGTATTCAGGTTCATTCTTTTTATGACTACAAGCTGGCTTCCATCCTCATCAGAGGCGGTATTATTGGTAAAGTGAAAAAAGTAATTGCCTGGTCGCCAAAAGTATGGGGTTATGACGGCCCTGCTCCGGAGGGCGCCGATCCTGTTCCAGAAGGATTAAACTGGGATATGTGGATAGCCGGAGGCAAAAAAAGACCCTATAAAAAAGGATATTACCATCCGGGCAACTGGAGAAAATGTGTGGACTATGGCTGTGGTACATTAGGAGATATGGGTGTACATATCTTTGACACGCCCTACAATGCACTGCAACTAAGTGTGCCGCTTACCGTAAAAAATGATTGCCGCAAGCCCAACGGATTTGGCCATCCCGAAAAAAATCACGTGCAGTATGTTTTTCCGGGTACACCTTACACCACCGATACGCTGGAATGGGTTTGGTACGATGGAAAGGGCGCACCGGCTCCGCAGGATGAATTAAAACTACCAAAGGGAGACGCATTGCCCGATCAGGGAGCTATGTTTATTGGCGAAGATGGCAGGCGTTTATTGCTGCCGCACTTTATGCAGTTGCCAAGATTGATTGTTAATGGCGCCTATCAAACAATAGATATTCCCAAATTTGACCCGAATGGCGAAGCGGGAAAACCCACTGTAAGTTATGACGTGGAAGGCGATAAGCATTACCATGAGTTTATTGATGCCTGCCTGGGCAAAGCCAAATGCAGTGCGCCCTTCAGCTATTCTGCAAAACTTACCGAGGTGATTCTTCTGGGTGTGATTGCGGCACAGTTTCCGGGGCAAACCCTAAACTGGGACGGCAAAAATGCGAGATTTAAAGAAGAGGCTGCTAATAAGTTTTTGAAGGGGTAGGGGAGTTGTTTGGTATAATTTGTTGTTAGGTGAAAGCTTTATCTAATATTAAAAGTAATTTAAATTCATTGCAATATATGGGAAACATGACAGTGAATAAATAATATCGTTTTAGCTGGTGGTACTGACTACAAATGATACAACATTAAGGCAGTGGACAAAGTGACACTTATTTCTGATTCAATTGAGTGTAATTTTCCCATACCACACGAAGTATGTTTATATTTTGTCGGCTTATCCCTAATGTTTGGAGGAGCATTTGGCTTTGTCGCTGTTCTAAAGGCGAAACAATGGCAGGAGCAAAAGAACCGGTCTCGCAACTATGCCCGAAAGTGTATTATATTTTAATTTAGGCTTTCTTTGCTTATTTTAACCGACTAAAAATTGTAAATATTTATGTAAAAGTGAATCAAGACCCGGAACAAATAGCAAGAGATAACATTGACTCCGCACTTATACGGAGCGGCTGGGTTATTCAGGACAAAGACAAGATAAACCTGAATGCAGCTATTGGTGTGGTGGTTCGCTACTATTTGACACAAGACGGAAAAGAAACAGATTACGTTTTATTCATTGATAAAAAGCCTGTTGGTGTTATTGAAGCTAAACGAGAAGAAGAAGGACACCGACTAACAACTGTTGAAGAACAATCAAACGAATACGCTAACAGCAAACTAAAATATCTGAATAACGACCCTTTGCCTTTTGTATATGAAAGCACAGGTGATGTAACAAGGTTCACAGACTTTCGAGACCCAAAACCACGTTCAAGACCAGTTTTTACTTTTCACAGACCGGAAACATTCAGGACTTGGCTGAAAACCGAAAAATCACTTCGGGCAAGTTTGCTGGACATTCCTGTTTTGCAAACCGAAGGTTTAAGAGATTGCCAAATAAACGCCATTACAAAACTGGAAAGTTCTTTCAAAGAATTTAAGCCAAAGGCTCTAATTCAAATGGCAACAGGTTCAGGCAAAACCTTTACTGCCATTTCTTTCATTTATCGTTTGCTGAAATATACAGAAGCAAAACGCATTTTGTTTTTGGTGGACACCAAGAACCTTGGAGAACAAGCAGAACAAGAGTTCATGTCTTTTCTGCCAAATGACGACAACAGAAAATTTACTGAATTGTATGGCGTGCATCGCTTAAAATCAAGCTATGTGCCTACCGACAATCACGTTTATATCAGCACTATTCAGCGACTTTATTCTATTCTGAAAGGAACTGAATTAGAAGAAACAGCCGAAGAAGAAAACCCAAATGAATCCCGGTGGCTATCGGGAGCACCTAAAGAACCAATGCCGGTTGTTTACAATGAAAAGTTGCCGATTGAATTTTTCGACTTCATTGTAATTGACGAATGTCACCGAAGTATTTACAACTTATGGATGCAAGTGTTACAATACTATGATGCTTTTCAGATTGGCTTAACAGCAACACCCGACAACAGAACCTTTGGTTATTTCAATCAAAACATTGTGAGTGAATACACCCACGAACAAGCCATTGCAGATGGTGTAAATGTCGGCTTTGATGTGTTTCTGATTGAAACGCGAATCACACAACAAGGCGGAACTATCTGGAAAGGTGAATATGTAGAACGCAGAGAAAAGCTATCTCGAAAAAAGCGTTGGGAACTGCAAGACGAAAACGAAAACTACACTGCCAATCAACTTGATAAAGACATTGTAAATCCGAACCAAATCAGGCTCATCATTAAAACATTCAAAGAGCATTTGCCTGAGATGTTTCCTGACCGATACACAGAAAACGGAGAATTTGAAATTCCGAAAACTTTAATCTTTGCTAAAACAGATTCTCATGCTGATGACATCATCAACATTGTAAGAGAAGAATTTGGGGAAGGCAACAGTTTCTGCAAAAAGATAACTTACCGAAACAAAGACGAAGATCCAAAATCTGTTTTAGCACAATTCCGAAATGACTATTTTCCAAGAATAGCGGTGACGGTTGACATGATTGCCACCGGAACAGATGTAAAACCGTTGGAGTGTTTGCTTTTTATGCGAGATGTAAGAAGCAGAAACTACTTCGAGCAAATGAAAGGCAGGGGCACGAGAATTATCACTCTTGATGATTTACGCAAAGTAACACCGACAGCCAAAAACACCAAAGACCACTTTGTGATTGTGGATGCCGTTGGTGTAACCAAAAGTATAAAAAGCGACAGCCGACCATTAGAGAAAAAGCCAGGGGTTCCTTTAAAGGATTTATTGGGTGCTGTTGCCGTTGGAAATCGTGATGAAGATTTGTTTTCATCATTAGCAAATCGTTTATCAAGATTAGAAAAGCAAGTTACCGAACAGGAAAAGCAACAATTCAGCGAAAAAGCAGAAGGCAAATCCATCAAGCAGGTTGTAAATGAATTGCTGCAAGCCTACAATCCTGATGTGTTGGACGATTTGAAAGCCAAAGTGGAAAAGGAAATGGCAGGTGAATCGCCAATGGCAAAAGAAGAAGCGTTTAATAAACTGCATGATGAACTGAAAGAAAAAGCAGCGGAAGTATTTCACAGTTCCGATTTAAGAGAATACATAGAAAATGTTCGCAGGGCACACGAGCAAACCATTGACATAACAAATCCCGATACTTTACTGAATAAGGGCTGGGCAACGGATAGCAAAGAAAAAGCAGAAATCCTTGTGGCAGATTTTAAAGCTTGGATTGCACAACATCAATACGAAATCACAGCATTGCAGATTTTCTATTCGCAACCCTACCGCAGACGTGAGTTGAATTACAAAATGATTCAGGAAGTGTTGGAGAAATTGAAATTGGAAAGACCAAACCTTGCTCCTTTTCAAATTTGGAAAGCCTATGAACAATTAGAGAAAGCCACCCCGACAAAATCGGGGCAGGCATCCAGTCCAAAATCTGAATTGATTGCTTTGGTTTCACTGCTTCGCAGAATTTCAGGAATTGACTCTACGCTGATAGATTATTCAAACAAAGTGGATTTGAATTTCCGTGACTGGATTTTAAAAAAGAACGCAGGGCAACACAACCGTTTTACCGAAGAACAAATGCAATGGCTGAGAATGATTAAAGACCATATTGCCACCAGCATACACTTGGATGCAGACGACCTGGACTACACGCCTTTTGATGCAGAAGGTGGTAAAGGAAAAATGTGGCAACTGTTTGGGGAACAGATGGATGAAATTATTAACGAACTAAACGAAGCACTGGCAGCGTAATGGAAAAATTTGCAGGGAAATACAGGATTGAATCCAATAGGTTAAAAGGTTGGGATTATGCGGGTACAGGATTTTATTTCATTACATTGGTTACCCAAAACAGAGAATGTATTATGGGCGAAATAATAGATGGACAAATGGTATTATCCGATTTTGGAAAGATTGCGCAAACCGAATGGTTAAAATCATTTGAAATAAGGCAGGAATTGTTTTTGGATGAATATATCATCATGCCCAATCATTTGCACGCCATCGTGGTTTTGCAAAAAACGAATGACGGAAATACCCATGATTCGGGTAACGTTGATGATAATATTGATGACATTGGTAATAATATTGGTAACGTTGATAATAATATTGATGACGTTGGTAATAATATTGTAGAGGCGCACGACCGTGCGCCTCTACAATATTATTATTATTATCAACAACGTGAACATCACCGTCACCACCCACAGGAACAACCGAATCCGGAATCGCAACCCAATCAACGTTCCCCCCAACCGCCCCATTTAATCCGGAAACCCAAATCCATTTCATCATTTATTGCAGGGTTCAAATCGGTGGTCAATACAAAAATTGATGATTATATTGATGAACACGAATTAGATATCCCGAAATACAACCGGCATAACCATTTTTTTCAACCCAATTATCATGATCATATCATCCGCAACGGGGACGAATACCTGCGGATAAAAAATTATATCCGAAACAATCCGCGGAACTGGGAGGATGATTCTTTAATCCGTTCAAAAAACACCGACTAACCATGGCAGAGTTTGAAAATTTACCAAAAGGATGGGCAATTGCCAAGTTGGGAGAACTAGTAATTACTGAAAAAGGTAAAAAGCCAAAACGTATTTCTAAAGATAAGACAAAAGAATGTTCAATTCCCTACGTAAATATCAAGGCTTTTGAGAAAAATATTATTGATGAATATACTGATGGCCTAGGTTGTGTGCTTTGTGAAGATGACGATTTCCTGATGGTTTGGGATGGTAGCCGTTCTGGATATGTTGGAAAAGCAATTAAAGGAGCTTTAGGTAGCACATTGGTAAGAATTAAGTTGCCATTAATGAATCAAGACTATGTTTACTATTTTCTGCAGTCCAAATTCATTGAGATAAATACACGAGCAAAAGGAGTTGGAATACCGCACGTTGACCCTAACTTATTATGGAATTATGATTTCCACATTGCCCCCCTCCCCGAACAAACCCGCATCCTTGCCAAACTCGAACAACTACTCACCGACCTTGATAAAGGCATTGAGTATTTAGAAACCACAAAACAGCAATTGAAAGTGTATCGTGAATCTGTTTTGAAGTGGGCATTTGAAGGGAAGCTAACTAATAAGAATTTGAAGCAATCTGAAATGACTACTGGTTGGACAAAAACCACTCTTGGAGAAATAGTAAAGAAAGTAAGCGTAAAAGCTTTACCGACAGAAATGCCCGAAGCCAGATTTATAGGAATGGATTGTATTGAATCAAATGCAATGAAACCATATATGACTTATCAATTCAATCAATTCAAGAGTGCAGGTAATTCATTTAAAGTTAATCACGTATTGTATGGCAGGATGCGTCCCTATTTGAACAAAGTTTACAAGGCAGAATTTGATGGTGTGTGTTCAGGTGAATTTATAATTATGGAATGTTTAGATAATTTTAATCCTGAACTTTTAAAATACATTTTGCATCAACGTGATTTTGTAAGATTTGCTAATCAGAAAACATCAGGTGATAGACCTAGAGTATCATTTGAAGAATTAGAAGAATATCCAATATTCAAATGTTCACCAACGGAGCAGAACTTAATCGTTCAGGAAATCGAATCTCGACTTTCCGTTTGCGATAAAATTGAAGAAACCATAGAAAGCAGTTTGCAACAGGCAGAAGCATTGCGATTAAGCATTATTAAAAAAGCCTTTGAAGGCAAACTTGTTCCGCAAGACCGCAATGATGAACCTGCTGAAAAACTCCTTCAACAATTACGAATTGAAAATTACGAATTGCGAAAAAAGAAAAAATGAAATCAGAAAATATCATTCAGCAAAAAACATTTGCCTTTGCCATCCGCATAGTGAATGTGTATAAACACTTGAAAAATGAAAAGAAAGAATTTGTGCTATCCAAACAATTACTGCGGTCAGGCACCTCAATAGGGGCAAATATTGAAGAGTCAATTGGTGGTCAATCGAATAAAGATTTTCTTTCAAAAATCAGTATAGCATACAAAGAAGCAAGAGAAACCGTTTATTGGCTGAAGCTACTTCAGGCAACCGACTATCTATCGCCACAAGAAGCAGAGAGTTTACTAACAGATGCAGAAGAAATTTGCAAAATCATAGGTAAAATTCAACTCACCATCAAAAATCGCATTTCATAGCTCATAATTCATAATTCGTAATTCATAATTCGTAATTTGTAATTAATAATCCGTAATTTGTAACTCGTAATTCATAATTCGTAATTCGCAAAAAAGAAAAGTCAAGAAACTTAAATAAGAATCTCGCTATTTAACTTTAAGCCTTTAAACTTAAATAACCAAGTTTTTATTTAACTTTGCAGCATGTTAAAAATCCACGATTTTAAAGCAGGAAATTTTGTAAAACAGATTGATTACAAGGCTTTTATACCCAATGAGGTGAATGATGTATGGTCTTGGAACGACCGAGTGCTTACCCGTTTGGTAGAAAAATCTGCTATCGCTATCGGTCAGTTAGATGCTTATTCCCACCAAATTCCCAACATAGACCATTTCATCCGTATGTATGTGGTGAAAGAGGCTACAGTTTCCAGTCGTATTGAAGGCACGCAAACCAATATGGAAGAAGTGCTTTTGAAGGAATCGGATGTTCAACCCGAGCGGAGAGACGATTGGAACGAGGTAAACAACTATATAGACGCTTTGAATGTCTGTATAAAAAGACTGAATGAATTGCCGCTTAGCTCACGTCTGTTGAAAGAAGCGCATAAAATTCTTCTACGAGGAGTAAGAGGGGAACACAAGTTACCCGGAGAATTTCGCAGAAGCCAAAATTGGATTGGTGGTTCATCTCTGCTCAGCGCTATATTTATTCCTCCACCCCATGATAACGTGAACCCGTTGATGAGTGACTTAGAAAAATTTTTACATAATGAAGATACCGGACTTACAAACCTAATCAAGATTGCCATTGCACACTATCAGTTTGAAACCATTCACCCGTTTTTAGATGGCAATGGGCGTATTGGTCGGCTCATGACTACGCTGTATTTGGTGGAAAATGGAATTATCAAAAAGCCGGTTCTATATCTTTCAGATTTCTTTGAAAAAAACAAGGCTAATTATTATAATAATCTGACAAAGGTTCGAACCAAGAATGACTTATCAGGATGGATAAAATTTTTTTTAATAGGCATTATTGAAACCTGCGAAAATTCCAGCCAAACGCTTAGGGATATTATAGCGTTGAAAAAAGATTGTGAGGAGAAACGTATTTACTCATTGGGGAAAAAAGTAAATAACGCAAAAAAGTTTTTAGATTACTTATTTTTAGAACCCGTGGTAGATGCTGAATCGGTGGCTAAGCAGACAGGCTTATCAATGGTATCAGCCTATAAACTAATAGAAGATTTTAGAAGGCTCAATATTTTGAAAGAAATTACGGGAGCTAAACGAAATCAAATCTTTATGTTTGAGGAATACTTCACCTTGTTTAAAAAATGAAAGCAGACAATATCATTCAGCAAAAAACATTTGCATTTGCCATCCGCATAGTGAATGTGTATAAACACTTGAAAGCAGAAAAGAAAGAATTTGTACTATCCAAACAATTACTGCGGTCAGGCACCTCAATAGGGGCAAATATTGAAGAGTCAATTGGTGGTCAATCGAATAAAGATTTTCTTTCAAAAATCAGTATAGCATACAAAGAAGCAAGAGAAACCGTTTATTGGCTGAAGCTACTTCAGGCAACCGACTATCTATCGCCACAAGAAGCAGAGAGTTTACTAACAGATGCAGAAGAAATTTGCAAAATCATAGGTAAAATTCAACTCACCATCAAAAATCGCAATTCGTAATTCGTAATTAACAATTCGTAATTCGTAATTAACAATTCGTAATTCGTAATTAATAATCCGTAATTTGTAACTCGTAATTCGTAATTGAAATGGAAAATACATCCGCAATCGTTAGCAAAGTCTGGAGCTTTTGTAATCCGCTAAGAGATATTGGTGTGGGTTATGGCGACTACTTGGAGCAACTTACCTACTTGCTGTTTTTAAAAATGGCTGATGAATTCAGCAAACCTCCTTATAATAGAAAACTTCCAATCCCAACAGAACACAATTGGGAAAGTTTGACTTCAAGACATGGAGATGAATTAGAACAACATTATTCCAAAACGCTGAATGTGCTTTCAAGACAGAAAGGTGTTCTGGGGCAAATTTTTGTTCAAAGTCAAAACAAGATTAAAGAGCCTGCCATGCTTTACAAAATCATTGATATGATTGATAAAGAGCAATGGGCAACACTTGGAGCAGATATAAAAGGAACCATTTACGAAGGACTTTTAGAAAAAAACGCAGAAGATACCAAAAGCGGAGCAGGTCAATACTTCACACCAAGGGCTTTGATTCGTGCCATGGTGGAATGTGTGCAACCCGAACCCATGAAAACCATTGCTGACCCTGCTTGCGGAACTGGTGGTTTCTTTTTGGCAGCTTATGATTTTATTGCAAAACAGAAATTAGATAAAACGCAAAAGCACTTTTTAAAACACGATACATTTTTCGGAAATGAAATTGTGCCAAACACGAGAAGAATGTGTTTGATGAATTTATTTTTGCACAACATTGGAGATTTTGAAAGTGAAAACTTTATTTCCCCGGCTGATGCTTTAATTTCAGACAGTGGTTTACGAGTGGATTATGTGTTAGCTAATCCGCCATTTGGCAGAAAAAGCAGCATGACAGCCACCAACGAAGAAGGCGAACAGGAAACAGACGAACTCACCTACAACCGACAAGACTTTTGGGGAACATCCAGCAACAAGCAATTGAACTTTGTTCAGCACATCAGAACAATGCTGAAATCAACAGGACAAGCGGCAGTTGTTTTGCCCGACAATGTTTTGTTTGAAGCCGGTGCAGGTGAAACAGTTCGCAAAAAGTTAATGGAAACAACTGACTTGCATACAATTTTACGCTTGCCGACAGGTATTTTTTACAGACAAGGCGTAAAAGCTAATGTGCTTTTCTTCGACAACAAACCTGCATCAAAACAACCTTGGACAAAGGACATTTGGATTTACGATTTCAGAACCAACATTCATTTTACGCTGAAAAAGAATCCGCTAAAATTGGAAGACCTAAGAGACTTCATCAATTGCTACAATCCCGACAACCGACACAAACGAAAAGAAACTTATAGCGCAAACACAAATCCTGAAGGACGTTGGAGAAAGTTCACTTATGATGAAATTATCAACCGTGACAAGACATCGCTTGACATCACCTGGATAAAAGATAAATCACTTGCCGACCTTGACAACTTGCCCGACCCGGACGTTTTAGCAGGTGAAATAATTGAAAACCTTGAAGCGGGACTGGAAAGTTTCAGAGAAATAATGATTTCGATAAATGGAAAGGAATAATAGCGGGCCCTCAGGTGTAAGTATCTTTACTATTTTCAAAACAAACCCTAAACTGGGACGGCAAAAATGCAAGATTTAAAGAAGAGGCTGCTAATAAGTTTTTGAAGGGGTAATTTCAAAATATTTTCAGTACTATTAAGTATTATGTAAAAAGTAGGGGATTAATTAATAGGTTAAATCTTATTTATTAATCCCTGACTTCATAAACGACTATCAACATAATACACAATTGCTAATAAGTACTTGGATTAATCATATTGGTGGTTATGGAAGGCCCCACATACACGGCATCGGTTGCGCTACCTTTCCCTTCCAGCGTAAACACCGGATCGGCAGCCAGATTACCGGAAGTTTTTGTAAACATTCTTATCTTATAATTCCCCCCGGATTTAGTACCAATCATCACATAATTATAGGCATAAGCTGCTTCTACACCGGTACCGGTAGCTTTTCTATGGCGGATAAATGTGATGGTTTCTCCGGCCGGAACGGTATATTGCAATTGCTCAAATTTATTGGAAAGGTTGCGCGACCACACTTCATTCCCCACAGAAAAATACATCATGTTTTCGTCGGTGAATAGTAAAGCATAGTTGCTGCCGTTATACACTTTATCAGTTGGGCTCAAGGTTTCGTAGGTCATCCTGAAACTATTAACGTTGGGCGAAACGGAGGCTAAGATTTTTGATGCAGGGTCTGTTTTGTCCTGAAAAATGGCAAATCCTGCCAATGGGGCAGTCGTTTTTGTACCCATGTATATCAATTTCTTATTATTGTTATTGGCGGGCAGTTGTGTAGCAGGATTGTCTTTAATCGTTGATAAATAAAGACTTCTGTCGGTAGCAGAATAAAAAGAACTGCTCAATTCGTCAAAGAAATAAGAGGAAATAAACATGATATGGTATTTTGATAAATAGTAGGGCAAATCGAGTGTGGTATTTATTTTTCGGCCACCAAAAATACCGGTGCTTGGCCCCTGACCGATAATGCTGTGAAGCTGCCCGTCATTTACCATAAAATAAACTAAAAAGTCATTCCCAACCATTGTGGGATGTTTTACGGCAGGAACACCATAAAACATACTGTTGAAATTTCGGATATCTTTAAGCGTGCTCAGGTTTACCACAGCCGCATCTTTTTCCGACATCAGAAAAAGGGATCGCGTATTGGCATAGGTAGTGGTTCCGGCAATCGGCGCTTTATAATCAGTGAAAAACCGAAGCATTACAGCATTGCCATCTAATTTTCTACCATTTATCAGGCTATACACATTTTCCCTTTTTGTAGTGGGCGTAATGCTTTGAGGCGTTAGAAAAAAATCCATATCGGTCATGTTGTTTTCATCCTTAATCACATACCAGCCCCGGGTATATTCGGTTCCTATCCTCACCGTAGAGGTAAAATAGTCCGAAAAACCTGTTTTTTTGTTGGTTACTTTTAATACTAAGAACCAGTCTTTGGCAGGTTGAATGATGGTGTAATCCAATTGTTTGGAATGGCCGATGGTATCTAAAACGGGGGTATAGCCTTGTACATTGGTTTCATAAATGCCCCAAACATAATCAAAATCGGCATCTTTGTTGGATGTAACCTGTGGGTCAATATTGAGCTTTTGCCCGATATTAATCGGATAAATATCATCCATACCTTTTACACTTATCACTTCTTTTTCAGCATAAGAAATAGTGGTTGTATCCTTTTTGCAGGAAAAGAACTGAAAAACAGCAACGAGTAATAATAATTTGTATAATAATTTCATTGTTATAATTTTTTATGGTACTACAACCAGGTCTCCAAATTCGTCTTTTAATGGATTGCCGGGGTGTTCATTATTGTATTTCACAAGTGCCGATTTTACCACGCCCATCCAATAGTGTTGCAATTGGGTGTCGGCAATAAGCGCATTGATAAAATCATTATCCCATTTCTGCTGGGTAACATCTATCATAAACCGGTGCTTTACCGCGCTATATTTGCCAAAATAAGTGGTAGAAGCCGATGCCGTCCACGCCGAGGGCTGGCTTAATTGGTCTGTAAAAATTACTTTTCGCCACAAAAGCTGGGCTTGTCCCAACTGAAAATTTTCATTGGCAGAAAGTAAAATTTTTAACGTTGCAGATTGGGTTTTTAAGCTTTCATCTCTTAACAGTACTATTGGCACAAGCGCATGCGCCTGCCCTGCAGGGATGATGTATTTTTTGAGCATCTCCGGATCGTTTAATGCCTTGTAATGAGTTCCGGCAACTGCATTAAATGCGCCGGGTACATTTTCCTGCTGCAAAGCAAAGGACCTGTCTTTGTCGGAAATATCGCCCATTGTATAAATATCAAAGAACACGGTATCCATTTTTACAGCATTATTCAGGTACACAAATGTTTGGCTTTTTACCGTATCTGCATAATTCTGACTGGAAGAATAATATACCGAAATTGCAGGGCCAAACTGAATACGTGCCACATCATTGTATAGCAATCCGCTATCCTTTTTGCAAGCTGTTTGCAAAAGACTGAGTGTTATTAATATGATATATGCTTTTTTCATCTTCATCAATTAATTGTTTGTAGTTTCTGTTTTAGGTATAGGAGGCGTATAATCTACAGTGGCGGTAGCCGGCACAAACACAATGCTGGCTTTAGGTGCATTTATGCGTTTATAGGCATAAAACCCCTGTCCTTCGCCATAGAATTCTTTACGGTACTCTTTTATTATTTCTAATTTTTTCTGTACCGGATCGGTAGAAAGGCTGGCTGCCACAAGATTTCGGGAAGCACGAAACGTATTCCATAACGTTTGGGCTTCTGCATCAGGGGCTGTTTCTATAGCGATAAAATACATTTCACTAATTCGCAGCAGCGGTATTTGTTTATAATCTTCCAATAAACTGGTTACTATATCTGGCGATTGGTATTTTTTAAGAATATAGCTATTTACAGATCCCTGCGAGATAGCTTCCCACAAATTGGCTTCCCGAATATCGGTACCGGTATTTTCGTATAGTTGTGTATTGATGGTAGTGGCATTAGTCCCTTTTCTTATATTTCCACTCGCAAAATTTCTGGTATATTTAGTGGAAAGCGCAAAATCGTACAGCGCAAAAATGTGTTCATTGGTAAGTACATAATCCTTGGCTGCAAAATCGGCGGCAGTACCCAATTTGAATTTGGCGCCGGCTGATGTGTTTTGTGCATCAATAACTGTTTTGGCAGCATCATAAGCCTTTGAATTATCGCCAAACCACAAATAAGCTCTTGCCTGCAATGCTTTTACGGCATAATAATTCATGTGCAGATAGCGGTAATTGGCAATCTCGCTTTCCGATTTGTAGGTTCCGGACTTAAAGTCAGCAACACTGTATTTAATAAACGGATCTGTATCTTTCAGCAATGCTTCTGCTGCTGATAAGTCATTCAGCAATTCAGTTTTATAAGCATCTACGCTAATGTGAGGGTTGGCAATTTTTGACACCGTTTTTACATAAGCCAGCAGGTTGGCATTAGTAGCATTTGCCGGTACAGGACCAAACAGGCGCAATAAATCAAAGTGTACATAAGCGCGTAATGCCAAACATTCTCCTTTTATCAACTCATAATTGCCCGGGCTAAAAACCGCCTTTTTGCTATCCACATTAGCCAGAATAATATTGATTCCCGCTATGATTTTATATTGTTGCAGAAAAATGTTGGCAAGTGATGTTTCCACTCCGGCATCATCATACTGAAACAATCCTAACTTTTGGTCAGTGGTACTTGCAGTAACATCCCAACTGGATATTAGATGTTCCATAGTGGTCATGGTCAATGCCTTTCCATAAGCAGCATCTTCTTTCATTTGAATATACACACCTGCAAGCGCACTCACAAAACCCTGCTCACTTGAGAAGAGGGCATCTCCGGTCATTTCTGTTTTGGGGTTTACGGTTAAAAACTTTTGGCATGAAACCGTAAAAACAACCATTACCAGCACCCCTATTATTAATTTTATCTTCTTCATTTTTTACTGTTTTTAAAAGGTAACATTAAGACTTAAGAAAAATTGTTTTGAAAATGGGTATAAAATACCTCGTTCCTGCCTGATGCTGGAAAACCGGAACGGGTCTGATGCGCTAACCATTACCAATAAATTTTGAACACCTAACAGTTTACGAATATTTTCTGCTCGGGGTTCGTACTGTAGGCTGATGTTTTGACAGGTCAGTGTATTTTCGTCCTGTACAAAGCGCGATGTTCTGGAGGTGGCTCCGGTAACCATCAGCCCTTTGAAAAATACTTTATCTCCAGGTTTCTGCCATCGTTGGTCGTACACTCTGGCATCCACATTGTATTTGTAATCAGCATTTTCTACCTTACTTATCAGGGTCTGATTGTATAACTGCCCGCCAAAACGATATCCGAATACTGCATTAAAAGTAAATGATTTGTATCGTACCATAGTACTTACATTGCCCAATACATTGGGATTGGCATCGCCTACGGCGCGCAAATTGGTTCCACTCCAAATATAGGTGGGATTGCCATTTAGGTCAAGGTACACCTCCTTGCCATTACTTGGGTCAATGCCCAATGATGGAACAGCCCAAATAGCGGTGGTGGAGTAGCCTTCAAAAAACAGTGGGTAAAAAACATCGCCGGTTTGCATTTGCCTGTTTTTTTGAACGTCTTTAAGTGCCTGAGAAGTTTCAATGATTTTGTTTACGTTATGTATCAACCCCAAACTCATACTCCAGAATAAACGATCGGCGGGTTTGCTGATGATGAAGCCCGTTGTCTTTAATTCAAAACCCTGATTGCTCATTTTGCCTACATTTTCCACATAGCTCGAAAAACCATTGGAAGCCGGCAGTGAAATAGACGATAGCAGGTTGTTTGTTACTGACTTGTAATAATCAGCCGTGAGTCGCAATCTTGAATTGAAGAACTCGGCATCAATGCCAACATTTGATTTCAGGGTTTGCTGCCATTTCAAATCATCATTTCCAATACCCATCAGATACACGCCATTCAAATTAAAATAGCGGTCGTTGGTATAATATTGAAAAGTAGAAAGGGCCTGATAGGCGCTAAAGTTTTGAGAACCGGTAGTACCTAAGGAACCGCGAAGTTTTAACCGGTCAATTTGTTTGATATGTTTAAGGAATGATTCGTTGTGCAGGTTCCATCCTAAACCCAAAGAACCAAAAGGCGCTATTCTGTTATTTTTTCCAAACTGAGAAGAACCATCCATTCTGATTGAGGCATCTGCAAAAAAGCGGTTATCGAAAATATAGTTGATATTTCCGGTAAGACCTACTGACCGTATTAAACTTTCAGACCCGCCCGGCTTCTGGTCTTTGGCATATTGCAGCGCCATAGACATAAAATCTGCATTGGGATTGGTAAATCCTTCGGCCAAAAAACTGTTTAAAGAACTTTGCGACTGGCGGATATTGTAATCAACTCCGGCAAATAGGGTGTGCTTTAAATGAAAAGTTTGGGTATATTGAAGATTCAGGCTGCCGTCATAACCTAACCCGTTTGAAATTCCGTAAGCATAATCTCCTTTTCTAAATAAATCGGCAGTGGCATAGTTGGCAAATGCAGTGTGGTTAGCCGGCCTGAACCTGTCGCTTTGCTGGGTAAGCTTATTGATGCCAAACTGCGCCCTAAACTGTAATCCTTTTAAAATAGACCATTGTAAAGACGTATTATTGATAATTTCGGAAACCCGGGTTTTGTCGAATCCATTCAGGGAAGCATTGTACAAAGGGCTGGTAGGTAATGATTGCCATCGGGATTGAAAGAGATTATTACTCGGGTCGCCCACAAATTTAAGGGCATTGCCTTTATCATCATAGGCTTTCCAGTAGGGATTCATTTTTGCATAATCACTAAAACTGCCATAAGGAGATTCAGTTGACTTGCCCTCGGAAATCATCAACTGGTTGTTAAACCGTACGTTTTTGAGGATATAAGAAAGGTTTACAGCGCCGTTGAAAACATTTCTGCCCGACCCTTTCATTACACCCTGTGTATTATTAAGTTGTGCCGATACGCTATACCTGAAAGCCTGAGCGCCACCGGAAAGGTTGATATTGTGGCGATGCCCTACACCTGTACGCAGTGGAATTTCCAGCCAGTTGGTGTTTACGCCACTATTGACATCATTGAGTAAAAAATTATAATATTTTTTGAGTTGCACATCTCTTTCCACTAAAGGATTATTATATAGACCTACTTTATTTTCCAGCTCTAATTTTTCTCGGGCGCCCAATAGGTTATAGTCGCTAAGATCGGCAACTTCCACACTCAAATCGCCTCTGTAGCTTACTTTTAATGCGCCTTGTTTGGGTAATTTTGTATTGATTACCACTACGCCATTTGCACCGCGTGAACCGTAAATAGCCGTTGCTGCCGCATCTTTCAAAATGGTTACCGATTCCACATCGTTGATATTGATATCCAGCATTTTTCGTAGTGTGGACTGAAATCCATCCAAAATGATAAGTGGCGTATTCAATCCCACAATTTCATCCAGATTGTTAATATTGGGAAGGCTGGAGTTGCCTCTTATTTGTATATCGGGGAGGCGGTTAGGGTCTGAACCGGTAGCATTGTTTTCGATGATATTAAAGGAGGGGTCAATATTTCTTAAAGAAACAATCAGGTTTCTGTTGCCAAACTGTTCCAATTCTTTTGCCGTAACCGTTACTGCTGCTCCGGTATAGCTTTTACCGATTTATTGAATATGCCGGTACCAATAGTTACTTTATCTAATACATTTTCTGCCACTTCCATTACAATATTTACTGTTTGTTGGTTTTTTCTTACAGTAACCAATTGTGTGTTGTACCCTACGAAGGAAATGACCAAGGTTGTATTGTCTGCAATACCTTTAATTAGAAACTCTCCGTTTGCATTGGTCAACACCTGGGTATTTTGGTATGCCACTACAGCGCCCTCCAGCCTGGTGCCTCCTTCTCCTGATACCGAGCCTTTAAGATAGGGCACTGTATCGGTAACATTATAATTTGTTACTGATTTGGGAGTAGGTGGGGGAGAGGCTTTGCGCGTTATAATGATTGTTTTTTCTTTAATGATATACTCCAACCCCTGGTTTTTAAATAAGTTATTTAAAAAAGCGCCTAATGGCTGGTTTTTAGCATTTATAAAAATCCTTCTTGTTTCCTGAAGTACATTCTTGTTGTAAAAGGCTACATAACCGGTTTGTTGTTCTATTGCGCTAAAAATCTCCTTATAGGTAAGATTATTGCCAGAAAGTGTTATGCTTTGTGCTGCAGGGCTTTGAGTAGGTAGCAAAGCGGTAAACAGTAAAATAAAAGTCAGTTTTATCATAAGACAAACAATTTTTAAATTTTCAGTATTTTTTTAAACCTTTATTCGGCTTATTTTTTTAAAATGAACAGTGTAAATAATAATTATTTTACCAGTAATTTTCTTCCTTCTTCTAATTTAAACTTCACGCAGGTTTTTTCTAAAATATCGAGCAAATCATTCAGGCTTAAACTACGCTGCAGTTTTCCGCCAAATCTTATATCCGGCACATTTTTTTCATACACTACCTGAATATTGTACCATCGTTCCAATTGATTCATTGCTTCCTCGAATGACAATCCTTCAAAATTGAACAATCCGTTTTTCCATGCCATAATTTGATCCAAATCTACTGCCTTGCGCACTATTATTTCTGGCCGGTTGTTTAGCAGGGCTTGCTGCCCGGGCTTTAATATTACGTTATTATTTTTATCGGCAACTTTCACACTTCCTTCCAAAAGAGTAGCATTAATGTCTGGCTCATTATCATAAGCGTTAATATTAAAATGTGTGCCTAAAACTTCTACATTCATACGGTTGCTTACGTTTACCTTGAATGGCTGTTTTTTGTTTTTTGCCACTTCAAAATACACTTCTCCGCTCACTTCTACATATCGCTCTTCCTTATTAAATATTACCGGATACTTGATAGAGCTGGCACTGTTAAGCCAAACCATTGTTCCATCTGCTAACTGCATTTTATACTGTCTGCCTTTGGGCGTACTCATGGTGTTATAAACAGCTTCGGTTTCATTATTTTTTTCATACACCAATGTGCCGTTTTTTACGATGGCAGTGGCGCCCCCTTGTAAAGCTACTACCCCGTTTTGAACTGTATCCAAAAGTACCTGGCTGCCATTTTCTAATGTGAGAATGGCGCCATCTTTTCCGGGCTGGATATTCGCCGGTGATAATGCCACTGCTTTTTCGGTTTCTTTATGTTTGTAATTAAAATGCAGCCATGCCCAAACACCCACTACAATTACAGCCACAGCCGCTGCATACTTTACACTATTTTGTAAAAAGGAAATAACTCTGGCTTTGTTCCCTAAATTGTTATTATTTTCTGACTCTATAATATCAATATGTTTTTCGAGTTTTTCGATAAATTTATTGCTGATAACACCCGGTTTCTTTTAATGGTCAGGAATATTATCACATTGGGCTAAAATTCTTTCAAACTCGGCCAGGCTGGTTTCCTGTAGCCATGAAAATAGAGCATCAGCATCTTGTTGACTAATATTGTTATTCAGATGCAGCTCCAGCAATGCTATGATTTTGGATTTATCCATTTTCTATAAAGTAAAGACTGTAAAATGAAAAAAAAGATACCCCCTCAGACAAAAATATTTTGGGTAAGATTAAATATAAAAATTGAGTGAACTTATTGCCTCAATTTAGTTTATTATACTAAATAAAAAAACGGCTATTATAATTTGTTCACCTCCATTTTGGTTAATGAATGATTTGATATAGTGATTTGCTTTGTACAATTGTTTTTTTACAACCGGAAGGCTTAAGCCTAATTTTTCTGCTATTTCGCGAGCAGTTAGCTCTTCTTGGGCGTTTAATAAAAAAATCTCTCTTCGTCTGTCAGGCATTGAGGCAATTGCTTTTTGAGCAATAGAGTAATATTCTTTATAAATGAGCTCTTTGGCAATATCGGTATCAGATGAAAAATTTTGAGTATTCACATCAGATGCAGATTCAGTATGCTTGTTTAATTTCTGAATATCAAACCAATGATTTTTAGCCATACGAAATATATAGTCAGGAATTGATTTGACTCCAACCAGCGACAGTCTTTTAATCCATAGTTTTGTAAAAATATCCTGTAAAATATCTTCTGTTAAAACCTCTGATTTGGTAACAGTCATAATGTATCTGTACAGTTTGGGGTACATATTTGTATATAATGAGGAAAAGGCATTCCGGTCGCCATTAGCAACTTTCTCAATCAGTTGTTGTGAAATGTCTAAATCCAGGTTGTTCATCCGAAATACTTTTTTCAATAAAAATTAATATGTATTTGTGTAAAAATATAAAATTGATAAAATTCTCCGGTAAAAAAATGAAATTGTCTTTATCGCTAATATTATAAGGAATAAAATTACCTATTAGATCGTATGGCAACACTTTTTTGTTCTTTTCATATATTCGATCAGTTTGAGAAATGAAAATATGTTTTAAGATTTGTCTGCTCATAGTATCTCTGCAATCCGCTAAAACCCAAAGATTAAGGGTTTGTGTCGAAAACAATTGACACGTGCATACCACTGTGCGGCTCCCGATACCACGAAAATCGTTATAAGGTTGGTTCTCAAAAATGTTCTCAATAAGCAGCAGGACTTATTAGTCAATTAGAAATAATGAAAACTGCTAAATGAGATACGCTACCTACTTTACAAGGATTATATGCTATCGAGTATATATTGCTCAATTTAAAAAAGGCAGTTTCTTCACGAAGCTGCCTTTTTTGAATTGAGATTAAATCAAAAATAAATTTTCTGATAATTTTTCTTCTTACAAAAAGAAACGCTAATTAGAAAATGCTCTTTTAATGGTGATGAAGTATTGTTTTAAACTGCATCTACTCTGAATGAAATCTTGCAGATACATCCGTAGGTGGACACTTTGCCATCTTTAACATGAGCCTTTATGTCTTTTACATACACAGAGTCAATATTACGAACGGTTTTTGATACTTCAGCTACAGCAGATTCAATAGCATCTTCAATGCTTTTTTCAGATGAAGCGATTACTTCAATAACTTTTACAATTGCCATATTGATTTTTGTGAGTTTTTTTAGGCTTCTCAAACCTTTCACGCTGTGATTATTTTTGAATAAAATTTTATTACAGCATAATAAAATACAAACTTTAAAATTACAAATTTTTTCCCTTAAAAAAAAATTATCTCAAAAACAATAGTTCGCGATACTTGGGGAGGTACCATTCTCTATCATCCACCAACAGTTCCAGCTTATCTGCATGGCGGCGAATTTTTTCGAAAAATGCTTCTTTAATTGTTTCTTCATAAGCGATGGCTTTTTCTCTGTTGCCTTCTATTTTGTTTGCCGATTTTCTGGCTTCTATCATCTGTTCTACCAAGTCGCTGGCATTGTTGATGTGCTCGGATATTTTGTCCAGAATCTGCTTTTGATTGGCATAGGCGCTTTCGCTCAATCCTGCACCTTTCAAACCGGCTATATTTTTAGCCAAAAGGTTTTGATAACGAATGGCAGGTGGCAAAATCATACTGGTAGCAATTTCTGCCATCAGGCGGCTCTCAATTTGCACTTTTTTAATATACTTCTCTAACTCAATATCGTGCCTTGCCTCAATTTCTGCTTTTGTATAAATATTATTGTTTACAAACAAGTCAATATTTTTATCTGCAAGCATGGCATCTAATGCCCGAGGTGTCGTTTTCTGGTTGGGTAGTCCTCTTTTTTCGGCTTCTTCTTCCCAGGCTTTACTGTAGCCATCTCCTTCAAACAGTACTTTTTCGCTGGCAACTATATATTCTCTGATTACGTGCATGATGGCAATCTCTTTCTTTTCACCTTTTTCTATAAGGTCATCCACCTCCTTTTTAAAGTTGATTAGTGTTTCTGCCATTATTGTATTGAGTACCGTCATTGGGTTGGCACAATTGGCCGAAGAACCCACTGCCCTGAACTCAAATTTGTTGCCTGTAAACGCAAAGGGTGAGGTTCTGTTTCGGTCTGTATTGTCTAAAAGCACTTCCGGTATTCGCTTATGTATGTCTAATTTCAGCATACTTTCATCTTGCTCATCCATACCCTCATTAACCCGTTCCTTAACATCGTTCAATACCTTAAAGAGATACTCGCCAATAAATACCGACATGATAGCAGGTGGCGCTTCATTGGCGCCAAGGCGGTGGTCATTTTGTGCAGAAGCTATGGAAGCCCTTAAAATATCGGCATAATCATGTACCGCTTTGATGGTGTTTACAAAAAATGCAAGAAACATCAGATTGGTTTTAGGCGTTCTTCCCGGTGCCAGCAAATTGATGCCTGTATTGGTAGCAAGACTCCAGTTGTTGTGTTTTCCGCTTCCGTTTACGCCTGCAAAAGGTTTTTCGTGCAGCAAAACCCTCAGGTTATGCTTTAATGCAGTTCGCGTCATAGTGTCCATCAGCAATGTGTTATGATCAACTGCAATATTGGCTTCCTCATAAATGGGGGCACACTCAAACTGTCCCGGCGCTACTTCATTGTGACGGGTGCGAAGTGGAATACCTAATTTATAACATTCATTTTCAAAATCGCGCATAAATGCATACACACGCTCGGGAATAGCGGCAAAATAGTGGTCGTCTAATTGCTGGTTTTTGGCAGAGTTGTGTCCAAAAAGTGTTCTGCCACACATCAGAAGGTCGGGGCGTGCCAAATACAAGCCTTCATCCACCACAAAATATTCCTGCTCCCAGCCTAATGTAGGGGTTACTTTCTCTATATTTCTGTCAAAATAATAACAAACGTCCACTGCTGCCCTGTCCAGTGCTTCAATTGACTTGAGTAAAGGCGCCTTATAGTCGAGCGACTCCCCGGTGTAAGCAATAAAAATTGTAGGGATACAGAGCGTGCGCCCCCTATTCATTTCGATAATAAATGGAGGCGAAGATGGATCCCAGGCAGTGTAGCCTCGGGCTTCAAAAGTAGCCCTTAATCCCCCGTTGGGAAAAGAGGAAGCATCCGGCTCCTGTTGCATCAGCGCTTCACCATCAAATTGCTCGATGGCTGTTCCGTCGCCTTTGAGCGTAAAAAACGAGTCATGCTTTTCGGCTGTGGCTCCGCTAAGTGGTTGAAACCAGTGTGAGAAGTGGGTAGCTCCTTTCTGCTCGGCCCAGGCACGCATGCCATTCGCTATTTGGTTAGCCATGCTTCGTTCAATTTTGTGGCCTGTTTTGCCGGAAGCGATCAGACTTTTATAAGCCTCATCATTCAAAAACTGCCGTGCGGTTTTCAGGTTGAATACATGAGAACCAAAATAAGTGGTGGTTTGCGGTGTTATTTTTCCGAGATCTTCCAGAGATGTTTGAAGATTGGAAAGCGCTTTAAATCTTAATGACATTTTATTAATTTTATGTAAAAATATGGTTTTTGAAAAATAATCACCAAATTATTTACAAAAAATTTTAAAAATATTGTAAAATATTTCAACAAATGCTATAATTATTGATATATTTTGTAAAAAACAATATATATAATTAAGTATAATGTGAATTAGTCTAAATCATAAAAAGACTTTTTTTCTCTTTTGTAAAATAGATTTCAACTTGAACTAATATCGTAATTGCTTCTGTTTTGTTTAGGGCAGGACTAGTATTTGTCTTTTTTGGGGGCTACAAAATTACTATTGGCAAGGATGGTTACTAAATTTCCAATACATTCTTCAGCAATGCAAAAAAAGCCTGCCGCATCTATGCATCTTACAGATTCGACAGGCTTCCAATATTATTGATCAAAGGAAGATTAGCCCGTTTGGCAATAATTGTTATCTTCCTCTTGCAGGGCTACTGCTTCTACCTGAACGGCCAATGCTGCCACTGCCTCTTGACGGTGCCACATTTCTTATTGATGGTGCACTACGCTGTGGAGTTCTTATATTACTTCGGGTATCATTTCTAAAAACCCTTGGACTGGTATTGCTGCGCCTTGCATCATACCTTCTGGGTTCGTATCGCCTGTTTACAAAAACGCTGTGGCGAACACGAGGGTAATAGTAGCTATACCCGTAATAGCCGGGGGAGTAATAATAATTTGGGTAATATCCATAATAGTCATCATAAGGATAATAAACCGGGGCGCAGGAGCTAAAACCTACAATTACAAGGCTAATAACACCCAATGCGAGCACACGGGGAGTGGTGAAAATTTTCGTTTTCATTTATCAGTTTTTAGGATTAAAATTGGATATAAAGCTACTAATGATTATTAATAGTTTAGTCAAAATGGATAATCTTTAAGGAAATTTTAAAAAACCGGATGATTTTTTATACCTGTCTGATAGCAAAATTAGCCGTGTAATTTAATTGACGATGCCTTTTAGTGTGGTTGCAATTGGGAAAAGGCTTTTTATTCCGGTAACAGCAATTTGTAAGCCCACGCAAAATATTAAAAATGCAATAATCCTGTTGGCAATAACCTGTCCGTTACTACCCAGTTTGTTAATAATGATTTTGGTGTTCCCATAAAAAATATATACCAAAATACACATCACTACTATTGCCGTTAGTACAGCCATTGTATTTACCGAGTAGCTGATCCAGTTAGTGCTGGAGCTATGGGCGCTTAAAGTAAAAAGCACCGATATGGTACCCGCTCCTGTAGTTATCGGGAATGTAAGCGGATAAAAAAGCCTGTCTTTTATATTTTCTCCACTATTAGTTTTTGAATAATCTTTTACATCATCTTTTTCGGTAGGATTGTCTGTTCCTGCTGAAAGAGAGTCCCAGCCCATTTTGCAAATCATGATACCACCAGCCAGTTGAATCACCGGAACCGATATGCCAAAAAGCTCAAGAATCCAATGACCGCCCAGTAAAAAGACAATGCAAATAAAAAAAGCATATATTGTTATTTTTTTACCGATGCTTTTTTATCAGGTTCTGAAAGTTGTGAAAGGTAAGGGCTTACAATCAATGCAGAGCCAAAAGGATTGACCACAGGAAACAAGGCGATGATGCTTATAAAAAGCATGTGAACAAATGAATGGGCTTGCGCTATCATGATTAAGTAATTATTAAGAATAATGTATTATTCCTACTTAAAAACATTTCTCTATAATGCCTGCAATACCCTGGCCGCCGCCCACGCAGGCAGTTACCAATCCGTAACACTTATTCAATCGGTTCAAATCATGAAGAACCTGAATGGTTAACTTAGCTCCCGTACAACCCAGCGGATGTCCTAAAGCAATAGCGCCACCATTAATATTAACAATATCAGGATTTAATTTTGCTTCGCGGATTACCGCTATTGTTTGCGCCGCAAATGCTTCATTCAGTTCTATCAGGTCTATTTCATTAAGGCTCATATCTGCCTGCCTCAATGCTTTTGGAATAGCAGCCACTGGGCCAATGCCCATGATGCGCGGATGCACTCCTGCCGAAGCGCAGGCAACTAATCTTCCCAAGGGTTTCAACTCAAGTTCTTTCATCATTTTTTCGCCCATCACAATCACAAAGGCAGCGCCATCACTCATCTGAGAAGAATTTCCGGCAGTGACAGTGCCATTGGCTGCAAATGCAGGTTTAAGCTTTGCCAACGCCTCCAACGAAGTGTCTGACCGAGGTCCTTCGTCTGTGTCTATCACATATTGTTTTATCTGTCGTTTATTCTTTGCATCCAAATAAACTTCTTCTACATTGATAGGTAAAATTCCCTCCTTGAAATAGCCGTTTTGGATGGCATGAATCGCTTTTTGGTGAGAGTGATAGCTATATTCATCCTGCTGCTCACGGCTCACATTATACTCTTTTGAAACGGCTTCGGCAGTAAGTCCCATGTTGAGATAATAATCCGGCTCATCGGTTGCAATGGAATATGCAGGAACCGTTTTCCAGCCAGAGGAAGGTACTAAGCTCATGCTCTCGGTGCCACCGGCGATGATACATTCTGCATGCCCCGCCCTGATTTTAGCAGTGGCGATAGCAATAGTTTCTAAGCCCGAAGCACAATAACGATTGATGGTGGCTCCGGGAGTTTGGATGCCTAAAGCCCTTGCAGCAATAATTCTGCCCACCTGCAAGCCCTGTTCCGCTTCGGGTACGGCATTGCCCACCAGTACGTCGTCAATACGGCTTGGCTCCAGTTCGGGTACCGAGGCCATTAAACCCTTAATTACTTCTATTGCCAAATCATCAGGGCGATAAAACCTGAAACCGCCTCTTTTGGCTTTGGCAACTGCTGTTCTGTATCCTGCTACAATATAGGCTTCCTGCATCATTAATTTTTTAAAGTTTTTTTAAGTTGCATAAACAACTTTTATCTCCAAATATAATAAAGCCTTTTATTTCTTCCAAAATGGTTTTCAACTTCTTTTATCTTTGCAGATATGTATCAGTTATTTCGAAAAATATTTTTTCTCTTCGACCCCGAGGCAGTCCATCATTTTGCAATGAATTATTTACGAATTCTTGCCAAAATTCCTTTTGGGAAAAATATTTTGACCTTTTTCTTAACGCCCAAAGGCAAGAATCTGAAGGTGAGATTTTTGAACATGAATTTCAGAAATCCTGTGGGACTTGGAGCCGGTTTTGATAAAAATGCTGCTTATCTGAATGAATTAGAGGCATTGGGCTTTGGATTTGTAGAAATTGGCACCGTTACGCCTTTGGCACAGGCAGGCAATGAAAAACCCCGTCTTTTCAGACTGCCAAAGGACAAAGCGCTGGTTAACCGAATGGGATTTAACAATGATGGCGCTGATGTAATTGCCGAAAGGTTGAAAAACTGGCGCGAAAAGGAAGGACGGCAAAACAAAAAGCTTCCTATGATTATTGGCGGAAATATTGGTAAAAATAAAGTTACCACCAACGAAGAAGCCTGGAACGATTATGCCATCTGCTTCAATAAGCTGCATCCTTATGTAGATTATTTTGCCGTAAATGTGAGCAGCCCCAATACGCCCGGCTTACGGGAGTTGCAAGAAAAAGACTCATTGAAAAAAATATTGCTCAACCTTGCCATGATGAATAATGGAAAGGCAGTGGCCAAACCCGTTTTGCTCAAGATAGCTCCCGACCTTACTCCGGCACAATTAGATGATGTTATTGATCTGGCGCTCGAAATAAAATTGGATGGCATCATCATCAGCAATACCACTATTTCCAGAGAAGGATTAATCACTCCGGCAGAAGAAGTAGAAAAAATAGGTGCAGGAGGGTTGAGCGGGAAGCCGGTTACTGAAAAAAGTACGGCTATTGTAAAATACATTTTCGAAAAAACAAATGGTCAGGTTCCCATAATCGCATCGGGGGGTATTTTTAATGCCAGAGATGCCAGAGAGAAATTAAAAGCCGGTGCCTCTTTGGTTCAGGTTTGGACGGGTTTTATTTATGAAGGCCCTGCCATTGTGAGTAAAATCTGCAAGAAACTGAATCAGTAAGTTAATCAGCCATTTTCCAAAGAACGCCTCAACGCTCTTACCTTTTCAGCATTTACGCTGTAATGATTGTTTTCGGGGTCATCTTTAAAGGCAGGCGTAATAAAATCCATTTCGCTATAAACCAGTTCACGCAATGATGTGTGAAACTCGGTGCAGCCCGTAGCATCTGCCAGTTGGCGGATATTATTGCTTCTTACGCCGCTGCCGGGCATAATGATAATTTTGTTATTGGCTTGTTGTTGCAATTGGGTGATTAACGACACTCCTTCCGGTGCAGTACGCATTTGGCCACTGGTGAGTATTCTTTCGCAGCCGACTTCAATCAGCTGTTCCAACGCTTCAAACGGATCCTTACATCTGTCGAAAGCGCGATGAAAGGTTATGCCCAAGGGATACACATCTTTTACAATTTTTGCAGTACGCTCCATATCAATCGTTCCGTCCTTTTTCAAAAAACCAATTACCACACCATCGCAACCCACCTCTTTGCACATCATGGCATCATCATACATACATTGATATTCCTCATCGGTATAAAGAAAATCTCCGCCACGTACCCTGATAATGGGATATATTTTTACATCAAAATTTTCGCGGCAGTTTTTTATTACTCCGTAGGATTGGGTGGTACCGCCTTCGCCCAGATTGGCGCAAAGCTCTATCCTGTCGGCGCCGCCGGCCACAGCCTGCCGGGTAGATTCAAAATCGGTAGTAGCTATTTCGATTAACATGATTGATGATTTCTATTAAAGTACTTACAATTATTTTTCAAAATTTCATTGATGTAAAAGCCTTCTGCTTATAGCCTACAGCCTATTACCTGAAAATGCTTTTCGCATTTACCAATTTTTCGGTAGCCTTATTTTTCAGTGCATAGCTAAAGCCTTTATGGATGGCAAAAGTGCCGATTACTCCTTGTTTATTAATGGCTATAAAGGCTACCTGAATTTTTTTGGCATCTGCTCCTTTTATCTTTACAATCCTTTCTATAATTTTTCTACAGGCTGTTTCAGGATTGTGTCCCTGACGCATCATCTCCACCACGCTATGAGAGCCTGCCACTCTGATAATATCTTCACCCTGACCGGTGGCTACGCAAGCGCCCACTTCATTGTCCACATACAGGCCTGCGCCAATAATGGGTGAATCGCCCAACCTTCCACGTATTTTGAAACCCATACCACTGGTGGTACAACTACCACTCAGGTTTCCTTTGACATCCATAGCCAGCATCCCGATTGTATCGTGATTCCAGCTACCATCGTCATATTTAGCGGGAGCAAAAGGGCCGTGTCCTTTATTCTGGATATTTTCCCGGTTTATCTGCGGTTCATAATGAGAGTTTTTTAACCAATCGTCATAAGCTTTCCGGGCTTCCCCAGACAATACCTCAGGTTCCAATGGGAAACCCTCGGCTACTGCAAACTGCTGCGCTCCCTGCCCCACTAACATTACATGCGGCGTTTTTTCCATCACACGCCGCGCAACGGATATCGGATGTTTTATTCTTTCCAAAAAACCCACACTGCCGCAATTATATTGGTGATCCATAATGCTGGCATCGAGCGTTACAAAGCCATCCCTGTCCGGATTGGCCTGCAATCCCACGCAACAATTTGGTTCAGATTCTGTAACCATCACTCCTTTTTCAACAGCATCTAATGCAGACCCGCCATTTTTCAATACTTCCCAAGCGCCTTTGTTGGCAGCAATACCCTGATCCCAGGTAGATATTACTACAGGATTATTGAGCATGGGTTTAATCTTTTGACCGTTCAGCGAATTGAAAAATACAGAAGACACACCGGTCAAAGAAGCTATCTGCAAAAAACGTTTTCTATTTAGCATAAAAAGGATTTATAACGAAATTAATATTTAAATCATAAGCAAACTCAATAAATGATGAAAAAATGTTAGTTAAAAAATAATGTCTCAGAACAAAATATTATTATGTTTGCTACAGAATAAAATTATCGAACTGAATGAGAATTGAAATAATTTCGGGAAGCCCCAGAAAAGAAAGTATATCGGTAAGGGCGGCCCTGGCATTACAAAAATGGTTGCAAGAAACAACCAAACATGAGGTGGGACTGATTGATTGCAGAGAATTTCAGCTTCCGCCATTACAGACTGTTTTCAAATCGGTAGAAATGACGCAGTATGAGTTTAAGCCTCTTGCAGAAAGAATGTTTGGCGCTAACGCTTTTATTTGGGTTTCGCCGGAGTTTAACGGCAGCTACTCACCCGCCATGAAAAACTTAATTGACCATTTTCCCAAACAATTGCATAAGCCCGTTGGCTTAGTGGCAGTATCCACAGGAGCGCTGGGAGGCATGAGATGTGCGCAGCAAATGATTCTTTTATCAGCAGCTATGTTTTGCATAGCATCGCCACAGTTGTTGCTGGTTCCAAAGGCTGATCAGAAATTTGACATTCATGGCAACCTGATAGATGAAAATTTCTATAATAATATTCACAATTTTGTTGCGGAATTTTTATGGCTGGCGGAAAAAATAGCTAAGAACTGTTAGAACATATTAATAAACTGAGTCAGCAGATTCCTGTATCTTCTTTGTACACTTTTTTTCATAAATCCGGACCAGCCCAGAACTTGTCCTTTTAGTCCATAGGCATTGGCAATAAAAGTACTGAGCCTGTAGCCATCGCTGTGTTCAATAATTTTTTCATCCTTAATTCTCATAAACGCCTTGGGCAGGTTACTGATGGTTCTACCTGTTGGTTCAAAAAAATAACTGATGCTGTAGCGGCAGGTTATGTATTCCTCATCAACATCTTCAATCTCCAGAATTTTTACCGATATATCCTTAGCGCCCTCCAGCAACATTTGCCACATCATTCTTACATCATCACCCTTTAATAACCCGAAAATAGGGTCGCTATAAATAATATCATGCGAATAACAAGCATTTAAAGTGCGAAAATCACCTCTTCCCATGCTCTGAAAAAATGTCTCAACCAGGTTCTTATTGCTCAGCATAGAGACAAAATTAGGTTATCTGAACAGAACATTTTTATTTTCAAAAAATTCAATCGTTTGCACGAAAATAAGCCTTATTTAATGAGCAGAAATGATTAACTTGCTACCTTTAAAAATTCACTAACAATTTAATGTCATGCGTAACTTACTTCTTTTATTAACGATGTTCATATTTAGCTCGGTTCAGTCTCAGGATATCAATATTATCCCTAAGCCAAAATCACTGCAGGTAAATTCCGGTTCGTTTGTAATAAACAAAAAAACGCCGATTATTATAAAAGATGGTGCAAATATGGCTTCTGCCGAATTTCTGAAAGACTATCTGAATACTTATTACGGACTAAACCTAAAAATCAAAAAATCCGGCAAATCCGGCATTATTCTCAATACAGATTCAAAAGCGGCCAATAAAGACGGCTATTCTCTGACCAGCAATAAAAATGCTGTCGTTATCAATGGGGAAACAAATACCGGAACCTTCTACGGGGTGCAAACACTAATTCAACTGTTACCCGTACAAAAATCTAAAGTATTAAATATTCCTGCGGTTACGGTAAATGATGCGCCTGACCGCACTTACAGAGGTTTACACCTTGATGTAGGTCGTCATTTCATGCCTATCAGTTTTATCAAAAAATATATTGACCTGATAGCGCTGCATAAAATGAACTATTTCCACTGGCATCTGACCGAAGACCAGGGGTGGAGAATTGAAATCAAAAAGTATCCGAAGCTCACATCTGTTGGCGGCTGGCGCAATGGCACCATCATCGGACCTTACCCTGGCACCGGAAATGACGGCATCAGAACCGGAGGCTTTTACACTCAGGAAGAAGTAAAAGACATTGTGGCTTATGCAGCTAAACGTTTTGTGGAAGTAATACCTGAAATAGAAATGCCCGGCCATGCTTCAGCGGCAATTGCGGCTTATCCCTACCTGAGTTGCTTCCCCGAAGAATCGACAGCTATTGATAAAAATACACCCTGGGCCGGGCCGAGAGAAGGCAAACAGGTACAACAAACCTGGGGTGTTTTTGATGATGTATTCTGTGCCGGAAAAGAATCTACTTTCAGTTTTCTGGAAGATGTGCTGAATGAAGTCATTCCTCTTTTCCCTTCAAAATATTTTCACGTAGGCGCTGATGAATGTCCAAAAAAACACTGGCAAAGATGTCCAAATTGTCAAAAAAGAATAAAAGAATTAGGCATCAAAGGCGATAAAAACCATCAGGCCGAGCATTATCTTCAAAGCTATGTGATTAAAAGAATGGAAAAGTTCCTTAACAGCAAAGGGAAGTCTTTGATTGGCTGGGACGAGATATTGGAGGGCGGCCTGGCACCCAATGCAATAGTAATGAGTTGGCGCGGCGAAGAAGGAGGTATAGCGGCTGCAAAGGAAAAACACAGAGTAATAATGACTCCCAATAGTTATGTTTATTTCGACTATCAGCAGGATAAGCATGATGATTCTGTTACCATTTCAAACAACAAATGGCATATACCAATTGAAAAAGTATATTCCTGGAGTATCGTTCCCAATTCTTTAAAAGATGATGAAAAGCAATACATCTGGGGTGGACAAGCCAATTTGTGGACCGAATACATGAAAAATCCTGCAAAAGTTGAATATATGCTTTTTCCAAGAGGTGCCGCATTGAGTGAAGTACTGTGGACAACGCCTGCCGAAAGGGATTATAAAGACTTTCAGAAGCGTTTGTCAACCCAATTAAAAAGATATGACTTGTGGGATGTAAATTATTACAAGAAAAATAAATAACTTTATCTCGAACTAACTTTAAATAGAATAACAATGGCCAAAAAAAATCAATCTAAAAGCAGCCAATTAGACAGTCTTGAAAAAATAGATGTTGAAATCTATGCTGACATGAAGGCAGGTTCCCTTGCAATCGCAAAAACCATCGCCGATTTAATCAGGCAAAAGCAAAAAGCCAAACAAAAATGCGTTTTGGGTTTGGCTACGGGTTCCAGCCCCAAACTGGTGTATGCCGAATTGATAAGGATGCATAAGGAGGAGAAACTCAGTTTTAAAAACGTAGTTACTTTCAATCTGGATGAATACTATCCGATTAAGAAAGACGCGCCGCAAAGCTATAATACCTTTATGTACAACAACCTTTTCTCACATGTGGATATTAACCCTAAAAATGTGCACATCCCAAATGGAGAAATAGAAAAAGATAATGTAAAAGCACATGCTGCCGAATACGAAAAAGCGATTGAGAAAGCAGGAGGTATTGATCTACAAATTTTGGGAATTGGTAACAACGGACACATTGGCTTCAATGAGCCGGGATCCGGAATTTATACAAAAACCCGCTTAATCAATTTGACGCCATCCACCCGATACGCCAATTCTTATGAGTTTGCCAATGTATCGCAAGTACCCAGAATGGCCATCACAATGGGCATCAGCACCATATTAAAATCTAAACAAATTATTTTGATGGCATGGGGCGGTTCCAAAGCAAATGCTGTAAAAAAATCTGTAGAAGATGAAGAAACAGAAATGGTTCCGGCTTCATTTCTTCAAAGTCACGATAACGTAAAATTCGTAATTGACGATACTGCGGCATCAGAACTTACCCGAATAAAATCTCCCTGGCTTACAGGCGAAGTAGATTGGACACCCAAACTGATAAAAAAGGCGGTAATTCATACGGCTTTGAAATTGAAAAAGACAATCCTAAGTCTTACCAATGAAGATTATTTCAATAATGGCTTGGGGGAACTGTTAGTTGAAAAAGGAGATGCTTCCGAAGTGAACTTGCAGGTTTATTATTTGATTAGGGATATTATCACTGGTTGGCCGGGAGGTAAGCCAAACGCCGACCTGCCCACGCATCCTGAGAGATCTACTCCGTTTCCAAAGAGGTCAATAATATTTTCTCCACACCCTGATGATGACATTATCAGTATGGGCGGCACTTTTCAAAGACTGCATGACCAGGGTCATGAGGTACATGTGGGGTATCAAACATCCGGCAACATTGCCGTTACCGATGAGTTTGTTACCCGGTTTATGGACTTTGCGGTAGGGTTCAATGAAATTGCAAAAATAGATTCTGACAAACCTGAAAAATTATTGGCTCAGGCAAGAAAATATATTGCCAATAAAAAGCCTAATCAGGTGGATACGCCTACTATCAGGGAAATAAAAGGGTTGATTAGAAGAGGTGAGGCAAAAGCTACCTGCCTTTATGTAGGTATTGACGAGAAAAATATACATTTTCAAAATTTGCCTTTCTACGAAACGGGAACTATCGAAAAGAATCCGATGAGTGCCAAGGACGTTAAAATAACAGTTGATCTTTTGCGCGAGATAAAGCCTCATCAGGTATTTTGCGCCGGCGATTTTGCCGATCCACATGGTACGCACTTAGTTTGTTTCAATGTAGTTTTAAAAGCATTGCAAGAGATAAAAGCAGCCGGCGACGAATGGATTAAAGACTGCTGGATGTGGCTATACAAAGGAGCATGGCAGGAATGGAATATCGAAGATATTGAAATGGCCATCCCGATGAGCCCGGCACAGGTAATTAAAAAGCGTTTTGGAATCTTTATCCACCAGTCGCAAAAAGACAGTGTGCCGTTTCAGGGTACCGATTCGAGAGAATTCTGGCAAAGAGCTGAAGAAAGAAATGCTAATACTGCCAACATTTTTGCCGATCTCGGTTTCACGCACTATGCTGCAATGGAAGCTTTTGTAAGATGGCATTATTAATCTGTTTTTAAAAAAAGAAAGGGTTGAAGTTTCTCGCTTCAACCCTTTCTTTTTAAATATTATTTTAGCTGTAATTCAATGATATATCCATCATAATCATGCTGTTGCAGTTCCATCACAGGAATTGAAAGTATGTAACGGGTTTGCTTAAACTTGATGGTATTCCCTGATACTAAATCTTTGGCGCTTTTTATTTTGAAAGAAGGGTTGTCAAACACAATAAAGTTACTTTCGGGCTTGTTAAGCACATGAAGATATACTGTATTTTCTTTAGTGGTGGCTACTCCCCAAGGCTGTATCGGAATCAAGCCGGCTCTTGTTCCATAAATAGTATTCCCAAATTTTTCTAACCATTTTCCCGCAGTCAAAAGAGTATCCACAAATTCGCTCTGAATATTTCCATCGGGCATGGGGCCGATATTCAGTAGTAAATTGGCATTTCTGCCTGCGGCATTGATGAGATAATGGACCACTTGTTTTGGCGTTTTATAATTTCTGTCAGTAATATTGAATCCCCATGATCCATTGAGCGTTTCGCAGGTTTCAAGAGGTAATACATCCGATGGTTTTTGAAAACTATATCCTGCTTTGTTTTCTCCGGGCAAGTCTCTTTCAAACATCTGAAAATCCTCTCCTGGTATAGGACTCAAATGATGGTTATTGCCAATCATACACTGAGGCTGTAACTTATGAATGAGGCTGTAAATTTCATCATATTTCCAATCAATTCTCGAAGTTCTGTCGCCCTGCCCTTCAGGGTTGGTTTGATCCCAGTGGCCATCGAACCAAATTCCGGATATTTCACCATAGTTGGTAAGCAGTTCGGTCAGTTGCGCCTTCATAAACTTTAAATAACTTGCATAATCTCCTTTACCCGGCCTTCCCGAAAACTGGCCGGTACGACCTGTTTCGTGTGGGTAGTCGTTTCTAAACCAATCTAAAGTAGAATAATACAAAAACAGTTTTATGCCTTGTGCATGACACTCATCTGCCAGCATCTTCACCACATCTTTGCTATATGGTGTTTTTGTAATTTTCCAGTCAGACTGTTTTGTGTCCCAATTACTAAAACTATCGTGGTGGCGCGATACAAAAGTGATATACTTCATGCCCGAAGCCTTTGCAAGAGCCACCCATTTTTTAGCATCAAATTTTTGAGGGTTAAAAAAATCAATCAGTCTTTTGTATTCATTTACCCTTATTTTTCTGGTATTCATCACCCATTCACCATCGCCCAAAACACTGGAAGCCCCCCAGTGAATAAACATGCCGTATTTCATATCCTGAAAATCCTTTCGGGACTGCAATACTTCCGGAGTTGGCGTGTAATTATCCTGCGCCAGCGCAGACAATGCAACAATACAACCTAATAAAAAAATGCTAATTGGTTTCATTAAAAACAGTTTAAAGATGACATAAAAATATTTTGAAAAAGAAATTTACCACAAACGTCAAAAAAAATACACTACATCCCTAAACTTATTATCTTGCACTCATTAACCATATCCCTTAGGAATGTCTGTTTTTTTTGAAAAAAATATTAATCCGACAACAAAGTTAGGTATTTGGCTGATTGAAGAGGATGAAGCTTTTTTTAGAGAGAAGGTACCGCTTCACCGCCACGTTACACACCCTCACAAAAGACTCCAGCATCTGGCAGGCCGTTTTTTGTTAAAATATTTATTTCCTGATTTTCCTTCGCACTTAGTACAAATTGCAGATACCCGAAAGCCTTATTTGCCCGATGAGGAATATCATTTTTCTATTTCGCATTGCGGCGATTTTGCTGCTGCAATTGTCAGTAAAAATTACAGAGTAGGTATTGATATTGAAATACCTGATGAAAAAGTAAAACGCATCCGTCAAAAATTTATCAGCGAGGCTGAAATGGAAGTATTAAATCCTGTACATCTTGAAGAATATACTCAAATATGGTCGGCAAAGGAAACGGTTTTCAAATGGTACTCCAAAGGTGAAGTTGACTTCAGGCAGCATATCCAGTTGCGCGAAATTGTGGACAATTGTTGTTTCAGAGGTTTCTTTACAAAAAATGAATATGATCTTGATATTTTTATCAAACAGTTTTCAAAACTGTGTTTGAGTTATGTTTTCACTCTCGAAAACCAGATGTGATTTTTAATTTGTTAGTTTCTGTAATGCAAACAGAAATACTATGTTTGCATAAGGTTTAAATTATTAAAAAATAATGCTGAAAGCTGTAATTTTTGATATGGATGGCGTGTTGATTGACAGTAAACCTATCCATTTTAACGCTGTGGAGCAGGTTTTGAACAAACACGGAATATATATTGAAGAAAACTATCTGAACAGATTTATTGGTGATACCAATGAAAACCTGTGGCAGGTGGTTATTAGCGAATTCAATATGGAAAATACCCCCGAAAAATATATATCGGAGCAGGTAGAAAGTACTATTGATTGCATGATGAATGGAAATTATTCAACTATTGAGGGTGTAACAGACTTATTGGAAGAACTCAAATTTAATGATATAATTATTGGGTTGGCTTCATCATCTCCTCCAAATGTGATTGAAACTTTTATTGACAAATTGAATATTGCAGACTATTTTTCGAAATGGATTTCGGGCAATGAAGTAATTAGCAGTAAACCGGCTCCATACATCTATCAGAAAATAGTGAACAGATTAGGTTTATTACCCGAGAATTGCGTAGCCATGGAAGATTCGGAATTTGGCGTAACCTCTGCCAAAAGTGCAGGGCTAAAATGTATTGGCTACAGCAACCCTAACGGGCATTACCAAAACCTGTCAAAAGCGGATTGGATTGTAAACCAGATGACTGAAATTACACTGAAAAATATTCAGAGCTTGTTTTAGAAAAAACAGTGGATTGATACCTTTAATTATAAAATCAATTTCAAAGGTTTCATTTTGGGTATCAATCTGTTTTAATACAAAAAAGCTGTTCCAAACGGAACAGCTTTTTATTAGGTTTCTTGTTTTACGCACTATAAATAATTTATATGTATAAGTAGCAGTGTTTCATTATATAATTTTAATTATAGTCTCAAAAACGGGTGACCCGCGCGTATTTTTTTGGTAATTTTAGGCATGTTCATCCGTAAGAAAAAGAACAAATCCGGAAGCATCAGCGTTCAGATACTTCAAAAGCAATATGGTAAAAATAAGTTAGTTCAGAGTGTAGGCAGCGCTAGCGAGGAGCCGGATATTGCCAGGCTTGTTGCAAAAGCCCATTATCAAATTTATTTGCTTAGTAAACAAAGAAGCCTGTTCATGTCAGAACAAGATGCATCGCTAGAGCAATTTATTTCAGAAGTATCCAATGCACAAATCAGAACCATCGGCCCGGAGCTGGTATTTGGTAAAATATACAATCATATTGGATACAATAAAATATAAGAGGAGCTTTTCATTTAGTTATATCCAGGCTGGCCTTTCCGCTCAGTAAGCTCAAAACAATAGAATACCTGTACCGTTATCAGGGTGTAATGCTTAATGTGGACACGGTGTACCGTTTTCTGGACAAACTCAACAATAAGCTTAAAGATCAGGTGGAGCAGATCAGTTTTCAACACACCAAAAAGATTTTGAACAATGACCTGAGTATCGTTTTTTATGACATGACTACTCTATATTTTGAAGCCAGTGATGAAGATGATTTGCGCAAGACAGGCTTTAGTAAAGATGGAAGACCTGCAAACCTAGTTAATCCGGATCGTTTCCCAAAATTTTACCGGGTGACCCAAATCTGAAAACAAGAGAAAAAACAGTGGATTGATACCTTTAATTATAAAATCAATTTCAAAGGTTTCATTTTGGGCATCAATCTGTTTTAATACAAAAAAGCTGTTCCAAACGGAACAGCTTATTATTAGGTTTCAATGGAATTTTTATTTCTTCTTAGCTACTTTCTTAGCTGCTTTTTTTGGAGCCGCCTTTTTTGGAGCTACTTTTTTAGCTACAGGTTTTGAAGCTGCCATTGCTTCCACTGCCGCATGTGCAGCTGCCAGTCTGGCAATAGGCACACGGAATGGCGAACAACTTACATAGTTCATACCGATTCTGGCGCAGAATTTCACACTTTCGGGATCGCCGCCATGCTCACCACAAATACCTATTTTCAGGTTTGGTTTGGTTTGGCGACCTCTTTCTACTCCATATTGAATCAATTGACCGATACCTTCCTGATCGATTGTTTGGAATGGATCGTCTGCCAAAATTTTCTGATCAATATAATCTGGTAAAAATCCGCCTATATCATCGCGGCTGAAGCCAAAGCCCATCTGGGTAAGGTCGTTGGTGCCAAAGCTGAAGAACTCGGCTGTTTCGGCCATTTTATTAGCCATCAAGGCAGCTCTTGGAATTTCAATCATGGTACCGTACAAATGGGGAATGTTCTTCACTTTCAGTTTGGCGCATACTTCCTTATAAACTCTGTCAAAAATCACTTTCTGATGGTTTAATTCTTCTACTGCACTGGTTACAGGAACCATGATTTCGGGAAGCGCTTTAATTTTTTGTTTATTCAATTCACCGGCAGCTTCCAGAATAGCCCTCATCTGCATTTCTGTAATTTCGGGATAGGTTACACCCAAACGCACGCCACGATGACCTAACATCGGGTTATTTTCATGAAGCCCGTCAATTCGTTTTTTCAATACTTCCTGACTTACTTTAAGGGCTTTACCTAATTCTTCTAATTTATGTGCATCGTGTGGAACAAATTCGTGCAGCGGTGGGTCGAGCAGCCTGATGGTAACAGGTTTTCCTTTCATTACAGCCATTGTGGCTTTCATATCTTTCTTTACAAACTCAAACAGCTCATCAAGTGCATTTCTTCTTTCTTCTTCGGTTGAGCTCATAATCATTTTGCGAAGCAGGAACAATGGACGATCGCTTCCTTCGCCATAGAACATGTGCTCGGTACGGAACAGGCCAATACCTTCTGCGCCAAAAGCAATGGCTTGTGCAGCATCTTTAGGAGTGTCGGCATTTGCTCTTACACCAACTGTTTTATACTTGTCAACCAGCTTCATCAGTTCGGTATAAGCTTTATTTTTTGCTAAATCAGGAGCAGACAGTTCTAATTGGCCTTCATACACCAATCCTTTGGTACCGTTAAGAGTAATCCAATCTCCTTCTTTGATAACATGCCCATCTTTGCAAACCACTTTCTTGCCACTGATTTCGATATCGCTACAACCCACAATACAACATTTACCCCAACCACGGGCAACCAATGCAGCGTGAGATGTCATACCGCCTTTGGAGGTAAGAATCGCTTCGGCTTTGTGCATGCCGTCCACGTCTTCGGGTGAGGTTTCTTCACGTACCAGAATTACTTTTTCTCCTTTGGCAGCCCATGCCACCGCATCTTCTGAGGTGAATACAACACGACCCATAGCGCCTCCGGGACCGGCCGGCAATCCCTTAGCAATGGGTTTGCTTGCAGCTTCGGCCTTGGGGTCAAGCATTGGTAAAAGCAATTCAACCAATTGATTAGGATTCACCCTTTGGATAGCAGTTGTTGCATCAATCAGTTTTTCTTTGTACATGTCAGTTGCCATTCTCACCGCAGCAGTTCCGTTTCGTTTACCCACACGGCATTGTAGCATGAAAAGTTTGCCTTGTTCTACAGTAAACTCAATGTCCTGCATATCATGGTAGTGCTTTTCTAAGCGTTTTTGAATGGCATCAAGTTCTTTATAAACTTTTGGCGATAATTTTTGAAGTGTGATATGATCTTTGCTATGATCGTTTTTGGAATAATCGTTGATTGGTGATGGTGTGCGAATACCTGCCACCACGTCTTCACCCTGAGCATTTACAAGGTATTCTCCATAAAAATGGTTTTCACCGGTACCCGGGTTTCTGGTAAAAGCAACACCGGTGCAACTTTCTTCACCCATGTTTCCAAAAACCATTGCCTGAGCATTTACAGCGGTACCCCATTCGTCAGGAATTCTTTCAATACGGCGATATTCTATGGCACGCTTACCATTCCAACTGGCAAATACGGCACCAATACCACCCATCAGTTGCCCCCAGGCATCTTCGGGGAATTCTTGTTTGAGGTGCTTCTTAATAAGACCTTTAAACTCAGCAACCAATTTTTTAAGATCATCTACCGACAAGTCTGTATCTATTTTATATCCGTTCTTCTTTTTCACTTCTTCCAATACCTCATCCATTATTTTGCGGATGCCTTTTCCTTCTGCAGGTTCAAGGCCGCCGGCTTTCTCCATTACCACATCAGCATACATCATCACCAAACGACGATATGCATCATAGGCAAATCTTTCATCACCGGTAGAAGCTATTAATCCTGGAATTGTTTTTTCGGTCAAACCGATATTCAATACAGTATCCATCATTCCGGGCATTGATTTGCGTGCACCGGAACGCACGGACATCAATAATGGGTTTTTAACATCGCCAAATTTTTTACCCATGATTCTTTCAACCTGAGCCAATGCTTTTTCAATCTGCCCTTGTAACTCTGCAGGATATTTTCTTTTATGTGCATAATAATAGGTACAAACTTCGGTTGTAATTGTAAATCCGGGAGGAACGGGTAATTTCAAATCGGGCGAACCGGCCATCTCAGCCAGGTTTGCACCTTTACCCCCCAACAGATTTTTCATCGATTCATTTCCATCGGCTTTACCGCCGCCAAATGAATACACATACTTTTTTGCTTTCGCTTTTGTTGCCATATTCGATATATTTTTTGAAGGTTTTAAAGTTACATCATTTTGTTTACTATCACGCTATGATATTAATCAGTTTTTCAATATTTTTTAAACTTAATTTAAATAAAGTCAAATTCATTTTTCGTGGGCTATTTCAATATCCTTTAAAGAGGAAAAAACTTCATCCGATAAAAACGGACTGGCATCCCCACCATTCTTTATAATATCTCTCACAATAGTGGATGCCACAGAGGTATATTTGGGTTCGCCTGTCAGAAAAACGGTTTCTATGTTTTTATCAAGGGTTCTGTTTGCATCGGCAATTGTTTTTTCGTATTCAAAATCGCTCACATACCTGATTCCACGCAAAATAAACCTTGCCCCAATTTTTCTACAAAAATTAACGGTCAACCCTTCATAAATTGCTCCTTCCACCACATTGCTGTCTTTGTAAATGGTATTTATCCAATGCAATCGCTGTTCGGGAGTAAACATCGGGCCTTTGGAGGTATTAATACCAATACCTACAATTATCTTATCAAATAAAGGGATAGCCCTGTTAATAATATCTTCATGACCAAGGGTGATAGGGTCAAATGTTCCAGGAAATAAACAAATTCTCGGCATTCTATAGTTTTTCTACTTTTTAGTAGTTGATTTTTTGATTATGGAGTTAATATAATTATTGTTTTTCCAAAATATTTAATTGACTTAATTTCATCAAACGGGCAGCAAGATAAAACAATAAATTAAAATATTTAGTTATTTTTATTAGAAAGTAGATATAAAACCGCCATTCTAACGGCTACGCCATTTTCTACCTGCTGCAAAATGATGGATTGACCACTGTCTGCCACATCGCTATCCAGTTCCACACCCCTGTTTATCGGTCCGGGATGCATGATGACTATATCCTTGTTGAGGCGCTCCAGCAATCTTCGGCTGATACCGTAAGACAGATTGTATTCTCTCAGCGAAGAAAACAGAACCTGATTTTGCCGTTCAAGTTGAATGCGCAATACATTAGCCACATCGCACCAGTTGAGCGTTTCTGTTAAGTTATAGCTTACATTTACTCCAAATGCTTCTTTTAAATATTTTGGAATAAGCGTTGGAGGCCCGCACACGGTAACCTTGGCACCCATTTTCTTAAGTAAATAGATATTACTCATTGCCACCCTGCTATGCATAATATCACCAATGATTGCCACCTTCACATCTTTAAGCGCACCCATTTTTTCCTTAATTGAAAATGCGTCAAGTAATCCCTGAGTAGGATGTTCGTTTACTCCGTCTCCGGCATTCACGATTGCAGCCGGAATATGCTGTGCCAGAAAATGGGGCGCACCGCTGGCGCTATGGCGCATCACTACCATATCCACTTTCATTGAGAGGATATTGTTTACTGTATCGAGCAGGGTTTCGCCCTTAGATACCGAAGAACCTGAGGCCGTAAAATTGATTGTATCTGCCGAAAGTCTTTTTTCTGCCAATTCGAAAGAAATACGGGTGCGTGTCGAATTTTCAAAAAAAAGATTTACGATGGTAACATCTCGTAGAGAAGGTACTTTTTTTACCGGTCTTTGCAATACTTCTTTAAATTGTGCAGCGGTATCCAGAAAAAGATTCACATCCTCCACTGTGAGGTCTTTAATACCGAGTAAATGTTTGGTGGAAAGCTTCATTAAAAGTCAAAGATAAAGCAAAAGTTGATTTACTTTGCAATAAATGGAAGGATATTTCTTTTTTACCAATAAATAAAAATGATGATTATGCTAAGATTTACTGCTGCTTTTGTGGCGCTTATTTTCAGCCTGCATGTATCTGCTCAAAGCCATGAAGTAATAAAAAACATTTGCAAAGATGCAATGGAGAACTCTCAACTCGAAGTATTAGGACGTGAACTGATAGATGGCATCGGCCCACGATTAGTGGGTTCTTCTCAAATGAAAAAAGCACACGATTGGGTAGTAGAAAAATACAAAAGTTGGGGAATAGCTGCCGAAAATCAGCAATGGGGCGAATGGCGGGGATGGGAGCGCGGACTGTCTCAGATTACAATGATTTCGCCAAGAACAAAAAACATTAATGGAATCCAGTTGGCATGGAGCCCCAAAACTCCTAAGGAAGGCATCTCTGCGGAGATAATGCTTCTTCCTTATGCAGCAGATTCTATCAGTTTTACAAAATTACTGCCTCAGGTAAAAGGCAAAATAGTGATGATAAGTATGCTACAGCCTACCGGGCGTACAGATAATGACTGGGAAAAATATGCCCGAAAAGAAGATTTTGAAAAAATGAAAGCCACCCGTACTACACAGACTCAGGCTTGGGCAAAAAGAATAACCAATACAGGTTTTAATCCTAAAAACATTGACAGCGTACTGGAAAGAGCCGGCGCTGTTGGCATCATTTCATCCTATTGGAGTTTTGCAAATGGCGCCAATAAAATTTTTGGTACCAAAAACAGAAAGGCGCCACACGTGGATATTTCGCAAGAAGATTATGGATTGCTTTACCGGCTGGTAGAAGCCGGACAGAAGCCTGTGGTAAAAATTTTTACCGACTCAAAAGAAACAGGGATGCAACCCACCTTCAATACTATCGCCAGTATTAAGGGGAGCGAAAAACCTGATGAGTACGTAGTATTGTCGGCCCACCTCGATTCGTGGGATGGCGGTACAGGAGCAACCGATAATGGTACAGGAGTGATCTCAATGATGGAAGCCATGAGGTTGTTGAAGAAATGGTGTCCGAACCCAAAACGAACCATCATAGCGGGGCATTGGGGCGCCGAAGAGCAGGGCATCAACGGGTCGAGAGCCTTTATTGAAGACCATCCGGAAATTGTAAAAAATATACAGGCAGTCTTTAATCAGGATGGGGGAACCGGAAGAATTAACTTCTTGAATGCTGCCGGATTTGTTCATGCTTACGATTATTTGGGAAGATGGCTACGCGGCATCCCCGATGAGTTCAGAAATGAAATTCAGGCTTATTACCCCGGAACACCCTCCGGCGGAGGATCGGATCAGGGGCCTTTTGTAGCTGCCGGTGTGCCGGCCTATTACATGGGAACCAACAACTGGGATTACAGCACACTTACCTGGCACACCAATCTGGATACTTATGATAAAATTGTTTTTGAGGATTTAAAACGCAGCGCTATAGTTTCGGCAGTACTGGCATACATGGCCAGCGAAGATCCTGAAAAAGCTTCACGGGAAAGGATAAAACTTACCGAAAAAGACAGCAAGGGCAATATTATCCCCTGGCCGCCCATGCAGGCACCCATCCGTAAAGGAGGGTTAAATTAACAGTTGAACACTAACAGAATCATTATGTTTCATTCAAAATAAGCGCATCAAAATTTTTCAATCCGATGTGCTTATTGCTGATGAAGCCTTCTGCGTACTTTACTCCGATGCGCTTCCCCATGAGGCGGCATCTGGCTATAATGGCCTCTTTAAACTCGGGGGTGGAAATATAAGTTTGTGGACCGTCTGTATCACTTTCATTGGTGTGTACCTGTGTTTTATAGGCATCTATTGCCTGCATCTTCAGGTCAAAGGCATCCGTTACGTCAATAATAAGCTCAGGTTCATGATACCAGTCCTGCAGGTATTGAAAAAAATATTTAGGCCTCCATTTTTCCTGCGGACGACCTTCATCGTCAAAAGTCTCAATTTTTGCCAGTCCCGAAAGAAAACAGGAGTCATTAATCAGATGGCCGGCTCTGCCGTGATCGGGGTGGCGGTCTGCCATCACATTGCCCAGCACAATTTCGGGTTTATATTTTCTTATCGCTTTAATCAGTTTCAACTGATGCTCTTCATCATTTTTGAAAAATCCGTCCCTCATCTTCAGGTTTTCTCTTATTGCCACGCCCATTATTTGTGCAGCATTAGCCGCTTCTTCATATCGGGTTTCAATAGTGCCCCGCGTACCAAGCTCTCCTTGTGTGAGGTCCACGATTCCTACTTTTTTACCGGCTTTTATTTCATTAATCAGAGCGCCGGAACAACATAGTTCCACATCATCCGGGTGTACGCCGATAGCTAAAATATCTAATTTCATGAGCGCAATTTATAAAAAATATTTTTGAGCGTTAAATTCATTTATACACCTGATTTTCAAAACCAACAAAGAAGGTGGAAAGCAAGCGACCAATTATAACGTAGCAAATCATTTGAGTTTACTTCACATTCAATTTCCGGATGCAGGCTTTCACGGGGTGAAGATGCTATTTTCAGAAAAAAAGCTTATTACCCAAATTTAGGGGCTATTTTATACACTACACTTTAAAGCCTTTAAAATATTTTTTTGCTGATTAGATAAGGTTACCACCTTAGTAAATTTTTGTCTGGTCTTGGAGTGCTTCAGATTCACTTTGTAAATTGTTTGTAAATCCTGAATAACTTCCCCCGGTGATGCACTTATTTTTTTACACCTGAATTTTATTAATGATAGCAGACACATGGATAAATAACAAATTTTAATGTGGGCATCAACTCTTTTGGGTAACCACAGTCTTATGGGATGAAGCTGAACATCACCTTTCATTGTCCGGAAGCTTCTTTCGACTATATCTTTATCAAAATATTTTTTAACCACTTCATCCGCTTTAATTTGGTGTTGTGGAATATTAATGAATATCCAACATATTTTACTTCAATATCTGTCGCTTCGTCGGCCAACATCCTGTCTCTTTCAATGCCTCATATTTAGGATTGTATATTACTATCATCTTCCCAAAAAGAAATTTTACCTCCTGTACATATACAAAAGTATCTTTCAAGGTTACCTGATTCTTAGCTGCATAAATTTTATCTCTTTCTATCTTATCTAAAATGTTTTTCTTTATTCCTGCTGATTGCTTTACACCGACTATTATTTTCATTTTTAATTTATCCAGATCCAGTACATTGGATTCACTATAAAAACCTCTGTCCATAACTACGGTAGGTATGCCTTTTTGCGCCATTACTCACAGGTCCTCAAGAATTTTTATATTGGAAATATTTCCGTTATAGGATTTGTGAAAAATAGGAAATCCGTTCCAAAACTAACGCCAAGCCCTATTTGAATAAGTTTTGGAAACTTTACCATCTTTACTCGTTGTGTAGAGAGATCGTGTTTTCCGTTATAATAAGTATCCGTTACGTCTAACACAAATGCTTTGTTGTCGCTAGGATCAAGTTGTAACCAATATTCAAAAATACTTTGCTCAACAAGTGTCAAAATTACATTCATCCAAATAATCCAGAGCATCATACAACATTCTGTGCTTGTCAACTCATCTAACCCAATTACTTCTTTGATAGTTGAGTTCTCTATCCACCTGGATATCCTCAATATACTTCCCTTGCAGTAAATCAGGTGCGCAATGAGCAAGTACATAATTGGCTTATGATACCTGCCCAACAGATAATTTAATTTAATTTAAGGCTAACTGATACAGAATGGTTATATCTGCATATTGCTTAACATTCTCAACTTCTATCTTATTGATATCTATCTTTTGAATTGGTACGCCATTTTCTTCTTTGCCAACATACTCAAGTACTCGCTGCTTTACCTTTCCTCCTTCTCTATAGGACTCAACCTTTGCAAGATAGGTGGCATCTCCTTTTTTTATTTTTCTAATAAAAGCCATGTAATGTACATTTTATACACTACAAAGTAAAATAAAAAAAATTACACCATCAAATTTTTGCCGTCATTGATGGGTTACAGCTAGAAAAACTGTGTAGTGTATAAAATCTAAGCTAAATTTGGGTTATTAAGGCTGCAAAAATTTTCGACTTCTCCAAGGCTCCCAATTTATTTAGGCGAAAAGTAGGAGAGGGGGGGAGGTAAAAAGTAAGGTTAGGCATAATAAACTAATAGGTAATTGCATACCGTTGTACAGCAATTAATAGCATTAAACCTTTTGTGAAAAAAATTTTTTCTAATTACTGCTGCCTCATTTTCAGTTTTTATCTCACTCGTCATCCAATTCTATCAGTTTCAATTGTTTACCATTATTTTGCTCCAAGCCCAATAAATATTTTTTTCGCCACAACCCGCCACCATAGCCCACGAGTTGCCCATTGGAACCAATGACTCTGTGGCAGGGAATGATGATAGAAATTTTATTCATACCGTTGGCATGAGCTACTGCACGAACAGCGTCTGCATTTCCAATAGCGATAGCCTGCTCTTTGTAAGACCTGGTTTTGCCATAAGGAATGGTTAGCAGCACCCGCCACACTTTTTTCTGAAATTCGGAACCGATTAGCACCAATGGCACTTTAAATTCTTTTCGTTTACCCAAAAAATAATCTTTGAGCTCCGCCTCTAATTGCTTAAAATGCTGGTTTTCGCCTTCCAAAATAGCTGCCCCCAGTTCTTTTGATAATTGTTTCAGTTCTAAAGGCAGCATTTTACGTTTTTCAAATTCGAGCAGGCAGATACCTTCATCGGTAGCGCCGGCAATCATGGCGCCAATGGGGGTTTCAATTTTTTTTAGATAAACTGTTGGATTCATTTATTTTCTGGCTTCCCAATAACATCTTTTGGGCGATATGATGTCGCCGTTTTCTTTTAATGTTTTCATGGCCTTATCAACCTCTTTTCTGTCAATGCCTGACATTTCGGCAACTTGTCCAGCGCTAACAGGCTTTCCCGCTTTTTTGATGGTTGCCAGCACTTTGTCTTTATTTTCCATATTTAATATTTGTAAGAGTAAAAATACTTAAAACATTTAACTGTACTCCTGCTATTATCTTTTTATTTTTGCCCAATGGCAAGAAAGAAAAAGGATATTGTTCTTGAAAATATACTGATAGAGGATTATGCTGCCGAAGGAAAATCTTTGGCAAAGGTGGATGGCAAGGTCATTTTTGTAGAACAGGCTGTGCCCGGCGATGTGGTGGTTGTCAGACTGATAAAAAACAAAAAGGATTGGGCGGAAGGATTCCCGATAAGGTATGTTTCTTATTCTGAAGAAAGGGTAACGCCTTTTTGCAGTCATTTTGGAGTATGTGGCGGATGTCAGTGGCAAATGCTTCCCTACAACAAACAACTACAATATAAACAAAAGCAGGTGGCCGATAATCTTGAAAGAATTGCAAAGGTACAACTGCCTGAAATTCAACCTATAATTGGTGCAGCTACTACCCAATACTACCGCAACAAGATTGAATACACTTTTGGCACAGAAGCCTTTGTGCCCAAAGATGAGTTTGTAAAACTGAAAGCGACCGATACACTGAATGGGGCTACAAGTGATTTGGCAGCCGGATTTCATGCGCGGGGGTTTTGGAGCAAGGTGGTGGACATTCAAAAATGCTATTTGCAAAAGGAACCTACCAACGAACTTAGGCTGGCTATTAAAAACTTTGCAAAAGAAAACGATTATTCTTTTTATAATTTAAGGAGCCATCAGGGTTTTTTGCGAGCCTTATTGATTAGACTTTGTGAAACCGGAGAGTGGATGGCTAATATTATGCTTGGTCATGACGATAAGGTGAAAAGGGAAGCATTGCTGGATTTTATTTTACAAAGATTTCCTGATATTACCTCTTTGCTATACACCATCAATACCAAACAGAATGACAGCATCTATGACCTCAATCCTGAAATATATTATGGAAAAGGCTATGTGATTGAAAAGTTAGATGAATTTCAATTTAAAATCGGTCCGAAATCTTTTTTTCAAACCAATACTCAGCAGGCAACACGCCTCTATCAGGTTGCCAGAGATTTTGCCGAACTTACCGGAAAAGAAGTATTATATGATTTGTATTGCGGCACCGGCAGCATTGGCATATTTTGCAGTAAGGAAGCAGGTCGGGTGATAGGTGTGGAGCTGATTGAAGAAGCAATTGAAGACGCAAAAGAAAATGCAGTGCTGAATGGTTTGCAAAATAAAACACAATTTTTTGCGGGGGATGTGATTGATATTTGTACTGAGGAATTCTTTGCACAACATGGCCATCCTGATGTTATCATTACCGACCCGCCCCGTGCCGGGATGCATGGTATGCTGATTGAAAAGATTAATGAAATTGCTGCTCCGGTGGTGGTCTATGTTAGCTGCAACCCGGCAACGCAGGCGCGCGACCTGGCTTTACTGAACGAAAAGTATGAAGTAACCAAAGTGCAGCCTGTAGATATGTTTCCGCATACCCTGCACATAGAAAATGTGGTTCAGCTGAGGCTAAAGAGATAAATCTTCGGCCCTCCTTTTTTCTATCCATCTGCAATTTCATTTAAAAGCCTTAATTTAGTTCAGATAATATAACCGGTATCGAAAATGAAATATGTAATAGTAGGAATATATCACACATATATAGATGCACATCTGGCAATGGGAATGTTGGAGGATGCAAATATTAGTTGTGTGCTGAAGGATGAAAATACGGTTTCCATATATCCGGGAATTACCAATGCAGTGGGCGGAATAAAATTGATGGTGGCTGAGGCACAAAAAGAACGAGCCATTGAGATACTTGCCAGTACAGAAAATGAAACAGCAGCTGAACGTATTTGTCCCGATTGTGGTTCATCAAATATTGAGTGCATTACTGCCACCCCAAAGAATGCAAGCTGGTTGAGCGCCATTGCTCATGCTGTTTTGGAGTCGGCATCTGATGATTCTATTTGTAAAATGTACCATTGCCTTGATTGTGGAAACGAATTTGAATAAAATATAAAATTTATGACCTTAGAGCGCTTTATTGACTATTTTTCAACACTTCACCAGCGCCCCGGCGAGCGCATGGCGCTGCTTGTTGCCGGCCTTGTATTCTTCTGGATACTTGAAGGAGCCATTCCACTGGTAGGGCTCAGGTATCGCAAAACGAAATTGAATCACGCCTTGGTTAATTTTGGTTTCACAATCATACATCTGGTCATTCATACAGGGTTGGCAGTGTTTATTGTGTTGCTCTCCGACTGGTGCCGTGCAGCCAACTGGGGATTGGTGTATTGGTTTCAGGTTGGCGTTTGGGGCGCTATTATTATTGGTGTGCTGGCGCTCGATTTCAGCAGTTGGTTAGTACATTGGGTGATGCACAAAAATCCTTATCTGTGGCGGTATCATCTTATTCACCACAGTGACAATAAAGTAGATGTGACGACGGGTTTGCGCCATCATCCGGGCGATAGCCTGTTGAGAGGTGTTTTCTTTTTGATTTTGATTTTTATAAGCGGCGCACCAATGTATTCGGTGATGATATATCAGACATTAGTGGTTGTGGCCACTGCATTTACACATGCCAACATCAGCCTGCCCGCAAGCTTAGACAAATTTTTGAGCTATTTTTTAATTTCGCCCAATATGCACAAGGTACACCACCATTGGAAACAACCTTATACCGATACCAATTACGGTGCAGTATTTTCCATCTGGGACAGGCTCTTAGGCACTTTCAGTACATTGCCTGTTTCGGAGCTTAGGTATGGCCTTGACAGGCACTATCCCAATGAAAAGGATGAAGATTTTATGAGCCTAATGAAACATCCTTTTATAGAAGAGGATAATGAAATATAGTTATATATAATATTTGTAAATAATATATGTGAGTGTTATGTTTTTTTCTGGGAAATCAAATAAATTGCATAAGAGGTGCAGATTATTATGAAAAGTAAAGGTGTAAGTATATATATTCATATTGGCAGTTGGCTGCTTTTTTTACTTTTTATTGGCGCATTTGTATTTGATAAAGAAAATTTCAGTAATAGCGGAATCCCTATTATTTTATTACCCTCGTTTTTATTTTTTGCACTTTTTTTTGCCGTGCTGTTTTACGTCAATATGTATGTATTGATGCCCTATTTTTTTTTAAAGAAAAGGTATTTTGCCTTTAGCTGCATTGTAATTGTATTATTTGTAGCTTGTTTTTATCTAAAACCTTTTGAAAGGATTGTGCAAGAGGCGCATAAAATGCATGCCAATCAATTGGAAGGAAAGTTGGAGAACGGATTGCAAAATCTGGATATCCAAAGGAGAAGCGATTCACCACCGTTTCGGAGCGTTGAAAGGGGACGGCCTAAACCACCTTCACCTTTAAGATTTGATTTAATAAGTCTTGTTCTTTTTTTAATGGCTATGGCAGGGAGTGGTTTGATTGTATTGGTAGCACAATGGCGTATTACCGAAAAAAACAAGTCATTGATAGAAACCCAAAAAGTTAAGGCCGAGCTTGCCTTTCTGAAATCTCAAATAAGCCCGCATTTTTTGTTCAATACACTCAATAATATTTATGCCCTTGCCATTGCCAAAAGCGAAAATACAGCCTCGGGGATATTATGGCTGTCTAATATGATGAGGTATATTACAGATAAATCGGAAGAAGATTATGTGCCTGTGGAAAGGGAAATAGCCTGCATCAAAGATTATATTGAACTACAAAAACTAAGGCTAGGAAAAAATGTAAAAATTGAATTTTCTCTAAAAGGGAATTATGCAAATACAAAGGTAGCGCCATTAATCCTAATGTCTTTTATTGAAAACACCTTTAAACACGGGGTCAGTAATATAATTCCATCGCAAATCGTAATAAACATTCTGATAATTGATAGGGAAATCATTCTTGAAACACGAAATACCATTAATAAAATGAATGGAGAAAGTAGCCGTAATGGCATTGGGCTACAAAATGCCAAACAAAGGCTGGAACTACTTTATCCGGATAAGCATCATTTACAAATAAGCGAAAGTGATGGAATGTATTCCGTCTTTCTAACCCTTAGGCATTTTCAGCCATTAAAACAGACACAAAAATGATGAAGATTAAAGCAATTGCCATTGATGATGAGCCACTGGCTTTGGAAGTAATAAAGTTTTATTGTACACAATGTAGCGCAATAGAATTGATACAAACCTTTGACAATGCAACTGCCGGGTTGGAATATATAAATCAAAATGATGCAGACCTGTTGCTTGTGGATATTGATATGCCCGATATGGATGGTATTACTCTTGTGAAAAACATACAAATTAAACCTATGGTTATTTTTACAACGGCCTATAAACAGTATGCACTTGAAGGGTTTGAACTGGAAGCGGTGGATTACCTGCTGAAACCATTTAGTTTTGAACGATTTGATAAGGCGGTTCAAAAAGTGCTTTTTCAAATAAGGGCTCAGGCTGTTTCAGGTAAAGCCACATATCTTTTTGTGTATTCAGAATACCGAATGGCAAAAATTGATTTTGGGAATATTATTTATATTGAAAGTTTGGATGATTATATCAAAATTCATTTAGTTGACGCTAAACCCATATTGACGTTAATGACATTAAAGAAAATATCTGAAATCCTTCCCAAAGACCAGTTTTTTCGTATTCATCGAAGTTACATAGTTGCCATCAAATCTATCATTTCCGTCTCGGGTCGAAAAATCATTTTAACCCATCAATTAACGCTTCCCGTTAGTGAAAAATATGCCTCATCACTCACCTCATGGACTAAGAAGGCTTAACATTTATTTAAGGGTTTAACCGATACAATTTTCGGGTTCACCTATTTGGTTTTAATTTATATTTTTTGTTTTTTAATTTTGAACTAACTAAAAAAAAGGTATATGAAACATAAGTGTTTTTACAAAAATGAACAAGTAATTCTAAGTATAGTTTTGTTTATATTTTCAATAATAATATGTACATCTTGTTCAAAGAAAAACGATTTTTCGAAAACTGATATTTCAAATGAAACTACTACCCCCTCTACAGCCAATAGTATCGCTATTAGGGATACTTCTACCGTTTCCACTTCTGCGGAAGGCAGCAAAGATAGCTCCTACAATGCCGATGATTTGATAGAGAATTCATCCTTTACTAATATCGTGTCTATTGCATTTGGTACTCCTACAGTGATATCAAATCCACTTTCGTCTAAGGGAGTTACTATTAGTCAAAATGGAGATATAATTACTATTACCTCTACCGCAAAAGCCGTGGCTTATGAAATTTCGGGAACAACTACTAATGGTTCCATAAAAATTTATAGTGATAATAAATTTCAGCTTACATTAAAGGGGACTTCAATTACTAATACTAACGGACCTGCCATCAATATCCAGTCCAAAAAAAGAGTATTTGTGGTGGTGGCTGATAATACAACCAATTCATTGGCAGATAGCCCATCGTATCCCACCAATAGTTCTGAGGATAGTAAAGGAACGTTTTTTAGTGAAGGGCAGTTGATATTTAGTGGGAAGGGTACCCTAAATGTAAAGGGTAATCACCAACATGCTATTGCAAGTGATGATTATATCCGTGTACAAAGTGGCAACTTTAATATTACCGGGGCTGTAAAGGACGGTTTTCATACCAATGATGCTTTTATTGTGGATGGCGGTACTATTAATATAACTTCATCAAATGATGGTATAGAATGTGAGGAGGGGTATATCGTTATCAATAACGGCGATATTACTATTAAATCTGTTGATGACGGCTTTCAAGCCTCTTATGAAACAGACAATACGATTGACCCTTATATTACAATCAATGGAGGTAAATTTAATATCACAACTACCTCTGGAGAAGGGATTGAGAGCAAGAGTACCTTAACGATTAATGCAGGAACGTTCAATATCAAGACCTATGATGACGGACTAAATGCAGGTAAAGCTATTTATTTAAATGGGGGTAACCTGTATGTGTATAGCAGCAATAATGATGGGATTGATTCTAACGGGACACTAACAGTAACAGGTGGTGTTATCATTTCGGTAGGCTCGGGTGCTCCGGAGGAGGGTTTCGACTGCGATAATAATACCTTTAAAATTACCGGAGGGATATTAGTGGGTATAGGAGGGGCAACCAGTATGCCCACAGCCAATGTCTGCACTCAGAGGTCGGTAAGGCTTGGTGGAGGAACTGTTAATCAGATTGTGCATATTGAATCTTCTGATAAAACAGAGGAGGCGCTCACCTTTATGGTTCCGCGAACCTATGCGACCCTGTTATTCTCAAGTCCTAAGTTGAAAGCCAGTACTTCTTATGATGTTTATACAGGCGGTTCCGTTACGGATGGAGTATCTTTTAACGGATTATATACCAGTGGTACATACTTACGCACCGGTGCTACCAAAAGCACTACTTTTACAACCTCATCCATGGTGACAGCAGCAGGCGGTAGTGCCGGACCTGGTGGAGGTACTGGAGGAGGCCCGGGAGGTGGAAGATAAATTTGAAATAAAAACAGCCGTCAACTATGTGTGAATAACTCCGTTAGGTGATAATAGCAGCGTGCTTTAAGTACTATTAATATAATAGGTGTCTGCTGCCTGATTTTTAATTTCTTTTTGATGGATGGTATAATTTTTCTTTTCCTACTTTTGAGCTATGAAAAAGAAAGTAATTTCGGTTATTCCGGCTCGATATGCGGCTACCCGTTTTCCTGCCAAGCTGATGCAGCTATTGGGAGATAAACCAGTAATATGCCACACTTATGATGCTGCAAAAAGCAGCGGTTTGTTTGACGATGTATTTGTGGTAACGGATAGTGATATTATTTTCAATGAAATTATCAGCCGTGGCGGAAAGGCGATTATGAGCATCGGGCAACACGAGAGCGGAACCGACCGTATTGCCGAAGCCGTTCAGGATTTGGATGTAGATGTGGTGGTAAATGTACAGGGTGATGAGCCGTTTATCCGGCACGAACCTCTGGAGAAGTTGGTAAGGTTATTTGACAATGAAGATGTACAGGTAGCATCGCTCAAACGCAAATTTGAAAATAGAGACGATGCACAAAATCCAAATATGGTAAAAGTGGTTACCAACAAGTTTGGCAAAGCATTGTATTTCAGCCGAAGCAAAATCCCTTATCAGCGAGATGAAAGTTTTTCAACCGATTATTTTCTCCATGTGGGTGTTTATGCCTTTAGAAAAGATACTTTATTAGCTTTTACCCAATGGCCTCAGACCGACCTGGAAAAAATCGAAAAATTGGAACAATTAAGGTTTTTGGAGAACGGCGTAGATATTTATATGGCTGAAACAACGTATAAAAATATCGCAATTGACACTCCTGAAGATTTAATACAAGCTGCAAAATTGTTAGAAACCCAATAATTACAAAATATCTGAGAATGGAAAAGAAAGGCAGAAAACATACCTTTTTATTATCTTTCCGCTATGAATTCGCAAACCGAAAAATATTTACGATATATACTTAATCCGTTGGAACTCTTTGGTACCGAAAGGACAAGAGAAATACTGGTAGTAAATCCAACGATTATTCCGGTGAGGGAAGAAGCTACCCGGGTGAATATCAGCGCTTTTATTTATGATAAAAATGCAATTGATGAAAAGAACAACCTGAGTGTGGATGAAGTGTTACATTTAAGAAATTCGGAAAAAATTATTTGGATTAATGTAGATGGCTTACGCAAAATAGATGTGGAAAAAATAGGCGAAGGATTTGGAATCCATCCTCTTTTAGTGGAAGATGTACTCAGCATCAACCAACGTCCGAAGATGGATGAGATTGATGACATATTGTTTAGCCTGATGAACATGATGTACTTCAACAAAGAATCAAAAAGCATTGAGCAGGAGCAGATAAGCCTTGTGTTGGGCAATAATTTTGTAATCACCTTTCAGGAAGATGCAGATAAAGATGTGTTTAAAGCATTGCGCGGAAGGCTCAAATTGCCCACCAGTAAAACACGAACAAAAAAGGCCGACTATCTTTATTATACCTTGATTGATGCTATTGTTGACCATTATTTTTTAGTGATGGAGCAATTAGGCGATGCCATAGAAGATATGGAGGAAACCATCGTAAGAAGCACAACTAATAAACGTGCGCTGGCAACAATCAACCTTTTGCGCAAAGAACTTATAGTGTTGAAACGAAATATTTTTCCTGTTCGAGATTTGATTGCCAATATTATCAAAAGTGAAAATGACCTGCTCACCGATGAATACACCCGTTATTACAAAGATGTATATGACCATAGTTTGCAGGCAATAGACCTGGTGGACAACTATCGTGATATGATAATGGGTATGCAGGATTTATACATCAATAATGTAAATCTGAAACTAAATGAGGTGATGAAGGTAATGGCTATTGTTACTTGCCTATTGGCCCCGGCTACGGTAATAGGCGGCATCTTTGGCATGAACTTTAATGTTATCCCACTTACCAGCCATCAATGGGGATTTTGGATTGCTGTAGGCGTTATGCTTATTATTCCATTATGGATGCTCTCTGTTTTTAAAAGGAAGAAATGGTTTTAAAATCTATCCAATTGCTTTTGTTCCAAGGATAATCAACATCCAAAGGGTAATCCCTCACATTTTATTTGATTAAAAAAATATGAACGATTATTATTTCCCATAAACCGGTTTTCTACATTTTAAAATTTACTGCCAGTCAATTACGGTAAACGTAATCTCGGTAGTGCCACACCTTTCGTACAAGACACCTACTTTATTGGCATCCATCATAACTAAGTCAGAATAGGCAGTACTTGATCCATCGTAGTCCACTAAAAAACTTTTTGTCCAGGAGTTGCCTTCGTCAAGACTAATCCTGAGCGTCAGATTTTGTCGTGTGGTAGTGTTATTGTTATTACTGAAAGCCAACAACGCCTTATTGTTTTGAAAACCTATGTTTAATAAACTGCCCTGACAGACCGGATCCGGTAGATTTGGATCATATTTCTCAGATGCCCAGGTTTGTCCGCCATTGTTACTGATGGCTACAATTCTGGAACGAGGATTCCCCCCCTGATTTCTGATATTCATCATCAGGCGATTGTCAGACAGTTCTGCGGCAATGGCTTCGTTGCTCCCTTTGATACTAATATTATCGCTTAGGTGGAAACTGGCACCATGATCATCGGTATAGAACCCGTGCGTCTGATAATCTGCATTACCGCTTTGCGGAGGTCCTTCGTTGTGATTGGCAGCCACGTATATTCTGCCTCGGTAAATACCTTGTGTAAACTGCATGGCATGGCCGGGTGTGTTGGCATAAGTACGCCAGGTCGCTGATTTCACCTGCGATGTTATTTCAACGGCGTACGACCATGTCTCTCCATTATCGGTAGAGGTTTTGTACCATACTCTTCTTTCGCCATTACCATTTCTTACATCACCTTCGGGCATGTTACCAGTGTTGTAAAAAACGAAAATTCTACCATTCGGATAGGCAGGGTCTGTCATATCCACTACAGGAGCCGAATTACTGGCTTGCAAGTCCCCATTGTCGGCAATCACCTTTAGCGGCGACCAGGTTTTCCCGCCATCACTACTTTTTTTCATTACAATGTCCACATTACCGAAATCGGCTGTTGTATTTACCCTTCCGTCCGCAAAGGCCAGCAGATTGCCATTTGGCGCTTTAATGATGGCAGGTATTCTGAAATTCATATAACCTTCGGTACCCGAAATATATACAGGTATTCTGCTCTGGGTCGATGCCGGAAACTGACTTAACCTGGCTCCGTTTCTAAGTGTGCCGCTAATGGTATTGGAAGAGTCGGATGTATTTTGTGTATTACCATTTTCAAAATTCCACCAACTGATCAGGCCATCAAAGGCGCCATTTATTTTTGTATTAGCGGCATCTGCATACACTTCGGTTTTCGATAACGCTTTTCTCCAGAATTTGACATCATCAAAAAATCCTCTGAATGGGGCCGTACCACTCTCATCATTTACACCAAAAAGAATTGAACTTCTGGCTGTAACTGAGGCATAACGCCCGCCACTGTGGTCCCATTCGCCTTCTGTTTTGCCATCAATATAAAAAAATGATTTTTTGGCAGCAGCATCAAATACGGCTACCACATGGTGCCATTTTCCGTCATAAACATTTGTGGTTCCGTATTTTGACCCCAACCCTTCGCCGTCAGTAGTAGTAACGTTCAAACCCATTTGACCCGTTGTACTGGAAATAATTTCATAACCGGCGCCGGTACCATTTCGGGCTTTGATGATTCTTTCATTTCCACTTGGTTGATAAGTGGTTTTCATCTTCATAGATATGGAAAACGACTGGCCTGCAGCAAAGTCAAAAGCACTGCCACCCGGAAAAGATAAATAAGCAGGGCTTTCTGAAACATCCAGATAGTTGCCTGTCTGGGTGACGGTTATGGGCTGCGAAGTATCAATGACCAAGGCAGGCTGACTAACATGGATTGTTTTTTCTATACCCTGGATGGCAATTTTAAAAGTAACTTCTCTTGATGTATTTGACGAATTGGCTGAAATGGATAAAACCACCATCATATTTCCGGTGCCTTGACTCGCCGAGGCAGTGATCCAGTCGGGCAGGCCGGTAATTCTCCAGTTTTGATTGGATGATATGGTAATGGTGTCCTTAAAACTGTCTGAAGATTTTACAAGGATTTCGGTTTTTGAAACTGTAAGAAAGTTATCAACTTTGACCGGTTTTTCACTTTTCTTACATGAAAAAGCAAAAAAAATCAACGCAAAGAATGGAGCAAGTCTGATGGCGCTTGTGAGCGAGTTCATATTTTTATTCTGTTGATGTGTTTGTGTTATCAATTTTACAATACAAATATATATATAATTAAGTCATACATAAAAAAATATTTTTCATACTAAACAATCTATTGAAAATCCTATCCCAATGGAAGCGGAAAAACTTTTTTCCTTTTTAGCTATTGATTTTATTTGCCCGGCATATTCAATGTAAAGGATTCCTGCTAAAACACATTCCGTAATGCCATGATATTTATCCTTAGTATTTGAAGCAAGTAGTGAGCTGGATTCATCATCTTGGGTGGATCGGGGTAAACGCATCTAATTTTTAGTCTGAAAACAAGCCTAAAAGGTTGATATCATAATATAAATAATCGTGTAGGAATGTTCAAAATCCAGTAGGGATGACATTTCACGCCCTTTGAGGTTCTGTAAAATAGGGTTCAATCCTATTCAATAATAATTTTATCCCTCTGGGATAGATGATGATTATCTATTTGCGTATATAGATGCGTTTGTCCTTTTGGATGGATATCTACGGTTTAAGTTACAAAGTGTTAGTTTTACCCAAGACAAATAAAATAATTAAATCAAATAATCACCTATCTTTTCATGCCTTTTAAATTAATTTATTTATGCCTAAGCTATTTTTACAGAAAAGCAATTTTCATCTTTTGAAAAATATATTTGTAAAAAGTACAAATAAATTTTTTTTGAAAATAATTTTTCTCCTAACTTAGCAGCCGGTTTGATTTGCTTACTTTTTGAATTATTTTCTAATGAATGCTATTTTCGGTGTTATCTTTCACTTTATAGGCGGTTTTGCCTCCGGTAGTTTTTACATTCCCTACAAAAAAGTAAAGGGCTGGGCTTGGGAAAGTTATTGGTTGGTAGGCGGCCTTTTTTCATGGCTGATAGTGCCACCGGTGGCGGCATGGCTCACCATTCCCGATTTCTGGGCTATCATCCGCCAGGCAGATAATGCCACTATCGGTTTCGCCTTTCTTTTTGGTTTATTGTGGGGCATCGGCGGGCTTACTTACGGATTAGGCGTGCGTTATCTGGGCGTATCGCTGGGCAGCAGCATCATTTTGGGGCTATGCATGGTTTTTGGCGCATTAATTCCTGCTGTTTATTATCAGATTAACCCTTCAGAAGGAAAAGACACCATCAGCATGTTGCTAACCACCAACTGGGGCTTGATAGTCATGCTGGGGCTGGCGGTATGCATATTAGGTATTGTCATAAGCGGAATAGCAGGAGTTGGTAAGGAAAGAGAACTCTCTGCCAAAGGGGAGCTGAAAGAAATAGATCCTCATGCACTGAGCGAGCACGCCAATTCCGATTTGGAAGAAACCCATTTATCGGGAAAGGATGAATATAAATTCGGGCTGGGTTTGTTGGTGGCTATTATTTCAGGAGTTTTGAGCGCCTGTTTTAACTTTGGTATTGAGGCTGCCAAACCTATGGCTGATGTAGCCAATAACCTGTGGAAAGCAAATAATCCGGGTCAGGGTGAATTTTTATTTCAAAATAATGTATCGTACATCATTATACTTTGGGGAGGACTTACCACTAATTTAATATGGTGTGTTTTGCTCAATATTCGTAATAAGACCTATGGTGATTATGTGGATTTGAAAACGCCGATTATTAAAAATATCATTTTCAGCGCTTTGGCAGGAACTACCTGGTTTTTGCAGTTTTTCTTTTACGGAATGGGTGAAAGCAGGTTAGGAAACGGACCCAGTTCGTGGATATTGCACATGGCATTTATCATCTTAGTTGCCAATCTGTGGGGGCTTGTATTACGTGAATGGAAAGGCGTATCGCGCAAAACCCTTAAAACGGTAGTCTGGGGGATTATTGTCATACTTATTTCGGTTCTTTTGGTCGGATTAGGAAATTCAATGAAATAGTTTTAATTTAATGCTTCGAATTTCCATTTTAGGTTAGTTTTGTTTTAAAATGAAGATTACTAAAATCATAATTTCAAACCACTGCTCTCTGCGATCAGTGTAGAGATTAAAAACAAATTTTTTCTATGTCAACAACAAAAGAGTTTAAACACGTAAGTTATTTGTGGGACGATGCCAAAGCTGCCGAACTTGCCGGCGATGAAGTGGCTTTATTAATTTATCGTTCCAATCTGTTAGGAGCCGACCTGAGACTCACCAACTATGGTGGCGGAAACACCTCCTGCAAAGCGATGGCCATTGACCCGCTTACGGGCAACGAAACCGAAGTAATGTGGGTAAAAGGTAGTGGCGGCGACCTGGGGACACTTAAAAAAAGCGGTCTGGCTGCTTTGTATGTGGACAGGCTCCGTAGCCTGAAAAATATATATAAAGGCATCGAACACGAAGATGAGATGGTGGAATTGTTCAATCATTGCATTTACGACCTGGCATCCAAAGCGCCATCTATTGATACACCTTTGCATGGCTTTTTGCCTTTTAAGCACATTGACCACCTGCACCCCGATGCGGCTATTGCCATTGCAGCAGCGAAGGATGGGAAAAAAATAACCCAGGAACTTTTTGGCGGCGCCATCGGCTGGGTACCCTGGCAAAGACCGGGTTTTGATCTGGGGCTACAACTGAAACAATGTCTTGATGATAACCCCGGAATCAGAGGTATCATGCTGGGCTCGCACGGGTTGTTTACCTGGGGTGATACGGCTTATGAAAGCTATGTCAACACCTTGGAAGTCATTGAAAAATGTGCGGAGTATATTGAACAAAATTTAGGTAAAAAGGGACCGGTATTTGGAGGTGAAAAAATTCAGTCTTTGTCAAAAGAAGACCGCCTGAAAAAAGCTTCTGCCATTGCGCCTGTATTGCGTGGTTTCTGCTCGTCCAGTCAGAAAATGATTGGTCACTTCACAGACGACAGCCGCGTTATGCAGTTCATTAATTCGCACGACCTTGACAGGCTGGCCCCTTTAGGAACATCTTGTCCTGACCATTTTTTAAGGACAAAAATCAGCCCGTTGGTTCTGAATCTTTCTACATCGGAAGATTTGTCAGATGTAGCGTCCGTCAAGCAAAAACTGCAACCTTTGTTTGAAGACTACCGAAAAATGTATGCAGATTATTATGAAACCTGCAAGCATCCCAACAGTCCGGCCATGCGTGATGCCAATCCGGTTGTAATCATTTATCCCGGTGTAGGGATGTTCAGCTTTGCAAAAGATAAGCAAACTGCCAGAGTGGCTGCTGAGTTTTATACAAATGCTATCAATGTGATGCGCGGCGCCGAAGCTATTTCGGAATATACTTCATTGCCACGTCAGGAGGCTTTCGATATTGAATACTGGCTGCTTGAAGAAGCAAAGCTGCAACGTATGCCCAAGCCCAAACCATTAAGCGGCAGGGTGGCTTTAGTTACCGGCAGCGGTGGCGGCATAGGAAAGGCAATTGCCAAAAAACTGGCACAGGAAGGCGCTTGCGTGGTAATCAATGATATCAATATTGAGCGCATCAATAATACTATCAATGAGTTTCAGGCTGCATTTGGCAAAGATATTGCCGCCTCGGTGGTGCTTGATGTTACCAATACCGAATCCATCAAATCGGCGATGGATGCTACCAGTCTGGCTTTTGGCGGAGTGGATATCATTATAAACAATGCAGGAATCAGCATTTCAAAATCAATAACCGATCATTCTGTTGAAGATTGGGATAAACTTTATGATATCTTGGTGAAAGGACAATTTGTAGTAACAAAATACGCTGTGGAAGTAATGCGCAAGCAGGATATTGGAGGCGATATCATCAACATTGTTTCCAAAAACTCAATAGTTGCGGGGCCCAATAACGCCGGTTATGGATCGGCTAAAGCGGCTCAGGCACACCTTTCCAGACTATTGGCTGCCGAACTTGGTGGTGATAAAATTAGGGTAAACAGTGTAAATCCTGATGCCGTTATTGCCGATAGCAATATTTGGGCAGGCGGCTGGGCCGAAGGAAGGGCTAAGGCTTATGGCGTAAAAGTGGAAGAACTACCCGCTTTTTATGCCAAACGTACATTGATGAATGAAATAATTCTTCCCGATGATATTGCCAATGCCTGTTTTGCATTTGTGGGTGGATTACTCAATAAGTCAACCGGCAATATATTGAATGTAGATGGCGGCGTGGCAGCAGGTTTTGTAAGGTAATAAAAGCAATTTCAAATTTTTATAAAGAAGAGTTGATGAATATTAAATCAATCAACCCTTCTTTTTGATACATATTTAAAAAAAAATTGAACCAATTTTAAAATCAATTTGTCATCAGTTAAAATTTTTTTTACGAAAACATCAGTCGTAAAAAGCATAACATATATACTAAAAATAAATTATCATGTTTCTCACAAAACAACAGCTTGACAAGCATAATGAAGCAGCATTAAAAAAGCATGAACTCCGTTTCAACTTTGCAAAAGAAAATATTGAAAATGCGGAGGCAATCATTGAAAAACTGATGGCATTTCAGGTAGCGATACCTTCGTGGGCGTTAGGTACCGGCGGCACCAGATTCGGCCGCTTTAGTAGCGGTGGAGAACCGGGCACTTTGGAGGAGAAAATAGAGGACATCGGTTTGCTTCATCAGCTTAACCGCAGCAGTGGCGCTATTTCGCTGCATATTCCCTGGGATATTCCTAAAAATGTAGCCGCAATAAAACAATTAGCTGCTGATCTGGATTTAAAGTTCGATGCCATGAACTCAAACACCTTTCAGGATCAGGCCGATCAAAAACTGAGTTACAAATTCGGTTCCATGCAAAATATGGATAAAGCCGTGCGCCAACAGGCTATTGACCATAATATTGAGGTGATAAATTATGGTCAACAATTAGGTTCCGATTCGCTCACCGTATGGCTGGCAGATGGTAGTTGTTTTCCGGGTCAATCCAATTTCAGAAAATCTTTCAATAACACATTAGAGAGCCTGCAGGCTGTGTATGAGGCCTTACCCGACAACTGGAAAATATTTGTAGAATACAAGGCATTTGAACCTAATTTTTATTCGATGGCAGTGGCAGATTGGGGTCAGTCATTTATGTATGCCAGCAAATTAGGCGAAAAGGCTTTCACACTGGTAGATCTCGGCCATCATTTACCCAATGCCAACATCGAACAAATAGTGGCGTTATTATTAAACGAAAAAAAATTAGGCGGCTTTCATTTCAATGATAGTAAATATGGCGATGACGATCTGACGGTGGGCAGCATGAAGCCATATCAATTGTTTCTCATATTCAAAGAATTAGTGGATGGCATGGATGCCAGGGGAATGAATCATGCCAAAGATCTGGGTTGGATGATAGATGCCAGTCATAACGTGAAGGATCCTTTAGAAGATTTACTCCAAAGTGTGGAAGCCATCAAAATTGCATACACACAGGCGCTATTGGTAGATGCTAAAGCATTGGAAGAAGCACAGCAAAATAATGATGTAGTAACCGCTCAGGAAATTTTACAAAATGCGTTCCGTACAGATGTGCGTTCTCTTGTTGCTGAAGCAAGACTCAGGTCAGGAGCAGCTTTACAACCTTTGGATGTATTCAGAAAAGAAAATGTGAGAGCTGAATTGATAAAAGCCAGAGGTGAAAAACCCATGGCTACAGGATTATAGAAACAGAAGCCTCTGAATAAATGACACGAATTCCGGATTAAATGAATAATTACCATGCTGAAAGAAAGTATCTTTAACCTTTTATTGCTAACTATTACAATATCTCTTGTTTCTTGTTATGGAGCCAAAACTAACAAGACCAACCTCTCTACAAATATTATTACTCCCGGTGCCGTATGGCCCGATGATAGTGGCAATCACATTCAGGCGCACGGTGGTGGTATCATAAAAGTTGCAGATACCTGGTATTGGTTTGGCGAATACAGAGGAAAGGATGTAGAAAAAGATTATCGCTATGTAGGCTGCTACTCTTCTACAGATTTGGTTCATTGGAAGTTTCTCAATAAAATTAAATTTTCGGCACCGGATGGAGTTAGTCCGGATGGATGGATTTTGGAAAGACCAAAAGTTTATTACAATGAAAAATCAAAGAAGTACGTTATGTATTTCCATTTGGATGATAAAAATTACAAACTGGCTGAGGTAGGTGTTGCGGTGAGTGATAAGATTGACAAAGGTTATCAGATCGTAAAACATTTTCGTCCTTTCGGAAATGAAAGCAGGGATATCGGACAGTTTATTGATGATGATGGCACTGCCTATCTCATCTATGAAAGCAGGCCCACAAAAGGATTTTTTATTGCAAGCCTGACTGATGATTATATGGATGTAAAAGAAAATGTAAGTTTTATAAAAGAGCCTATTGAAGGAGGTGCAATCGTTCACTATGAGGGGCTTTATTATATCATCGGTTCTCATCTTACCGGTTGGAATCCTAATCCGAACCTGTATTCCAGTTCCAAATCATTAAGAGGCCCCTGGGCAGAATTTAAAAATATTGCGCCGCCCGAAACCAATACTTACAACTCGCAGTCCACCATGCTATTGAAGGTGAAAGGAAAGAAAAATACAACTGTTCTCTACATGGGTGATATGTGGAAACCAAACCAGCAGTGGGACTCACGCTATTTATGGATGCCAATGGAAATCGGAGAGGGGAATTTGCGGCTGCCGCAACCAAAGCCATTTAAAATGGATGTGAAAGATGGGATAAGCGAAATAATAGATTGATAGATAACATCAATTTTTTGCATCAAGTATTTGCTGAAGATAATTCTCTCTACACATCCTAACGAGAGAATCGAAATGTGGTCAATAACTCCTATTTTAAAAAATTATTTCTTTCTTCTCTCCAATTCTTTAAACAACATTTCCGGCTCATCGGTTGTAATCATATCTATATCCCTGTCGAGCAGCCACTGCATTTCTTCGAGTTTATCCACCGTCCAGGCGTTGAGTATGACCCCGAGTTGTTTAGCCTGTTGCACCCATTCGGGCTTCGAATGATATACCGAATAATGGTAATCAGCGCCTTTGATACCATCTTTTTTTAAATGATCCGGCGCCTTGTCGCCCATGAGGTACTGTACATCGGCAGATGGATTGAGGCGCAATACCTCTTTACAAATTTCATAGTCAAAAGCGATATAGGTAATCCATTCTTGCGCCTTATAATCGCTAACCGTGTTGACAATTTTTTTAACTGTGGCATTAGCCCATTCTCTTCCTCTATCCGAGCTTTTAATTTCTAAAATCAATTTGGTTCCGGTCTGGTTTTTAATAATCTTCAGCATATCCTCCAGCAATGGAAGCGGTTCGCCATTGGAAAGGGGCGTTTTTCGAAGTTCCGCCAATGTGCTTTTCTGCACGTTTAGTCCGCCCCAGGTAACGTCATGGTTTACTATCAATGCGCTGTCGGATGTCAAGTGTACATCTAATTCCGAGCCATAACAGCCAAGCGCTATCGCCTGTTTGAGAGAGGCGATAGAGTTTTGTGATGTATTAATGCTTTTCCATGCGCCTCGGTGTGCGATGACTTTATTTTTATGAAAAGACGGCTTAGTCATATTTATTTTTTTTGATGCACAGGAGGTAATGATAAGTATTGCAAGCAATAAAAGCGTTTTTTGCATGATTCAAAGAATATTTTTATTTGGCGAAATAATTTACAGTTGTAAAAACGATTCAAAATCAACAGGTCAATCAAACCGATTCTCAAAACCTTCATTTTTAAGTTTTTGTACTTTTTGCAATACTTCCTTATTGAGTTTGTTTTTATAAGCCTGTATTTTTCTTGAAGTTTTGGCATCGTGGCTGCCAATAATTTGTGCTGCCAGTATTCCGGCATTTTTGGCCGCATTGAGCGCAACAGTGGCAACCGGTACGCCATTGGGCATTTGCAAAATGGATAACACAGAATCCCAGCCATCAATCGAATTACTGGATTTAACCGGCACTCCGATGACCGGTAATGTAGTAATAGAAGCAACCATACCCGGCAGATGGGCCGCGCCACCTGCTCCGGCAATAATCACTTTCAGCCCTCTTTGCCTGGCTTTTTGGGCATATTCTACCATTCTGAGTGGTGTGCGGTGTGCCGAAACCACCGTTACTTCCGATTCGATACCCAATTCGCTTAAGATATCTGCAGCTGCCTGCATAATGTTCAGGTCGCTGTCGCTGCCCATAATGATTCCTACCTGTATAGCCATATTGCAAAGGAACAATAAAAAATGACAAGAATCATCATTTGATTTTAGTTTGTTGTTTTTTAAGGAGTTATGTCAGATACAGAATGAATCTAATATTTCAGGATTGTTAAAAATTTCTTAACAGGGCAATAAATAAAATAATCCCACGTTTAGAAAAATACCCATTTTCTTATATCTCCTACGGAATTACATCCTTAAAGGATTTTTATTTAAATTTTTAAAAAGCAATTGAAAGAAACAGGTATGCAGCAAAAAATCAGGAAGTTTTTTACATGGGCAATAATTGTAACATCTATTTTTATCAATATTTCATGGACCCTCAAAGCAACTGTCAATACAAATAAAGATTTACCTTCGGCATTGTTCTTTAGTACCTGCCTGAGTCCTCAATCTGACCTTCACACGATGCAGGTATTTGTTTATGACAGTCTTCAATTAGAACAAAAAGGACTATCTCAGGAAGCATTTGAATATGCCATGAACGGGTTTGCAACATTACAAAATGACGGCTATCTGAAAAATGATTCTATACTTACCATTGTTGACTTTGACCAACCCAGTTACAACAAACGGCTTTATGTGATAGATATTAAGAACTATAAAATCCTTTTTAATACGCTGGTGGCTCATGGTAAAAATTCAGGAAAGGAATGGGCTCAGTCCTTCAGCAACAAAGCAGAATCCAATAAAAGCAGTTTGGGTTTTTATGTAACAGAAGGAACTTATAACGGCTCCAACGGTTTTTCGCTCAAACTGTCTGGAATGGAGGCAGGACTTAACAGCAATGCGTTTCAAAGAGCCATCGTGATGCATGGCGCCGATTATGTAAATGATTCCTACATCCGCTCGCAGGGATATATCGGTCGCAGTTTAGGATGCCCGGCTGTGCCTGAAAAGCTGAATCGTCCAATCATAGAAAAAATAAAAAACGGATCATGCCTTTTTATTTATAATAAGAGTTATAAAAAGACAAGTAAGATTTTTCCATCCTGATATGATGTTGCAAGAAATGTTTGACAGCTTTCTGATTGGTTCCCCCAAATAATTCCAATTTTTTTTCAAAAACTGTGAAACCTTCAATCCAAGAACTTTACAGCATGAAAAAAAACAGAAACAATTCAGGTTGATAGCCTGACATTATTTCTGTTTAAATATTTACTATTTATTAGTCCGGACTACCTCCAGTAATTATTAGCCTCGGCAACTGTTCTGAATTCGATAGCTACCACCTCGGCAGACGCAATCAATTGTGCAGAATCGGTCGCATATTTTTCACGCAAAGCCTTTTTGATTTCAGGGTCCGACTGGATAGCGCCAATCGTTTTTCTTGCCATCAAGATTGCTAATTCTCTTCCTTCCTGAGGGGTTTTTGTAATAAGGCTTCCCAGCCATACATCTTTTTGTTCCATAATTTAATTTTTGAAATTGATTAGTATATTTTCTTAATAAGTAAAAACTTTGCGAGTAAAGATAACAAATTCCCGACTTTGGCACAAGCGATCTGAAAAGTGAAGCATTAACTGGTCACAAAACGTTAGTTTAAGCTATGGACTTTAGTCCAAGGCTTTAGCTTCTACAAATATCGTTGTATTTTTGTCAAATGGAAAATGTTGCCAATCGTAAAAGTAGCCATAGTGTTCATCAATTGCATGTTCATATAGTATGGAGTACAAAGTATCGGTATGGTGTAATGCGAGGCGAAGTGCAGATTCGATGCAGGGATTTAATACGTCAGATGTGCGATACGATGGATATACGGATACTAAAAGGTGTAGTGAGTAAAGACCATATTCATCTGCATATAAGTTATCCGCCGAAGTTGTCGATAAGCGAGATTGTGAAGCGTTTGAAGGGTAGAAGTGCGAGATTGCTGATGGATGAGTTTGTAGAATTGAAGAAACGTTATTGGGGTCAACACTTGTGGGGCATAGGCTACGGAGCTTGGAGTAGTGGAAATATTACTGATGAGATGATTCAGAATTATTTGGAACATCACAGGGATAATCCAAATAGCGATGAGAATTTCATTCTTGAGTGATTTTAATGAACTTTCAGTTTACAGTTTTCAATGCTGTTTACAGCAAGTTCAAATGACTTTCAGTCAATGTACTCAACCTATGGATTTGCAATCCATAGTTGGTTAGTTATTGCGTGGTCAAATTTTTTTATTCGGATATAGCTTTTTTGAACAACCAAAATTAAAAATTAATCATCCGTCTTCATATTGTCGCCATCTTTGAAATGCAGTCTCCGAAATATAATGCCAGACAGTATGGTGAGACCTCCTACAACCAGAAAAGTATATCTGAATGCAGTATGAAGATCGTTGTGCACAATATGGTTATCGCTCTCAAACAGCTTCAAAACAATCAATCCGAAGGCTATTCCAAAGCCAATTGCCAATTGCTGGTTGACCGAAACCAATGAATTGCCGCTACTTGTATGATAATCGCGTAAATCAGCGATGGAAATAGTATTCATAGCCGTAAACTGGATAGAATTAAAAAATCCAAGTGTGGCAATAATAGGGATATACCAAAAAATGGAAGTGTGAAGAGACGGAATAGCCATCATACAAATTAATAACCCGATGATAAATGTATTGGTAATTAATGTAGTTCGATAGCCGACATTATTTAAAATTCTGATTACTGCCGATTTTCCAAACATGGCGGTCAATGCCATTGGCGCCACAATCCACCCCGATACGATTGCCGATTGTCCATAAGCAATCTGAATCATTAATGGTAATAATAATGGCACTGCACTAATTCCCAATCTGGTTGCCAGATTGCCTAAAATACCTACCCTGAAAGTACGCACCTGAAACAGATTGAGCGGAAAAATAGGGTTATCATCCTTTTGAGCATGACGGTAATAAAAATACAGCATCAGAAAACCAACAAGCAAAATGAGTAACACAGGAGTAACGTGGATAACGTTCCCCATCATCTCCAAGGCTACCGAAAGTGACAAAGAAGCTGCCGCAAAAAATAAAAATCCTCTAAGGTCAAAACTGATAATATCCGAAACATAGTCAGGCATATATTTTATGCTCAAAAGGATACCCAATACGCCAATTGGGATATTGATTAAAAAAATCCAGTGCCATGAAAGATAGTCCACCATGTACCCACCCACCAATGGGCCCAATACCGGTCCGATTAGCGCCGGTATGATGGCATAGTTCATTGCTTTTATCAGTTCGTTTTTAGGAAAGGTTTTGATGAGCGCCAGTTTGCCTACCGGTGTCATCAGGCTGCCGCCTAATCCCTGAATGATGCGTGAAACTACTAATTGTGTCAGGTTTTGAGATAGTGAGCAAAACAGGGACCCTGCCGAAAACAAGGCCAGCGACAGAATAAATATTTTACGGGTACCGAATTTATCTGCCAAAAAACCACTCACCGGCATAAAAAGCGCAAGGGTTAGTACATAGCTGATGATGGCATTCTGCATATTTAGCGGCGATTCGTTAAGGTCTTTGGCTATTGCAGGCAAAGATGTGTTCAGAATGGTAGAATCGAGCATTTGCATAAAGATAGCAGTTGCCAGAATAAAGGGTAATAATTTTTTAATTGTTGTTTCGTCAGTTGTTGAATTCAAAATCTGTATATATTTAAAGAAATAGATTGAGTAAATGATAACAAGCGAAGGTAGGGAAATGTTGTTTCAGGGTTTTGAATTAGGATTGAGATTAATTGCCGATTGGTTATGCTATTATTGTTTAAAATGGGTTCATTTTTTTAGAAAATCAGAACCTTTTTAATGCGAAAAAATCCCGCCTTATTGCGAGATTTTCGTGCCCAGAACAGGAATCGAACCTGCACATCCTTGCGGACACCAGATTTTGAGTCTGGCGCGTCTACCAATTCCGCCATCTGGGCTGTGGGGGTGCAATATTACAAAGTTTTAGTGGAATACAGCGCTATCTGATACAAATATTTTTTTACCAACAGACTTTATTTGCAACAACTTTTTTTTGGCTTGAGAAAATTCAGTATATTTATTAGCAATTTTTTAATATGTGCCATAAGAAATTCTTTTAATAAATACAATTATATTGCCGAATTGTTTGCTTAAATGATGATACGGATGCTTAAAATAGGATTAATTAAAGAAGGAAAAATCCCTCAGGACAACAGGGTAGCGCTTACTCCCCAACAGTGTAAATGGTTGCTCAAAAACAGAAATGACATTACAATAATGGTACAACCATCAGCCAAAAGATGCTTCTCGGATGATGAGTACCAAAGGGCCGGCGCAACCTTGAGTGACGATCTTTCTTCATGCGATGTTTTGCTTGGGATAAAAGAAGTACCCATTGATGATTTGATTGAAAATAAAACCTATCTGTTTTTCTCACATACCAAAAAACAACAACCACATAATCGTAAACTTCTGAGAGCAATCATTCAAAAAAATATTACATTGATTGATTATGAATGTCTGGAGCATGATGACGGTCAGCGAATTATAGGCTTTGGCTTTTTTGCCGGTATCGTGGGCGCTCATAACGGTATGATGGCCTATGGCGAAAGAACCGGATTGTACAAATTAGAGCGGGTGTATAAACAAAGAAGTTTCAAAGAACTGATTCACACCTACTTTGGTCTTCGGCTGCCCAATGTGAAAATAGCCATTACAGGTAGTGGACGGGTGGCTCAGGGTTTACTGGAGATTATGAACCTGATGGGGATACATGAGGTGGAACTTGATGATTATCTGATAAGGCGCTTTGCTTACCCTGTATATACGCAGCTAAAAGGGGCCGAACTTTATATGCACCGAAATACAGGAAAGTACAGCCGAATGCATTTTCATGAAAATCCACAGGAATATGTTTGTAAATTTTTACCTTATACCACTCAAACAGATATATTGTTGAATGGCGTATATTGGGACGAGCGTATCCCTCGCTTATTCGAAAAGGATGATATTCGGGCAGAGGACTTTATTATACAAGCAATTGCCGACGTTTCGGATGACAGAGAGGGTTCGGTGCCCATAAATCTTTATAGCCAGACCATCGAAGACCCGATATATGGCATTGATAGGAATACTTTAGAAAAAACACCACCTTATCAGAAAAATTCAATTGACATAATGGCGGTAGGCAATCTGCCCAATGAACTCCCCAGAGATGCCAGCAGGTACTTTGGAGAACAATTGATTAAATTTGTATTGGAAGCCCTTGCCGAAGGCGGCTCAGAAATTATTGACCGGGCTACTATTGTACATAATGGGAAACTTAGCGCTCATTTTGAGTATTTAAGAGAATATGCTGAGGGAGCAGAAGAATAAAATTTTGTTTAGTATCTTTTGGATATTAGGCAAATAGTATGGCATCCGGCATAGGGTCAAAGACGGCTACTATTCAAATTGTGAAATCAATGAATGTTCATATACACCTGTGAGAAAATAATAAACGCCACCGACAGCCAAAAAGATATTTTAGGATAAATATTCACTTCACTGTTCAGGTATCCAAAACCATGAAATGCCGCAACCGGCAATAAAACCATTATCCAGTTTTCGTATCCGGCGGTAGGGTTAAAGAAAACAATAATTATGGAAACAAGTATAAAAATCAGAAACATAGTCCACGCCTTTCTGGCATGTATGAGCATACGGTTAGAAAGTGACTGGCTATAATAAAATCCTGTTAATAAAGGAGTTAGAACCAAAAAGAAAGTTCCTGCCAACCATATTGAAGGAGCTTCCTTATTGAAGCCAACCGAAAGCTGAGGCAAGAGTGTAAGGAGAGAATGGTCTGTCAAAAAGAAATAGGATGCCAGAAAATAATAAGGCGTTAACAGGCCCATAATCATCAAAACCCACTCTTTTAGCTGAAATGGTCTGAACAAAACAAGCGCTATAAACATCCATAATAGAAAGAATAGCGAAGGGAAAAATAATAGAACGGCAATACCCAATGTTAATCCGCTATTGTAAATACCCCCGGTTGTCAGCTGTTGGTTATGTGATTTAAACATCTGAATAAAAATCAGCAAAAAGAAAAGAGATGCTATGAGCTGAGATGATAAATAATTAAACTCAGGCAAAAAGGAAGTAATCAATACAAAAGCCAGGCCTGCAAGAAAATTCGACCTTTTCATCAGCCTGTTGGCATTAATAAACTGCGACAGGATAATAGCCTCCAAAATGATAATCAAATAGGCAATCAGTGCATAAGCAACAGGGAAGGCATTGCCCAAAGGCTCCAAAAACTTAACTAATTTTTGGTAAAGAATACCGTCATTGTCGTTTGCAATGATTTTTTCAGCCGACAGAAAAACCGGTATTTTAAGTAAAGCGCCGATGATAAACAGCATCAGCACATTGCCGGGATTCTTTTTTTTAAATACACCTATCACTTACCTGACCTTTTCAGGCAAAAATAGCTTTATATACTTAGTTTAAAAAAATCAGTTTATAATTTAACCTTAGCAAATTGTATATTTTTCTTTGTCAAAACAGGCATAATCACTTCATTATCATTTATTTGTTTGGCATAGCGGGGCATAAACTCGCTATGTTTATCTTTTGCCTGCAATGGATTTTCCTGAAAAATACTTCCCGCGCCGTTTATAGAAATATTTTCCAAATCGGAAATTTTACCCGAATTATTCAATACCACATGTAAATCACTGCCTTTATTTAATATCAGGTAAGAAATAGTGGCATCTGTATTAGTACTGCTTTGTGATTTCACGATAACATTATCCCATTCCTTATTCCCGTCTTTGTCAAATGCAAACAGGGCCACATTACCGGCATGAAATCTTTGTGAGCCGCTATATCCATAATCGCCCCACCAGTAGCTACGGTAAAAGAAAGGGGAGTAGTAATAATAAGGCGACCAATAACCAAAGCGTCCCCATCCGTAGCTCCATGGCGACCATCCACCCCAGCCGTACCATCCTCCATAAAAGCCTCCGTAAGGTGCGCCAAAATAGGGCGATCCCCAATAACCCCATCGGTCATACATGCCGCCATAGTTGGTAGCATAAAGCACTTCTGCACCTACAGTGAACCCACCATTATTATTGAGAACAATATTGTTAATGAAATAATCATTATAAGCTGACTTTGATTTTGACTTGCCTTTTCCTTTTCTGAGCATTTCTTCTGTTAAGGAACTGGTCTTTTCGTAGGCAAAAGAATTGTTTTTCTTATCCCAGGCGTAAGTGTATAATCCTGCAAGATTTCCTTTCTTCTTTTCGGAATAAAAAGAAACTAAAAGATATTTATTGTTTTTATCGTCAATTTTTACTTTAAGGTCATCAAGGTATAAGTTGTTGATATTCAATGAATGATCTTCAATTACATCTTTGTTCGAAGGCTTCACCATCAAAGAAGCAGCGCCAATTTCGCCGCTTTTCATTCGGTTGTACTTCACAAAGACTAAGTTGCCATCATCATCGAGGCTGTATCCGGTAAGATAATCGCCATCAGGATTCATCGGAAGCGACACAGTACCTGAATAAAGGGGCTCTAATTTATTATCCAATAATTTGGTACTCAAATGGTACAAAGCCCTGTCTTTTCTGTTTATTTTAAACAACATGATTTTACTGCCATCTGCATTAATGAGGGTATTGTAAATTCTGTTATCAGTCTTATAGGTAATAATGGTTGTGTCTAACAGTGTAGGAGCATCCAGAATACGACCGTTGGCCTCTACCTTAGCAGCCTCACAATAGACAATATTTTCCTTCTGAAACTGGTAAATCAGCCATGCGCCATTTCCTGAGGGAAAAAAAGTTACATCCATCAGTTCGGATTTTGAAGGCAAAATGGAAATGGGCACATTTTCAAGCTCACGCATGTTTTCATCATGCACACTGATCCAGTGTCTGCCTTTTATTTCCTTGTAAATCAAATAATTACTCGCAGTTTTACCAATAATTTCAAAATTCATGCGCTGTACATCCGCTCTGTTGACATCAGCATACATGATTTCGGATTGTGCAAGTGCATTATTGCACAACGCAAGCATCAAAAAAACAATTGCAAACGAATAAATTTTTTTCATAGAAAACCGAATTTGTTGATAAAGTTACATATTGATTTATATATTCATCGAAACAAGCTGAAATTTATAATAGTTTTAGGGTTTTTCGATTCTCATTAAATATTTTTTAGCAAAAACAATAAAATAATAAAATTTGCGTTTTTTAAAATGTTTTTTTTAAACTTTGTTGGCGAATAATTTAAAATACAACTTAAATAAGTGAAAGTATCCACAAACAAAGCTACCGCTGCTGGATTGATAGTTGCACTAGGTATAATTTATGGAGATATTGGTACATCCCCCCTATATGTGTTCAATGCCATTATAGGCAACAGAGTCATCACAGAAGATCTAATAATGGGTACCTTGTCCTGCATTATTTGGACACTCACATTACAAACCACCCTGAAGTATGTAGTTCTTATTCTAAGAGCAGATAATAAGGGGGAAGGGGGCATTTTTTCTTTATACGCTTTAGTGCGCCGAAGGAGAAAATGGTTGGTAATACCGGCAATGATCGGAGGCGCTTCTCTTTTGGCAGATGGAATCATAACACCCCCAATGACTGTTACCTCGGCCATTGAAGGATTAGGAATTTTGCCCTCTTTGCTTGATATGCCCACTCAAACAGTAGTTACAATTGTATTAATAATCCTTTCATTATTTTTCTTTTTACAGCAATTTGGCACTGCCAATATTGGAAGGATTTTTGGGCCAATAATGTTTATCTGGTTCACGATGCTGGCAGTTATAGGGGCTATTCATCTTACTGACGATCTCAGTATTTTCAGAGCGCTTAGCCCACATTATGCTATACGGTTTTTAGCCACTTATCCTCACGGGTTTTGGCTGCTTGGAGCTGTTTTTCTGTGTACTACCGGTGCAGAAGCGCTTTATAGTGATTTGGGGCATTGCGGAAGAGAAAATATAAGAATTTCGTGGCTTTTTGTAAAACTATCATTGATTATCAATTACTTCGGTCAAGGTGCATTTCTTATTTCTCATTTTAATGGCGTTCATGTAACCGAACAGGCAAAACAGACAATGGGAATTAATGCCTTTTTCAGCCTGATGCCTGAATGGTTTATAGTTCCATCAGTAGTAATTGCCACTGCTGCCGCTATTATTGCAAGTCAGGCTATGGTTTCGGGGGCTTTTACGCTAATCAACGAGGCTATAAGGTTAAATTTATGGCCTAAATTAAAACTCAGATATCCATCCGAAGCCAGAGGCCAAATTTTTATTCCGGCAATTAATGTTTTAATGTTTGTGGGTTGCACCGGAGTGGTTTTATACTTCCAAAAATCATCCAGAATGGAAGCAGCTTATGGCCTGGCTATTATCATAACCATGATTAGTACCACAATGCTGTTTGCCAACTATTTGGTACTCAAACGAATAAAGCCATTTTGGATATATATTTTTCTGGGTTCATTCTTCATTATCGAAACAGGTTATCTGGTAGCGCTTATGGAAAAATTTTCTCATGGCGGCTATATGACCCTAATGATAGGCGGCATTATGTTTATCGTAATGTTTGTTTGGTTTCGTTCGCGTAAAATCAAAAATCGTTATGTGGAATTTGTGCGCATGGAGCATTATATCTCCAAAATACAGGAACTGAGCAACGACAGAAGTATTGCCAAATGCGCCACCCACCTCATCTACCTTACCAGCGCCGATAATCCAAAGGAAATTGAGCATAAAATCATTTATTCCATCCTGAACAACAAACCCAAAAGAGCTGATATTTATTGGTTTATACATGTGGATACTATGGATGCACCCTATACTTCTGAATATAAAGTAGAACACATTATACCCAATGACATTATCAGAATAGACTTCAAACTTGGGTTTCGCGTACAACCTCGTATCAACCTGATGTTTAAAAAGGTGCTGGAAGATTTGGTAGAAAATAAGGAAGTGAATATCATCAGCCGTTATGAAAGTCTGGCAAGTAATAATATAGTGGGCGATTTTCAGTTTATCGTATTGGAAAAGTATCTGAGTCAGGATAATGAATTGCCTTTTATAGAAAAATTGATTATGAAATTTCATTTTCTTATTAAGCAAATCGGCCTATCTGAAGAAAAAGGTTTTGGTCTGGATCAGGCCAATGTTACGGTAGAAAAATTTCCATTGGTGGTTTCACCTGCTTCTGCAATTAAATTAAGAAGAATTGAATAGGATTAGAAAGTATATTTGAACCTAAACTGAGGATTTTTTCATTTTATGCAAGCAAGGCACTTCAAAGAGTTAAGAGTTGTTTTCATGGGTACGCCCGAATTTGCAGTGGCCAGCTTGGAGGCATTGCTAAAAGCGGGTTGCAATATTGTGGCGGTTGTTACCGCACCTGATAAATCGGCAGGGCGTGGCATGGAAATGCAGCAAAGCGCCGTGAAAAAATTTGCTGGTGCAAATAATTTAAAAGTGCTGCAACCCGAAAAACTTCGCAATCCTGATTTTTTGGAAGAACTGAAAAACCTTCAGCCCGATTTGCAGGTATGCGTAGCTTTCAGGATGTTGCCCGAAGTAGTATGGAACATGCCACCCATGGGCACTATCAATCTGCATGGCTCTTTGCTACCCAAATACAGAGGTGCAGCGCCTATCAACTGGGCTGTCATCAACGGCGAAAAGGAAACCGGAGTTACCACCTTTAAACTGAAGCATGAAATTGATACCGGAAACATCCTCCTTCAAGAAAGTTTTCCAATCAGCGATATAGACACTGCCGGAACCGTTCACGACCGTATGAAAATAATAGGGGCCGATTTGCTTGTAGCTACAGTAAAACAGATGGCCGAAGGCGGGCTGAAAGAAATGCCGCAGCTTATTTCCGACAACCAATCAATTCCTCATGCGCCTAAAATATTTACTGAAACCTGCCATATTGACTTCAATAAGTCTGTGGAAGAGGTGCACAACCTTGTAAGGGGTCTGTGTCCTTATCCGGCAGCCTTTACCTATCTCAACCAAAAAAAGATTAAAATTTTTAAAACAGAAATGATTTTCCAAATTCCCGAAGATAACATCGGAGATTATAAAACCGATGGTAAAACCTTCCTGATGTTTGCCTGCAAAAATGGTTATCTGAATGTAAAAGATTTACAATTAGAAGGAAAAAAAAGAATGAATATTGAAGATTTTCTTCGTGGTTATCGTTTTCAGTAACTTATTGAAACTATAAATTTTTCAGAATCTGAAACCGCCAGTTCAGACACTGCGGCATCGCTGATTCGGATATCCAAACCCTCATTCTGCTTTATGCCCTTCATTTGACCCAAAACCTTAGCATAGATAATGGCATTATTTTCAGGATTGGTAATCTTTACGATTGTTCCCGGCTTTACATCATCTATTAATATATAATATTTACCATCGCCCCACCCTTTATTGGCCTTGAAAATGCCCGAAGTAACTGTCTTTTGGGTATTGGCGCCTTCATGGCGCTGAAGGGTGTACTGCCCCTTAAAATATCCTTTTCCCTGTAGCTCCTGCACTATTTCGGGTTTGGCCGGCTCGGGTATAGGTTTAGTAACCACTTCCTCCACCGGCTTAGGCTGAGGTTTTTCTACAGCTACTTCCACCGGCTTTTGCTCCACCGGCTTTTTTTCTATTGGCTTCTCAGTTGCCTCTGCCTTGCCAACCGGAAGCGGCTCTTCATTTAAGAAAACATAACCAATTATGAGTTGCTGCCCCTTGGAGAGCTCATCTTTTTGCAATTTGTTCCATGAGCGCAGGTTTTTCAGCAGTACTTTATTAAATTTATTGCTCACCGTCATCAATCCTTCTTTTTCTCCCACTTCGTAATATATGGGTGTGCCTTTTGATGCTGATTGGTTGAGCCTTTCAAAAGCAAGGGGAATTTTCACTATTTCACCCACCAACAGGCTTTTATTTTTATCAATTTTACTTGTAGCGGCAATGTCGTCCACTTTTACATCATATATCCGCGACAGGTAGTACAACCCTTCCTTGGGAGCGGTTTTGTGCTGCACAATAATTCCTTTGGAGTCAGGTATTGCTGTAATTTTTGACTGACCATTAGCCAAAATAAATAATAGAACACATCCTGCCGCAAGAAAAAGCCTCTTCATATCTGTTATTTTCTGTTTAATTGGAACGAAATTACAGTAATAATATTTTATGCAAAAGTTAAACTTCATTGATTTCAGGGTAAACGCATCTGATTTTTAGTCTGAAAACAAGCCTGAAAGACAGATATCATTATAGAAATAATCGTTTGGTCGTGTTCAAAATCCCGTAGGGATGACATTTCGCTCCTTTGGGGCTCTGTAAAATAGGGTACAATCCTATTCTCATTATAATTTTATCTCTCTGTGATTTGTGATGATTACCCATTTGTGAATATAGATGCGTTTGCCCTGCTCAATAGCTTCAATCTGAAATATTTTATGTACGTTTGTTTATGATCAATTTTATACCCATCTTCCCTTTAGAAATTGTGGTTTATCCGGGCGAGCACCTCAATCTCCACATCTTTGAACCTCGATACAAGCAATTGATAAATGATTGCCATCAAACCAACAAACCTTTTGGAATTCCGCTGGCAAGCGAAGGGAAAATCAGAGAATTTGGCTGCCTCATCACCATCAGAGAAATCGTAAAAACTTACGCTGATGGCGAAATGGACATTCAAACTACCGGTGAGAGTGTTTTTCGTATTTTGGAAATAATTGACACCGTGCCCGATAAATTATATTCAGGAGCCATCGTAGATTATCCGGAAAATCATTTGCAGGGAAAAGCTGACTTGATGAGCGCATTGATAGTGAAAATGAGAGATTTTCACCAAAAAATGGATGTAAGAAAAGATTTTTCGGTAAAAGATGAGGAACTCACCGCTTACGATATTGCTCATCACTCGGGATTAAGCCTTGAGCAGGAATACGAATTACTGCAACTGTTTAATGAAAAACAAAGACAAGAATATCTGAGAAGACATTTTGAAAGCCTGTCTGCCTCGCTGCCCAACCTGAAAACAATTCGCGAAAAGATTCAAATGAATGGTCATTTTCGCAGTTTAAAGAGTTTTTAGTGCCCGTCAAATTATCAAAAAATAATAAAATTCGAGATTTACTATTTCAATTTTTGATTTTTCCCGTACTTTCACGCCATGTCTGTAACTATTTGTTTCGATTTTGGCAATACCCGAAAGAAGGCCGCAATATTTTATGACAAAAAATTGAGCCAAACAATAGTTTTGGAGGATGATGCCATCACAACCCTTCAAAAACTTTTAGATACACATAAACCCGAAAAAACAATACTTTCTTCGGTTGTTAATCATAATGCCGAAATTGAAACATTATTAACCGAAAGGACACGATTTCACCTGCTTTCCAGCAAGTCAAAGCTACCTTTCACTACTCCAATAGCAAAACCGGAAGCCATTGGAGCCGATCGGCTGGCAATGGCATCGGGCGGTGTGGCGTTTTACCCTGATAAGAATTTGTTAATCATAGGGTTAGGCACGTGCATTACACTTAATTTTGTAAACAAATATAAGGAATGGATGGGAGGCTCCATCTCTCCGGGGCTGGAGATGCGGCTGAAGTCGTTACAACAATATACGGCCAAATTGCCCTTAGTATCGCCAAAAGCCGACGTTCCCCTGATTGGTTATGATACAGATACCAACATTTTGAGCGGGGTAATTTTGGGCATGGCGTATGAATTGGATGGTTTTATAGCTGAATATAATGCCAAATTTGACAACTTTAACGTGGTATTAACCGGTGGAGACCATCAACATTTGGCATCACACCTGAAAAACAGGATATTTGCCGACCCTGATTTAATTTTTAAAGGACTTTATGCGATTAGTGAAGTTAATAATGCTTAATAAATCTGAACTGTTTATAATTCGCCATGCGGCGGTAATTTTTTTTATAGCATGTGTGTTACCTGCTTCAAAGGCACAAGACAACTCGCCTTACTCCCGATATGGGCTGGGCGACAAAACACCCACCGGTAATGTGATAAGCAGAAGTATGGGAGGCATTAATGCAGCTCATAACGATTATTACGACGTTAACTACAATAACCCGGCATCCTATGCTTACTACGAAGCCAATCAGGAGCTAAAATCTAAGAAATTAAATTCCGGGCGGGCTATTTTGAATATTGCTGTCAATAACGACAATAGAATTATTGTGGATTCAAAAACCAAAGTCAAATTTAATGCCAGCAATCTTTTGTTCAGCAATGTGATGCTGGGTGTGCCGCTCCGCAAAAACTGGGGTATGGCTTTTGGTATCAGGCAACTACACAATATTGATTATAAGATATTGGATTCCAATAAGATAGTAAATGATGCCAACAAACTTTTCATCGACAAAGGACAAACATTGTTTGAAGGCAATGGAGGTCTTTATTTACCTACAATAGGTACCGGTTTCAAATTTAAATTGGCAAAAAGCCAGTTTTTGAGTTTTGGGTTTAATGGCGGCTATACCTTTGGCAAGAAAGATTATGCTACCCGCCGCTCACTTGCAAATGATTCCACTGCCTATAGCAGCGCTTTTCATCAAACCAGTACTACTTTGGGAGGCGCTTATTTTGATGCAGGTATGCAATACCACTTTAAATTGAGTAAAAAAGTGTATATGGGCGTTGGGGCCTATGGTAATGTGAAACAAAAGCTGCACACCAAAAAGGATTATTTGACCGGCACGTATATATATAATGAAAATGTGGGATATCAGCCTATCGATACTGTAGCTTTCAGTAAGAATGTAAAAGGAACCATCGCTTATCCTTCAGGATTTACGGCAGGTTTTATTATTCAGAAACCACAAGAAACGATTAAAGACGCAGGATGGCTGTTCGGGATGGATTTTACCAAAAATAACTGGGATGACTACAGAGTGGATGGAGTAAAAGACAATCTCATTAAATCGGACTGGCAATTGAAAATGGGAGCTGAATTTCATCCAATACGCAAAAATAACTATTTCAGCAATGTAGCTTACAGAGTAGGATTTCATACAGGGCCGGATTATGTTTATCCCAAAAAAGAATTGCCAAGCTATGGACTTAGTTTTGGAATGGGTTTGCCGGTAGCCAATTACAGTCCGCAGGCAAAATACCAACGCACACTCATCAATCTGGCTTTGGAATATGTGAAAAGAGGAAATGATAAAAACATTTTGAAAGAAAATCTGTACAGAATTTCGGTAGGTTTTGCCCTCACCGATTTGTGGTTTGGTAAAAGAAGGTATGACTAATCCCTTGCTTGTCAGTTTGGTAAATAGCAAATATTTTATCTTTACAGTATAATTTTTTCACTCATTTTGAAGAATTCTTTACTATATCTTCTAATAATAACTTTTTATGGAGCTGTTTTCACTTCGTGCGAAAACAGTGATGAAGCCATCAAAGCGCTAAACAAAAAGGTAAATATGGTAGATGAGGTAGTAAAGGTAGAAAGCTATCTGAGCCAGGGAGGAAAAACAAGGGCTAAACTTACAGCCCCATTTATGACCAGAACTATGGGTGATACTACCATCACAGAGTTTCCCAAAAATTTACATGTTGATTTTTTCAATGAAATGAATGAGGTGTCCACCTGGCTCGATTGCAAATATGGCAAGTATCTGGAGAATGTGAACAAGATATATTTGAAAGACAGCGTGAGGGTGATAAGCAAGAAAGGCGATACGCTCCTTTGTAAGGATCTTTGGTGGGATCAAAATAAGGAATTGTTTTATACAGATTTGGAAGCCATTTACAAATCGCCTTCTATGCCCTATTACAAAGGCGAAAACGGAATGGAAGCCACTCAGGACCTGAATCGTATTAAATTTAATAAATCGAGTGGTCGCATTATTACGGATGCAGCTCCCCAATAGAAGCGCTTAATATTTTTGCTATATGAACTTTCAGGAAAAAACTATTTTTATTACCGGCGCCACACGTGGCATTGGCAAGGCCATCGCTTTGAGGTTGGCTAAAGAAGGCGCCAATATTATTATTGCGGCCAAATCGGTTACTGAAAATGAAAAACTTGGCGGCACTATTTTTTCAGCCGCCGAAGAAATAGAAGCAGCAGGAGGCAAAGCGCACCCCGTGCAATGCGATATCCGCTTTGAAGACCAGATAAAACATGCTGTGGAAGAAGGTATATCAAAATTTGGAGGAATAGATATGGTAATCAATAATGCATCTGCCATATCATTGACCAATACCGAAAAAACCGAGCCCAAACGTTTTGACCTGATGCATGATATCAATGTAAGGGGAACTTTTTTTGTTGTGCAGACTTGTTTGCCTTTTCTGAAAAAATCGGCACACCCGCATATTCTGACTCTATCGCCTCCTGTAAACCTGAATGTAAAATGGCTGGCAGCACACATCCCCTATACGCTTTCGAAGTATAATATGAGCCTGATGGCAATGGCCTGGGCTGCAGAATTTAAGGAATATGGAATTGCTTCAAACGCATTGTGGCCCAAAACCACTATTGATACTGCAGCCGTCAGAAACCTTCTCGGAGGCGAAGCATTGGCAAAAGTTAGTCGTAAACCACAAATATTGGCAGACACTGCCTATTATATTTTAAGTAAAAATCCTAAAGAATATACAGGGCATTGCCTGATAGATGAAGAGGTGCTTAGGCAGGAAGGAATTACCGATTTGGAACCTTATGCCGTTACACCGGGTATCAAACTATATCAGGATCTGTTTCTGGATGAGTAATAGTTTCGGAGGCAGATGCTGATATTTGTATTTCTTCTTCTGCATCTGCTACCGGCTTTTTGTCTTCTTCCACCGCAGTAGGAGCATCGCCTGAATTTGTTTGGTCCAGCGCTTCCTGGTGCAGATAGTCCTTACGCTTTAGTTCAAAATTACGACCCAGATACAACCTTCTCACCTGTTCGTTAGCCGCCAATTCTTCGGCTGTACCATTTTCAAATATTTTACCGTCAATCATCAGGTAAGCTCTGTCGCAAATCGAGAGTGTTTCATTCACATTATGGTCGGTTATCAATATTCCTATGTTTTTGTATTTGAGTCTGGCCACAATACTTTGAATGTCCTCCACCGCTATGGGGTCAATGCCGGCAAAGGGCTCATCGAGTAAAATAAATTTAGGATTCACAGCCAATGCTCTGGCTATTTCGGTTCTTCTTCTTTCGCCGCCACTAAGCACATCGCCATTACTCTTGCGCACATGTCCCAAACGAAACTCACTGATGAGCGATTCTAATATTTCCTTTTGTTCGGCTTTTGGCTTTTTAGTCATCTCCAACACAGCCGCAATATTATCTTCCACACTCAACTTGCGAAATACTGATGCCTCCTGAGGCAGATAGCCGATACCCATCCTGGCTCGTTTATACATAGGCAGCTTGGTAATGTTTTCTTCATTCAAATACACATCTCCTTCATCAGGTTTTATCAATCCTACTACCTGATAAAAAGAAGTGGTTTTTCCGGCGCCGTTTGGACCCAGCAATCCCACAATTTCTCCCTGATGAACTTCAAAGGATACGTGGTCCACCACAGTGCGCTCTCCATAACGCTTCACCAGATTTTTAGTATAAATAGTAATGCTCATTGTTCGCAAAAATAGTAAAAGGCAAGCGATTTAATATTTACTGGCAGAGATTTATGATTTTCTTAGTTTTGCAGGTTATGAAAGTTATAGATCACATCAGAGAGGCAAAAGATACATTAGTTTCATTTGAAATATTGCCCCCTTTAAAAGGAAAAGGAATTAAAGCCCTGTGGGATCATTTAGACCCATTGATGGAGTTTAAACCCTCTTTTATTAACGTTACCTACCACCGTAGCGAACACGTTTTTAAACAAAATCCTGACGGCAGCTTTAAAAAGGTAATTATCAGAAAAAGACCGGGCACCGAAAGTATTTGTGCCGCCATCATGAATAAATACAATGTGGACACGGTTCCTCACCTTATTTGTGGAGGTTTCAGTATCAATGAAACTGAAGACGCATTGATCAATTTGCAATATCTGGGTATAGACAACGTATTAGTTTTGAGGGGAGATGCCGCAAAAAATGAAACTGCCTTCATCCCCAACCCTGAAGGGCATAAATACGCTTCTGATTTATTGCAGCAGGTTACAAATATGAATAATGGCATTTATGTAGAAGAAGACCTGAAATCCAAACACAAAACCTCGTTTTGCATCGGGGTGGCAGGCTATCCCGAAAAACATTTTGAAGCACCCAACATGGAAACAGATTTGCAGTACTTGAAAAAGAAAGTGGATGGGGGCGCCGATTACATCGTTACTCAAATGTTTTTTGACAATAATAAATATTACAGCTTTGTAGAAGCATGCAGAAATATGGGTATTATGGTTCCTATTATACCTGGCCTGAAACCCATTGCCGTAAAGAGTCAGTTAACGGTTTTGCCCAAAATATTTCATATCGACCTGCCAACCGACCTATCGAAAGAATTGCAAAAATGCAAGACAAATGAAGAGGTAGAAGTGGTGGGGCAAGAATGGATGTTGATGCAGGCAAAAGATTTAAAGAAGAGCGGCGTTCCGGTATTGCATTTCTACACGTTGGGCAATCCGCTGCACGTGGCAAATGTGGTAAAACAGCTTTAATTTTTTTTAAATAAAAGCAATTGACAACAATTTAAATCTATGAGTATATAAAGCAAGACCTTTATAAAAAACCCGTTTTTTTGGAAGGAGTAAGATTTAATTCCAAAAACAAGGGGCAATAATTGAAGTGATTGGTTTTATTCCTTCACATATACTCTCACCCAATCAATTTCTGTTACAACTTGATTCAACTCTCCATCAGGATAGCCCACGCTGGGGTTAGTAGCGCCTATCTGACCGTGATGACCACATCCCATACAGCATCGAGGCGGTTCTTTTCTATGGCATCAAGGATGAATTTATTGTGGCCCGGAATATCTGCGGTATAGAGCGAATAACTTATTTCTCCATTCACAAGAAGGGTGATGATGGCTTCATTTTTGGTGTTTGGATCTTTATCAATCTGTACACTATATGTATGAAAAGTATTGGAAGGGTCCACAACCGGCTTGTCTCTGTTTTGTCCAAAGGGGAGATTAAAATCGGTAGCAGCTTTTTGAACACGGCTTGATGCTGTTCTGATATTTAAAAAACGTCTGCCCATTAAAATTATTGATACCGAAGATATGTACTTGTGTTGAGTAGAGTTCGGTCAACCAGAACTTAAGCTGATAGTAGCAAAAAGATGAGAATATATTCGTCTGCCAGCATAGCAGCAAACCCACTGTTCATTCGCCCTTTGTAATTCTGGATGTCATTACATATTATTCGTCTTCTTCTTCGCTTATTTCAGGTTTGTCAAACAAAGTAAATGAGTCAGCGTGATTTAACATTTCTTCAAAACTGAAATCTTCCAAAAAATTCAAAGCGTCTTCAACATTTGCAAACTCAAAACGCTTCACTTCGCCAATATTTGTGTGAATTTCTATTGTTACTTTCTCAATTTGCCTTTTGGTTTTGTTGTCAAGTGTTTTTTCAATTGCCGCTTCTAAATCAGGTTTGATTTCAGAAATCATCTCTTCGGCAATCTTTAATTTCTGTCTATTCGTCAGTGCAGAATATTTTTCCCATGATGCACTTGCAACATGACGGTCTTTTTCTCCCCAATCAAATTTGATTTTTTGTTTCTTTAGCAATGCAGTTATTTTCTCAAACGGAATGATAAACAAATTTATGTCATGACTTTTCATCATTGCAATGCTACTGCCGCTCCAACTGCCTGCTAAGATTGCAATGGAACTTCGAACTGAATTATATCTTCTTCTTATTGCATTATGTGCTGTGCAAAGCCAACTGCCTTTATCTCGGTTGTGCTTTTTGTAACGGATGTATTTGTATTCAACGAGAATTAATGGTTGCATTGATTCGTTGGCAACAACTGCGTCAATGTTGTAAGCTGTTCCGAAATTGTCGTACAGCAAAAGTTTGGTTGCCTTTTTCGTTTTCGGGTTTTCTTGCCCTTTGGAAATTAAACGACATGAATATTTGTTGACGACTTTTGTGAGGTAAGTGTTTAAGGCGATTTCCATTTGTGCCCCGATTGCTTCACCCAAAGCACTTCCCGGATTCTGAACATTCTCCATATTATTTTTGAAGGATTACTACTGATTCCCGAAGCATAACATTGTGTCGCTGTGGGTTTTTCTCCCACTTGCCGCCACGTTCTCTGAGAATTTGAATTTGATAGTTAGAAAAACCAATGGCAACTCCGATTTGTCCTATGAGTTCGTCTGTCGGAATATGCACACCGTAAGGTGCTGAATCACCTAAGATATAAAGTGCTTTAGAACCTTTGCGTAAAACTCTAAAGTTGTCTTTTATGATTTGATAAATGTCGTTGAAATAACCAATAGTCATTAAGTCGTAGCTTTTCTTCCCACCTTTTGTAAGGCGTAATTCTGAAAGTTTTTCTACAGCGTTTGAAAGAAATGTGTATTGGTCGGGACACTCAAATTTGAATCCTTCAAGAAACTGATACTTACTGTCTGTGCGATTGATTTGAGTTGTTGCACTCGTCATAAGTTTTTTTCTCACTTGGTCAGAAATCTCTCCCCAATTTTTTGCTTCACCCATGAAGTAAAGTTCAAGTCTTGTTCTGTCGGCGTAGTCAAAGTTATTGAGATAGGGCGGTGAAGTAAAAATATGGTCGGCTGATTCATCAGCAATTTGTCCGACTGTATTCCGTGAATCTCCATTGAGAACCTGGTGCGTTGATTTTCCTTTGTAGGCTTTCCGATTTATCTCAACAATGTCGCCATACATTTTTAAAACCCGATTGCGATAAGTTTCCCAACCTTTCTTTGACATGCTTGTAACTTTCGTTTTGTTGGGTGCAATGTATGGCCATCCGGTAGCAGCAATGGAAACGTCACGCAATACACAAATCAAAGCAGTACGCAAAAATTCTTTAGTTCCCTTTGTACTGTCAAGTTTTAGGATGGAATTACGAATTGTCCAAAGTTCAAATAGCGTTTCAGGTAAGAAGCATTTTAAAATAAGTTCTGGAAATTCTTGTTTCAAAAAAGGTTCAAGTTTTTCTGGTCGTTCTGCTTTTGAAACTTGCTTTTGAATTTTTTCAATAGCATTATTTAATTCATCAAAGCTAATATCCCAATTCATTTTAGATTGGGTAATACGATGAACAAACGGATGTGCTTCAACTCCGATTGAGTTAAAGCCAAGCGACTTTGCAACAAGATTTGTCGTGCCACTTCCCATGAATGGGTCATAGATTGTTGACGTACCAACTGTCAAGTCAGCTTGCTCAATGCTGTGCTCAACTGCTTTGTAAGAAAAACCGGCTGGGTAAGTAAACCAACCATGCACTGGTGCTCTTAAACTGTCACGAAATGTGCCCCATTCAGAGATGTCAGGCTCTTTGGTTTTTATTTCTACGTCAATATCAAAAAGTGTTCCTTGCATTATACTATGTGATAATGGTCAAATTTAGTTAAAATGTTGGGTTTTTCAGATTTATAAAGATTTTTCCACATTGTTCGGGGGAAAGTGTCAGATTTTAGTGTTAAAAAGGTGGGGTTTGATAGGTCTGGTTGCTGAATTGGCAAACTGTGGCTGAATAGGATGATGCACAACAAGGTATTCCACAAATGAATAGCCTGTGACACAACTCCCTTACCGACTTTCTTTACAAAAAATTCATTTAAATCAAGTTCTGCAATACTAGCGCCATCCCTATACCTGCTCCATATTGCATGCCAAACTCCCTTTTCATTGGCTACCTTGGCCCTCACTTCAATTTTACAATAAAGCGGATAAAATATTTCAGTTTCCCGTGTAGAAATTGCACCCGACCACCAACCGGGGTTCCCATTAATACTATCGCCATTGTTTCTTTTTACAGAGGTTATTCTTAGCACTTTTTCACCGGAAGGGAGTGTAGCCATCTCTACCTGTTGTGGACGATAGGTTTGAATCATACCTTGTAGCCGACCATAGTTAGCATTTTTGCCATCTCCATATCGAAACCAGCGTGTAGTGTCTGGTTTGTCTCCATTAAATTCATCGCCTCCAATATATTTCCAACCTTTAATGGTAGTACCCGATTCGGGGTTTTGTGCGCTCTTTTTGCAGGAAAACGTATTTATAATCAAAAAGAAAAAGAAGATGACGGGTAAATAATTCTTCATTTCAATGACATGTTAAAAGTCTTTTTAGTATTTCGCAAATACTGTTCCACTTTTCGTATGTACAAAGTATTTACGAGAGCCATCTTGTTTAGCAGACTTATTAGAACGAAGGTAAAATGCCCGCTTTCAGACATTATCTGATTTTTAACAAATCGGATGCAAACTTTTTTTCACATTACCCTTCTTTAATATGAAAACGGATTTGAAACCTGATTTTTAAACTACTAAAGTTAAACTACAATGAAAAAGATTTTTACATTCTCAGTTTTAGCAGTTGCAATAGCAATGGTATTTGGCAGTTGCACCAAGAGGGGTTACTATGAGAAAGATGATATCGAAAGAGCTACAGTGATTGATTATGTAAATGGTACGCCTTACTCTTTAATTCAATACGATTATGACCGCACTTATGCTGTGGTAGAAAGCATGGAGTATGATACCCAATACTGGCCCGAAGTATATGACAGGCTGGAAGGCAGGTTTTATGAAGGACAGCAAAGACGTATTTATAATATTACCGCAGGATTTTATATCAATTTGTACGTAGTAGAAAATGTACCTACCAAGGCAGATGCCTTTGATGCACTTGATTACTATGCTCATAAATACCTGACAACAAAAGCGAATAATAAAACGATTTCTCAGTCCGATAAAAGACGTATCCAATAGGTCCGGCTTTAGTCCGTTCCCTATAGTGGGCTTGCCGAAAGGCGGCCCATTTTTGATTTAAAGGGAATAGATGGCATTATTAATGTTTTCGAGCAATTCTGCATCAGTAACTGTTTGCGGCACAAATTCCTCACCGGTTATTTTTTCAAAAAGTTCAATGTATCGCTGCGAAATAGTGTTTACCCATTCATCGGTCATTTCAGGAATCGTTTGCCCTTCCTTACCCATAAAATTATTTTCAATCAGCCATTCTCTTACAAATTCCTTACTCAACTGTTTTTGCTTTTCATTTCTTTGGAGTCGCTCGTCAAAACCATCGGCATAAAAATACCGCGAACTGTCCGGCGTATGAATTTCATCCATCAAAATGATTTCATCGCCTATTTTCCCAAACTCATATTTTGTATCTGCAAGTATCAATCCATGTTTTAAAGCAATCTCCTTACCTCGTTTGAAAAGGGCAAGAGCTATTTTTTCCAATTGCTGCCATTCGTTTTCTGTGGCTAAACCCTTTGCAATAATATCTTCTTTGCTTATATCTTCATCATGGCCTTCGGCTGCTTTGGTGCTGGGGGTGATGATGGGATGCAAAAAAGGCTGATTCTCTATCATCTCTTCGGGTAATACCGCGCCACACAAAAACCTTTTACCTGATTGGTAGGTGCGCCAGGCATGTCCTGTAAGATGACCTCTTACCACTAATTCAATTTTGAAAGGCTCACATTTCAGTCCGATAGAACTATTGGGTGTGGGAGTGGCAATCAGCCAGTTTTTGCAAATATCCTTAGTGGCATTGAGCATGAAGGCTGCTATCTGATTGAGCACCTGTCCTTTGAAGGGTATTTTTTTTGGCAAAATCACATCAAAGGCCGAAATGCGGTCGGATGCAATCATCACAAGGTAATTATTATCAATAAAGTAAACATCTCTCACTTTGCCCCGATAAAAACCTGTTTGTTTGGAAAAATGGATATCTGACATGCTGCGAAATTAATTATTGAAGCGATTAATTAATTAGATTTTTTTAAGAATTAACAACAAAAATTCTTGCCTTTTTAAAACTAATTTTTATTTTTTATAAATTTTTTTTGTCAATATGCTAACAAATGTTATTTTACACCTGCTATTTCAACAAAACAAAATTTTTTTTATGAGATTCTTATTACGATTGTTGGCCATAATGGCAGTTATTCAATTGCTACCTTACATGGCGTTTGCACAGCAAACTATTAAAGGAGTTGTAAAAAACAGTGAAACAAATGACCCTGTTCCATCGGTTTCTATTCAAATAACTGGAACCGACCGAGGTACTTCTTCCAAATCAAATGGAGAATTTGAATTGTCTGTAACTCAATTTCCTGTTCGAATTACGTTTTCTTCTATTGGCTTCGAAACGCAGGAGATTACTTTTTCTGATGGGAACTCCAAAACCATTCTGTTGAGGCCATTTACCGAACTGGGCCAGGAGGTAGTGGTGTCTGCATCACGTACTGCCGAAAGAATGTTGAACTCGGCTGTTACTGTGGAAAGGGTGAGCAGCGCTGCTATCAGGAATACGCCGGCAGTGGGTTATTATGATATTATTTCCAATATTAAAGGAGTGAATGTGGTTAACTCTTCACTCACTTTTACCTCACCTACCACCAGAGGGTTTTCGGGAAGTGGTAATACCCGTTTCAATCAGATAGTGGATGGAATAGACAATCAGGCGCCGGCGCTGAATTTCTCGGTAGGCAGTGTAGTCGGTCTATCAGAACTGGATGTAGAAAGCATGGAATTATTGCCCGGTGCATCTTCGGCATTGTATGGCTCCGGCGGTATGAATGGCACCTTGCTCATCAACAGTAAAAGCCCTTTTACCTCACGTGGACTATCAGTGCAAGCTAAGTTGGGTGTGATGAATCTTTCAAACAGCTATAGAGATCCTTCTCCTTACTATGATATTGGTTTCAGGTGGGCTCAAAAGGTGTCAGATAAGTTAGCTTATAAGGTTACTGCGCAATACATAAAGGCGCAGGACTGGTTGGCTCGCGATTATCGGAACTACCTGAGGATCGGTTCAAACGGACAAATTGCACCTTCCGGAACAAGAGAAACCGATCCTAACTATGATGGTATAAATGTATATGGCGATGAAACGACTATTGATTTAAGAACAAGGGTATTAGATGCTATTGCAAAACAAGTGCCCTTCTGGGCTGATTATGTGAAAACGCTTCCTGCCAGCATTCCTGTATCCAGAACAGGATATACCGAAAAAGAATTAGTGGATCCCAATACCATTAACCTGAAAGGGTCGGCGGCCATTCATTATAAAATCACTCCCAAAGTAGAGGCTATCCTGATGGGGCAGATTGGTGGAGGTAATACCATTTACACCGGTAGCGACAGGTATTCTCTGAAAGATTTCAAAATTGCACAATACAAATTGGAGTTTAAGGCAGATAACTGGTTCCTGAGAGGATATACTACTCAGGAAGATGCAGGTCAATCGCATAACCTTACTGCCACAACCCGTCAATTCAATGAACGCTGGAAACCAAGTACCGATTGGTATCAACAATATGCTTTTGCTTATCTGAATGCTAAAATGGCCGGTATGCGGGATATTGATGCACACAACAAAGCAAGGCAGATTGCAGATGTGGGTAGGCCTGAAGTAGGCTCTGCCGATTTTAAAGAAAAGTGGGATAAAGTACGCCTGACGCCTATTTATCAAAATGGAGGTCTTTTCCTCGACAAATCTGACTTATATGTAGCAGAAGGTCAGTATAATTTTACTTCATTGTTTAACCATGCCGTAGAATTTTTGGTTGGTGGCAACTGGAGACAATTTGTTCTGAATAGTGAAAACACACTTTTCCATGAAGAAGATGGCCCTATCAAAATCAACGAAATCGGCGCTTACGGTCAGTTGGGTAAAGAAATTATCAAAAACGTATTGAAACTGACCGCCTCAGGTAGGTATGATAAAAACGAATATTTCAAAGGTAAATTTACACCGCGGTTTACCGCATTGATTAAACCTGCCGAAAACCACAGTATCCGTTTGTCCTATCAGACTGCTTACCGCTTCCCGAGTACACAGCAACAATGGATTGACCTGTCAGTAGGAGGAGGTACATTAATTGGTTCCAATAAAAAAATCTGGGAAGCTTATGACCTAATAAATAATCCCGGCATTTCTGCACCCGACTTTATAGCTAATCCGGCAAACAGAATACCCATAACTTACAAAGAAGTAAAACCTGAGAGTGTGGCCAGCTATGAGTTGGGATATAAATTTATTATTCAGAAAAACTTCCTGGTTGATGCTTATGTTTATAGCGGAAAATATACCAATTTCATTGGAAGACGAGATGTATTGCAATTTACCGACAAATCAAATCCGGCGGTTTACAGAGGTATATCAGTGGTTGTAAATTCTGATGCCAGTGTTAAAACTTTTGGTTGGGCAGTGAGCTTCGACTGGCGTTTGCCGTCCAATTTCAGTCTGAATGGAAATATCTCTTCGGATGAAATTAAAGACGTACCCAACAATTTTCGTGCTTCATTCAATACGCCTAAGTACAAAACATTTCTGGGACTTAGTAATTCAGGCTTCGGGCCTCGCAATCTGTTAGGATTTTCGCTCAACTGGCGCTGGCAGACAAAGATGGACTTTGAAAGCGATTTTGCCACAGGAACCATTGATCCTACACACGTAGTAGATTTAGGGCTGATGTACAAACTGCCTTCCATCAAATCTCAGATCAAACTGGGAGCCAACAATTTGTTTAATCAATATTATGTAAATGCTGTGGGGAACCCAAGTATTGGCGGTTTGTACTACATTGCTTTTACTTATAATTTATTATAATCCATTGCTTACTATTAAATATTACAAAATGATAACATATAATAAATTTTTTAATAAATTAAATATTGTAGCGGCCCTTGCTTCAGTTTTTATTTTCTCGGCATGCAATAAGGAATTGCCTGAACCAATTCCCAATGATTTCCCGTTGGCGTCTGCATCAGAGACGGTATTGAAAAAATTAGACGCGCCTGAGTTTTCTATTTTGAAAACAGCCGTCGAAAAGGCCAGTACTTTCAATAGTACCACGGGAAAATTATCTGATGTGTTAGGTAACCCTGCCGGCGAATTAACTTTTTTTGCTCCGGATAATACTGCAATTCTGACTTCATTCAGCCTGTTAGGATTACCTGCGGACGCTTCTTCTCTTAATTTTTTCAGCGCGGGCAAATTAGATACATTATTGAAATACCATATTATAGGTGGCAGAACGCTGAAAACCTCCAACTTTACTACTACTTTCCCTAATATGTATTTGCAATCTGCATTGATTCTTTCAGCTCCTTCTGCTGCATTACCTCCCGGCTTAAGAATGCCAATTTTTCCTGCGAAGGCCGGTTCAGCCTCATTTGTAAATGGTGTACCAATTACCGGCCCGGATCTTACGGCTTCAAATGGTGTAATGCATAAAACAGCTATTGCTCTGTTACCGCCAGACCAGGTGTTGTGGCAAAGGATTGCTACCAATCCGGATTACAGTTATTTTAAAGCAGCCGTAAATAAGGCAGATCAGGGTGATGCCAATAAAACATTAGAATCGGCGCTTAGTAATCCGGCTGCAAATCTGACTGTATTTGCACCAACAAATGCTGCTTTTCAGGCGTTGCTTACGGCTCAGATTACACCAGGTGTTCTTCCTGTTGTTAAAAATCAGTATATCACAACCGGTTTGGTACCTCAGATAATGGCAGCCAATCCGGGAATGTCTCAGGCAGATGCGCTACAAATAGCCACTGCTATGGCAGAAACAGAGCCTCATAAAACAACAATTCTTAATCTGGCGCAAGCTCAGGCAGCAAGTATAGCTTCCACTCCCGATGTTTTTCAGAATCCTTTATTAGCAGGAGTTCTGACTCCTGAAACTGTAAAGGGACTGGTGGTATATCATATAATGGGTACAAGAGCCTATACTGTGAATATGCCTACTACTGAAACTAAGTTTCCTACATTGCTGAATGGTGCTATTACTGCTCATCCCGGCATTGGTTTGAAATCCGTTTTGGGACCTACCGGTGTTACTGCTGCAACTGTTAAGGGCGCCGCAAATCCTACTGCATCTAATGTGCTGATTAATCCGTTTGTAAACGGTACTAGCGATCAGAATTTCATAAATGGCTCAATGCATAGGATTGATCAGGTGTTACTGCCTCAATAAAGTATAATATATATTAAATTAAACTTTAAATAAAACGTATTCCAACTCCCCTCTCCGTGAGGAGAGGGGTTGGGGGTGAGGCGTTTCTCCATGCCTCTGATGCCATACGCTTCGGCTGTTTCAATTTAAACCTCTCCATCTCAATGAGTTTATTTATCAACCATCTTATTCATTGTGAGGAGAGGAGCTGGGGCTGAGGCGTTCTCTCATCTTTTCTACAAAAAAAATCTCTTTCACACTAAATGAAAGAGATTTTATATTTTATAATAAAACTACTTTATCCCACATTTACCTTGAAAGGCATTTTTTTGGGAGGAAGACATTTTGAATCATCGCAAAGCTGATATTCTACGGTGCCTGCAACGCTCGTTTTGGCAGCAGCTTTCAAAGTAACCTTTTGTACAAATTTTACGGTTTTGCTGTATTGGTTAGCGCTGGCGCCCAATGCTGCATCATGAAACTTTTCCATCTTCCCCACTTCTTTTACTGACCCTTCCAGATTAGTCAAAGGATTTGAAGTAAAAGCGATTTTGGTTGGTTGCGAAATGGCATCTTTTGGCTGGGTTTGAGAGTAAATATGCCAACCGTTGTCCAATGTAGCAGTCAAATGAATTTCATAAACCTTGTCAGAAATCTTTTTTGAAGAAAAATTCCATTTAACCGGTTCTGATTGAGCCATTACAGCTCCTGCCATAAATATACCCAATAATGCAAAAACTAATTTTTTCATCTTGTTCTTAATTGATTTGATTATTAATAAATTATATCTCAGTTTAAAAATTGTACGTTTTATTCTAACTTAACAAAAACATGACGAAATAGTTAAGCTTGAAGTTGCTCTTATGCTAATTTCAGAACTAACGATTTTCAAATTCTTTTATTCAACACCTTTTTGCCTAAAAAAGGAATTGCAAAGTTACCACTAAATAAAATAGATTAGGCTGATTTAACAATTCAGGCTAATTGAAAAAAGCTGCTGATTTCTAAAACTAATTAAGTTTAATGGAAATCGGGAATTATTTCTCTAATGAATTTATTATCGCTAAGTATTGATTATTTATTACTTACAAATAAAAAATTTTGTGTAAGTTTGAAAGGTTTAAAACGTATTACGATGAGATTTTTTGCTTTTTTGACCCTTTCTGTTTTTTTGATTCTTTCCTGTGGTTCTTCCAAGCCGGGTATTGCCGACCCCTATGCCTTGGTAAAGGATTCTACTTTTTCAGTAAAAATAAAAACCGGCGCTGACCAAACTGAGCAGTACATTGACTATCTGAAAGGTAAGAGAGTAGGCGTGCTGGCTAATCCGACTTCCAGAATTGGGAAAGTACATTTGGTTGATAGTCTGATTGGTATGGGAATAAAAGTTGTAAAAGCCTTTGGACCTGAGCACGGATTTAGAGGCGATGCTTCGGCAGGCGCTTCGGTAAAAGATGCAACAGATGCCAAAACCGGAATTCCGGTAATTTCCTTATATGGATCAAAAAGCAAACCCTCAAAGGAAGATATGGCTAATGTAGAAATTATGATTTATGATATTCAGGATGTGGGATGCAGATTTTACACCTATATAAATGTGCTTGGAAAACTGATGGAGGCTTGTGCAGAAAATAATAAAGAATTGTTAGTGCTCGACAGGCCAAACCCGAATGGATACCTCATTGACGGGCCGGTGCTGGATATGCGGCTGAAGTCAGGTATTGGCGCTTACCCTATTCCGGTAGCGCATGGCTTAACAGTGGGCGAACTGGCTCAGATGATTAATGGTGAAGGTTGGCTGCCCAATAAAGCACAATGTAAACTGAAGGTAATCCCGGTAGCCAATTATCATCATGATATGGCTTACACACTTCCGGTAAAACCATCGCCTAACTTAAATACAGAACAAAGTGTGTTGCTTTATCCTTCATTATGCCTGTTTGAAGGAACCATCATAAGCCAGGGGCGTGGTACCCTTTTCCCTTTTACTGTCTTGGGTGCGCCCCTGCTCAAGGGGAAATATGAGTTTTCCTTTAAGCCTGAAAGTATAAAGGGGATGGCTGAAACGCCGCTGCACCTCAATCAGGTTTGCTACGGGCTCGACCTTCGCAACTACGATATGAGCCAGTTGGTTAAACAGCGTAAAATCAATATTCAATGGATGATCGATTTGTATAAATCCTACCCCGACAAAGCAAAATTTTTTGATAAAACACAAAGCAATCAGATAGGGGATATTGATAAGTTGATTGGTGTTTATGATTTCAAAAATCAGATTATTGCCGGCAAAACGGATGAAGAAATTCGTAAAACCTGGGAGCCGGGTTTATCACAATATAAACAAATGAGAGAAAAGTATTTATTGTATCCGTAAATCATACTAAAACTATGTAATAAAAAATGCACCTCCTGAGTGGTGCATTTTTTATATCCTTTAATGATAATTTTTAGCTTAATTTTTTTTGCAAATTTTCGTCAATTGCTGCTAAGAAATCTTCTGTGTTTAGGTAATCTTCGCCCAGCTTCACTTTATTGCCATGGATACAAACAGCCAGGTCTTTAGTCATTTTGCCTTCTTCTACAGTTTCGATACAAACCGCTTCTAATTTGTTTGCAAAATCAATTAACTCCTGATTGCCATCTAATTTACCCCGAAAAGCTAATCCTCTGGTCCAGGCAAAAATGCTGGCAATTGGATTCGTACTGGTAGGATTTCCTTTTTGGTATTCGCGATAGTGGCGGGTAACAGTGCCGTGAGCCGCTTCCGCTTCCATGGTTTTCCCATCAGGGGTAATCAGCACGGATGTCATAAGGCCGAGAGAACCGAATCCTTGTGCTACTGTATCGCTTTGCACATCACCATCGTAGTTTTTACAAGCCCACACAAAGTTGCCATGCCATTTCAAAGCGCTGGCCACCATGTCGTCAATCAGTCGATGCTCGTAGGTGATACCTGCATTTTCAAATTCTGCTTTAAACTCATTATCATATATTTCCTGAAAAATGTCTTTAAATCTGCCATCATATTTTTTGAGAATGGTATTTTTTGTACTCATGTACAGCGGCCATTTTTTACTTAAAGCCATATTGAAGCAACTCCTGGCAAATCCTTTTATACTTTCATCAGTATTGTACATGCTCAATGCTACGCCATCTCCCTTAAAATTAAATACTTCAAAGGTTTGAGGCTCGCTGCCGTCTTCAGGAGTGAAGGTCATGGTCAGTTTTCCTTTTCCTTTAATCACTGTATCGGTGGCACGGTACTGGTCGCCAAATGCATGACGGCCAACGATGATGGGCGCTGTCCAGTTAGTTACAAGGCGGGGTATATTTTTTATTACAATTGGCTCACGAAAAACGGTTCCGTCCAAAATGTTTCGGATAGTTCCATTTGGACTTTTCCACATTTGTTTTAGATTGAATTCTTTCACACGAGCTTCATCAGGTGTGATGGTGGCGCATTTTACACCTACACCATATTGTTTTATAGCATTGGCTGCATCAATGGTAACTTGATCATCAGTTGCATCACGATGCTCAATACCCAAATCGTAATATTTAATGTCAATATCCAGATACGGCAATATCAGCTTGTCTTTAATAAATTTCCAGATGATTCGTGTCATTTCATCTCCGTCTAACTCTACAATTGGATTGGTTACATTAATTTTTTGAGCCATAATTTATAATTTTAATAAGTAAATTTGCAATTGTGGCAAAACTACTGATTTTAAGCGCTATTTGAATTGAAAATGAGGTTTAATTTTGGGTTAGTGGTTAATGTGATATACATTTGCAATAATACTTTTAATCTTTAATATGGAAAGCCGGCTTATTGAAAATTTTGTATGGTTCCTGCGTCAGTTTGTTGCTATCTCTGATGACGAAGTAAAAAATTTCCTATTGCCTGTTGTAATCCTCAGAAAATTCAAAAAACGAGAATTGATTACTCAGGCTGGGGAGGTGGAAAATTTTATAAACTACATTGAACAGGGGTTGGTTTTGAAATATTATAAACAAGGTGATGAAGAAAAAGTGGTTCAGGTTTCAATAGAAGGACATTTAGTTTCCTGTGAGGAATCTCTATATACCCGAAATCCTTCGGAATTCTATCTGGAGGCAGTGGAGCCTACAACGCTTATTTCAATTTCTTATGAAGATTTAGAGCGGGTTTTTGCTTCCAGTCATAATTTTGAAAGATTGGGTAGATTAGTAGTTACTTATATAATGGTACTGAAAGGCAATTGGCAAACCAATCTGATTAAACAATCGCCACGCGAAAGGTTTTTGAACTTTTTTGAAAACTATCCCGAAATTTTACAAAGAGTGCCTCAAAAATATCTTGCCTCTTATTTGAACATTCAACCCGAAACTTTCAGTCGCTTTAAACATCTTGTAAGAAATGAAGTGAAGCCCGAAAATCATCTGATCTAAGGAAAATCATTTTTTTTCGCAAATACAGGAAGCGCCTGTGCCTATAATAAAGCATGCTTTTGAATGTGGAAAAAAATTAATGCGTTATACCCTTGGTTTGTTTACTACTAATACCGGAACTTTAATTCGGTGGCGCACATTATTGATGGTTTCGCCGTAAATAAAATCGCTAAAACCTCTGTGCCCGTGTGCGCCAATCACTAATAATTCGGATTGCGTTTCGTTCACAATTCTTGCAATTTCTCTTGCCGTTTTACCAAAGCCCAACTTTGCCTCGGCATTGTAGCCCAGTTCTTTCAACTGGTCTGAATAATGCTGCAAAAAAGTTCGGTCTGTTTGCGTTTCATTGTCAGTGCTTTCCTCATAATAAACGTTGGCCGATACGCTCTCTACAATATGTATTAACACAAATTTGGTTTTTTTCGATCCCTGAGTTAATGCCTGATTGAACAAAGGCTGGTCCATATCGCTAAAGTCAAGCGCAATAGCAATTTTTTTGTATTCCGGTAAAGGTTTGATATTCAACAATGCCGGTTCGTTGTGCAAATGAGAAATCATAGCTTTTTTTCTGGTCTTGCTCAAGGGGTAATAAGTTGTATATCCCAGAAAAAGAATAAATAAAATACCGGCAATAACCACAAAAATTTTCCAGATAAGGCTGCTTGACGATTCAATAAAGATGTCGGACTCTTCAATAATCATTCTGAGATTCAAATAGACCAAAACGATTGCAATGAGCCATGCCGATATTTTTACATAAATGTTTATGGCAAATTTACCCATTGTTTTTTTGTCGCTTACAAAATGAATGAGTGGTATAATGGCGAAACCTAATTGCAGACTCAGTATTACCTGACTGAAGATTAATAAATTGTCCACGTCTTCTTCGCCATAGAACAGAATGACTAAAACCGCCGGAACAATGGCTATCAGTCTGGTGATTAATCTTCGGACAATGGGATTTATTCTGAGCCGCAAGTAACCTTCCATCACTATCTGCCCTGCTAATGTGCCTGTGATAGTACTGCTTTGGCCTGCAGCTATCAGGGCTATTGCAAATAAATGAGCTGCAAAGGTGCTGCCAAGGTGTTGTGGCAAAAGCTCGTAAGCTTGCTTGATTTCTGCTACATCGGTGCGACCGGTTTTGTAAAATACGGTTGCAGCCAGTATCAGAATGGCAGCATTTACCAGCAAAGCCATGTTTAGTGCCACTGCACTATCAATGAAGTTCATCTTTAGCGCCTTCCTGATTCCCTTGTCATCGGTATTGAATTTTCGGGTTTGTACAAGCGCCGAGTGCAGGTATAGATTATGTGGCATTACAGTGGCGCCAATAATACCAATGGCAATATAAAGCGCGGTACTGTTTTCAAGATGTGGTACAAGTCCCGAAACTACTTCGCCGGCATTAGGGTTTGCAACAAATATTTGTATAAAAAAAGACACGGCAATAATAAAGATAAGACCCACAATAAAAGCCTCTAACTTTCGGATGCCTAATCTCTGCAAAAGCATTAGCAGAAATGTATCTAAAACTGTAATCAATACGCCATAAATTAATGGTAAGCCGGTTAATAGCTGAATACCGATGGCCATACCTAATATTTCAGCCAGATCAGTAGCTGCAATGGCAATCTCGGCTAAAATATATAATATTAAATTGATGCTTCTGGGGTAGGTTTCGCGATTAACCTGTGCCAGGTCTTTGTTTCTTACTATTCCAAGCCTTGCAGAAAGGCTTTGCAGCAGCAGCGCCATTATGTTACTCATCACCAATACCCATAGCAGCGAATATCCAAACTGACTACCGCCTGCCAAATCTGTAGCCCAGTTGCCCGGGTCCATATAACCCACACTCACTAAATAGGCCGGACCAAGAAAAGACAGCACCCGTTTCCATTTGGACCTGCCCGGATGATTGGTGTCCACCGATTTGTGAACCTCACTGAGTGATATTTCAGAATGATGCCTTCTCATACTTCCTTTATAAATATATTGTGAGCCAATTCTTTGGTTAAAATGGTTGTTCTGCTACGCCCTACCTTAACCTCCATCGAGCCATCAAAGGGGTATTTTTTAATAATTTCTAATCTTGTTTTAATGGCAATATTCTTCTGTTCCAGCATTTCCAAAATTGAAACCGATTGATTCCCGATTTTGGAAACAATACATGGTTTGTTTTCAGGTTGATTGTTCAGTGAAATTAGTTTATCGTTTGCAATTGCTCCTTTCTCATCTGGAATAGGGTCGCCGTGAGGATCAAATCTCGGAAATCCAAGATAAGCGTCTAATTTGTTTATCAGTTTTTCGCTGCTCACATGCTCCAGTTCTTCAGCCACATCATGTACTTCGTCCCAACTGAAATCTAATTTTTGCGACAAAAAATATTCCCATAATCTGTGCCGGCGGATAATCATTAAAGCAAGTTGTTTGCCCTCAAGGGTAAGCCTGCACCCGTAATAAGCCTGATAACTTACCAGTTTCTTCTTTTTAAGTTTTTTGAGCATATCAGTAATAGACGCCGGTTTCGTTTGAAGTGATTCTGCCAGATCGTTGGTAGAAACGCTATCCTTACCAGCCTCCAAATGATATATTGCTTTTATATAATTTTCCTCAGTTCGGGAATAATTAAGCATATCTAAAAAAAAATTTAGACAAATCTAAAAAATTATATTGTCAATTCAAAAAAATATTTCTACGAACCTATTTGCAAACCTTTACTTTTGTATTAATTGCTATTATAAGATGAAAAAAGTTTTTGTTTTATCAACAATTTTACTGCTTCTTTTATCGGCCTGTGGCGGAGAAAAGAAAAAAAGCATGACAGGTGAAGACGAGGTAACCATTCAGGATTTTTTTGATTTTTTTCCGGTACTAACATTGCCTGCTCAATTCTCTGACAGCGCCCTGAGTAAAAAAACTAAGGAAAACGATTCTTTAATGATTGGTGCACAGGTGTATTATCAGTTTATCCCTGATAGTTTGATAAAAAAGGTTTTTGATGCCAAAGCACAACCAAAAATATATTCTGTGGGTAAATTTGGTAAAGAAAAGGAGGAACTATATTTAATATCCAAAGTAATTGGTAATAATAAGAAGGCAATTTTTATTTCTGCTTTTGATAAAGACAATAAATATATTGCAGGACAGTCTTTAGTAATTCATGGTGTTAATGACCCCATAAATGCAAAGGTTACGATTGACTCGAGATTTAACATAAATAAGAATGTTATCAAAAGACTTCCTAATGGTGTAGAGGTAAAGGGAAATGATGTATATGCACTCAATACTGCGGCAAAAACTTTTATGCTGATTATGACCGATTCATTGGGAGAAGCTGTAACGGAATTAGTTAATCCGATTGATACTTTGCCAAAAACGTTCAAATATACAGGCGATTATGGTCAGGGTAAAATGAATCTGATATCCATCAGAGACGGACAACGGGAAGGGCGAGTAAACTTCTTTTTACATCTTGAAAAGAATAACAAGAACTGTGTAGGAGAACTTAAAGGTGAAGCTGTTTTTACGAGTGCAAATATTGCAGAGTACCGTCTGGGAGGCGACCCTTGCGTGCTGCAATTTATTTTTAATAATAATGGAGTAACCTTAAAAGAGGTAGAGGGATGCGGCTCCAGAATGGGAGCATTGGATTGTACATTTGACGGGGTGTACCCGAAAAGAAAAACTGCAAAAAAACCTGAGAAAAAGGAAGAAATCGTTGCAAGACCCAAGCCAAAGAAAAAATAAAAGTGATTGAAAATCATTGTTCTCAATCACTCTTTGCCTATTGGTGAATGGCCTTTGGTTCTTGTAAATCAGGTGTTATATTTTTATTCCTTTCAGCATGTCGCTTACATCCACTGTATATGGATTACCTACAATTCCATAAACTATTTTATTTAGGATAAATCCTACCACCATGGATATAACAAAAATTACAATAGCGCCTACTATCATATACACGATAACTTTGTCCTGAGGTGTCTTTTTAAGTATAGGAAGGCCCAAATAAAAAAGATAAACCGCATAAAGACCAAGAATACCCAAAAAAGCCAATGAAGGCAATATTTGAAAAACACCGGCAACATAAATTGCTGTTGAAGCATAAGCCACCAATTGAGCCGATTTATTGATGTTTTTTTCTGACCCAAAACTGGGTGCCAGTGCATCAATTACATAAGAAGCGATGTAAAAAGACAAAATCGAATTTAAAAATGAAGATACTGCCATTGCCAGGCCAAAGGTTACATTGCCGCCAACTTTAATTCCTAATACACTTGTACCCATCAAACCCATGCCAATAAAAACGGCAATTGCCGGAATTAAGGCAAGCGGCACCACATAGCCGGTCAAGAGTGATTGTGGTGTGGCTGTTTCATTATCAATTACATTCCACTCCGTTTTTGGAGTGAGAAGAATGTTTTTTACTCTGTCAATTAGACTCATAATAAATATTTTAAGTTTTTGAATAAAATAACCAATGTGAAATTAAACAATTTTTAGATAGATTGAAATAAAACAATAACCAATTTTAAAAGCATCGCCTGAATTAGGGATGTACTCTTATCATTTCTATATGTTCTATTCCGTCTTCAAAATAAATATCACTATTTTGCTCAAAACCCAATGACATGTAAAATTTTTTTAGATACAACTGAGCGCCGATTTTTATGGAGGATGCTCCAAAAAAATCATCACAAAGTAAAATACTTCTTTTCATTAATTCGCTGCCAAGTCCGGCGTTCCTGTGTTTTTGCTTTACAATCACCCTACCTATGGATGCCATATCATAACTCACTCCTTGTGGAACAATCCGTGAATAGGCAATCAGTACATCAGTTTTCCACGCCATAAGGTGAAAGCATAGTTTGTCCTTGTTGTCCAAATCCTGAAAAACACAATTTTGCTCTACCACAAATACTTCAGCGCGTAACTGCAATATTGCATATAATTCTTTGGATGATAAATCCTTGAAATGCTTACAAATCCAGTTTAATTTCATTCAGGTTTTTAAAATGTTTTAATAGCCATATTTTTCTTTCCAAAGTTTTTTAAGGTAGTTCCTTAATTCATTTTCTCTCGGATTATTTCCAGGGTCATAAAATTTAGTGCCGGCAATTTCTTCTGGCAGGTATTCCTGAGGCGAAAAATTTCCCTCAAAGCCATGTGCATACTCATAACCCTGATGGTAGCCCAACTCCTTCATCAGCCGGGTAGGAGCATTGCGGATATGCAAAGGAACGGAGAGGTCGCCGGTTTTTTCAATCATTGCCAAAGCGCTATCAATAGCAGTATAAGAAGCATTGCTTTTGGGAGAGGATGCCAGATACACAGCACATTGCGATAAAATGATGCGGGCTTCCGGAGGGCCTATTTTATTCACCGCTTCAAATGTAGCATTTGCCAGCAACAGGGCATTAGGGTTGGCGTTGCCGATATCTTCACTCGCCAGAATAACCATTCTTCGGGCAATGAATTTCACATCTTCTCCTCCTGCAATCATTCGTCCAAGCCAATAAACAGCAGCATTCGGGTCGCTACCCCTCAGTGATTTTATAAAAGCAGAAATAATATCATAGTGTTGTTCGCCTGTTTTATCATAAAGTGCAATTTTCTTTTGGGCTATCTCCATTACCATTTTGTCTGTAATGGTTATAGCGTTTTCAGAAGTATCACATATAATATCCAATAAGTTCAGTAGTTTTCGGGCATCACCGCCAGAAAGTGTAATCAACGCTTCTATTTCCTTTAGTTCTATATTCTTTTTTGACAGAATTTGGTCTTTCGAAATTGCTTTTTCTAATAAAGAAATAAGCGCCTTTTTATCCAATGCCTTCAACACATATACCTGACAGCGACTTAGTAATGCGCTGTTCACCTCGAAGGATGGATTTTCGGTTGTAGCGCCAATGAGTGTGATGATACCCTTTTCAACTGCGTGTAACAGCGCATCTTGCTGGCTTTTATTAAAGCGATGAATTTCATCAATAAATAAAATGCAGTTTCTTGCAGTTTTGGCTTTTTGTATCACCTCTCTCACGTCTTTAACTCCTGCATTTACAGCGCTTAAAGAAAAAAAAGGAACAGAAAGAGTATTAGCAATGATATTTGCAATAGTTGTTTTGCCCGTACCGGGCGGTCCCCAAAGAATCATGGAGTTGATACGACCATTTTCTATACTTTTTCTGAGAATACTGTTTTTGCCTACTAAATGTTCTTGTCCTGCAAGCTCCTCTAAGGAATGTGGGCGTATTCTTTCTGCAAGAGGTACCATGCCACGAAATTAAGGCACATTGGCATTTAAAAAAGAAACAATTTTATTGTAACTGTCATTTACAACTACAGGATCAGACCAGCCATGCGTTTGATTGTCATAATAAACAAACTGATGCGTAACATTGTAGCTCTGTAATTTATCGCTAAGTGTAAAAGATTGTTCCTTGGGAACGGCATCGTCCAGTCCGCCTTGCAAAATAATTGTGGGTGGCGACTGTGCCGAAACATAGTTTATGGGACTGCTTGAAGCGTATAAAGAAGGGTTCTTGTCGGGGTTCCCGTTCATCATCAGGCTTATAAGTGTGGCAGTGCCCGGGTCGGCTTTGGAAAAATAGTTGTATAGTTCTTTCATATCTGTTGGCCCAAAAAGGTCAACAACGGCTCTGGGCTTTATCAAGTCGCTGTTTTTATATGCCTGTAGCAATGCCAAATGTCCGCCCGCGCTGGCTCCGGCCAATACCCATTTGTCTGAAATGATAAAACTGCTGCGCCTGTCATAAATATATTTTACGGCAGATTTTATATCGTCTTCCTGAGTGGGGAATTTGTTGTCCACACTCAATGGAAATTTATACTTTACCAATCTGTAATTTAAATTAAAAATAGCCCAGTCAGGCAGTCTTTTTCTTAAAGAATCAATTATTTTTCTGTTGGTCGAATCGGCTTTATCACCCTCTCCCCATGCGCCTCCGTGTACAAAAACAAATACTTTGGTACTGCTTACCGACCTGTTCCCCGGCAGAAAAACATCCATTTTTTGTTGTTTGTCTCCGCCATAAGCAACATCCTGAATTACTTGTGCCTCAACCGTAACAACAGGCTCATCTGGTTTGAAAGTGCCTTTTTTGGTACAAGAAAAAATGACAAGAATAAAAAATAAATAATACCGCATATACAAAAATTTATTTAATGCTGCAAACAAATATTTCGACAAGTAATTTTTCATAAAATGATTAAATTAGGGTTAGGTAAAAAATATTGGGTTTAAGGTACATTGGATTTCAAAAACGCCATTACCTTGTCAAAACTGTCCACAAGTGTTGCTTCGCTCGACCAACCATGATACTCATTGGGGTAAAGTATCAGTTGATTTTTTACATTAAAACTTTGCAATTTATCTCTTAGTGCAAAAGCCTGTTCTTTCGGACTTGTATCGTCTAGTTCCCCTTGCAGAATGATAGTTGGCGGTGATTGGGCATTAATATAATTAATAGGACTACTACTACTGTAAAGATTTGGGTTTTCCTGAGGAGTACCATTTAAAATTACGCTTAAAAAATAAGCCGTTTCGGCATCCACATTACATAGTTCTACCAGATCGCCCGGCCCGAAGAAATTTATTATTGCTTTTGGTTTAATGGGTTGATTGTATTTGTAACCTTGTAGCATGGCCAAGTGTGCGCCTGCATCTACTCCTGCAAAAACCCATTTATCAGAAATGACGAATTTGTCTTTTCTGTCGAAAATATATTTTATGGCCAGATTGATATCATTTTCCTGATCCGGAAATTTATTAAATGGCGCCAGACGATAATTCAGGTTGAAAACAGCCCAGTCTGGCAATCTTTTTCTGATGGAGTCCACCATTGGAGCTGCATCATTGTCATCTTTGTCGCCTTCTATCCAGAAACCACCATGTATTAAAATCATTACTTTGGTACTGGCAGTAGATCGGTTAGCAGGAAGATAAATATCCATTTTTTGAAATTTATCTTTTTCGTAAGCTATGTTTTTAAGAATTTGTGCATCAAGACCTACTACCGGTTCGTCGGGTTTAAATACGGTTTTCTTTGTGCAGGAAAAAAGTATAAATGGTAGTATAAAGAGATACAATCGCATTTTTTAATTTTCAGTAAAACTAACAATAAAAAAAATGATTTCAAAATGCTGCCCAAAACAAAAAGTTAACATGAGAAACTATTGAATATCAAACTGTTAAAAACGACTGATTATTACTTTACATATTTTTTCAAAAAATCAACTATTGCATCCATTGATCGGGTCATTGTTGCCGGAGTAAAACCATGTCCTTCATTTGGGTAAAGTTCCAGTTTTTCGGGGATGTTCATAGCCTTGAGCTTGCTGTGTAAATAAATTTGTTGCGAAGGAGGCACAAGACCGTCGTTCAAACCTTGAAAACTGATGGTAGGTGGTGTATGTACATTCACCAGACGCGCCGGGCTGCTGCTGTTAACTACCTTATTAGTGATGATTTTCAATTCGGCTTTGGTTTTTTCTTTAGCATCGGTGTTTGCTATCAGTGAGTCAAGGTCGGTAGGCCCAAAATAATTAATGATGGCTTTTGGCTTAACCGGTTTGCTGTACTTATATCCTTGTAGTAAAGCCAGATGTGCGCCGGCGCTGGCTCCTGCCAATACCCAACGGGAAGAAATTTTGTATTCTTTCCTTTTCCTAAAAATAAAATCTATGGCTGCTTTTATGTCTTCTTCTTGTGTTGGGAAAAAATTACCATCACGATTGGCCAATCGATAGTTGATATTAAAAATGGCATAATCCGGCAATCGGTTTTTTAAAGAGTCCAATACGTCTTTGAAATCTGCTTTATCTCCCTGCGTCCAGCCGCCGCCATGTATCAGCACCAAAACATTAGTTTTAGATTTGCTTCTACCCGCAGGCAGGTAGATATCTATTTTTTGTTTTGGATCGTTGCCATAACTGACATCCCTGTAATTTACTTCCGGTAAATAAGATGAGAGAGAAAGTTGACCGGAAGGAACTGATTTTCCGGAATTTGTAAAGAAAAACAATGAAAGAAAAATAATCAAATATGTTCGCATCTGATATTTTTTAAATAATGATAGCAGTAAAAATAACTATTTTCTGTTATAGATTTGAAAGCTAAGATACCGCCCATCAAATATTTAAAAAGGTATAGTATTAATTAGTACTTTCACCGCTTTAATTTTTTATATTTTTCAATAAATTAAGTGTATGCAAAAAATTTTGACTATTGCTTTGATGGTTTTATTGCCATTTCTTAATGCCGATGCGCAACAACGCAGGCCGGTAGTACCACAAGGAGCGCCAACGGCAACCCCCGGCGCTGATACAGCCAAAAGGCCTCCGGTAAGCCCACCCAATAAACCTAAACCCTATAATGAAGTGATTACCGCAAAGGCAGTTTCTTCGGATGGAATGTTTAAAGTGCACAAAGTGGACGATAACTACTTTTTTGAAATCCCCGGAGATATGTTTGACAGAGAGATATTGGTAGTGAGCCGCCTGTCAAAAGCAGCAGCGGGATTCAGAACGGGAGCCAGTTATGCAGGCGACCAAATCAACTCTGAAACCATTAGTTTCGAAAAAGGACCCAACAATAAAGTTTTTTTAAGACAGATTTCTTTTAGAGAAACCGGCAGAGACAGTACAGAAGGGATGTATCGCAGTGTGATGAACAGCAATTTGCAACCTATTGGCGCTTCTTTCGATGTGAAAGCATGGGCGCCCAAAGGAGGCGCTGTTATAGATGTTACCGGTTTTTTGAATGGAGATAATGATTATTTTTTCTTTTCGCCCTTCAGTAAAAGAAGGATGGGGCTGGGGCAGGTAATGGCCGATAGGTCTTATATAGTATCTGCTAAAACATTTCCTACCAATCTGGAAGTGAAAACTGTAAAAACCTATACATTAACGCCACCAAGCGCCGGAGCTGCTTCGGGATCAGCCCCAAGCACATTTACAATGGGAGCGCCTGCACCTCGTCCGATTACATTTGAGTTGAATACTTCAATGGTGGTTTTGCCAAAAGTACCCATGAAGCCGAGATATTATGATGACAGAGTAGGCTATTTTACTACTCAAACGATTACTGATTTTGATATGAACCCCCAAGGTATTGATCAGTACAAATATATTGCCCGCTATCGTTTGGAACCCAAACCCGAGGATGTGGAAAAATACAAACGTGGCGAACTGGTTGAACCTCAAAAACAGATTGTTTATTATATTGATCCCACTACGCCCAAAAAATGGATTCCCTATCTGATTCAGGGGGTTAATGATTGGCAGGTGGCTTTTGAAAAGGCAGGGTTTAAAAATGCTATTGTAGCAAAAGTAGCGCCTACACCCGAAGAAGATAGCACATTCAGTCTGGAAGATGCACGCCACAGTGCCATTATTTATAAGCCGTCCGATATTCCTAATGCCAGTGGTCCAAATGTGCATGATCCGCGAAGCGGAGAAATTATGGAAAGCCATATTAACTGGTATCACAACGTAATGAGCTTAGTGCGCAACTGGTATATGATTCAAACTGCCGCCGTTGATCCTAAAGCCAGAAAAATGGTATTTGATGATGAATTGATGGGGCAACTTATTCGTTTTGTGAGTAGCCACGAAGTGGGCCATACACTTGGATTAAGACATAATTTTGGATCTTCTTCTACAGTACCTGTGGAAAAACTGAGAGATAAAGCCTGGGTAGAAGCTAATGGACACACTCCATCCATTATGGACTATGCGCGCTTCAACTATATAGCGCAGCCTGAAGACAATATTACTGAAAAAGGTCTGTTCCCGCGCATTGGTGATTATGATAAATGGGCGATTGAGTGGGGATATCGCTGGTATCCTGAGGCAAAAACAGCCGATGATGAGGTGGCTATGCTTAATAAAATTACCATTGACAAACTTAAAAACCCGAGATTATGGTGGGGAGATGGCGAAGGATATAATGATGACCCCAGAAGCCAGACTGAGGATTTGGGAGATAATTCAATGAAAGCCGGTAATTATGGTATTAAAAACCTCAAGCGCATCATTGTAAATATACCTGAGTACACAAAAGAAGCCAATAAAGATTATACCAACCTTAAAACCATTTATACTGAGGTGGCAAATCAAATGGTACGTTATGTAGGTCATGTTACCCGTAATATTGGGGGTATAGAACGTACTCCAAAAACCATTGAACAGGGAGGGCCGGTGTATCAGTTTACCTCCAAAGCGCGCCAACAGGAAGCAATGGCCTGGTTAGACGCTAATGTCTTTACTACGCCGCTTTGGTTAGTGCAGAACAATTATGCATCATTAACTGGTCTGGAGCCATTAGCCATCGTTGGACAGGTGCAAAACCGTGCTTTAGGCGGGTTAATCAATCCATCAATTCTAAGCAAGCTATCTCGTTTTGAAGCTATTGAGGGAGCCAAAGCCTACAGCGCTACACAAATGCTGTCGGATGTGAAAAAGGCAGTTTTCTCCGAATTGGCAGGTAGAAAGGCGATTGATCCGTACCGCAGACAATTGCAAAAGTCATTAGTTGAAAAATTAATAGCAATCGGTGGCGTTTCAAAACAGGAACTGGCTGCAATGGCCAAAAGTGATGCCCCCATGGCTACCGGAGATGTTGTATCTGTGGTAAAAGGCCAATTAAGGTCTTTGGGAGCCGAAATTAAGGCAGCTGCAGCCGGTTATGCCGACGTAGCATCCAGAAACCACCTGTTAGACTTGCAAAGCAGGATAAAAGAGGCGTTGGAGCCGAGATAGATATTAGATATTAGACGTTAGACAATAGATATTAGATATTAGATGTTAGATATTTGATTCTATTATTTTAAACCCACCCAAATATGCAGCAGGCTGAATGGTTTATTTAGCAGGTTGGGGTTCGGGTGGGTTTTTTATTTTCGGGTTTTTTCAATTGAAGATTTTGTTTTTCACAAGATTCAGTATTTAGCGGTCAAATCCTTATCTTTGCACTCCAAAATTTATTATTAACTGTACGGCAAAACTCCTCCATGTAATGTAGGTATTCGTACAACCTTAAAAATCATATAGTTATGAAAGAAGGTATCCATCCAAAAAATTATCGTTTAGTTGTATTTAAAGACATGAGTAATGGCGATGCGTTCTTAAGCCGCTCAACTACTCACTCAAAAGAAACCATTAAATGGGAAGACGGCAATGAGTATCCGTTAATTAAACTTGAAATTTCGAGCACTTCACACCCTTTTTACACCGGTAAAAATGTGTTGGTTGACACCGCAGGCCGTATTGACAAGTTTAAAAGGAAGTACGCCAAAAAATAATTACGGAATGATTAATTGTTTTTATAGAAAACCCCGTCTTTTGCGGGGTTTTTTTGATGCCTGACAGTTTATGATTACCTTAGCAGCATTGTATGAAATACCTCTTATTTACCCGGAAAGGAGTTAATATCAAGGGTTTATACCCCTTTACGCTTACCCGCAATCCACAGGATATTATGATGGGCATGATGACCAACCGTCAACGTTGGGAAAGGACGCTGCATCTTCCATCATTTGATTTAGAAGAGGGCGGCAAACTGCCTTGCTTGCATCCTCAAATCAAGTGGCAAGATATTAAACCATCTGATACCGTGTATTTAATGCAAAGCAATCTGCTGCCTACAAAAAATCTGATTTCAAAAATAAAAAAACTAAAACCCGGCGGTGCAATTGCAGCTGCAGATGGTCAAATTCTGGTATATCTTCTTGGTGAAAAACAGTTGAGTAAAGAAAAGAAGATGCCAGAGCCCAATGAGGTTACAATATTGCACGATTTGTTAAAAATTGAATTTTCCTGGGACATTTTTGGTTTAAACAAGCAAATGTTACAATATGATTTTGAGTGGCTGACCAAAAACAAAAAATCGGAACCCTTTGATAAGGCAAACAAAATCAGTGGGGTAAAAAGCGTATTTGTAGAAAAAGGAGCTGTATTAAAGCATGTAATTATAAATGCCGAACAGGGACCAGTATTTATTTCAAAAAATGCCTTAGTAATGGAAGGCGCCTGCTTGCGAGGCCCGATTTTCATTGGAGAAAATGCAGTAGTAAAAATGGGCGCCAAAATTTATGGCGCTACCACCATTGGTCCGGGCTGCACTGTTGGCGGTGAGATAAAGAATGTGGTGATGTTTGGCAATTCCAACAAGGCACATGACGGCTATCTGGGCGATTCGGTAATAGGAGAGTGGTGCAATCTGGGAGCAGGAACCTGCAACAGCAATTTAAAGAACACGGCTGGAAATATCGTTGTACATTTGCAGCATCAAAAATTAGAAGCCGGGCAAAAATGCGGCGTGCTGATGGGCGATTTTTCGAGAACTGCTATTAATACATCCATTAATACAGGTACGGTGATGGGGGTGAGTTGTAATGTTTTTGGTGGGGGACTGACACCTAAGCATATACCTTCTTTTGCCTGGGGAATGAGTGGAGAAACGATATATAAACAGGAAAATGCACTTCGTGATGCCGACAACTGGAAAAAATTAAAGAATGAGGCGCTTTCTGAAACTGAAAAATCTATTCTTAGGAATATTTATAAACATATAAAATAATTAAAAAATGAGAAAACAAATCGCAGCAGCAAACTGGAAAATGAACCTGACTTATCAACAGGGTGAACAATTGTTGGATGATATTCTTGCAGCCAATATTGAGTTGAAAGATAATCAGGAAGTAATCTTTGGCGTACCTTTTCCATACTTAACAATGGCCGAAGGAAAAGTGAAGGCAAAAAACTATCATGTTTCGGCTCAGAACTGTTATAACCAAAAATCGGGCGCTTACACGGGAGAAGTATCGGTAGAAATGCTGAAATCAATTGGTGTCAAACATTGTATTATCGGTCATAGCGAAAGAAGAGAATATTTTGGAGAAAGCAATCTGATGCTGTCCGAAAAGTTAGATCTTTTGCTGGGTGGAGGATTAACGCCTATATTTTGCTGTGGCGAACCTCTTTCCATTAGAGAAGCCGGTACTCAAAATGAATACGTAGAGAAGCAACTGGAAGAATCACTATTCCATCTGTCGGCCGATGATCTTAAAAAAATCATCATTGCTTACGAACCCATCTGGGCTATTGGCACCGGCAAAACAGCTACGACCGAACAGGCTCAGGAGATTCATGCTTATCTGCGTTCTGTACTGGCCAAAAAATATGGACAGGAAGTTGCAGATGAAATTTCCATTCTGTATGGCGGTAGTGTAAAAGCCACTAATGCAAAAGAATTATTTAGCTGTGCCGATGTGGACGGCGGTCTGGTAGGCGGCGCTTCATTGGTAGCTGCTGATTTTGTGGAGATAATAAAGGGGTTAAACTAAAAGAAGATAACATAATATTTGTTTCAACAGGTATTTAGGGGAAGATGCTAATTCAAACTCTGAGTACCTGTTTTTTTAAAATTCCGGTTTTGAATATTATTAAGAAAATAAAAGCTGTTATACCTCAGAATGTAAAGTCGAATATCAGAAGTTTTTTTTCTCCACATAAGAATTATTTACTTCTTAAAGAAATAGAGTGGGCTCATGTTTATCATGATAGTATCAGAGACAAAAGTTTCTTAAAAGAGCTCTCTTTAAATATCGGAAGAATGGCAGGTAATTATTCTTTTTTTTATGTGCTCAACAGAATTCTTAATGATTTTAAGCCCGAAAGGATTTTGGAATTTGGTCTGGGTGAATCAAGTAAAATGATTTCTACATATTTGAATCATTATTTAACAAAAAGCAGCCATATTGTAATAGAAAATGATGAAGAATGGATAACTTTTTTTACATCAAAATTCGTTCTATCCAATAAATCCGAATTAATTCATGCTAACGTAGAAGAAAAAATTATTAAAAACCGTAAAACGGTTGCCTATAAACTACCTGACAAAGTAACAAAGGAGAAATTTGAATTTTATCTCGTTGACGGCCCTGTTGGTACAGATAATTACTCAAGGCCGGATATCATTACACTCATTGATAATCTTAACCCTGGAGATGAGTTTGTAATAATGATGGATGATAGTAGTAGAAAAGGAGAACAACAAACTATATCTCTGTTAATGAAAAAACTAAAAGATAAAAAAATTGAAGTTTCAACAAAAGATTATATAGGCCTAAAAACAGTTACTTTGATAGTAACAAAAAAATTTAAAAACCTTACCACTCTGTAGATTTTAGAATTTACGTACTTAAGTTTATACTACGTTCTTTTGTCATTAAAAAATAGGAAATTGCAAAAATTAGTCCTTCAATAAAAGCGAAAAGAATACTGTCAATTTTAAAGAAATATTTGATAGATAGGTGTATTACGATTTGGATTATCAGGATTATAATTGGTATCATTAATGGTGATAGACAGGCTTTATCCAGATAATTCTTTAGATCGTAAAAATAAAAGAAGCCAAACAGGCCAATATAACTTATGAGCGTTACTGTAGCTGCAACTTCGAAGCTCGTAAGATTTAATAAAATTATATTTAATAAAATATTGAATACTAAACTTGAAATATATGAGATGTACATTAGCTTGCGTTTATTTTCAAATCTGAATTTTATGGCATTGAATTGTAATAACCCAAAAAATAAATTACTAAAAATGATTGGTGGCAAAATATGCGAATAGTTCCTGAATTCACCTCTGAACAATATATGACATATTTCTCTTGAATATAAACTCAAATAGGTACATACGGGTAGAAATATAATTAGATACAATCCTAAAAGATTTTTATATTTTTTTGAAAATATATCTTTTGAGACTTTAGATTCTAGTAAATTGAAATATTTTGGTGTTATTGCAGAAAAGAAAATTGTGATGATTGAAAAGATGGTTAAATCAGCAATATTATAAATTTGATTGTATAAACCTGTTTCAGATATGCCTTTAAAATACTGGATGAGATAACGGTCAATATTTTTAAAGATATAGAAAACAAAATCCACGATTAAAGCCAATTTACTGTACTCTATAATCATGGAAAAAAATGATTTATCTATTCTTGGAAATATGAAAATGCGATAACTTCTGAATTTTATTGTTAGCCAGATAAGGATTATTATATTCGAAAGGATAATACTGCTAAAAAAAGATTCAATCCCCTGATGCAATACAAAAGTTAAAAACAATAATATCCCGAATGATATTAATAACTGAATACTTGTAATGATACTATATCTGGCCGACTTGCCTTCTATTTTAAGGTGTATAATTATAATGTTCACCAACTCATTTGTAATAAAATAAAATGCCCCAAAAACAATCAATTTCTTTAATATCAATTTTTCTGCAAAAGTTGATATAAATAATGAAGCTGTAATTAAAAAAAAACCTGAAATTAGTATTAAAGAAATTATAGTTGAGTAAAGTTTTTCAATACTATTTTCTTGCTTTGCTTTAATATGAAAGCGCCATATCGCACTACTACTGAAATTAAGCAGAAACATTGAAAAAATGGTAAAAGATATTAATACAAGAGAATATAAGCCAAATTCATTAGGAGAGAATAAATCAGTATATATGGGTGATTTGATAAAACTGATAGCAACATTTACGATAAGTGATAAAAAATACCATGAAAAATGAATTCCTATTGATGAGGAAGTATTGCTCCAGGTGGATTGTTTAGGATATATTTTCATTTAACAGAGAGTCAATTATTCCAATATATTTTTTTTCCATTATTGACCAATTGTATTTTTCATCTACAGCTTTCATCCCGTTTTTTGCATACCTTTCCATTTCTTGTAAATTATTTAATAAAAATAATATTTTATCTGCTAATATTTTTGGATTACCTGCCTGGATGCATATTCCAACATCGTTTTCGCGTATATATTGACACATATATTTGTGCTCAGATGCAATTATTGGCATACCAAAATTCATGAATTCAAATAATTTGATAGGAATGATTTCCTGAAATTTATTTAGATTAAGTAATGGATTGGTACCAATTTTAATTCGATTATAATAATATTGAATTTCATTATAAGGAATAAAACCTTTAAATACTACATTTTTTTCTAAACTATTAGTAAATATATATCGGTCTATTTTTTTTCTGGCCTCTTCATTCACCGGTTTCCCGATTATTATAGCTTTAAAAGAGGATAATTTTTTGGATAGAATATTGATGGCTTCCAAAAAAATCATAACGCCTCTTTCTTCAGAAACAGTTCCTATATATCCAATATCGTATTCTTTATTTTCAATGGGTATATACTCCCTATACTTACCTAAATCTGTGTAGTTGTAAATACATTCGACCCTGGCATTTTTTATATTTTTCTCAATTCTGTTCTTTAGTGCATCGTCTGTAACTATTATGAAATCATGTAATGCTGCTTTTTTATATTCCCAGTTTTGAATGTAGGATGCATATCCTTTTTTAATAATTTTTGGAATTCTCCATTTCCTCATTATCAAATCCAGATAAAAAGAATAGGCCTGTTCATGTATATCATAAACTAATTTTGGCTTTTTTTTCAGATTTTTTAATTTTTCGATAATCCTATTCGGGTGTAAATCTACTATTTGATAGAGGTTAGCATTAACCTCTTTGCAGGCCTTAAAAAGTACTTTGAATTGTTCTTTTTTGTAAAAAAGTTTCTTATAAATAAAATTGAAATACCTATTAGCAAAATATCTCTTTTGATGAACTAGTTTATAATAAATACCTTCATTTGTTATTCCTTCTTCTTCTTCTTTTTCGCCTATTATAATATAATATACACGATATCCTGCATTTTTTAGTGAAACAGCCTGCTTCCAATAACACCTATCGTCATATAAATCATGTTGTGCCGCTACAATACAAATTGAATTATCTTTCATTTAAAATTATAGAAAACCATTACACGCCTCGTAATTAGTCAATTCAAATATAAAATTGACTCATAATCAAAATCGACACTGAAATTATTAACGAATATCTTAAAAATCTTTAAATTTTTAATAGATAACAGATTATGTTTATTCCAATAAGTTTAAAATCTGATTTTATTTAAGTACTCCGCTCCTTCTTTCACACACTCAATCGGCGCTTTTTCATAAGCTTCCTGTTCCAGAATATAGTGAATCATTCCCAATTTTTTGGCTTCTTTTAAAATAGATGGATAATTAATAGAACCTGTTCCCACAATACAACTTACATTGGGCTCACCTTGTTTTGGAACAATCCCTTTTGTTCTGTCCTTAATATGACTGAGTTTGAAACGACCCGGATATTTTTTAAGCCACTTCACCGGGTCTTGTTCAGCCGCAACTACCCAATAAATATCCATTTCAAAATCTACCAGATTAGGATTGGTTTTTTGCATCATGATATCCTGCGGGAACTGTCCTTCCTGCTGCCTGAAAGAATAATCATGATTGTGATAGGCAAACCTGATACCGTTCTTTTTACAAATTTCTCCGGCTGCATTAAATTCATCTGCTATTTTTTTGTAGCCGTCCAAAGTTTTCTGACGACCCACGTGGGGGCAAATCAGGTATTTCATACCAATTTCTGCGGCTTCTGCGGCTTTTTGCTCAAAGTTTTTTCTGAAATCGCAATGGCTGCTTACCATTTTCATACCGAGTTCATCCATGTATTTTTTAAACCCGATGTTTCCCATTCCCCAAAACATGCCTTGTGCGCCTTCATAGCTTTCAATTTCTTTGTATCCAAAAGAGGCAATTTGCTTTAAAACGTCTTTGGGGTTTTTAGGTAAATCTTCTCTCAGCGTATAAAGTTGGATTCCCAGATTTTTTATGGTTCCCTTTTTACCTGCAGCCATCACGTCTTTGCTAAAGGTGGCGCCCAAGATAGCGCCTCCTGTTAATTTTAAAAATTGTTTACGGCTATACATATTATTTTCAAATAAAAAAATTAATAATAGAAATGTCCAGGCTAACTGCCCGGACATTCACAAAATATTAAAAATTAATCCAAAATTTTAATTTTTATATTTCTGTACCAAACGTCATCACCATGATCCTGAAGTCCGATATAGCCTTCATGTTCGGGTCCGCCGGCATTAATGAAATTTTCCCATCCTTTGAACTTACTGTTTTCAATCATTTTTTTCCAGTCGTCGGTCCAAAGATGATACTCCAGCACGTTTTCACCATTTTGTTTGTGTACTACAGTCCCTTTATACACCATGATGCCACCTGTGTTCCACTCGCCTGCCGGCTTGGAATTTTGGGGTTTGGCAGGGATCAGGTCGTAAAGTGATGCAGACTGGCGGTTCCCATCTTTACCTAATTTTGCATCAGGATGTTTTGCATTGTCTAAGATTTGGTATTCAGGTGATGACTTCCATATAGGGTCTCCTTTTACTTCCTGTGCCAAATAGAATACGCCGCTATTACCGCCGGGAGATACTTTCCACTCAAAAGATAATTCGAAATTTTTGAATTTCTTGTCATAAATAATATCACCTCCGTCTTTTGCACCGGCTTCACCTTCGCCGGAACCTTGAATTTTTATTGCTCCGTCTTCGATTACCCAGGCTTTAGGCACATCTGTACGGTCATATCCGCGCCAACCGGTAAAATCTTTGCCATCAAAAAGCGTTATCCATCCGGTAGTATCTTCAGCGCTTGCATTAGTTGTTGCTTCCGGGGCAGTAGCTTCCTTATTTTCTGCATCTTTCTTTTCTCCATCTCCATTATTGCAGGACGTACTAATCATAACTAACAGCATTAAAGTTGTTAACCCTAAAAAAACTTTTTTCATTTAATTCTAATTTTTATTTTTTAGTTTAATAAATTCTTTTCCCTCCTCAATCTCAACCTCAGTCTCAACCTCAGTCTCAACCTCAACCTCAGCCTCAACCTTAGTCTCAATCTAACCCTCACGCCGGCATATCAGGCAATTTCCATCCGTCACGGTAGGTATGCTTTATTAATTCCTGAGCATAAGCTTGTGCATTTACAGGTTCAGTCATTGTTTTATCAAAGGTAGGATGTCCGTCTTTAATATGGAACCCGTCTTTAATAACCGTTTTCAAAGTAGCTGTGGGTGAAATATTTGTAAATTTCATATTCAGTCCGTCCCATTCCAGTTCCTGATTCAAAGCTTGCAGCCGAACCGCCAGTACGCCCATTACCACCATTTCGTTCAATGGACCTGCTTCGCTAAAGGGTGATGAGGTTTCAACTCTCGAAGCCGGACTTTCTTTACAAGCTCTTACCCAGTCCATTTCGTGCGAAATGGTAATTTCCCTGTTTCTTTTGGGGGAATTTGGTTTTCTGCCGGAAACTAACCAGGGGTTCATACCATAGCAGCCACAAATGAGCGTGTCTTTGGTGCCATAGAAGATTACACCGCCACCACTGTCATTCAGGTTTTTACCGGCAGGTACTCCTTTAGGCCGCATTGGCTCCAAGCCTCCGTCATACCAGGTTACTTCTACCTGTGGCATAGCTACTTTGGGCATATTTTTACGGGCAGGGAAAGTATATTTTACCATTTCTGCATTGGGAGCACAGTCAGTAAGTAATAATGTAGAACTTCCCTGAACTTTAGTAGGATACAGCAGGTTTAATCCTTTAAAAACCGGATGTAAAATATGACAGGCCATATCGCCCAAAGCGCCGGTACCAAAATCCCACCAGCCGCGCCAGTTCCATGGAGTATAAATAGAATTATAAGGGCGCATAGGTGCCGGTCCAATAAACAAATCCCAGTCAAGGGTAGAAGGTATATTTTCAACCTTTTCGGGGCGGTTTAAACCTTGTGGCCAAATTGGCCTGTCGGTAAAAGCTTCCACTTTTCTTACTTCACCAATTTCTCCATTCCATATCCAGTCGCATATTTGACGTACACCCGCTTTAGATGCTCCCTGATTACCCATCTGGGTGGCTACTTTATGTTTTGCTGCCAGTTTTGTAAGTAATCTGGACTCATAAACACTATGCGTTAATGGTTTTTGAACATAAGCGTGTTTGCCCATTGTCATAGCTTCAGCAGCCACAATAGCGTGTGTATGATCGGCAGTAGCTACCACTACGGCATCAATAGATTTACCCAGTTCATCATACATTTTTCGGTAATCATAATATTTTTTGGCATTAGGAAATGCATCAAAAACGCCGTTTTTACCGGTATATCCCCAATCTACATCACAAAGACCTACAATATTTTCGGTCTTCATTTGTTTAAGGTTGGCAAACCCCATACCTCCTACACCAATGCCGGCAATATTTAGTTTGTCAGTGGGTGCAATTTTTCCGAACTTTTTTCCAAAAACATCAGAGGGTACAATGGTAAACGCGGCAGCAGCAGCGGCACCTGTTTTTAAAAATTTTTTTCTTGTAAATTTAGATGACATAGCTAATGTTTATTAGTTAATAAATATTTGTCTTAGATGCAATAATAAAAGTAAGCAAGCTGTTCACATCATTAATTTGAAAATGAAAAATCCCAAAGCCGTGTAAAGTTATTGAATAACATTTATAAAAATTACAATAATTAAAAATTTATCAAGAAAAGTTATCCTATTGCAAAGATTTAATCAGTAGTTTTGTTAGGTTAATTTTAATTAATATTAGTTTAATACTGACAGATAAAATGAGTTTGGGGTAATATGCATCATTAACTATGATAATATGAAAATTGCCTTAGACATTATTATAAAAAATCAATAAAACCCTTATACATGAAAAAGTATCTGTTGCCTTTTATAGTGTCTGCGATTGTATCAGGCTGTGGCAGTAATGATAAAGGCGAGTCGGATAGTAAAATCAATTTGGATGCTTTGAAATCTAATCCGGCTTACATAAAAGGACACGAATTGGTTGAAAAGTATCAGTGTGAAACCTGCCACAAGGTTGATGAAGACCTGACCGGTCCGGCTCATGCTAAAGTTGCTAAAAAATATTCGGGAGCCAATGAAGCAACCAGAAATGAGTTGGCAAAAAAAATTATAGAAGGTGGCAGCGGGGTATGGGGTACCGTACCTATGACGCCACATCCGAATGTGTCGCAGGAAGATGCAAAGGCGATGGTAGATTATATTTTATTACTTCAATAAAAATTTGTATGAAAAAATTAATAACGTTCAGTCTGATTTTGTTTGTATTTATTAATGGTTGTTCCACTTCTAAAAAAAGTTCTTCATCTTCAAAAACACCAACCCCGCCGGTAGTAGAGGCACCTGTTAAGAAGGAGGAGCCGACTAAAGTATTGGCTCCCCCCAAGACAGATATTGCGCCAAATTCACTTACAAATGCAGAAAAAGCAGCCGGCTGGAAACTACTTTTTGACGGCACCTCCACCGACGGCTGGCATGCTTATGGCTCACGAACTATTGGAAATGCCTGGCGGGTGGCAAATGGCAACCTGTACCTTGATGCCGCAAACAAAGACGGCTGGCAAATTAAAAGCGGGGGCGATATTGTAACAGATGAGGAATACAGCAATTTTGAATTACAATTGGACTGGAAGATTGATAAAGGCGGCAATAGCGGTATATGTATTTTTGTAAATGAGGATAAAAACAAATACCCCTATATGTGGAGTACCGGCCCTGAAATGCAAATTTTGGACAACAACGGCCACTCAGATGGAAAAATTCATAAACATAGAGCGGGCGATTTATATGATTTGATTGCCAGTAAGTCAGAACCGGTTAACCCTCCATTAGAATGGAACCATGTTATAATCAGATCGCTGAACGGGCAACTTGACTTTTTCCTGAATGGCGTAAATGTGGTGAGTACCAAAATGTGGGACGATAACTGGAATAATCTGATTGCCGGAAGTAAATTTAAAAATATGCCTGGTTTTGGCACATTTAAGAGCGGAAGAATAGGTTTGCAGGATCATGGGAATAATGTATGGTTCAGAAATATTAAAATAAGAAGATTATAGAATCGCTTCTTTTATTCCGAATTCTACCCTTATCAAAGTAGAAAAATTTGAAATAATACGGCAAATAGAACACGCCTATCCTTAAAAACTCGTCTAATTCTCAAAAGGATTTTTTGAAATCGGCATGGAGATGGTCATTTTGCCTTCCTTTTGATGAACGAGAGAAGGTATTCTAATAAAAGGCTAATTCTTTTTTTGAGGTGCTATTATAAAAAAAATCCTTTAGCATCCTTTGCTCGTCCGGTTAGCTAGCATTATTTGAAAAGTATAAATTTTTATTCAATAAGCATTTCATTCCTGCTTTTCGC
>JAMLGU010000006.1 GCA_023957575.1 Chitinophagaceae bacterium | reverse complement strand
CCTTGATTTAAAATTTATCTCGGACAACAATAATCTAAAACTTAAACAATCAATCCATCTTTTCGGGCCGCATCTGAGGGAAAAATAATACGTCCTGAATGGAAGGCTGATTGGTGAGCAGCATGGTAAGCCTGTCAATGCCAAAGCCAATACCCGACATAGGCGGCATACCATATTCCATGGCACGTAGAAAATCGTAATCTATGTACATTGCTTCTTCATCGCCGCGCTGCATCAGTTTTGCCTGCTCTTCAAAGCGTTCTCTTTGCTCCACAGGGTCATTTAGCTCACTGTAAGCATTAGCTATTTCCTTACCATTAATCATCAGTTCAAACCGTTCTACCAATCCGGGTTTGCTCCGATGCTTTTTGGTGAGCGGACTCATTTCGACCGGATAGTCAATAATAAAGGTTGGCTGCACATAGTGGTCTTCACATTTTTCACCAAAGATGGCATCTACTAATTTTCCCTTGCCCATTGTATTATCCACATGAATATCCAATTGATGACACACTTTTCGCAAATCTTCCTCATCCATCTGACTAATGTCAAAGCCGGTGTGCTCTTTAATGGCATTATAGATCGAAATCCGCTTGAAAGGCGCTTTAAAAGAAATGCTTTTATCTCCTACCTGCACATCAGTGGTGCCACATACAGCTATTGCTGCTTTTTCAAGCATTGTTTCGGTGGTCTCCATCATCCAGAAATAATCCTTGTAAGCCACATAAAATTCCAGAATCGTGAATTCAGGATTGTGCGTCCTGTCCATACCCTCGTTTCTGAAGTTACGGCTAAACTCATATACCCAGTCCAATCCGCCTACTACTAATCTTTTCAAATATAACTCATTGGCAATACGCAGATAAAAAGGAACATCAAGCGCATTGTGGTGGGTAATAAACGGCCGTGCGGCTGCGCCTCCCGGAATAGATTGAAGCACCGGGGTATCTACTTCAAGCGCTCCTCTATCATTCAAAAATTCGCGAATAGAATTAATCAGTTTAGTACGTTTGATAAAGGTTTCCTTAACCGAGGGATTAATGACCATATCTGCATAGCGCTGACGATACTTAAACTCAGGATCAGTTACCTCATCATACACATTTCCTTCATCATCGCGCTTTACCACGGGTAAAGGTTTCAGCGATTTTGCCAAAAGCGTTAGCGTTTGTGTATGTACTGAGGTTTCTCCGGTTTTGGTAATAAAAACATAACCGGTTACACCGATAAAATCGCCAAGATCGAGGCCGTGCTTTACCACATTTTCCCAAAATGACTTGTCTTCATCAGGACAGAGGTCATCGCGCCGCACATATAACTGGATTAAGCCCTGCTTGTCCTGAATTTTTATAAAAAACACCTTGCCCTTATCATTAATACTCATGATCCGACCGGCTACACACACATTAGTAAATTGTTCTTTGGTCTCTTCACTAAAGTTGGATTTTATATCAGCCGAGTAATGGCTCACCGGATATAAAGCGGCAGGATACGGATCAATTCCTGCATCCTGAAGTTTCTGTAATTTTTCTCTTCGAATCTGTTCCTGCTCTGAAAACTGCTGTGTACTCATCAATATATTTCTGTTTTTAAGGACGCAAAGATAAAAGAATACGTGGAAAGCCTTTACTCCACACGCTCAAGAGTTAGTTCAAATTTATCATCAGAAAATTTCAGAAAAATAAATTTTTTATAAAAAGTGTTAGTTTTTAAAATATTATTTTGAAAAATAGCTATTTTAATACTTTTTTAATAAAAAATGGGAAATATATTGAAAATTATATAAATTTGCCAGCCTTCTGGCAGATATTTATTTATATATAAACTATACACAACAATGTCAAAAACTAAGAAAGTAGGATTATCTGTTCAGCAATTTCTATTGCGTTTGAGAGCAAAAAATCCTTATGAACCGGAATTTGTGCAGTCGGTACAGGAAGTTGTAGAATCATTAGACGATTTTATAGATTCTCATCCAAAATATGCAGGTCTTTTAGAGAGAATGTCGGAGCCGGAGCGAACAATAATTTTCAGAGTACCCTGGATAAATGATAATAATGAAATAGTAATCAACCGTGGCTACCGCGTGCAGATGAACTCCGCCATTGGCCCATACAAAGGAGGCTTGAGGTTTCACCCTTCAGTTAATTTGAGTATTTTAAAATTTTTGGCGTTTGAGCAAACATTCAAAAACAGTCTTACCGGTTTGCCGATGGGCGGTGGTAAAGGTGGTTCCGATTTTGACCCGAAAGGGAAGTCCGACTATGAAATCATGCGTTTTTGCCAATCGTTTATGACCGAACTTCACGGACATATCGGTATGAATACTGATGTGCCTGCCGGAGATATAGGGGTAGGCGCAAGGGAAATCGGCTATCTGTTTGGCCAGTATAAAAGATTAGCCAAAGAATTTACAGGTGTACTTACCGGTAAACATCCGGGTTGGGGAGGCAGTCACATTCGCCCTGAAGCTACAGGCTATGGGCTTGTTTACTTTGTACAACACATGCTGGCCACCCGAAACAAAGTTATAAAAGGCAAAAAAGTAATCATTTCGGGATCGGGGAATGTGGCTCAGTTTGCCTGCGAAAAAGTGATAGAGCATGGCGGTAAAGTATTGACAATGAGCGACTCTAATGGTTTCATTTATGACAAAGATGGTATTGACGAAGAAAAATTAGAATTCATAAAAGTACTGAAAAATCAAAAAAGAGGTCGAATAGCAGAATATGCCGACCGATATAATTGCGAATATTATGAAAACAGTCGCCCCTGGAATATACCCTGTCATATAGCGCTACCCTGTGCCACTCAAAACGAACTGGAGTTTGAAGATGCTGTAGAACTGGTAAAAAACGGATGCTACTGTGTAGGTGAAGGAGCCAATATGCCCAGCAGGAACTCAGCCAGCGATTATTTTGTAGAAAAAAAGATTTTATATGCCCCCGGAAAAGCTGCTAATGCAGGAGGTGTGGCGGTTTCGGGCCTCGAAATGACACAAAATAATATGAGAACCGTATGGACTCATGAAAAAGTGGACAGGGAACTGCAAGGAATTATGCACCGCATACATAATACCTGTGTTAAGTATGGAAAGGAGGGAGAATTTATTAATTATGTAAAAGGCTCCAATATCGGCGGCTTTATTAAAGTGGCTGATGCCATGCTGGATCAGGGGGCTGTGTAAAAAAATAAAATTTAATTAAGGGCAGTAAATTTGCATTTGTAAATCTGCTGCCCTTTAATGATAATTTATTCAAACCGATATGTTCCTAAATCTGTGGATTTTTCTTCATAAATCAATTCAGCTTCATCCTCAAAAAAGAATTTTTCTGTAAAAACAGGTTTTAAATCATCTATCCAAATTGCATTTTCATCATAACGTGCAAAAAATGGCTTTGCCACCCAATCCGGATTTCGCCCTTGTATAAACCTAAGTACAAATATTTTTTGTTCATCCATTTTTCCTACACCTAAGATTTGCACCTTCCCTGGTGTACAAGACATACTCGGACCACGCACGGTTCGGCATACACCACTTACCATTTGGTAGGCCTTTCTAAAGATATTCCAGGCTTCTACAAGTGGTAAAGCAAAATAAGGTTGAGCACCTGTATCTCGCTCCACAAACATATAATAAGGGATACAGTTCAGATTCACTTGTTTTCGCCACATTTCAGCCCAAATTTCAGCTTTATCATTAATATGCTTGAGGACAGGAGATTGGGTTCTGATTTGAACTCCGCAACTACGCAATTTGTGAATAGCTTTTTTAACAGCTTCGGTTTCCAGTTCTCTTGGGTGACTAAAATGAGCCATTAAAGCAAGATTGATTCCCTTAGAGGTAATACTCTTAAATAATTTAAGAAAATCATCGGCATCATCATCGGTAAGGAATTTATAAGGCCAATAAGCCAAAACCTTAGTTCCTATTCTAATTGTTTGGATATTTGTTTTATTATTATCCGAAATAAAGGGCTCTATATACTTATAAAAGACCTTATAACTCATTATCATCGGATCGCCTCCGGTAAATAAAATATCGGTAACTTCCTGATGCGATTCAAGATATTTAACCAATAATTCGGTCTCATTCATCGCAAATTTTAATTCATCCATACCAACAAATTGAGGCCAACGAAAACAAAATGTACAATAGCTGTGGCAAGTTTGGCCCGAGCTTGGAAAAAATAAAACTGTCTCTCTATATTTATGCTGCAAGCCGTGCAGCCTATGCCCTTCTATTTCGGGTACATTATACTCTTGCTGTCCGGCGGGATGAGGATTGAGCAGTACCCTGATTTCATTTGCTACGGACTTAATCGACTCTCTATCATTACCATTACTCAATGCCTTTTCCATGAGTTTATAATGTGCAGGAATTAGCATATCTCTTTGAGGGAAAGTGAGTTTGAAAATCGGACAAAGTTCAACACTTTTCCAATCTATCAACTCATCAATAACGTAATTATTTACCTTAAAAGGAAGGACATGGCCCACTACATTAATGTCTTTCTTTTGCCTTTCTGTCAAATTTTTAATCTGTGGAATAGACAAAAAATTGCTTAAATTATAAGCTTTGTATTTCATATTAGATACATTTTGTTCGAAAAGCAAACAATCCTTTCCGAGTGTTAAAAATAATTTACCAGAGAAAGTGTACTCTGAAAAGCCAAAATGCAATTTGGCTAAATGCATGTGAGGTAAAGGTAGGTTTTTTTAAATAAAACCCTATAAAAAAAATTCCGTAAAAGCCTACACACTTCGTTTTGCTTTATTTCTCACAATAAATCCAGCAATTGAAAACAAAATATAATTTTACCGAAAATATACAATTTAAACAACAACCCTGTGGCCACTATTTTCAAAAAAAATAATTTCAATATGAAAAAATAGAGTTTTAAAAAAGTCGAATAAGTTGACAAAATGGATTAATAACCAACTGAATTAATTCTAATCACCCAGCCTTTTCTTTAGTTCTTCTACCTCCTTTTGTTTTAGCTCCAATTCCTTTTTTAGCTTTTCCTTTTCAGAAATGTTAATTTGCTGATTCTGAGGAGCTTCATCATAACGATAAATACCGGCAGTATCTTTTCGTGTTTCGGGCAATACCGGCACAGGAGGCGGAGGCGGCAAAATATCAGTTGATTTATTATCCCAACGATAATTGGCATCATCCGAATTAGAACCATCAGAAGGCTCGTCTGTAGCCACTAATTTGCCATTGTCATTCATAATGTAATCCACATCAGAACGCAATCGGGAGAAAGGTCGTTCAAAAGATATTAATCCTTCTTTGCGCGAATTGCGATAATTGTGAGCAATGATTTGACCGTCACTCAATTTTTGCAACACCGTAGGATCCAGCTTTACCTTTTTGCCCACAGGAACCTGAATTTTTACTCTCACATTTTGAAACCGATACTTACTGTTTTTGCTGATGGCAAATCCATTCGGCAAATCCAATATACTATCAGCCGAACTTACTGCATACTGTATTTGACCGGCTCTGGCAAGCGCCTCTTCATCAGTTTTGCCCATTGATTCTTTATTAATAATTACATGGTACAAAGAATCATCGCTTTTTTCAAAATCCATACCGAGAGTAGATAGTTTCAAAGTATCAGCGGTTAAACTGAAACCCTTGAAATCGCTGTTGAAATTGACGATACCCATATTATCAGCCTTAAATTTCAACGCCGGCTGGCTTACTTTCAAAATCAATTTTCCGTTTGCAGGCTGCACAATATTTATTGGAGCTTCTATATTTTCAATCCGTTTGATATCTTTAGAGAAGGAGCTTACAAACATGATGAGGCAAACCCAACCCACAACCCATAATCCGCTAAATAACCAACTGAGATAGTTACCCGGAGTACGAATGTTAAATATTGTGCGCACCAGCCATACCAATAATCCAACTACCGGAGCACCTATAAAAAACAAAAGCGTTCCATAAGCCCACATTTGTTGCTGATCATTTGTCCAAAGGAAATTATTAACCGGCGCCCAGGGGAAACCACTAAATAATATTGCCAGAAATACTACAAATAACGAAATAGCAATTGTTCCTGCAACAAATACAAAAAATGCTTTAAAAATCATAGCTATAGCATAACCAATGCCTCTTCCGCCACGCTGGGCTGCATAGCCAAATTCTTTTCCAAATGATTTTCCACGTGTTTCGGCAAAATATTGTGCTTTTTTACCTATGTTTTGAGCAGAGTCTTTAACCTCCTCACTCCAGTTTTGCAAACGGCCTTTCATATCATTCATCGAACCTTGTACGTTTTCTTTTATGGAATTTACATCTACTGTTTTGCCATACATTTCCATCTTTTCGTAGGGGCTGTTTGCCTCAGGAAGCACAATCCACAAAACGATATAAATAAAAATAAATGTACCCGTAATTCCCCCAAAAAACAAATTGGGGAAAATATTAAAGTCATCATTCCAACCAAAAAAGTGCATCCCTTTCAATACGCTTAAAATGAGTGGAATAGCGAGAATCCAACGAATGGTAGATGAATTTATGTTAAAATAAGCGCCCATTCCGCCTGCCACCCCTCCTATCACTTTATCGTCAGGATTACGAAACATTCTTTTGCCTTTATAAGCGGTAAGATTCTTTGTAGGCAGAAAAATCCACAATAAAATATATACCAGAATACCACTGCCAAAACCGCCAAAAGCAATTACTGCAAACAAAATTCTTACTACGGTAGGGTCAATGTTCAGCCAATTGGCTATTCCGCTACACACGCCGCCAAGCACTTTATTACTTTCATCACGATAAAGACGGCGGCGGTCATTTTGTGCCGAACCGGTATTACCTTCATTAGCCGAAGCATTTTCCTCGCCTGAAGCCTCTTTATCAAAATCTTCGGGACGACCCATTGCGGCAATCATTTCATCCACATCGGTATCGCTTATGTGGGTAGCTCCTTTGCGAAGTTTTTCGTTCATCAGTTCCGAAAAGCGGCTTTCGATGTCAGCAATAATTTCATCACGGCCATCTTCATTTTTATAATATTGCCTTAGACTATCTGTATAGATTTTTAGTTTTTCGTACGCCGAATCTTCAATCGCAATATTTCTGCCGCCAAGCGTTATATTAATAATTTTTTTCATTACCTATATTTTTTGTGTTGAATTGATGGTTGGGTTGGTTAAAGAATTGACTGTGCTGTGTAGTTCCTGCCAGGTTTGCTCCAGTTCTTTGTAAAAGCTTTCTCCTTTTTCGGTTAAGGAGAAATATTTTCTGGGCGGCCCGGCGCTGCTTTCCTCCCAGCGATAGGTAAGCAATTCGGCATTCTTTAATCGGGTAAGCAAAGGATACAAAGTTCCTTCCAAAATTTGAAGACCTGCCTTTTTCATTTCTTCAATAATATCGCTGGGATAGGCTTCGCTCTTCTTAATTATCGAAAGAATACAAAATTCAAGTATTCCCTTCCGCATCTGACTTTGTGTATTTTCGATATTCATTTATATTAATTGATACTCAAAGATACCATCACTATCCAGTACCATGCAATACAAAGTACTGTAAGAAGTGATTTTTATCGGTGAATAGCAGTTTTTGTCGGCAAATGACGATTGAGCGAGGAATTGGTTTTGTAATTTCAAGAAATAGAGCAAATAAATAAATAGATGATATTAAATCATAGAACAACAAACATAATTTCCATCGTAACTTTAGTGAATATTATTTTTCCAACTTTTTCTTGATAACCGGGATTTTGCAGATGTGGTCAAAGCTACTGCAAAGCTTGTTAGCTTATGTGAAGAGCATACCGGCAACCCCGATTTAGAAAGAGTTATTGATTGTATTTAATTCTGGTACTCATGTTTTCCCACCGTCATTCCGCAAGCTCCTTCATTGTCATTTCGCAGCGAAGTGAAGAAATCCCACCGTTCAGAAAAGCAACCGTCATTTCGCAGCGCAGTGGAGAAATCTTAGCCTTTTTGTTGCCTTAGTTTTTTGTCTTGATACAAAAAACTTACAAAAAAAATCAAGGCTGTGAAAAAAATTGCTAAAAATGATTTTGGTAGTCTAAACCCTCGCGCAGTAGTTGCTCTTGGTTCGAAGGCCATGCGGCGCTCAAACAACGACGGCTTTTTAACGACTACCTTCAATCATTTTTTTAACGCATTTTTTTCAAGGCCATCCCAACGATGGCAATCGAAATTTGGTTAATGCCCATCACCTTAATAATTCATTTTGTATAATCTTTTAACCGAAAAAAATCCACTATACAATTATGTCAAAATGTTATTTGATTATCAACTACTTGTTAAGGTCTCTTTGGCAGCCAGGGCATATCGGGTACTTTTGCAGGAATACGGTAATAATTGTTTCTCAAAGAATCATTCCAGCCATTGGGATTGCGGTTGAAACTGTTGCTGCTAAAATAAACACTGCCTTGAATACCTGGAGTTTTTCTCACAATCTTAATTTGATTGGGCAGCTGATTGGGGTCTTTCCAATTTGCATTTTTTTCATAAGCACGATAAATTCCGTGTCCAATATATACATGACGACCAAAACTATGTGCCGACCACCATTCCACCAATTTTTCATAAGCAATCAAAGGGTCATTAATTTCCCTGTATAACTGGGGTGTTACATAATCAATCCATCCTTTGCGAAGCCATAAAAGAATATCGGCATACAAATTATCGAAATTGGTAATGCCCGCTTTGGAGTCGCTGCCTTGTGTGTCATCCTTCAGATTTCGCCATACACTGAAGGGGCTGATACCGAATTTTACATAAGGCTTTGTTTTTTTTATGGCAATATTAATATCTTTAATAATCGAATCCACATTACTACGCCGCCAATCATCCTTGCTTAATCGGCTGCCCGATTTTCTGTAGGTATATTCATCAGGGAACGGGGTATTACCAACCGGATAGGGATAAAAATAATCGTCCATGTGTATGGCATCTACATCATAACGACGCACTATATCCTCAATTACATTTACCACAAACTGCTGCACTTCTTTATTAGCAGGATCGAAGTAACGGGTAGTGCCATAGGTTACAAACCAATCCGGACGCTTGCGAATCAGGTTATCGGATGCGATAGAAGATTGACCAATCTTAAACTCGGCACGATAAGGATTGAGCCATGCATGAAACTCCATACCTCTCTTATGCGTTTCGGCTATCATAAAAGCCAAAGGATCGTAAAAAGGCGAAGGCGCCCTACCCTGCACTCCGGTAAGCCATTGGCTCCAAGGCTCGTGGGGAGAAGGGAAAAATGCATCACCACTGGGTCTTACCTGCATGATTATGGCGTTCATGCCATTTCGTTTGTGCATATCTAATTGGCGAATAAAATCGGCCTTTTGCGCCTCTGTACCCGCATTTGCCGGAGGCCAGTCTATATTTACAACCGTGGCTATCCATACTCCACGAAACTCCGCAGCCGGTTGCGCCAACACGCTTAAGGAACAAAACAAACTCAACATCAAAAATAAACGCATCTTAACCATAACCGCAAAAATAGCTAAGTTAGTTAAAATGAGATGCTTTATTGGTATGAAGTTTAGGACAAGTGTAGCTAAATTCACAAACATGAAATCATCATCTATCCCAGAAGTATAAAATTATAATAGAATAGGATTGAACCCTGTTTTACAGAACCCGATGGGGTGAAATGTCATCCCTACGGGATTTTGGACACGACCAAACGATTATTTCTATAATGATACCAGCCTTTCAGGCTTGATTTCAGACTAAAAATTAGATGCGTTTGCGCTGGGTGCTTTATTGGTATGAAGTTTATCAAGCATGTCACTCAGGCGCAATGCTTCTTTTTCTGAAAGATTCTCAAACAAAGAAGCCACTCTTTCTTCTATATCATCCAGCTTTTCAAGAACTTTAAGTCCTTTTTCTGTAATTTCTACATCAACCAGCCGGTTGTCTGTCTGATTAATCTTTTTTGAAACCAGGTCTTTCAGAAGCAATCTGTCCACTAATCGGCTGGTATCACTCATTTTGTCCAGCATACGCTCTCTGATCTGCAGCGTGGATAAAGGATTAGGCCTGCTGCCTCTCAATATTCTGAGTATATTGTACTGGTTGGGAGTAATGTCTTGTTTTTTAAACATAGCCTTCACAAAACTCATCAGCCAACTATGGGTAAACATCAGATTGACAGCCAGTTTATGATATGGATTCTTAAAAACCTGCTGTCTTATTTCATTTTCAATATTCATAGCAGCTCTTTTAGATGATTTTCAATGTCTTGTATCAAAGATAACAAATTTTGACCAGATATTATATTTTTAATTAAAATATCATGTTGCAACTTTTTTTATAAAAACTACATTGAAATTAGTCTCTTGTGAATGGCTTTTAACCTAAACAAAATAGTAGTTTCGCTAAGTAAAAATTAAAATAAAGTGAAGTATTTAAAAAATTTTCTCTTTTTAACCACCGGATTTCTGTTTGTTCTTTGTTTTACGGCTTGCAATGGCGATGAAAAACAAACTGATACCATAGAAGAAGCAGCTCCTCCGAAACCGATAATCGAAATGACCGATTCTGTGCAGAAAAAGGATGAGGCAGATAGTTTGCTACAGTTGATATTTGACATTAATTCGATAAATGACAGTTCGCAAACACAAGCATTGGAACTGAGAAAAAGACTTTTATCCGACTCATCTATTAGAAACTTACCGGATAGCACACGCAAAAAGTTGAAAAAAGCAGAGGAATATATCGAAAAGAAACTAAGCGAATAATAATTAATGGTTTGGCCGCAACCCTTACTTTTGCAAAATGAGTAATTTCCAATATACAAGGCCGGCTTCCAATTTTCCGCCGGCCACCAGAAATCTGATTATGATCAATGTGTTGGTATGGGTGGCTCAGCTTTTATATGATCCCCGTTATAACCTTACCGCCAAAATTGGTCTCTGGCCTATCAACAGCCCAAATTTTAAACCATACCAGATTATTACTCACATGTTTGCCCATGCGGCATACAACACCAATATTTTTGGCGAACCTACAGGCAGCCCCATTTTCTACCATATCTTATTCAATATGTTTATGTTGTGGATGTTTGGTCGCATATTGGAAAACGTATGGGGGCCAAAACGGTTTACAATATTTTACCTGATTTGCGGGCTCGGCGCTGCAGCGGCACACCTGATCATGCAATACATAATGGGTGGCAGCGAACTGGCTGTTGGCGCTTCAGGCGCTATTTTCGGGGTGTTGGTTGCTTTTGGAGTTACTTTTCCCAATACAGAGCTGTATATTATGTTTATACCTATTCCTGTTAAAGCCAAATGGGCGATTCTGGGATTGGTAGCGCTCGATTTATTTGGTGGTATTTCTCAGATTTCGGGCGATAATATTGCGCATTTTGCTCATTTGGGCGGCGCACTTACCGGTTTTATTTTATTAAAAATCTGGAACAAAACCAATAGAAGAACGTTATATTGAGAGTAGCGCTGCCTGTATGTTTGTTTGGAGATTTCAGGCAGCAGGGTAATGAGAAAACAAAATTTTATCTATGTCCATCTCAGATAGAAATTATGATATAAGATTATCTTCGGGCTCAAGAATCAACCCTTTGGTGGTGCTTATAGCCTTAAACATGATAATTTTTGTTGTATTAGCTTTTTTCAAAGCGCTCAGCTATGTTCGTTTTCCTGAGGGAAGTGATGTAACAGGTTATTTCAACCAAAATATTCTGTCATTGTTTTCACTGTCGGCCAGTCCTCAATCATTGCTTTCTCATCCCTGGACAATTTTGTCTTCTGCTTTCGTATATACTGCCATTTGGCCTTTATTTACCAATATGCTTTGGCTCTGGTTGTTTGGATATGTTTTTATGGACATTACCGGCAACAGAAAAATAATACCAGTTTTTATTTATGGCACTCTTTTAGGTTCTCTGGCCTATATTCTGGCCGGAAACTTAATACCATCCCTGAGAGTGCAGTCGGAACATTTGTACCTTTTCGGCGCCGGTCCGGCTATTTTAGCCATTGCCATTGCAGCCACCACTATTTGCCCCAATCATAAATTATTTACCATGCTGAATGGCGGTATTTCTTTATGGATTATTACAGTGTTGTTTCTCACGCTTGATTTAGCTACCATTCCGGCCAATAATCCTGCTGTTCATATTGCACATCTTGGCGGAGGTATTGCCGGTTTTCTGTTTATTTTTTTACTCCGTAAAGGTTTTGACGGAAGCGAGTGGATGAACAACCTGTATGACCGGTTTATCAATATGTTTAACCCCGACAGGGCAAAAGTCAAAACCAATTTGTCAAAAAACACATTATATTATAAATCATCTTCTGTTTCTCCTTATAAAAAGACGCCTACCATTACTCAGCAAAAATTAGATGAAATTTTGGACAAAATAAACCAACGCGGTGGATTTGAGAAACTGACTGAAGAAGAAAAAGAGTTTCTGAAAAGAGCCAGCAAGGAAGATTTACAGGGAAAATAACCGATAAAAAAGATTTTTTTTAAAGAGATTGGTTCTCAAATACAAAAAACCCTTATTTTTGCCTCCCCAAAGAACAAACGACCTGTTTTTCGGCGGGTGTTGGGTCAGACAACACAAAAAAGCTGAAACATACTCCTCCTTAGCTCAGTTGGTTAGAGCATCTGACTGTTAATCAGAGGGTCGCTGGTTCAAGTCCAGCAGGGGGAGCGTTCAAAATCAAGCAGTTACAACAAAGTAGCTGCTTTTTTATTTTGGATTGCGCCCACAATTTGCCCTTAAGATGGTAATAAACGCAATAAATTATTAAATTACAGTGTGTAGCCATCTATTTCTGGCTTTCTACCTTCGGCTGCATTTACTCCATTTTCACCCCTAATAATCAGAGGGCCGTCCCGCTGAGGCGGGATCCAGCAGGGGGAGCGTTGATAATCAGGAAGTTACAACAAAGTAGCTGCCTTTTTTTGTGTGAACTTGTATCCACAATTTACCCTTAAGATGGTGATAAACGCAATAAATTATTAAATTACAGTGTGTAGCCATCTATTTCTGGCTTTCTACCTTCGGCTGCATTTCTTTCATTTTCACGCCTGATAAGAAACAGTCCAAAACCACAAAAGCGTTGATAATAATATTTTTTTGGCTCAAAATAAGATACAGAAAAAGCTTATCTTTTTTCTTTAACATACCATTGAAAAGAAAATGTTCACTTTTTGTGAATTTTTAGTATTTTTGAATCTAAGTAATGAAAGTACATCTAATAAAAGAAAAAACGATAAGAGCGTATGTTGCAAAAAACAGTAGCAGTTATGCTTCTTTTGAGGATTGGCTTTCAAAAGTAAAACTGGCAGATTGGAATATTCCGGAAGATATAAAAGAAACATTTCCTTCCGCCGATTTTTTAGGCAATAGTTCTTACAGGGTAATTTTTGATATTGCAGGAAATAGGTTCAGGATGATAGGCAAATATTCATTTGGTGAAAGTAATTTAAGGTTATATGTATGTTGGATAGGCACTCATGCAGAATATGACAAACTTTGCAAAAGGCAAGAACAGTTTTCAGTCTTTAACTATTAAAATGAAAATTATGGAAGTTTTAAAATATAAGGTAATTAAAAGCGAAAAGCAGTACAACGAGTATTGTAAAATTCTTCATGACCTTGATTTTTCAGCAAAAAAAACAAAACAGATAAATGAAGAAATTGACCTGCTTACCCTTCTTATAGAAAAATATGATGAAGAGCATACTGATTTTCAAATGCTTGACCCTGTTGCTCTTTTAAAGTCTTTAATGGCAGACCATAAAATGAAATCTGTGGAATTGGCAAAGCTTTTAAATGTAAGTACAGGACTTGTTTCAGATATTTTGAATTATAAGAAGGGGTTATCCAAAGAAGTTATTCGCGTATTGGCCAATCATTTCAAATTGTCACAAGAAGCATTTAACAGGGAATACAAATTGAAAGTACCAGAAAATACTCATTTCAAAAATGCTTCGGTTATGAATACTAAAAAGATATTGGCAACAACATAATAGGAGCTTTAAAGATTTTTTTACCCCAAAAGCATGAGTGCAGCCTGCCTATCTCAACAATGCAGAGGATTTGCAACACAGGGAACAAGAAGCAGTCACTTAACAAAATAGATAGCTGCTTTTTTATTTTTGATTTGTGTAACATTTGTGTAACATCTTCAAATCAAGGCCCTCTTATCCTCCTCTCTATTCATTATTCTTTCCCTCAACCTCAACCTTATCCTCAACCTCAGCCTCAACCTCAACCTCAATCTCACAGCACTTTTATCACCTTCACCGGGCATCCGACTATTACCTGTTCCAATTTTTCACGATGAATTTCATTGAGGGGCAATACCCAGGTTTCTCTTTTCTGCACTGCGTTTAACAAGGTTGCCTTGCCATCTTTTTTCGACATGCGCCAAAGCTCCGGCTGCTGCTCGTGGCAAAGGCCGCAACCGATACATTTATTTCTGTAATGAATGATTTTACTCATTGGCGGCAGGTACAATTTTATAGAGTTTATCGTTGTGGGTCACTTTTGCAGGCACCGGAAAGGTTATTTTGTCGCCTCTTTTGGCTTCACCGGCTTCTAATCCGTTTACAACAAGGGTTTGCATAGTTTCCTTCATCATGCCAATATGAGCGCCGCTCACCATCAGCGTATCGCCTATTTTTAAAGAACCGGTTTCTACCAGAAATTCGCCAATTCCGATTTTGGGGTAATATTTGGTAGCTTTTCCGATATATAGTTTTCTTTCGGTGGCTGCCGATCCGGGATTGGGTGTCCATTCGCCCAATTTTCTTCCTAAGTAATAACCATCCCAGAAACCTCTGTTGTAAACCGTGGCCAAACGCTTCATCCAATCTTCAATTTTTTCTTTGGTATAAGTACCTTCTTCAACGGCATCAAGCGCTTCACGGTAGCATTTGGTGATTTCATACACATAATCTGCGCCCTTGCTTCTTCCTTCTAACTTCAGCACATCTATGCCGCTGTTTACCACCTCATCCAGAAAATCAATGGTACACAGGTCCTTTGGCGACATAATGTATTCATTATCAATAAGTAACGCTTGCCCGGTTTCTTTATCTGTTACCTCATAAGCGTGGCGGCAGTTTTGCTGGCAGGCGCCTCGGTTTGCTGATGCATTCTGGGTATGAAGGCTCAGGTAACATTTGCCCGAAATAGCCATACATAGTGCGCCATGACCAAATATTTCAATTTTCACAGACTCTCCCGATACGCCTCTGATATCTTTTCTTTTTATTTCTTTGCAGATATTTTCAGTCTGGGTCAATGTGAGTTCTCTTGCCAGAACAATGACATCCGAAAAACGGGCATAAAATTTCACCGCGTCTATATTGCTCACATTCGCCTGAGTGGAAACATGAACGGGTATATTCATGGTAATACATTGCTCAATTACTGCAAAGTCCGAAGCAATAACCGCATCTATCTGATGTTCTTTTACCTCTTTCAAGATGGTTTGAAGCAACTGCCTGTCGTGGTCGTACATCACGGTATTGAGCGTGATATAAGCTTTTACATTGTGCGCCTTGCATCTTTCTGCTACTTCCTTAATATCCTGCACCGTAAAGGTTTTGGAGGAAACGGTACGCATATTGAGCTGTTCTACCCCAAAATAGATAGCGTCGGCGCCGGCATTGATTGCGGCCTGCATACTGTCGAACGACCCGGCGGGAGATAATAATTCTACTCTTTTTTTCAAAATAGTGTTTTTATTAAAAAACCGATAATTGATTTAGACTAAACAACTTTATTAAAATTTTGATTAAAGGAATATTTAATCAATTTAAAAAGGGCACAAAGGTACTAAATACAAAATAAACGCTCCTCATGAGATGAGAAACGTTTATTCAAGTAATTGATTATAAACTATTTATACTAAATATCAGTAATCAGTTTATACCTTGGAACCAATGCTTTCATCAACACCCAGCCAATTAGATAGGCAACTGCACAAATACAGAATATTACAAAATAACCTGCCGGTTTGCCCACAAATCCGAAAAATGTCATATTGGTTTCGCCGGCATACACAAACAGATTTCCGGCTGCTTTTTGAAGAATCATTGATCCTATTCCGCCGGCCATGCCTCCTATTCCGGTAACGGTGGCAATAGCACCTTGCGGAAACATATCGCCGATAGTGGAAAACAGATTTGCGCTCCAGGCCTGGTGCGCCGCACAGCCGATAGAAATTAACAATACGGGTATCCATGCCGCATTTTGGCCAAGTGCTGCAAATTGCATGCCCAATGGTTGCGCCAGTAGTACCACAAGCGGGAAGAAAGCAAAAATAAGCATAGCTTTCATACGGGCGGCATAGGGGTTCTGACCGGTTCTGTTAATAAATATTGTTGGCAATTTGCCTCCGTAAATCGAAAGAACCGTAACGATAAGATACAAAGTAAATATCAAAGCCATTCCAAGGCCATCTGTCGTTTTGATGCCAAATTGAGTATTGAGATAAGAAGGCGTCCAGAACAGGAAGAACCACCACACGCCATCCGTCATAAATTTACCCACTGCAAACGCCCATGTTTGCTTGTATGAAAAAATCTTTCCAAAAGGCAGTTTCTCTACTTTTGTCTGCTTTTGGGCTTCCTCTTCTTTCTTGTCCTGCTCGATATATTCCAGTTCTAATGAATTGACTCGTTTACTTTCATCGGGTTTATCATACATGAACACCCAAAAACCCATCCATAAAAAACCTAAAACCCCAATAATAACAAATGCCATTTCCCAACCAAAATATTTTGCCAAAGGCGGAATGGTAAGCGGTGCAAACAAAGCGCCAATAGAAGCGCCCGCATTAAATATGGAAGTGGCATAGGCCCGATCTTTTTTGGGAAAATACTCGGCTGTAGCCTTAATAGCCGCCGGAAAGTTGCCAGCCTCACCAAGCGCAAGAATACCCCTGGCTACCAGAAAAGCATACATACTGAAAGTAGCAATCACCACAGCCACATCACCGGTGGCAGCCGCCAATTCGGCAGCGCTGTGCAATCCAACGTGCGACTCCGTAATGATTCCACACACGGCATGAAGACAGGCTCCCACACTCCACACACCTATTGCCCACAGGAAGCCCTTCTTTGTACCCATCCATTCTACAAAACGACCTGCAAAAAGCATGGAGATGGCATAAAAAATAGAGAAAAATGATGTAATTGTACCATAATGAGATTCATCCCAGTGAAATTCAGGCTTAATAAACTCATCCCAGGTAAGCGATAAAACCTGCCTGTCTAAATAATTAATTGTAGTTGCAATAAACAGAAGGACAACTATCGCCCATCTGTAATTGGTCATCTTTCCTTGCTGATTTAACTCTGTCATTATTATTTTTTTATGGATTGAATGATTTGAAGCACCTCTTTGGCCTTATTTTCTATTTCAATATAGTTTCTGTCGGCCATCAATTGTTTGCTGATTAATTTACTGCCCATACCTACCGCACACACACCGGCATTGAACCAACTTTCGATACTCTCTTTAGTAGTATCTACCCCTCCTGTAGGCATAAACAGCAATTTAGGAAAAATATCTTTGATAGTGGATAAAAACTTTGGTCCCAACATATCGCCGGGGAAGAGTTTAATAAACCGGACACCTGCATTTTCTGCCGCAATAATTTCGGAGGGCGTCATACATCCGGGAGCGTAAAAAATATTATTGGCTACTGCATAATCTGCTATTTCATTTACTAAACCGGGGCTTACCAGAAAATCAGCGCCGACATCAATATAATCCTTTACCTGGCTAAGATTCTTTACGGTACCCACACCCAACACGAGTTCCGGCATTTCAACATTCTTCACCTCTACCAATTTTTTAAAATTGCTTAGTGCCGCATCGCCTCTGTTGGTGTATTCAATTGCTTTGATACCCGCTCTGTACACAGCGCGTAATATCTCCACACTCACCTCTTCATCCGCATTAAAATACAAAGGCAACATACCTTGACCGGTGATAACATCTATAACCTGTTGAACATCCATAAACTTAAACTTTTACTTTGATTATTAATTTTTTCACCTCTCCCTCGCTTATCAATGGGGCATGAACATCTTCGGGGAAAAAGATGGCAAACTGACCGGGACGCAAAGTGAAAAACATATCCGGTTGATCATTGAAAAAAAGCACATCCTTTTCCTCACTATATTCACCTTTAGGTAAAATGCAGGAATGACGCGACTTCCAACCCATACTTTCGTTTCCGTTAATTATATATTGAATATCAATAAAATGGTTGTGGCACTCAAATTTTTCCAAAGAAACTTCTTTTGTTTTGCCGGGGCCGTCATAAATGATGGCTTTTAAAACTGCTTCCTCAATTATATAATCGCCCGGAACCATATTTTGCAAATCATTGCCTCTGATAAATTCAAATGCTTTGACAAATAAGGGATGCAGACATTCATACTTTTTTGAATTGTGTATAGATTCTATAACCATAGTACCTGTTATTTCTCTTTTAAATAATATTCGTTTATTGCCGAATTTAATATCTCAAACTTTTTTCTCAAATTGTATTACTGTCAATATAACCAACCTGAGAATTATCGTTGCACCCTACCACTGCCATCGCCACCCATCAGCGCTTCTACCTCGCTTACTGTTACCATATTAAAATCGCCATAAATGGTATGCTTGAGGCAGGAAGCCGCTACTGCAAATTCCAAGGCCTGTTGGTCATTGTCGGTAAATGTGAGCAATCCATAAATTAAACCACCCATGAAAGAATCACCTCCGCCTACACGGTCCACAATGTGGGTAATATCGTAACGCTTTGACTGATAAAGATTTCCATTGCTGTAGAGTACGCCACCCCAGGTATTGTGATTAGCATTAATGGAACCTCTTAAAGTAATTATTACTTTCTTGGCTCTGGGAAATTTTTTCATCAGTTGTGTACAAACCGATTCAAACTCTTCTGCATTTATTTCGCCCCCGGTATGTTCCACATTAAACCCTTCGGGTTTGATGCCAAAAACCTTTTCCGCATCTTCTTCATTGCCCAAAATCACATCACAACCCTCAACTAATGCTGGCATAATTTCAGAAGCCTTTTTTCCGTATTTCCAAAGATTTTTACGATAATTCAAGTCAGTAGAAACAGTTACGCCCAATTCGTTTGCAATTTTTATTGCTTCCATACAGGCATCAGCAGCTCCTTGTGAAAGGGCAGGGGTAATCCCCGTCCAGTGAAACCAGTCGGCTCCTTTCAGTACTTCGTGCCAGTTGACCATTCCGGGTGCAATTTCTGCAATGGAAGAATTCGACCTGTCGTAAACCACTTTACTGGGGCGGGCTACTGCGCCGGTTTCCAAAAAATAAATTCCCATACGGTCGCCGCCACGCAAAATATTATTAACCCCCACGCCATATTTTTTCAGGTTCATGATGCAGGATTCTGCAATATCATTTTTGGGCAGGCGCGTTACAAAATCAGCGTCTAAGCCATAGTTTGCAAGTGAAACCGCAACATTCGCTTCACCGCCTCCATAAGTGGCCGTAAAGGCAGAGGCCTGACTAAAACGTTCATATCCGGGAGTGGCAAGGCGCAGCATAATTTCGCCAAAGGTTACAATTCGTTTGCTCATATATCAATTGTTTTCTATAATTTAAAATCGAACATTTGCAAGAACACGTTTTATCACATTGCAAGAGAGTGTAAAACTAATGAATAATATCAACCGCTATTATTTTATTTACGCATACGATTCCGTAAAATGCTGTCAACTAAGATGAAGGTTTGTCAATCTTCAAACCTATTTTGCAATTTCCGGTAATTACTGAATATCTTTGCATACAATTTTTGAGTGAAATGATCAGATTAACAAAGGTTTTCCGTTTCGAAACAGCACATGCCATTCATGGCTATAATGGCCAGTGTAAAGACATTCATGGACATTCTTACGTATTACATGCAACAGTGGCAGGGCAGGCAAACAACGATGACTATATACCCGCTCCCGGTTTTGTGTTTGATTTCAAGGATTTAAAAAAAGCCGGAGTTGAGATAGTGGAAACGCTCGATCATAAATTGGTTTTATCCAAAGACTACATTGCAGTCCATCCCGAAATCACCAATCATGCCAATGTGGTGATTTGGGATTTTGAACCTACGGCTGAAAACATATTACTTTATGTAAAAGGCGTGTTTTTAAGAAATCTCCCTGAAGAAATCAAATTGGTTCAATTAAAAATTTACGAAACAGAAAATTCTTATGCCGAATGGGTGGCGGATTAAAGTTTATGGGATAATTAATTTTAATCTCATTGCTACCGTCCAGAACATTTTCCACCTTTTTCTTGATAACCGGATTTTGCAGGTGTGGTTAAAGCTACTGCAAACTGTGTTAGCTTATGTGAAGAGCATCCCGGTAACCCCGATTTGGAAAGAGTTATTGATTGTATTTAATTCCGGCATTTACCTTTTCCCACCGTCATTCCGCAGCCTCCTTCACAGTCATTTCGCAGCGAAGCGGAGAAATCTCTTCGTTCTAAAAACAACCGTCATTTCGCAGCGAAGCGAAGAAATCTCACCGTTCAGAAAAGCAACCGTCATTTCGCAGCGTAGCGAAGAAATCTTAACGTTCTGGAAGCAAAAGATTTCTCACTTCGCTTCGCTCCGTTCGAAAAGACGATGCTATTGAGGTGTCGTTTCGCCCCTCCTTGATCGTCATTTCGTAGCGCAGCGAAGAAATCTTATCGTTCTGAAAGAAAAAGATTTCTCACTTCGCTTCGCTCCGTTCGAAAAGACGATGCTTTTGAGGTGTCATTCGCCCCTCCTTGATCGTCATTTCGCAGAGCAGCGGAGAAATCTTATCCTTCTGGAAAAGAGGAGATTTTTCACTCCACTTCGCTCCGTTCAAAATGACGGAAAAAAGGAGCTCCGTTCAAAATGATGGAATGAAAAATTATTTTCTTAACGCATTTTTTTCAAGGCCATCTCAATAAGACAACCGAAAAACGATTACTATTTATTATTCTGAAAATTTAATTCACTGCCCGTAGCAAGTTCGTAAGGTGATTTTCCCCGTTCAAAAATCCTGGCATCTAATTTTCCTTCAAGTATTATTTTATCACCCTTCACCCTTATCCAGCTTCCTTCTCTAAGGCCTACAACGGGTATATTATTCTGAGTTAAAAACTCAAGAATTCTCGTTTCACGGGTTTCGCCTTTGTGGGTAGAAGTAGGATCGGGATCGAGATAATGCGGATTAATATTAAACGGAACGAGTCCCATCGTATCAAACGAAGAAGGATAAACGATGGGCATATCATTGGTAGTGCGCATACTGATTCCGGCAATATTTGTACCGGCGCTTGCACCCATGTAAGGTGTTCCTTGTAATGCTTTTTCCTTAATCACATCTATCAACCCCAAATCATGCAGGGTTTTTACCAGGAGAAAAGTATTGCCGCCGCCGGTAAAAACACCTTTTGCTTCCCTGATGGCGGCCGGTGGGTCATCATAAGTATGCAACCCTGTAACAGCAATGTTGAGTTGAGAGAAATAGTCTTTTACCTTCTGCGTGTAATCATCGTGCGAAATACCTGATGGTCGCGCATAGGGTATAAAAACTATTTCGTCAACCCCCTGAAACAAGTCCGCGATTTCATCTTTCAGATAATCAAGGTACTGACCACCAAACAGAGTGGAAGTACTTGCAAGCAAAATATTTTTCATTTTCACGTTTTATTAAAGGCTGTTCTTTTTTGTAAACTCCAAAATTTCATCAATATAACCAAAAGCCATCGCTACCACAGTGTCAGCAGCACCATAATAAACCGCCACTTTTTCACCATCCTGCAAAGCAGCACATGGGAACACCACATTTTGTACGTCACCGGTCAGTTCGTAAGGAGCTACAGGAGCCAGCAGGTAAGGTTGGGTACGATACAAAACTTTTGAAGGATCCTTTTCATTCAGAATGGCTGCTCCCATCGAATAGCGAAAACCGTTGCATGTAGTAATTACTCCGTGGTAAAACATCAGCCATCCTTCCTTGGTTAAGAACGGAACCGAACCGGCGCCTATTTTGGTACACTGCCAGGCGCTTTGGGGGAAGGGAGTTACTTTCATCACGCAGCGATGTTCTCCCCAATATTTCATATCAGGGCTATAGCTGATATAAATATCGCCAAAAGGAGTGTGTCCGTTATCGCTCGGGCGGCTGAGCATGGCATATTTTCCATCAAACTTTTGAGGAAATAATACGCCATTACGATTGAAAGGCAGAAAAGCATTTTCACACTGGAAAAATTCCTTAAAATCGTAGGTATAGGCAATACCTATGGTGGGGCCGTGATAGCCGTTGCACCAGGTAACCCAGTAGCGTTCCTCAATCCATACCACACGAGGGTCGTATTTGTACTCCGATTCGATCATCTCGGTATTGCCCGGTTTCATCACAATGGGTTCATGATTGATTTCCCAGTTGATACCGTCCTTGCTGAATCCTGCAAAAATATTCATCTGCACCGCTTTATTATCGCAGCGAAACACGCCTGCAAAGCCATCGCCAAAAGGAACTACAGCGCTGTTGAAAATACTGTTGGAAGACGGGATATGATAGCGACCAATAACAGGATTTTCGGAATACCGCCACATTACTTCATTAGAACCTTCAGGTCTGTCTTGCCAGGGAATTGGAGTTATACTTTCCATTTTTAAAAATTTATAATTATTTAATAATTTATCATATTTTATACAATGTCAAATCTTCAATAAATTTAAAGTCCTTTAAATTGTAGGTACACAGTTCGAAACCCAGAAGTGATGCAGTCGCAGCAATTAAACAATCCGGTATTGCCATTCCATGGCTTAAATGATATTTTTCAAAAAAATCAATAGCTTTTAAAGTGATTTTTTCATTAAAAAGAGCTGTATTAAATCCTGTCAACTTCTTTTTGATTTCAGCTTCCTCCTGTTTATTGTTGGCACCTAACAAAAGTTCCATTTTTGTAATAGCTGAAATTATTATTTTATCAATTCCTAATTTTTCTTCTAAAATTTCCTTCGTAGCAGTATGTCGTTTGGATTTTTTATTCCAATAATCAATCAGGACATCAGTATCACAAATCACATACTTCTTTGCCATGCCTGATTACGTAGTTGTTTAGCATTTAACCCTTTTCCTGTAAATATTTCACTCAATTCCGAAACATCTATAGAACTATTTCCGGGAATTATAGTTACGCCATTAATTATTTTCCTTCCCGAATTTCTGCTGCCGGATGGGCTAATAATTGAAAAATTAAAGTACTTGGCGAGGTCTTTGAGCGCCTCTAATGTTTTTTTACTTTTATATTTGATGATTAACTCAGGCATAAAAAATCCGTTTCTACAAAGATACCAATAATGGCAGGATAAAGGCCGGATTAAAAATCTATATTTTCATTTTTCCTCCTTTTTAGGATCGGGATAGGTGAAAGGTACTAACCAGGCCATCATTATAGCCGGAATGGTAGCAATCATCACAATAATAAAGAAGTTTTTATATCCGAAAGTATCACTAAGATACCCACTGATCATTCCCGGAATCATTACACCGAGGTTCATAATACTGTTTGCAAATGCATAGTGCGCCATTTGAAATTTGCCCGGAGCCACCTGCTGCATCATAAAAAGCATCAGCCCTACAAATCCAAAGCCATAGCCAAAATATTCGAAAACGATACCGGTTGCGATCAAATTCATATTATGAGGTTGAAAAATGGCAAAGACTAAGTAAACCACAAAAGGAATATTGAAAATACAAACCAGCGAAAACAACACCTTTCTCAATCCGAAATTGGAAATATAATAACCCGCCAGAATGGAACCGACAATAAAGGCTATGGTCCCAAATGTACCATACACCAGACCATATTGTTCATTAGAAAGGCCAAGACCGCCTTTGACTACTTCGGATTTCAAAAACATGGGCGCAATCTTCATCGCCAGCCCTTCGGCAAAACGATAAAGAACAATAAATAACAGATAAATGAAAATATATTTCTTTTGAAAAAAACTGCGAATAACTTCCTTCAATCCTTCCATCTTTTGTTCAAAGGTATCGGCTCTTTCAGGTATCTTGCCTGTTGGTAACACCCTGATATGATAAAGCGCTACCAATAGCAAAATACCGCCACAAATAAGCATAATTACACGCCAGGAGTTAACCAACCCCATGCTATGGCTCAACCAGCCGGCCAAAAAAACTAATCCACCGTTGGCTAGTACTTTTGCAAGATTATAAAACGCTCCCTGCCAACCCGCAAATTTGCTCTGTTGCGATTTGTTGAGTTCATCCAGATAAATACCATCACCGGCAATATCGTGTGTGGAGCCACTCAATGCTATAACACCCATCAGCGCAATGGTAATCACAAAAAAATTGGACATCGGCAATGCAAAAGCAATTAATCCAAACATAATTGCCGAAACTATTTCAGTGATAACCACATATTTTTTCTTGGTTCCGAACAGTTCCATTACCAGACTGAAAAACGGTTTTAGCGACCAAGGCAATACAATTAACGAAGTCCAGAAGGCAATCCGGGTATCATCAATCTTCATGTCTTTCAACATCAGCACCGAAACTAATGAAAGCGCCACGTAGGGCAAGCCCATTGCAAAATAAACGGTGGGAACCCATTTCAGAGGAGAACCTTTGCCATTATTAGTCATTTTTTACTTCAAATTATAGTCAAGAATCAATCAGCAGCTAAGGTAATGCAGATTGACAGATTTTTAATTATTATTTTGGAGAAAAAATAATGCACTTACATTACCCAATTATATTTAAAATTTTTAGCTTTCGATTGATTATATTTGGATTTTATTTTCTTTAATTGATAAGAACCAAATAATTTTAAACTATTAAATACTTAAATCTTGAGTTCAACTAAAAAGAATAGCCGCTATGTAGCTAAAGTGTATGATAAAGAAAGGACAAAAGCTAAATTGATAAACGCAGTGGGAAAAATTTTGGTAAAGGAAGGATTTCAAAGTATCCGGGTTAATAAAGTTGCCGAAGTGGCAGGAGTGGCCAAGAAAGCAATATACGAGTATTTTGGCGGATTGAACGGACTGATACAAACCTATCTTGAGCAGATTGATTTCTGGAAAATAGAGCAGCGAAAATTAGAATTGGAGAAAAAGCCTTTGCCGGAAATCAGTAAAGATTTTATGGTTGAATTGCTCAAGGATGACTTTAATTATTTCTTTAAGTCCACAGAAATGCAGAAAATTGTTTTATGGGGAATAAGCGAAAAAAATAAAATAATTCGTGCACTCACTGACGAAAGAGAGAAATTGGGACAACAAATGCTTCAAAAAGCTGACGAAATTTTTAACGACACACGAGTAGATTATCCTGCAACAATAGCCATTCTTGTTTCAGCTATATATTACACAGTGCTGCATGTTAAAAGTAATGGAAGTACTATGTGCGGAATAGATATGTCTTCTACTGAAGGCAAAGAAAGGCTATTTAAGGCAATGGAGCGTTTATTAGACCTTACGTATAAGTATGCCGATGTGGACTTATAAGGACATTCCCAACAATCTAAAATCACACTATACCTTAGATTTATATTTGCTTATAGACAATTAAATATGAATAATAATTAATATAGCTTGTTTATTGAAAGATTACATCGGATAAAAATATTTACCTTAACACCGTTATAAATTATTTATGTAACCAAAATAATTAAATGCGCTATGAATCATGACCATTTTATATCTGCGGTTGATGAAACCATTTCTAAAGGAGTTGAAAAAGGAATTCTCCATTTAGTCCAGAAAGGTAAGCTTACGACCGATAACACGATTATAATTAATGGCAAAGAGATGTATAACTTTACGTCTTGCAGCTACCTCGGCTTAGAGCACGACACCCGCTTGAAGCAAGCTGCTGTAACTGCTATTAATGACTATGGCAGCCAGTTTTCCGAATCGAGGGCTTATGTCTCCATTGGGTTATACCAGGAACTGGAAGAATTAATGACTAAAATTTTCAGTTCGCCCGCCATTATTGCACCTACCACTACTTTAGCACATTTGGCAGCTATCCCTGTACTTTTAGATACCGGAGATGCGGTAATCGCAGATCAGCAATTGCACAATTCAGTTCTCAGCGGTATAAACGCCTTCAGGGGCAACTGGCCCGTACATTTTGAAGTATTACGACATAATAAAATAGTTATGTTGGAAGAAAGGATTAATAGGCTGCAGAAAGAACATAACAGGGTGTGGTATTTTGCTGATGGCGTGTACTCCATGTTTGGAGACAAATGCCCGGCTGATGAAATATTCAGCTTTTTAAATACTTACCCTACCTTTCATGCTTACATTGATGATGCGCATAGCATGAGCATCCTGGGCGAGCACGGGAAAGGTTTTGTATTGGGTGACAGGCCCATTCACGAGAGAATGATCATTGCCTCATCAATGGCAAAAGCATTTGCAACAGGCGGCGGCATTTTAGTATTTCCCAATAAAGAGTTAGCTAGGAAAGTAAGAACATGTGGCGCGCCATTTAATTCATCCGGTCCATTGCAGCCTGCAACGCTTGGAGCTGCTGTCGCATCAGCAAAAATCCATCTTACAGATGAAATATATCACTTGCAGGATGAGCTAAAAAATCGAATACGATATGCCAATATGTTGTTCGGCAAAACATCTTTACCGGTGATTTCAAATTATGACTCGGCTATATTTTTCATTGGAACCTCTAAATCTGAGCTGGCTTACGAAATTATGGAGCGGATGATGCGGAGAGGTTTTTTAGTGAATCTGGGTGTTTTTCCTGCTGTATCAAAAAACCATTCAGGTATTCGGTTCACAATTACTGTATTGCAAACTTATGAGCAAATAGAAAGTATGATTGCTACACTAAATGAGGAATTTATGGCTGCTTTACAAAAAAATAATTTTTCAATAGAGCAGATCAACGATGCTTTTAGAGTGGTGGCAGGATTAGATAGCAGGTCAACAGGAACATTCCTGAATTAGAAGCCAATAATATAAAAACCCCGGGTATCCATTTTTAATACCCAGGGTTCATAAAATGCTCCGTTCCTACCTAAAAAAGTAGCAGATTATTTTACAATTTTAAATCCTCTACCCGCAAAACCGGGATATTTTTGGGATTGGTCAGGGAAAACTCTTTCGCCATTAAACCATACTTCCTCGGTAAAATAATAGTAACCTTCACTATCTGTCCTCATTTTACAAACCAGCGTATCCTTATCGCCGTTACCCCAATCGATATAGGTAGTTGTTGGATTAGATTCTGTACGTTCTATATTCGGTGCCAATGATAAATGTGTCATTTCTCCCTCACCCACAAGCCTAAATCCCCATGGATCATTCCAATTTGCCATATAGAATAATTTTTCTTTCCCATCTACCAGGTCATATTTTTTTATGTCTTCTATTTTAAAATGTCCAGGTGTGAAAGGATCGAGCAGGTTCTGCCCTTGCGTATTTTCTACCATTATGTTAACAAGGATACTAACACCTTTACTGGCCGACTGTTCTTTACTGCATGAGGCAAAAAGCATAATTAAAAATAGTGTTAATAGTAAATGTAATGTTTTCATTTTTTTAAGATTTTAAATTGTTTAATTAGGGTAAAATATTATAAAGCATTTCTTTTTGGTGATGGCTAAAGGTTCCATAAGGAGAATTCCAGTTATTATTTTCATACCATCCATTACCATAACCATCCCATCCCCAGTTCATCTGCAGGTAGTAATATGTATAACAACTGCTTACTAATTTTTCATAGCCATCGCAAACCCAGGCGTGGCAATCTCCGCTACTTGAACAGCCTCCTAATATTACAGGAAATCCATTTGTAATATTAGAAACAAGTACCGGCAGGTTTATGGGGCTGGTTCCAGAATAAGACCTATCTACGTTGCTATAACCAAATGTATTCAAGAAACCATTTTGTGCCGAAGTTAAATATGTTCCTGAGCCACCGCAAGTATAATTCATCGATGCACTAATTCCAGCATCTTTCATTAGCCTGTTCACTTCTGAACTATCTGCAGGCCAGTTATTATCAGGCATGTTTGCATAGTTGTAGTTTTGTGGTGTCGTTGCTGCCCAAAATTTTATCACTTGTGCCATTGCCGTTGCAACACAACCGGTTGGAGGATTTGGATTAGAAGAACAAACCGAACATGGGCCGTAAAAGCCTATATTGGCATAAGTCAACGAATCATTATAACCACAATACTGCCCCCATGTTGTTGTCATACCCACAAATACATTTGTATAGGTGGGATACGTGCAGCCCATAGGGGAAGCTACGCTTCGGGCGCTGGTAGCCTCAGCAGGTTTATTAATCTGGTCAATAACATGCCTCCACCTTGCTGTAGTATTGTTTTGAGGATCGGAATGCCCTTTTTTAGCCAGGTTTATATAATCCATTGTCTCACCAAACCAGTTAGTAATGCCAGCTAGGTTTTTACACTGCTCATACTTTCCATTAGGTACAACAGCTAATACAGGATTGTATCTTTCATCTGCAGAGAAAACGGCAAAGCCATCGCCGGTATAATCAAAAACATACATATTAGGGCTGCCTGCACTGTCATTAATAGTAAACGACTTTTCTATGGAAAGGGCAACACCTGCTTTGGATAGTCGGGTTGAAGGTGGCATTATCTTATCAAGATTAAATGCCAGCGCCTTCGCCGCCTCTATAGGTACTGTATGGTTATCGTCAGTAAAAGAAATACGCGACAATACCGATCTTGCGGTAGTCTGCGCTGTGTCATCATTTTGGTCATGATCTTTAGGCGTGTTTTCGTTTTTGGAGCAGGAAACAACTAATAAGATGCAAGCTAATCCAAACAGCACAATCTGTAGTTTTTTTTGATTTTTCATCGTGCATGTTTTTAAAAAGTTAATATATACACCTTTCGGTGTCAAAATTACTACTGTTCGGTGTAATTACAAAATTTTTTTTAAAATATTTTTTGTATGTAAATTTTGTGCCTATAAGCAGCTAAATCAATTAATTTGGATATTAAGTATATTCTATTTGCAAACTCATTGTTTAATAAGACCTCGCCATCAGTTATTTCAAATTATGACTCGGCTATATTTTTCATTGGAACCTCTAAGGCTGATTTGGCATACGAAATTATGGAGCGGTTGATGCGGAGAGGTTTTTTAGTGAACCTGGGTGTTTTTCCTGCTGTATCACAAAACCATTCAGGCATTCGCTTTACAATTACTGTATTGCAAACTTACGAGCAAATAGAAAGTATGATTGCTACACTAAATGAGGAATTTATGGCTGCTTTACAAAGAAATAATTTTTCGATAGAGCAGATCAACGATGCTTTTAGAGTGGTGGCAGGATTTGACAGAAGATCAACAGGAACATTCCTGAATTAATTTGCTTGTTATTTAGAAGTATAAGGTAAAAAGGCACGAAGGAGTAAATCTTTCGTACCTTTTGTTATCCCACAATAATATCGTTTATAGCTGAGTTAAAATCTTTTTTGCCAGTCGCCTTTGTAAGGAGCCCTGACTATAGAAGATTTGATATTTATTGTCTTCTGTGTACTGATTTGCAAGCCTCTCATCGGCTACTTCTTTTTTTAAATCTTCAAATCTACCTTCTGTGCATATATCTAAAGCCACAACGCCAATACCACCTATAGTAGCATCCGCATCATTAAACAGAAATGCCATAGCCAATGGCAAAACGGCCTCACGATTATCAATACAAAATTTATAAAGATCCTTATATTCCTGTGTGTTTGTCCTGGATTCCCAAAAACTTGATATCGAAATTTCGGGAGATGAGATCCTGTCTATAAATTTTTTACCTTTTGCTGTGAAATCGTCTTTGATTTGTTTAGATGGCGCCTGTATCAGAGTTTGTAGTTTAGCAGCTTCGCTGCTGGTTAGTACTACAATATCTTTCACCCATTTTTGACCAGTATTACTATCCGTAGTAGTATCGGCTTGGGAACTAATATCGGCAGCACTCCTGCTCCATGTGCTAGCAATATTGTTAGGAAAATTTGTATTGCTTTTATCAGGAGATGACTTAGAACAGGCCGTAAAAGCAAGAAAGCCTAATAAAACATAAGTAATAATTGTTTTCATAACCGTTGTTTTTAATTATTGAGTTTGGATTAAAATTATAGTTGAGCTAAAATAGCTTTAATATATTTTTTTGTGAATGTTTCAGGCAAAGGTGCAATATATTTTCTGTCTTTTGTGTATTTATTATTTTTCCAATCCGCCTTAACGTTTTCCATAAGACGACCATACTTATCCCTTGCAATTTCCCAAAACATATAATAGGAAACGTTTCGTTCAAAAGATTTGCTCTTGTCATTATTAAAAATAACCGAGGCAAAAAAGAGTACCGCTTCTTCCAAGTGAGCTTTTGAATATGCTAATAACTGCTGCCCTTCTTTTGTTTCAATAAATTTAGAAACATTGCTTATCAGCTTATATTCGCCGGATCTAATTCTACTTATCCAGTTATTGTGTAAATTATTTATTGTCTGTGTTCCGTTTTTCAGTGAGATTTGACAGGAACTTATTTTGGACTTTTCACTGCTGTTGAGTTCTACATTCTCAATTGTTGTCAATCCCCTTGCAACAGATTCCTCAAACATCAAATCCTGCTGGGCAACCAAAGAAGAGCCTGCATCAATGCGATAATAACGGACAATACTACCGTATACAGGACCAGCTAAAGCATCTCGTGGGTGAAATGTTCTTGGGCCATCGCCTGGTTTGCTTTCCCAATCATAACCATGCGCATGGTAATTACCTGGCTTCCTGACCGAACCATGTGTTATTTCTCCACTTGACAGGGCCCACATCGCTACTACAGCATTGCTGGCATCCGTACCATCCGTAGTGTAAGTCATCGCGCCTATATATCTTTCGGGGTTGTTTCCGTAATAATCATCCCAGGTACTCCAAACGTAACCACTACCATAGTTATGCTCTGGTGTAATTCCTTCCATCCAAAATGAAGTAAATCCTCCTGCCCATGCAAAGCAGTTATACGGTATAGAGTTAGGATTGGAAATTGGAGTTGCGGGTGAACTCATAATAGCATCATCCACCTTTAAATTCGGAAAAGCCAATTGGTTACTATGAGTAATTGGATCATAGTAAAGTGCAGTGTATAGATTGCTATGCTTACATCCCGAATATAAATCGGTAACTCCTGTCGGGTTATAAGAACTATATGCTGACACAATAACTCCCTGCATTGACCTACCAAAGTTCTTCTTTACTCTTGAGTTAAGCCCCCAGTAAAAGTCACCGCCACCACCATAGTAGTCGTCATTATATCCACAAACCTTTCCCGGAAACCCGTTATTATCCACCACCCATAAACGCGGATCGCCGCTGGCAGTATAGGCTGTAAAATAGTTCATTTCCTGACCGTTGTAATGGCTATGACCAAAGCTCAGCCAGCCAGTAACAGGGCAATTGTAGTAGTAAGAAGGTGTGGAGCCCGATCCTGCATAAACGACAAGGCTTGCCGTACCGGTCTCCATACCGTAATAAGAACGCAGTTTTACGTAATAAGTCCCGGTAGTAGGCACTGTAAAAGCCACGTAACCTCTTTGAGAACCACTAACCAGTGTAGAAGCCGCAGTCCAACTTTGGCTTTCAGGATTATTTGCACTAAACACTTCAAGTACATGAAGTTGCGACCCTGCCCAACTGGTGAAGGACATATTTTTCCCTGAAGTTAGATAAACAGTCATATAGTAGCTGTAATTAAACGACTTGTCTAATGCGTAGGCATAGTCGTTTAAATCAGGGTCGGCCGGTAGGGTGGACATTGTTGCAAATGAAGCTGACTTATTAGCGTTAGTATTTAAAGTATCTGTAATAGTGCCCGGAGCGGCTTTATAGCTTTGACTCTTTTTTATATCATTCAGAAATATTTTGTATGCTTGGTCTGAAATATCTGAACTCGCCTTGTCTCTTGAAAGTCTTATAAAATCAACAGAGGGAGTCAATGGCTGCGCTATCGAAAAACCTATCGAATTAAGACCTTTTTTTAATTTAAAGCTTATCCTATTTCCACTTACGTCATTATAAGCACCACTATGCCAACCTGCTTCTTTTACGCCAAACGGCAATTTTTGTTTTTCATTATTTACTGTGATCCCTAATTCAGAAAACCGGCTTTTTTGTTCGTCCAACGCCGGGCTGTTTACCCACGCGCTCAAATAGTATTCTCCATCAGCTGGCACATTTATATAAAATACTTTAAAAGCCAAAGAACCTTCAACCTTATCTTCTGATTTTGAAATTGTAGCTTCACCCCCCAGCCCTTTATTTTTCTCAAAAAAAGCAGTCTCCGTAATAATAGCTTTGTTAATTCCTTCTACTGTACGGGCCGCAGTATCTCCTTCCGTAGTTATTAATTCTCTTTTACAACTTGTAAACAGTAACCCTGTTACAAATATTACAATCAACATCAAAAAAATCCTGTGGTTTATTCCCAAAAGCATAAGCTGCCGTCTCGCTTGTTTTTTCACTTCAAGATTTTTTAAATATTAAATATATGATACCACTTGGTATCAAAATTACCACTGATAGGTGTAATTGCAAAATTTTTCTTAATTTTTTTTCAAATCATTATCCCTCTTAGTCGAAGGGGGGGATTCCGACTTCTTTATATAATTTCAAAAATCAACCTATCTTATTATTAATCACACTATTACAATTCATACAAAACACCCATCTATTTTCATTATTCATAAGATACTGCAACTTGAATTCCTGAAAGCATTCCGGATTTCATATAGTCGCGTATTCTACATTTTTTATTTTATAGTCGGCTATTGTACTGCTATTTTGCTTTTGTTGCGTCGCACTCTTGTGCATCAGTGCTTCTATCGTCTCTTCTTCAATTATCTTTTTCTTTTCATTAGGAAAATATCTACCACTCACTAATATCCCATCCTACGCTTCGTCTGCGACCTTCTGTCGTGAATATCTTAAACATGCCTTAGCAAAAGCAAGGTCTGCATCCGGCCTTTGGGGGCGGGACTGGCCACGGGTTTTGTAAAATTTTTCTCCACCCCTCTATGGTGCCTTTGGCGGGTTGTTGACGGGGGTAGTAAAAATTTTCCGAAAACCTTGCTTTTCCCAAGTCCTGATTTAACCCACATTGCAGCCCTCATTCCTTCAAGTGTTAAACTTTACGCTTAATACTGTTAAAAGAGTATGATATTAATTTGAGTCATATTTCTAACTAAATAAAAATCAATATTTTGATTTTAAAAAGTGCTTTGTGTTCCGCCCCTTTCCTGTTGTAAAATTTGTTGTTGTGATAGACCTTTGCACTGATGTTTCCGCGATATTTTTTGTTGGAACCTCTAAGTCTGATTTGGCTTACGAAATTATGGAGCGAATGATGGAAAGAGGCTTTTTAGTAAACCTGAGTATTTTTCCTGCGGTATCAAAAAATCATTCAGGCATTCGGTTCACAATTACTGTATTACAAACCTATAAGCAAATAGAAAGTATGGTTGCTACAGTAAATGAGGTATTTATGGCTGCTTTACAAAGAAATAATTTTTCGTTAGAGCAGATCAACGATGCTTTTAGAATAGTTGCTGGATTAGATAGCAGGTCAACAGGAACATTTCTGAATTAGAAGCCAATAATATAAAAACCCTCGGTATCCATTTTAATACCAAGGGTTCATTAGATTCTCCGTTCCTCCTTAAAAAAAGTAGCAGGTTATTTTACAATTTTAACCCCTCTATTCCCAAAGCCGGGATATTTTTGGGATTGGTAAGGGAAAACCTTTTCGCAATTAAACCATACTTCCTCTGTAAAATAATAATAGCCTTCGCTATTTGTCTTCATTTTACAAACCAGCGTATCCCTATCACCATTACCCCAATCGATATAGGTAGTTGTTGGATTAGATTCTGTACGTTCTATATTTGGCAACAAAGATAAATAGGTCATTTTTCCCTCACCCACAAGCCTAAATCCCCATGGATCATCCCAATTTGCCATATAGAATAATTTTTCTTTCCCATCTACCAGGTCATATTTTTTTATGTCTTTTATTTTAAAATGTCCAGGTGTGAAAGGATCGAGCAGGTTTTTCCCTTCTGCGTTTACAATCATTATATCAACTCCAACGTCAAAAACTGCAGCGTCCGGGCTTTGTTCTTTCTTGCATGAGGTAAAAAGCAGCATTAAAAATAATGTTAATATTAAATGTAAAGTTTACATCGTGCATGTTTTTAAAAGGTTAATATTTGCACCTATCGGTGTCAAAATTACTGCTGTTCGGTATAAATAGAAAATATTTTTAAAATATTTTTTGTATGTAATCTTTGCGCCAATAAGCAGCTAAATCAATTAATTTGGATATTATTAATCGTTACCCAATTTAGTTCGTATTAATTTTCTATGCTGCGTATCTGACCTGGTCTGCATGGAAATATTTTTGCACCTGCTTTTTATTGCTTTTTCTTTCATTCATAAAATCTTCAACGTTGGCACGCATTTCAACTTTATTGATAGGGCGCTTTTTGCCGATAATATTTGTCTTTACATCCTGATTCAAATATTCTTGTGCGTTCAACTCGGGACTATACGGGGGTATAAAAAACACCTCAATCCTGTTTTTATTTTCTTGCAGCCATTCTTTCAACATTTTTGTTTTATGGGCAGGATGCCCATCTGTTACAAAAAAAATTTTTTCACTGGAGTAACGTATCATCCGCTTCAGGAAATCCATAAATACTTCGCCGTTGAACTTATCTATCAGCATAAACTGTAAATGACCTTTATTGCTGATAGCTGAAATCATATTGAGCGAAAACCGTTGTCCGGTTGCTTTTACCACAGGCGTCTGACCTTTAGGCGCATAACTTTTACCTGCCTGATGGTCGCTGCGCATGCCTGCTTCATCTCCAAAATAAATCGTTCCTTTCTCCTTAGTTGCCCGCTTCTTTATGGCAGGGTATTCCTTCTCTAACCATTGCTTTACCTGCTCGGGTTTCTGTTCAAATGCTTTGCGGATGGGCTTTTGCGGTGTATAGCCCCAGCTTTTTAAATATCGCCCCACCTGCTTCACGCTTAATACAACGCCATATTTCTGTTCGATAAGCTGTTGTACAGCGGCTCGTGTCCATAAACCAAAGGCCAGTTTTAACTGGTCGGGCATCTTATCCTTTATCAACCGTCGAAGTTCGGCAGCCTGCTGGCCGGTTATCTTCTTGCCTCCTTTTACGCCACGCTTCTTATTCAACAGTGAACGCTTGCCTTCTTTTTTGTATTTATTCCATGTTTTATTTACACTCCTTTCTGATACAGAAAATATCTCGGCAGCCTGCTTTTGAGTGCCCCGTTTATTTTTTAAGTAGTCCACTATCCGAAAGCGAGTCTCTTCCTGAGCATCTTTATTCTTACGTTTTGTATTAGCCATGGGCAAATATACAAAATATATTTTGAAATAAGCACTAAATTATGTCCTTATTAATAACTGTATAATTTGATAAAAAATTTCTGATTCATAGAGGGAGTAAGCTTCTTAATGAAACGACCTATCCAATACCTACCCAAAGGCTTTCAATAATATCAAAAGCATGAGGGCTGTTTATATTTATTCTTTTCATAAAAGGCAATTGTTCAATTTGCTGAAGAATACTGTTCTTTTCTATAATCAATCTTCATCTCATGCATGCCGCCCGGGGAGTTACCGGATAGTCTGTATATTGATGTGGTAATGCCATAACTCAAGTATCCGCCCTTTTGGCAGATTTTACTCTACTGAAAATTTGGGTCAAGTTGCCTTACCCATAAAGATTATTCTATCCTATTATTTTTAATTTCTTCTACCACTTCCGGATTCAGAAGTGTAGTGATATCTCCGAAATTACTAAAATCACCTTCTGCTATTTTTCTGAGTATCCTGCGCATAATTTTGCCCGAACGCGTTTTGGGGAGCCCCGATACAAACTGAATCTTATCTAATTTGGCGATAGGCCCAATCTGGTCTGAGATCAGTTGATTGATTTCGCGGCTCAGGTTATTTCTGTCGCGGCTTTCACCCGTCTCCTTCAATATTACAAAACCGTACAGTGCATTTCCTTTAATATCATGCGGATAACCCACAATAGCGCTTTCGGCCACTGCAGGATGTTCATTAATACTGTCTTCAATCGGTGCTGTACCTAAGTTGTGGCCTGATACGATAATAATATCATCCACACGGCCGGTAATACGGTAGTAACCTACTTCATCTCGCAAAGCGCCGTCTCCGGTAAAATATTTTCCGGGAAAGGAGGAAAAATAAGTTTCAATATATCGTTGATGGTCGCCCCAGATGGAACGCGCAATTCCGGGCCATGGAAAGCGGATACACAGGTTACCATCTACCTGATTACCTGTAATTTCATTTCGTTTGTCGTCCATCAATACAGGCTGTATCCCGGGTAATGGCAGTGTGGCATAAGTGGGTTTGGTAGGTGTAACAAACGGCAATGGCGAAATCATAATACCTCCCGTTTCTGTTTGCCACCAGGTGTCCACCACCGGGCATTTCTTTTTGCCAACATGGTCGTTGTACCAATGCCAGGCCTCGTCATTGATGGGTTCGCCCACTGAGCCAATCACCCTCAGGGATGATAAATCATGTTTTTCAACCCACTCTGTCGTTTCTTTTGCAAGCGAACGAATGGCTGTGGGTGCAGTATAAAACAAGCTTACTTTATGCTTCTCTATCACCGCCCAAAACCTGTCGGGCTCGGGATAGGTGGGAACACCTTCAAATATTAGAGTAGTGGCGCCATTTGCCAACGGGCCATATAAAATATAAGAATGACCCGTAACCCAGCCAATGTCTGCCGTACACCAATAAATATCGTTTTCCTTGTAATTGAATACATTTTTAAATGTGTAGGCTGTAAACACCATATATCCGGCACAGGTGTGCAACATTCCTTTTGGTTTACCGGTGGAGCCGGAAGTATATAAAATAAATAAAGGGTCTTCGGCATCCATAATACAGGGGATGTGGTCGATGGGCGCTTTATCCAAAAGAGGCTGCAACCAGATATCTCTTCCTTCCTGCACCTTTATTTCGTTATGGGTACGTTTTACGAGCAATACTTTTTCAACAACCGGGCATTTTATAAGCGCTTCGTCCACAATAGATTTCAGGTCGAGCACTTTGTTGCCCCGGTAGCTACCGTCGGAAGTAATTACAATTTTACTCTGGCTGTCATTAATTCTGGTAGAAAGCGCATTTGACGAAAACCCTGCAAACACCACCGAATGTACTGCCCCAATTCTGGCACATGCCAGCATGGCTACTGCAAGTTCGGGTATCATGGGCAAATAGATAGTTACTCTGTCTCCTTTCTGAACACCCATATCACGAAGCACATTCGACATTTTGCCCACCCTGTCATACAAATCCTGATAGGTGATGTGTTGTGCAGGTTCGTTAGGGTCATTGGGTTCCCAGATAATGGCGGTTTTGTTTCCGCGTTGCGCCAAATGCCTGTCAATACAGTTTTTGGTGATGTTCATCTTTGCATTGATAAACCATTCAATTTTGGCTTCACGCATATCATACTTCACCACCTTCTCCCAACGCTGATACCACACAAAATTTTCGTCGGCCACTTTGTCCCAAAACTTCTTAGGATTCTTTATTGATTTTTTGTATTGCTTAAAATAGTCCGGCAATGATTCAATTACATAATTTTTCATATTTCAATCTATTAAAAAGTAGAATTTTATTTAGTGAACTAATATTATACCCAATTCTGTTGATTTATAGAAAACGGGCTTACAAGGTACTAAAAAATCATTTATGTTTTATCCTTTCCATATTCTCCCATGAGGGCATAATACCCAAATACCGCCAATCCACCTACAATGATAGGGGTAAGAATAAACAGAATGATGATACCAAATACCAGATCTTCCTGCCTACCAGTTATCAATTTTGGCACACCAAAAATAAAAATACAGAAATATGCCGCAGCGGCAGCCAGTATCAACCAAACCATTCCTGCTAATTTCTTAATTGATTCCATAGCGTCCATCATTTTTTATTCAACATTTTTGTTTTTACTATCCAAATATATCATTCCGATTATAAAACACACTGCCGACACAATAATCGGATACCATAATCCTTCCAGAAACCATTCGGCATGACCGGCTTCCTTTCCTTTGGTAACCAAATAAGTTGCTACCGCCGGCAGCAATCCTCCAAAAATTCCATTGCCAATATGATAAGGCAACGACATGGATGTATATCGAATCCTTACAGGGAACATCTCCACCAAAAATGCAGCTATCGGGCCATAAACCATTGTTACAAAAATCACCTGAATCCACACAAAAAAAGCAAGTGTCCATTTGGTTTCGCTGTTGACCGTAACCGTTTTATTGATTATGGGTTTGGAATTGTGCTCCTGTGGCATCAAATGAACCGTACTATCCTGTTTCACTATTGTTTCATCAGTATAGGCTGTAATGGTGGAGTAGGTAATAATACTGTCGCCTGCCAGATGCTCGTTTGTTTTGGCGGTACGCTTTTGTTCCACACCGTTTTCTGCAACCGTCTTGGCTTCAATATTTATGGAATGATACATTTTGGAATAAATAGGACGATAGAAAATTATGGCCAGCGCCATACCCATCAACATAATAGATTTTCGACCCACCTTATCGGAAAGCCACCCAAACAGCACAAACCCCGGAGTGGCAACAAACAATGCAGCCGCCATCAATGAGTCCACCTGCGCCGACTCCATGTTCATCACCTTTTGCATAAAACTCATGGCATAAAACTGTCCGGTGTACCAGATAACCCCCTGCCCCATCACTGCGCCAAACAATGCCAGCAATACAAATTTAAAATTATACCGGTTCCCAAAACTCTCTTTTAGCGGATTGGATGATGTTTTACCCTCTTTTTTTGCTTTGGCAAATAAAGGTGATTCTTTCATATTTCTGCGAATCATATAAGAAACGCCTACCATTAAGATAGAAATCCAAAACGGTACACGCCATCCCCAGCTATCAAATTCATCAGGAGTTAAAGAAGTTCTGGTAACTAATATAACGATTAACGAAATGAACAATCCGGCAGTGGCTGTGGTTTGTATCCAAGAAGTCCAATAACCCCTCCTTTTTTGGTCGGCATACTCAGCCACATAAGTAGCCGCACCTCCATATTCGCCACCCAAAGCCAATCCCTGCAAAAGCCTCAACAAGAGTACAAGCACCGGGGCCATAAAACCAATCGTTTCGTACCCGGGTACGCAACCTATGGCAAATGTGGAACCTCCCATCAACAGGAGTGTCATCAGGAACGTATATTTTCGCCCGATAATATCTCCCAAACGACCAAAAAACAAAGCCCCAAACGGCCTTACCACAAATCCGGCTGCAAAGGTTGCCAATGTGGAAAGAAAAGCTGCTGTTGGGTTATCGGCAGGGAAAAATTTTGTGGATAAAATGGCTGCAAGGCTTCCAAAAATGTAAAAATCATACCACTCAATAAGCGTACCTAAGGAAGAGGCAGTAATCACTCCCCAAAGTGTACTGTTTTTGCGTCGTATTTCCACATAAGCATCGTGGGTAGGCTTATCCTTAAAATGATGGCTCATCAATCACATTTTTTTAATTTGCTTTCGCCTGTTTGCAATAAAGAAGTGTAAAATTTTAAAATACTCTGTAATAATATATATTTTTTGCAAAAAAATATTGTATTACCTGATATTTTTTGAAATAATCAGCAATTTAATTTCAATTTCAGTAAATAACAGCTATAATTATGGATGGCAATTCAATATAAAGAAGCCCCATTTTGAATCCATTATTTCTTTTTAAACAGTTCTTCCCTTGTAACCACCTTTACCTTCGACCCGTCTTTCAATTTTTGGCTGATAACACTGTAAGGGCCGGTTACCACTTCGTCTCCGGTTTTAATTCCATTCACTACCTCGATGTAATTAATGTCCTGTATTCCGGTAGTAACGATTTTCTTTTTTACTGTTCCGTCCGGCATTTTCATAAACACTACTTCTTCCATTCCGTCATCAAAACTGTTTTGTGCTTTATCTTCATCAGGTATATCATTGCCGGCCTTTTCTTTTTTAGTATCAGCAAAACTTTTGTCGCTGCCTTTCACCCGGGCATTAACCGCACCAATCGGAACGGATACCACATTATCCTTTTTCTTGGTTTTTATGTCGGCGCTGGCATTCATACCCGGTCTGAAAGGAAATTTTTTAGGGTTATCAGGATCTATCAGATCTTTATAAGATTCCTTATCTAATCGGATTCTTACTTCATAATTGGTAACATCATTCACGCTTCCTGTAGCATTTTTTACACTGCTTGCAATTTTGGTTACAAATCCTCTGAATTTTCTGCCATTGTAAGCATCCACTTCCACCTCGGCATTGTCGCCAATATTTACTTTTACAATATCGTTCTCTCCCACGTTGACACGTACTTCAATGGTGTTCATATCCGAAATGGTCATCATCTCGGTACCGGCCATTTGTGCAGTACCCACTACTCTTTCACCCTTTTTAATTTTTAATGAAGAAACAATACCGCTCATGGGCGCTACCAGTGTAGTGCGCCCCAGGTTTTTATTTGCCGACCTCAAAGCGGTTTGACTACTACTTACACCCGCCTGAAGGCTCCTTATGTTTTGAAGGTTGGCATTGTAGTTGGCCTTAGCAGAAGACAGGTTCGTTTCATACTGCTCAAACTCCGATTTTGAAATTACCTTTTCATCAAAAAGTTTCTTATTGCGATTATATTGTTGCTGGGCCTGTTCCAGCGCAGCTTTTTGCGCCCCAATAGCAGCCTGACTGTTGGCAACAGTAGCCTGAGACTGGCTTACCCTTGCAGCAGCCTCATCTCTTTGCAGCGCATAAATATCGGCATACACCCTGGCCAGCACCTGCCCCTTTATCACGCTATCGCCTTCTTCTACTGTTAATTCTGTTACCTCACCACTAATGTCGGGGCTGATTTTTACCTCCACCTCAGGATAAATCTGACCACTGGCATTCACACTTTCAGTAATAGATCGTACTGCTGCTTTTTCGGTAGTAACTTTTATAACATCCTTATTTCTGTTTTGAATGATAGCCCACACTACCATCAAAGCCAAAATACCGCCGCCTATAATCAATATCCTTTTCCATTTTCTGCTCATAAATCTCACAATTTATTTTATCCTGCAAATATCCTATAATTTTAATCCTAATCCCTTATAAAATTCCAGCAATTTCATTTTAAAAACATAATCATATTGTGCCGACAACATATTTATTTTTGAGCGAAAAAGATTGTTTTGATTGGTAATTAAATCAATCGGATTCAACAAACCTACTTCAAATCTCTTACGCGAATAATCATAAGTTTTCTGTGCCAAACCTGTTGCAGTTTTAGCTGCATTGAATTTTTCAAGCGAAGCCAATACATTGGTATATGCCTGATAAATATCCTGCTTCAATGTTTGAATATCCTGCTCTTTCATCAACTGCTGCGCCTCCACGTTCAATTTGGCTTTCTGCCAGTTCGTTCTTGCGGCGGAACCATTAAAAATGGGGATCGAAAGACCCAGACCCAGATTCTGACTGAAATTATTACTCAGTTGCCTAAAATAGGTGTATTTATCAAAGGCAGTGGGTTGATTCATTTTTGTCATCACATTATAATCAATGCCATTGATATTAACTGTGCCAACAGGGACATTCACTTGTTCAAAGTGCCTTGCAATCATCCTTTGAGCATTTGCATATCTTGTATTAAGCCCGCCAAAAATTGAGAGCGTGGGATACATTGATGCCTTGGCTACCTCCAGATTTTTTTGTGCGGCCAAAAAATTCAGATGATTAATCTTTTGCTGTGGCAGGTTTTCGAGCGCTGAGGCAAAAACGACGGTAGGCTCCAGATCTGCCATAGGCTCAATGGGTATTTTGTCAACAGGTGGTGAATCAATATCAAACGGCGCAGCAGCATCCAGATTGAGTAGCGCCTGCAATTGAAGCAATGACAGTTTATAATTAGCCTTAGCGCTAATAAGTGTAGCGCTGTCATTGGCCATCTGGGTTTGCATTTCGGCAAGGTTCAGTTCGGGCAACGCGCCTTCGGCTACCTGCTTGGCAATATTAACCACCTGTTCGCTGCTTTGGTTCACCTGTACTTCGCTCACTTTTATTTGTTCTTTGTTGAGCAAGGCTGCCAGATAGGCATTGGCCACATTCAATGCAATATCGCTCTTTGCCTTTTCAAATTTTGAGCTACCGGCCTGAGCCAGCAGTTTATTGGCTTCAATAGTATTTCTTTTGCTAAACCAATTAAACAAATCCACTCCGGCATCCAGACTGTGGTTGGCAAAAAGAATCTGGTTGGTGGTAAACTGGTTTGAGGTGGGGTCAATAGAACGGCCAAACTGATAACCTGTACTGTGCTGACTACTCACACGAGGATATTGCGACATGATGCTTTGTTCCAATGTCAGCTTATCCACCCGCGCCTGAACGTCTGCTTGTTTTACAGAAATATTATTGCTGATGGCATATTCCACGCACTGCTGCAAAGTCCATTTTTGTTGGGCATTAACGATACCAAAAAGAAACAGGCACAGAATTAAAAGCAATGAACGATTATTCATAAGGACTGAAAGAAGTTTTATAATGTACAAAAGTAAGATAAGACAGCGAAAAACGATTATGGATTGCCGAAGATGCGCAGATGGGTTGTGTAGTTTCACAAAATATTGAGGAATTGCCGCAGAGGCGCAGATGGTGTGTGTGGCTTCGCAAAATATTGAGGTATTGCCGCAGATGCGCAGATGGGGTGGATGGTTTCCTGATTAATTGAGAGATTGCCGCAGAGGCGCAGATGGGGTGGATGGTTTCCTGATTAATTGAGAGATTGCCGCAAGAAGGCATCAGTTGAATTGGATGGTTTCCTGATTAATTGAGAGATTACCCTGAAGGCACCAGATGGGGTGGATGGTTTCCTGATTAATTGAGAGATTGCCGCAGAGGCGCAGATGGGGTGGATGGTTTCCTGATTAATTGAGAGATTGCCGCAGAGGCGCAGATGGGGTGGATGGTTTCCTGATTAATTGAGAGATTGCCGCAGAGGCGCAGATGGGGTGTGTGGCTTCCTGATTTATTGAGAGATTGCCGCAGATGCGCAGATGGGGTGTGTGGTTTCACAAAATATTGAGGAATTGCCGCAGATGCGCAGATGGGGTGGATGGTTTCCTGATTAATTGAGAGATTGCCGCAGAGGCGCAGATGGGGTGGATGGTTTCCTGATTAATTGAGAGATTGCCGCAGAGGCGCAGATGGGGTGTGTGGTTTCACAAAATATTGAGGAATTGCCGCAGATGCGCAGATGGGGTGTGTGGTTTCACAAAATATTGAGGAATTGCCGCAGAGGCGCAGATGGGTTGTGTGGCTTCACAAATTATTGAGAGATTGCCGCAGAGGCGCAGATGGGGTGTGTGGCTTCACAAATTATTGAGGAGTCGCCGCAGATGCGCAGATGGGTTGTGTGGCTTCCTGATTTATTGAGAGATTGCCGCAGAGGCGCAGATGGGGTGTGTGGTTTCACAAATTATTGAGGAGTCGCCGCAGAGGCGCAGATGGGGTGGATGGTTTCCTGATTAATTGAGAGATTGCCGCAGAGGCGCAGATGGGTTGTGTGGTTTCACAAATTATTGAGAGATTGCCGCAGAGGCGCAGATGGGGTGTGTGGCTTCACAAATTATTGAGGAGTCGCCGCAGATGCGCAGATGGGTTGTGTGGCTTCGCAAATTATTGAGGAGTCGCCGCAGAGGCGCAGATGGGGTGTGTGGTTTCACAAATTATTGAGGAGTCGCCGCAGAGGCGCAGATGGGGTGGATGGTTTCCTGATTAATTGAGAGATTGCCGCAGAGGCGCAGATGGGGTGTGTGGTTTCACAAATTATTGAGAGATTGCCGCAGAGGCGCAGATGGGGTGTGTGGTTTCACAAATTATTGAGAGATTGCCGCAGATGCGCAGATGGGGTGTGTGGCTTCGCAAATTATTGAGGAGTCGCCGCAGAGGCGCAGATGGGGTGTGTGGTTTCACAAATTATTGAGGAGTCGCCGCAGAGGCGCAGATGGGGTGGATGGTTTCCTGATTAATTGAGAGATTACCGCAAAGGCGCAGATGGGTTGTGTGGCTTCGCAAATTATTGAGGAGTCGCCGCAGATACGCAGATGGGTTGTGTAGTTTCTCGAATTATTGAGGAATTGCCGCAGAGGCGCAGATGGGTTGAATGGTTTCTCGAATTATTGAGGAATTGCCGCAGAGGCGCAGATGGGTTGAATGGTTTCTCGAATTATTGAGGAATTGCCGCAGAGGCGCAGATGGATTCTATAAATAATAAGACGATTTAAATGGAGCCGGTATGATAACTCCATAGCCTATGATAATAACCGTTTTGATGTATTAATTCCTGATGCCCTCCCTATTCTACCAATTTGCCTTCATGAAGAACTAAAATTTTATTGCAATTTTTAATAGCGTCTTTCAAATCGATCGCTTTGAAAATGGTCCCAATTTAAATAACTAATTTGTTCCAAGTATTTTAAATAAATTCTGAAAATAATACAACACTATTACATAAGCCATGAGATAAAGCCGTAAACCAAAAACCATATTTAGTACTGCTGTATTTATTGGTAAAATGCAAAAAGCAATAAGCTAATAATATGCCGGGGATGATGGTACCGACAATATACCAGACTGAATAAAAATGCTGGGCGGCAAAAATAACTGCAGAGCTTATTAAAAAAATATATGAACGAAAACCATCTCTACAAATCCTTTCCAATCCTTTATATACTAAAAATTGGAACAAAAGTGTTTCCAAAAGAGGAGCAAAAATAATAGCCAGAAAGATTTTAAACAATATACTTTCATCTTCTAATACATTAGGCAGGTGGATATCAAAAAGTTTAAAAATAGATGATACCAGAAAACCATGTATCATAAAAGCCGCTACAAATAAAATTAAGAATAAAAAATTATTCTTTAATAATTTCAACCAATAAAATAAAAACATAATATACTCTTTTGAGTTTTTTGTACTGTTTCATAAATTAGTATAGGTAAGATACATATCAATATATATCAACATATTTTTAAATTAAAATTAGCGTTTGCTCAAGAAAGTAAAGTCCATTATACCAATACGACCATAAATTTAGGGATTCTAATTTTTTGCACAATATTTCGCTCCCTGAGATATTCTTACCTCACAAATAAGAACCCATATAAATTATACATACTATGCAAAAAGGTTACTAAAATCAAACCCAGATATAAATTGTATTTTAAATTGGAGTAAAAATAAAAAATCATTAACAGACCTTGAAAAAATGTCATTGTTACATAAAGCGGGTTATAAATATGGGATGAGGCAAATAATATACTTGGAATAAGAATTAATATCCATATATTTTTTACATTCCAAAATTTAAATACTCGAAAAGGCAACCAGATGAAAACGACAGTTTCAATAACCGGAGCTACAAAAGTGGACAAGAAAAGAAATTCATTTTTGTTCATTCCCTTCAAACTCTTATTTCCGGAGTAATGAAAAAATGTTTGATTCAAATAGTTAAAAAAATATCCCAAAGAAATCATTAAACTCAAAAAAAGAAAAAATTTAATGCCTATTCCGTAAATACTATTTTTTATTCCCATTTATTAAGTTATAGTTGATTTTATATTATCCTTAAAAAAAAGGTAAGTGATCATTGTACCAATAAAAAGACCTATAATATCCTTGTAATCAAATACACCCAATTTTTTTATATAAAAGAAAGTAATTCAATAATCGTGAGCACAAAAAAATAGAAGAAAATATCTCCAACTCTTGAAATAAAAAATTTTGACCTCATTAAATAGGTTAAACAGTAGGCGCCAGGAACAAACAACATATTATTTCCTATATCTGAAATCCAATTGCCGGGGAGGTTATGTTTCATTAAATAGGGTCTATACCATTCATTTAAAAAAACTCCATAGAGAATTGAAAAACCTATTAATAAGATACATTTCGCTCGAAAACTCATAATATTAATTGAAAGAGTCCCTTATTGGAAGAGACTCTATTCTTTTTAAAATTTATCTGTATTCAGAAGGTCGAATCGGTCCGGCTTTTTGAGCATCATTAGTTGCCTTAAAAAAATTATATATCCCTTTTGCAACTATACCAAGCCCTTCCCAAAAATAATCGGAAATTTCACTACCAGCATTTATTTCTTTAATGTCTTCTAAGGAAAGAGGAGTTAACCCAGATTGTTGACTTACAAGAGATATTCTTTGATTACTTTTCATTTTTTAAGTAATTTAAATTGGTAAAACATATACAAAAAACAGAAAACAGCGCCTACCAGAATTGATAAAACAGGTTCAATTCTTATCGAATTACGGATTATTGTATTGATGGTCTCAATAAGCAAAAAGGTTAAGACTATGACTATTAGAGTCCCTAATTTTTTCTTTTTAATTTTTTCTGACCTAATGGCTATAATAAATAAAAAAAGCATTAGCAAAGCTGTTGACAATATATCGCTAATAAAAAAAACAGTTTCGTTACTTGGTTTTATGACTTTTGTACTTATCAATTTACTAAATACAAAACCCAAAAAAACTATCAATAAGATAATCCAAAATTTGATTCTTGTGCTGTTTTGTAAACTCATACAATATTTTTTAATACTCCGCCATTGCTTTATTGTATCCTGTCGGCCAACCCCATATTTTCGGTGCAGTTTGATAAGTTGATATTTGCGGGATGAAGACTAGTAATGATTCTAAGGCAAAAGTTATGCGGCGACATATAGAGGCTCAAAGCATCAGCGGGTTAACAGTTACAGAATATTGTCGCCAAAACGGAATAGTAAAATCCAACTATTATTATTGGCATAGAAAACTCTCGGAAAGGAAGGTTGCAGGCTTCACTCCGATTCATGTGAGCAGAGATTCATCCATTGAGGTAACCTACCCCAATGGCGTACAGCTTAGTTTCGTCGGTGAAATAAATACAGTCACCATCAAAGCACTGGTATGCTGCATTTGAGTACCAGCTGCCGCTATTTTTATTACACTGGTCCGACGGATATGCGCAAGGGCTTACAGCCTCCAGCGGTTTGGTGCGTAATGAAATGAACCGGGATGTACTCAGTGGCGATGTATTCATTTTCATCAGTCGGCGGGGTAATAAAATAAAATTGTTGCAATGGGATGGTGAACGGATTTGCCTTGCTGAAAAAGGATTAGAGCGTGGCACTTTTGAGCGACCGGTATCAGAAGCGCTACCGGCCATCCGATAGCTATCGGATATAACATGACAACTCATCAGTTACAATACATTTTAAACGGTGTGGTATTAAAAGTATCCGTTATAAGAAGAGATACAGCCATATTGGCTGGCTTCTTTATATCTGCATTGCAGCCAACTGTTGGCATTCTTATTGCTCATTATTTCTCATCGAGACAATCCTTACACATACCGATTATAAAGCCCTTCACGAGCAAGCACAACTACAGATACAGTCGCTGCAATTACAGTTAGCGGAGAACCGAAAAGCCGATCTTCGGCAGCAAGGGAGAAAAAGTTATCGTATCATCCAATACCAATGTGGTGCAACCAGACTTGTTCCCTGATGATAAATTGGGTGAGCATACTGTGATAAAAACCACGCTGATAAAATCATTTGAAAAAAACAATAGACTCAACGTAAATCATCCTGGCCGTAATCCGTTACCAGAAGACTTCGCAGGGAAGTAATCACACTACAGCCCGATGGAGATGTAAGTAATTTAAAGAAAGTAGGCCGTGAAGTAAAAAGGGTATTGGAATATCAGCCCCGGTGAGTTGTTTGTAAAACAATATGTACGTCCCTGAATATATTGAAATAACTGAGGACAGATTAAATGCCAGGCGTGTGATAGCTGCTCTGCCGGCCATGCCTTTGGAAAAGTCCATTGCATTTTTATCACTGCTCACGCATCTTTTGGTAAGCAAATGGGTAGATCACCAGCCAGTCTATCGTCAGCGAGATATTTAAAAGACAGGATGTAACCATCAACCACAGCACAGTATCAGGGTGGATAAGGATGCTATGGAACTTATAGAGCCGGTATATAACCTGCACTGTAAAGAGGTTCTGAACACTGATTACCTTGGTGTAGATAAGGACCACCATTAGGGTATTAGATAAAGATAAAAAGGGCTACTCACCGGGGATACTACTGGGTGTATTACGATACAGGCAGGAAGTTAACGTGTTCGATTACCAGCCGGGCAGAGGCGCTATTTATCCATAGAGCATGCTGCACAGGTTTAAAGGCCACCCCTTCAAACAGACGGCTATGATGCTTACGAAACCTTCGATAAAGTAGAAGGCGTTACCACACTATGCTGCTGAGCATGCCAGGCGCAAGGTTTATGACGCTAAAGATTATGATAATGCCGGTGCAGAAAAGATACTGACAGAAATACAGCGACTCTACGAAATGAAGGCTAACTACGAGATGAATGCCTTACCCCGGGAACAGATAAAAGAATACCGATTCACCCATGCGGTACCCATTCTTACAGCGCTTAAAAAACTATTACAGGATTTTCTTGTAAAATCATTGCCATCCTCTCCGTTGGGCAAGGCGATAAGCTATACGCTGAAGCGATGGGAGAAGTTGTGCCTCTATACTACTGATGGCAAATTGCAGATAGATAACAACTTAGTTGAAAACAGTATCCGCCCGGTGGCTTTAGGCAGAAAGAACTATCTGTTTGCCGGAAGCCATGAGCGGGCCCAGGATGCCGCTATGTTATACAGTCTGTTTGCCACCTGCCGACTGCATGGTGTCAATCCTGAGAAATGGCTGACTCACCTGTTTGAGAAGATAAATGTTACAGCTAAGAATGACCTACACCTACTGCTGCCGCAAAATTACACTGCCGTAGCCTCATAACAATGATGGGGTTCGTCAAAGGGATACGCTTTATTCCTTCCTCTTTCTCATGCTTCACTATGGGTTTTGGGATTAAAGGCAATTTCAGTTACTAAGTGAATAATTACAGCTTCTGCTAACATAGCCAATAACGGAAGAAATCCTCCTTCAACAAAACCCTCCTCCTCCATCTGCGTATCTGCGGCAAAAATATTTACTTTTAAACTGCAGCCTCTTTACGGAGATTTAAATCGGTGCCCATCTGCGAATCTGCGGCTTATACCTCCTCTAATTATTTGAGCTAATCTCCTTCTACAAAACCCTCCTCTGCCATCTGCGCATCTGCGGCAAAATTATTTACTTTGAAATTGCAGCCTCTTTATGGAGCTTTAAATCTGCGTTCATCTGCGTATCTGCGGCTTATACCTCCTCTAATTATTTGAGCTAATCTCCTTCTACAAAACCCTCCTCTGCCATCTGCGTATCTGCGGCAAAATTATTTACTTTGAAATTGCAGCCTTTTTATGGGGCTTTAAATCTGCGCCCATCTGCGATTCTGCGGCTTATACCTCCTCTAATTATTTGAGCCAACCTCCTTCAACAAAACCCTCCCTTGCCATCTGTGAATCTACGGCAAAAACATCTTCCTCCATTTAAGCATATTTTTTCCTCCAACTCACCCCTCCCATTTTTTCAATCGTTATCTTTGAGGCATGTTTCAAAATATTTTACACAAAGCGGTAATGGCCGGAGCCGAAGAGATTTTGCGTTTTTTCAACCACTCCTTTAAAATCAGTAATAAAGAAGGCAGAAATAACTTGGTAACAGAGGCAGATCACGCTTCCGAAAAAGCAATCCTGGAAGTAATAAAAACCAATTTTCCTGGCCACTCCATCCTGACGGAAGAAACAGGCAACCTACCACAGGAATCTGATTATAAATGGATTGTGGATCCGATAGACGGCACCATCAATTTTGCACACGGCATACCCATCAACTGTGTTTCCATCGGACTCGAATTTCGCGGCGAAATGATTATGGGCATGGTTTATAACCCTCACCTGAAAGAATTGTTTTTTGCCGAGAAAGGAAAAGGCGCTACACTCAACGACAAACCCATAAAAGTGAGTAGAGAAACGGATGTGATGAAATCATGCCTGGTAACAGGTTTTCCTTACATTTATTTAAATATACCTAATGGGCCGCTTGATATTTTTGAAAGGCTTATTCGCGAAGGTGTGCCTGTAAGGCGTTTGGGGTCTGCCGCCATTGATTTATGCTGGGTTGCCTGTGGGCGGTTCGATGGGTTTTATGAACACAAATTAGAACCTTGGGACAGCGCAGCCGGAAGCCTGATTGTAAAAGAAGCGGGAGGTAAAGTAACCGATTTTACCGGAGGTGAATTTTCCGTTTATCAACACCGTATTCTGGCAACCAACGGAATTATTCATGACCAGATGTTGAATATCATCAATAAATAAATATTTGTAAAAAACCATATTTTCAAAAGTTCATTTTTTAGTACCTTCAAATTTAAAGTTTTTGTATGAGCATAGAAAGAATAGAGCTTTCAGAACTGGGTGAGTTTGGGCTTATTAACCATCTGACCAAAAATATAGAATTGCAAAACGCCTCCTCCATTGTGGGCGTTGGCGATGATGCAGCAGTGATTGATCATTTTGGAAAGCAAACTGTTGTTACTTCCGATCTGCTTCTGGAGGGCGTTCATTTCGACCTGATGTACACGCCACTCAAGCATCTTGGTTATAAGTCGGTAGTGGTCAACCTCAGCGACGTGTATGCCATGAATGCAATACCTACACAAATAATAGTGAGTATCGGTATCAGCAATCGTTTTGGATTAGAAGCGCTTAATGAATTTTATGAAGGTATTTATGCCGCATGTAATGCTTACGGAGTGGATCTGGTGGGCGGCGACACTACTACTTCTCAAAAAGGATTTGTAATATCCGTAACAGCCCTTGGTGAAGTAGCGCCCGACAAATTTGTAAAACGCAGTACGGCACAAAAAGGCGATTTGCTTTGCGTAAGCGGCGACCTGGGCGCTCCATATATCGGCCTCCTGTTTCTGGAAAGAGAAAAGAAAATATTTTTGGAGAGTCCGGGAGTACAACCAGACCTCGAGCAGGAAACTTACGTAATCGGGCGCATTTTGAAACCAGAGGCCAGAAAGGATATTATTGAGTTTTTTGCAGAACAGGAAATATTGCCGACTGCAATGATGGACATCAGCGACGGATTGAGCTCCGAAATTCTGCATATTTGCAAAAACAGCGGTTTGGGGTGTGTGCTGTATGAAGATAAAATCCCCATTGCCGAAGAAACCCGAAAAGCGGCCTTTAAATTTGAAATAGACCCTACGGCTTGCGCTCTCAGCGGCGGTGAAGAATATGAGCTGGTTTTTACTGTTTCTCAAAAAGATTATGAAAAAATTGCTGCTAACAACCAAATCAGTATTGTGGGTTATATGACAGCACAGGAAGAAGGCGCTCATATCATCACCAAAGGGGGAAGTACACACTCAATAACAGCTCAAGGTTGGAATCATTTAAAATAAATCCACTCATCATTAAACTTTTTTTATGAACAAACTTTTTTTTACGATTGTAGTTTTTTTAATTAGTATAACCCTCTCTGCTCAGGATCTAAACGTTATGACCTTCAATCTGCGGTATAACAATCCGGGCGACAGCCTCAATGCCTGGCCCCACCGGAAAGATAAAGCAGCCTCCGAAATTTTGTTTCACGATGTTGATTATCTGGGTGTGCAGGAAGCGCTGGAAGGCCAGATGAAAGATTTACTGGATAGATTGCCGGGATACCAATCAATTGGCGGCGGTAGAGATGACGGAAAAACAAAAGGAGAATACAGCGCCATTTTTTACAATACAAAAAGATTAAAACCACTAAAAACAGGAATGTTTTGGCTTTCAGAAACACCTTCGGTGCCAGGCAGTAAAAGCTGGGATGCTGCAATTACAAGAATGGTTACCTGGGCTCAGTTTAAAGACCTTAAAACAGGAAAAGTATTTTTTGCTTTTAATACCCATTTTGACCATATTGGAAAAGAAGCCAGAAGGCAAAGCGCTCATCTGTTATTAAAAAAAGTGAAGGAAATGTCCGGCACTGCTCCGGCAATTATAACTGGCGATTTTAATGCAGAACCGATGGATGAACCGATAACAATTATTAAAGACCGATCAAATCCACTGCATTTAACTGATGCGATGGAGATTTCACAAATGCCTCATTATGGCCCCACCGGAACTTTTAATGATTTTAAAAGGAAAGAAGTAAATGATTACCCTATTGATTATATTTTTTTGAAAGGAAAGTGGAAAGTGAAAAAACATGCTTCCATTTCGCAAACCTGGGGTGGCCGTTTTGCATCGGATCATTTTGCCGTATTTGCAGTTTTAACCTACTAAACAGGCATTTCATCGACATATTTTAATCATTCATCGAATTTTTTGATAATATCTGAAAGTATAAACTAACTTTACTTCGCTTTATAAAAATTTATTATTTTAAAAAAAATCAAACTATGTCAATTAACATTGTTGATCTTATTAAGAACTATGCTACTAACGAATTGGTTTCAAAAGCCAGCTCATTCCTTGGTGAAAGTGAAAGTGGCGTAGGAAAAGCAGTTTCAGGATTAATACCTTCCCTACTCGGAGGTTTTATTTCTAAGGCTACTTCCAGCGAGGCAGGAGCATCTGAAATTTTTGAAGCAGCCAAAACTGCCAATAGCAGCGGAATCTTAAATAACCTTGGTTCTTTGGTGGGTAATGCAGATGTATTGTCCAAAGGAGCCGGCCTTTTCAGCAGTTTGTTCGGAAACAAATCGACTTCTATTATTGATACCATCTCGGGCTTTGCGGGCATTAAGTCGTCTTCTTCCAACTCTTTAGTTAGTATGTTATTACCACTGATTAGTGGCATTTTAGGTAAACATGCGGCAGATAATAATCTCAATGCAAGCGGTTTTGCAAGTTTTCTGGGGGGACAAAAGAACAACATCATGAGCGCACTGCCATCAGGTTTGGGCGCTGTTGGTTCTCTTCTCGGGTTAGGCAGCCTATCAGGCGCTGCCGGAGAAGCTGTTTCAAATGTTAAAGAAACGGCTGCCTCTGCCTATAACTATGCAGAGGAAAATATTGAAAAAGCTGGCGGTGGAATGAAATGGTTATTGCCACTGTTGCTACTCGCCGCTCTGGCTTTATTGCTTTGGTACTTTATGGGCAAAGGATGCAATAAAGGCGAAGGTGGCGTTGCAGGGGCCGACACTACAGCAGTAGCCCCGTCAGATAGTGAGACACTGGCTCCGGTAACAATTGTGGGTAGTTACGACTCGGTTAGCGGAAACTACATTTATGACGTGGGTGCCAATAAAGAAATCTCTCTGAAAGACGGCACCAAACTTACAGTAGGCGAAAACAGCACAGAAGCTAAATTATTTAACTTCCTGAATGATGCTAACACTTCAGTTGACACAGTAGATAAAACAAAAGGCTGGATTACTTTAGACAGAGTATATTTTGAAACAGGTAAATCTGTACTAAAAGCTGAATCACAAACACAACTTAAAAACATAGCAGCTATTCTTAAAAATTTTGGAACGGCGCTTGTAAAAATGGGTGGTTATACAGATAACACAGGTTCGGCAGATGCAAACATAAAAATCTCGGGGGAAAGAGCAAAAGTAGCAGCCGATGAGTTAGTAAAATTAGGTGTAGCTGCTGCCAATGTTGAATCAGAGGGTTATGGTCCCGAACATCCTGTTTGCGCGGCTAATGACACTCCTGAGTGTAAAGCACAAAACAGAAGGGTTGACATTAGGGTAAAAGCAAAGTAAGCAAATCCAATTCTTTTTAGAGGCTGTCCCAAAATAAGGACAGCCTTTTTTGATTATTTTAGGTGTTCTGTCAGTAAGCCTTTTCATAAGAAAATGAATAATTTCGTGTATTTTTAAATACATTTTGAAATCAAAAACTCATTTTATTGCATGAAATGTTTTTTCTTTTGAAAAAAGGAAATTAATTTTAAAACTCTATGACCAGTTTGAACATTGATGACGCTATCTGGGAACGCATAGCCTTAGGTGATAAAGAGGCCTATGCTGAAGCATATCGTTGTTATTTTCAAAAATTCTACAATTATGGGATCAAATTTTCTTATGATTATACACTTATAGAGGACACAGTACAGGAAACACTTTTGCAGATTTGGGAAAATAGGCAAATAATTTCTACCATTCAATATATAAACACCTATTACTTCAGCGCTTTTAGAAATAAATTGTTTGGTAAAATCAAGCAAAGTCAAAAACAAAAAACGGGATATTCCACCTATGAGCCCGAGTTTTCTGTAGAACAAGTTATTATTGCACAGGAAATTGACGAAGAATTAAAGGAAAAATTACATAATGCCATCGCAGATTTAACTTCTCGGCAGCGAGAAGCTATTTTTTTACGCTTTTACGAAGGTTTATCTTTCGAAGAAGTGGCTATTGTGTTGGGAATCACAACAAAGGCTACCTATAAAATTGTTGCAAGAGCTGTGGAGGAACTCAGAAAACTATTGGTTTTTGATGCCCTGTTGCTTGTATTTCTTTTTTCGGCACAAAAAATTTAAAAAAATCTCCAATTTTTTGGGGTAAAATTCATAATCTTTTATACTAAGTATTAAGCAATGGAAAAATTAGCAGACTTTTCACAATATGATGTACTACATTTTGCAGTAGATTCGGATTTTCAGGAATGGGTTCTGAGGTCTGTAAACGATGCCTATTGGAAGGAAGTTATGGTAAAGCACCCAAACAAAAAGAAAGAAATTGAAAAAGCCAGAAAACTGCTGCAATCCATCCAATTTAAAGAAAAATTTCCATCCAAGGAGCAAATAGAACAATCATTAGAAAACACTCTGGCCCACATTGAAAAAAATAAGAAGCAGACAAGAATTTATTTATATAAAAAATGGTGGGCTGTAGCGGCCTTATTAATAGTGCTAATGGGTGCCGGCTGGGTTACATGGAAGGCAATGTTTTTACATATTCCTCATAACCAGTCAATTATAGTTAAGCAAAGGATACAAAACGACAAAGCGCCAGGAGGAGATAAGGCTGTATTAATTCTGGCAGATGGCACACATATAGTTTTAGATAGTGCAGGAAATGGCTTTCTGTCTCAGCAGGGTAATACTAAAATAACCAAATTGGAAAACGGGATGCTATCTTATGATGATTCTGGTCAAAAACCAAATGAGGTGCTGTATAATTCAATAAGCACTCCAAGAGGAGGCCAGTACCAAATTTCGCTACCGGATGGCACCAAAGTCTGGTTGAACAGCCTTTCCTCCATTCGTTTCCCCACCCAGTTTGTAGGTACCGAAAGAAAAGTTGAAATTACAGGCGAAGTATATTTTGAAGTAACACATGATGCTACAAAACCTTTTGTAGTACAACATGAAAACTCCCTAATACATGTTTTGGGAACCCATTTTAATATAAACGGTTATAAAGATAATGGTAAAACACAAGTTACATTATTAGAAGGCATTATAAATGTGGCAACCGATAATAGGCAAATTACAATCAAACCAGCACAACAAGCCGCTATATCGGACAATGGCTCAATTTCAGTATCCAAAGACATTAATATTGATGAAATAATGGCCTGGCGAGAAGGGAAATTTATTTTTGACAAAGCTGATATCCATGCTATTATGAAAATGTTGAGTCGATGGTATGACATTGATTATGAAGTAATCGGAAACATTAATAACCATTTTGGCGGAGCTATTTCAAGAAATGTACCCTTATCAAAAGTGGTACAAATGCTGGAATTGACAGGAGGTGTAAGAATAAGAATAGAAGGAGATAAAATATTTGTATCATCAAAATAAAAACCGGAAATGTTGCAGCATTTCCGGAGAAGTTGTAGAAAAATTAAAAAAACCATGAACAGGAATTTTTTGTTTCACCTAAAACCAAGACAAATTTATGATTTTAAAATCTCGGCTTAAAGAAAAATTAGACTTTTTTAAGCGGTTTAGACACAGTTTATTGATTATGAAATTTTCAATCCTATTGTTATTTGGCTTTCTAATGCAAGCAAAAGCAGGAAGCCACGCCCAAACCATTAGTATGGTTAAGAAAAATGTGTCACTTGTAACTGTTTTTAAAGAATTTCAAAGGCAAACAGGGCATAATTTTCTTTATAACTACGAACTGGTAGAAAAAGCGGGCAATGTGGATGTTAATTTTCAGAAAACAAATTTAGTTGCTGCACTCAATACTTGTTTGGATGGCAAAAACCTAACCTTTTCAATTGTTGAAGGCACTGTAGTGATAAAACCGACTACCCGCAAGGAGGAAATTAACAAAGGCCCGGAAATAGTAGAAGTCAAGCAGAAGACAATTTCCGGATTAGTCACAGACGATCAGAACATACCATTGGAGGGGGTTAGTGTGGTCGCAAAAGGAACTAAAAATGGAACAATCACAAATAAGGAAGGGAAATATTCAATTACTGTAAGTGACAATACAACAATTCTGGTATTTTCAATGATAGGTTTTAATAGTGTTGAAAGAGAAATTGGCAACAATACTATTTTAAATATTGTGTTAATTCCAACTGCTGCACACATGGATGATGTAGTCATCAGTGCTGGTTATTTCGATAAAACAAAATCAAGTGTAACCGGTTCTCAGGTAACTGTAAAGGGCGAGGATTTAAGAAAAGTAGGATCGCTTAACTTTATGCAGGCATTAAACGCTTTTGATCCTTCGGTAAGAATGGCACCTAATTTGGAATTTGGCTCCGATCCTAACCGCGTACCTGAAATTACCATTCGTGGCGAAAATGGCTTTGACCTTCGTTCCAGTGCTGATGATGCGAGGAGTAATCCCAATGCGCCATTGTATTTATTGGATGGTATTGAAGTTTCAGCTACCAGAGTGTATGATTTGGATATGAACAGGATAGAATCTTTTGTTATTCTTAAAGATGCATCAGCCACTTCATTATATGGTTCAAGAGGCGCGAATGGAGTAATTTTAATTACCACCATTCCTCCTAAACAAGGCGCTTTAAGAGTTTCTTTTAATGCAAATTATAATGTATCTATCCCCGATTTGAGAGATTATAATTTGATGGATGCAAAAGAAAAATTGGAGTATGAGCGTCTTGCAGGTGTATTTACCAGCCGTACTAATAATCGGGAAGAACAAATAGGATTGGATATTAAATATAATGATCGTTTAGCTGAGGTAGTCAGAGGCGTGAATACCTATTGGTTGTCAAAACCTTTGCGTACCAGTATAAATCAGCGTTACAATACTTTTGTAGAAGGTGGCGATAGAACTTTCAGATATGGTATTAACCTTAATTATGATAATGATAAAGGGGTAATGAAAGGATCGGGGCGTGAGCGTTATGGCATCAACGTTAGTTTTAACTATTACGTAAAAAAAGATTTTTTAATCAGAAACGATTTAACTGTTAATAATGTAGAGGGCTCTAACTCACCTTATGGCTCATTTTCTACCTATACTTTACAAAACCCAATAGAAAGAATTTATGATTTCACGGGTCAAATTATTAGAAACTTTGCTTTTAATAATGGTGTAAACCCAATGGTTAATGCAAGTTTGCCAAATACTGATATTAATAAATATACCGAGTTTCAGGATAATTTTAATATCGACTGGCGTATCAACCCTAACTTCAGAGTTACCGGTAGAGCTTCTCTAAGCAAAAAAACTACAAAAACCGAACAGTACTTATCGCCACTATCGTCTGTATTTGATAGAGAAACGGACGCTAATAAAAAGGGTAGCTATACGATAGGTAACAGAAGCGATTTAAATTTTGATGGCACCATTACGGCTGCTTATAATAATACATTTGCCGATAAAATTTCTACCAACTTTGGTATCGGTTCTAATGTGGCTACAGTATCAGGTATTGGTGATGGTTATACAGCTACAGGGTTTTTAAGTGATAATATGAATTTCATTCAGTATGCACAGCAGTTTAAAGAAAATTCAAAACCTACAGGCTATTTTGATAAATCAAAAATGATTGGCTTTTTTGCAAATGCCAATATTGGATATGATAGCAGATATTATGTTGACCTTTCATTTAGAACCGATGGCTCCAGTCGTTTTGGTAAAGATTCGCGCTTTGCTCCTTTTTGGTCTATTGGTGCAGCGTGGAACGTAAACAGAGAAAAATGGTGGAACTACGATGGTACGCTTAAATTAAGAGCTTCTACAGGTAGCACCGGTTCAGTAAACTTTTCGGCAGATCAGGCCATTACTAAATATCAATACAACTCAGCCTATGAATATAATGGTGTTTATGGCGCACAAGTAATTGGTTACGGAAATCCTTCTTTGAAATGGCAAAACACCATTCAAAACAATATAGGTATGGATTTAACCATGCTTAAAAATTTATTGGTATTAAATATTGATGCATATATCAAGCAAACTCAAAATCTTTTATTACCCATAGATGTAGCGCCATCTACAGGATTTTTAAGCTATACCGAAAACTTGGGCTCTATGGAAAATAGAGGTTTGGACGCCAGATTGCGTTTTAATGCCATTCAAGGCAACAGAGATGGCTTAAGCTGGAACTTTACATTGGGTGCGGCTACAAACAAAAACAAAATAAAAAAATTATCCAATGCTTTGGAAGCTATGAATCAGGAAGCTAACTCATTGGAAAATGTAACCGGCGCTAAACCATTAAGAACTTATCAGGCCGGAAGATCGCAAAGTGCATTGATGGTGGTAGAATCTTTAGGTATAGATCCCGCAACCGGAAATGAAATTTTCAGAAAATTAAATGGCGATTTGACTTTTGTGTATGACCCTAAAGATAAGATTATTGTAGGTGATGTTAATCCTACTTGGATGGGTACATTCCAATCTAATTTATTGTACAAAGGATTTAATTTGTACTTTATTTTAGCGTATGAGTATGGAGCAAAAATTTATAACTCTACATTAGCTCAAAAGGTAGAAGGATCATCTCCTTATTATAATGCTGATAAACGCGTATTATACGATAGATGGAAAAAGCCGGGAGATGTAGCATTGTTTAAAAGAATCGATGATACGGCGCCGCCTTATCAAACTACCAGATTAGTACAAAACAATGATTTCTTAAGATTACAAACCTTGTCTTTATCGTACGAAGTACCTAAATCTAATATCGAAAAATATAGATTGGAACGTGCAAAAATCATATTAACTACCAGTGATTTGTTTAGAATTTCTACCGTAAAAATGGAGCGCGGTACAGCATATCCATTTGCACAAGCATTTTCATTGGCACTTAATTTAACATTCTAAAATTCAAGTTATGAAGATAAAAATATTCATATTATTAATATCGGTAGTGTTGGTGACTTCATGTAACAAATGGTTAGATGTAGATTTGGCCGATAAAGTTACCGAAGAAAAAATGTTTAGTACACCACAAGGATATACCGAGGCATTGGCTGGTGTTTACAGCGCTATGGCTGCGTCCAACTTATATGGCCAATCGCTTACAATGGAAAATATAGATTTATTGGCGCAATATTATAATTATGATGGCGTATCTACTACGTATGAAAAGCTAAAAAATTATGATTATGAAGATGCTGGATCTCAATCCCGAATAGCAGCTATTTGGAGAAATATGTATGCAGCAATTAGTGGTGCCAATAATATTATCAAATGGGCGGGTAAAACAGATAATGTACTTTCTTCCGAAATGAAAAATCAAGTATTAGGCGAGGCTTATGCATTAAGAGCATATTTGCATTTTGATTTAATCAGAATGTTTTGTCCTGATGTTAAAAATGAACCTAAAGCTAAGGGGATACCCTATAATACAGTGTTTGGCGTATCCTTGCCGCCTATTTATACAGTAGAAGAAAATGTGCAATTGGTGGTGAATGATTTAAAAGAAGCTGAAAAATATTTAGTAAATGACCCTATTAACGGAGTCGCTCCTTATACAATGGTGGATAAAAACAGTGCTGATAAATATGTAGCCCGAATGAATTTGTACAGCGTAAAAGCAATGCTTGCCAGAGTAAGTTTGATGCGTGGCGATAAAAACAGTGCCATTCAATATGCCAAAGAAGTAGTAGAATCAGGAAAATTTAGATTACTTGATTTTGCCAGTACCGATAAATCCGAAAAAGAAATAGATATTCTTTTTTCAGATGAGCACATCTTTTCTTTAAGAAATAAAAACTTATCGGACTATACCATTTATTTACATTATCCCGAAATTACTTCTACATCCAGCCGCAGCGCTTATTTACCTTTTGTAAATGTTTCTACCATGTATGAAGGAAATAATGATGATGTGCGTTATATCAAGTGGTTTTCTGTAATAAATGGAAATTTTACAAAATTCAATGTGGACAATAAAGTAAAGTTTTTCCCTAAAATGCCTATGATAAAATTATCTGAAATGTATTTGATTTTATCTGAATGTTATTTAGGTAAGGATGACGTAAAAGCACAGTCTTATATCAATACTTTAAGAAATCATAGAATTAGAAATAATACCAATTGGGGATATTTAACGATGGATTATATAACCCAGGAAGCAAAAAGAGAGTTTATTGGCGAAGGACAATTATTGTATATGTACAAGCGTTTAAATATGGGCGTACCTACTAGCAGTGGAATCGTAGGTGTAGTACCCCCTAGCGATAAAATATTTGTATTCCCTATGCCGCTAAAAGAAATAGAAACCGGTAATAGAAATTAAAAATGAATAGCGTTATGAAATCAAAAAATATAATAACATTAACCATGATATTGTCTGTTATAATGCTTTTGGCATCATGCAGTCAAAGTATAGATAATGTATATAAAGATAAAGATAGAATCCAGTTTAAATATTACACATTGGATTTTAATAAGAAAATGATTTTTAGTAATAAATACACATTTTCTTTTGGTATGAAGGCAGATTCCATTAAAGTAGATACTGCCAAAATTGTTGTGGAGTTTTTGGGTACGCCGTCAACTACCGATAGAACCTACAAAGTGAAAGTAGCAGCCGATTCTACTACAGCAGTGGAAGGCGTGCATTATGCACCCATATCCGAAACCCAAACTTTTAAAGCCGGTAAATTTTCGGATACTTTAAAAATTGTTGTGTACAAAGGGAAACTTAGCTCTAGTTTTACTAACCCTGAAGATAAGCGCATAGCATTGGAAATGATGCCGAGCGATGATTTTGATTTGGGAATGAAAGATGGATTAAGAGTATATTTGAATATCAATAATTATTTATCAGAGCCTGTATGGTGGAAAGACCCGTTAAGGCTAAATTACATAGGATTCTACCATCCTAAAAAATGGAAAATCTTAATATCATTCAACGAAAGATTTGCTAATGTGGAATCTTGCCCCTTTGATTACAATAATGAAGGTCGTCAGTATTTTCAGGGTTTATCAAATTATCTAAATGCTATCCCCACTTTTGATGATGAAACAGGGGCTAGAATTTATATTGACAGATTGGTACCTCAACAATAACAATGAATACTAAAAAAGAAAAATGAAAAAGTTTACTATATTTTTATTAGCGTTTTCGGTATTAATATTGGGTTCTTGTTACAAGGATCTTGGTACCAGCGCAAAAGATTATAAAGCAATTAATGAATTAACGATTGCGGGCATAGATGAGCAATATGCAAGAGATGTGGATGATAGTTTAACCATATCTCCAAAACTTACCGGCACACTTTATAGTGATACCAGCAAGTTTAATTATGCTTGGGAGATAGATAATAAAATAATTTCTAATGCCTTGGATTTAAAAGTAAAAATTGATTTATTACCAGGCAATAAAATTTCAAGATTTATTGTAGAAGATAAAGAAACAGGTGTTAAAAAATATGTGCGTTTTAATTTAAATATATCATCTTCTACTGCCGGAAACTTGATAATGGTATTAAGTAAATCAAAAGGTAAGGCAGAACTATCTTACTTACGATTGGATAAACCGGCAAGTTGGGCAATTAACTATTTTGAATCAAGATACGGACATCCTTTGGGCACAAATCCACAGCGTTTAGGTTTTTTAATGGCAGAAGCTTCCAGAGTACAATGTTATCCTTTTGTGAACGGATACGGAAGAGTAATGGTGCAAACAGATGATAAGTTGGCATTAATTGATAAGCGTACTTTGGATCCTGATGCAACCCCTTATTTGACTGGTGAAGCTTTTACAGGTGTATCTTCTTACCCGCCACCTAATACGGAAGGGTATAAGCCTGAATTTTTCACAGAAGGTATTAGTATTTGGAGAAGCAACGCTTATGGTACAGGGTTTCAGCAATTAACCGAATTTGAATTAATTTCAGGGGGTGCATTGTATTTTGCCACATTATCCCCATCTGTTTGGACACCCAGTTTTTACTATAATAAGAAAAGTGTGTATGGTACAAATGGTTATTTTTCGGCTTATGGATATTATGATGATATGATTCCTACTGCTAATAATAATCTTTTCCAGCATGGATATTCATTGGGTTACTTTATTGTTTTTGATAAAGTATATGGTAGATTTGCTTACTCTAGTTATGGTACCAGTTATGCAATTCCTACAACGGATGTTAAGGAGTTTCCGGGGCACGATTTAGTTTATGGTTCTGCTACCAGCCAGTCTGGAACATCTTTTGCAGTGTTAAAAACGCCTGGTAATGATTTGAGGTTTTTACTGTTAGGAAAAACAGGTACAAAATATTCGCTTGCCGGCGAAGTAAGTGGTGGCGTAGCTACAGCAACTTCTAAGTTTTACAATATGAAAACCTCACCCTATACATTCTTTACAAATGGCAATAAATTGTACAAGTATAATATTCTGGATATAAAATCAAATAGTGTTCCTAATGAAAACAATGCGGTATTGTCATTAACATCATTGGGTTATGGAGCAGATGCGGTTATTACTAGTATGACAGTGTCAAGAACAGAAAATACTTTGATTCTGGGCGTATCTCGCTACGGAAATAATACAAATGGTGATGGTGAAGAAAATAAAGGTGATGTGCTAGTATTTAATTTGGATAAAGTAAGTTTAGGACTTACGCTTAAAAATAAATACGAAGGGGTTTCGGGTATTCCTGTGGATGTAAAAATAAAATATCAAACACATTGGAGAGATGGTAAGTCAAATGGTGGCGCAGCGGTATTAGATAATATTTAATTAAATTAATGCCACTAAAAAAAATCTCTTAAAAAATAAAAAATATACACATGAACAAATTTTTTATATTGTTTTTGAGCACATTACTTGTCTTTTCATCTTGTATGAAAGATACGAGTGCTTACTTGCCTCAAAACAAACAAGACGTAAATGTAGATAATTTTGATAAAGGCGATAACACACCCGGTAGTCCCGCTGGAGCTTTATTACCGGGTATCAATCAAATTAAAATGATGGTAACGTACAATGGCGTAACTACGGAACGCAGATTCAAATATTTTATGCCGGTTTCTATCGATAGAACAAAACCTATTTCTTTAATTTTTAACTTTCATGGAAGTTATGGTACCGGTGTAGATCCATTAGAAGGTGTTTCTTTAAGCAATCCGTTAAACCAATTGGCAATTAAAGAAAACTGTATCGTAGTATTTCCTGCGGGAGAAGATACCGGAGCAGCGGTAAACTGGCAAAACAATGACTATCATTTCCCATTTGTGGACTCAATGGTAGCTTATTTTAAAAATCATACACCTGCACCGGATGTAGATAGAATCTATACTTGCGGTCATTCAAGTGGCGCTATTTTTTCATTTGCATTGGCATTAAACCGTTCAGATGTATTTGCAGCTGCTGTACCAGTATCTGGTCAAATGGCGCTTTCATCTAATCCTAATCCTTCAAGGGTGGTTCCTATTAGAGCCTTTAATGGAAAAGATGATGCAACTGTGGTGTATAGTGCTGCTTTAAACAATATTAATATCTGGGCAAATAAAGTAGGTGGCTATTTTTCTTCAGATGCTGTAACAAGTGATACGTTGAAGATAGATAATTATAAGCAATACTTAACTACTAAATGGAATGGAGGAAAAGCTGATATTGAATTTTTTACAATCGTTGGTGAAGGACATGGTATTAGCTGGTATTATATCATGCCATTGATGTGGGATTTTATGAAAAATCATCCTAAAAACAATGTATCAACTTCTATTTATTTATCATCTGAAATAAAAAGTATTGATGCAATGGAAGGGCAAAGCTTCACTTCACTTATAAAATGCACTGATGGTGCTACACTAAGTTTAGTGGCTGCACCTAGCGACTGGAATGTAAGTTTTGTAAACAATGTATTAACAGTTAAAGCACCAGCTGATTTTTTTGCTGCAACTACAATCATTAGAAAAGGTGAAATAAAAATTAAAGCGGAATATAATGGTTCGTCAAAAACCATTTCTATTCCGTTTACATTAAAAGCACCTAAAACTTATTATGAAATAGGTGATGTGGAATATGATGCCAACTATAAACCTACAGGTATTGTATTTTGGGTAAATCCTTCAAATATCAAGGAAGCCAAAATTATTGCATTGGATCATATATTGAAAAAATTTGGTGCTGTAGGTGCTAATTTCTTCACTCCAAGTTTCACAGATGGTGAGGGTAACACGTTGGCATTAGTAAATCGTGTAAAATCGTTAGGGCTAAATCTTGATGCATCATCCAGTGCATTTATGTATGCTTATGAGTATAAAGCATCTCCTGGACATACTGTAGGATGGTATTTACCAGCGGTAGATGAATTAAAATTACTAGATGATAATTTAAAAATTGTAAATGATGCTTTAGCTGAAAATGGAACCGCATTACCAATAACATCAAGCGCTAGTTCTTATCATTTATCTTCAACTACTATTAATGGTGGTACAGCATCTGCACCTAATAAGAAGTTTTACACTTTTGACTACCATAGTAATCCTAGTTTTCATGGTTATTATATATTAAGCCAAAGTGCAGATAATACAGCAGGATTTATATCTACAAGACCTATTAAAAAAGTTGTTAAGCCCTAATTTTAAACATAAATAATGAAAAAATATATATTCATAGCAATTTGCTTTTTAGCCCAATCCTTTATATTGTTTGGACAAGAACATATTGATTTTCAAAAAATAAATTTTGCACAAGCAAAAGAAAAAGCTGCGCAAGATAATAAATTAATTTTCTTAGACGGTTATACTACCTGGTGTGCGCCTTGCAAATGGATGGAGAGCAATGTTTTTAATAAAAAAGAAGTAGCCGATTATTATAACAGTAAGTTTATTAACATCAAGGTAGATTGTGAGGCAGGCGAAGGTATTGACATAGCTAAAGCATATCAAATAAAAAGTTTTCCTACGTATCTGTTTTTAGATGATAAAGGTACTTTGATATATCGTACCCAATCACGTATGGAAGCTGATTTATTTTTAAAAGAAGCCGAAAAAGCAAATAATTCGGAGTATCAAATTCCAAATATTGTGGCTGAATATGCCGCAGGCAATCGTAATTCATTTTTTCTGTTACGCTATATTCAAGTGATGAATAATGTAGATCAGTCAAAAGCTACAATGGGTATGAAGGCGTTGGATAGCGTAGCAAATGATTCATTTTTAAAAACACCTGCCGGTTGGGAAACTATTAAAATGATGGCTAAAAATAGCCAGGATAAATACGGTAGATTTTTTAATGCAAATAAAAATTATTTTAAATCGATAGCTGCACCAGCTGATTTCTTGCAAAAGGAAATACAATTATTGCGTTATGATATGTATGGTTATATCAGAGAAAAGCAATTGGATAAGTTTAATGCAGGGTTGACGTTTTTTGAAAACCAAAATGATCCACAATTAAATATCGATGCAGCCATGTTTAAGGCTGAATGGGCTGGTACTAATGGTACTGCAAAAGAGTTTACAACACTTACGAATAAATTGCGTAAAGGTATTTTGAAAAACGAAGATGAAAAATTAAGCTTTATAGCCAGAAGATATGCTAATTCAAAACTAAATGTGGGTAATGCACAAAACATACAACAGTGTTATGTTTTGGCCAAGCAAGCTGTAAAACTAAATCCTAACAGTTATTCTAATCAGGGAACATTTGCAGAAATTTGTATCACCTTAAAAAAGAAAAAAGAAGCAGTAAAAGCCGCATTAGCAGCACGTGCAATTGCTGAAGATGAAACTTCAAAAATCCAAAAAATTGCCGATGCTTTGGTAGAAAGAGCAAAAGCTTTATAAATTCATAAAGATGAAAAAAATTAGTATTGTACTTTTAATAATGACAGCAAGTTTTGCAGCTATGGCACAGCAAAAAAATATGATAATTGCTGTTAACGGGAAAAATATACCCAAAGCGGCTAAAGTTTTTATAAGATATATTACCAATGATAAACTGGTATTGGATTCTGCAGTATTCAAAAATAACAGTCTGCTATATCAAGGGAATATCGAAGAACCTACAATGATGATGTTGTTTTATTCTGATAATGGAAGATCCTTTTTTAAACGTACCGGAGATCCTTTAGAAAAAATTACTTTCTATGCAGATCCTGCTCATAAAAAAACAAATATTCAGTTTGATAAAGTTTTTGAAAATGCTACGGTAAAAGGCGGTGCATTGCAAGCTGCATATAAGAAGTACAATGATTATTTAGCGGTGTATGATAAGCAATTAACATCTTTACAAGAAGAAAGAAGAATATTGTATCAAGCAAAAGATAAGGATGAAAAAGCGATTCAAACGCTACAGCAAAAAATGGAAGCTATCAACGAGGCAAAAGAAAAAGCCAAGCTTGATTTCGTAAAAGAAAACCCATCATCTTATTTTAGTTTACAAGCTTTAAAAGAAGCAGCCGGTTATGATATTAATGTAGAAACAATTGAACCTTTATTTAACGCATTGGCAACTAATTTAAAAAACTCGGATAATGGAGTGGCCTTGCATGATGCTCTTGAATTGGCTAAAAAAATAGCTATTGGAAAACCGGCACCTAACTTTACACAAAATGACACTTTAGGTAAGCCGGTTTCACTTTCCAACTTTAGAGGAAAATATGTGTTGTTGGATTTTTGGGCGAGTTGGTGTGGTCCGTGTAGAAAAGAAAACCCTCATGTAGTAGCTGCATTTAATCAATTTAAAGATAAAAATTTTACTGTTCTGGGTGTTTCATTAGACAAAGAAGAACAAAAACAAAAATGGTTAGATGCTATTCATAAAGATGGATTAACATGGTCGCATGTTAGCGATTTAAAATATTGGGATAATGAAGTGGCGCATCTATATGGCATCACTGCAATACCGCAAAATTTTTTAATTGATCCTCAAGGCATTATTATTGCAAGAAATTTAAGTGGTATAGCATTACATCAAAAATTGGCTGAAATATTGAAATAGCGCAATTAATTATACGATAATGTAGGGGTATCAGAATGAAAACTTTAGACAGAAAGTGAAGGGCAGCTATTAATGGTAGCATTAGATCAGACAAATCTACTATATTAACCGCTGCCTTCTCATACTTACCCAGGCGATCATCTGAAAAACAACTATAATGCCAAGAATCGGAATTACCCTGAAATAGACATCTTTAAGCCTTCCTCCCTCCAGAAACAAACCATAAAAAGCTTCCAGGCACCAATGCAGTGGTGAAAACTTCATGATTGATTGAAACGATTCGGGCATGGCAAACGATGGTACCAGCAACCCTCCAATAGCAGCAAAAAGCACAATCGAAATGGCTCCCACTCCATTACTTTGTTCCTGTGTTTTGGACAAAATACCGATACACATCGCAAAACTAGCAGCACACCACCCACAAATTAAAATCACAAAAAGCAACCCTAACTTATCTTCCGGAAAATTGAGCGCCGGCAAACCCATTTTTGGGAACAACCACTTTCCTATACCAAAAATGACAATTGCCTGCAAAATCGTAATCAGCACATAAGTAATTTGCTTTGCAACGAACGAAACCGCTAATGAAGTGGGCATGGTTTTCAGCCTTAAAAAGCTACCACTCGTTTTCTCCCTTACAATACTGCTTCCCAAAGAAATAACGATAAAAAACATCGCAAAAACCGTCCATGCCGGAATATTGTGCTGGGTAGCATTGAGCACTACTGCTGTACTACCTTTTGACACGGGAAGCTGACGAACAGGGGTTTGATTGGTAAGAATTTGCTGCTCCAAATTGACAGGGATAGTCGCATCATCATTTATTCCACTGTATAACTGCCTTACAATATATTTACTTTGCACAATTTGCAACACACTGCTTAATGCCTCATCAATACCCTGCCTGAAAGAATTTTGTAGCACAGGATGATAATAAAGAGTAAGAGGCGTGGCTGTATTTTCTTTAGCCGATGTATCAATACCTGTGCTCGTTGCCAAAACGCCTTGCAACGCCTGCTCGCTTACGTTTTCGGCTTTTAACATTACTTCATGTGTATAGTTATTAGGGATTACCAATCCTACCAAAGCTTCCTTTTTTTCAATACCGGTTTTTACTAATGCATCATCACCGGCAGGTATCTTTTTTATTACAAACATTCCTCCTTTTTCCAGTGCTGCCTCCAGCTCTTTGGAGGCTGCGCCGGTATCTTTGTTGGCTATCAGCAGTGGTATCTTTTTATTGTTTACCAATTCGAAGGTACTGTTTTGCACCGAGGCAATAACAATGGCTAAAACAATGGGCATGATGAACATTAATGCAAGACCAACTCGGTCGCGAATTAAAATTCTCCAATCTTTTTTAATACTTGCCCAAAGTTTAGCCACTACAATGCAATTTTTTAATGAGGTGAGTTTTTTGTTGAAGGATTCTGAAATAAATATTGATTGGCTATTAAATACTCCAACTCATCGTTCCATCCTTTTCATCTTTTAAGGAAATACCAATGGACTGAAGTTGATTTCTAATTTTATCTGAAGTAACAAAGTCTTTTCGGCTCCGTGCCTCTTTTCTAATTTCTATCAACAAATTCATTACCTCCTTCAGTTTTTCATTATCGGCTTCTGTTACTGATTGCAGGCCACAAATATCTAAGAGAAACAATTTCAATTGAGCAGAAAGCAAATTAAAGGTGTCAACTGATAAGGCATTAAAAGGAACCGTCTTATCTTTAATACCATTGATTATTGGAACCAATTCAAAAATATTAGCTAATACCTTTGCGGTGTTAAAATCATCATTAATAAACCCTTCCAATTCCATTACTAACCTTCTTACCTTTGCATCCAGGTCTGCATCACCGGCATTATCCGTCAACTCGCCCACTCTTTCTTTAAGTTTTAACATATTTTCATAGGCATCAAAGAGTCGTTTTAAGCCCTTTTCTGATGCCTGCAAAGCTTCATTACTAAAATCGAGTGTACTACGGTACTGGCTTTGTAAAATAAAAAACCGCACCACCATCGGATGAAATGCCTGACTCAACAGGGGATGGTTGCCACTAAATAATTCTGTTAATTTTATAACATTATTATAGCTCTTACCCATCTTGCGCCCGTTGATGGTAATCATATTGTTATGCATCCAGTACTTAACCGGTGCAGTATGGTTACATATAGTGCTTTGTGCAATTTCACTCTCGTGATGCGGAAATTGCAAATCCATTCCTCCGCCATGAATGTCAAACTGCTTGCCCAGATACTTTGTAGCCATTGCCGAACACTCAATGTGCCAGCCGGGAAATCCTTCGCCCCAGGGACTTTGCCATCGCATAATATGCTGTGGAGGAGCTGCCTTCCACAAGGCAAAATCAGCAGCATCTCTTTTCTCCTCTTGCCCTTCTAACTCTCTGGTAGTCTCCAGCAGGTCTTCAATCTTTCGCCCGCTCAACTTTCCGTAATCATATTTGGATGCATATTTCTTTACATCAAAATACACAGAACCATTTGATTCGTAAGCATAGCCTTCTGCCAACAGTTTTTTAATCATTTCTATCTGCTCCACTATATGTCCTGTAGCAGTAGGTTCGATAGATGGCTCAATATTGTTGAACTGCCTCATCGCCCAATGAAAAAGATTGGTGTATTTTTGCACCAGTTCCATTGGTTCCAATTTTTCAAGCACTGCTTTACTCGAAATTTTATCTTCTGCCTCGCGTCCTTCTTCTTCAAAATGACCTGCATCGGTAATATTTCTTACATATCTTACCTTATAACCCAAATGGCTCAAATAGCGATATACCACATCAAAAGTTACATAAGGTCTGGCATGCCCCAGATGGCTTTCGCCGCTAACCGTGGGACCGCACACATACATGCCAACATAACCCGGAGTTATTGGCTCAAATGTTTCCTTTTGTCTGGTTAATGAATTGTATATTTTCAAATCACCCATGAAAATTCTGTTGTTTTGTGAAGTTGCAAAAATAATGGAATTAAAACCGTTTCAGCTATTTAGCTTCCTGAATCAATTCAAAATCACTGACCAGCATGTAGTGGTCCGAATAATTGGATAAAACCCGTTTATATTGCTGCAAACGAAAATTGTTATCATAGAAAAAATAATCAATTCTTAAGGTGGGGGATATACTGCTGAAGGTACGACCGATACCAAATCCCTTTTTCAAAAAAGCATCATTCAGTTTTCCTCTTACCTGATGGTAGGTATAAGAGTTAGGTACATCGTTCAAGTCGCCGGTGAAAACAACCGGATAAGGGCTGTTTTTCATGATATCGTTTACCATATCTGCCTGAACACTCCTCTGCCTGATGGCAAAAGACAATTTGGAAAAAATGTGTGGAAAATTTCCCCAAAAACTCTTTCCGCCTTTCAATTCCTCGATTTTTGAAATGTCCTCTTTTTTAAACTGGTTGGACTGTAAATGGGTGGTATAAATTCGAATCATTTTTCCACCTCGCTTAATATCTACGAAAACCAAGGCTTCCGGTAGCGTAGGTCTTGGAAAGCGCACTGTACCACTGTCAATAATCGGGAAACGGCTAAAAATTACATTCCCACTGTTCAATGGATTTCCATCCTTAAAATGAGGAAAATAATAAAAAGGGTAGTTCAAGCCCCTTCCAATGGCTATTATATTATTATACCAGTCTGCATTGGGAGATGAAGCAAACTCCTGAAGACAAAGTATATCTGCATCTGTTTTTTTTATCTGTTGCAACATTTTATACCTTGCCTGACTACCGGGATTGTTGTTTTTTCGCTGCTCAATAAAACGGGCAACATTCCAGGTAGCTATTCGAATGTCGTTTTGATTCTTTATTTCAACAAAACCTGAATTGAAGTTAAAAGCGAAGAAATGCACAATTTCGCGCCCCCCCAGAATGATAGCAATGGCAGACAGCAAAGCCCACTTGCGCTTTACAAAAATCCACCAAACCATAAAAAACATAACCAACAGCAACAAAAACGGAAAAGCCAAGCCCAACAAGGAGACTAATGGCAGGTGCTGTGGATTGAAATACCAGTTCAGACAGGCAAACAAAAAAACAGCTACCACTATGATATTTATAATAAATAAAACCCGGTTACTTATTTTAGCAAATAATCCCACATTGTAAAATTAAAAAACAATAATAAACCATTTTCCCTAAATCGGTTTTAATTGAAAATTATTAACGAAATACCGGTAAAATAAAAAACCAACCAATATACTTCGACAAATCTCTTGTATCTTAGCGGAAATTATTTTGATACCAATAATATTTTTTGAAAAATATAATCAATTATTATGATAAAGCCTTACAAAATTCTTTTTATTGCATTATTAGCCACAATTTATTCCTGCAGCCCAAAGATTGCGCCTGTTTTCAATGGCAAAAACCTTGACGGATGGACCATCCATGGTACCGAAAAATGGTATGTTGACAAAGGTGAATTAGTGTGCGAAAGCGGCCCCGATAAACAATACGGCTACCTATCTACCAATAAACCCTACAAAAATTTTGAGTTTTCGGTTGATTTTAAACAGGAAGCCAATGGTAACAGTGGTGTGTTTTTCCGCTCTTCCATTGAAGGGGTAAAAATAAGTGGCTGGCAGGTAGAGGTAGCGCCTATTAATCAGCACACCGGTGGCATATATGAGTCTTATGGTAGGGGTTGGCTGATAATACCCAAACCTGAAGATGAAAAATGGTTGAAACAGGGAGAATGGAATAATTTAAAGATTAAGGTGATTAATGACGAAGTAACCACCTGGCTCAACGGGCATGAAATGATACACCTCAAAGATGCAAAAATAGGGGCAGGCAACGGCTTTATTGCTTTACAAATTCATGATGGAGGCGGCATAAAAGTAAGATGGAAAAACTTTAAGGTAAAAGAATTATAAAATTGTCAAAGTACAATTTTGCATAGTACATCTTTAGCCCTGAAACCGTTTTTATCAGGGCTTTTTTATCATTTTAACTGATAAGGGAAACCTCTTCAAAAAGCAAAAAGCCGGCTCCTTGTAATGAATATATTTTCAGGTTTTCAAAAACCCTGATTGTATATTGCAGGTTCTTTTGATTGATATTAATTTTTTCTTACTTTTAATAGAGATTTGAAAACAATTTATGGCATCAATAATTGATCTGAAAATTCCCAAACCACTCGCCACTGCCTTAAGGTTGCCTGTTAGCAATCCTAAGAGCCAGCAAAAGAAAGTTTTGAAAAAACTCTTAAAAAAGGCAAAATTTACTGAGTTTGGTCAGAAATACCATTTTGATGACGCACTTTTCAACAAAAATATCGAAAAACGCTTTCAGGAACTGGTTCCCGTGCATGACTATAACAGCATTTACAACCAATGGTGGAAAAAAACACTTGACGGCAATCCTGATGTTACCTGGCCGGGTAAAATAAAATATTATGCCCTAAGCTCGGGCACTTCAGAAGCAGCCAGTAAATACATCCCCATCACCAGCGATATGTTGCGAAGCAATACTATTAACTATATCAGGCAGGTAATGAGTGTTTTTTCGTATCAGGATGCCAATATCATGTCGCTTACCAAAGGATTTTTGATGTTGGGCGGAGCTACCAATCTGGAAAGAGGAAAAGCAGGATGGTACGCAGGCGATTTAAGCGGTATTCTGGCAAGAAAAAGACCATTCTGGTTTCAAACATTTTATAAGCCGGGAGGCCGAATTGCTGCCATGAAGGATTGGAGCCAGAAGTTAAACGAGATAGTGGAGCATGCAAAGGACTGGGATATCGGTTGCATTGTAGGTGTTCCGGCCTGGTGTCAGATGTGTATGGAAATGATTATTGAACATTACAAACTGGAAACCATACATGACATCTGGCCAAATTTTGGTATTTTTGTACATGGAGGCGTTGCCTTTGAACCTTATAAAAAGTCATTTGAAAAACTGCTGGCAAAGCCGATCACCTATGTTGAGAATTACTTATCCAGTGAAGGTTTTATCGGATACAAAATGAAAGAAAATACGCAGGGAATGCAGCTAATTACCAACAATAATATTTTCTTTGAATTTGTTCCTTTTGATAGTAAAAATTTTGACTCGGATGGCAATATTGTTAAAAAACCGGATGCTAAGCTGATTGATGAAGTGGAAGTGGGTAAAGATTATGCCCTGCTGATGAGTACCAATGCCGGTAGTTGGCGGTATCTGATAGGCGACACCATAAGATTTTTGAATACGGAAACTTGCGAAATATTAATCACCGGTCGTATTAAACACTTTTTGAGCTTGGTGGGCGAACATTTAAGTGTAGAAAACATGAATCGGGCTATTGAAGAAGCAAATGATCATTTTAATATTTCTATACCCGAATATACTGTAGTTGGACTTCCTTTCGAAAACCTTTTTGCCCATAAATGGTATATCGGCACTAACAATACTGTCGATCCTGAGGCGCTAAAGGTTTTTATAGATGAAAAATTAAAGTCTATTAACGATGATTACGCTACTGAGCGCACCAGTGCACTCAAGGAAATTTTTCTTGAAATTCTGCCAGAAGAGCAGTTTTTGAAATTTATGGAATTAAAAGGGAAATTAGGCAGTCAGCACAAATTTCCTCGGGTAATGAAGGGAAAAATGCTGGAAGACTGGAACAAATTTCTTACAGAAGGAAAAATTTAACCGATGTATTGATAATTATTTACTTACTTTGATACAATGATTGAGGCCTTATTAAAAGGAATTGGATTGGGCTTTGTATTAAGTCTGGCTATGGGGCCAATTTTGTTTTCCATAATCAAGCACAGCATTAATGTAGGTCATAAAGGAGGTCTTGCCTTTGTAGCAGGCGTGTCCGCATCCGACTTTTCATTAGCTTTCATCAGCAATGTTTTTTCGGCATTATTTGAAGCAATCAGCAGTCATAAGCAACTAATAGGAATTTCGGGAAGTGTTTTTTTGATGATTATAGGCATTTACTTTTTGTTTTTTAAAAAGGTCAAATTTACCAGAAGGGGAAAACTCGTTGATACTCCTTTCAGAAAAAGAGACTACCTGAAAATGTTTCTTTCCGGATTCTTTATGAACACTTTAAACCCTTCCGTTATACTCTTTTGGCTCACGGCCTCCACAACCTTTATTAACCATACCATTCAGGAAAGAATTGTGTTATTTCTGGTATGTTTGCTCATTGTCCTTAGCGCAGATATTACCAAGGTAATGCTGGCAGGGAAAATCAGAAACAAATTAACGCCTCGTAATATACTGTATATCAATAGATTAAACGGCATTATCTTAATTGCTTTTTCAATTGCTTTAATCTGGGGTTTGCTGGTTTATAAATTTCCTGCTTAATATTTGTTTTCTTTATTGTCAAAGGCTTCATTATATTGCATTTGATAATGAAAAGTAAGTTTTTATCAATATGGTGGTTTTTTAAGAGGCTGACGCTTTTTCTGATTATTGCACAATTTGTGTACATTATTGCTTTAAAGTGGGTAAACCCTCCCATAACTGCCACTCAGATTGTGAGCCTGATAAAAGGAGACGGTTTAAAAAAATCGTATGTGCCTCTGACTGAAATGTCTCAAAACGCAAAACTCGCTGTAATTGCATCCGAAGACCAGTTATTTCCCGATCATAACGGATTTGACTGGAAAAGTATTCAAAAGGCAATGGAATACAATCAACGAAAGCCCGGCAGAGTACGTGGCGCCAGCACCATCAGCCAGCAAACAGCCAAAAATGTTTTCTTATGGCAGGGCCGCAGTTGGATAAGGAAAGGCCTGGAAACTTATTTTACGATAATGATTGAAAAGCTTTGGGGCAAAAGAAGAATTCTGGAAGTATATCTTAATGTAGCCGAAACAGGCAAGGGTATTTTTGGTATAGAGCAGGCGGCTCAATCCTATTTTAAAAAATCTGCCCGTGAATTGTCGGCGCAGGAGGCAGCAGCAATAGCGGCAGCCCTCCCTAATCCTGTGAAATATAATGTAAAACCCATATCGCCCTTTGTAGCTGCCAGAAGCAAAAAGATAATGCAGCAGATGAATTTTATTCGTCCGGACAGGGATGTGCAGGCAGTTATTGATTAATTAATAACTTATCCACTGCATCAATGGCAATTTGAAGTCGCTGTTCATAGCCTCCGTGAACATCTATCCAGGGTGTGGATTGGTTTATCATAATATCCTTATAAATTCTATATAATCTTTCACGGGTTTCCAGATCGGGGTATTCCCTGAGTTCGTCTTTCACCCAGGGCAAATCCACATTACATAATAAATAGAGATCATATTTCCGCTGCACTATTTCATTAAGCACATAAGGATGGCATTGGTCAAAAACAAACTCACACCACACTTTCATTACATACATATCTGTATCAATGAAAAGCGGTTTGGGGATTAAGAGGGTTTTTTCTTCTTTTATTTTTTCTACGAAATGGTCTTCGAGTTCAATCTGGCCTTTGGCAATAGTCAGCAGGTTATCAAACGAATAATCTGTGCCGTGTTTTAGCAAATATTCACGTGCATACTCAGGCACCCAATATGTATTATAGTATTTGGCCAAAAGTTCGCTCAAAGTACTTTTCCCCGTACTTTCGGGGCCTATTATCACAATTTTTTTAACCATCATTTTTCAGTTTAGTAGCCTTACGCCGCCATTCAGATAGCCCCCAGAAAGCTATAATCAACAATATGAAATAATAAACACTGGTGAATACCAGACCTTTTACAAAATATAACGGTACCGAACAAATATTGGTGGCAATCCACCAATACCAGCTTTCTACTTTCTTTTTTGCCATCAGCCACATACCGGTGAAGGCAGTAGAAGAAGCTAAAGCATCGGCCCAGGGTATGGCGCCTGTGGCAAAGCCTTTTTTAAGGTAAGTAAGCGATATAAAAATCAGGAGATAGAAAGCGATTAAAAATAGCAACTGATAAATCCACTCTTTGGCTGTAGAAAATTTTATGTTTACCACTTGTTGCTGTTGTTGGTCTTTTTTAGCCCAAAGAATCCATCCGTAAATGCTCATTACCGTATAATAAAAATTAACCGAAGCCTCGCCCAACAAGTGATATTTAAAACTGAGATAGATATAAATGGTTGTATTTATCAACCCAACAGGATATACCAGAATATTTTCCTTACGGCTATACCAAACACTGGCTATTCCTGAAACTACCGCAATATATTCCAGCCAGGAAGTGTTAGCCATCCCTTCCAAAAATTTCTGAATAATTTCCTGAATGTTCAACAGTGAAAAATATTTGTTTATTGATATAGTAGGTAAAAATACAGATTATTGGAAACAATTCATCAAAACACACTTGATTAAATGCCAATAAATACGCTTAAAATCAAACTGTTTACTGATTAATATCATACTTTACCGGCTGTTTATAAGGCACGTCGGCGGTAACTTTGTATGTACATATTTAATAATTATTAAATACTAACGATATGCCTCAATTGATTGGTAGCTTGTTTGTAATTCCTGCAATTGTCAGTTTCTTATTATTGTTTACTCCTAAGAAAGCGGCACGCCTTTTGACAATACTCACAGCTTTTGTTTTATCCTTTATTTCTCTCTACCTCTTTGGTACCTCGGGAAATGATCCGATAACATTTTCTGTACCTGTATATGTGGATAAGATTGTAATTATTGCCGATTTTATACTCCTTACGTATATTATTATTCAGGGGTTTTTACAAAGGAGTATTCTGGTGTGGGCTTTGGCCGCCATTCAGGCCGGAGTATTAGGGTATTTGGTTACAAAGATGCCACACATTGAGTTTCAACAGTTTTATGTTGACAAATTAAGCATTTTCATGTTTATTCTGGTAAATGTGGTGAGTGGAGTCATTGCTGTTTTCTCCTTAAAATATATTGATCAGGAAAATTGCAGTGAATTTCGCAAGAAATATTTTCTTTCCACCATTTTCTGGTTTATGGCAGCCATGAACCTGCTGGCTGCTGCGGATAATCTGGAGTATTTCTATTTCTTTTTTGAATTAACCACTCTGGCATCCTATCTGCTCATCCGGTTCAGAAAGGATACAGAATCAAAACAGAATGCCCTTACAGCGCTTTGGATGAATCTTATTGGTGGTTTGGCCATCCTTGGGGCTATTGCCTACGCTATATTTACACCCGGATATGGCGTGCCTTTGTTCAGTAGTTTGTTGGCCAATGCTCCTACGGTGGGTATTATTCTGCCATTTGCGCTTCTTGCAATTGCCGGCCTGATCAAAGGCGCTCAATACCCCTTCAGTAAATGGCTTATTGGGGCAATGGTAGCGCCAACACCTGTGAGCGCATTGCTCCACTCCTCCACAATGGTGAAGATTGCTCCATTCATAATTTTAAGAATTTCGCCGGCTATCAAAGGAACGAATGTGGGTTTGGTTATTATCGGACTTACTGCCTTTGTATTTATTGCAGCCGCCATTGGCGCTCTGGCGCAAAATACTTTCAAAAAGATACTGGCTCATTCAACTATTGCTTTGCTGGCATTGATGATTCTGATGGCTGCAATTGGTTCGCCGGTAGCGGCAACTGCTGCATTAATGCTGATATTTTTCCACGGATTGTCTAAATGTCTGTTGTTCCTTAATGCCGGTGTGATGGAGCAGGTATTCCATGTAAAGCAGACCAGCGAAATGAGCCGTCTTGGCGAAATGGGACCTTACACTACATTGGTTGTAGCGGTTGGTTTTATGTCGCTGTTACTCCCCCCTTTCGGAGCGTTTATTGGCAAATGGTTCAGCATCGAAACACTTGGTTTTGTAGGCGCAGGGCTTACCACTGCCGGCCTGAAATTAGCCGGGGCGCTTATTCTGGTAGCCATAGCCGGTGGCAGCGCCGTTTTGTCATTACTCTACTTTAAAGTTTTGGGTGCAATGATTTCCCGCTCGGGGGAAAGAGATAAGGTGAAATTTGAAAATATACATGCACTCTATCAGGCTCCGTTAAATTTTTTACTGTATTCCATCCTGTTGTGTGCCATTTTTCTGCCACTGCTTATCCCGGCTTATTTTTCACCGGTGGCAGAAGATGTAATAAAATCAGAGATAGTAATTAATATGAGCGGTTTTAATATGTTAATTGAAAACATAAAACTGCCTTTAATCCCAATGCTGGCCACGCTGATATTATTACCGATAGGGATCATTATATCGTTGTTTGTTCGTTTCAAAAATGTGGACAGGGCTAAAGAATATGCCTGCGGCGAAAAAGTGAATTACAATTTTTCATCATTTTATTTCTCCACTGACAGGGCTAATCCATATTTCGTATATATAGGAATACTGTTTTTTGTGGCAATTCTCTTAATGGCATTTTTGATGTAGTTTTTAAATAATTTTTGATTAATGTAAAATAGAATCAAATGAATAATATCGTAGTTCAAATTATTTTAATTGCTTTAGCGCCATTTATTGGCGGGTTGATTTACGGTATCGAGCGAAAAGTGAAGGCAAGGATGCAGCGCCGCATCGGCCCTCCTATTCTTCAGCCTTTCTATGATTTTTTAAAGCTCATGGATAAGCGGAAAATGATTGTACACAGTACCCATGCCTTTCTGGGAATTATACATTTCATCTCTCTTTGGTTTGCACTCGCCATACTAATAACGGGAGGAGATTTTATATTGGTGATCTTTTTACATTTATTGTCAACAGCCATTATCATTCTGGCAGGATTCAGTACACGCTCTATTTTTAGTCACCTGGGCGCAAACCGAACAGCTATCAGTATTCTGGCTTACGAACCGGTATTAGTAATCATTGCTATATCTGCATTCATGCTTACCGGAAGTTTTGACATTTCGGCTTTATATGCCGGCGAAGTTCCTCCGCTTTTTAAAATGCCGCTTGCTTTTGTTGCACTCTTGTTAATTCTGCCGGTTAAATTAAAAAAATCACCCTTCGATGTGGGTGAAGCACACCAGGAGGTGGTTGGTGGTGTAGAATTAGAATATTCAGGTATTTTTTATGAAGCAATTTATACTGCCAAATGGCTCGACTATGTTTTTTGCTATCTGTTAGTCTTTCTTTTTGGCGGTAGCAATATTTGGTTAGGATTGACATTGGTTGTGTTAACATTCATTTATATCAATGCATTAGATAATTCCACTGCGAGGGTAAGTTACAAACAAATGCTGCGTTTTTGTCTTTGGGTAGCATTGCCACTGGCGTTTGCAAATTTGTTGCTTACCATGTTTAATATTTTATAAAAAATCTGAAAAAAATAATTAAAAAAGGATACAAAATCCAATAAAAAATGAAACTCAACAAATACAGAAAAAAATCGCCCTGGATACTGCACTACAATGCCGGCGGATGCAATGGTTGTGACATTGAAATACTGGCTTGTTTGGGACCAAAATATGATATCGAAAGATTCGGTATGATAAACAGCGGGAACCCTAAACAAGCTGATATCATGTTGGTAACAGGGCCGGTCACCAAGCGCTCACGTGAAAGATTGGTAGATATTTATTCTCAGATGCCGGAACCAAAAGTAGTAGTAGCATGTGGAAGCTGCACTTGTTCAGGAGGTGTTTTTCGTGGCATGTATAATTGCGAGGGTGGTGTGGATCAATATATACCTGTAGATGTATATGTACCCGGTTGCGGCTGCCGACCCGAACAGATTATTGCCGGTGTGGTAGAAGCGCTTGCAAAACTGGAACAAAAAACGAAAGATATTGAAAAATCGATTCGGCTGGATAGAAGTCCGCAGATTAATAACGGTCAGGTGGACAGGCGCGAAATAGCCGTAGGAATAGCCCCCGGAAAAGTTTTTGGCTAATAGTCTATCGTCTAACATCTAACGTCTAATATCTAACATCTCATATCTAACGTCTAATATCTAACGTCTAAAAACAATGACCAAAATAGAAACAACATTTGAAACATTAAAACAGGATGTAAAAGAATTTTACAAATCCGAGCTGCATCATTTTATTACCATGAATGGTGTGGATTTGGGTAATGACGAGATTGAATATCAATGGTTCTTCTGCGATTATGCTTACCCTTGTGCCGAAACCGTTTTTGTAACTAAGGCCAATGTCAATGTAATGGTACCCAGTATCCGTGAGGTGGTAGAACCTGCCTGGGTAGCCGAAGCCGAACTGAGTGATTTATTAGGCATTGAAATAGAAAATGCCGAGAAAGGTTTTATGCTTGAAGTTGATTCTGATCCTGCTCCATTAAGAAAGAAAAAATAATTATGGCTACACAATACGAAATACCCATTGGCGCCCAGCACATTTCATTGCTGGAACCGCTGCATTTTAAGTTTACAACCGAAAACGAAAAAATTATCAAGGCCGAGGCAAATGTGGGCTATGTGCATCGCGGTATAGAACAGGCATGTTGCTCCAAGTTCAAATTCAGGCAGGTGAGTTTTGTTGTAGGGCGCGTCTGCGGGCTTTGTTCTATTTCGCACACCACCTGCTACTCACAGGTGATTGAGCGAATGATGAGTCTGGATATTCCCCGAAAAGCAAAATACCTGCGGATGCTGGTGATTGAGCTTGACAGAATTCACTCCCATCTGTTATGCTTATCTCACGTTGCTGAAAATTCAGGTTTTGAAGCTTTGTTTATGAAAACAATGGCTTACAGAGAGTTCAGTATGGAACTGTTGGAAGCTGTTTGCGGCAACCGCATTCAGTATGATTATTCAATTGTAGGCGGTGTTACCCGCGACCTGCGTGAAGATGTAGCCAGAATGATTTTAGAAAGATTAAAAACCTTTAAGCCACAGTTGGATGAATTAGTTGATATTTATGGCAACAATTATACATTAGGACTTAAAAATAAAGGAGTCGGCGTTTTGACCAAAGAAGATGTGTATCACCTGAGCGCCGTAGGGCCGTTTGCACGTGCGGCAGGTGTGCCTATTGATGTAAGAAACGAAACCGAAGACAGGTTGCCCTGGAAAGAAGTAGGGTTTGAAGTAGTAACAGAAAATTCAGGTGATGTATGGGCAAGAAATATGGTGCGCCTCAGAGAGCTCTATGTTTCAATGAGAATAATAGAAAACGTGATCAACGGATTACCGGAAGGAGATATTGCTCTGGACTTCAAAGGATTCCCCAATGGAGAGGCAATCAACAGAGTTGAAGCGCCTCGTGGTGAGCTGTTTTATTACGCCAAAGGCAATAAAACACAAATATTGGAGAGACTGAAAATTAAAGCGCCAACTTTTTCAAATGTGCCTTCAATGGTTCATGGATTTAAAAACAATGAGTATGCCAGCGCACCGGCTATCATTGGTTCTTATGACCCATGCCTGTCCTGCACATCCCGATAAAATGACAACATAAATTTTAAATTCAGATTGATGAAGAGTTTTTTTAATGCCATTGGAAATTTATTCAGGAAACCGGTAACAACACCTTTTCCGGTAGCGCCTACTTATATCCCCGACGACTATCGCGGATTGATCGTGTTTGAAGAATCGCTATGTATCTGGTGCCGCAAGTGCGAAATGGCTTGTCCTCCGGGAGCTATTGTGTTTTCACAGGATATCGAAACCGGGAAGCAGGAATATCACTACAGTCCTTATGTATGTATTTATTGCAAAGAATGTGTGCGTGCCTGTCCTGCGCCCGGTGCATTGATGCAATCAGGTGAACCAGGACATCCCGGCTTAAAAGAACAGAATGTAAATAACAAATGGAATAAATTGTTTAATGAAGCTTTGGATAGCCGTGCCGCTTATGCCGCAGAAAAGAAAAGAAAGCAAGCCGAGGCAAAAGCTGCTGCTGCAAAAGCCAATGAAGATAATAAACCTAAAGATTAAGTTTGAAGATGATTATATTTAGTTTAACTCACAGATGCCATCCTCCGGGATGGCATCAATGTTTAGTTTGTTTAGAACTAATCAATTGAATGCATATCTTGTGATAGAAGTTTTAAAATACCGGTCTTTTCATACAATATTTTTCCAATCTGAAGTTCAGACCAGCCGTATTCTAATTTATAATTAAATACCGGGGCTCCATCAGCGTTTAAATTACATTGAAAAAATATAGATTGAACAAGATTTCTTTTAACATCATCAATTTCTTTCACTTTATTTATATGTGTTGAAATTATAAAAATGGAGTCTTTAAAATTTCTTAATCCGCGGATAGTAGATTTTGTTAATTCAAAAGCGTCTTCATAGTTAGTGCTGGTAAATAGCTCATCAAATACAACAAAACATTTCTTATGATTTCGGGCTTCAATAAGAACGTCCTTCAAATTCATCAATTCCTGCATAAAATGACTATATCATTTGTTAATATTATCCTTATGATCCAAAAAGATAAAGAAATCATCAATCCTTGGTAGAATCGCTTTTTGTGCAGGTACTGCCAACCCTATGTTTCCCAAATAGAAGCATAAAGAAAGCGCCCTTAGAAAAGTAGATTTTCCAGCCATATTGGCTCCATTAACAATAATTATATTTTCTTCAATTTTAATAGTGTTTTTAACAGGATGGCTTAACAGAGGATGATATAGATTTTCTATAGTCGGATAACCATCTGAAAAATGAGGGAAAACAAATCCTCTCCTGACTATTGCAAGACTAATTGATAAATATGCTTCGAACTTGAAAAACAGTTCCCAAAATTGAAGAATATCTAAATTATTATCCGCATTTCGCAAGAGCATAATTACCTGAGACACTTTAAACTTATTTTCATGAATAATTTTTTCATAAAAAGGCAGATTATAACTATTCAGGAAAATTTTAATTTTTTCTAATTCTTCTTTGTATTCGGCAGGGAATGCATCTAAAGAAATTCTGTCTATAAATAAATTTTTTTGAGTTATCCATTTAAGCTCTGTATTAATAATTGATATGTTAATGGCTGAGCTTTTACCATTCTTTGAATAATATTGTGGAAAATGTTATTCTTATGTTGAGATCGATTTATTCTATAGGAGAATTCATCAAAATACCTATTAATATGCTTCTTACTAGCGTGTGTTGGTATCGTGCGTATCCATGACTTAATTTTGATGTATAATTATATGAAGCTGCGTAAAGTTTTTCCCTTTATTAGATGGTATTTGCTCAATTTTATATTGTTTAGTTAATGGAGCGTACCCTTTCCATTTGTCTGTTATAACTTTCGCTGATTGACTAATATGATGCTCGAAAATAGGGGTTAAAGATTTTGAAGAATAATCATCGATGGCCTTGATATAAACACGTTTTACTTGGCTTTTTTTGCTCAATTCGACAGCTACAACTGCTTTTATTTTTTGAGTATTATAACTTCTTCCTTGCTTACCTTCTTCCATACCTCCTACAACGAATTCATCTACATGAACCAATTCGGTCATAGGGTAATTTTGGCTGCTTTCCATTGCTTTTCTAACCTTATGCATGAATGTCCATGCAGTTGGTTGACGAATTCCATAGCGAAGGGCTATCTGAATACTTGACATTCCTTTACTACTATTAACCATTTCAAAAACAATATGAAAGGCCTTACGTAAACCAAAACGAACTCTATGAAAAAGTGTACCAGCAGTGGCACTCTCAACATGATTACATCTGTAGCAATGGTATTTATGTCCTGATTTTTCACACCCGGAAGTATGTCCGCATTTCGTACAGGTAAAACCATCTTTCCATTTTAATTGAGCCAAATATGCTTGGCAAGAGGCATCGTCTGGAAAAACTTTCCCAAAGTCTATGATATTTTGTCCTTTAAATATTTCCATTTGATTGTTTCTCAGTCGCTAATATACGGAATTTATTCAGATAGCTCAAATTAAGAATTTAAAACTTTATATTTACCTAATAGTCTAATAATTATGAATTCAGGTAAGTATATTTTCTCTCAAATTGTGGGTCTTGTATCCTCAACATCATTTCAAACCATTGTAAACAGGTACTTTGGCGATTATCGCGTGAGGGATTTCACTTGCTGGAAGCAATTTTTATGCATGTCATTTGGTCAGCTAACCCACCGGGAAAGTATCACTGACACCATGATGTGTTTAAAAGCAAACGCAAAAAAAATGTATCATGTCGGCATTGGAAACGTGGTATCTGTGAGTACCGTTACAAGAGCCAATGAAACAAGGTCTTTTCAAATTTATCAGGATCTTGCTATGTTGCTGATTAAAGAAGCCAAGCAACTTTACTTAAATGATGATGGACTGGAAGTGCAGCTCAAAGGCAATGTGTTTGCCATAGACGCAACAACTATTGATCTCTGTCTGTCAACATTTTATTGGGCTACATTTCGCAGCACAAAGGCCGGTATCAAACTGCATACGCAGATTGATTTAAAAACCAATATTCCGGAGTTTATTCTCTTCTCTAATGCTTCAGACCACGATGTAAATGCTTTGGATTTTATACGGGTCGAAGCTAATAGCTTTTATATCATGGATCGCGGATACGTTGGCTACAGACAACTTTAAAAGATGCATCACTGCGAAGCCTTCTTTGTAACCAAGGCAAAAGATAATATGAACGATCGAAGATTGTACTCTCACCCGGTCGAAAAAAGCAAAGGTGTCATTTACGGCCAAACACTCATGCTCAACAATTACTATGCACAAAAAGACTTTCCTGAAAAGATTAGACACATCAAGTTCATAGAGCAGGAGAGGGGAAAAACATCAATCTTGCTAACCAACAATTTTACTTTACCCGCTACTGATCGCAAAACTCAATAGACATCGTTGGCAGATAGAATAATTTTTAAGCGGATAAAGGCAACACTTAAAAATAAAACCCTTTTGGTGACATAGTAAAAATGTGGTAAAAACACAAGTACGTATTGCCATACTTGTTTACGTTTTTGTAGCCATTGCAAAGAAGCGATTTTTGCTCAAACAAAGTCTTCACGAAATTCTACAGATTTTAAGCATCTCCATTTTCAAGAAAATGTCCATAAATAAACCGTTTCGGCCTACCCAATTACAATATTTCAAAGAACAAAATTATAACCAACTGAAATTGTTCAACTTAAAACGCAACAATAGTAACTCCTTATATATTAATAAAGAACTATCTTTGATTTACTATCATTTAATTTTTATCAATTACATAATGTTTAACTTAAACTAATATAATATATTTTACTCACATATTATTGTTTAAATTTCCATATGTCACTCCAAAATATCTACTTCTTCATCCCCCACACATTTTCCATCACATGCATCTGATAAAAGCCATCCACAACCACTATCTTTACGATTACAGTCAAAGGCACCTTTTTTACAATCCTTTTGAAATATACAAGACCAAAAGGACGAAGAATTACAATGACAGTCATTTTGAGCGGGAGCACCTACTTCAACCGCAGAGCCCTCGGGTGCAGTTAATGTTTTTATGTCTGGTTTTTCTAGGCTATAAAAAAGATAATAACACTCATCTTTAGAAAAAATCTGATGTGCTTCATATTCTAACAATGCATTCTTAGTCTGATTATCAGAATTTTTCTCTATACTACTGGGTGTAATAGAATTCATAACCTTAATAATAAAATTATATTTGGTTCTCTCTTTTCTAAATGAAGAAAGTTGATCCTGTAGGTGTGCTTTAAGAATTTGCACCTGTTCATTTACATTTAATTCTGTAAAAGCTAATCTCTTAAAAGCGACATCAGTATTATTAAGAATACTCTCAATTTTTTGAACAGATTTATCCCTTTCATATTGCTTACTACACGAATACAATACCCAAATAAAGGAAATACAAACTAATACAATAAGATGAAAGGAGAATTTTTGTTTCATAAAAATAATTCTTATGAGGTAAAAATAAAATAATTGATTAAAAAAAAAAATTATTTTTACCCCCAGATGGATAAGATGGTCTGTGTCGGACACAGACCATTGGTAATTTCACGAACTGACTGGCTTTTGGCAAACTGACAGAAAAGCATTGCTACTAATTGAGTCCATCTGTCATATCCCTTTTGAGGTTTCTTGCTATGGTGATGTTTTACTATTTTATTGAACGAACTACGGTGAATCACAGATATTATCTGAGAGTATAAAGTTGTTTTTATCAAAAGCGAAGTATTTTTGTTTTACCACCTCTAAAAATACGCTTTAGAGACTCAAATAATTCCTCTTATTTCTTAATGTTTAGGATGCTAATGTTTGAAGATGATTATATTTAGTTTAACTCACAGATGCCATCCTAATAACAGATGGTAGCAGTGTTTAGTATGCCTCCTGTTTAATGGTACAAATCCATTTCAAAAAAATTATTCACATACTCTTTTTCGATCAATTTGCTCTGAATTTTTTTATTCCGACGAAATAATTCTGTATTTATTATAATATTACGCTGAATGATTCTTTAGGCAAAAAAAATCAAAAAACAATAAACAATCTGCTAATCTATTCAATGACAAAGATCATTTTTTCAACAAAAAAATGAACTGTACCTTTGCCTTCAAAGTCTTTGGTTTAGAAAGCCATGAATAATTACTTATGAACTTAAATATTTATTGTATGAAAAACTTATTTACCCCCCCAAAAGAGAACCTTAATTGCGGTCTTATTCGCCCTGTTATTATTCTCCTGTAGCAAGCAGGGAATGTTAGAAACTTCCAATCCGGAAAATCAAATCACAGTAAAAGTGGCGCTTTCATCGCCTTCCTTAAGTTTACAAAAAAATCCAAACAATCCTTATTCCGTTACCAATATGATTAAGGCATATCAGGATATAATGACAAAAAGTGATTTTGAAAAAGCCAAGACACCAAAATACAATGGCACAATAATATCATTAATATGTACAACAATCCCACCGAAGACAATGTGGCCGATTTATTTTTGTTTTGGGAGGTATTAAACCCTAATCCTTAATTTTAAAATTCTAACTAAAATGAAAAAAAACTTAATTTTATATTTAATAGTCTGCCATGTTTTAATGGTATGTTTTTTTACGTCATCTTGTAGGCCACCTACGGATAGATGGCCTGAACAAACCGCTGTTTATATTTACGAGAATAAGTCCGGTCATTCTTTGCAAATGCAGGTTTACCTAAAGGACAAATCTGACACTCTTATAAACATACCAAATAATGATTCTTTTAAAGAGACTATAAAATTATCGCCATTTTCATCCTGGGCATATGATCAATTTGTATTTTCTAGCGACTCTGTACGCATAATATTTGACGATCATAAAACCTTACTTTATCGTCGTAATCAGCCTGATAAAGATTCTTTTTATTTGAGAAAAAATAACAAAAAGGTATCACAAAGGGAAACGTGGATTATTTTTACCTTTACAGAATCTGATTATTTAAAAGCAGAATAATTTATTCAGGCGGTTAGGTTGTTTTAAAGCCATAACCGCCTGATTTTTTATAATCAAATTCCGCAAAAGACAGAATTTTAGGAGTTCACAGATTAAGGGTAAATAGTTTTGTGAAAGATAAAAGATTAGATTTGCAAGAATAAATAAAAGTATTTAGTAATGAAATACAATCCGCAAAAACACCACCGAAGAAGCATCCGCCTAAAAGGATACGATTATTCGCAGGCAGGAATGTATTTTATAACAATTTGTTGCCAAAACCGAATTTGCCGATTTGGGGAAATTATAAATAATGAAATGGTATTGAATGATTTTGGGAAAATCGCACACGATGAATGGATAAAAACCACCGAATTACGCCCCAATGTGGAATTAGGCAAATTTGTAATAATGCCGAATCATATCCACGGCATTATCCGGTTATCGCGTAGGGGCGAATTGCATTCGCCCGAAAATGAGGACGTATTCGATACGCCCCAACCAACCGAAAATGAGGACGTATTCGATACGCCCCAACCGCCCGAAAATGAGGGCGTTTGCAAAACGCCCCCACGTTCGCCATCACAAACCGTTGGCGCCATTGTTCGCGGTTATAAATCATCGGTAACAAAACAATTGCATTTTTTGGGTTTTGATGAACAATTATGGCAACGCAATTATTACGAACACATTATCCGCAATGAACAATCGTATCAAACAATTTCAAATTATATAATTAATAATCCGGCAAAATGGAATAATGATAAATTTTACAAGGATTAAAAACTGATGTGAAACGACTAATAAAGCCCCGACGTTGAATGTTTTGACGTTTTTAGTAATCAGGTGGACTACGGCAATGCTCAACATAAATTCAGCGATGCCGGTTAATTTTTTGAGGTGTTTTTTTTATCGCCAATATTCACAACTATCAGTTAAATTTACAAAACAAAAAATACAAATGAAACAAATATCTTTTTTTCTGTTATTGCTGATACTAATAAGTTGTGGTGGAAACCGGGAAACAAAGCAATTACCGGGAACTTTTAAATACTTATCCTATCATTGGAACAACACCAGCGATAGCGTGGGCCTACGGCTGAACCATTACATAGAAATAACTAAAGCCGGAGATTATAAAATCATCATGAGAAGCGGCGACAGCGCCAGCTACTATTACGGATTTATTGATACAGCTTTTTTTGACGCACTGAATACTTTCATTGCAGATGCTTCTTTAAAATCAGCATATTTGCCCGCCGGCGATAACTCCAAATACAGTGGACCCATTTCCCGGCTTGATTATGTAACCACTACCGGCAAAAAGGTAATTACTTTCGTCCCCGACCAAAGTGCCGAATCCATTCAAAAGATTAGTGCACAATTGGAAGCAATCATCAATGCACCGGGCAAAAAAGTGAATAACTCTTTCAATATTGATTTTTATCTGAAATCGGTTATCAAGGAGACAAACGACCTGCTATCACCGCCGTCAACCGAAAAGAAATAAGGTTAGACAGCTTTACTAAAAGATGTATTCCAGACTTTGATAAGCAGATTCAGTTTTATTTTTTTCTAATCAGGCTGTCTTTTGGATATGTTCTTTCCATAACTGCTTTGGCAGAATCTGTCCACGCGAAAATTTCATTTTTTTCTGCCTCGGTCAGAACAGCGTCTTTATGCGTCCAGGTGTAAGAAGGAAGCGGCATTCCCCCTTCTTTTACTTCTTCGGCTATTTCTTCCAATTTATGATATTGCCTGCGTAAGGGCATATTGGTAAACTCATCTAAGTTCAGTTTTTTCTTACCCTTGTTCACATGCAATTGCATCCAAAAGGCAACAGGTTGAATATTGTTATACCAGGGATATTGGGTATTGTTGCTGTGGCAATCCAGACATGCCTTCTGCATCACCGTTTTCAGGTTTTCCGACATCGGGAAAAGATGATCTGCGCTGTTAGGCTGTGGTTCAGTTGTTAGGTTTTTTGAAGGACGTATAAACTGAACGCCGATTAAAACAATTATCAAAATAATAAGAATTTTCTTTAGCATGATTTTAATATTTGTATAAAGGTAAGACGCATTATTTATTTAGAATACGATACTAAAAAATTAATTTCACAAAAATCAAGAGGGTGATGAAACTGATTTATTTATTCTTCTTCATCCGCCTCTTCAAGGCTTACATACAAGCTGTTATCTTTAACAAAATTGCACCAATGACAATCAGATTTGCCGCAGCCGGTGTAGAAGTCTTTATTCTGTATTTTATGCCATGTATCCTTTATTTGACTTTTCACAATTTCAATATCCTCTGGCGTAATTACTAATTTCTGCTTTTTGAAGTCCTTTTTGGAATCAGGTTCTATAAAGTCGAATTCGGCGCTTACGGCATGCCAGTTTTTCAAATCATAATTATCCACCAAAAGTTTATAAAAAACAGCCTGCCGCCAGTAATCACCACCGTTGGGTTCTTTTTCGGTTGGTCCGGCCAGCTTATTTTTTGCATTATCAACATTACCGGTTTTGTAGTCCACTACATTTACTTCGGCGCCATTAAACTCAAGTTTATCCAATTTACCTTTCAAGGGTATGCCATCAACCAATACATTAATATTCATTTCTGTTACCACTGCCTTATTCCAGACATCAAAGTATTTATTATAATAAGCCGGAATAATTACAGACCCCTGCTCCATCCTTCTGCTGAAAGACTCTTTTGTAAAATTTTCTCTATGTCGCTGCATGTACCAGTTGAAGTCTCCAATCATAGTTTCCACCGGTGCAAACTTGCCATCATTTGCCTTCATCTTTGCAAATAATTGTTGCAAAGCAAAATGAACGGCGCTTCCAAATTCGGTAGCCTCATTTTTACCTGAAGGTATTCTTATCAGATTGTTGTAATAAAAGCTGAGCGGGCATTTCAAATAATTATTTAAAGCCGTTACGTTCATTACAAAATCTTTCACAAAACGATCTGCCAAATCCTCCTCAGTCCTTTCTATTACCGGCTTCTGGTTCAAAAAAAGAACTGTATGAAACTCAAAAATTTGTTCTTCTGACAACGCTCTATTCTCGATATGGAGGGCATGTTTATCCATTATCTCAGCAATAAACACAGATGGCTCCAGTTCTTTGGCTTCATTATCTTGTTTGGGATAAGAGATATGCAAATACTTTTCTGCTCTGGTAAGCGCTACATAAAAGCCACGCCTCAGTTCTTCAATATCTTTTTCATTCGGCTTTGAAGATGAGATTGTCTGCGTGTCTGGTATTTTAAACCCTCTGTTGTTATTCTTTTTCTTCTCCCACACTTTAGAAAAGGTGCCTGCCAGAAATACGTGTTCAAATTCCAATCCTTTACTTCCATGTACGGTCAATAGGTTCACCCCCTTTTCATTACCAATGGTTTTAATTAAAGGCAACTTGATTTTTTCGTTCTCCATTAAATCAAAGAGATTCATCAACCCCTGAAGCTCAAGGAGCGGTTTTCGGCGGTTTTCTTCTTTCACTAAATCAAAAAAGCCGGTCAGATATTGCATCAGCTCAATCTTTTGCGGGTGGTTTAATACATATTGCAATATACCTGCTTTCTGTATCACACTTGTAAGCAATTGCTGTACTGTAACGTTGGGCGCTTCTGCAATAAGGCCTTCCAGGGCTATTACCGCCTTTTTTAATTCGGGGTGCATGCCCTGATCAAACAAATCTTTAGCAGGAGCATTGGCCTGGTCTGATAACAAGCTTCGAATAGAAACTCCTTCCTTTTTGCGCTTCATACTATTTACTTCTACAGCAGTTTTGGCAATTTCTATCGGAGGTATTTTATAAAAATCATAATGCAGAATTTCAAATAATAAACCATCGCCACCATAAGGAATATCTAACTCTGCATTAATATAACTAAGAATAGATTTTATTTTATTGATAAAAGGGTCATTCAGGAGGTCGATATTTCGTTTACTGTAAAAAGGTATATTTCTCAAATTAAAGTACCTCGCAAGTTCTTCACCATAATCATTTTGCCGGTAAATAACTGCTATTTTTCCGGGAGCAACTCCATTTTTAATCAGCTCCTCTATTTTCAATACAATATCCATCCTTTCTTCGACAATACTGTTGTATGCAATTATTTCGGGATAGTTTTTCAGTTGGTTGATATTTGTATTGGCGGCCTTCAAATCTTTGCTCAAACCTTTAATTTGCTTTACCAAACGCTCCTCATTATTTTCAATTACTGATTTTGAAACATCCAGAATAGGCTGTGTACTACGATAATTTTCAGTAAGTACTACCGTTTTCAACTCATTTTCATAATGCTTTGCAAAGTCGAGCATGTTTCCCATATTGGCTCCCTGAAAGCGATATATACTCTGGTCGTCATCTCCCACCACAAATATATTGGGCTTATCCCAATAGCTGATTAGCAACTGCACAATTTGGTTTTGCGCCCCACTGGTATCCTGAAATTCATCAACCAAAATATACTGATATCTTTCCTGATAATCGGCCAATAAATTTTTATTTTCTTTAAAGGCTTTTATCACCCAGATTATCATATCGTCAAAATCGTATCGATTATTTTTTCGCATCAGATTTTGAAAATTATCAAACTCATTTACGGCAGCGCGTAGTTTTTCCATGCGCGCTACCTCCTCGTAATACTTGGGCATTAAATCACCCTTTTTCCATTGGCCTTCCCTTTTTGTTTTATAAATTAATTTTTCATCATGTTTAAGGTTTTCTAATCGCTCATTTATTCTTTCATTGATAAAATCAGGCATCCAATCCTCCTTTTTCATGTTGGAAAATAACTTTTCCAGATTTTCTCTATCAAAATACACATCTCCTCTAAATCGTTTCAACGGATGATTTTTGGGAAATGCATCAATCAATTCTTTATAAAAACCGATTCGCTCCAAATCTGATACGGGGTCTAATGCTGTTTTCTCAAAAAGATACAAATTTTCCTGAATCACATCGTTACAAAAGGAATGAAATGTATGGATATTTACCTTATAGGCTTCGGCGCCAATAAACTCCTGAAGCCTTTTTCGCATGGCTACTGCTCCCGCATCGGTGTAGGTGAGGCACAAGATATTTTCGGGCAATGCATCGGTTTCAAGCAATATCTTACCCACACGAACCGCCAGAATTTGGGTTTTACCCGTTCCCGGCCCTGCTATTACCATTATCGGACCATCTATGGCATCAACAGCATTCTTTTGATTTTCATTTAATCCGGTATATGCTTCCTTGAACTTTTCTTCTAATTTTTTTTTGATAAATGACATAACAAATCGTAATTGAAATAATAAGTAGATTAATCTTTGGCAAGATATTAGAAATTAAACCTTACACTGCCAAATATTCCGAAATTTTTTGTTGTGCTTTTTAGTTCCGACTTAGGCAACAGCCTCCAGATAAAATCAACCCTCAAAAACCGCAGAATATTATCAACGCCTGTGCCCACTTCCAAATAAGTTCTTCCGTCAAGCGATTGAAAATTATGGCCTTCTTTGAAATTCAATTTTCTATTCGCATCGGTAAGCGAGCCCCACAAAGCCTTTACCGTATAAAACTGGCGCATCTTTAGCTTGGGCGCTAACCTGAAAATTCCATTACCAATATTGTGCTCGTAATTAATGCCTGCAAACCGATCATGCACAAACTCATATCGGTTCATCATATTGAAAGCATATTTATTGTAATAATACAATTCGTTTCCGGGCGCAATATCCAGAAATGTATAAGGCGCCTTGCCATAAGTGCCACCGGCATATAACTGAAATGACAATGAACCAAATGGCGGTGTTTTGATATGGTCCGAAATGCTTGCCAACAATTTTGTATAATTATATCTGCTGCCCAAAAATCCTGATACCGCTTTCGAAACGGTAGCTTCCACAATCGGGAAAGGGCTGCCGAGGCTGGTGCGGTAAAATTGCGACTCAATAAACTTTTCCTGATAGGCAAACCGAAGCCTTAACGACAGTTCGGTAGAAACCAATTTATTCAATCCTACTCCAAAAGAATCTGCCGGAATTAAATTGGACAACGGCCTGTATTGTTCGTTATTGATGGATAAAAGCGTTGAAAATCCGCTTCTCAACTCATTAAAAAATTCAAAATCAATTTTTTCAAGATTTATATATTTTTTGGGAATATTAGGTTTACGAATAGCGAATGTAAAAATATTATCCTGTGATATTTCGCCATAATAATTCTGTCCAAAATCCAGATCGTTTCTATAGCCTAAATGCCAATATTGTCTGGGGTCTTTTTTGGGCAGGTAAAAAAGTTCGCCCTGTCCTTTAAATTTTTTATCGCTGAAACCATAAGCAAGGTAGGCGTGATACCTTAGCTTCCTATTAAAACCGGTATTGCTGGCTACATCAAACCGGGTGCGAAAACCCTCCCAGGCATTGCCCGAAAACCAGTTGAACGCCGATCCCAACTGTACATTACCCACATCTACATATCCGGTAGTCAAAAAAACTACCTGCTTAGTAATTTTTTGGTAAGATGGCGTATTAATCAGTGTGTCAATCATTTTTATAATACCCTTTTCAGTCTTGCTCAATCCTTCATGGCGGGCTGTATCCCAATAGTTCTTTGGCTTTTCCATTGCGCCTGCAAGAGTAACCACTTCTTCTTGCACTTTGTTAAGCATTAACCTGTTTGTAACAGAACTATCATTTACAATAATGTTTTTGTACGTGCTCGATTTGCGGCCAATCACACCCGGTGTTTTATTACCAATGGGCGCTACATCCACTATTATTTTTTCGCGCGAAACAAACCAGTTGCTGTCCGGCAACATTTTGAATTCCTGTACAAAACTGAATTTCTCCATAAAATTGATATCAGCAGTTTTGTCTAATGAAAGGTTTGCTTTCTGAATGGCGAAGCTACCTAAATGCACCCAGCAATCTCCCTCAAAGGTATTCATGCCTTTGCGACGGGGTGTAAACAACAAACGATAAAACTTTTGATCGCCTATTTTGACAGTATCGGTTACATAATATTTATAGTAAAAATCGCCATTATCACTAATAGGGCTTATAAATTCTTTTGTAAAAACCGGAATGTAATTGTTATACACATTGACCACCTGATCCATTCCTCCGAGAAACTTAACCATACTCTCATTCTTCACGCCATTCGTGTTCACTGCCTTAATTTCCTCTCTTCGCTTCAAAGGTTTTTTTTGATAATAATAATCTGAGATTGTTTCGGTGAGATAGGCTGGCAATAATCTTAACCCCTCGGAGGTATCAATATTTTGATTAATCAGGTCGTTTATCGGCTTAAACGGTTTGATACTGGACACTCTTTCCAAACTTTTGAAGTTTTTTAAATCAATCTCCAGTTTGTTATATAGCTCATAAGAAAAATTATCAAATTTGTAGCGATTATTTTCCGGCTTATGCTGTACAATTTTTTTCCACAGCCAAAGACCTTTATCAATTTTTACCTTTACCACCACCTCTTCATTTAATGTGCCTCTCTCCATAGGAATCGTTACTTCATAACTATTTTTTCCCTTTTCCAATGTTAGAAAAAAAGGTTGAAAACCAACTCTGGTGATTATAAGAGTATCAGATGGCCAGTAATCGGTTTGAAACCCAAAAAATCCTGCCGAGTCTGAAAGAACACCGATTGAAGTATTCTTAAACATTACCGAGGCAAAGGGAACAGGTTCTTCACTGTGGGCATCTTTTACAAATCCACGTATAGATTTCTGACCAAATGCATTCAAATACAGCATCAGGGGCAGGATTAATATCAGCCTTAAAGTTTTCATTTGCTACGCAAATCTAAGGTAGTTTTTTAATGTTGATAGTTATAAAATATCTTTGTCGAAAATAATTCACTTTTTAATAAGAAATATATGCTGACAGTAAAATTTTTTGAGTTTAATCCCATTATGGAAAATACATATATCTTGTACAATGAAACCGGGCAATGCTGCATCATAGATCCGGGTTGTTACTACGAAGCGGAAAGACAAATTCTGAAAAATTTTATTGAGGAGAAAAATTTATCTCCCATTTATTTGTTAAATACACATTGCCATCTGGACCATGTATTTGGAAACAAATTTGTAAGTGAAACCTGGGGATTGCCGCTGTTTATACATGAAACTGAAAAAAACGTTTTGAGTTTTGCGCCTAAATCTGCTGAATTGTATGGGCTGCCTTTTGATAACTATACAGACGAAATGGTCTTTTTAAAGGAAAACGATATCATAAAAATAGGTGATGATGAGTTGAAGGTCTTGTTCACGCCGGGTCATTCTCCGGGCAGTATTTCTTTTTACAATGAAAAAGGCGGTTTTTTAATCAGTGGCGACGTGTTGTTTAGCGGCAGCATTGGCCGTACCGATTTACCCGGTGGCGATTTTGACACATTGGAGCGCTCCATAAAAACTCAACTGTACGTTTTGCCAGATACTACAAAAGTATATCCCGGGCACGGAGGTGGCACCAGCATTGGGTTTGAAAAGAAAAATAATCCATTTGTGCAGGCAGACTAAAAGTAATTTCGGTAGGGAAATATTTTTGAAAACCGAGTGATTAACTTCGACACATCATCCCATATTTGAAGAAATATTATTTTAGAAATTTGTTCAGAATAGGCAAGTTTTTCAATTCATGCTTTTCCACGCCTGCTATAAAAGCAATAAACCCCAGCATAAAAATTGTGGCAATTACTGTTTTTAGCCAAAACCCGGAGAAGTAATCTGCGATTGTATTGTTCAGCCAAAAAACAAAAAGCATGATTACGATGTAAGCCGTCAGCTTTTTCCAGGCATAAGGAATCCGATAATATTTTTGCCCCACCAGATAAGCAACCACCACCATTGTACCATAACAAACCATAGTAACCGTTGCTCCGGCCAGCATTTCATATTTGGGAATAAAAATATAATTGCCAATCAACGTTATAACAGCGCCAATTACAGTAATGATAATTCCCCAATACATTTTATCGGTTATTTTGTACCACACCGAAAGATTATAATAAATACCCAAAAACACATTTGCCATTAAAAGAATTGGCACGATAAATAAGCCGACACGATATTCGCTACCAATCATGTATTTCCATAAGTGCAGATAAAGGCCAGTAAACAAGAAGGCAATACATAAAGTGATTACAAACCATTTCATCACTTTGGCATATACATAAGGTGCGCCTTTTTCATTTTTTTGTTTAAAGAAAAACGGTTCTGCAGCCATGCGAAAGGCATTTATAAACATGGTAATAAATATCGAAATTTTGTAATTGGCAGAGTAAATACCTACAATTTGCTTGTTCTCTTCTATGGAATGTGGAAGAAAACTCAGGAGCATTTGCCTGTCCATTACTTCATTCACCATTCCGGCAAGGCCGATTACAATCATCGGCGTACTGTAGTGCATTACTTTCTGCCATAGTTTCTTATTGAGATGAAAACGAAACCGGCTCCATTCGGCAAATAACAGTACAAACACAAACAAAGACTGTATCAGATTAGCCAAAACCAATAGAGTTACCCTGTTTTGGCTTAAAATTGCTTTAAACAGGAAATTGTCAGAGTTACTGAAATAGGTGGGCGCCACATAAACAAAAAATATCACCAGACTGATATTGATGACAATACCAAAAACCTTAATAAACGCATATTTACGAGGCCTGTTTTCCTGCCTGAGTTTAGCAAATGGGATAGTAGCCAATGTATCAAACCCGATTATAAGCGCGGTAATGGTAATTATTTGTGGGAAGCGGCCTATTTCAAGAAAGTTACTTATAGGCTGACTGAAATAAATGATTATAGCTGTAAACAAAAGTGTTGAAATAATGTGAGAGCCAAATGTGGTATTAAATAATTTTCGCTCATCTATCGCTTTGTCATTACAAAAACGAAAATAACCCGTTTCAAGCCCATACGTAAAGGCAATATTGGCCACACCAATCCAGGCGTAAACCAAACTGAAATCGCCAAACTCGGCCAACCCCTTATTGCTCACCATCAGGTAAGTCAAAATGGGTGTGAGTAAAAAATTCAGGAGTTTTGCCAGCACATTGCTCAATCCGTACCAGATAGTTTGCCCTGCCAGTTGTTTTATTCCGCTCAAAAGAAAATATTTTCCAACAAATTTAAAGCAGTTAAGCAATACCTGTCTTTTTTAATTGATATTTCCCAAAAAGTTCAAAGCAACACTTTATCTTTGCGCCACGTCATTTATAAGAGCTATAAACTAAACATATATTCAAAATTTATAAATAATCAATTATGAAAAAATTGTTTTTAATGGGATTATCCATTTTTGTTTTCTCAATATTTGCATCGGCTCAGGCCTATCAGGGAGTTTTGAAACATAAAAAGACTGAGGAACCTGCTATTATTATGGTGTATAGTTACCCGGGTGAAGTAATTGAAAATGCATTGAAGGCGAAAGTAGCCGACATGAGGCTGAAAGGCGGTAAAAGCAAGGGTTTTTATGTGTATCAGGGCGCTATTATTCCCGAAATCACTTCATACCCCTTGGATTACTCATTCAAAATAGACCAAACCGGCAAAAAAGGAAAAGAACAAACAACGCTTTATATGATTATGCAAGGCTCAAATGCGCTGGCAGGAGACCCTTCTGTACTGGCTGCCAATGCAAAAACATTTTTGGAAAGAATGGTACCAGATGTGGAACGTGCCGACCTGGTTATGCAAATCAAAAAACAGGAAGATATTTTGGCCAAAGAAGAAAAGAAAATGAAGTCATTGGTTGATGAGCATGATTCGCTTACCAAAAAATTAAAAAGCAACGAAAGCGATCAGGAAAAACAGCAACGAATTATCAATTCGCAAAAGAGTATTTTGGAAGATTTGAAGAGTAAGCAGCGATAAACTGTTTTTACTTCAGTTCCATATTGAACCAGTTGCTAACCAATTTATTTGTATTGTCTGCAAATGAGCGATGCTGATATTCGTTGGTTTCGGGTACATATTCATAATCGCGGCTCCATGCGGCATAGTTCAGCGCTACCTGCTCAATACCGTTGAGGATATAATGCACTTCATCATTGGTCATAAGAGGATGTACCGACATACGAATCCAACCGGGCTTGCACGAAAGGTCTCCTTTGTGCATTTCGTCCAAAATTTCGTAGGAGTGTAATTCATCCACATGCAACAAAATATGGCCGTAGGTACCGGCACAGGCACAACCGCCACGCGTCTGAATTCCAAATTTATCATTCAATAATTTTACTACCAGATTGAAATGCCCTCCCTTTAAAATAAACGAAATCACACCCAACCTGTTTTTATTTTGACCTTCCAAAATTTCTATTCCGGGAATTTGGGGCAATTTTTCAAAAATAATATCCAGCAATTCTTCTTCGCGCTTCAGCATTTTATCCACCCCCATTTCTTCTTTCAACTTCACTGCCAGCGCAGCCTTAATCCCCTGAAGAAATGGCGGAGTACCACCGTCTTCTCTGTGTTCGATATCGGTAATATATTCATGGTGCTTCCAGGGATTTGTGTAAGTTACCGTGCCGCCTCCCGGTTGGTCAGGAATAATATTTTTATAGAGTTTTTTGTTGAAAATCAATATACCCGGTGTACCCTGTCCGCCCAAAAATTTATGTGGCGAAAAAAAGATGGCATCCAGCGATGCTTCCTCATCTTCGGGATGCATATTAATGCTTACATAAGGCGCCGAACAGGCAAAGTCCACAAAGCATAAACCGTTGTGTTGATGGGTTATTTTCGCCACCTCATGGTAAGGTGTTTGAATACCGGTAACATTTGAACAACCGGTAATGGCCACAATTTTGTTGGTTCTGTTTTCAAACTTAGACAATAAACGTTCCAATTCCTCCAGATTGATATTTCCATCTTCATTATTAGGGACAATCACCACATCGGCAATGGTTTCGAGCCATGAGGTCTGATTGGAGTGATGCTCCATGTGTGATACAAATATTAAAGGCTTCAGGTTTTCATCTACCTCCAGATAATTGCTAAAAAGAGAATGAATCTTCAAACCACTGCCCTTTAGCTCTTCCAAAGAAGGAAGCTTACCGGGCTTTACGTAATCCATTATTCTTTCAGGAATCCTCAGGCCGAGTAATCGCTGGAGTTTATTTACCGCTCCCGTCATTCCACTTCCGGCAAAAATCAGTACATCATCCTGATTGGCATTTACATGTTTTTTAATGATTTGTTTTGCAGCCTTGTAAGCTCGGGTCATAGCTGTTCCGGTAGCAGTGGTCTCTGTGTGGGTATTTGCCAGCAAGGGCATTATCTCGTTTACTATTCTGTCTTCGATGGGTTTGTAGGCACGTCCGCTTGCTGTCCAGTCGGCATAAACAATTTTTTGCACCCCGTAAGGCGAATCAAAACAGGTATCAATACCTATTACATTATCTCTGAATGGTTGAAAATATTCTTGTAGCACGGTGCAAAGGTAGCGCAAAAACTGCCTATTTCGGCTACATTTTTTAATTTACCTGTTGCAGAATACCATTATAAAACTTAAGAAAATATAGCTTTTTGTTTTCGAAGTAATTTAAATGATGATTGTTAAATACGGGTTGAATATCATAATCATACATCACCCTAAATTGTTTATCGTCCAAGTGTGCGTTTACCTCCTTACCATACTGATTCAGCAATCTTCCAAACCTGAAAACCAACCCAAATGACCTGTACACCAAATCAGAAGGCTTGGCAAACATGTTTTTGGTATAGTAAGCCAAAATCCCTTTACTGTAAGCATCGTTTCCTGAGTTATAAAAAGGAGTGCTGTAAATCACTTCCAGACCTTTAAACTCGGATTTGGAAAGAGAAATACTTTCCCAGGTAGGCATACCCATCACTGTAGAAATAACCGAAAACTGACTGCTAATGGCAGAAAGACGTTTTAATTGTGCTGCGCCTAAATTAACGTCTAAGGAACCTATCACAAATAAAGGCTGTTTTGTTTTGTCCAATGCAGCAATAGATTTATTGACTGCGACAGTATCGCTTGCTTCTACAAACTTTAACGACAATGATATAGAATCTTTTTGTTTATTAAGTGATTCAAATGCTGATCTGATATAGTTTTCGGAGGTTCCTTTTCCTGTAAGGACAATGATTTGCCTTGAGGCAAAATTTGCTTTAATATATTTAAAAATACTTTCAATTTGAGTTTGAAAAGTGGGGTTTATCACTATGAAATAAGGATTATCCTTTGCATTACCATCATTAGGCACTGCCGCATTTATTAAAGTCATTTTTTTGTCTGCAGCCAATTTGGCATACTTGGCAACATCGGCAATGGCAAAATTTGCAATCACCAATTCAACACTGTCGCTTACAGCCTTTTGAAACTGCTGTTCCAATGTAGCGCTGCCCGACTTAGAGTCATAAACATATAAATCCAATGGAATATTCAGGCTGTTCAGGGAATCGGCAGCTATTTGAGCGCCATGATAAAACTCCAATCCCGGAATCGTATTTTTGGGAAAAGTTTTGGTGGAAAAACGATAAGAACCGGCTGCATCAAACGCATCATCCAAAAAAAGCGGTGTAAAAATGGCCATTTTATGTCTTTTGGCCGTAGTTTCTGTAACCTGTGCCTGAAGACTGCCCAACCCAATAAAAAAAATGAAGAAGAAAAAACAAAAACGCATCATGCCAAAACCATTTTATAAACTATTGTATGTTAATACTTTACCTAAAACAACCTACATTACTCCCACTCAATGGTGGCCGGCGGCTTACTACTGATATCATACACTACCCGATTGATTCCCCTTACTTTATTGATTATTTCGTTGGAAACATCGGCCAGAAAATTATAGGGTAAATGTGCCCAGTCTGCCGTCATTCCATCCACACTTGTAACTGCTCTTAATGCCACCGTAAACTCATAAGTGCGTTCATCGCCCATCACCCCCACACTTTTAACCGGTAGTAAGATTGTACCAGCCTGCCAAACAGTTGCATACAGGCCTGATTCTTTCAACGCATTTATGTAAATATGGTCCGCCTCTTGTAAAAGCTTCACCTTTTCTTCCGTTACTTCGCCCAGAATTCGAATGGCCAATCCCGGACCGGGGAAGGGATGCCTGTCTATCAAAATGGAAGGGATACCCAGTTCTCTGCCCACTTTTCGTACCTCATCCTTAAATAAAGAACGAAGCGGTTCCACCAGATCCAAATGCATCTTTTCGGGCAGGCCGCCCACATTATGATGCGATTTTATGGTTACGGAAGGCCCATGAACCGAAACACTTTCAATTACATCGGGATAAATGGTGCCCTGGCCCAGTAGTCCGATTCCTTCAATTTTCTTTGCCTCATCCTGAAAAACATCAATAAATAACCTGCCAATAATCTTTCTTTTCGTTTCGGGATCGGGATGGCCTTTAAGTTCATTATAAAATAAAGCCTTTGCATCAACACCTTTTACATTGATTCCCAATATCTTATAAGTTTCGAGTACCTTTTCAAACTCGTTTTTCCTCAACACGCCATTATCTACAAAAATTCCAAAAAGATTATCGCCAATTGCCTTATGTATAAGAGTGGCCGCTACTGTACTGTCCACGCCTCCACTAAGCGCCATGATCACTTTTCGATCGCCAATTTTTTCTTTCAATTCATTTACTGTGTCGGTAATGAAATGGGCAGGCGTCCAGTCGCGACTACAGCCGCACACATTTACCAGAAAATTTTCAATGATTTTTTTACCCTCCACACTGTGATAAACTTCCGGGTGAAACTGGAGTCCATATAACACATTTTCATCCTCATATTTAAAAGCGGCAACAGGAATATTATCTGTTTTTGCCAATAATTCAAAACCTGCAGGAAGCTCCAAAATGCTGTCGCCATGGCTCATCCACACCTGACTGTTGGTGGAAACACCCGCCAACAATTGGTCTTTTGGTTTGAGTACCTGCATACCTGCTCTTCCGTATTCACGCTTATCACTCTTTTCTACCCTGCCGCCGTATGTTTTGGCCGTAAACTGTGCTCCATAGCAAATACCCAGTACGGGCAATTGTTTTATCAGGCCTTTTATACCAATAACCGGAGCATTTTGGTCATTTACCGAAAAGGGTGAGCCGGAAAGAATAATTCCTTTTAAATTGCCATCAATTTCAAAAGATTTGGAATATGGTATAATTTCGCAATATACATTGGCTTCTCTCACGCTACGCGCTATCAGTTGGGTGTATTGAGAACCAAAATCAAGGATGAGTATTCTTTCTGTCATAATTTGGCGAAGGTAAAGAAAGTTTGAAAGTAAGATGTTTGATATTTATAAGTTTATTATCAATATTTGATATTTAAAGCGGTTTCCCAAATCATACAGAAAGAATTTTTGAATAATATTAAAAAAACAACAATAGATATGAAATATTTTTTTTATTTGACATTAGTTGCACTTAGTTTTAGCGCTTGCAATATTATTGATGCCACGTGGGTGAAGGGAAATAATAAGAATCAAACCAAAGTTTTTCATTTTGAGAATTTTAAGTCCATTGATGCCGGCAGCAATTTTTCGGTCTATCTGAAGCAGGACTCGGCTTACACCGTAAAACTGGAAACAGATGAAAATCTGATCTCCTACATTAAGGTACAAAATGAAGACGGAACACTCATTATCAGAACCAAAAACGGGGTTAATCTTCGCCCGAGTGACGAAATAAAACTAAGCATTTCCATGCCTTCTGTCGACCTTTTGGAAATTTCAGGGGCATCAAAATTGGTAACTGACAGTAAATTTATACAGGATAGTGAGTTAAAGATTGATTTGAGCGGCGCTTCCACAGGAAATGTTTCGGTAAGAGCGCCCAAAATTAACATGGAATCCAGTGGCGCATCCACCCTTACTATTGATGGTGAAACAAAAGATATTTTTGCAAAAGCATCGGGAGCTTCCACCATCAACGGGTTTAATTTGAAGTCGGAAAACACTGAGGTGGAGGCTTCGGGTGCCAGCAATGCAAAGGTTTTTGCAAGTATTTCTCTTGTTGCTGATGCCTCGGGCGCTTCGGGCATCAGATACAAAGGAAATCCTAAAGTAACCTCAAACTCCAGTGGAGCAAGCACCGTGAAAAAGGAGGACTAAACGTAGTCTTTTTCTAACATATTTACTATCAATGGGTTGATATGTCCGTCCCTTTCTCTTAGGCCAACGCATCATCAGCAAATTCTTGGGAGCTGTTCTCCCGTTAAGTAGTTTACCACACGTCTGCCTCCGATTTTGCTTTTGAGCAAAACCTTTTTTGGGGTTTGGGTATTCACAAAACCAATCAATGATGCTTTTTTTGTTGCTTCATCGTTTTGCAAAACCGAAACTACCTTGTCTGCAATTTCTTTTTTTACAACTGCAATAAAAACACCTTCATTGGCTACGTACAGCGGGTCGAAACCCAACATCTCGCAGGCGCCTTCCACCTGAGGGTCAACGGGAAGCCCTGCTTGTTCAATTTCGATGCCCAAGCCAGTTATTTCGGCTACTTCATTAAGCACAGAAGCCACTCCTCCACGGGTGGCATCCCTCAAAAATTTTATATCTGCTCCAAAATCGTCCAGCAATTTTTTAACAATATGATTAAGCGGGCGGGTATCACTCACAATATCGGTTTCAAACTCAAGTCCCTCGCGCTGGCTCATAATGGCAATACCATGATTGGCCATTGAATTGCTAATGATTATGGCATCTTCACTCGCTATCCGGTTATGATGAATTTGCGCCTGCGGATGCAAGGTGCCAATACCCGAAGTATTAATAAAAATCTTATCGCCCTTACCCTGCTCTACCACCTTAGTATCTCCTGTAACTATCTGCACACCGGCTTTATCTGCAGCAATCTTGATGCTTTGAATAATTTCACCCAACTCACCGGTTTTTAGCCCTTCCTCCAAAATGAAGGATAAAGACAGATACCGGGGAATAGCGCCACACATAGCCAGGTCATTTACAGTACCATTCACCGCCAGTTCGCCGATATTTCCTCCTTTGAAAAAAACAGGGTGAATAACATAACTGTCTGTAGTGAAAGCCAGCTTACCGCTCAACTCAAAAACCGCTCCGTCATGCTGTTGATCCAGCATATCGTTTTTCAAAATATCAAACACACCACTCTGCAGCAATCTGTGTGTAAGCAGCCCTCCACTGCCATGACCCATTGTGATTACGTCAAATTCAAATTTCGGTACCGGACATGAAAGTTGCATGAAAAAGGTCTTTTATCGTTTCAAAAATAATATGTGAAGATAACCAAAACGCATAAATTATTAATTACTAAAAGGATAGCATCTTTGATAAAGTCATATTTTGGCTAATTCTTTTTTTGAGGTGCTAAGCAAATTTTGTTCAAACAATGCTTATTCCGGTTTTGCTTCGTACGATAATGGTTTCCCGATTTTTTAACAGTGGCTGCATGAGGTGCCTATTTTGGTTCGGTACCGCATAAGCGGTATCTCGCTGAAAGCGAGAAGAAGCAAAATCAGCACCGGTGCAGCCACGCAACCCGCCGGCTGGGGAGTCAAAAAGTAGGAATTAAAAAATGTATGCTTGTTTTCAAACTTTTTCTTGATAAAAAGTTTGACAAAAATCAAGGCTGTGATGCCCCCGCTAAAAATGAATTTCGTTACGCTAAAATGCCTGAACTCGCTTCGTGCCTGCGTTTGATAAAGTTAGCGTTTCTGCGCTCAAACAGCAGGCATTTTTTAACGCTTCACTACATTCATTTTTTTAACGCTCAGGCATCAAGGCCGTTTGGCTTCGCACGACAACGCTGCGCATGATCGCTGCTTGCCGATTATTACCGCTGCGGAGACGAAAAGTAGGAATGAAATGCTTATTGAATAAAAATTTACACTTTTCAAATAAGGTTAGCTAACCGGACGAGCAGAGGATGCTTACGGTTTTTTTATAATAGCACCTCAAAAAAGGAATTAGCCCATATTTTTTTGTTTTTAAATTTTTAAACCATTATTTTTAGGTTAATAAATAATCTAAAACGTATTGCATGATCAACAAACTACTGCCGGTAGCCATAACCGGTTTATTTCTTTTGATACTGCCATCTATTCTTTTTGCCCAAACAAGGCAAATATCAGGCATAGTAAGAAATACCAACGGCGAACCAATTGCCTCAGTATCCATCAATGAGGTAGGCACTACAAGAGGAACTTCAACGAACAACGATGGAACTTTTTCGTTGCAGATATCAGGCTCCAATGTCAGCCTTGAAATATCGGCAATAGGTTACAAATCTTCCATATTAAAAATCGGTAACGAATCAAACTTCCAGATTATCCTGAAGGAAAATGAAGCTGCATCTATGGAGGAGGTGGTAGTAACCGCACTCGGCATCACCCGCCAGAAAAAAGCATTGGGTTATGCCAGCCAGGAGGTGAAAGGAGAAAACCTCACCATGACCAAAGACCAGAATGTCATAGGCGCATTGGCCGGTAAAATAGCCGGTGTGCAGGTGATTGGTTCTTCGGGCGCCAACTTAGGAGGAACTCAAAAAATAAAAATCAGAGGTATCAACTCTATTGGCGGCGGTGGCGCTCCGCTGATAGTGGTGGACGGAACCCCCATTTCCAATGCCAATTTCAGTAGCGGAACCGCCAATGGAACCGACCTTGGAAATATCGGTCAGGATATTAATAATGATGATATCGAATCCATCAATGTGCTGAAAGGGCCACCGGCTTCTGCTTTGTATGGCCTTCGTGGCCAATATGGCGTAGTGTTAATTACTACCAAGAAAGGAAGTCGTGCCGCCAAAAAAGCAACTATCAGTTTAAATTCGGCTTACTCGGTAGAAAAGGTGGGTAATTTCCTGCCTCTGCAAAATGTGTATGGAGTAGGCAACAACCAAACTTTCCTGAAACTTGCTAATGGTGAGCTTTATGTAAATGGCAATGATGAAAGCTGGGGGCCTAAAATGGATGGAACGCCAGTGAGAATGTATTACAGTTTCTATCCGCAAGACCCGGAGTTTGGGAAAGCGACTCCTTTTTTACCACAACCCAATAATATTAAAGACTTTTTCGAAACCGGGCAGAACATTAATAATGGCATAACCGTTTCAGGCGGTGGCAACAGCAGTGTTTACAGGTTGAGCTATAACAATGCTTATATCAAAGGAACTTATCCCAATACCTTTCTGAGAAGAAACAACTTAGGTCTGAATGCCAGCCTGAATGCCACATCCAAGTTGATTGTAGGAACCAATGTAAACTATGCCAACAATAGTGGCCGAAGGCCGGTGCAAGGCTATCAGGGTTCGTTTACCGGCGCCGTTCAATGGTTTCAGAGAAATATCGATATCAAACGTTTGAGAAACTATAAATACCCGGATGGTACAATAATGAACTGGAACGTAAATCCGAATACCACTTCGGGTATGATTACAAACAACAAACCCAGCGACTGGAACAATCCTTACTTTGACGCTTATGAAAACCTGAATGCCGATCAGCGCGACCGCTTGTTTGGAGACGTAAATGTGCGCTATCAGCTTTTCCATTCATTTAAAATCAGTGGTTTTGTAAGAGGCGATATCTATGTTCAGAAATTAAATAGCCGTACTGCAATAGGTGGCAGACTTGATCCCGGCTATTTTGAAGGGAAATATCAAAACAAAGAAGTCAACTACGAATTGATGGGAGAATACTCCAAAAAATGGGGAGACCTATCCTTAAATGCTACATTAGGCGGAAATCTGCTGAACAGCGATTATTCATATATTTCTGGCAGTACCTCCGGAGGTCTTTCAAGCCCGGGATGGTACAGTTTAGAGGCATCTGTCAACAGACCGATTATAAATAATTATACATCCAAAAAGCAGGTTCGCAGTGCTTATGCACTTGTATCATTAGGTTATAGAGATTTATTATTTTTAGATGGAACGTTAAGAAGAGATGTTTCTTCCGCATTGCCACCTGATAATAACGCATATATTTATCCCTCGGTTTCTGGTAGCTTTGTGTTTAGCGAATTAATGAAAAACAATCTTTTATCATTCGGAAAGTTGAGAGTGAGTTATGCACAGGCGGGAACCGATTTGTCGCCTTATCAGTTCATAGATGTTTATACTGCCGGCGGCATTTACAATGCCACCCCTCCCATCAACACGATGACGGTTCCAAGCACTTTAAGAAATCCAAATATCAAACCATCTTATGCCAACTCGTTTGAAGCCGGTGTGGATCTTAAGTTCTTAAATAACAGATTAGGCCTGGATGTAACCTACTACGAGCAGGTGAATAAAAACCAAATATTACCATTGCAAATATCACCTGCATCGGGGCACAGTAATGCAGTCATCAACGCCGGTAAAATCTCAAACAAGGGTATCGAAATATCTCTGACAGGCACACCTGTTCAGACAAACAGTTTTGAATGGAATACCACTTTGAACCTCGCCAGCAACAAAGGCATGGTAAACGAATTGTATCAGGGGTTGACTTCATACCAGCTGGACGCCAATACCTATTCAAGCCAGACAGTATATCTGTTTTCAAATGTGGGAGAACCTTTTGGCCAGCTAATAGGCCCCGGTTATAAAAGGGATTCTGCAACCGGCAAAATTTTGTTGGATGCCAATAATTTGCCTATCCAACAATTGAACATAAATTTCGGTTCTGTGGTACCTAAATTTACCGGAGGATTTCTGAACAGTTTCAAAATCTTTAATTTCGACCTCAATGCAATGATTGACTTCCAGAAAGGTGGAAAATTTTTCAGTTGGTCTCAGATGTTAGCCGTAAAATCGGGGCAGGAAGAACGAACCGCCGCTATAAATGATAAGGGCAAAAACGTGCGTGATCCATTAGCTGATGGGGGAGGATATAAAATTGAAGGTATTTCTGCATCAACCAAGCAGCCTGTTTCAGCATATATAGATGCCAGAACTTATTTTAGAAATAATATTGGCACCAGAATTTATGACGAGTGGGTTTATGATGCATCTTACATAAAGCTCAGGGAGTTAAGTCTTGGCTATTCGCTCAGCAACAGGTTATTGCAGAAGACTTCCATAAAAGCTTTAAGAGTGGCATTAATTGCCCGCAATCCCTATATGATTTGGCAAAAAGCGCCAAAAGGTGTCGATCCCTCCGAATTATCTTCAGGCAGCGCCTCCATCAGTTGGATAGAAAAAGGTGAATTGCAAACGGTACGCAGTTATGGTATCAGCCTGAATTTAACTTTTTAAAACTTTAAATTGAAAATAATGCTAAAGATATTAAAACCGTTTTTACCGATTATAGTGATTGGGTTTTTTGCCTGCACCAAGTTTGACAGTTCTTATTACTCCGATCCCAATAATCCCTCTGCAGCTTCGGGTACTCAGTTAATTGCCAATGCAGAACTTTACCTGCCTTCCATTAGTTCAAGCGTTTATGGGGTACACTATCCGCAATACCTTTCGCTTACCACTTTTACCGACAACAGTAGGTATATTGCCACCAATTTTTCGTTTACAAGCTGGTACACCGGCCCGATTATTGATCTGCAAAAGGCGCTTACCAGCCAGTTGAACGCCAATGAAGGTCCTGTGGCCAATCAGGTAGCTGTGGCCAAAATACTGAAGGCCTATTTTATGTGGTTTATGACGGACAGATGGGGCGATTTGCCCTATAGTGAAGCAGGCAGAGCCGCCGGAAATTTTTCTCCAAAATATGATAAGCAAAAGGATATTTATGACAGTCTTTTTCTACTTTTGGATGAGGCCAATGCTGCTTTCGTAAGCGGAAATATATTAAATGACATCGTTTACAAAGGCGATGTTTCAAAATGGAAAAAGATGGGTAACACCATTCATGCTTTAATGGCGCTCAGATTATCAAAAGTGGATGCCGCAAAAGGCAAGGCCGAATTTGTGAAGGCTATCAATAATGGTATTATGACTGCGAACACAGACAATTTTCTCTTTCCTCATCTGGCAGATGCAACGATGGAGAACTTCTGGTACAACTCCTTCACAAGGTTAGGCAGGCAGTGGTATGCCTTGAGCAAACCTTTAGTTGACTACATGAAACCATTAAGCGACCCGCGTCTGCCGGTTTTTGGCGATAAAAATAATGCCGGTCAATACGTTGGCCTCGAATATGGCAAAGAGGTAGGGAACTCCAATGATATTCCCTCAATATCATTATTAGGCACCGGATTGAGGCAACAGAACTCACCAGTTTATCTGGTAACTTATGCGCAGGTACTATTTGCAAAAGCAGAGGCTGCCAAAATTGGCTGGTTAGATGGTGGCGATGCAGTGGCTAAAACCAATTATGAAGAAGCCATCAAACAATCCATAGCTCAATGGACGGGCAGCACGGCCAGTGTGGCTGCCTTCATGACCAATCCGGATATCATTTATGATCCTGCCAATGCCATTAAGCAAATATCTTACCAACGATGGGTACACCTCTTTTTGCACGGATACGAAGGCTGGGCCGAGTGGCGCAGGACCGGCTATCCGCTACTTGTAGCGCCTGCAGGAGCAAATGGCGGACAGATTCCAAGGAGAGAAGGCTACCCCACTCAGGAGGCCAATATCAATAAGGCTAATTATGATGCTGCTGTAGCAGCCTTCCCTTATGGTGGTACCGATGGGTTGAACACCAGAGTATGGTGGGACAAACCATAAAGAGATTCTATTGCCAATCAACAAAACAAAACAACCTCTTCATATTTCTGAAAGAGGTTGTTTTGTAAATTAGGTATACCTTCAATTTAAATTACCAACAAAGAGTCTCCATAACTAAAAAAGCGGTATTTATCCTTTATTGCTTTTTTGTAGGCTTCTATAGCCAAATCATAACCGGCAAATGCAGCAGTCATAATCATCAGGCTTGTTTTTGGTAAATGAAAATTGGTTACCAATGCATCCGCAATATTAAAATCATAAGGCGGATGAATGAACATATTTGTCCATCCTTCTGAAGGTTTTAGTAGTTTTTGAGCCGTAAATGATGATTCCATTGCCCTCATAGTCGTTGTTCCAATGGAGCAAATACGATGATTATGCTTTTTTGCTTTATTTACAATATTACAGGCTATTTCATCAATTTTATAATACTCAGCATCCATTTTATGTTTGCTAAGGTCTTCAACCTCAATAGGTCTGAAGGTACCCAATCCGGTATGCAAAGTAAGTTCTGCAAAACGGATGCCTTTTATTTCAAGTCTTTTAATTAGTTCCTTGCTAAAATGTAAACCGGCAGTAGGTGCAGCCACAGCGCCTTCATACTTTGCATAAACGGTTTGATAGCGCTCTTTATCGTCTTCGTCTGGTTTACGTTTGATGTATTTGGGCAAAGGCGTTTCACCCAAAACCTCCAATTGTTGCCTAAAGGCTTCCTCACTTCCTTCCCAAAGAAAACGAATGGTACGCCCCCGGCTGGTTGTATTGTCAATTACCTCGGCAACTAATTCCTCATTTTCACCAAAATACAACTTGTTACCTACCCTTATTTTCCTTGCGGGATCTACTATCACGTCCCAAAGACGATTTTGTTTATTGAGTTCTCTCAAAAGAAAGACTTCAATTTTTGCGCCGGTCTTTTCCTTTCGCCCATACATGCGGGCAGGAAAAACCTTTGTATTATTTACTACAAAAACATCTTTATCATCAAAATAATCGAGGATATCACGAAAATATTTGTTTTCAATCTGTCCGGTATGACGATGAACCACCATCATTCGGGCATCTTCTCTTTTTTTCGCAGGTGTTTGAGCTATTAAATTTAAGGGTAAATCAAATTGAAATTGTGAAAGCTTCATTTACTATCTGGGTTTTATTGTCAAATACAATCAAAACAAGTGAAGCGGGGAACGGAGAAAAACAGCCCTCAAAAGGTATTTTGCCCTTTCGATCCCCGGTCTTACGGCACCGGTTTTCGATTTTTTCGGCGGCAAAGGTAGTATATTATTTTTGATTAATAAAAAATATATTCAAAATTTTAACTAATTGAATACTAATCGGTTAATTTTAAAACCTCAGATGCCTTACTGTTTGTTTTTTATTAATCAGTTGCTTCAATGCTTCAATACCAATTTTCAAATGGCGCTCTACAAAATCGGTGGTAACTTTTTTATCGCTTTCTTCTGTTTTCACTCCTTCGGGAATCATAGGTTGGTCGCTTACTAAAAGTAATGCTCCGGTGGGTATTTTGTTAAAGAAACCAACAGTAAATACAGTTGCAGTTTCCATATCCACTGCATAAGCTCTTATTTCTTGTAGGTAATCTTTAAAATCTTCATCATGCTCCCACACTCTTCGGTTAGTGGTGTAAACGGTACCTGTCCAATAATCCACCTTGGCCTGCCTGATGGCAGTACTCACTGCTTTTTGAAGAGCAAACGCCGGCATTGCCGGTACTTCGGCGGGAAAATAGTCATTGGAAGTACCCTCTCCTCTGATAGCCGCAATAGGCAGAATTAAATCTCCCACATTATTTCTCTTCTTCAATCCACCGCATTTTCCCAAAAACAAAACCGCTTTGGGTTCAATGGCGGTGAGTAAATCCATAATGGTCGCAGCATTGGGGCTGCCCATTCCAAAATTAATAATGGTAATATCGCCGGCAGTAGCGCATTGCATAGGTTTGTCTTTGCCCACTACTTTTACTTTGTTCCATTCTGCAAAAAGCGATACATAATTACTAAAATTGGTAAGCAAAATATATTCTCCAAAATTTTCAAGACGCTCTCCCGTGTATCGAGGCAACCAATTGTTTACAATCTCTTCTTTTGTGTTCATATTTTCATCTATCACTAATTGTTACAAATTTACTGATATTTGATTCAAATAGCTCTGATTAAATAATCAAGCATAAAAAACAAAAGACAAAAAATCTCAATATCCATTAGCTGCTACATCCCAGCTCTTAAATACTTTGTTAACAGTAAATTCTTTCAAATCCTTTTCTGACAATTGATAACTCCATCTGACTCTTTTAAGTTCATTACTACCTTTCCCTTTCGATTTATACTCAGAGTAAAATGTTGTCTCTTCGTTTTTAGGATTTTGCCAGTTATTCCAACCTTCGGGTTTTATAATTTCACTCATTTGGCAGTTTATAAAAGCAGTTTTGGCAAAGGGTCTCCATGGACGACCCAGGTAAAAAGATTCAGGAGGTGCATCACCATCTATTTTACAATTTAGAAAAACATAACCATAAGCAGAAGTATCTGGGGTGCTGGCTGCTGTGAGATAACCACCTCCTTTTTTTCCAAAAATGTGACATTCATCAAAAACAGCTGTGGATGAACCAAAGATAAAATCTACGGTACCTTCTATATAACAGTTTTTGTAATACTGTCTGGACGATGCCCCATAGCCCCAAGTGTATAAAGTGTCCTGAAAACCTAAGAATTTACAGTTAATAAATTTTACCTTATCTGAGGCAACCCTGACGGCAACGGCCTGACCTACAGGTCCGGCGCTATTTTCAAACGTTATATTTTCAGCAGTAAACCCTTCGCCATGAATAAAAAAAGACGCACTGCCACTGGTTCCGATGTTTTCCCCAAAACGATTCAGTTTCGAAGCAAAATCATCATAGGTGAGAATAACTTCATCCACACTTTCACCTATCATTCTGACATTCGTTTTGGTAGCAGGCAGGATGAGCTTTTCCTTATAGACTCCCCTTCGGATAAAAATAGTTGTTGTCTCTTTTCTGAAATCGGGCACTGCATTGATCGCATCCTGAACATTTGCAAATTCCCCGCTTCCGTCTTTTGCCACTATTATCCGGGCAGATTGTCCATACATATTGAATGTCAAAAGTAAAAAGACGGTACTTATAAAAAATCTTTGTATCATCGTACTACTTAAAAGGAAGAGGTATTAAAAAATTCATTTCTTTCATCCACAGATGCAAGAGGGGAAGCCACAATTCTGTTGACCCGGGGTTTCCCGCCAGGCGAATGCCGTGCCCACCCTGCGGAAAGGTATGCAGACTGGCATCAATTCCATGATCTATCAATGCATTATAATACAATAAACTATTGTGAATATTTACCGTTTTGTCATTGACAGCGTGTACCATAAAAGTGGGTGGAGTGAAGGAAGACACATGTTTTTCTGTCGAATACTTTTCCACTCTGGCAGTGGAAGTATCAGCTCCCAGAAGACTTTGTTTACTCCCCTGATGTGCCCATTTGCCCATTGTAATAACAGGTGATAACAACACCGCAAAATCGGGCCGGAAAGATTGATTACTGATTTCATCTTTCATCAGAGTGATATCCTTACTTTGGGTTGACAAGGACGAAGCCAGATGCCCCCCTGCGCTAACGCCCATCACACCGATCTTATCCGTTTTTAAATTCCATTTTTGTGCATTCGCCCTGATAAATTGCAGGGCACGTTGTGCATCCTGAAGCGGTGCATCGGCACGGTCAGTCAGATTGCGCTGGTGAGGCTGACGGTATATCAGTACATAAACATTGATGCCAAGGGTATTGAACCATTTTGCAAAGTTGAATCCGTTGTACACAAAGGAGGCGCGCTGATATCCGCCACCCGGACAGATAAGAACAGAGGCTCCTGTATTTTCGTCTTTTGTCGCAGGGAAAGCATAAATACCCGGCGTAGCTACCTGCCATATCCGTTCATTGACAATGCTGTCTTTTATTTGAATTGAGTTAACCCCGGGAACTTTTCCGTCAGGCCATACTGCATAAAACTCCTGTGCGAACAGGGATGAGGTGATTCCAAAAAGAAAAAAGACAAGAAAAGAATTTATTTTTTTGAAGGCCATACAAAAGGTTTTAAAGTTGTTTGAAGAAACCAGTCTTTTTCTCCCGGCAGATTAGGGTTGTACGAAGCAAAAATGTTGGCAAGGGTATAACCTGCCGCTTCTTTGTCTGTTAGTTGTCGCGACCATTTTACCCTCGCATCCGCTTGTGCGCCGACTCCTGTTGATTTATATTCTGCGTACAAAACAGTCTTTTCATTTTCCGGATTCCCCCAGTTATTCCAGCCTTCGGGCTTTACCTGAACCGGCATTTCACATCTGATAAAAACTGTTTTAGCGTGAGCACGCCACGGGCGACCGAGATATATTTTTTCCACACCGGGAGCAGCTTCTATTTTACAGTCCAAAAATACATAACCAAATTTTTTACCGGGAGTAGTACTGGCCGCCGTGATGTAAGAATCGGATTTCTCCCTGATCGTACAACTTTGAAAAACGGCTGTTGACGGACCGAAAATAAAATCAGTAGTACCCTCAATATAACAGTCCACAAATAATTGCCGCGAGGTTTCCCCCGCACTAAAAATAGTATCCTGGTCGCCCAGGAACCTGCAATTCTTAAAAACCGCTTTATCTGCGTCCACATACAATGCCACGGCCTGGCCTACCCGTCCGGCATTGTTGCTGAAAGTGATATTCTGAGCAAAAAAACGATTGCCGGAAATCTTAGCTGTAAAGGAAGTAAATGTTGTCAACTTACCCCTGCCGGAATAATCATTGAAAACGATGATAGTACTGTCAACGTTCTCGCCGATGAAATTGACATCCGTATTGTTTGCAGGTAATTCTATCTTTTCATTATAAACGCCATTTTTGATGTACAGCGTGATGGGCGCCAGTGGATATACACGCATGGCATCAATAGCGTCCTGAATATACCGAAAATCACCCGTCCCGTCTTTCGCTACCGTGAATATATAAGTATATTTCTCTGGGTGGGAGGTCTGAGCATTGGAAAGACCTGATAAAAAAGCAAGGCTTGCCGTAATTATAAAACCTCTCAGTAATGAAACAAATAACCCGCGGGAAGTTTTATGACCAACCGTCTTTGTAAATCCCGGTGTATTAAATTTTTTCATGATTATGTAGTCTTTTTCTTTCATTATTTATCTGAGCCAATCCCATCTTTTGGCCCAATCTGCCAAAACTTCGGTTCGCCAATTCTTTACTGATTCCCGAAGCATCGTGCAGCGCCTGTGTTACATCTTCCAGACCACCCCACACCAGCAACCACAAAGGTTGATCACTTTCCTTCATCGCACATTTTATAATCCAATCAGCGCCTTCAGTAGAAGTCGTATAGCCTTTGAAGGGAGCAGGATATTCGGTAGCGTGTTTCATCAATTTCGGCAAATCTTTTTCATACAAATCAATCATCCGCAACATCTCTGCCCTACTGCCATTTCCATAAGATGGCGATGATATCAGCCCTTCAGTTTGAAACAAATCGGCGTACATCAGGAAATGCGAAAAAGACTGGTTGTCATTGGGGTCGGTTCCACCAATGTCAATACTAATGATGATCCGGGGTTTGGATGCCAAACCCGGCTGAGCTACAACCTCATCTGCAACAAAAAATAATAGTAACGCCAATATGAATCCACGAAAAGTCATCCTATCTAAATATTTTTTGCATAAATATATCCATATAGTTTACCATTGGCGAAAACCACGGTTCGAAAAGGCAAAACGCATGTGGTGCATTTTCAAATTCATGTATCTCACTATAAACTTTCCTTTTATTGAGAACCTTAATAAAATCCTCCCGTCCTGCGTGCATCCTCTCTAACGGGCTGTTCAGGAACAAAATGGGCGGACTGTATTCCGCATAGCTCAATGGTGAAGCAGACTTGAAAAGAACCGGATTTTGAGAATAGGTATATCCTATCCAATAGGAAGACGCCATAATTTTATCAGGAAATTTTTTTTCGCTGCTTTCGTCATTAAAGAAAGACAATGTTCCATCAATATCCATGATTGCCTGAACCTTTGTGCTAATGCCGTTTTTTGTATCATAATCTTCGAATGCTGGCATATCTCCAGTGCAACCAACAAGCGTGGCTAACTGTCCACCCGCCGAAAAGCCCGTCATGACTACCTTAGAAGAATCACCGTTAAAAGTGACAGCATTTAGTTTTACCCACCTGATCGCTTCCTTTATATCAAAAACTGCGGCGGGATAATACGCCTCAGTGGACAGGCGATAATCAGGTGTAAAACACGTATAACCACGCATAGCCAGCGCCTTAGCCAGGTCGTAATGTTGTGTGCGATTGCCACTTCGCCACCCTCCGCCAAAAACTATGATTACTACGATACTGTTGGTCTTAACCTTTACCGGATAAAATACATCTAATAATAGTCTGCGATTCCCTATTGTGCGAAAAACCACATTCCGTTTTTCTTTCACTTCTTCGCCGGGTGAAACTTCGGGCATGGTTATCTGCGGATAGACCTTTTTATTTTTTATAAATTCAGAAGGTGTATTATATGAGGTATCCGGTTCATTAGTGATACCATTAATTAGCTGGGCCTGCGAATTAACGGAAATAAAAAAAATGACGAGTATCAGCAGATAATATGTCCTCTTCATTATCATTTCTTCGATTATCAGCTTTTCTTTGATGCCCGCGCGGCAAGTTGTGGCAATTGGGTTTTAATATCCTTCCAGACTATTTCTGCTATCAACCTTGCACCCAGTTCATTAAAATGAGTATCGTCTATCTTTCCCTTTGGATAGTTGGGGTGTTCTCCCGGTTTTAAATGCATAAACAGCAATTTAGAATTTTCATCACCCAATTGCTGATATAATTCCTGAGCTTTTTTATCGAGGTCAATTAATGGAACTTTTTCCAGCATCGCCACATCGCGCACTATCTGAGAATATACTTCGTGTGTACCTTCAATCTTACCCGATAAATCAAATTTTCTTCTTGCAACGGGTGTCAACAGCACCGGTTGAGCGCCTTTTGCTCTTGCTTCTGTAACAAACTTTGTCAGATTAGTTTTAAATTCAATTTCAGTAGTATAGGTTTTTTTTGTTGACACTTCGTCATTATGGCCGAATTGTATAAATACATAATCATCTGTCTCAACATTATTTAGTATCTGGTTCCATAATCCTTCGCTAATAAACGATTTAGTACTCCTTCCGTTCTTAGCAAGATTCACTACCTGCACCGTACTATCCCAAAAATAAACAAAGGGCATTCCCCAACCCGTTTCAGGGTATGCTCTGGTATCTTTGATAGCCATAGTAGAATCTCCGGCAAGAAAAATTTTTGTCTTTTTATTTTGAAACGTCATAAACGAAAGAAATAAAAGACCCGATATTATTAATGCTGCGCTTTTCATCATTGTAAAATTTTAAACAGATATAAATTTACCTGTAATATAATAAAGATTATGAAACCAATTTTTATAAAAATATTACAGTTCTTTAACCAAACTGTTTAAATAAACTTCAACATTTGTATATCCTGTGCTCAACGTATTTTTTTTACTATCATTAGCATCATTAGGATTTAAACCATTTGTTTTTTCCCATTCATCCGGCATCCCATCATGATCAGAGTCACCAGGTGGTGTACCGGTTTTTAATGCAGGCCACGCATTGACTGTTAAATCAAAGGCTGTGCCATGTGGGAAACCACCTTGTACATCAATAATACGACCGGTACTATTTTTAACATCATTCACAATACGCTCATCCAATGTATCACGATTGGGTTTCACACAACCTCCTTTCTGCAAAACTAACAAATAAGCATCTTGAGCAGACTGAAGTGTAATCGATTCAAATGCAAAGGGAGTTGTAACTTTTGACTTTATTGTATCTGCCAACTTTCCGCTTTTCATAGTTACTCCCAACCAGTTATTGGCAGAATTAGCAGTTGAACCAACCACATAGTTCCCGCTTAAGAAGTATTGAGCATAAGGATATTGTGCCGATGAATCAATACCCACAATCTGATATTTTCGACTGGTAGTGGAGGGCCCGCTTTTAAAATAATTGTTTACCATATTATAATAACCACCCTCACCTCCATATACATTATTTATTCCCCAATTATAGATTACATTATTTCTAAAATCTGAAATTTCGATTCCGGTAACTGCAGGATTATAAGTACTTACCCCAGCAAATCTGGGTGTACGGCTCCGACAATGTGCAAATAAATTGTGGTGAAAAGAGCCATGCTTACTACCCCAAATACCTCCGTAACCATGTTGCTCATAATCGGTATCTCCAGCTTCAAAATGGTAGGAATAGTTTAATGGCTCGGTAATGAAACACCACTGGATACTTACATTATCACCCCTATAGATAGTCATTGCCTCATCAGAACTCCAGCTAATACTACAATGGTCAATCATCAAATTACTGTTACCCAAATTACCAAAAGCGTCATCGCCGCCACTTCCATCCACCTTGCCTTTATTTTGATTTCTGTCGCCCATCCTAAATCTCATAAAACGAACGATAACATTATCACCACTAATGACTACAGGATGATCCGCCACACAAATACCATCACCTGGTGCGGTTTGACCGGCAATTGTTGTATTGCCTCCTATTTGCAGTTTGGATAAAAGCCTGATGGTACCTGCCACTCTGAAAACCACAATTTTGGGCGCGTTGCCTGAAACGGCTGTCCTGAGACTGCCTGTACCAGCATCATTCAGATTTGTTACTTCAATCACTGCTCCGCCTCGTCCACCGGTTGCATTTTTTCCAAAACCCTCCGCACCAGGGAAAGCAAATGCTGTTTCCTGAACGGGATTTTGAACAGGAGGATTTACAGGAGGGTTAACAGAGGGATCTTTAATACCACTGCTTTTATGACTGCATGACAACAGTGTAATGAAAGTAAGCAAATAAAAAACTTGTAGAAAATTAAACATGAGTCTAATATTTTATTAATTATTTACATTCCATAAATCATACTATTACGGCCTCCACCTTGGATCTCCTGCACTATTTCTACCAGGGAATAAATTATCTATAATTGTAAAATCTCCGCTTGAAGGATTTTTCCACATTTCAATAGATGATCTAGTATAGGAAATAATACTTGGGAATTCATTCCCGGTAATTGCCCTATCGGAAGTAGAATACGTACCCGAAATGTCAAAAGTACTATTCGAGCCTACTCTATATGGCCTTACTACTCTGTTGCCGGCATTACTTTTTCCCAGCCCCATAATACAGTTGCTAATCACAACAGGATTTGTAATATTATTGGAACTATAATCAAAATAGTAATTTCCCCCATTTGGCGCCTCATTGAAAGTGCAATTTTGAATGATAATGGAAGTAGCAGGCGAAGAGCTTGTAATTAGCTTTTCATTTTTGTAAAAAGTACTGTTTGTGAATAAGATATTATTAACTTTACAAGAAGCATTACCTGCTGTAAGCACACCATAACCCGAAACACTATCCACAATGCAGTTTTCTATAATAAAATTATCTACGGAAGTTGTTCCCGATTGTAGTCTTACAATACCTCTGAACAACTCCAAAGTACTATTCAGGAATTTCAAATTACCTACAGTTGCCGAGTTAGTAGTATTAAAAATATACTTCGAACTATAGCCATTATCACTAGTAACCCAAACATCATTAAAAACTAAAGAATCAATTGTAGCGCCTGCTTTAAGATTGAAGTTGTTATTCAAAAGTATCTTTGCCTTATCAGGAACTTGTAAATCAGTACCACTTTGAATAGTGATGGTTTTGTCTAATTGAATGCTCGAGGAAATAGTATAAAACTCGCCTCGTTTTAACAATATAATGCTACCCGAAGAAACATCAGGAATGGTATCTTCCAGTATATTGGGGATCCCTGATATATCTCTTAAATCTATAATATTCCCTATGATTGCCGTTTTGGTAGTAAAATTAGCCCACCCTCTGACAGTAGTGTTGCTATACAAGAAAATGATATATTTGGAAGATGATTGCAATCCACTAATAATCTTATACATATTTGTAATATCTGTAGCCAAAACGGATACATCTTTAACGACTGAACTATCAGTAGCATTTAGAATCTTAATACCTGTTACGGTTTCGCCGCTATTTTCCCAGCTAACTTTTACTGCATTATCAGCAATATCTGCAATACCCGGAGTGTTTAGGATTGTTGGGAATTTGGGCGTTTTTATATTACCCAAATTTGAAAAAAAAGAATTATGCTCTGCATTTTCAGAGTTTGCTTTTACCTGTACCTGATAAGCCTGTTCCCATTTCAAATCTTGAAAAAGGTAATAATTTGTATCAAGCGAAACAGAAACATCAATAGTCTTAAAAGTATCACGGCTAATTTCTACTGTGTAAGAAACAGACCCTTTTACTTTTTGCCATGACGCAGCAACCCAGTTACCATCTGCCTGCAAAGCTGTTTTAATTACAGGTCTAAATAAACGATCAGGTCCTGTCAATACTTCCTCTTTTTTACAAGAAACAATGACAAGTAAAACTATGGTGAATAAGAATAAAATATTTTTTTTCATATTTGATATATTAAACCAATTAATTAATATCCATATTGATTTTGTAATGAACCTTTGCTAGCAGTCAATACTGAGTTATGTAAAGGTAGCACATACCGAACAGGGGATGCACCGGTATTGTCCGGATAACCTCTCCAGTTACGAATCAAAACATCAGCCGGCCCACTCGTGGTGGTATTGTAAAGCGATCTTAACCAGGTAAGACGATAATATCCTTTCGGGTTATCTCCTTTGTTGGGTACATCTATTACAGGTGGCGCAGCTGCTACTTTTGAATATGGATTCAAAAAAGTAACCACACCTGTTGCACTATCTCTTTTATAATACATATAATCTGGTAAATTGGCATATTTCCCAGTCCCTGCTACTGCATCAACTCCCATTTGTATTGATTCGTTTCTTATCTCAGCAATCTTTTTCCCAAACAGATTCCATCTTTCCAAATCATATTTTCTTATACATTCTCCGCCAAATTCCCAAGCTCTTTCATCAACAATAGCATTAAAAAAGCTTTCTTTACTAACAGAAACAGTATTCACATAACTATCTACCTTTTCGGCCCACAAGTTGGATGGGAAAGCCCTCCTTCGTACCAGTTTTAACGCATTTTGAGCTACAGCATTTGGGCCATTCAGTTCGTTTTCACTTTCTGCCAGCATCAGTAATACATCTGCATATCTCATCATAGGCCAATTAATTCCTGTTCCTTTAGCAGAAGCGGCACCTAATGGTGAGGGGACATTCAATCGGTTCCATTTCCCGGGTGAAATTGAAATACCGGTTGTCTGCTGAATCAGTTTGCTATCATAGTAAACAAGAAAACAGGTTACAGGCAGCCGTAAATCAGTTGTATCAAATGAATGATAATAATAAGGCAGGAAAGTAAGATAGCTGGATCCAGAGCCGTAAGGATGGGTTCCCGCATCTACGCGAACGCCATTGCACCAAGCCACATCACCTGATCCGGGATAAAAAGCCACTTCATACAATACATCGTCATTAACCGGTTTAATGTATTTATTTTCATTCATAAAGACAGTGGCAAAATCGCTCATGTTTCGAGGCTTTAGATCAATTAATTTTTGGCTGTAATTTCTTGCTATGGTAATATAATCCTTGTAATCTGATTTTCGCTGCATGGTCATATCAGGATAAAGCCAATAGCCACCCCTCATTAAAGCCAGGCGTGCTATCATACCTATGACAAATTCTCTATTTACCTGTTCAATACCATAAGACAATTGGTCAGCCCAGTACATATCTGGTTCAATTTCTATTAAATCATTGATCAGATAAGTAAGAATGGTATCCCTACCTGTTCTTGGCAAATAAAAGTCATCTCCAGCCCTTGATGGCTTTATAGAAAAGGGTACGTCTCCCCAATGATTCATCAGCATGTAATACCAAACTGCGCGTAATGCCTTGGTTTCACCCAAAAGTTGTTTATAATCTTTATTCGTTGGGTCATTGGCAAGCGAAACATTTACTAAACCTTCTTCACATTCATTAGCCAGATTGATGGCTTTAAAGGCATTATTCCAAACAGAAAGTAAATCAGAGTTATTGGAAGTAACTTCAAAAGACCAAATATCACGTCTTGAATTATCGGGCGATGCACCTACTCCACCCATCTCCACGTCTGTATTGCCCATAAAAACATTAGAAATTCTTGATGTGAAAGCATCCTGATTAAACAAAGCATAGATGCTGTTTACAGCTTTTCTGGCATCAGGAACGGTATTAAATACATATTGCTGATCAAAATTGGAAGGAGAGTCTGCCTTTAGAAATTTTTTGCAGGAAGCAAAAGACAAGGCAACCAAAATTAAAAAAAGAATTTGTTTCATATAATTAATAATTTATGGATTAGAAAGAAATATTTACACCAGCAGTAAAATTGCGACTCTTAGGATATGCTGAAAAATCTACACCTGGTGTTAGCTGGCTATAACCACTGCTTCTTGTAGCACTTACTTCAGGGTCATACCCGCTATATTTTGTCCACAAAAATGCATTATACACCGTAAAATACACCCTAAGCTTTGACATACTTAAATGAGAAATAATTTTTTTAGGAAGTGAATATCCAACTGAAATATTTTGTAGTCTGATAAAAGATCCGTCTTCTACAGCATAGGAGTGAAAAACAGGAGATGCATTTCCCATTGAAAATGGCGACCAAATCTTTGCATTAGCATTCAACTCTCTTAGTTGTTCCAAATCAGTTACTAAATTCCCCTGAGCATCGATATATTTGAAGCGATCGTTTGAATTCATAGTACTTAGCATATTGCCATAAGAAGTTCTGTAATACATATTCATTGAAATCTTTCCGGTATTATATACCTGATTACCATATTGCCAATTAAAGAAGGCCAAGAAGTCAAAATTTCTATATACTGTATTTATACCAAAACCTCCAAAAGCTTTCGGCAATGCTTTGCCTATCACAGTTCGGTCGTCTCCATCTATTGTACCGCTCCCGTCTAAGTCTTTAATTTTTAACACACCAGGGCGAACACTTATTCCACCCATAAAAGATCCTATATTGGGAATACCTGGTTTAAGTGTATAAGTTTTTGTTACCGGGTTGTAAGAGTCAAAATCATCTACAGTATAAAATCCATCAGTAACATAGCCATACATGAGTCCTATTGTCTGGCCCACTCTCAAACGATAATCATCCTGAGTTTTTAGATCAGTACCTGCCCAGTTGGAATTGGCCTGGTTTTCTTGCAATTCATTCAACTTGTCAATTCGAGAATTATTCATCCCCATATTGAAATTGAAAGTGAGATTAAAATCTTTTTTAGAAAGGAGATCTGCATTGAAAGCTAATTCCACACCCTTATTGGAAGTTTGTCCGATATTTTGCAACTGGGTACTAAATCCGGTTGTAGGTGGAATGGCAGATGCTAATAATAAATCTTTGGTAGTGTTCCAATAGAAATCGAAGGTACCATTTACCTTATTACGAAATAAAGCAAAATCAAGTCCTGCATTTCTGGTTATTGTAGTTTCCCATCTAAGATCGGGATTAGGCAATTGCGAACTCGAATAGGTATAATATGGCTGTGTAACATCACCAAAGCCAATGGGCCTGTTATCTGACGGCGCAAAAAGAACCCTCCACTGGTCGCTACTAATTTTATCATTACCTGCAGCTCCGAAGCTAAGTCTTAATTTTAAATCAGAAATGGCATCAATATCTTTTATAAATTTTTCTTCAGACAATCTCCAGGCAAAAGAAGCCGCCGGGAAAATACCCCATTGCTTATCTGGTGCAAAACGTGAGGATCCATCTGCACGAGCAGTCAGATCTAAAATATATTTTCTGTCAAACTGATAAATAACTCTACCAAAAAAAGAAGCTGTCTTGGCTCCGGGATTAATGGTGGTGGATTGCCTGTCGGGAGTGCCCAACTGCATGTTAGCGAATAACGCCTCCGGTAACATATTTCCCGCAAAGTATTTTGACCTTATAAATTCGGAATGTCCTGCATCAACAACTGTAATTTCCTGACCTGCTAACAAATTAAAATTATGTTTTTCACCCAGGTCGAATAAATAGGTCAATGTGTTAGTCCAACGCGAACCTCTGATTTCACTATCGGTCAATTCGCCCAAAGGTAGATTTCCACCATTGTTGCGAGACTCACCGGTAAGCGGCCCATAAAACCGTTTATTTTGTCCGAAATTGAAATCCAAACCAAATTCTGACCGGTACGACATTCCTTTCATAACCTCCCAAGAGCCGGCAACATTGAGGTTCAATCTCTTGTTTATTCGTTTACGGTAATCTTGTTTTGTAAGGTCTATCGGATTAATACGACTTTTCAAAAACTGATCATAATCGTCATCAGTAATAGTTGGGTCTATCACAATTTGATCAGCAATGCCATTTACCGGTCTGGTCGTAACAGCATCGGAAACTCTGATACTTGAACCGCCGGAAGTACCCGCACCGTCCACAACAGTATGGGTAAATCTGGAGGCAAAGTCAAGTTTCAATTTATTTGAAATTTTATGATTTAATTTAAAATTCAGATAATTACGCAAATATCCTGACCCAATCATTATCCCTTCATCTTTATTATTGGTAACGGTAATTCCAAATTTGGTCTTATCTGTACCACCCGTTACACTGAAATCATGTTGTTGAGATAATCTGGGCTGACCAAAAAGCTCCTTTTGCCAATTAGTGCCTTTTTGGTTTTTATATAATTCCAAATCTTCATAAACACCAAAGTACTTAGTAAAATTGTCCACATCTGATTGACTTCTCAGTTTTGCATATTCATATTGTGCAAGCACAAACTCGTAGGGAGATAACACCTTTAGTTCGCGGGGCAGGGTTCTGGCTTGGGCATAACCATTATAAGAGATAACCGTCTTCCCTGATTTCGCGCTCTTGGTAGTAATAATAACTACACCATTGGCGCCTCTTGCTCCATAAATCGCCGCAGTAGCCGCATCCTTCAGAATATCGATGCTGGCGATATCAGAAGGAGAAATATCATTGAGACTGCTTACCGGAAACCCATCCACAATATATAAAGGAGAGTTGTCCTGAGTGATAGAGCCACCACCACGCACCCGAATCACAATTTCAGCGCCGGGCGCCCCATCTAAAGGCATAACCTGCACACCAGGTAGCCGACCTGTAAGCGCTTCGGCAGCACTGGATACCGGTATCTTTTCCAAATCCTTCCCCTGAATTGACGAAACAGTACCCGAAACATCTCTACGCTTGATACTTTGATACCCAATCACGACCACTTCATCTCCAGAAACAATATTTTTAATTAAGGCTACGTTAAGCTCATTACTGGTTACTGCAAGTGTTTGGGTATTATACCCAACAGCAGTAAAAACTAACATTTGCGTTCCTGAAGATGGAACTCCAATCGTAAATTCTCCACTATTATTTGTTTGAGTTGCGGTAGTCGTTCCTTGCAGCGTAACTGTAACTCCGGCAATTGGAGATCCTGTATCATCCATTACTGATCCTTTTACCTGACGGGTTTGGGCAGTAAGAGAAGTGATCCCTACAAAAAACAGAACCAACAATAATAATAATTTATTCATAAGACTAATTTTTTCAAATTAAATAAAATACAGGTGTTTTTGAATTTATGCAACCGATTTCATACCACAATGTTATTAACTTATTTTTAAGATTAACCACTTTATAAAACATTTATTTACGCAATCGTTAGCGAAAAATGGAAGTCCGGACTGTCTCTAAACAATTATACTTGGAGATTAACTGCCTTTTATTCTATTCATTTAGCTTCAAATTGAAAATATTTCATTTCATAAACGAATATGTTTTAAGGGAAAAAGTAAAGTTTATTAACAATATAAAATGAATAAAAAAGAGCAACGAAGCTATAATCGTATAGTTCGCTGCTCTTTTATTTTAAATTGAATTACTTATATCAATATCTATCTGTAATATTTTTGAGAAAATCCATATCCATTGGATATCAATCCATTAGACTTGGGAATTGTTTCTGAAGACAGTACTAATAAATTTTAGATAAACCTTACCCGGTAATCATTGTATAGAAAATTATTTGCAGTAACAAAGGCTGCCTCATGAACTGAATCTGCCATACACTATCATTACCATTTCGTATTATCGTATTCTTCTAAAGATTTTACTGCATAAATAAATGGCAATAACTAAAAAACCAAGTTGAAAATTCACTACAGGAATTTCAAAAGAATCAATAATTACCAAATTATTAATAAAGGTACAGCCAACCCCTGTACCTTTATTAATAATTCATTAGTTTTTACTGTAGCCACCGTGGGTCTCCAACTCCTGCTGATTTAAGATCAATATTACTTACTGTAAAGATACCTGCACCGGGATTTGCATAACCGGGATCTAACTTAGTAAAATCTCCGGTATCATTTTTGGATCCTGATACGGTGCTACCGGTAAAATTGGGAGCATTAAAATAATTGTTTTTGCTCATTTCCTTTATTGTGGTAGCTGCCTGGTTGGTATAATAGCCATCTGTATTACTCAGAATATTTTTATTAAACGTGATTTCGTGAGAAGACAATCTGATGTACAGAACCCGTCTGGAGCTACCATTACAAATATTATTAAATGTGTTATTATTAATAGTAATAACGCTCTTTATTCCTGGGAAGTTAGTAGATCCTCCGGCATCCATTCTAAAAAAGTCGCGGGCCAGAGCGCTATTATAAACCGTATTATTAATAAAATCGAACGTTGTTGCTAACCCTGTTCTAAAATCAATAAAGTCGCCTCCATTACATTCGATATTGAAAATAATATTTCCTTTAAACAAAACTGACTGAATTAATGCCTTCTTATTTACATAGTAAAGACCTTTTACATAGTTACGAATAGTACAATCTTCCATTTTAAATGGCGCATACGGAGTAGTCAGGTCTGCATCATAAATGATTGCCTGGTTACCGTCTTTGGACCCTGTTCCATCCAAAATGAGATCCTTAAATTCTATTCCTGCACCATTCACGAGCCGGAAAATAGTACCCGTTAGCACAGGTTTGTCTGCTGGTCTGGCGCCTTTGATGGAAATTGATTTAGAAATAACTATATCCTGCGTGTTGTATGTACCGGGCATTAGAGCAAATATATCTCCGGCGTTTGCAGTACTTAAAATTGTGGCAAGATCATCAGTCGGATCCACACGAATGGCCCCACCCAGATCAATAAGTGTTGTGAAAGTAATTGTTCCACGTGTACTTGTATTCTTCATCAATTTTGCAGTATAATTTGTTTCGGGAGTGAGGCCTTTTATGGTAGCAGCCCCGGCAGCAATTTCTGTAGCAGTTACAGTATGTATAATATTACCAGGTTGTAAAACAATCTGTGTTGCCGTTTCGCCGGCAGGCCACCTGAGAATTACCTGATTAGCCGTAATCTCATTCAAATCAACAGGACGAAATATTTGTTCTGCATCTGTTTTAAAGGTTGCACCAGACCATTTGGAGTCTTCAACAGAAGTTCCTTTGGCTTTTAACCTGACTGAAAAATTGGTTTCGCCAGCCAATCCTGTAATGGTATAAGGAATTTCATCAGGGTTTACTTTTTCAATTGTTTTTACCGGCGTACCCGAGAAATTCAAATCGCCATTATCAAAAATTTCAATAACATAACTGTCTGCCTTATTTACTTTTACCCATGTAAGCCTTACCGAAGTTTTATTTACCACAACTGCTGTTAAATTCGTTGGGGAAAATAGTCTGCTGAAATCGACAGAGGTTATTTTTTCGTCAAGGTCTTTGTTGCAACCTAATAATAATATTGAAGAAAAAAACAATAACAAAATCGGTTTGATTATATTTTTCATTTCTTATAATTTAATGTTTTCTTTGATAAAATGCCGATTCTTTTGTTAAAAGAAAAGTTCGAAAATATTTTACAAATTAATAGAACCGCATAGCCATACATCGGTATTTAGATGTGATGTTCATTAAAAATAACCATCATTGTTAAGTTTGCCGTTGCTGGCATCCAAAAACACCTGCCAAATTGGCCAAAATTGTTGTTTGTTCGGCTCCTTCACATATAGCGCATCCCAATATGTAACATTATCTCCGGAGGAAACCATCGTCCATGATTTTGAGTTAGGATACCCCAATGCTGCACCGCCTAAATCAGTATCACCAAAGTTGAGCCCGTAAATTATAACCGACTCATTATCAGCAGCGGTAGTATAATATATTTTTTGAGGTAAATTAGCATACTTACCCTGTCGGCTCTCCAATTGTTGCAATTTGGTCTTTGCTTCAGCCAATTTTGTATTTAATAAATTCCAACGAATCAAATCACTTTTTCTAAGCATTTCACCGGTAAATTCAAGCGCTCTTTCATCGACAATAGCATTAAAAAAAGCTTGTTTACTTGCCGTTACCTGGCTCATGAATGTGGCAACCTTTGCAGGGTTATTTGGGAAAGCTCTATCTCTAATCATTTTAAGATAAGGTGCAGCAGCAGCAGGGCCTTCCAATTCATTAATTGCCTCAGCAGCCATCAATATCACATCCGAATATCGCATATACAACCAGTTAAGCCCGTCATCGTTAGTGGAAGTTACACGTCTGGGCAACCATTCATAACGGTATTTTCCAAAATACCACCTTCCCAAAGCAGTTGGCACCTGAACTCCGTTAGTCCACTCATAAGGAACGCACGTTACATCCCGTCTTACATCGTCTTTATCATATTCATACCACATAATAGGATTGGGACCATTGGTTCCACCTCTATTTTGTCCGGTATATTTATCAACATTGGTATGCTTCACTCCTAAATCAAAAATCACACGGCCACGTCCTTCACTGAATGGAATTTCCCAAAGCGACTCGAGACCTGCCTTTGTATTTTCGCCGTGCAATGATTTAAAAACGCCTTCAAATGTTTCCAACTTACAGGTACCACTATTAATTACATCCAAACATTCCTGTTTTACAATTGCATACATTTTTTCGGGTGCAAGGTCAGGATCATTACTTCTCCTGATTTCAAAATTAACTCTTTGCCCGTATCCACCAGCTGCCAATGCAAGTCGTGCACGTAACCCTTTTACAAATGCCTTATTAATTCTTTCGGTTGACTGGGTTGCGTTGGTTTCGTTAGGCCATGCCACTAATGTAGCAGCTTCTTCCAGATCAGCCAGCAGTTGCTTATAAATGACATCTCTGTCGCTACGCGGCAAATAAATTGTCTCCGAATTAACCGGCTCAAATCTGGCTGGTACATCTCCCCAGGCTTTTAACAAATCATTGTAGATAACAGCTCTAAGCGTCAGCATCTCGCCCAGAATCTGGTTTAATTCTGCATTGTTTGGGTTTCCATAAGTACGAATACCACGAATTGCAAGGTTTGCACGCTCTATTCCTTCATAAAATTTGGCCCAGGCGTTATTGCTGGTATTCATCTGACTGTTATTTACATTAGTATTATAATTAGATAACAGTGATTTTTCGTCAGTGATTGACTTCAATGAGTTATTTACTTCGCAATCTGTGTTAATTCCATAAAAAACCAGATAGCGACCACGATAGGAGTTGGTTTCGGCAAAAGACTGTATTACACCCGGAATTGCATCCTTAGCCAGGCCCGGAGTGGAAAATATAACAGACTCATCCATTGCAGATTTCGCAGGCGTATCCAAAATTTTCTTACATGAAATTGCCAAAACAGAAATTATCAGAAATATTGAAATATTAAAAAATATCGTTTTCATATAATTCATTTTGATTAATTAAAAATTGAGATTTAGGCCAATAACCACCATGCGACTTCTCGGGTAAGCAGAATAATCAACACTTGGCGTGAGCGGTGTTTTTCTACGGGTTGATACTTCCGGATCAAAGCCTGAGTAATTGGTTATCAGTAGTAAATTGTATCCGGTAGCATAGAAACGCAAATTTTGCAATTTCGCCTTTTTAACTATTGAAACAGGTAGATTATATCCTAATGTAAGCGTACCCAATCGCAAAAAACTACCATCTTCTACAGCCCAATCGCTAAATACAAAACGACTCATATAAGGCGACCACATTGTAGTACCCACATTCATTGCTTCCAGTTCGGCAGGGTCATTAGACAAAGTGCCATCATTTCTTAAATTAGTCCACCTCTTTCCTTCGCCGGCTATTGCCAGCATATTTCTTCCAAAAGTTTGCGCTGTTGTGGTGTATTCTATTTTATTGGCATTATAAACATCGTTACCATAGCTCCAGTTGAAAATAGCACTAATGTCGAAATTAAAAACGCGACCATTCATTGTAAAACCTCCGGTATGTTTAGGATTTGCATTTCCAATGATGGTTCTGTCATCAATAGTAATATTTCCGTCTCCATTAATATCCTGTAGTTTTAAACTACCCGGGCGTACTGTACCAACTACGGAAGTGGATGCGGGTACACCTTGTTTCAGTATCCAACGCTTGCCGGCTTCATCATATTTCTCGAAATCCGAAACTTCATATCGTCCTTTGCCATCTAACTTATATCCATACATTTCACCAACCTGACCGCCGGTTTTTACCATATAGTCCACCCCAATCATTGTGGATGCCCATCCGGATTCGGCGCCAAAATTATCCATCAGTCCTAAACTAATGATTTTATTTCTGTTGAATCCGATATTCCCGCTAAAGTTCAACCCAAAATTTTTATGGTCAATAGCGTTCCAGTTAAGCGTCAATTCAATTCCCTGGTTTTGTGTTTTACCCATATTACGGAATTGAAAATCATAACCGGTGCCGGGTACCGGAAACTGAATTAACAGGTCTTTGGTATTATTTCTGTAAAGATCAATAGTACCATTCAATACCCGATTCACAGTAGTAAAATCAAGTCCTATATTTCGGGTAATAGTGGTTTCCCATTTCAGGTCAGGATTGGCCATTGTTTTGGAAGCAGCCCAATAGCTGGTATAACCATTAACCCAAGTGGTATTGCTCACATCAAATGTTTGCACCATTTGGCCCGAAGGAATATTATTATTACCCGCAGTACCAAAGCTCAGGCGTAACTTCAAATCATCAAACCAGTTTCTAAGTCCGCTGAATGCATCTTCTGACGAAATGCGCCATGCAGCAGACGCCGAAGGAAAATAACCCCACTTGTTGCCTTCTGCAAATTTTGAAGAACCATCAGCTCTGAAAGTTATATCGAATAAATATTTACTGTCGAAACTGTAATTGGCTCGTCCGAAAAAAGAAAGCAACCTGTCATCCGGAAATAAATAATTCTGGATGCTGTTGGCCTTTCCTTGGGCAGATAGTTTGCGGGTATCCGAAAAAGAAAAAGTTTTAGGAAAACCATGTACAACCGTTGTGAGTTGTTCAGACTGAGTATTAATATATTCCTGACCTAAAAGTACATTTAGCCGATGCTTGCCGCTAAGTATCTTTTTAAAATCAACATTTAGCGTATTTGTATTTCTCAAAGACCTTCTGAAATACTTTGCCATTTCTATGGCCGGTAATCCCTGATTTTCTGCAGCCGGAGAATTTTTAACATAGTAAGTAGTAGCGCCATAAAACCGGTCATCATCTAACTTGGTTTCATCCATACCAATTTCAGTTTTAAACAAAAGACTTTGAGTCAATTTCCAACCAAAGCTACCGCCTAAATTCAGATTGGTTCTCCGTTGCAACCGGTCATTTTCCGAAATAGACTTTATCGGGTCATACATATTGAAAGCATCATCTGTTTCGGCAGCATCGGTCAATCCCTCCACAGGAAAAGGAGGATAAATCATTGCATACTTTAATCTTGAATCTGCAGATGATTTTTCATTTTGCTCATTCATACCACCGCCTTCGATAGTAGTATTTGAATACCTCGCAGAAAAATCAAGCGTCACTTTGGAGTTTGGTTTATTATTGAGTTTGAGACTTAGATTATCTCTTTTATACCCAGATAGAATCATAATGGCTTTATCACGTATGCCTGTATAACTTGCTGCATAACGCATTTTATCGGTACCGCCATTAAGGCTCAGATTATGGTTGACAAGATTGCCGATTCGCCCAAAAACCAACTCCTGCCAGTCATTTGGAGTAACTTCGTTGTAAAGGTCTATATCCTGCCAATTGCCAAAATACTTTACATACCTTTCATTCAACTTATTATCAAGCAGTGCATTTTCGTATTGCCATTTTACATAGTCAGACGGAGAAAGCACATCCAGTTTCTTTGCCAATTTTCTATACCCGCCAAATACATTGTAATTTACCGAGAATTTTCCAGCTTTCCCGTTTTTTGTGGTTACGATTACCACTCCATTTGCACCGCGTGATCCGTAAATTGCGGTAGAAGATGCATCTTTCAACACATCAATAGACTCTATATCGCCAGGGGCAATATCCGAAATATTAGCAACCGGAAACCCATCAACTATAAAGAGCGGTGTATTATCACCGGTAATAGACCCGCCGCCACGCACTCTGATTTTAAGCGCTGCATCCGGAGAACCCTCCGTAGCAGCTATCTGCACACCTGCCAGTCGACCGGTAAGGGCTTCGGCTGCATTTGCCACCGGCGCTTTCATCAATTCATTAGAAGAAATGGAGGAAATAGCTCCCGTAAGGTCTTTTCTCTTTGAAGTGCCATACCCTATCACTACTACCTCATCGCCGGAAACTATTTTTTTAATTAAAGCAACATTCATTTGGTTGCCTGTTATTACCACACTTTGAGAATCATATCCAACCGCCGTAAATAAAAGTTTTCCGGTTCCCGATATATTAAGCGTGAACTCCCCTGCCTCATTTGTTTGGGTAGCAATGGCAGTGCCTTCCAAAGTAACGGTTACTCCCACAAGCGGATTTCCTGTGTCATCCATTACGGTACCTTTTACCTGCCGGGTTTGAGCCAAAAGGGATGTTAATCCTATAAAAAGAAAAATGAACAGAAATAAATATTTATTCATACGACAAATTTTTAAGTTAAAAATTAAGGAGCACATTTTAGCCCGTGCAACCGTTTTCGCAATGCAAGATTATTAACTATTCTTTAAGAAAAAAACTAATTCAATGAATTTATTTACGCAAACGTTATCGTGATATTTTTCAGTTTTTTGAAGTGCAAAAGACTAAAAACTCAAAAAAACGTTACTAATGGGCCATTAATACATTCTCATCCGGAGCGTATTTTTTCTGCCATTTGAAGTATTTATCCAACACCTTTTGGGGTGCATAGGTGTACCAGCCGTATCCATCGCGCCTCTCCCTTTCCACTTCGGCAAGTGTATAAACCACTTTCCCATCCCGGTTGCAAAATAATGGCCGATGTGTTCCCAATTCATAATAACGTGTCCAGATGGGGGGCGCCGTGGAATCAACCACCACAATTCTATCAGTAGTAGATTTACGATAAGACGTATTCATCATTTCCGCCTTAACCGTTTCAACTCGTGTATTAAAAATCTTCGAATCTTCAAACCATCCCACGGCGGATTGTATTGCTTTTATTATTTTTTCATTCGGATTTTTCAAACTCATCAAAAATAATACGATACCGGCGCTCTCTCCATTGCAAATACTTGGCGGTTCAAATTTGCGAGCCCAGGATGGTTCCAAAGAAATTTCATCATATTGCTGGCACCAGGCGGTTAAAGCCCCTTTATCTTTAATCTGTATTTTCAAAAGACATTCAATCCCATTTTGATACGATTTTTCAAGTTTGTCAAACAATTTTTTATCTATAAAATCGTACAGCGAATCTCTGTCATTTATATTTTTCAACAGCTTCAAAATACCTTCAAAATTTCCATCGTTTAATGTGATTTTTCTGCTATAATCTTTTTTTAGCGGATAATACTGTGGCCACCCGCCATTGTCGTACTGCGCATTCAGAATGAATTGCAAGCCATTAATGGCGGCTGCTTTATACCTCTCTGCCTTACTTACAGAATAAGCTATTGCCAGTGCGTGAATTTGTGTATAGGTCGTCCCGTTATCAAAAGTAGTATTCAAAACATTTTTTGTAGCTATAAGACTATCTACCTGAGTCCCTGTCAGTATAGCAAACATATCGTAGTTTTTAGGCCATCCTCCATTGACTTTTTGAAACAATAAAATATTATCGGCAATTTTTAATACATCAGTTGGCAAATACCGTTTCTGATCCTCATGCGAGTTGATTACATTATGCTTATCAAATATGCCATACCAATGGCGAGAGTTATCATCAAAAGGCTTTGGATCTATTTTAACCGGTTCTGTATTTTGAGCCAATAAAGTCCTTGCAGTACAACAAAACGACAGTATAATAAATATGAATACTTGTAAATTTTTTCTGGTCATATTATGGATACAAAATTTGGAGCTTGAATTTTTTAAAGTGAGAAGTTACAACAATTGTAAAAAAATATCTCTGTTTTTTACGCAATCGATTGCGAATTTAACACACTGAAATTATAAAAAGTATGATAAATCATTTTATTAAGAAGCCTCTTTAGGTTAAATATTGCTGATATTATTCCAATAAAAAAATGTAGTCTTTATAAATCCAAATCAATCAAGAAAAATGTTTGATAACCCGACTATTCTGGAACACCTGCATTTTATTCAGCAATACAAATCAAAAGAAAAGCAATTGTATATTGATAGCGTAAGTGGCACTGAATAGTATGTTAAGGAATTGGCAAAATAATTTCACAACTTGGTGAGTAAACATTTCACACATACTTTTGCACTACTTATGTAAAACTAAACCTTTAATCCGGCTGCACAGTAATAATTTAAAGGTGGTTTAAGAAATATCTGTGTGTATTTATAAAATATACAATGGGCTTTTTATAACAAAAAATTAAAATTATGAATTTATCAAAAAAACAACCAACATGCTGATAATCAATTCATTAGGAGGGGGGCGTAAACACTAATATGAAAAAGATTATCATATCAGGGTTACTCTTCTTCACTTTTATTGCTTCGCAAGGACAAACTTCTTCATACCAAAAATCCATATATGGCGGCTTCTTGGGTAATGCACCTCACGGCTCGGTTAATTTTGACATGCGCTTAAATCCGGATAAGATTGGCGGATTAGGTTTTAGCGCCGGTCTAAGTGGCTCTTATTCTTACTACGGTTATAAGGATGCTACATTGGGTGTTCCGGTTACGATTAATTACCTCTTAGGCAAAAAAAACTCTTATCTTGAACTGGGTGTAAACGGAACTCCTGAGTTCAGGATTAAAAAGTCTGAATTTATGTACACTGGTACTCCCATTGGTGTAAAAGAAAAGGATGCTTTTTTTCATGGACACTTCAATATCGGTTATCGTTTTCAACCTTTAAAAGATAAAGGCATCATGTTTAATGCCCTTTGGACGCCGGCTATCAGTTTCAAAGACAAAGGCTATTACAGCTACGATAAGAAACGTTCATTGTTGAACTTTAGTATCGGTCTGGGATATACCTTCAAATAAATATTTTGCAACCATAAAAAAGAGCTGCTAAACCTATTTTAGCAGCTTTTTTTAGACCTTTTCCAAATCCAACAGATTGTACCGGCCGGAAATAATCTGAAAACTACTTTTCTTTTGCGAAAATTAGGTTACTCTTTTGCCCATAATAGTTTATCTTCCTGCCATTTTATTGTTTATTTTTGTCAGATACAGTTAAGAATTGTTTTCTGAATAAAATATACCAAATTATGCAAACTAATTTTCAATGGCCTCATCCCGCAATCGGCATCAGGCCTACTATTGACGGCAGGCAAATGGGCGTAAGAGAATCGCTCGAAGACCAAACCATGAATATGGCAAAATCGCTTGCCGACCTTCTGACCTCCGAGCTAAAGTATGCCGATGGTACACCGGTAAGGTGCGTGATAGCCGATACCACCATTGGCCGTGTGGCCGAAGCAGCCGCCTGTGCCGAAAAGTTTAAAAGAGAGGATGTGGGTGTGGTCATCACCGTTACTCCCTGCTGGTGCTATGGCTCCGAAACGATTGACATGGAACCGCACACACCCAAAGCCATCTGGGGCTTCAATGGCACCGAACGTCCGGGAGCCGTGTATCTGGCTGCGGCTCTGGCAGGCCATACCCAAAAAGGATTGCCCGCATTTGGTATTTATGGAAATGACGTGATGGAATCTTCCGACACTTCTATTCCCGAAGACGTAAAAGAAAAACTGTTGCGCTTTGCCAAGGCGGGTATTGCGGTGGCCAGCCTTCGCGGAAAGTCTTATTTATCAGTAGGTTCTGTATCTATGGGTATTGCAGGCTCCATAGTGAATGAAAACTTTTTTCAGGAATACTTGGGCATGCGCAATGAATATGTGGATATGAGTGAACTCATCCGCCGTATGCAGGAAGGCATTTATGACCAAGAGGAGTTTGAAAAAGCAATGGTGTGGACAAAGGCCAACTGCAAGGAAGGAACCGATTTTAATAAACCCGAAAAACAAAAATCGAGGGAAGAAAAAGACAAGGATTGGGAAACGGTGGTGAAAATGACCATCATCATCCGCGATCTGATGGTAGGCAATCCGCGCTTGCAGGAAATTGGTTTTGCAGAAGAAGCCAAAGGCCACAACGCTATTGCATCAGGCTTTCAGGGGCAAAGACAATGGACCGATTTTATGCCCAATGGCGACTTTGCAGAGGCAATCCTCAACTCTTCATTCGATTGGAACGGTATCAGAAAAGCGTTTATGGTAGCCACCGAAAACGATTCGCTGAACGCAGTAGCCATGCTGTTTGGCCATTTGCTCACCAATACACCTCAGGTTTTTGCGGATGTAAGAACGTACTGGAGCCCCGATTCGGTAAAACGCGTTACCGGCGTGGAGATGACCGGAAGAGCCAAAGACGGCTTCCTGCACCTGCTCAACTCGGGTTCGGCCAGCTTGGATGGTAGCGGATATCAATCCAGAGATGGCAAACCGGCAATGAAACCCTTCTGGGAGATTGATCAGACGGAAGCAGATGCCTGCCTCAATGCCACTACCTGGTATCCGGCCATCAGAGAATATTTCAGAGGCAATGGCTACTCCTCGGGCTTCTTGTCCAAAGGCGATATGCCTGTAACCATCCTGCGCGTTAATCTGGCCAAGGGCCTCGGTCCCGTGCTGCAGCTTGCCGAAGGCTGGACGATAGACCTGCCCGAAGAGGTGCACAAAACCCTGAACGAAAGAACCGACCGCACCTGGCCTACCACATGGTTTGTGCCTCGGCTCACCGGCCAAGGCGCTTTCACCGATGTGTATTCGGTGATGAACAACTGGGGCGCCAATCACTGCTCGTTCAGCTATGGCCACATCGGTGCCGACCTGCTCACCCTTTGCTCCATGCTGAGGATTCCGGTGTGCATGCACAATGTGGAAGAACAGGATGTTTTCAGACCGAGTGCCTGGAACGCCTTCGGCATGGATAAAGAAGGGTCTGATTATAGAGCTTGCGCCACTTACGGGCCATTGTACAAATAGTTTATTAAAATATTTTTGTTTACCGGCTGCAGTACTCATGGCATCTTTGCTTGCTACGCTCAGTTCAACTGTAGTGCATGGAGGAGCAGGAAGAAATGAGGTGATTTATAAATAGTTGATATTTGTGCTGCAGTACAAGAGTGCGACGCAACGAAGCTGATAGTAGTACCGTAGCCGGTAACCTAAAAATAATAAAACGATTATGCATTATATAGCAGCAGATTTTGGTGCAGGCAGTGGCCGGGTGATGGTGGGCAACCTCAGTAACGGAATGCTATCGCTTGAGGAAATTCATCGTTTCCCCAACCGGCAGATAAAGGCAGGAAACCATTTCTACTGGGATTTTCTATCGTTGCTTCAGGAACTGAAAACAGGGATTGAACTGGCTGCCAAAAAATATAAAGACATTGCCGGTATCGGCATTGATACCTGGGGAGTGGATTTTGGGCTTCTTGACGAAAAAGGAAACCTCCTGGGCAATCCGGTTTGCTATCGTGACGGGCGTGTGGCCGGTATGATGGAAGCAGCTTTTGAAAAAATATCGAAAGAGAGGATTTACAATATCTGTGGCATACAGTTCATGGAGTTCAATACCATCTTTCAGCTTTTGGCGATGAAGCGGAGTAATGACCCGCAACTGACTATCGCCAAAGACCTGCTGTTTATGCCCGATTTGTTCAATTATTTTCTTACCGGAGTAAAAAAGAACGAATATACCGAAGCATCCACCTCGTCACTGCTGGATGCCCAAACCAAAAGCTGGTCGAAAGAAATAATGGAAGCGCTGGAGCTTCCACAAGCGATTTTTCAGGACATTGTTCATCCGGGCGAATGGATAGGTGCATTAACTAAGGAACTGTGCGAAGAACTGAATTGTCCTCCGATTGATGTGTTTGCAGTAGGCTCGCACGATACGGCGAGTGCCGCCGCAGTTACTTATACCCGAAGCCATGCTACAGCTTTTTTAAGTTCGGGCACCTGGTCGCTGATGGGTTTGCATATTGATAAACCTATTCTGAACAACGAGTCGCTGGAACTGAATATCACCAATGAAGGTGGTATTGACAATAAAATTACTTTTCTCAAAAACATTACCGGGCTGTGGATGTTGCAGAATGTGGTGCGGGAGTGGGAGCAGGAGGGCTATGTTACTGACTATTCGGCTTTGATTGAAGAAGCTGCTCATGTGAAGCCATTTCTGGCGATTTTAGATCCTGATGATGAACAGTTTGCAAAGCCAAAGGACATGCGTCAGGCCATTGTGGATTATTGTATTCGCACCCATCAGCAGGCGCCGGTTACCAAAGGAGAATTTGTGCGGGTGATGATGGAGTCGCTGGCATTGAAATACAGGGATGTGGTTAAGAAGATAGAGCAATCAACGGGTCGAGCTATTGAGCAGTTGCACATTGTGGGTGGCGGTTCTCAAAACGAGATGCTGAATCAGTTTACCGCCGATGCTACAGGCCTGCCGGTGATGGCGGGGCCGGTAGAAGCTACAGCCATTGGCAATATCATAGTGCAGGCAATTGCCAAAAAAGAAATTGCAGATATGGATGAGGCTGCCGAAATCATTGGTAATTCATTTTCGGTGAAAAAATATTTTCCAGTGGATACTGAAAAATGGATATCCGTAAAGCCAACTTAGCTCAGCTGGTAGAGCATTTCATTCGTAATGAAAGGGCCGTCGGTTCGAATCCGATAGTTGGCTCAGCTTTTAAGCAAGGTCGTGATTTCTTCCTGAATTTCACGGGCTTTGTCTTGGTTGTAAAAATTCTGATGAGCAACTTTTATCTCCTCATAGGAGCCGTTTACTTTTTTCAAATCTTCATATATTTTTTTTGCACTTGCAGGTCTTGGCCCCCAGTGAAACAGGTCTTTGCCGACTGCATCACGCACAATCAGAATAGGTATTGATTTAGAGCCATTTGTGAGGTATTTGTCTATTTCGGAGCCATTATCGCGCAACTGAAGATTCAGTTGGATATTGGGATTTTCTGCACTTAGTAAATAAACTATCGGTACAATATGGGCAGCGTCTCCGCACCAGGGTTCGGTAATCAGTTCCCAGATTTGTTTATCTTTTATCGCCTTTACAACAGCCTTGCTTTCTTCGGTCAGCGGACTGTGTTTAAGCCAGCGATTGCTGCGGCTCCAGTTGAGTTTGGTGTACTGATAATATTCATCATCATTGTAAGGTTCCGAAGGATTTTCAGCATTAAGAATCTCTTCGAAATATTTTAAATAGTCCTGCCAGGTCATAATTTTTATTTGATTAGCAGTTTAACAACCTACAATACAAATTGTTCATTGCCTAAAGACTCAGGAGTTGTGTGCTGCCATTATCTGTTGAAGTATGGCTGGTTGTAGTGGTTTCTTAATGAGCATTAAAATATTTGGATTTGCATTAATTTTGTCCAAATCACTTGAATCCTCTGAAGATGAAAGCATGGCAACTTTACAATTAGTTTTGAAAGGAGCAGGGAATTGTGCATAATGTTCCATAAATTCAAAGCCGTCCATTTCGGGCATTTGGATGTCCAAGAGAATTAATTGTGGTAATTTCTCTGGGTTATCCAAATTTTCTGATAAATATATTAGTGCCTCCCTGGCGGATGAACACGGAATTATTGTGTTGAGAAGGCCGGAATACTCAACAATTCTAGTGTTTATTTTTAAGTCGAACGAGCTATCGTCAATCAGCATTAATACAAGGTTGCTGTTATTAGGGTTTGAGGTCATTTTTTGAAAAATTTTATTTATCCATTGTATTTATAAATGTTTGATTTGAATTGGGAATAGTAATACTAAAACTGGTTCCTTCGCCGACGACAGACTCCATTTTGATTGTGCCATTAATCTTTTCCAGAGCCTCTTTTGCAATAAACAATCCTAAGCCGGTACCTTTCTGATAATCTCCTCTGAAAAATGGAGTAAAAATTTTCTCTTGCGAAATTACGGAAATTCCTAATCCATTGTCTTTTATTTCTAATTTAGCTTCTTGTGGGTTAATTTCCGCATTTATAATGACTTTCTTATCTTTTTCTTCAGGTTTTTGATATTTTATAGCATTTGAGATCAGATTACTTAAAATTATTTCAATTCTGAATTTATCACCAAAGAATTTGACTGGTTGATGAATATTTTTAATAAATGTTAATTCTCCCTCTGCAGGTGTTGCTCTGTTATGGAGTGAAATTAAATCATTAATGAGTTCTTCAAAATTAATTTCTTCATTTTCATTTGTTGGTTTTCTGTTTTTGTAGTATTGTAACATATTTGTCAAATTGCGGTCTAATCTCAGGCAACTTTCTTCAATTATACTCCAATATTCTTCGGTGGTTTCATTTTTGTTATCATTTTCCAGTTTGACAAGATTGACGACGCCTAAGATGGATGCAAGAGGAGCTTTTAATTCGTGTGAAATGCTGTAAATAAATCTGTTGAGGTCGTCATTAGTTTTCTGAAGTTCTTCTACTTTATTCCTTAGTTCAATTTTGGCTCTATAAAACTCAAACCCGTTTTTAATTGCCGTGTCCAACTCAAGTTCATTCCAGGGCTTGGTGATGTATCTAAAAATATGGCCTTCATTAATTGCTTCGGCCAGTGTGTTGATATCGGTATAGCCTGTGAGCAACATTCTGGTAGCGAGGTGGTTCTGCTCCTGAATCATCTTAAACAATTCTACACCAGATATCTCGGGCATTCTTTGATCGGCTATAATGACATGGATATCATTCTGCTCCAAAATATCCAACGCTTCCTTAGCAGAAATAGCAGTAAAAACAATGTAGCTTCTTCTAAAGGCTGCCTTAAAAGAATTAAGATTGTTTTGTTCATCGTCAACATATAGTATCTTTATATCGCTCACGAAAGGTTATTTTTGTGGATTAGAAGTAATAGGTAAAGTTACAATAAATTCTGTGCCTGTTCCTTGTGCCGATTGTATAGAAATATATCCTTCATGGGCATCAATAATACTTTTGACGATTGACATTCCCAATCCGGTTCCTTCGCCTACATCTTTTGTGGTAAAAAAAGGTTCAAAAATTTTCGATTTCACTTCATCGGTCATTCCTATGCCATTGTCTTTTATAGATATTTTTACAACCTCGTTTTCCTGCCAGGTTCTTATGGTTAGCGCCTTTTGCTCTGTTTTTGAGTAATACTTCGATTTTACAGCCTGCACACCATTATTGATCAAATTCATAAACACCTGATTTATCTTACCCGGAGCACATTCAACCAAAGGAATCTCACCTAATTCCTTATTAATAATCAGGTCTTTAGGAAAAGTATTCCTTATCAGCACCAATGTAGATTCAATTCCCTGATTTAAATTTACAGTCTTCAAAAGCGATTGGTCTATTCTGGCAAAATTTTTCAGGTTACTAACGATATCTGCTGTTCTGTTGGCGCCATCACGAATGCCATTGAGCAGATTCCTTATTTCTTCATTGATATAAGCCAAATCAATTTGTTTCTTATAATTTTCAATCTCTTCAATCTGCTTTGTCACATCTTTACTCCAATCAATCTGTTCATATCGCCTTATAATCTCTGTCAAATCATTAAAATCCAACTCCAATGGTTTGATATTGGCAGAAACGAAGTTGATCGGATTATTTATTTCATGCGCAATTCCGGCAGTCAACTGGCCGAGTGATGCCATTTTTTCGGAGTCTATCAGTTTTATCTGTGTGTCTTTTAGTTTAGTAAGCGTTTTTTTTAATTCATCGTTTGATTGTTCAAGCGCTACCGTTCGGTTTTTGACTTCCCTTTCCAGAAAAATGTTTTGATTCTGTATCAACCGCTCGTTCTCTTTAGCTATTTTCAATGCTTCAATACGGGCAACAGCTTGTTCTTTTCTATAAATATTTATTTTATCGGCTAATGCAAAAGAAAGCAATGTGATTTGAATGGCAGACCCTATCTCCAAAATATTAGAAGTGTAAATATTGTAGGGCAGCATGTCTGCGCTCCTGAATACAAATAAAATAACTGCTACAAGAAAAACCGAGAACGCAATTAGAAAATACCTTGCCGGACGATAATTTCTCCTGACAATGAAAATGGCTGCATAAATAATTAATAAAGCTCCCGTGCCTGCCAGAAAGTTAATAAAAATAAAAGCATAATAAGGAGAAACAAAAAAATGGATGAAAATACAAAGAAGATATAACCCAATCATAAAATTGATCGCATTATTGATTCTCTTTGAATAAAAGTGAGTTTGTAAAAAGCCTTTTGCCAGCGTTCCCGTGAAAATTCCTGATAATATACCAAACAGATTATAGCTGTTTGTGGATAACCATACATTATCAGGCCAGAAATATTTGTTGGCAAATCCGTTAATAACCAATTGAGCTAATCCAACGAAAATGATATACAGTACATAATAATAATAGCTTTTGTCCTTAACTGTGAAGGAGATAAAAAGATTATAAAAGAACATTATCAATACCACTCCGATATAAACCCCTATTTCCAAAACACCACCAAGATTATTTTTAATAATTAAATCTTTTTTACCCAAATAAACAGGGAGATGGATGGGGGTATAAGAATCAATGCGAATAAAAACAGAGGAAATACTCCCCCGTGGCACATAAACGGGATAGACAAAACCCGTAACTTCTTGAAATTCTCTTTCAGAAAATTTATATTTTCTTCCTAAAACCAGGTTATTGAAAACACTGTCTTTATTTACTGTGTAAAATGAAAGATCAAAAAGAACAGGATTTTTAATTTCAAGAAACATTGAATCGCTATCAGACAAATTTTCAATCCTTATCTTAGCCCAAATAGCATTATTGGTAATACTGAAACTTGCTTTATGAGGCGTAAATTCCTTGTTTTTTACATCATCGATTGTTAACTTTTTGCTTTTATCAATAAAAGCCTCGAGTTTGGCAATCTGAATAAGCCCTTCTTTATATTGTACAACCGTTTCGTTTTGGGCATTTGCCAAAACAAAAAATGTATTAGAGATAGTGAATAAAAATATAAAAATACGATTCATATTATTGTGCTACAGGACGGATCCAGTTTTTAATTTTTATGTCGTATTCAACCATAAATGTTCCTTTAGGTCCTCTTTCTTCAACGATGCAATTATTGTTATCTTTCAGGAAATGGATTTTTTCTGCCACTTTCGGGTCGGCATACTGAAGGTCATTTACATCATCCAAACGCATTACAGTGGCAATAAAATTGTCTTTGGGATAGTAAAAAGTTCCGTTATTTCCCAAAGTAGTAACAACTTGAGTGCCCATGCTCCTCGACATTCTTACGGTGCTGGGTGCACATAATACAAAAATACTTTTTATCCCAATCTGAAATGAAACAGCTACACCTATAATTGACAAAATATGGCTTCCAATACCCATTCCTGCTATTTCTTTAGAGTTCCACAGGCCGCACACTTCTGATGTGCCTCCGTTAATAAATTCATGTCTGACTACATCATGAATCGTTGGGTCATATTTGGAGAGGGCAGACTCGATTGGTAATAGATATTTGCCGCTCACTACCTGTAGCCGGGCGCCTCCATATATTGTTTTTGTTTCGGGGTCTTCTGCTACTATTACAATACAGTGCGGATCATTTACCCATTCGTTGCTGTCAGAAGTAATTTTAATGATTCCATAATATATCTCCAAAATTTTCCTGTGACCTGCAATAAAATGCTCGCAAGCCAAAGGATCTTCAGGCGCCGTAAAAGCTCTTATCCGAATCATTTATAATTAGAATATTTAATTTATTAGCTCATTAAAATCAATAAAATACCTTCCTGAATCAACTTTTTTCCCTAAAATAATTTTTCTGCATACATCTGTTACCATTGCCCCTCCCAAATGTACAGCTGAAGCAATCTGTGGCCATCCGATGATTGTTTGATTCAATTGAGACAACGAAAACTTCATTTCATCCGAAACATTCTCAAAGCCGATAATATTTGTCAAAAGTGCAAATTTTTCCTGAATTGTTAAATTTTTTAATTTATTTATTAATTCTTCCTGACCAAGTTTTTCAAATTCTGGTAATTTATTATGTAAAATCCCTCTTGCCGGTTCATTGTCAAACCGCTCAATATCCAACATCCCTTTGTCATTGGTATCCATCACTACGGGTATTTCATAAGCACGGGCTTTGAAGCGACTTAAAATTTTAACAACAATATTGTCACACTCTTCTACCAAAACATCCACCTTTCCTTCTTTAGTTAAAAAATCATCTATATTTTGCTCAGTAATACCATCTGTGTAGCACTTCACTTTAATAAATGGGTCAATTTCTGCAATTCGTCGGGCTGCCACCACTACTTTCGGGTTGCCCAGCTCCTGTACGCCCACAGAAAGTCGGTTAAGGTTGCTCAACTCGATGGTATCAAAATCTGCCAAACGCATTTCACCGCAAATTCTTTCTGTAGCCATTGTAATGGCAATAGCCTGACCAACAGAAAGACCTATAATTCCAATCTTTTTCTCTCTTAGATTTTTTTGTTCTTCGGGTGAAATTTTGTAGGCATTTCGATTAGTTCTGATAGTAATAAACTCTTCTTCATCTACTAAGTGTATTAGTTTTTGTAACCAGGGATAATACACCCATACGCCATATTTATCGGGTTCGGTGGCCCCCAGATGTTGATCTATGGCTTCTTTCATTTCTTCTGACGAGAACATTTTTCCCGGATTTTTAATTCTTATGAGTTCGGATAATTGATTTTGTATGGTATCAAAAATCTGAAGCTGTGCGTTCTCTAAAACTACCCTCAGGCTATCATAATCCTGAGAATTACGAATTCTAAAAATTAAGGGAGTATAACCAACATTAGTATTGTTTTCTTGTGAAAAAATAAATTTATCTTTCATGTTTATTTATTGTTATTTTATTTAAGTAAGGGCAGATCATAATAATTTTTCTAAAGGGTTATTAAATAACCTTAATATTCACTAATTTTATAACTAAATTAATAGCGCTTTTGGGTCTTTTGGATCATAAGCAAAATTTGGGTTAATGAGTAATACGAAAACATTTTCAAATATATTATATATCGATGATGAAATTCATAATTTGAATTCGTTCAGGGCAAGTTTTAGGCGAATTTATAACGTTTTTACTGCAATTAGTGCAGATGAGGGTAAAAATATTCTTGATAAAAACGAAATTCATGTCATAATTACAGACCAAAGGATGCCCGGGACTACCGGTGTTGAGTTTCTGGAGTCAATTATTCCGTTCTATCCCGATCCGCCACGCATTTTGCTAACCGGCTATGCCGATATGGACGCAGTGATTGCTGCCATCAACAAAGGAAGTATTTATAAATACGTTCAAAAGCCCTGGAAGGAGGAAGAATTACAACAGATTATTGATGGCGCTCTTGAAATTTATGCTCTTAAAAAGTCAAAAAAAGAATTGACGGAGAAGCTTATTGAAATGAATGAACAAATGGAATTTCTTTTGCGGCAGAATTTATTATCATAAGCAATTGATATAAAATAATTTGTATCTTTGAATTGGATTTAAATTTAGATTGGATATGTTTTTAAGATTATTACCTAAGACCCTATTGGGATTTTTGCTCGTTCCATTATTTTCGGGAGCATCTAACATCAAGCCATCTGCCAAACCAGTAAATAAAACGCCAGTCAAAAAATCTGCAAGTGCAAATGTAAAAACCACTAAAATAAGAGGAACCGGGAAAAAGGAAACCGCTAAAACAGCCAGTTATAATTCACATCTTGAAACAGCCAAAGGATTTGGCTTGTCGCCGGTAAAAAACAATGCTGATGTAAAAAAACTGGTGGGCAGCAAAAAATTAAGCGTCACCAAATGCAATAAGGGCTGCACCATCAATAAACTTACGCATAGCAAACCCTATCTGGTGCCGAAAGCCAATAAAGTGTTAAATGAAATTGCACATCAATTTTATCATAAAACAAAAAGCACATTTACCGTAACCTCCATAACACGCACTTTACACGATCAAAAAACATTGCAAAAGGTAAATGTTAATGCCAAAAGCGGCGTAAGCTCACACAATTATGGCGCTTCTTTTGATGCCTCCTACATCAGGTTTAACAATAAAAGAGCCGAAAACCCCCGCCTTGAAAAAGCATTGTACAATGTACTTTCCGATTTTCAGAAAAAAGGTAAAATATATTTTATCAAGGAAAGCAAGCAAAGATGCTTCCATGTAACCGTTCGCAGTTAAAATTTAGCCTCTCAAAACACAATATCAATTTCTTAACTTCGTTTTATCTAAAAACCTGAAGATGATAAAAAGAATTGGCTTGTTGCTTTTTATTTGCACAATAGGAATGTTTTCTTTCGGTCAAAAACCCGATAAAAAACTGGAAAAACTATTACAAAAAGAAATTATAGGTTTCAGGGGCGACATAGGAATTTTTGTTAAGAGTCTTAAAACCGGTAAAACAGTTGCCATCAATGCCGATACTGTTTTCGCTACTGCCAGCATTGTAAAAGTGCCTATCCTGATGGGGATACTGGATAAGTTGCATAAAAATGAATTTTCCTACGATTCTACATTTACCTATTGGTATAAAGATTCTCTCCTTTATCCCGGAGAAGACATATTAGGTGAGTTTAAAGACGGCGGTCAAATCAGGTTGAAAAAACTCATTATGCTCATGCTTACCACCAGCGACAACACAGCCAGCCTATGGTTGCAAAAATTAGCAGGTACCGGCACCCGGATTAATGAAATATTGGATAGCATGGGCTACAAAAACACCCGTATAAATTCCCGAACTCCCGGAAGGGAAGAAATGCGAAAAATTTATGGCTGGGGGCAAACCACTCCTTATGAAATGGCTTCGATTTTTGAAAAAATGTATAATAACCAGGTAATTTCTCCAGCTATGTCGGAGAGAATGATGCGTTGCTTAGGGCGGAATTATTGGGACGAAAACGAAGCCATTTCGGTTATTCCTCCTTATATAGAAGTGTTTAGCAAAAACGGCTGCATTAACCAAAACAGAAATGAGATTTTATTGGTAAATGCCCCACATGAACCCTATATTTTGAGTATATTTACTAAAAATAATAAAGATCAACGTTGGACTCATCAAAATGAGGCTTGGGCGCTCACGCGCAGAATTTCTTCACTATTATGGCATTATTATGAACCAAAAGACCTTTGGCAAAAACCGAAAAATTAGAAACCGAATAAGTATGATAAAACTCATATTGCTAAGTGATATAGAACAAATGCCATTGCAAAAAGGGTGCTTACCTTTGTACCCATGCCTGCCAAAATGAAAGCAAAAAAGGATTAATAAAATTAAAAATAAAAAGTTATGCTAAAACAAGACAAGGCTTACAAGCAAGCAATTGATGTTAAAACAGAGTTAGAAACCTGGGTTAATGATTTGCAACAATACCTGAAACCCGAAAAAGTACACTGGTGCGATGGCTCTGAAGAAGAATACAATAATCTTTGCCAACAATTAGTGGATAAAGGCACTTTTATTAAACTGAATCCCGAAAAACGCCCAAATAGTTATGCCTGCTTTAGCGACCCCAGTGATGTGGCACGCGTAGAGGACAAAACATTTATTTGTAGCCGCCGTAAAGAAGATGCCGGACCTACCAACAACTGGATGGCACCGGATGAAATGAAGAAAATTTTTAACGAACTGCTGGATGGCTGTATGAAAGGACGTACTATGTATGTAATTCCTTTTTGTATGGGCCCCGTTGGTTCTCCCCTTTCAAGATATGGTATCGAAATCACTGATTCTGAGTATGTTGTAACCAACATGCGTATAATGACCAGAATGGGCGCTCATATTTTACCTTATATTTATGAAAAAGGATACGTAAAATGTTTGCATACCATTGGTGCGCCATTGGAGGAAGGACAGCAGGATGCCAAATGGCCATGCAACCCAACCGTAAAATACATTTCTCACTTCCCCGAAGAAAGACTGATTATTTCTTATGGTAGCGGATATGGTGGAAATGCATTGTTAGGTAAAAAATGTTTTGCCCTCCGTATTGCCTCAGTAATGGGACGCGAAGAAGGATGGCTGGCAGAGCACATGCTTATCTTGGGCGTAGAAAATGCCAAAAAAGAAAAAACTTATGTAGCTGCAGCCTTCCCAAGCGCTTGTGGTAAAACCAACTTTGCAATGATGATTCCTCCTAAAGAATTTGAAGGCTGGAAAGTGACTACAGTAGGTGATGATATTGCATGGATTCACAAAGGAAAAGATGGCGGATTGTATGCCATTAACCCCGAAGCCGGTTATTTTGGAGTAGCGCCGGGTACAAACGAAAAAACAAACCCAAATGCTATTGCCTCAATAAGAGAAAATACCATTTTTACCAACGTAGCCATTACGCCTGACGGTGATGTTTGGTGGGAAGGGCTTACCAAAGAAGTTCCCGATGGATTGATTGACTGGCACGGACTGCCTTATGACAAAAATAGTGGCAAGCCCGCTGCGCACCCCAACTCAAGATTTACAGCTCCGGCATATTTAAACCCTGCCTTAGACCCCAATTGGGACAAACCCGAAGGTGTGCATATCGAAGCATTCATTTTTGGTGGCCGTCGTAGCACCGGAGTACCTTTGGTATATCAATCATTCAACTGGAATTTTGGAGTTTACCTCGCCAGTACTATGGGTAGCGAAATGACAGCTGCTGCTTTTGGAGAAATAGGTAAAGTTCGTCGCGATCCATTTGCAATGTTGCCTTTCATGGGATACCACATGGGCGATTATGTAAATCATTGGTTAGACTTTGGTCGCGATTTACCAAATGCACCCCGTATTTTCAGCGTTAACTGGTTTAGAAAAGATAAGGACGGAAACTTCATCTGGCCGGGATTTGGACAAAATGTGCGTGTATTGCAGTGGGTTGTAAACCGTGTGCATGGTGGCGCGGGCGCTGTAGAAAGCCCATTAGGTTGGATGCCTCGCTATCAGGACTTGAACTGGGATGGCTTAGATTTCAGCGAAGAACAGTTTGCAAGTATAATGACCATCGACAGAGAGCCGATGAAGCAGGAAATGTTTGGTCATGAAGAATTGTTCGAAAAAATGTATGACAAACTTCCAAAAGAGTTTTTCTACATGAGAGAATTATTATTATCAGCGCTTTGGAGATCTCCGGAAAAATGGAGCCTTCAACCTGAGAGTGAATAAAGTTTGGTTTTTAGATAACATTGTTTGCCTTTTTTGTTTTGTTGATTTAGCAATACTACAGGAGCCGGGTGTTCTCATTTGGCTCCTGTGTTTGTTTTTGGCATTTAGAGCCGAAATCTATTGAATCAATAACTGTTTTATGCTTTGAAGCTGCCCTTTTAAGGCTGACTGCACCACCGTAAAACCTGCCCTCAAATCGTGCATTAGTAGCCTCTTTCCTTACTCTATGTATCCACATAGTGATTTGCTTTCGTGGCATTTGCAATTTTTTCTGTAAATTCATCCAATCTAAAATCAAACAAATACAAAATGAAAAAACCTAAAAACAGTCTGTTAGGGCATCTTTTGTCTATTCTGAACATTGAACTAAAAGAGGATTTCCTTCATTTCAAAGAAAAAAATGGGTTTAAATCCATCAGCAGAAGAAATTTTATTGGTGATACCACAAAAGCAGCAATTGGTGCAGCTGTGGCTTTCAATCTGCCGGTTACTTTATCTTCCTGCAGAACGGTAAGAAAAGAAGCTCCAAATGACATTCTCGATGTTGCCATTCTGGGAGGCGGTATAGCCGGTTTAAATTGTGCCAATCATTTAATTCCCTCAAAACTGAATTTCAAAATATTTGAAGCACATAGCCGGTTAGGCGGTAGAATTCTGACCCATTACAACGACTCACTCGGATTGGGAATTTTTCCCGAATTTGGCGGCGACTTTATTGATTCATCGCACGAAGACATGCTTTCTCTTGCCAAAGAATTTAATCTGGAATTACTGGATTTGGAAGCGGAACAAAAATCCAAAAATCTGATAAAGGATATTTATTTCTTTGACGATCGAAAAATCAGTGAGCGGGAAATAATCACAGAGTTTAAAAAAATTACCGGAAAAATAGCAAAGGATAAAATATCACTCGGCGAAAACTATGACACGCCTGATGCCCAAAGGTTAGATAATACGCCATTGTCCGATTATTTCAATTCGCTGAAATGTGCCGGCTGGCTCAAAGAACTTTTTACTGCGGCTTTCATTGCCGAATACGGACTGGATTGCGAAGAGCTGTCCACCATCAATTTTCTTGATATGATTGATACGGATACCGGAGGAGGCTTTAAAGTTTTTGGTGATAGCGATGAACGTTACAGAATTAAAGGCGGTAATTCTAAAATTATTGAAGGATTGATAAAAAAAATAGGTGAGGATAAAATCGAGAAAAAACATGAGGTAGAGGCCATTTCCGAAAACAATGACAATACTTATACAATCAGATTTAAAAACAATAAAGCGGTAAAAGCGCGAAGTATTGTTTGCACCATTCCGTTTACGATTTTACGAAAAATAAAATTGGAACTTCAAAACATTTCGGCAGAAAAAAGAAAATGTATTCACGAATTGGGTTATGGCATGAACACCAAATTGGTTCTGGGTTATGAGGGCACCCCTTGGTGCGACGATAAAAACAAGGCAATGGGATACTTATTTCATAAAGATATTGTAAACGGATGGGACAGCAGCTATAATAAAACAGAAAATAACAGCAAAGGAGCCTATGTCGGTTATTTTGGCGGAAAATATTCAATGGGCTTGGATGCCCTGTCCTTCAAGAATAAAATGGCTCCTACCGATCATGTATGGAAAACAGAACTTCCAGTGGAAAAGGTCAACGGGTTTGTGTCGGAACTGGACAAAATATTTATCCATTCAAAAGAAAAATATTTGGGTAAACATGTATTTGTAAACTGGATTGACTTTCCTTATTCAAAAGGTAGTTACAGTTGCTACAAAGTAGGCCAATGGACAACCATCTCAGGATTGGAAATGCAACCGATAGGAAATTTCTTTTTTGCCGGAGAGCATTGCAGTTCGGAGTTTCAGGGATTTATGAATGGCGCTGCTGAAACAGGTAGAAGAGTGTCAGAAATGGTTTTAGAAACAGCCTTTAAGAATGAAAAAGTAGTATCTTAGTATTTTTGGGGTGTTTTATTTTTTTTAATACCTGTAAATTTTTGCTGTATGAGGTTTTTATTTTTTATAGTTGGAATCACTTTATTAGCTTCCTGTTCAACCACACGAAAAGCAGGAACCAAAGACGATGGAAGGTTGACGGTTACTTTTGTACAAATCAATGACGTGTATGAAATAGCGCCACTTGAGGGAGGAAAAGCGGGTGGAGTAGCAAGAGTGGCTACTTTGAAAAAAGAAGAAAAGCAAAAAAATCCAAATACGGTTTTGCTTATTGCCGGCGACTTTGTAAGTCCTTCGGTTTATAATAGCCTGAAATATGAAGGTCAGCGTATCAGGGGCCGTCAGATGGTGGAGTCTTTTAATGCAGCCGGAATGGATTTAGCCGTTTTTGGCAATCATGAATTTGATATTTCTGAAAATGAGTTGCAAAGCCGCATCAACGAATCGCAGTTTCAATGGATTTCTTCAAATACGTTTCATAAAACAAAGGATGGGATAAGGCCTTTTGCAAAAACCACTGGTGGCAACACCACTCCATTTCCTCAAACATGGTATATGGATTTTTCTGATGCAGATGGAACAAGGGCAAGAATTGGGTTCATAGGGTTAAATATTCCTTTTAACAAAGCAGAATATGTGTATTACACCAATGTTTTGCATACCGCCGACAGCCTTTTTGCCAATATAAAAGACAGTTGTGATGCAGTTGTCGCCATCACCCACCTTGAGGTAGAGGAAGACAGTATTCTTGCAAGGAGGATTCCGCAACTGGCATTAATAATGGGTGGGCATGAGCATGATATGCGTTTCAAAAAAGTTGGAAACATCTATATTACTAAAGCCCATGCCAACGCTAAATCAGCTTACGTAAACTACCTGACAATTGACAAAAAAAAGAAGACCACATTTGTAGAACCAAAATTAGTGATGATAGATACCGGTTTTGCCCTGGATGCCGCCACTACACAGGTTGTTACCAAATGGGTGAACATTGCCAATGAAAACTATGCCTCGCTTGGCTTTGATGCCACAGAAGTAGTGCTTAATCAAGGCGAGGCCCTTGAAGGAAGAGAAATTTTTATCAGAGCAACAACAACCAATCTTACCCAATATATTGTGGCAGCAATGGAAAAAGCCGCTCCCGAAGCTGATTTGGCATTGTTGAATTCAGGTTCTATCCGTGTTGATGACGTATTGCCGATACCGGTTACTCAATATGATATTATCCGTGCTTTGCCTTATGGCGGGTTCATTCAGGAAGTGGACATGAAAGGATCATTGCTCAATCAGATTTTGGACGTTGGAAAAACCAACCTGAGTACAGGAGGATTTTTGCAATATTCTTCATCATTAAAGTATGATAATGGAGTGTGGAAGCTGAAAGAGGAACCTATTCATCCCGATAAAGTTTATCATGTGGCATTATCCGATTTTTTGATGACAGGTGGTGAAGCCAATATGGGCTTTTTGACCAAAGACAATCCGGGTATAGTAAAAATGTATGCCAAACCGAAAGAGAATGATATACGCCGTGATATTAGGCTGGCTATTATTGATTACCTGAAATCATTATAATCGGCTGCACCTTTATTTTTTCTTCTGATTTTTTTCGGCCAGTTCCTTTCTTACACGGCTAAGGCTTTCGGGCGTAATACCTAAGTAAGATGCAACCATCCATTGCGGAACACGAAGCAAAATATCCGGATAGGTTTTTACAAATTCAAGATATCGTTCTTCTGCCGTGTAGCTCAATAATTGATTAATTCTATTTTGCAATTGCCTTATATGATTTTGTAACAACTTGTTATTGAGTTCCAGAAACTCCTGATTGCTTTTAGTGAGGTTTATGATGTAGGCTTCACTAATCATCATCAGTTCACTGTCTTCAAGTGCATCAATAAAAAAATCGGACTTCAAGTTGAGGCAGGCGCTCTGCCTGTCGCTGATAAACCAACCCTCGGGCGCAAATTGCAAAATATGCTCTTTCCCTTTTTCGTCAATCGAATAATACCTTAATAACCCCTTCTGAACGTAATAAAACTTACTTTGAGCATCGCCCCTTTTCAAAATAAATTCACTCTTTGGCAATTTTATGGAAGTACAGTTGCTCAAAATTGCTTTTATAAAATCATCAGGAGTATTTGAGCTTAACGTGATTTTTGACTTGGTTTGAAACATAGTGAAATAACCTAAATATCATCTAAAGATAAGGCAATAAATAATTGATTTTTACATAACATACTTTTGATACATGAAATTTCTTTTACTTGCCCCGCATTCGGGTTTATTCATTTTAATTATCGATAATGCAAAAATAATAGGCAGGTTATCCGTCCTGTATGGTACATACCCTTAATTTTGTGGTTTCTACCGTCATATTATTAATAAAAATATTTTTTTATGAAAAGAGATGAACAATTATTTAGCTTAATCAATAAAGAGTTGGAACGCCAGCGCAATGGTATTGAACTGATTGCCTCCGAAAATTTTGTATCTCAGCAGGTAATGGAAGCGATGGGCACCTGCCCAACCAATAAATATGCCGAAGGCTATCCGAAAAAAAGATATTATGGCGGTTGCGAAGTGGTGGACGAAATAGAACAACTGGCTATTGACCGGTTGAAAGAAATTTTTAATTGCAGTTGGGCCAATGTGCAGCCGCATAGTGGCGCTCAGGCAAATGCTGCCGTATTTTTTGCAGCATTAAATCCCGGCGATAAAATAATGGGGCTTAACCTGAGTATGGGCGGTCATCTTACTCATGGCAGCCCGGTAAATTTTAGTGGAAAGCATTATCAGGTTATTGCCTATGGTGTAGGCAAAGAAACCGGAACAGTAGATTATGATGACTTAGAAGCTAAAGCGTTGGCCGAAAAGCCCAAAATGATTATTTGCGGAGCATCTGCCTATAGCCGCGACTGGGATTATGCCCGTATTCGTGAGGTAGCAGATAAAATCGGAGCAATTGTTTTTGCAGATATTGCGCATCCGGCAGGCCTCATTGCCAAAGGATTACTGAACGACCCGTTTGAACATTGCCACATTGTGAGCAGTACCACCCATAAAACCCTTCGCGGGCCAAGAGGCGGCATCATCATGCTGCGCCACGATTTTGAAAATCCCTGGGGATTGAAAGACCCGAAAGGGAATACCCGTACAATGAGCCAATTGCTCGATCTGGCTGTTTTTCCCGGTATGCAGGGTGGCCCATTGGAACATATTATTGCTTCCAAAGCGGTGGCTTTTGGTGAAATTTTGAGCGATAATTTTACTACTTATGGCAGGCAAATAATTGCCAATGCTCAGGCAATGGCCAAAGCATTTGTGGAAAAGGGGTATAATATCATTAGTGGCGGCACAGATAATCACCTGATGCTGATTGACCTGCGTAATAAAAACCTGACCGGTAAAAAAGCACAGGAAACACTTGATAAAGCACATATCACCCTGAATAAAAATGCAGTTCCTTTCGATGACAAATCTCCGTTTGTAACTTCAGGAATACGCGTGGGAGTGCCGGCAGTAACTACAAGAGGATTGAAGGAAAATGATGTGGTGGAAATTGTTGATTTGATAGACAAAGTACTGATGAATGTGGATAATGAATCAGTGATTGAAACTGTGAGAAATGATGTAAAAGATTTTATGCAGAAATTCCCTCTTTATCCCGGATTATAATTTTTTATCTAACGTCTAACGTCTAACGTCTAAAATCTAACGTCTAAAATCTATAATCTAAAGTCTAACTAACAATGATTCAACGTAAACAAACATTATGGTTGCTGCTGTCAGTAATTGCAGCAGTACTTACATTTAAGTTCCCTTTTTTTAATGGTACGGTAATAAACGGTACCAAAGGCGTCCAGGGAGCAGAACTTACAGCAACCGACAATATATTTTTAATGTTGCTCACATCTGCAATCATAATTATTGCACTGGTAACAATTTTTATGTATAAAAACAGGAAACTTCAAATTCAACTTACTTTTCTCGGCCTTTTCTTGTCTGTTGGTTTGATTGCATTGTATTATTATTATACCAAAAATTTTGAACCCGGCGGACGAATTTCATTAACAGCCTTATTGAGTTTGCTAACTTTATCCGGTTTTTTTATGGGGCTTCGGGGAATAAGGAAAGATCAGAAACTAATAAAAGACCTAAACAGGTTGAGATAATTACTTTTTTGAAATGTTTTGACATTTAAAAGGCTTCCATTATATCGGGAAGCCTTTTTAGTAAATATTTGTCATTGGCTACTTCTTCAATACAAAAGTTTCCATGAATTTGGTATTGAAATCGCCACTGCGGAACTTTTCATCCTGCATCAGTTGCTGGTGAAAAGGAATAGTAGTTTTAACGCCTTCAATAATATACTCGCTTAATGCGCGCTGCATTGTATTGATGGCTTCTTCTCTGGTTCGGGCAATTGCTATCAGTTTTGCTATCATTGAGTCGTAATAAGGAGAAATGGTGTATCCAGCATAAACGTGGCTATCCACTCTCACTCCATGCCCGCCAGGTACGTGCAGCGTGGTAATTTTTCCTGGTGATGGCCTGAAATCATTATAAGGGTCTTCAGCATTTATCCGACACTCAATAGCATGCATTTGAGGAAGATAATCAATGCCTGATACCTTTTCACCCATAGCAACTTTTATTTGTTCTTTTATCAGGTCAAAATTGATAACCTCTTCTGTTACGCAATGCTCTACCTGAATACGCGTATTCATTTCCATAAAGTAGAAATTCCTGTGCTTATCTACCAGAAACTCCACTGTTCCCACGCTTTCGTAATTAATGGCTGCGGCAGCCTTTTTTGCAGCCTCCCCCATTGCTTTCCTCAATTCGTCTGTCATAAAGGGCGAGGGTGATTCTTCTACTAATTTTTGGTGCCTCCTTTGTATGGAGCAGTCCCTTTCGCTCAGGTGACTTACATTACCATATTGGTCGCCTACTATCTGTATTTCAATATGGCGAGGTTCTTCCACAAATTTTTCCATGTAAATGCCATCGTTTTTAAACGAGGCGGCTGCTTCCATTTTGGCGGTGTCGTAAGCTTTTTCAATTTCACTTTCTTCCCACACTATTCTCATTCCTTTGCCTCCGCCGCCGGCTGTGGCTTTTAAGATAACCGGATAACCAATTTCTTTTGCCGAGCTTTTTGCATGTTCCACACTTTGAAGCAGGCCTTCTACACCCGGCACTACAGGCACCCCGGCCTTAATCATTGTTTCTTTTGCCGTTACTTTATCTCCCATGCTATTAATCATAGAAGCAGTAGGGCCTATAAACTTAATTTTACTTTCGGCACATATATCAGCAAATTTTGCATTCTCGGCCAAAAATCCATACCCGGGATGCACGGCATCGGCATTAGTGATTTCTATTGCCGACATGATATTGGGGATATTCAAATAAGAATCTGTACTGGCAGGCTTGCCGATACATACTGCTTCATCAGCAAATTTTACGTGTAGGCTCTCGCTGTCGGCTGTGGAATATACTGCCACAGTTTTGATGCCCATTTCTTTGCAGGTGCGTATAATGCGAAGGGCAATTTCGCCCCTGTTTGCAATTAAAATTTTATTAATCAAAGTATTTTCTTTTGAAAATTCTACAATCCGGCAAAGACAATGCTGCTATCCTGCCATTTTATATAATAATGATTAAGGCTCAACCAGAAACAGAGGTTGGTCAAACTCAACCGGAGAGGCATCGTCAACCAAAACCTTCACAATCTTGCCACTTATTTCACTTTCGATTTCATTAAAGAGTTTCATCGCTTCAATAACGCAAATGACTTTGCCCGGAGAAACTACATCGCCTTCTTCAACAAAGTTGGGCTTATCGGGAGATGGTTTACGATAAAAAGTACCAATCATTGGACTTTTGATAGTTATGGTGTTGGTAGCAGCTTCTTGAGCTTTTGGTTTTTGAACTACATCCTGACCTGCATCGGCCACAGGAGCCGGAGCTTGTATTACGGGTTGATGATGTGCAATAGCTACAGGAGCAGCAGGAGCAGCCACTAAGGAGCCGGGCACTACCTGAACGCTGTCTTCCTTCTGACGAATAGTTATTTTAAAATCTTTTTGTTCAATGGCAATTTCGCCAATGTTGGATTTATTGATCATTTTGACCAATTCCTGTATTTGTTTAAAGTCCATATTTTTCAATTTAACAGCTTTTGGATTCACAAATTTTGTTTCGAAAGCAATATTCCTTAAAAGGAACTACTAAGATAAGTAAATTAAACATCATAAAATCAACAATTTTTGTTGATTATTTTTCAAAAAGGGCTATTATTTATAAAAAAAGACCCAAAATCAAGAAATTTTGAGTCCTTTTGACAATTTCATTATTCTTTTACCCGTTCTACATATTCTCCGGTTTTGGTATTCACCCTGATCAGTTCGCCCTCATTAACAAAAAGAGGAACGTTCACAGTAGCGCCGGTTTCTACTGTAGCCGGCTTCAGTGTGCGAGTGGCAGTATCACCTCTCAGGCCTGGTTCGGTGTAAGTAACTTTCATCACTATTTTATCGGGAAGCTCCACACTTACAGGTTGTTCGGTTTCGGTATTAATAGCAATGGCCACTTCCTGACCTTCTTTTAAAAACTGAGGTGCATCAATCAGGTTCTCTGCAATGCTCAACTGCTCGAAGGTGTTGTTATCCATGAAGTTATAGCCGGTTTCATCCTGATAAAGATACTGATATTCTCTTTTTTCAACCCGTACAGGGTAAATAGTATCGCCTGAGTTCCAGGTTTTTTCGATTGAGCGGTTGTTGTCCACTCCTTTTAATTTTGCCCAAACTTTTGCGGCTGCGCGGGCGGTTTTGTTTTCGCCGAACTCTACTACCGAATAGAGATTGCCTTCCAGTTTGAGTATCATTCCGCGACTTATATCTGCAGTACTTGCCATTGTATTATTCTTTTTGAAGCGGCAAAGATAGTATTTGGGAACAAACCTGCAAAATGGACAAAAATTCAGTTTGAAAATTTTTTTTTACCCGGCTGTTGCGTTTTGACCTTTTTCTACGTTATATTGAATATAAACCATTAAACGTTTTACCTATCTGAAAAGAATATTAATTAACCGCAATGAAATTCACTTTTGTTTTTAATTTCTCAGGGAAGGACCATCGCCTTCCCTTATTTTTTTAGAAGGGCAAATCATCTGCCGGTTCTCCTGCTTCTTCAGAAGCCGAAGATGAAGGAGTAAACGTTGGCTCACCCCCACCCTGAGTTGTAACCTGTACACCAGAGGTTACCACAGCTTCGCTTTTACCACCTAATAACTGTAGTTCTCTTACACGGAGTGATAATGCCGCACCCGGAGAGCCGTCATTGCGCGTATAACTTCGTACCTCAGGTGTACCTTCTGCGTAAATCTGCTTTCCCTTGGTTAGATATGGCGATACATTTGTTCTGTCTGTCCACCAGGCACATTCTATCCATGTGGTTCTTTCCTGATTGACACCCTGACTATCTTTATACTTTTCGGTGTGCGCTACTGTAAAATTGATTACATTTTTACCTTTTACATTATTAACAACACAATCTTTACCTAAATTTCCAATTACTTGCATTTTTAACATAACACGCTTTTTTTAAAATTTAATGGCAATATAAGGTTATTTCGGAGAAAAAAAAGAAAATATACAAAACCATCCTGCTCATTATTTGTATTAATGCTTACCTGACCCTAAATTCGATATTTGTATTTTTGCAGTTTATATATGGAAAGATGAGTAAAAAAGGAAAAGTTTTGGTAGCCATGAGCGGCGGAATTGACAGTACGGTGGTATCATTGATGCTTCATCACCAAGGATATGAAGTAATTGGCATAACCATGAAAACCTGGGATTACACCGGCAGCGGCGGCAGCAAAAAAGAAACCGGATGCTGCAATGTGGACAGTTTTAATGATGCCCGCATGGCGGCTGTGCAGCATGGTTTCCCACATTTTATTTTAGATATCAGAGACGAATTTGGCGATTTTGTGGTGAATGATTTTGTGGATGAATATCTGGCAGGGCGAACCCCCAACCCTTGTGTGCTGTGCAATACGCACATCAAATGGAGGGCGCTTCTGAAAAGAGCAGATGCGTTGGATTGCGAGTTTATAGCTACCGGTCACTATGCCAAAATAAGGCAGCATGATAACGGGCGATATGTTATCAGCCGAGCGGTGGACCCTACCAAAGACCAAAGCTATGTATTGTGGGGGCTGGGGCAGGATTTAATGAAACGTACTATTTTGCCCTTGGGCGATTACCATAAATCTGAAATCAGGCAAATGGCTGCCGATTACGGCTATCCCGAACTGGCTAAAAAAAGTGAAAGCTATGAAATCTGTTTTGTACCGGACAATAATTACCGCAATTTTTTAAAACGCAAGGTGGCAGGGTTAGAAGAAAGAGTGGCAGGAGGAAATTTTATTGATAAATATGGAAATGTTTTGGGGAAACACAAAGGTTACCCCTTTTATACCATTGGGCAAAGAAAAGGCCTTGATATTGCGCTGGGGCGGCCGGTGTATGTAACATTCATAAATCCCGATGACAATACTGTAATGCTGGGCGATGAAGAAGACCTTGAAAAAAATGAAATGATGGTGGGCAAACTGAATCTGATTAAATATGACAGCATTATACCCGGGATGGATGCTGTTACCAAAATAAGGTATAAAGACCCCGGAACACATTCAATACTTACACCCGAAGATGATAAGGTAAAAGTTACTTTTTATGAAAATGCCAAGGGTATAGCGCCGGGGCAAAGCGCCGTGTTTTACGAAGGCGATGATGTCATTGGCGGCGGCATTATTCAATCAGGCAGAAAAATTTAGAAATAATTAATCCTTTCAGTAATTTTGACTAAATTGTATATCATTTCTATTTAAAGGCTCATGAGTAAAGTCAGGTTTATAATACTGCTTGTTTTCAGTTTTCTGTTTTTCTCTTGCGAAAACAGTAAGGAGGTATTTATTTCAGATTCCATATCAGATTATATATCCTTGCAACAAGGCAAATATATTACCTACCGTATTGATTCACTTGTATTTACCCAAAACGGCTCCAATATAGAAGTGCACAAATATCAGGTAAAGCATACCGTTCAGGGTGAAACAACTGATAATTTGGGAAGAAGGGCATTCATTATCAACCGATTGATCAGAAATGAAGCCGGAACCAGCTCCTGGGCAGAGAATGGAAACTATCTGGTAATTCCCCTTTCGGACAGAATAGAAATCATTGAAAACAACCTAAGAACTGTGCCACTGAGGATACCATTTACCTCAGGATTTAGCTGGAAAGGCAACAGCTACTTACCTTTTGCACCATACAAGCCCATGTTTGGCATGGAGGGAGCAGGAAATGATATGAATAAATGGGATTTTGTTTATACCTACCATGGAGATACTACTGTTCAGAATCAATCTTATAAAAACGTATGGACAGTAACGCAATCTAATACTACATTAAATATTCCGCCTACTTCGGGTACCCAGTATGGCTACAAGGAAGTGGCCAGAGAGCAATACGCTAAAAATATCGGTCTGGTGTACAAAGATTTTCAACTATATGATTATCAAGGGCCTAATGCAGATAATCGTACTCCTGCATACTATGGCTTTGGTATCACCATGTGGATGATTGACCATAACTGATTCTTCATTTCTTCCTGAGCAATGCAGCAAACATCGTATCTGCCCGCACAGTGTAGCCGGTCATTACTTCCTGCCTTAATACTTCAAAACCTTTTTGGGAAAGAAATGCTACCTGCTGTTCATTTTCCTTTTGAAAAACAGAACAAGTAATGTATAATAGATATCCTCCCTTTTTTACGCCGGTAGAAATATTTTCCAAAATCTTTCTTTGCAATGAGGCATATTCCTCAATTTTATTATCCTCAAAATAAAAAAGCTGTTCGGGCGTTCGCGACCAGGTGCCACTTCCTGTACAGGGTACATCGGCAATCACAAGGTCAAAACAATCTTGTTTAAAGTTGTTGTTTTTTGTAATATTTGCCACAACGGAAGAATAATTACCAATACCCGCCTCCCTAAATCTTTTCTTTAGATTAGCAATAATTGATGGACGAATGTCTGATACCGTCAGACTAATATTGTTTAAAACATCTTTAGCCAAAATTGATTTTCCGCCACTGGCGGCACAACAATCCCATACTTTGATTTGAGATTTGAGATTTGAGATTTGAGATTTTATGATTTGTAAAAAGCGGGCTATTTTTTGCGAGCTAAAGTCTTGAATAACCGCTTCTTTGTTCAGCCGGAGAAAATCTTCAACCTTTGTTGTATTCTTTAGGCCGACAGTATTCTCTTCAATATAAAATTCAATGCCTGCGGATTTTAATTTCTGAGGAACAACCGTTTCAAATCCCGGTCTGATTCGCAAAAACAAATCGGGCTGTATAAAAAAAGAAGCTTCAAATGCTGTGGCATCAATAGTTTCACTCAATTCACTTTTCCAGGGAAAAACATTAGCCGGTTTATCAAAAGACGAAAAATCTGCCTTATTGATGATTTCTAACCATTCCCTTTCTACCTCGTTCTTCAGGCCGCCATTAATGGATGGGGAAGCTGTTTCAACATCTGGCTTTGGTAAAGTAAAAGAACTTTCTTCTGATTGCGCCTGATTTGCAAATTTCAAACCCAATAATACTCTATTTTCAATTGATAAATCCAAGCAAGATTTTCCCAACCGAAAATATGAATAGCAAAGACGGCTGATTTGTTTTCGGTCCTTACTGCCATATTTTTTATATTGCGAAAAAAAGCCTTTACTGTAATGGGCAAAAGGTATTTTTCCATCATATTCTTTTAAAATCTGAACGGCAGTATTTAAATAGGAATAAAAACGATTTATTCTTTCCAACCTTTTTAGACTAAAGGCATAAGCCCATTAATTGATTATAACTCCAAAAGCATTTTTACCGGATCTTTTTGGGTGAGGAGCAATACAGGATTTTCGAGTAATTCCTTTACTCTCACCAAAAAACTCACAGACTCCCTGCCATCCACAATGCGATGGTCGTAACTCAATGCTACATACATCATGGGTTTTACCACCACCTGGCCATTCACTGCAATCGGGCGCTCCTGTATTTTGTGCATTCCCAATATGGCGCTTTGGGGTATATTGATGATGGGTGTGCTCAACAGCGATCCAAAAACGCCACCGTTTGTTATGGTAAATGTGCCTCCGGTGAGGTCTTCTGTAGTCAATTTGCTGTCTCTTGCTTTTGCTGCCAATTCGACCACGCTTTTTTCTATTGCTGCCATACTCAGGCTTTCCACATTGCGAATAACCGGCACCGTGAGTCCGCGGGGCGTGCTTACAGCAATGCTGATATCTGCATAGTTGTGATATAATATCTGGTCGCCATCAATATAAGCATTCACGTTAGGCCATTCCGAAAGCGCTATAGCACAAGCCTTGCAGAAGAAACTCATAAAACCCAGATTTACACCGTGTGTTTCTTTAAACTTGTCTTTATACTTAGCCCTCGTGTCCATAATCGGCTGCATATCCACCTCATTAAAAGTGGTGAGCATGGCAGTGGTGTTTTTGGCTTCCACTAATCTACGGCTGATTGTCTTGCGCAGATTGGTCATTTTTTGGGCATTTTCGTTTCGGCTGAACAATTCGTTCCCCTCAAAAGCTTTCTTTCCTGGAGTAGCCAATGCAGCAAGTACATCTTCTTTTAAAATTTTTCCGGTAAACCCGCTCGGCTTCACTTCCTTGGGATTAATACCTTTTTCGGCAATGATGGCCGATGCAACCGGTGTAGCCTTAACTTCTGAAGCAGAAACAGGCGCCTGAACACTTTTTGTTTCAGCCTTGGTTTCTTCCTTTTTTTCTTCAACTTTTTGCTTTACCTCCGGTTCTGTTTTTTGTTCCACAACCGGTTTGGGCGCTGTGTCATCAATGGAAGCAATAACATCGCCGATATTCAGCGTATCGCCTTCGGCTACTTTGGCAGTTAAAACTCCGGCTTTTTCTGCATTTACTTCAAAAGTAGCCTTTTCACTCTCCAGTTCTGCAATCACTTCATCACGTTCTACATAATCTCCTGTATTTTTCACCCATTTGAGCAGGGTAACTTCATTAATTGACTCGCCAACAGTTGGCACTTTTATTTCGATAGCCATAATTAACCTTGTTTGAGTAGCAAAATAAGCAAAAAAAATTATAGATGGCGATAAAACAGGATTTAAATGTTTTTCTAAAAATAATTAAGCTATATTTGTTGCTGCTCTTAAACTATTTCAGAAAATTTTAGGGGCATACCGCAAATTAGGTATTTTTTTGTAGTGAAGCTTGGTATATCTTTGAGGCATAATGAACCACACGCCAATAAGAATTGCTGTTTTTGATGATAATGCCTACAGGCGCGAGAGTTTATGTATGCTCATAAATTCATCACCAAAAATGACTTGTGTGGGAGTGTTCTTTGACTGTAGCAATGTGGTAGCCGATGTGAGACGGGCTAGCCCGGATGTAGTACTGATGGATATAGACATGCCGAATGTTAACGGTATTGAAGGAGTTAAGTTGATTAAACTGAATTTCCCCAATGTTCAGGTGCTAATGCAAACTGTTTTTGAAGATGATGATAAAATATTTGCATCTATCTGTGCGGGCGCTTCGGGTTATATTTTAAAAAAATCAAGTCCGGCGCAGCTGCTTCAGGCAGTAGAAGATGTTTACAGAGGTGATGCAGCCATGACAGCTTCCATTGCAAAGAAAGTTCTTACCGCATTTCAAAAGAATGTGTTTATTGGCAGTAATCATGAAGAGATTGGCCTTACACCTCGCGAAAAGGAGGTACTTGGCTGTTTGGTAAAGGGTTACAGTCATAAAATGGCAGCTTCGGCCTGTGGGCTTAGTATTCATACCGTAAACACACATATCAAAAAGATATATGAAAAGTTGCAGGTGAACTCGGTAGCAGAAGCTGTGGTAAAGGCTTTAAACCAGAAATTGATTTAAATAATCATAAAGAGCTCATGTTTAGTTTTGAATATAAGCGGGCGGGATGTCTATCTCGCCCTATTTATTTCTAAGAGCCCCCGATCCTTATTTATGTAAACCATAAACGCTTATTTTTGTTATAGTAAAGAATTTATCAAAAAATTTAAATAAAAAAATACAATTATGGCATTTACATTACCCGCCCTTTCGTATGCAAAAGATGCATTAGAGCCGCATATAGATGCGCAAACAATGGAAATTCATCATGGTAAGCATCATCAGGCTTATATTGATAATTTGAATAAGGCAATTGAAGGCACAGAGCACGCTGAGAAATCATTGGAAGATTTGGTAAAGCATGCCGGAGCTATCTCCGGTGCAGTAAGAAATAATGGCGGCGGCCATTGGAACCACTCGTTCTTTTGGGAAATATTGGCTCCTAATGCAGGAGGGGCGCCATCCGGTAAACTGGCAGATGCCATCAACGAAACCTTTGGCTCGCTGGATGCACTCAAAGAAAAATTCAATGCGGCAGGAGCTACCCGTTTTGGTAGTGGCTGGGCATGGCTGATTGTAAAAGACGGTAAATTAGAGGTAACCAGCACACCTAATCAGGATAACCCGCTGATGGATGTAGCAGAAGTAAAAGGAACTCCTATTCTGGGTGTGGATGTTTGGGAACACGCTTATTATCTGAAATATCAGAATCGCCGTGCCGAATACCTGAAAGCTTTCTGGAATGTAGTGAACTGGAGCAAAGTTCAGGCGCTTTATGAGGCAGCTGTTTAAAAGAAATAAATATTGCAAAATCAATAGAAAAGCCGGCATTATACCGGCTTCTTTTTTTGAAATAAGTTTAACCCTTAAAAATACTTTGTCTTTCCCGGAACGGCAATCGGATAAAACCCGTCTGCATCGGGAACAACCGGAGGAGTGGCTGTCCAGCTGTATTCCTTGGGCATGATATCAAGACCCGAGTTTAAAGCTTGTTCAAAATCAATTACCTGCCCACTGTATGTAGCCAGCCTGCCTATGATGCCTGCCAATGTGCTTTTGGCGCCATGTTCGGCATCGCTGAATTTGAACTGGCCTTTTGCTACTGCATCAAACAGCACATCATGCTCCGTCTGATAGGGGTTGTTCTCGCCCTTTTTGTCGTATTTGTATAATTCCTTTCCTGCATGGTTCAGAATTTTGGCTTCCCCTGTTTTTATGACACCCTTTGTGCCAACAATCAATTCGTCCACCTTGCTCTTTGTTCCCTGTATATGACGGCATTGACTGTTCATAATGGAGCCATCAGGAAAAGTAAATTCAACATAATGATGATCAAAAATTTCTCCGTACTCTTTACCTGTCCTTACCTGGCGGCCACCCATTCCCTGTGCTTTAACAGGGAAAGCGCCCTTAAACCAGTTGCCCACGTCAATATTATGGACATGTTGTTCTACAATATGATCGCCACATAACCAGTTGAAATAGTACCAATTACGCATCTGATATTCCATTTCGGTCTGTTGTGGCTGACGGGGATTTACCCACACTCCACCGCCATTCCAGTAAACCTGTGAAGATGTAATATCACCAATCAGGTTTTTTCTTTTATATAATTCTAAATAGGAGTTTTGATACCGGCGTTGCAGCCCTACCACCACATTGAGTTTCTTTTGTTTGGCTACAACAGCAGCATCCAACACTTTTTTTACGCCTGCCGGATCGGTGGCAACGGGTTTTTCCATAAATACATGTTTCCCTCTTTTTACAGCTTCTTCAAAATGAATAGGCCGCAAGCCGGGAGGCGTAGCCAGTATGACCACATCAGCAAGAGGAATTGCTTTTTCGTATGCATCAAAACCCACAAACTTTCGCTCTTCGGGCACATCTACTTTATGCTTCAGATTGCCGGATACACCAAAATCTGACATATCATTGGATGTAAGTTTTTTGTAGCAGTCGTCAATGCGATCCTTGAAAGCATCTGCCAGCGCAACAACCTTTACATTTTGTTTAGTAAGCAATGCCTGCAGCGCGGCGCCGGTACCTCGTCCGCCGCAACCGACAACGGCCACTTTTATTTCGTTGCCTGCTCCTGAGAAATAATTAGCTCTTGAAAGTAATGGCGCTGCCAGAATACCGCCCGTTATTAAAGAAGTTTGCTTTACAAATTCTCTACGGCTTGATTTATTGTTCATTTTTATTAATATTTAAAGTCCTAAATATGTTTTATAAAATTTCTCAGCTTCCTCAGGAGTAGGTTGCTTCAAAGGTCTTACTATTCTGAAACCTACAAATTGAGCATCTGCATTCCACCACATGCTCTTGGGTAGTTGGGGGTCTCTTTTGTTCCAATCCAAACTGCTGGAGATACGATTGGCGCTGCGCAATTCTTTGGCTGCATCTTTATAACTTCCACCCCTCACCACTAATGGATGACGGGTTTCCGGAGTATTGACAGGGTCCAGTGCATCCTTTTCAACATCGGCATAGAAATCTGCCTGATACTGATCCATCACCCATTCACTCACATTGCCCAGCATATCGTACAGGCCCCATGCATTGGGTTTTTTCTCGCCTACTTTATGAAATTCTCCTTTGCTGTTTTTCTCGTACCATGCATAGTCTTTCAGCATGGATTCGTTATCACCGAAGGGATAAACTGTTTTGGAACCTGCACGACAGGCATATTCCCATTCCGCTTCGGTAGGCAGGCGATAAAAAACACCAGTTTTATTATAAAGCCATTTGCAATACATCATAGCGCCGTACTGCCTCATATTGCAGGCCGGAAAGCCGCCTTCTTTGCCCATTCCGTGCGAAACGTCAATGTAGGGAACTGTGGGGCGGGTAACGGCATCCAATTCAATTTCTTTCTTTCGTTCAAGTTCTTTATCCGTAAAAAAGGAGATATATTCATCATAAGTTACTTCATGCGCACCCATCCAAAAAGCGCTGATTCGCACCAGGTGTTGTGGTGTTTCATCTTTCTCTTTTTGCTTGTCACTATCAGGGCTTCCCATCATAAATGAGCCTGCAGGAATAGGTACCATTGTAAATTTGGCTTTAGTTCCTTGAACAGTTTGCTCATATTTTTCGAAAGCGTTATCGGACGGATTTTGAGCATAGGAGGAAAAAAAAGCAAGTACTCCCAGTACCCATACAATCATTATTTTCATCGGGTAAAGATAAAAAATAAAGGGACATCTATGTTAAAGTTGAAGGGATTTTCTTACATTTAAGTTTTCTAAAACAATTTGTATGAACAGAAGGCATTTTGTAAAAAATAACTTCCTTGCTGCCGGAGCGCTGGCATTTTCGGGTAAGGGGTTGAATGTTGAAAACAGGCATTTAGCGGGCGACAAACCCTTCAATCTGGATTATGCTTTTCATGACGGTATGTTTACCCATTCTGCCGGAAAGGATTTTATTGATCAGATAAAATATGCTTATGACAAAGGTTTTCGTTCTATTGAGGACAATGGCATGGCCGGCCGCTCACCCGAAATGCAGTCAAAAATTGGTGAAACACTCGCAAAACTCGGTATGCGCATGGGCGTTTTTGTGGTGCCTAAAGGCGGAAATGGTGCCAATACGCTTGCCTCCAAAAAAAAGGAGCATATTGATATTTTTCTGGAGGGTTGCCGCAAAACGGTAGAAGTGGCCAAAAGATGCAATGCCAAATGGGTAACAGTAGTGCCGGGCGATTTTGACAGAAACCTTCCCTTACCCATTCAAACGGCTAATGTAATTGATGCCTTGAGACGAGGAGCCGAAATACTGGAGCCTCATAGCCTTGTTATGGTGCTTGAGCCACTTAGCGATACGCCTGATCTGTTTCTCCGCCATTCTGCCCAAACCTATGAAATATGCCGGGCAGTGAACAGCCCTTCGTGCAAAATACTGTACGACGCATATCACATGCAGCGCAATGAAGGCAATCTAATCAATAATATCAATCTTTGCTGGGACGAGATTGCCTATTTTCAAATGGGCGACAATCCCGGCAGAAAAGAGCCTACTACCGGAGAGATTAACTACAAAAACGTTTTCAGGCACATCTACAACAAAGGGTACAAAGGCATCATGGGGATGGAACATGGTATTTCAAGGCCGGGGAAAGAGGGAGAAGACCGACTGATACAGGCTTACAGAGAAAGCGATAATTTTTTGTAAGGGTAAATAATGCCAATAAAAAATCGCTCCGGCGGAGCGATTCAATTTGGTGTCATCTTGTAACAACCGGTTGGTTCGGCTATAAATTCGGCAATATAGATTCGAATTTCTTTCCTATCGGAGTTACAAGATGACGGTAAGTTTAATAATTTTTATTTGCCGATCATCAGTTTCCTCAGGTTGATGAGGCCATATCTCATCCTGCCCAAGGCTGTATTTATACTGCATCCGGTAATATCTGCTATTTCTTTAAAACTCAGATTGGCATAGTGCCTAAGAATAATTACCTCTCTTTGTTCTTCGGGTAATTGCTCCAGCATATCTTTTGCCTTATCCATGTTTTGAACGGTAATAATTTTGTCCTCAGCATTTTGCTCGGCGCAATTTATTGATTCCAAAGAATCGGTATCGCCATGATTTACAAAAGACAGTTTTTTTAATTTTCTGAAGTAATCAACTGTCAGATTATGTGCAATTTTTAATGCCCAGGGTAAAAATTTACCTTCTTCTTTATATTTTCCGCTTTTCAGCGTTTCAATGATTTTTATAAATACTTCCTGACAAATATCCTCGGCGTGATACTCGTCTTTTACAAGAAATAAAATACTTCTGAATAATTTGTCTCTGTAGCGCTTAACAAGAGAATCGAGAGCATTATCATGCCCTTCGGTAAATAAATTGATTAGCTCGTTATCACTCTTCTTTAAATAAGTTATCATCTTCCGTCAGTTTTTAGATTTCCACCGGTTCCACCGGTGCGAGGTTAAGATTACTAAAATAATTTAAAGCTTATTGCCTTAATAGTCACACATCAAACCACATGGTGGCCCAACGAGATGCACAAAAGTAGTTGCTTTCATTTTTTTTTCGCATGTCAAAAGTCATAAAACTTCCATTTTTTGTTAAAAATATTGTTAAAACTTTAATAAAAAGTAGTTAATTGACTGATTTTCAAAATTTTAAAAATTGAAAAACAAAATATGATTTTTTCAAGTTATGGGCATATACCTTTAAAAGGCTGCAAATACCTTCAAAATATTTTTATAGATTTAAACATTTTGAAAGTTAAATTTGTCAGTTCTATTTAATGAGAAGGAATAAGATGACAGAAAGGAGCAATGCCAAACCGAAGGACGATATCCTGATAAAAGGCGCCAGGGTACACAATTTGAAAAATATAACCGTGAGTATTCCGCGTAATAAGCTCACAGTGGTTACAGGTGTTTCAGGCTCCGGAAAGTCTTCATTAACGATAGATACTTTGTATGCCGAAGGACAACGCAGATATGCCGAAAGCCTGAGCGCTTATGCACGCCAGTTTCTGAACAGAATGAACAAACCTGACGTGGATTACATCAAAGGATTGTGCCCGGCCATTGCCATCGAACAAAAAGTGATTACCCGCACACCACGTAGCACAGTGGGTACGATGACGGAGATTTATGATTATCTGCGACTATTATTTGCCCGTATTGGTATTACTATTTCTCCGATTTCAGGCAGAGAAGTAAAAAAAGACGACGTACAGGATGTGATAGAAGCCATTAAACAACAGCAGCAGGGAAACAGAGTGTATCTTCTGGTAAATTTTAAACAACACTCTAAACGAAACATCAAAGAAGAGCTTAATATTTTGCTTCAGAAAGGATTTACAAGGGTTGCTGTTTGGGAGTTCAAAAACCAATCATTGGAAATATTGCGCATCGAAGACCTTCAGGAAAAAACAGATAAAGAATTAAAAAATATTTTTTCATCATCAACAACTGCTGCCGAAGGCGGAGTATTTGTGTTGATTGACAGGGTGGTGGTAAAAGAAGAAGGCTTTGATGAAGATGACCTGCATCGTTTGGGCGATTCTATTGATACTGCTTTTTATGAGGGCGAGGGCGATGTGCATGTTTTGATTGAAACCGCTTCATCAGCTTCGAGTCGCAAACAAATACTGTCTTTCAGTAATCGGTTTGAATTAGACGGAATCAGTTTTGAAGAACCGCAGCCTAATTTGTTTTCTTTCAATAATCCTTTGGGAGCCTGCCCGGTTTGCGAAGGTTTCAGCATGGTTTTGGGCATTGACCCCGATCTGGTAATACCTGACAAAAGATTGAGTGTGTATGATGGCGCAGTAGCTCCCTGGAAAGGCGAAAAATTAGGTAAATGGAAAGACCATTTTATCAGAAATGCTTCCAAATATGGTTTCCCGATTCATAAACCCATTGCCGATCTTACTAAAGAACAATACGATTTGCTCTGGAAAGGCAATGCGACGGTTGAAGGAATTAATGATTTTTTTAAAGAGGTGGAGCAGAATCTTTACAAGGTTCAGTACAGGGTTTTGCTCAGTCGCTATCGCGGACGCACCACCTGTACTGAGTGTGAAGGTCATCGGCTGCGCAAAGAAGCATTGTATGTGAAGGTGGGAGGCAAAAACATTGGAGAGCTGAGTGAAATGCCTGCCAAAGATTTAAAAGTATGGTTCGAGGGCCTGAAGCTGTCGCCACACCAGCAACAAGTTGCAAAAAGAATTTTAATTGAAATCAATAACAGGCTCGACACACTGCTGAAAGTGGGTTTGGGTTATCTGACCATGAGCCGGGTGGCTAATACCCTGAGTGGAGGCGAAAGCCAGCGGATTCAATTAACACGCAGCTTAGGCAGCAATTTGACCAACTCGCTCTACATCCTCGACGAACCTTCCATCGGCCTTCATTCCAGAGATACGAGCAACCTGATTAAGGTACTGAAAGAGCTCAGAGATTTGGACAACACGGTGGTGGTGGTGGAGCACGATGAAATGATGATGCACGAGTCTGATCACATTATTGACATGGGACCACTGGCCTCTCACCTCGGCGGCGAAGTGGTTGCCGAGGGCAATTTTGAAGAATTGATATACAACCCGAAAAGCCTTACCGGTAAATATCTCAGTGGAGAAATGAAGATTGAGCCTCCCAAAACCGTTAGAAAATGGAACCGGTCAATTATAGTAGAGGACGCTCGCCAAAATAACCTGAAAAATATAACGGTAGAATTTCCATTGAACGTATTGTGTGTAGTAAGCGGCATAAGCGGTAGCGGAAAAACAACGCTGGTAAAGCAAATACTCTATCCTGCCCTGCAAAAAATGAAAGGCGAATACTCGGGCGAAAAAGTAGGTTTTCATAAAGCAGTGAAAGGCGATATTGAAAGTATCCAGCAGATTGAATTGGTAGATCAGAATCCGATTGGTAAATCATCACGGAGCAACCCTGTTACCTACATAAAAGCTTATGACGAAATACGTAACCTTTTCGCCAAACAGCCTTTGAGTAAGATGCGCGGCTTTCAGCCCAAACACTTTTCCTTTAATGTAGATGGCGGCCGATGCGACACCTGCAAAGGCGAAGGCGAACAGGTAGTGGAAATGCAGTTCCTTGCAGACGTGCATTTGGTGTGTGAAAGTTGTGGCGGCAAACGATTTAAGGAAGAAGTGCTGGAAGTGAAGGTGAAAGACAAAAGCATTTATGACGTGCTTGAAATGAGTGTGGATGAAGCAATTGAATTTTTTGCTTCTCTGCCCGGAGGGGTGGATGGTGCACTACAACCCCTGTCTGACGTGGGTTTGGGGTATGTGAAGTTAGGACAATCATCGGATACCTTGTCAGGCGGCGAGGCGCAGCGTGTTAAGCTGGCTTCCTTTTTGGGTAAAGGAAGAAGCCATAATAAAGTGATGTTTATTTTTGATGAACCTACCACCGGCCTGCATTTCAATGATATAAAAAAACTATTGGCCTCCTTTAATGCATTGATTGAACAGGGTCATTCCATAATCGTAATCGAACACAATTTGGATGTAATCAAAAGCGCCGACTGGCTGATAGAACTTGGTCCCGAAGCGGGCGACCAGGGTGGAGAATTGGTGTTTGCAGGAAAGCCTATGGATATAAAAAAAGTGAAAAACAGTTGGACAGGAAAGTATTTGAAATAACAAGAGAAGGTTTATTTTACTTTTTATATCAAGTCTTTTTCCTTTCAATTATTAATTTTAAATACCCAAATTTAGGGGCTATTTTATACACTACACTTTAAAGCCTTTAAAATATTTTTTTGCTGATTAGATAAGGTTACCACCTTAGTAAATTTTTGTCTGGTCTTGGAGTGCTTCAGATTCACTTTGTAAATTGTTTGTAAATCCTGAATAACTTCCCCCGGTGATGCACTTATTTTTTTACACCTGAATTTTATTAATGATAGCAGACACATGGATAAATAACAAATTTTAATGTGGGCATCAACTCTTTTGGGTAACCACAGTCTTATGGGATGAAGCTGAACATCACCTTTCATTGTCCGGAAGCTTCTTTCGACTATATTTTTATCAAAATATTTTTTAACCACTTCATCCGGCTTTAATTTGGTGTTGTGGAATATTAATGAATATCCAACATATTTTACTTCAATATCTGTCGCTTCGTCGGCCAACATCCTGTCTCTTTTCAATGCCTCATATTTAGGATTGTATATTACTATCATCTTCCCAAAAAGAAATTTTACCTCCTGTACATATACAAAAGTATCTTTCAAGGTTACCTGATTCTTAGCTGCATAAATTTTATCTCTTTCTATCTTATCTAAAATGTTTTTCTTTATTCCTGCTGATTGCTTTACACCGACTATTATTTTCATTTTTAATTTATCCAGATCCAGTACATTGGATTCACTATAAAAACCTCTGTCCATAACTACGGTAGGTATGCCTCTTTGCGCCATTACTCTCATTAGGTCCTCAAGAATTTTTATATTGGAAATATTTCCGTTATAGGATTTGTGAAAAATAGGAAATCCGTTCCCAAAACTAACGCCAAGCCCTATTTGAATAAGTTTTGAAACTTTACCATCTTTACCTTTTCGTTGTGTAGAGAGATCGTGTTTTCCGTTATAATAAGTATCCGTTACGTCTAACACAAATGCTTTGTTGTCGCTAGGATCAAGTTGTAACCAATATTCAAAAATACTTTGCTCAACAGTGTCAAAATTACATTCATCCAAATAATCCAGAGCATCATACAACATTCTAGTTGTCAACTCATCTAACCCAATTACTTCTTTGATAGTTGAGTTCTCTATCCACCTGGATATCCTCAATATACTTCCCTTGCAAATCAGGTGCGCAATGAGCAAGGCGATAATTGGCTTATGATACCTGCCCAACAGATAATTTAATTTTAATTCTAAGGCTAACTGATACAGAATGGTTATATCTGCATATTGCTTAACATTCTCAACTTCTATCTTATTGATATCTATCTTTTGAATTGGTACGCCATTTTCTTCTTTGCCAACATACTCAAGTACTCGCTGCTTTACCTTTCCTCCTTCTCTATAGGACTCAACCTTTGCAAGATAGGTGGCATCTCCTTTTTTTATTTTTCTAATAAAAGCCATGTAATGTACATTTTATACACTACAAAGTAAAATAAAAAAAATTACACCATCAAATTTTTGCCGTCATTGATGGGTTACAGCTAGAAAAACTGTGTAGTGTATAAAATCTAAGCTAAATTTGGGTAAATAGAATCTTTCATTTGATATTTTCCACTTCCACAGCTTCCACCATCTCAAAATCCCTCATGGCATTGATGAGTTTGAAATGCCGGTAACTCAGGATATCGTCAGCGGTTATTGCTTTCTCACTGATTCTGCCTTCTGCAATCAGCCGCGCTCTGGCTGTGCCTTTGAGCAGAGGTGCAGAGGGGGTAAACCATCCGGCGCCATCCGAAAAAACAATATTGCAGTACAGTGTGTCCGTTACCAATCCGTTTTTAACGATTAAAATATCATCGCAATCGCCTCTTTTCGAAAACAAATAGTTCAATTGCGTTCTGTCGGTTAGCTTCAGGTTGTAATTGATTAGGTTATCTTCCACAAGTTTTAAAGTGCGGATATCTTTAATGGTATATTTTTCAGCCTCGGTGATTTTTGAAAATTCATTATAGCTGATCCTTAGTTTAAAAAGACCCCGGTTACACGCTTCCGGTATTTCTATTTCGTCAAAAAGGCGATATGCCGGATTTTTACCGTAATAAATCCGGTAAGCGTTTTCAAATCGCTGCTCATGCCATTTACCATGCATCAGCAGACCGTTGTTGATGCAGATTGTTTCAAAGAGTGGGTACATATATCTTATTTAATAATTCATTGTATTCTTCGTCCGCATTACTCTGTGCCGTAATACCGCCGCCACTTCTGAAAAACATTTTTCCGTCTTTTTTTTCTATGTATCTGATCATCACGGCGCTATCTAACCGGCCTTTGTCATAAATGCCAAAAACTCCGCAATAATAGCCGCGCGTCATTGCCTCGGTGTTCCGGATGATTTCAACCGTTCTTTGTTTGGGTGCGCCGCTCACCGATCCTGCCGGAAGTAATTTGAGCAGTATTTCTCCCAGGTTATACTGCCAGTTGGCAGGCAGCTTCCCCGAAATTTCTGAACTCGTCTGCAGTATTTCTCCCTTGTGCGTCCTGATTTTCTGCACAAACCTGAATTTTTCAACCCTTACATCAGTGGCCACCATCGAAAGGTCGTTGCGCATCAGGTCCACAATGGTATTATGTTCCCAGGCTTCCTTTTCATTGTTCAACAGCTGATTTTCTGCATCTTCGGAATGGGCATTTATAGTGCCTTTCATGGGGTAGGTGAAGATTTTGTCATCCGAAATACGGACAAAGCACTCCGGCGAAAACAATACAAACTCATCTTCCAGCAACAATTTATATGGCGCTACTGCCAAATCGAAGATTTCACTCAGTGTCAGATTGATTTCTATCACAGTGGGGAAGGTCAGGTTCAGCAGAAAAGAATCGCCCTTTTTTATATGGCTCACCACTTTATCAAACCTGTCGGTATAAAATTTTTTGTCAATGGGAGTCGGTTTGATGTGTACCGGAGTTGCAACCCCGCTATTCTTTCGGTTGGTCGTTCCATTGACATTGTAGAATATACCGTGTTCTGCGGCCTCGTTCAACCTGTAAATCAAGGGCTTAGCGAGTTCAAAATCAATAATGAATATAAAGCTTTCATTTTGTGCAGCAAAAGCCGATATCTGTTCCGAAAATTGTTTTAAGTCCATTACCGATCAAATAGGCTCCAAATATCCGTTATTATTCAGTAAATTTTTAGTGAATATTAAATAAAACTCAATTAAAATAAGCTTTGATTTTTGGAAATTTTTAAGAATGGAAGCAAATCAGCTGATAAAAAATAACTGATTTTAGAGGGAAATGGAAGAAGGAAAAGATAAAACCTGCTAAAAACAAAAAAGGTCCTTCCGTAGAAACGGACTGACCTCTAACGATTGCTTGCCATATGAAAAAAACTTGATACTATTTTGTGCTGCCTACAGCTTTTGTCTCACTTTTTCTTTTTCTCTTTACAATTGCATTGTGTAATTGTAACATAAAGATAGTACTTCAGAACAGGCGATTCCAAGCCAATATATGGTTCATTTTATTATGTCAAAATTACAAATTATTTTATGTGTAATTGATAGTCAATAATTTATGAAATATATTCTATGATGTCCAAGATGATTTTTTTATATTTAAAAGCTGAATTTTTCTCAAAATACTACGCTTTTCAAAAAAGAAACTGAAAAATTAAATTTTGATCCACCCGGGAACCAAGCCAATTATTTTCAATACATTAAAATTAATGTTAACATAATTAGTTCAAATGATTAAAAAACAGGGTACAAAATATGTTTTTCGTCATTTTGTTAAGGAAATTTGAAAATTCTCATTGCCGATTAAAAATTTAGCTCTACTTTAGCAGCGCATTTGAAAAAATGCAATTTTCGCATCGCATAACGACCTCTAATGATTGCTTGTAGTATTGAAAAAAAATATAAGCGCCGATTGAGTGATGTTGGTTTGAGATGCTTATTATTTTCCGACTGATTCTAACGATTGACTTGCCTATGATGGTACTCCAAATTTAGTATTTATCAAAATCTTTAAGTTTTCAGGTTAAGTATCCGGTTGGTTATTCATCATCTAAAGGATACTTATATAAAAACAAAAAAGGTCCTTCCGTAGAAACGGACTGACCTCTAACGATTGCTTGCCATATGAAAAAATCTTGATACTAATTTGTGCTGCCTACAGCTTTTGCCTCGCTTTTCTTTTTCCTCATCAATTATCTGTTGTTCCCTGTAATTGATATGCAAATATACTATTCAAAAATCAGGCCATCCAACATAACTAATAGCCAAATTTGGGATATCAAAAAGGGTCGTCTCTTTATAATATATTGATATACAGTAATATATATAAATTAACTCTATGATTTCCAAGCCAATTTTTAAGAGAAATTTAATTGAAAAAATAGTTGTTGCCGTATGTTTTTGTATTTAAAGTCTTAAAAAAGACGTAATAAAATTATAGAATAATAAAGATTAACATCATTTCGGTTGCCTCGTAGAAATTCCTTTGAAAAAGTGTAGCAAAAAATTGTTTTTCATTTCATCATTTCAAAACAATTACTTTTTTCGCGTCATTCTGAACGTAGCGAAGCGAAGTGAAGAATCTCCTCGTTTCCAAAAGGATAAGATTTCTTCGCTACGCTGCGAAATGACGGTGAAGGAGGCTGTGAAATGACCGTTATTTTTACTCGTCATTCTATTTTTCGTGGTCATTTCGAACGGAGTGCAACGGAGCGAGAAATCTTTTGCTTCCAGAACGGTGAGATTTCTCCACTTCGCTGCGAAATGACGTTGGGGAAGGGCGAAATGACGATCAAAAAAGGCTGTGAATGACAGTGGTTTTATAGTTCTATGACGCACTGTATGGGTTAGGCATTGCCGCGCATTGCGACAATGGCCTTGAAAAAAATGTGCTTAAAAAATGTATCGAATACTTTGAAGAATAAAATGGCGACTCTAAAACCTCCTGAAAACAAAAAAGGTCCTTCCGTAGAAACGGACTGACCTCTAACGATTGCTTGCCATATGAAAAAAACTTGATACTGTTTTGTGCTGCCTACAGCTTTTGTCTCACTTTTTCTTTTCTGCTGCAATTACATTTTGTATTTTGTAATTGTGCTACAAATATACTATCATTAAACTGCGATTTCCAACACAATAATTATATATATTTAGCATTTCAAAACAAAATATTTATGTATATAAATCTGATAATCAATGTGATACAAACATTTTGGCTATGATGCCCAACAATAATATGTATTACATAATTTTTACAAAATAGCTTGATTTTTCTGGTTCAATTAAGAAAACATCTGATTTTTTTACATAATTGACTGCAAACCGGATTTTTAATACTCCGCTAAATGATACTGAATTTTTGGGAAAAATGAAAAGCAGGGCTAAAAAGTTTCTTCTTCAAAACAAAAAAGGTCCTTCTGTAGAAACAGACTGACCTCTAACGATTGCTTGCCATATGAAAAAATCTTTAAACTCTTTTGAGCTGTTAAATCAAATGTAAAAATTACAATTCAGTTTAACAAGAGCAAAGCTACTGCCAATTATATTCAATGACAGATATATTTTTTCAGATTCTATCATTCCTACACTGTTATAATTTTATTAAAACCATTGTAAACATTGAATTATAGAAGATTTCATATATGATGTCCAAATATTATTTAATTATTTTTAAAATTCAGTTTACATTTGTGAAATATGTCAAACAAACCAACGGATATACTATTTCAACTTATAAAATCTCTTGAAAAATCTGAAAAAAGGCATTTCAAATTATACATTAAGCGTAGTTCTGGCAATGAAGACCTGAAGATTGTGAAACTTTTTGATGCCATAGACAAGCTTATGCCTTATGATGAACGGGTATTATTAAAAAGGCTTAGGGATGTTACCAAACCACAGTTATCCAACCTGAAAGCGCATCTTTATAAAGAAGTTTTAGCGAGTCTTAGATTACTAAAAAGTACCGATAGCCTGGATTTACAACTAACCGAAATGTTTGATTTTGCGCATATTTTATACAAAAAGGGTCTTTTTTATCAAAGTCTGCGCGTAATTGACAAGGCGAAGGAAACGGCCAAGCTGAATCAAAAGTTTTTCTTTTTGCCCCAGATTTTATCGCTTGAAAAAAGAATTGAATCTCTGAATGTTACCGATACTTTTGTAAGCCGTATTGAAGAGCTTTCGGAAGAAGCGAATGAAGCCAATATTAAGGTGGATATGGTGTCCAGATTATCCAACCTTTCTTTACAGATGTATGGTTTTTTTATATCGAACGGCCACGCCCGAAACGAAGGAGAAGAGGAAAAAGTAAAAAAATTTTTCAGGCAAAACCTGCCATCGGGTTCATTTCATCAGGATGGTTTCTTTGAAAGATTATATCTATATCAAAGTTATACCTGGTATGCATTTATCCGGCAGGATTTTAAACTATATTACCGCTACACCCAAAAGTGGGTAAACCTCTTTTATGAAAAACCCACCATGCAAAGAGTGGAAACCGGAAATTTCATTAAAGCTTACCACAATCTGTTGAATGCCCATTTTGACCTGCGCAACTATCGGAAGTTTGAGGAAGATTTGGCTCGTTTTGAAGCGTTTTCGCATACAAAACGTGTGCAACAAAATGAAAATTTCAGGGTGCAATCATTTGTTTACATTGCCAGCGCCAAATTTAATTACTACAGCATCACCGGCCAGTTTAAGGAAGGATTAAAAGAGGTGCCCGATATTGAGGAAAAGCTTTCAGAATATGCCTTATTCCTTGATAAACATCGGATTATGGTGCTGAACTATAAGATGGCCATACTATATTTTGGTTCCGGAGATTTCAGTACATGTATTGATTATATTCAACGAATCATCAATGATTCATCCGAGCTGCGCACCGATTTGCAGTGCTATGCCCGCCTTGTGCATCTGTTGGCGCATTACGAATTGGGCAATGTAGATTTGATGGATTATTTGACAAGGTCGGTGTACAGATATATGTCAAAAATGAAGAACCTGACAGTAATTGAGCAGGAAATGTTCAGGTTTTTCAGAAATTCTTTCAGATTTTCACGCAGGCAACTGACCCCCGAAATTGAAACACTCCTGAGCAAAATTAAGCATTTAGAGGGCAACCGTTTTGAAACACGTGCCTTGGCTTACTTAGATATTATTTCATGGTTAGAGAGTAAGGTTCAAGGCAAAACCATGAGCGAAGTGATTTATAATAAATATCTTAAAAGCAAGAGAAAATAAAAAAGCGCCAAACGTAAAGCCCGGCGCTATTTGAAATCAACTTAATAAGTTCTATTTCAGTCTGCTCTCGTCAGAAATTGTCAGTTTTTTACGGCCTTTGGCTCTGCGGCTGGCTAATACTTTGCGGCCATTGGCAGTTTGCATACGCTTGCGAAAGCCATGAACTGTTTTACGACGACGACGATGCGGTTGAAATGTACGTTTCATAATATTTTACTTTTTCACTTTTTTTTGAATGTGCATGGGAGAACATGCTGATTTTCAATTACCTCCAACAGGGCACCACCCCCGCTGTTTGTGAAAGGACGGCAAAGGTAAGGATAATATTTTATTATTGATTAAAGATTGAGGCAGGAAATTTCAATTTTTTACATTTTCGGGTGGCCATATTGGGTGTATTCGTATTTAACCTTGAGGGTTATATGCAGCTCCCCTACCTTTGCAACTTATTTTAATTCAGTAATTGTGAAATATAATCATCTCTTTTTCGATCTCGATCATACGCTTTGGGATTTTGATACCAATGCAAAATATTCCTTACTCGAATTGTATGAAAATCTTTCATTAAGAGATAGAGGTGTTGATGATTTTGAAATTTTTTATAGAAATTATTTAAAACACAATGCTGTTTTGTGGGAACGATATCGCAAAGGATTTATAAAACAGGCAGATCTGAGAGTAAAAAGGATGCGCCTGACCTTGCTGGATTTCAAAATTGGAGATGAAAAACTGGCAGAAACAATGGGGAAAGAGTTTTTGGAGATATTGCCTACAAGAGATGGTTTGTTTCCATACTCCATTGAAATTTTGGAATATCTAACATCCAAAAATTACCGATTGCATTTGATAACCAATGGTTTTGAAGACGTGCAACACAAAAAGCTGACTCATTCAAGGATAAAAAAATACTTTGAAGAAGTGATTACCTCCGAAGTCTCCAACAGTTTGAAGCCACATAAAGATATTTTTGAGTATGCACTAAAGGCAGCAGGAGCCGGAAAAGAAGAAAGTATTATGCTGGGGGATGATCTGGAGGCCGACATCATTGGCGCATATAAAGCAGGGCTTGATCAGGTGTTTATCAATCATAATGGTAAAAAGCCCGATTTCAGACCAACCTATACTGTTCATTCATTAAAAGAACTTGAGGAAATATTTTAGGGGTTTAGCAGGTCAAAATCGGATATTCAGTTTGGTTAATCTCTATAAGCTCTTCCTGTCAGCTCCAGAAACAGTCCTTCTAATCCGTGTTGGCCATGTTGCTGCAGTAGTTCGGTTAATGAATTATTGGCAATGATTTCCCCTTGATCTATGAGTGCAATTTGCTGGCATAAATCCTCGGCCTCATTAAGCTGATGAGAAGTGTAAATGAGGGTGGTACCCTGCCGATTGGTTTCTTTCAGGAAAGTAATAATTGCATTTCGGGATTGTACATCCACTCCCACTGTGGGTTCATCCAAAAAAAGAATTTTTGGCTCATGTATCATTCCAATAGCCAGATTTACCCGGCGCTTCATTCCTCCTGAAAATTGTTTGACAGGCTTGTTAAACACCTCCGATAAGCCCATAACCGATAATAATTCTTTGGTTTTGGATTTGATCTTTTCATTTTTCATACCATACCAGGCGCCAAAAAATTCCATATTTTCTGCAGGGCTGAGTTCTTCATAAAAAGCAAAATCCTGAGGAACATACCCGATTGTCCGGTTAATTTCTTTTTTATGCGCCGAAATTTCTTTTCCAAAAATTTTAATTGAACCTTCTTTATAAGACAGCAAACCGGCCATCAGGTTCATCAGGGTGGTTTTACCGGCACCATTAGGCCCAAAGATACCATACCGAAGCCCTTCATCAATGGAAAGATGAAGATCTTTCATCAATAAAGGCTGGTTTTTGTAATTGAAACTCAGGTTTTCTATTTGAACAGCTAAAGGCATATCGTAGCGAAAATAGGTAATCTGATTCACACTAAATGAATTCCTTCAAAGCTTTTTCCTCCAATACAATTCTTTGAGTTATGCCTTCAACCTGCCCCCATTTTATGAGGCGGATGAAACCATTGTCAATTTCTATACCGGTGATATCGCCATCAGAAAAGCAACAACAGCCGGTATTAAAGTAGGAAGGATTGATGTGGGTATAATCTTCTTTTACGGCATCTGATTTGCCATTGATATTTTTTATTTCAAGATTAATTTTATGAATGGCGCCGGTATCATTTTCTCTGATGGCTATTTGTTTGTTGCGGTACAGCCGCTCCAGATGCGTCAAAGACTCAAACACCGGCTGATGGGTATGACCCGTTATCAATAGGGTCAAGTTTTGTTCGGCAGCCCATTGGTACATAATTTGATTATGTGCAGTTTTCATGATATTATTGTTAGAAGGCTCGTTGGTATTGATTTTGAGGTAGGCCTGCAATGGCGCCCAAATACGGGCAACGAAAAATTTTGTGAGCATATTCCCGTCGCTTCTTTTATCACCCTGATGACCATGCGTACAAAATATTTGAAGTCCTTTTTCTTCAAACAGAACATTTATGATTATTCCTTCATAAACTCGAATCTTTTTGCCATAAATTTTTTTTAGTTCTATACCTGCCAGTGGATCATTGGCCCAATACAGATCGTGATTTCCGAATATTTTAACAAAACTGTTTCTGTAATGGAATTTTTTTTCAGCGCTGAAAGCTTTTATGTTATGCTTCTTAATCTGCGATAAAGTATTTTCCCACAGTTCTTCGCCGTCTCCCAGATTTATAAAATAGAAATGATTTTTATAATAATAATTAAGTGCCTCCAGATAATTCTTTTCAGCATTTACAAAATCATCAGCGCCGTCTCTTCGCCCTTTGTGCTGATCGGAAAAAATGATTATTTTTTTCTTTTCAGTATGAGAAATAACAAATCCCTTTTTCCCCGGATCACTCAGAATGTGGTCAAAAAGTTTCGAAAGTGCATTGAAAACCCTCTCCTTATCCGGCTTTGAGTTGAATTTTGCGGAAGCCCATAAAACCGGCTTTCTAAAAAATGACTGTAGGGAGGTCTGTAATTTCAATAACCTGAATTTCTTGTCTAACCCAAAAAACTATCTTCTTTTGCTCTTATTGAGCCTGCCTTTGAAGAGGCTCTTGCCATCCGTAAATGCTTCAAGTACAATTCTGCCCGCCGGCATGTGGCTTAGGTCGTACCGGAATGTGGCATTTTTGATATCCTTATATTCATGTTTCTGCCAGATTACGCCGTCCACCGTAATTTGAACAACGAGGTTTGCTTTTCGATTGGAAACAACACTCAATGTGGTAATGTCTTCTACTGATCGGGGGTGCAAGGAAAATGCCTGCTTGAGTGTAGTGGTATCGGTAATAAAATCAGGCGCTGCTTTAAAGCTAAACATTTCGCCATTGCCGCAATCGCTTTCAAAAGCATGAATAAGATTGCCCTTCATATCAAATATACGCAGATTGCCATCGCCGTTTTGTGGTTCAGCCCAGAACTCGAGTCCATCGCCGGCGGTATCAATGAGGCTTAACGAATATTTTCCCGGAGCCAGATGAATGGTATCGGTATATAATTTATTTGCCTCCAATTGTTGAGGCATCTTTTTAAAGATTGTATCTAAGTTGGTATTTACCAAAAATATACTGTTGTCCTTTGGTTTGTTGTTGGTGAGAAACTGCAGTACAAAGTCTGTAGCAAATTTTGGCGGCGCAGTAAATGTGGACTTCATATCATTATCATAAACCCATGCATCTTTCTTACCATTTGGATTTGTAAGCGATACGCTGAAGGTGTTTAATCCATCCTTTTCCTGAATTTCGCCCGGCAATGCAATTTCTGCCACCTGATTAAAAGGTAAGTCGCCTTTCCACTTAAATACTTTTTTTGCAAAACCTTCGGTTCCATAAACTATTGTCAGGGTTTTAAGGTTATCACTTCCAAGATTCCTGAATTTAACTCTGGGGGTATAGCTTGCAGGATTCAGTCTGAAAAAACGCTGCTCATCGCTGGGAACCATTATGGCTTCTACGGCTACGTCGGTTTTTTGTTTGGGCGCAGCATACTGAAACAAATAAGCAGAGATGTTTTCCACTGCCTGAATATTGTCGGTAGCGGTGTAGGGTTCCATCTGTAATAAAACATCATGTCGCCCGGGTTTGGCAAATACATCAATCATATCCGGCTGCTGCAGGTCGCCGGGGCACCAGTAAGCCCTGTCATATACCCAGGTGCCACCCTGCGGATAGAGTGGATTATTGCCGCAGTCTTTCCACATATCCCGACGGTCAACTGTCTTTCCGTCAAATTTAATTTCGCGCCAGCGCTTGCAAAACTCACTACAACCTTTCGGTTTGTCCATTCCATGCCCGGTGTGTTGAATCCGAATCCGATTGAGCGCCGAATTATGAACCGATTCATAATTTACGGGCAGCAGGTTGTCTTCAATCTTTTCTTTTGGATCACCATATTTGTAACCTTTATTCCAAAGCGGCACAATCCCCATCGGCACTACTACCGGAGGTCCTGAAAGAATTTCAAAATCAATAGTAAGCGCCCAGCCCACTTTTTTATCTTCATAGCCGGTATGATTGTATTCTACCTCTACACTATCACGCAGAAAGGGTGCAAAATCGGTAACATCCACCTGCCATTTCCAACTCCAACCTTTGCCAAAAATACTGCCATAAGGGGTAAGCATCCTGCCTAATTCGTAATTCAGACTTTTTGCATTTTGACCGCCCTTGCGTCGAAGTGTAATATAGTCCAGATAGTCCCAATGTGCAGTATTTAAATGATCAGGACTTCCCAGTGTAACATGCATGGTAATCTTACGAACCGGATAGCTTTCTGCAGGAAATACACCCCATGCAGGAAACGGATTTTCTCCCTTGGTAGCATCGCAGGTGATGGTGGCGCGGTTATGAGTAACCACGTGGGTAACTACCGGCTTTTGAGCTAAAATTGTAAAAGAAGATAAAAACAATAGCGTAAACAAAAAGGTTCTGAGCTTCATTGGTAATATAAGTTTTGATCAAAAAAAGATAACCAAAGGTATTTGTTTCATAGAAGGAAACCAAACTTATGAAATAAACTGACTTTGGTTATAAAAAAGGTAATTGAGACCTACGGTGTTATTGCAAATAACTCAAATTAGTTTTGGGCGAAAGCGCCAGCAGACTCTCATAAATAAGCCTGATCGTATTCTCAATATCATCCTTATGAATCATTTCTACCGTTGTGTGCATATAACGCAGCGGAATAGAAATGAGTACTGAAGGACATCCATCATTACTGTATGCAAAAGAATCGGTATCGGTGCCGGTACTCCTGCTGAGTGCGCGCCATTGCACCGGAATCTTTTTCTTATCGGCTACATCTTCCACAAAAGCAAGCAGTTTGTTATGAATAGCCGGAGCATAAGCCAAGGATGGTCCTTTGCCGGTTTGCACATCGCCTTCAATATTTTTATTAATCATGGGGGTGGAGGTGTCATGCGTAACATCTGTAACGATGGCTATATCAGGTTTAATACGGCGGGCAATCATTTCGGCGCCACGCAGACCGATTTCTTCCTGCACTGCATTGACAACATACAAACTGTAAGGCAATGATTTTTTATTTTCTTTCAGCAGTCTGGCCACCTCTGCAATCATAAATCCGCCGATGCGGTTATCAAATGCGCGCCCTACATAATTATCATAACCCAATTCATCAAAGCCATCCTGATAGGTTACCACAGCGCCAATATGAATACCCAAGTCCTCAACTTCTTTTTTACTGCGGGCGCCACAGTCTAACCAGATATTCTCCGGCTTAGGTTGGGTTTCGTTTTTATCTCCGATTCGTGTGTGAATGGCCGGCCAGCCAAAGACAGCTTTCACTTTTCCTTTTTTGCCATGTATGATTACCCGTTGACTGGGCGCTATCTGATGATCGCTGCCACCGTTTCTTTTCAGGTAAATCAGTCCCTGGTCGGTGATGTAATTTACGAACCAACTGATTTCGTCGGCATGTGCCTCAATCACCACTTTGAACGGTTTGCCGGGGTTGATGATACCCACCGCTGTTCCGTAAGGGTCCACAAAATGCTCATCAATATAAGGCTTCAGATAATCGAGCCATAATTTTTGTCCCCAGCTTTCAAACCCAACGGGAGAGGCATTATTGATATAATTTTTTAAGAATTCAAAAGATTTTTTTGTTGTCAGGGATATTTTTTTTTCTACTTTTTTCTTTTCGGTAACAGACTTTGCCATAAAATTTAATTAATTTTCAAATGTAAAAAATAAATATCATTCCCATCCAATTTTTGCCTTTCCTGTAAAAAGTCAGTTAAATTTGCTTTGTCTAAAATTTGTTGTATGAAGAAATGCTACATTCTGCTGATTGTATTTTTATCGGGTATCATTCAAAATGTAACGGCTCAGGATTATTCCGAATATCAAAAATTCTGGTTGGTACAGAATGGCGATACCCTGCCCTATCGCATACTCTTGCCCGAAAATTACAGCCCCGGAAAAAAATACCCGCTTATTTTGTTTTTACACGGAAGTGGCGAACGTGGCAATGACAACGAAAAGCAATTAGTACACGGCGCAAATTTATTTCTCAAAAAAGAAAATCGTGAAAAATTTCCGGCTTTTGTTGTATTTCCGCAGTGTTCTCAAAAATCTTACTGGAGCAATACTATGTTTCTGATGGATGAGAGGGGTGAACGCAATTTTTATTTTGTAAACGGAGGCGAACCATCTGCCGCCATGAAAATGCTGCTTTCGCTAATGAATAATCTACAGGAGCAGTTCAAAATCAAGCAGGATCAGGTGTATATTATGGGTTTGAGCATGGGAGGTATGGGCTCTTATGAGCTGGTAAACCGAATGTCTAATACTTTTGCCGCAGCTGTTCCCATTTGTGGAGGAGGTAGTACGGCATCTGTTCAAAATCTGAAAAATACATACTGGTGGATTTTTCATGGCGCTAAAGACAATGTGGTACTGCCAAAACTCTCTCAGGATATGGTAAAGGCGCTAAGGAGAGTAGGCGCTAGCGTAAAATTTACACTTTATCCTGATGCCAATCACAACAGCTGGGATGCCGCATTTGCAGAACCCGATTTGCTTAAATGGCTTTTTTCTAAAAAAAGAATCACAATAAATACCGAAAAACCAAACAACTAAGCAAGTGAGGCGTCAATATGATATATTTCATTTTTGAAAATAAAAAAAAGGTATTATATTTGATAGTAATTATTTGATTTATAAACAGATGAAAAATTTAACCCGGTGAAAAAATTATTTAACCTCATAGGATTTTCATTAGTAGGGCTGGCAGCCGCAGCCGCTACCGGTGTTGTGTATGAGCTTAAACGCAGAAAATTATTGAAAACCCTGCTTGCTGACGCAGCCGATGAGGGCTATGAAACCGCTTACGATATCAAAAACCCTAAAGTGCGGGGTCTCCGTCAAAAAAAGAAAGACCTGAAGTACGGGCCTACTATTTATACTGATTTGCATGAATAATAAAGGGTTATTGCATCCTACACCCTTTTTATTCAAAAAAGATACCCATACACTTCTTCCACCCTGCCTTTGGCCACAATTTCGATATTAAACTTATTCTTTTGCCCCAGGCTTTGGTTGTATTTGCTCACGATTATCTTTTCAAACCCTAATTTTTCAGCCTCGGCAATGCGTTGGTCTATCTTGTTTACAGCTCTTATTTCGCCACTCAGGCCTACTTCTCCCGCAAAACAGATATTCTGGGGTAGTGGTATATCTTCATAAGATGACAATAAGGCACACAACACCGCCAGATCAATGCTGGGGTCATCCACTTTTATGCCCCCGGCAATGTTCAGAAACACATCCTTTACCCCAAAATGAAAGCCGCCCCTCTTCTCCAACACTGCCAAAAGCAGTTGCAGCCGCCTCAGGTCAAAGCCACTTACGGTGCGCTGCGGAGTACCATAAACTGATTGAGTTACAAGCGATTGTATCTCTATCAGCAAGGGCCGCACCCCTTCCATCGAAGCGGCAATGGCTATACCGCTCAGTTGCTCTTCCTTTTGGGTAATCAGTATTTCGCTGGGGTTGGCCACGCCCCTCATGCCCCTGTCGGTCATCTCATAAATACCCAGCTCGCTGGTACTGCCAAACCGGTTTTTAAGCGTTCGCAGTATCCGGTAAGCATAATGCCTGTCGCCCTCAAACTGCAACACCACATCCACTATATGCTCTAATATTTTGGGCCCTGCAATGCTGCCTTCTTTGGTAATATGACCTATTAAAAAAACAGGTGTGTTGGTCTCTTTTGCATAACGATGAAATTCGGCTGCACATTCTCTAATTTGCGAAATACTTCCGGCGCCGGCATCTATCAAATTGGATTGCAGGGTTTGCACGCTATCCACAATTACTATGTGAGGTTTTAGCTTTTTTATCTCCTGAAAAATAGTTTGCGTAGATGTTTCTGTCAGCAAATAAAAATTATCACTGTAGTAAGCTTCATCATCATTTCCTAATCTGTCGGCTCGCATTTTTATTTGCTGCTCGCTCTCCTCCCCACTTATGTACAGCACCTTTAGGTTTTTCAGTTGCAGCCCACATTGCAAAAACAAAGTACTCTTACCAATGCCCGGTTCACCCGCCACCAACACAAGGCTGCCCAACACGATGCCACCGCCCAAAACCCTGTTCAGCTCTGCATCCTGGGCGTTGATGCGTTTTTCTTCTATACTTTTCACATCGCTTATTGCAATGATCTTTTGTGTTCGTTTTTTATCATCAGCATAGTTTTTCCAGCTTTCCTTTTCACCGCCTTTGTCCACCACTTCTTCTACAAAAGTGTTCCATTGTGTACAAGACGGGCACTGCCCCAGCCATTTCACACTTTCATAACCACAATTCTGACAGAAGAATGCTTTTTTTATTTTGCTCATAACAATAAAGATATAACGAATGTAAACCGAAAGGCAGTTTTTTGTGTTTATTTTTTTATGTTACCGGCTTGGCAACATATCCCGGCGGTCTTGCGTCGCACTCTTCAACTGATGAATTTCTATCATCATTTTATTCGGTAATGATTAAACATTTCATCGCCCAAAACACAGTTCTCAAAAAGTAAAAAGGCCAATCTTTCGACCGACCTTTTACTTACTAACCCATTAAATTCTGGTACTAAGATACAAATACCTGTCAAAAATAAAAAATCAATTTGGGTTGAATAGGTGCAAAATATTAGTTATTTGAAATAGCTTAGAAGCACAAATAAATGAAAATCAGGTCAATACAAATTGAAAATGTGGCAATATGAAACGAAAAAAGTTATCTACATGACAAAAAGTCATATTTTTCTTTTATATTACAATTGGTTATAGATTTGCAGATATTAATTTCAATTGATTAAAAATTAAACATTAGTAAATGACACCTTCAATTATGCTCGTTTCAATACTGTTCATGGGAATCAGTATGGTTGTTTCAATGATTTTGAAGAGTAAATTTTCAAAATACAGTAAAATTCCGCTTGCCAATGGCATGAGTGGCCGTGAAATTGCCGAAAAAATGCTTCGTGAAAACGGAATTTATGATGTACAGGTTACTTCTGTACCCGGTTTTTTGAGCGATCACTATGATCCTACCAAAAAAACTGTGAACCTCAGCCCCGATGTGTATGAAGGCAGAAGCATTGCTTCGGCAGCAGTAGCCGCCCACGAATGTGGCCATGCAGTGCAACATGCAACGGCTTATGCTCCACTACAGATGAGAAGCCGTCTGGTTCCGGCTGTTCAGTTCAGCTCCACTATTGTAAACTGGGTTTTATTGGCAGGTCTTTTTATGGCAGCTTCCGGCAGCTACACTTTATTGTTGGTAGGCATTATTTTGATGGCTGTTACGGTATTGTTTTCGTTAATCACCCTTCCGGTAGAGTTTGATGCCAGCCGAAGGGCATTAGCCTGGTTGAACCACACCAACGTAACCAACAGCAGCGAATACCCCGGCGCCAAAGATGCGCTTAAATGGGCAGCCACCACTTATGTAGTAGCGGCTTTGGCAGCGGTTGTGATGCTGCTGCAATATATTGCCATCTTCATGGGAAGAAGAGATTAATCAGATATACTTTTTATATAAAGAAATTGCAGCAGCCGATTTTGGCTGCTGCATTCTTTGTGTATTGCAGGTTCCTTGCCTGCTGTTTTGAAACCAGCTGCAAAAATTAGATAAAAATCATTTTATTGCAAATAATAATGACTCAAAATGAGCTGTAGGTTTTGTGGTTAATAAATTCATTTATGGATATCTTGAAAATAAGACGGACAAGGAATTGGCGGAATGAATTTAGCAGCTTGTTATTCTTGTTCGCTTTTGCCCGAAACTTCTTGCGAAGAGTTCAACAGCCTTTTAGATAGAGCATTATTGATTGACAAGGATTTTGGTTTTTTCTGTCAGGTGTAACAATAGTTTATTTCTCTTGTTTTGTCGCAAATATTTACTAAATTTGCGACAAGAATAAAGCGTAAAAATGTCCAAAAGTGTTGAAATACAAGTGTTAGAAAAGATAAAGCGAAGCCCAAGAGGAACGCTTTTCTTTGTGGACAGTTTTGCCAAAATTACCAATACCAAAGCTGCAAATAAAGCATTGGAACGCTTAGTAAAATCGGGCGAGTTAGAACGAGTTGCACAAGGTATTTATGTTCGTCCTGTCATTGACGATTACATAGGAAAGGTATTGCCGAGTATTGAGGAAATTGCCGTTGCCATAGCAAAAAGAGATAGAGCAACCATAATACCAACAGGCAGTTATGCAATGTATAAATTGGGATTGACAACGCAAGTTCCATTAAACATTGTTTTCTATTCCGACACTTCGGCACGAAAAATTAAAATCGGGAAACAAACCATTACGTTTAAAAAGGCGAGTTCTAAAAATTTGGCTTTCGTTGGCGAAATCAGCACGTTAGCAATACAAGCGTTACGGACAATCGGCAAAGACCAAGCAACCGCCGAAGAAATAAAACAGATAAAGGAGATTTTGAAAAACGAAAATCCAAAACATTTTCAGCACGATTTGCAATTAGCGCCTGTTTGGATAAGAAAATTGATTGCAGACAATGAATGAGTTTTCACATTTAAAAGAGTGGTTTCGGTTGCCCGATGAAACTAAAATCAGATTGTTTGCAGAAACAAGCCGACAAATCGGTTTACCTTCTTCATCAGCCGCAGAAAAAGATTGGTGGGTAGTTCACACATTGGCAACAATCTTTTCAATGGAATGGGCAAATGCTTTAATCTTTAAAGGTGGAACTTCGTTGAGCAAAGGTTGGAAGTTGATACAACGTTTTTCGGAAGATATTGATTTAGCATTAGACAGAGAATTTTTAGGTTTCACAGGCGAACTCACAAAAGGCGACATCAGAAAACTAAGAAGAAAATCGTATCAGTTCATCACGGAAGTTTTTACCGAAGAACTGAAAAGTAAGTTTGCTGAATTGGGTTTCAAAGACGTTACAGCAAATTATCGTGAAGTTGAAAATCACGACCAAGACCCTTTGATTATTGAAATCTATTACAACAAACTCACGGAAACGGACACTTACTTGAAACCCGGTGTTTTGGTTGAAGTTGGTAGTCGTTCATTGAAAGAACCATTTACGCAACGAACTTTCGGGACATTTGTTTCTGAAATTTATAAAGACAATCCTTTTACAGACAAACCTCTTACCATTCCTGTTGCAAATCCTGAAAGGACATTTCTTGAAAAGATATTTTTATTGCACGAAGAATTTCAAAAACCACTTGACAAAATACGAGTTGAGAGATTAAGCCGACATCTTTACGACATTGAAAAGTTGAGCCAAACTGAATATGCTGACATAGCTTTGCAAGACACAGAACTTTACGACACAATCGTAAGACATCGCAGTAAGGTTACAGCTATTTCGGGAATTGATTATTCAAAACAAATCCTGCAAACATCAAATTCATTCCGCCTGACACCATCATAAATAAGTGGGAAGCGGACTATGACGAAATGAAAGGCAGTATGATTTACGGACAACCACTAAACTTTGACGAACTAATAAACAGACTGACTGAATTACAAAAACGAATAAACACAAGCCAACGCTAAAGCAAGCACATTTGCATTTTTGCTGACACACAAGGCCAAACAAAAAAATGTAGAAAGCTTGCTTGCCAACGCACCACAGACGGACGAGAAGAAGAACGAGGCATACCAGCGGTATGGCAAATGTGGCGGTTTCGTGCTTCGTAAGACAGTTTTTCGTAAATTTAATATTGGGGAGCATATTATAAAACTTATTTTAGAAAACAATTTGAAAAAGCTTTTGAAAAAGAGATTATAATTTAAACACAAAAAAATAATGAATTAAGCCCCGATCCAAAGCGACCAGGGATTTTCCTTTATAAATTTGAAATAGGTTTGCAATTCAATCTCTATGACAAGTCTAAAACGGTGAATCTATATTGTTTCCTGACTTTGACACTATTTTTTGCTGTATTTTATAACTATCTGTATTTCAGTATATTATATTTTTTGCGTCACCATTTTGGGTGACGCAAACAGCTAAATGAGCTATTTTTGAGAATGTTTGTGCATAAAAAAAAGAATCGTTCAGGAACGACAAGTGTGGTGATTGTTGAAAAGAAGAAAGGAAAATTCAAGGAATTGAAAACTGTTGGCGTAAGTAGTGATGAACAGGAGATTAAAGTTTTAACCCCTAACTTTCTTTTTTACGTATTATATAAATCGAGGCCAAGTTTTTTGATAAGTTTGTTGGTAGCATTGGTAAATTCATTCAGGTGCCACTGGTTATTTATCTTTACCTTTTTGATGCTTGTCAGCAGTTGTATATAATCGTTTACCGATATTTTTTTGATTATTTGTTTATCTTTTAGTTCAATATAAAATTGCTGGTACCATTGCAGGCAAAGGTGATTGATGAACATCCATCCTTGCAGCGTTTGTTCATTCTGCATATAGGTATGGTCTGCTTCCAGAACATTCTTCATGCCATCAAACATGGTTTCTATATACATTCTGCTTTTATAGGTTTCATAGACTTCTTCGCTATCTGTGAGGTTTTTTTCGCTTAACAATGCGATGGTTCCAAATCTGGCAGCCTTTGTATAATATTTTTCTAATGAATATGTTTCAGGGCTGTTTCTGGTTCGCATCAGATAATCACGTTCTTCCCTGAGCCTTAGCTCGTCATCTAAAAACAAATGAATAAGAGTATCTTCCTGCTGTTGCTGCAGGGGCCAGACGATTCGGTTCTCATGGGTAAAGAACTTTGCATTGGCTTTAAACATATTATTGGTCAACAGGCTGTAATCTATCAGTGCATTGTCTCTTTTTAGAGGTATAATGTAGTCCAGCTTCTCTTCTCTGAGTAAAGTAATATTAGCTTTTGAGTAAAACCCTTTGTCGGCTACAATAATGGCCTTCTTTACCCCAGACATGGCCAATGTATTTTTAAACGCCTTTACATCCCTGATGTTGCCGGGTACCAAACGATAAAATACCGGCATACGGCTGGTAAGAGAATAGATATACAGAATATTAACCTGACCATCAAAGTTATAATGGGTATTATAGCCTTTTTGGGCCATCGGAATATTTTCTGATTTACTAATGATGGATGTGCCGTCAATAAGGATATAATCATCTTTGCCGATAAAAGAACGCATATACGACTGTGTGGCCTCACTTTGTCCGCCAACATGGTTTAGTACTATTGAAGCGGTTTTGTCGTTAAAAGTGGGCATATCCAGAAGCTCATAAAGAAAACTGCTCTCAATCCTGTAAGGCATGTTTTTTAAAGGACTTCTAAAGGCAAACCGACAATAAGCAATGCTTAGAATTTGTTGCCAATAATCTGGAAAATACTTTTTTAGCTTATCGGCATAATGTTTGAATTTTTTAACGATAAAGTACGATAAGCCATATTCTCTTACAAAAATGGGTGTATTGATTTTGCCTTCCTGTATTTTAGTTACCAAAAGGCGTGGCGATTGCCGAAAACCTTCTTTTTCGGTGATGGTTCCCAAACACTTTCCTGATACCTTTTTTGGCCTTTTAGTCTCTGCGTTATATACTGTTTTGTACTCATACAGATAGTACCTGTTATTGATGCGCCGAAGTTCGGTGCCGGGCTTGCGATGTTTAATCGCCCAAAGCGGGTGTGGAGAATCAGATTTTTTCATATATAATACGTGTATTACGTATTACAAAGAAAATAAAAATCCCTGAAATAACAAGGATTTTTACACCTTTTTTCTCTAATACGTATTTTTTTCGAGGTTAGGGATTAAAATAAACGATAAAGCCTCAATCCAAAACGACCGGGGCTTTTCTGTATCCCTTCGTCCAACTCCGTCATTGTTGTTTAATGTTGATGGTATCGTTTTGAGGTAGAGGTAAATGCCACTGTTAGCTGCGTTTGGCTTAAAAAAAATATTACAAGGAACTTTCTATGAATTAATGGTTTTCAAAAACTCATTCCAGATATCCGAAACAATTTTGTCTGCCGGCCGAATGTCCTGAAGCATAGCCGATACCTGCCCTATTTCTAATTCGCCTTCGTCCAAATCTCCTTCAAACATTCCTTTTTTAGCACGTCCGCGCCCCAGCAATTGTTGCAGTTCCTCTTTTGTAGCGCCATTTCCTTCGGCAGCCGTTACTTCTTCATAAAACCGGTTTTTCAACAACCTTACCGGAATCAGTTGTTTGAGCGAAAGATGCGTATCTCCCTCTTTGGAATCAATCACTGCCTGTTTAAATTTTTCGTGCGATGATGCCTCCGGGCTGGCCACAAAGCGGCTCCCAATTTGTACGCCTTCGGCCCCCAACATAAATGCAGCTGCCATCTGTCTGCCGGTGGCTATTCCGCCTGCCGCAATTACCGGAATGGTAACCGCATCGCATACCAAAGGAACAAGCACCATTGTTGTGGTTTCTTCTCTGCCGTTATGGCCTCCGGCTTCAAAACCCTCGGCTACCACCGCATCGCAACCGGCTTCCTGGGCTTTTTGGGCAAACTTACTGCTGCTTACCACATGCGCCACTTTAATGCCGTGTTCCTTAAACCGTGGCGTCAATAGTTTGGGATTACCGGCGCTGGTAAACACAATAGGCACCTTTTCTTCGATGATGGTTTTTACATGCGTTTCCAAATCAGGATAAAAAAGAGGCAGATTCACTCCATAAGGCATTTGAGTAGCTGCTTTGCATTTTTGAATATGTTCTTTCAGCACGTCAGGATACATGCTTCCCGAACCGATTAAGCCAAGCCCGCCCGCATTGCTCACAGCGCTTGCTAACCGCCAGCCACTTGCCCACACCATACCGGCCTGAATAATAGGATATTGAATATCAAATAGTTGCGTAATCCTGTTGGATAAAGAAAATAACATGATTGATTTTTTAATGATTTGAAACCCTATCTCAAAAATGAAAAGGAAATTAATTATTTGTTCAGAATAATACTTTCTCGCTACCCCAAATCAATTGTAGTATGATCGCCAATGTTCAAAATACGCTTCTTACCCTTTATCAGCGTATCGTTACCAATCAGCGAATTCATCAGCACAATATCTGACAGGTTGGCGTACTCGCCAATGATAGAATTACTTACCACCGATCGCTCAATAATCGTATTCTCTCCCAATGTAACATTGGGGCCTATTACACTGCTGGTTATCACGCATCCTTCGCCAATGCTCACAGGGGGAATGATTACTGAACCTTGATATTTTGAAGGATCTGCGGTAATATTAAATTTCTTCAGTAAAATCATGTTGGCGTGCAGCAATGTTTCTTTATTGCCGGCATCGTACCAGTTATCCACTTTAAAGGCATCAAACCGAACCCCTTTTTTTATCATACATTCAATGGCATCCGTAATTGTCAGTTCTCCATAAGTCAATACATTTTCTGCAATGTTTTTTTCAAGACATTCAAATAAAATATTGGTTTCCTTTATTTTATAAATGCCTACCATTGCCATGTTGGACATCGGTATCTGCGGTTTTTCTATTACCGAGTCAATGCTTTTGTCATTATTGATATATGCCACTCCAAAATTGCCCGGATTGTCAATCTTTTTTACCCCAATTGCCGAGTGAGGATTGTCGAGCACATCGGCTATATTATACTCGCAAATGGTATCTCCCAAAGTAATCAGCGCTTCATCATCACCAATTATTTCTTTTGTAAGATTCACAGCGTGGCCAATGCCTCGCCGGTCTTCCTGAATGATGAAATGGGCAGTAATATCCGAATGATTTTTCTTTATATAATCGGCAATTTTGTCGCCCATGTAACCAATTATCAATACAAACTCTTTGATTCCTGCTTCGGCAAGCTGGTCAATGATAATGCTCAGTACGGTTTTGTTGGCCAACGGAATCAAAGCCTTAGGCTGGGTGTAACTATGCGGCCTCAGTCTTCTTCCTGCACCGGCTACAGGTATAATTGCTTTCATTAAAATAAATCTAAATATTATTGGGGCGTGCCCCTCGCCACCCTTTTTCGCCTTTGGCGAAGGCAGGGCTTCGCTCGGGTCGGGCTATCCGCTACAAGTCCACGTGGCGCCTCCGCTTCGCTCCGGCGCCACTGCGGGCTTTACGCTTCTATCCCTCACGCATTTATTCTTTTTGGGCGGTGAAGATAAGAAAAAATAATGGTGGCATTCCGGAAGGAAGTCAATTTTTGGTCGTTGAACAGATGAATCCTATTGTTATAGCATAAGTCATTATTTCTTAAAGCAGCACATCGCCTACTTCATCCCTCTTTCTTTCCAGCACACTTTTGGCATACACACAATAGGGTTTTATTTTCAGGTGGCGCTCCCGTGCATATTCTACGCCTGCCATTACTAATTGTTTGCCAAACCCTTTTCCTTCATAAGCCTGATCCACTTCCGTATGTTCTATTTTCAGGATATTATCATCCAAAGAAAACCTCATAAAACCTGCCTGAACTTCGTTTTCAAACAGTCTGAATTCACCTCTTGTACCATTTTGTTCTATAAGTATAGCCATAATAATATTTTTAAAAACAAGTAATCTGTCTTTTGTTTTTGGTATTAATCCTCCAAATATCCGAATTTTCCATTATTAAAATCATCAAAAGCCTGAATAAGTTCTGCTCTGGTATTCATTACAAACGGACCATGAGCAGCAATGGGCTCATGTAGCGGAGCGCCTGCCAATACCAAAACGGTGGCATCTTCTATTGCTTCCAGACTGAAACGCTCACCTTCTTTATTAAACAAGGCAAAGTGGTCCTGTGGCACAATTTCCTTATTGTTTACCTTCACACTACCTTCTATCATCAGTATGGCAGTGGCATATTCTGCCGGAAAATGCAGATCAACATTAGCACCTTTTTTCAGTTTCACATTGTAGAGATGAATAGGTGAAAATGTGTTGGCGCTGCCTTTCTTGCCCTGATATTCACCTGCTATTATTTCTACCTCGCCATTATTATCGGGCAATGCTACTCTCGCCATGTTTTTATTTTGTAAAAGCTGGTAGCGCGGCTCATCCTGCTTGTGTTTGGCAGGCAGGTTTACCCAAAGTTGTACCATCTGAAATTCACCGCCCTTTTTACTCCATTCCCGTTCATGAAACTCTTTGTGCAGCACACCGCTGGCAGCAGTCATCCATTGTACATCGCCTTCTCCAATCACTCCGCCGGCACCGGTACTGTCGCCATGCGCTATCCTTCCTTTGTAGGCAATGGTTACAGTTTCAAATCCTTTATGAGGGTGTACGCCCACCCCGCGCGGTATTTCACTTGGCGAAAAATGATACTTACTGTTATAGTCCATCACTAAAAAAGGATCCATTCGCTGCATGGATACCGTACCGGGAATGAAATGGTGTACCCTAAACCCATCTCCCACAAACCTTGACGTTCCCGGCGCAATAATTCTTTCTATACTTTTAATACTCATACTATTTTTTTTAACCCAATTCCATAATTCTTTTTCTGACCTCAGGCACTACTTTGGTACTGAACAGTTCTATTGATTTCATGGTAAGCTCGTGAGGTACAAATCCTAAGCTGGCATGAGCCACAAATCTGGTAAAACCAAAGAGTTTATATTCATGCACAATTTTATCTATTACTTCCTCCACACTTCCTACCATCAGTGAGCCTCCGGGGCTGCGCATGTAATCGTATTGCTGTTTCGACATAGGAGGCCAACCCCGGCTGCTCCCCACCCTATCCATGATTTGTTTGTAATAAGGGAAGAACTGCTCTGCGATTTTTTCGCTGTCTTCTCCTATAAAAACATGATTGTTAATACCCACTTCTATTTCTTCCGGTTTTTTGCCCATCTCAAGAGCCGTGTTTTTATACAAGCTTATAAAACGGGTGAACTGCTCGGGAACTCCGCCAATAATCGCCAGGATAAGTGGGAGTCCCAACTTTGCCGCCCTGATTGCGGAGGTGGGCGTACCGCCTGCGGCCAGCCAGATGGGGATACGGCCGTTTACAGCTCTGGGATACACGCCCAAATTATGAATCGGCGCTCTCAGCTTTCCTTCCCAGGTAACTTTTGTTTGCTGATTGATTTTTAATAGCAGGTCTAATTTTTCTTCAAACAACTCTTCATAATCTTGTAGGCTGAAGCCAAACAACGGAAACGACTCGATAAAAGAGCCGCGACCCGCCATAATTTCTGCCCTACCGCCCGAAATAAGGTCAATAGTTGCAAACTGCTGATATACGCGCACAGGATCATCGGAACTCAATACCGACACCGCACTTGAGAGTTTAATGTTTTTGGTAATGGCTGCTGCTGCCGCCAGCACAGTAGCAGGCGATGAAACTGCATAATCGGGTCGGTGATGCTCTCCCACGCCAAACATGTCAATCCCCAACTCATCTGCCAGTTTGACTTCCTCCAACAGGTCTTTAATTCTCTGCTCCGAATGAATACCCTTTTCACCGGTCTCGGGCAGTACATCGGCAAACGACATCATTCCAAACGCTAATTTTTTCATGCTAATATTTTTATTCAGTGATTTTTAAACGTTTTATCATTAATCGGCCAAAGCCAGCAGTCCGTGCAGGTCTATGGCATTTGTAAACATAGTAAGCCGGCCATTACTGTCGAGTGGCCATTCTTCCTTTGGCCTGTCCCAATAAAGTTCCAAACCATTTCCGTCAGGATCGCTCAGGTAAATAGCTTCCGATACACCATGATCCGAAGCACCTTCGATGGGGTAATTCATTTCTGCCAGCCTTTTGAATATATTTGCCAGGTCTTTCCTTGTGGGGTACAGTATGGCGGCGTGATACAATCCTGCACTCTTTACCGGCGCCGGAGCCTGACCTTTGCTGTGCCAGGTATTGAGGCCGATATGGTGGTGATAACCGCCTGCCGAAAGAAATGCAGCCTGTGAACCATACAGCATAGTTACTTCAAAACCCAAAATATCTTTGTAGAAACCAATAGACCGCTGCAAGTCTGCGACTTTCAGATGAATATGTCCGATTCGGGTAAGTGGCGGCACAGTATAATTATCCAACATAGTACTACAAAGGTCGGAAATGCGTGATGGATGGAGATTGACCTATGTTAATAAATTATAGAATAATTAATTTTTGCAGCATCCTGCTACAGAGCGTATTCTCCATCCTTTTATCGTTGCCATTATTGAGCGAAGGGAGAAATCTCCCGTTGATCGAATGACGATTCGGAAAAATCGTTCGACTGTAGGGAGAAGTCTTTACAAAACATCCTCCTACCTATTCTCCCAAAATCTTCACTTCCACCCTACGGTTATTGGCTCTGCCTTCGGGTGTATTGTTGGTATCGGCAGGTTGACTGCTGCCATAACCATTGGCTACTAAACGATTTGCGGCAATGCCTTTGCCGATTAAGTAATTCATCACACTCATTGCACGGTTTTTACTCAGGCGGTTATTTAATGCCACCGAACCACGACTGTCCGTATGCCCCTGAATTTCTACCCTCGCGGACGGATTGTCCTGTAAATATTTCACCAATCGGTCCAAATCGGTAGAGGCAACAGTGTTCAATGTCGCTTTATTGGTTTCAAAGAAAATATTGTTCAATACGAATTTCTGTCCTGCTTTTGCCGGCTGAATTTCCAATTCTAATTTCACATACAAGGTTGTACTTCTATTGAGTTCTTTAGTACTCACCTGTTCTATATTGCTGAAATAACCTGCCTTTTTACCCGAAACAGAAAAGTCTGAAGCTGCATCCAATTGTACTTTAAACTGTCCATCATTATTTGTATTCACTTGTTGCAAACTGGTTTTGGTATTATTGGTTACAGATACCTCCACATCAGCCACAGGGTTACCGCCTTTTTTGTCCACGGCCTTGCCCGATAAAGTAAAGCGTGGATCATTGTGCAATAAAATAAGGTTAATAGCATTGCCTGCTGCATCAAACATAGCAGGTTCTATTTTCTTACTTTCTGTTATGATACCGTTGAGCTTGCCTTCTACTGCATACTCATCTTTTGAAACATTGGATAAAACCAGTTTGCCATCTTCGTCCGATTTTCCTGAATAGGTTTTCCCATCCGCTGTTTTTATGGTTACCTCTACATCTGGCAACGGTAAATTAGTGGCTTCATCTTTCACCCATATTGCAACATCTTTCAACACCGGTTTCACTTCCTCAACCACAGGCGGTGGTGGCGGTGGCGGCGGAATTGGTTTTTCTTTTCTGCGTAATAAATTTGTTCCCACACCTATCTGATAAAAAAAAGCTTTATTATCGTTTTTGTTGAATGATAATCTGTACTGAGCGCTTGTAAACACAAAGGCTTCGTCCCATAAATTGGCATGTAGTCCTAAACCTAATGGAGCATAAAATCCGGTTTTCCCGGCATTGCTGTACAGTCCGGCTCCAGCCGAAATATAGGGTGTTACAGCCGCTTTATTTTCTGCTAAAAATTTAAAAATACCATTGGCTTCAAAAGTGAATAATTTTTGAGTAGCTGTATAAGTTCCCGCAGGAAAAGTGTAAATACTTTTTGTGTAATTGATACCGGCATTGATGTCAAAATTTTTATGCAATCCCTGCCAGTAGCTTACTCCATAGCCTGCATCCATCATCGGGAAATTGCTCCACTGTCCATTTTTCAATACAGAACCAAGGCTACTGGCTTTTATCTTCATAGCTGTTTGAAAATCGGTAAAAGAATAATGCAAGGCAACTGAAGGCAATTTCTTTTGGCCTATGGCCGAAAAACTCAGTATCACAAAAAGAAGAATTAATATTTTTTTCATCCTAATGATTTTTGGGTTTAGGATTTATGGGTTGTCTGAAACAGCGATGCTGTCTGAAACAGCTTTTTTATTGACAAATGAAAATGTAAAGGGTTGACTGATCCCTTGCACCGAAGGATCGGTGGTTTCTATCGGCATGCCTTTTTCATCTAAAGTTTGTACTGTCCATATAAACTGATTAGTAGCTGCCGGTTCAGGCACTATCATATTCAGCCTTGGCTGCCAGGTAAACTGGGTGGTTCCTTTTATCAATCGGTCTTCAATAGGCGGTGTACTGCGCATAGATTGCATGGGTGTTTGATCGGGCAATACCTGCCAGATTTGTATGCGGTAAGTAGCCAATGCGCCTTGCATGGTGGGCGTTAAGGGTGTCCATCTGAATATGATGTAACTATTGGCCTGCTTGGCTTCCAGCGCTTTGCCATCGGCCGGCTGCATCAATTGTGGCAACTGATAACTACTTATTAAAAATGGTTTTGATGCTGTCCATTCTGTTCGGGGTTGATCCTCCATGCCATCCCACAATCTTAGCCGGATGCTGTACTGACCCGCGGCTAATTTACCGCCTTCGGAAAAACTGTTGGCCATTTGTGGCGAAGAAAAATTGCCATTTTGTAATTGCAAAATTTCACTAAGCGGCAAAGCTCCTGCGTTACTTGAATAAGAAACAGGCTGACTTTGTTTAAACGGAAGCTGGTACACCATTTGCCCTTCGCTGTTTAAAATTTCAGTTTCAAAACGAACCGGTCTATCCACGGCTCCCATACCCAATGATGTTATTACCACCGTTCCATTTACTGGGCGATACCATTCGGCCAGATAAGCCGAAGGCCTTGAATTGACGGTGAGTATTACCCTCAGTTGGGCGAATCCGGAAATTGAAGCAATGCTCAACAATACCAGCATTACAGCTTTTCCTAATTTTTTCAGATTGTATATATAATTGTTCATTTCAATTGTATTTAAAACTATGGGCATCAATTTTTACCTAAACGATATTGAATAGAAGTTCTTACATGACTTTCTAAATAATTAGCGCCTAACAAAGATGGTGGCGGCACCAATTCATTACCGTACTTCAGAAAGTTGAGTGTGCCGCTAAAATTCCAGGTCATTTTATTGGTTAATGGCCATTTGAAACCGGCCGTTGCCAACCAGTTATTGCTGGGTGTAAAAGCCTGCAATTTGGTATTGGTATATTGCAACTGTCCGTTCAAACTCATCTTAGGTTTTTTTACCGGAACATTTATACCTGCCGTGCCGGTATAAAGCCGGAGTTTTATATTGCCGGGATTTACTACGTTTTGAAACCACAACGCACTAAAATCGGGCGACCAGTTTTTATTAAAGAAAACCGGTACATACATCAGCATCACACTTTGCGTATTGTTTTTTGTGGGCGGATTGGGCAATATGGTTTCATCATACTTGCTCCAGGAATAAGTGGCACTAAGCATATTGCTCATTTTTGAATTGCTCCAGGAATAAGTGGGATTGATGCTTAAATCGTTGGCCACATTTTTCATACCCAAAAAAGAACCCACTGCGGGCGCCTGAAATCCAAAATTATTGTAGTTGGCATTCAGAGAAAACTGATCAGTGAATTGAGCAAATATGTTGGCATTGGCAATAATTTGTTTATTGCGTGTACCGCTCCAGTTGGTAAACCGCCTGCCAATATCTCCATTAAACAAATACCTGGAGTTTTTTGAACTAAGTCGGGTATTAACCGTATATTCCAATCTGTCATTTTGCAGAAAAGGATAGCCTGCGGTATAATATCCTTTACTGAAAAATCTTCCGTTCAATCCAATATCAAATTGTTTTGATTTTTTGCCGATAGCCATCTGCGTAGCAAACCCTTCTGCCGTGCTGATTCTGGGTTTTAGTAATCCAACCAGGCCTTTAAAACTTCCATTGTTTATATATGGAGCCGATATATTATTAATGTCTCTTGAATGATAACTATTACCCAATTCAGTATTAAAATACCAGCCGGTTTTGCTTTTTACATTCAGTAAAAAAGTGGCTACTGTAGCTTCCTGCGGATCGGGGTGCGGTGGTTTGTTGATGGCCGCAATGGGTGGAATGCTGTTTTCAATATCCTTACTTTTTACAATATTGAAGCCTGCAAAATAAACACCTTCCTTCTCAAACCCAATCTGAGCCATGGTTTGCTTGCGTCGGTATATGCCTAACACACCAGGTAGTGGTGTATAAATGGCATCCTGTTTTCGCTGACTGATGCCATGAAAAAATTTTAATCTGAACCTGCCAGGACTTAGTTTAAACCCAGCACCAAAAATGCCCAAGTCGCCAGTACTTAAAGGGCTGTATTGCAGGTATTGTGTACCCAATTGCAACTCGGCCCATTTATAACTGGGGTTTAATCCAATATTGTTAATTGGGTTGGTAAGCCATTGTCCCAGGGTTTGTTTGGGCCGGGGAATATTGGAAGGCCAATAACCACCAATGCCGTTGAAATTATAGTTCATCGGGCTTACATTGATGTTGATGGGCAATTTAAATTTCCCATACGTGAAAGTAGGATTGAAATTAAACCGCACTACATGCCAGGGCCGGCGGGCACTGAAGAAAGTCGGACTATTGGGTTTGGTGGTCAATCCATAGTAATCATAAGACATACCCACATTGCCCGAAACTTTCATTTTTGGTTTTTCTGTTTGGGCATTGGCAATAATGCTCCAAACAAAAATTGGAATGATGATGAGTTTGTACTTCATTTTTTAGCTTTTGCAGGGTGCATTATTGAAATTTAAAAATTAGTAACTTTTTTGGTGGACAATTGATAATCGCCAAACAAATCGCATAGTTTTTTGATATCCTTAATTCTTGTATAATTGTTATTGCTCAATACGGCGATCACTACATTTTCATCCGGTAATCTAATCAGCAATGCCCTGTTGCCGGCCCACCATCCATCATGGTACAAAACTGTTTTTCCATTGCCGGTGGTAACTTTTTTCCAACCCATGGTATAGGTGCTGCTAAAGCTCATACTACTGCCAATGGTTTTGTAAGCAATGTCTAATGTGGATTTTTTCAAAACCTTTCCGGTGCGCAAAGCATTGTCCCATTTTCTTAAATCCTGCGGCGTACTATACACACATTTATCGCCATAAATTAAATCTAAATAACGAAGCCTGTAAGTGCTACCGTTGCGGTAATAAGATTTGGTGGCTTTGGCAAAATTGTTCAAATTCAGTACATAACTGTCATCCATCTTCAGTGGTTTGAAGAAAGTATTCACCATATAGTCGGCATAACTGCTGCCCGATACTTTTTCAATAATCAATGCCAGCAAAGCATAGTTGGTGTTGGAATAATCATACACAGTGCCGGGTTTATGAATCAGTATTTTTGCTTTATTATCAGCCATCACATCCAGCAAATCTTTATTGGTTACGTTGATGGATTTATCCCAGCCCGCTTCATCAATAAATTGCAGATAATCTTCCAGCCCGCTACGATGGCTGAGCAACATCTTTACCGTAATATCAGGATAAGGGAATTTAGGAAGATATTTTACAACAGCATCATCCAAATTCAACCTGCCTTCTTCCATCAGTTTCAAAATAGCTGCTGAAGTAAAGGTTTTGGTAATACTGGCAATATCAAATGCAGTATGACTGTTTACCTTGTCCTTGTAGCTGTAATATTTTTCAAACAATACCGAATCGTTTTTAGCTACCACAATGCCGCCATTAAAATCTTTTGGAACGGTGGCGTTCACAACAGAGTCAATCTTGCCCGGCAATTCAGGAGGGATAGGCACATAAATAGGAGGTTCTGGAGGATTGCCGCCCGGAGGATATACACCACCGCCCGGAGGATTAACCCCACCACCCGGAGGATTGGTTCCGCCATCGCCCACATTTACTTTAAAAGTGCAGGCGCATTTTTTAGTGCCGCAATTGGCTGTAAGCGTGATGGTATAAGCGCCCGGAGCCGGGAAGGAAATTACTTCGTTTAAGGTAGTAACCACCTTGGTATAAATAATTTGGTTTTGCTGGTTATACACCACTATCTCGTTTTTGGAAGAGATGCATTTACCATCGCAATAATAAACACCCGATAACACATAATTGGTATTGGCCACAATGCCACTCAATACAGTATTACATAAAATAGGTTTACTGGGTTTGGGTATGCCCGCTTGTTGTGGCACTAAGTAAAGATTGGTCCAGGTGTCTGAAAGGTTACATTTACAATCTGCCGCATCTGGAATATTGCCTGAGGCACAAATAATTTTATCGCAGGTTTTACAAAGCGTATCCATCAATGTAAGATGGAAACAAATTTTATCCAATTTCAACACACAATCTTTCTTCAATGGTTTTGGCAAGGATAATTGTATTGGGATGGTATAAGTGCCCGGCATCAATGGGCTGCCATTGTTCCATACCAATTCTTCGGGACAGCTTCCATTGGCGGATAGTGTGCTGCCGGATGAAGTGTAATCATTCCAAACTAAACTGCCTAATGATGTGTTGCCTGCATTGGGGAACAAACAACCTCTTTCCAAAATCTGCACTTTACAGTTTTTACAATTCGGGTCTGTCCAGCTGTATTTTAAATCTGCCAGACTAATGCGCACTTCTTTCACCGGTTTTTGAATAGTGAAAGTGAGGTTATAATTAACAATAGTAGCCGAAGCCTTGCTGCCTGAAATGCTTACCGGCGCTACCTTTGCGGAGTCTAACAGATTAGTGCAATTGTCGCATGGCGGCGTTAAGGAACAATCTTTCACATACACATTAAATTTACCCGTAGTGTCGGCACAGCCACCCGGGAAGGAAACGGTAGCAAAGAAATGATGAATACCGGGATGCAAACCGGATAAAGGTAAGTTCTCGCCTGTACCAACATTGGTGATGGCAGTACCATCATCATCAAACCAGTTTACAGTATATCCGTAAGGATTGGGTTTGGGCAATGGAAACCACAGGGTATCTGTGGTGCAAAGCGTATCACAGCCCACAGGGAACAGACTTACATCAGGTCTTGGTTTTATGGTTCCTACGAACTGACTCACACTACATCCCATTGGTGAAATAGCAGTTACCATTATCATTCCTGGTTTGCCGGTTGTCATGGTACTGCCGATAAATCCATTGCTCCAGGAATACACATAATCCTGCGGACTAACAGATGGACTGGCGGTTGCGATAAAAGTAAATACATTGCCTTCGCACAAAGTACCTGTGGGAGCGGTAACAGTAAGTGTAGGCGTTTGTGCAATGGTTACACATAAGGTATCATAAGCCTTGCAACCTGTAAGATTATCTGTAACAATTAAAGTTACTTCATAATTTCCTGGAGTTTTTGAAGGAATATTTACAGTAGTAGAATATCCTGTAGATGGTGAAAAATTTCCGGCAGCCGGGCCGGTAATGCTCCATTGATATTGGTAGTTGGTATTGTAAGCACCATTATACAACGAGAATGGAATATTGCCAGAGCAAACTAATTTATTGCCCATAATTTTTGCTATTGGCATGGTATGATAAGTAACCTGCACATGGTTGGAAGTAGCTACACAGCCTGGTCCATTAGACACTACTACCCAGTATTCACCATGAGTATTAGCGGTGTAAGTTGCATTGGTCGCACCGGCAATCGCCGAGCCATTCATAAACCATTGATATGAGCCAAAGCTGCTCGGCGATGCTGTAAGAATAACAGAATCTCCTACACATATTTTTTGGTCGGCGCCTATACTTACAGATGGTGCAGGATTTACGGTTACAGTTTGTGTATAAACTTTTGTACATCCATACACATTAGATACGGTAAGGGTTACAGTAAAGCTACCTGCATTTTGATAAGCATGGGTTACATTTTGTAAATTGGATGTGAACCCATCCCCAAAATCCCAATGATACGTTAATCCGGTAGATGTGGAAGTAGCGGTAAATGGCGCATCCGTTTTTACACAAAGTGGTGTAGGTACATTCATTACAGCATCTACATTGTAGGTGCGTACGGTATCCTGATAACTAACTGTACAAGTGCCATCCGTGATGGTGAGTGTAACGGTATGGAGTCCGCCACTACTGTATGTAACAACAGGAGGCGTTGCCGATGTGCTGCTTAAAGGTGTACCACCCGGGAACGACCAGTTATAGGAAAGTATGGGGTTGATGGATTTGCTCAGGTTTACAAAACTGGCTTTATCACAAACCGCCGATGCCGTAAAGTTGGCCGCAATGGTAACTTTTACCTCCTTACAAATTTCTTTGGCGCAATAGCCTTCTTTGCCAAACACAGCACATACTTTGTAAGTGCCGGTATCTTTATATTGATGGGTAATATTAATTCCATCTCCCTCTTTTCCATCGCCAAAATACCAGTGCACATTACCTAATGCGGATGCCGGTGAGGTAGATGCCGTAAAGCTAATGGGGTTACAAAGTGTATTGGTAAAGTTTACGGTGTAATTATCAATACCCGTGCAAGTATCACAGGAAAGTTTAACAATCCTAATCGTATCTGTATATTCTTTGCAGGAAGTATTGCAAATTGAAATGGTGCAGTAATAGTAACCCGGAGAAGTAACCGTATAATTAGGCGTAGTGGCGCCTCCAATAGCTGATCCAACTCCATTTGCAACTAATGTTTTATACCATTGGTAGCAATATCCTGTGGATGGAATGGCATGCAAAGTAGTATTGACTACTTCTTTACATCCCCAAACGGTCTTGTCTAAAGTAGATAAGGCTGCAGTTATATTCAGTTTTTCTTCAGGTACTACTATGCTGGCTTTGGCCTTGCATCCGTTTATCAACACTTCCAAATTATACACACCCGCCTGTGTAATGTTGATGGATTGCGTATTTTGTGGTGGCCCTAACAATACATTATTCAAATACCAATTGTAGCTGGTACCTCCACTGATGGATGATATAAGTGTTAGTCCGGTAGTGGAACAAAGCGATCCAGCTTTGGTAATGGTTAATGGTGGCGGACTGGAAATAGTTACGGTTTGACTGATACTGCCGCCGCAAGTAGTAAGCGTGAGTACACAGGTATTACCTCCTGTAGAGCCATGCCATAGAATATCTACAGAATTGGTTCCTTGTCCATTTAAAATGGTGCCTAATCCATTGCTTAAAGTCCAATTGTAACCACCGGGTGGTGCAGGCGTGGTACTGGTATAAGTTACGGTATTATCCATACAAGTATTTAAACTGCCCGTAAATTGAGGCGCTGTATATGTATTAACATTGACCGAAACCGGCAAGGAGGTACATCCATTTACATTTTGAGAAACCTCCACTTTGTAAGGTCCGGTATTGTTCCATGTTACCATTACTGAATCATATTGCGATCCCATATAGGAAGTAATGCCTCCGCCTGTAATGTTCCAGTTAAAAAATCCTCCCGACATATTGGATGATGCTGCATACATCACCGTACTACCCGGACAAATCAGTATTGGCCCTGCAATGGGCGAAAGAACCGGATTGTCTAAAACTTCTACCTGCATGCTGGCAGTAGTAATGCAATAATTAGAAGGATTAGTAGTTGTAGCTGTAACTGTGTATGTACCCGGACTGTTCCAGGTGCCTGATATAGAACTTCCATTGGAAAAACTGGAAGGACTAAAGCCGGTAGCAGGACTGATTGTCCAACTGGCATTGCCATTGGCATAAAAATTAAAAGAATTGCCTTTACAGAATTTTACAAGTCCGTTAATCTTGAAAGGCGGTACTACATCTACTTTCAAACTGGCTTTTCCCGAACAACCCGTATGTGGATTTTTATAATCACATTCAATGGTATATGTGCCAGGAGTATTGCCCCAAAGGATATCAATAGCTGCTGTATTTTGATTGGCGCCAATAATGTTATTAGGCCCGGTTACGGTCCAATTGTAAAACGTGCCGGGCATTTCGGGCAGACTATAAGAGGTCATAGTATTTGGACAAACCTTAATGCTACCCGATGGTGTCATGGTTGCGTACAGCACAGGCACATTGATGGTAGTGCTATTGCCGCAAGCCCCGCCACAGTTGCCATTGAGCGAAACTGTTGCCGGAAAACTACCATCCCAAACCACTTTGATACATTGGCCTTTATTGGAACCTATAATAGTTCCACCCGTAACCGACCAGTTCATACTGGAGCAGTTATTGGGTGTGCAGTATGTGGCGGTATCACCCTTGCAAAGCATTTGTTTACATCCGGGTTCTATTATCAATCCACTTTCAGGTTTTACGGTTATAGTTTGCCTTACCGTATCGCGGCAACCACATTCTCTTTCCTGTTCCTGCGCTGGTTTTACTGAAACTGGTTTGTTATAGGCCACCATCGTTATGGTATAAGTACCTGGTGTAGTGTAGGTGTGATTGGGATTGGTTTGTGTGGAAGTATTGCCATCACCAAAATCCCAGTAATAGGCTACGCCACCAATGGAAGTATTTGTAAAGGAAATATTTTGATTAAAGCACAAAGGACTGGCAGGTGTAAAAGTAAATCCCGCCTTAGGCGAATCTTTAAGACTGATCAATGTTTTGATAGTATCCTTACAAAGCCCGTCGCTACTACTAATCACCACCTGAATAGAACCACTTGTTCCATTTCCCCAGGTAACAAGCATTGGGTTTCCGGAGGCAGCAGCAGCCGCACCACCAATTACTGTCCAGGTATAAGTATAGCCCGGCATATTGGGGAAAATCATATAAGTTTGTTTGGCGCCTCTGCATGCCAATAAAGAATCCGGCTTTTCGGGGTTTTGTCCAGAACCTCCATTTGGATGATCAATTTTTTCCTTGCAAGGACCCATATCGGAAACCAATCGAAAATCGGGGCAACAATTTTTTTGAGCCAACAGTGGTTGTGCCAAACAGATTAAGAATAATATATAGAGCAGTTTTTTCATGGAGGGTTAATTAGAAATTTCGTAGCAAATAATTTTTTCGCAACTCACACAATTTTCATCGGTAAAACGAAACCGGATACAGATGGTACTTTTTCTGTTGCACCCAGCTTTATTTTCGGGCAAAGGAATTTTAAATTTAAACTGAAGATTACCCTGTTGGTTACAATGCCACTCAATCATTTTTGAAGGATAATAAGTGCTGTTGTTTACAGGGCTTGCATTCCAGGCTGTACCACCGTTCCAAGATGCAGTATTTTGCGAAACAAAATTGTATATCCAGTCTTCATACGTAGCACATTTCATACAAGCCGTGTCAATAGTAGATTCTTTTTCCGAAACAATTTCGGCAGACAGGTATTTAATATTTACAGGCGATATATTGAATTGCTGGCTGATAGCCGCCACATTTGCCGGACTAATATTGACCGAATTTCCTTTGTCCACCATTTTATTGGCACAGCAGGAATCAGATTTAACCGGTGTAGAATCTTTGGGAGGTTCGGGTGTTACCATTTCGGGCATATTTACGGAAAACAGGGTAGGTTCGCTTTGCGCGTTTTTACAAACGGGCCTTTCGTTTTCGTTGATGGCCGTAACCCGCCACACATATTTCGCCGTTCTTCTTTCAAAGGTATTAGGTGGTGCCATGTATTTTGTAGTGCCTTTGATATCTTTAATGATCAGTGGATAATTATTATACAAGGCTTCAAACATGGTTTGCCCATCCTCCACTTCCCAAAGCATTAAACGATAGGTAACCATACCTTTTGCCGACATAATTAATGGTGTCCAAATAAAACTGATGGGTTTTAAAATATCGGTAGTACTAAGGGTTTGATTGGCTGCGGGTGTTACATTAGTTGGCGCTGTACATTCCACAGGCCTAATTTCAAAAGGCATACATCGTTCAATGGTTTCAGTATTTCTACCCTGATTTTTTATAGGAATAATTTGAACACAAAGTTCAAAACTACCGTTGGGGAGTACACAGTTATCGCCCAATAAAGAAAGTGCGGCTTGCCCCGCCCATGCTTTTGGAGCGCCGGGTTTAATATTGGTGGGTTGTGCTGTGGCAGGTTGATTGCTGCCGCAAACCACCTGACCGGAACCGGTTTTTATATAAACCAAAATCCGGCTTTCTGCCAAAGTCGCTGTTCCCGAAACCGTAATGGTAAACATATTGCCACCTGAAGCCCAGTTGGCGGTATTGGCCGGTGGATTGGGTGGTAAGGAAATGGTTATGTTTTGTCCGTTTGTAGCTTTTACAACAAACCAAAGGAGAAATATTATAATGATTTTTCGTGTCATAAAAGGTAACTTTAATAAATTTCGAACTCTGAACAACAACCATATCAACAAAAAAAGCCAAATGTTACCCTTCTTTCTTCTAAAATTTCCCTAAAGAATTAAATTACTGATCCCCTTATTTATGGGGAAGTTTTTCTCTAAACATAAATGCATTTTCATAAAGCCTTTTTTGTAGTTTAACTTACTTTAGTAAATTTAACCATAGGAGAATACATAAACCAAAAAAAAATTCACCTTTTTTTAAAGAAAATGTGAAAATGTAAAAAAGGTAAAGATTACTTCGTGGTACGTCCATTAAAATTTTTTATTAAAGTTGAATGAGCATAATAAAAGAAAGAGCGGTTGATTGTTGCTTTTTGTTGTTTATTTTCGATTTTTATCTTTATTTCGTTGATACAAACCAAAAAGTATGCAATTACTTGCAGAAAATAAAAAATACAGAATCGGAGGCTTCATAGTTTTAGCAGCTGTTTCTCTGGCAGCTCATTTTTTAACCACTCTTTCCTTCTTTTCAAGATGGGAGGAGCACAGGCCGATTGCCCAAAAACTGACAATGAGCGTGTTTCTGATTGCAGTGATTTTTATTATCGGAAAAGTTATCGAAAGGATTGTTGACACTCAAACAACCTCCGAAGGTATCCGATATAACCTGTTGAGAATTGTACGTTTACTCACTGTAGCGTTTGTATTATTGGTAGTTGCTTCTTTTTTGTTTCAAAATCTCTACACGGTTGCGGTCAGCTTCGGTATTATTTCCTTGGTTTTGGGTTTTGCACTACAGGCGCCCATTACCTCTTTCATTGCATGGCTGTATATTGTTTTTCGCAGACCATTTCAGGTGGGCGATCGTATTCAGATCGAAGGCATCAGGGGTGATGTGATTGCAATAAACTACTTAGACACTATCATTGAAGAATGTAGTGGGGTGTATCTGGGCAATGACCGTAAAAGCGGCAGACTGATGTATTTTCCTAACAGCGTTGTTTTAAAATCGCAGGTAATCAATTATTCTGGTCCGTTTGCTCCTTTTATATGGAATGAGACGGCAATACAGGTTTCCTACACCAGCGATCTCCAGTTTGTGGAGTCCTGTCTGCTCGATGCGGCTAAAAAAGATTTTAATGACCGATATCCCGGAAGAGATGAAAGCGACAATGATGCGGATGTCTATTTCAGAATCAATACTTATGCCTGGCTGGAGGCAGTCGTTTCTTATCCGGTGGAGCCGGAAGATACGACGGGAAGGCGCAATAGAATATTGAAATATGCACTACCTGCCTTGAATGCAGAGCCGGACAGAGTTGGCTTCCCCGAAGGAACAAGAAGATGATTGCTGTCGATAAATTTTATCAAAAAAAATATTAAATCTCTTAAACTACGGTGCAGGTTAAATTTGGTACTTTATACTTTTAATTTTATAACCACTTCCTCCGGAATTGCACAGATTCTTCTGTTTTGATAATCAAAACAAACCATACCCGTTTTGGCGATGGCAATGATTACTCTTTTATCGTCAATCATTTTTTCAAGTTTGTAAATTAAATCAAAGCTCACTCTTTGAAAATCATCAGCGGCTACAGATGCTATAATGGTGTCGCCATAAAAGGCTTCTTTTTTAAATTCAATACCCACATCAGCCATAATCAGGCTTACACCACTCAGGTCCAGTTCGCTGTAAGAATGGTGCTTGAGAAATTGTAATCGGGCTTCATGAATGATGCTTAGTATAGCATCATTGCCCACATGCCCTCCATAGTTTACATCGCCAATCCTAACAGGAATTTCAGTTGAAAAATTAAACGATTCCGGTAATGTGATTTTTATTTTTGCCATTATCAAAAATACAATAAACATTAATAATTCGATTGACTGACCTTTCGGGTTAAAAATTTGATCCGAATATTCTATTTTTGAAAAAACGTAAAAAGATGAAGCAAGCCCCGATAGGTGTTTTCGACTCAGGTTATGGCGGTCTGACCATTCTTAAAGAATTGGTAAACCGCCTGCCTCAGTATGATTATATCTATCTGGGAGATAATGCACGCGCACCGTATGGCACCCGCTCTTTCGACACGGTATATCATTATACGCTGGATTGTGTGAAATGGTTTTTCGAACAGGGCTGCCATTTGGTAATATTAGCATGTAATACTGCCTCAGCCAAGGCGCTGCGTACTATTCAGCAAAACGATTTGCCCAAGATAGCTCCAGATAAAAGAGTATTGGGTGTCATCAGACCTACTACTGAAACAATCGGCCGGTTTTCCGAGACTAAATCAGTAGGTATTCTTGCTACAAGCGGCACGGTGGCCTCACAATCTTATCCGATAGAAATTTCAAAATTCTTTCCTGATGTAAAAGTTTATCAGGAAGCCTGTCCGTTGCTGGTTCCGCTTATAGAGAATAATGAAGCCGACAATTCGGGCGCAGATTATTTTGTAAAAAAATATACGGGCAATTTATTAAAAAAAGGAAGCGATATTGATGTAGTGTTGCTTGGATGCACTCATTATCCCTTAATAAAAAAACTGATTCAGGATAGTTTGCCATCAGGTATAAAAATCATTTCGCAGGGAGAAATTGTTGCCGAAAGTCTGGCTGATTATTTGGCCCGTCATCCTGAAATAGAAGAAAAATGCAGTAAAACCGGCTCCCGTCAATTTTTTACCACCGATTCGGCGGTTGATTTTGATAACCATGGAACTCAGTTTTTTGGTGAGCCTGTTCAAAGTCGTCATGTGGATATTTAAAAATTAAACAAAAATGATTGTAGTCATCACAGGAGCTTCCAGAGGAATAGGTTTTGCAATTGCTAAAGAATTTGCAAAAAACGGTCATCACTTATGTATCACCTCTCATAATCCGGTGAAATTGTATAAAGCAATGGAATTTTTGCAAACCAATTACGGACATGAGATACATGCAAAGGCTTTTGACCTGTCGGTAAAAGAAAATGCAGTAGCTTATGGCAATTGGTGTCTTAATTATGGCTCACCGGATATTGTCATCAATAATGCAGGAATCTTTAAAGAAGGAAGTATTGCTGAGGAAAACGAGGGAGCCATGGAGGAGTTGATGAACACTAATTTTTACAGCGCATTTTACCTTACCCAAACCCTGCTGCCATCGATGGTAGAAAAAAAGAGCGGACATATTTTTAACATCTGCTCCATCGCATCATTAGATGCTTATCCAAATGGCGGCCTGTATGGCATCAGTAAATTTGCGTTGTATGGTTTCAGTAAAAATTTGCGTGAAGAATTAAAGCTACATTCCATAAAAGTAACCTCGGTGTTGACCGGCGCAGTAATGACAGACTCATGGGAGGGGTTTGACAATAAGGAGAAGCGAATAATGGAAGCCGAAGATATTGCCCATATAGTTTATGCTGCTTCTCAGCTATCCATTGCCGCTTGTGTGGAAGATATTGTTCTTCGCCCGCAATTGGGTGATTTGTAATTTTTTACACAAAATCCAGCAAATCATAATGCCCCCCCAATATCAGATCGGCATCTGCATTCAGCCAGTTTTTTAAAACGGTGGCATATACATTTTTAAAGTCCACTTTGTATTTCAGGTCGCCTTCATTCAGGTCTGCCAGATCGGGCATTACATTCAGAATACCTTTTCTTTTCAGTCCACCGCTAATCAGGAACATATTATTGGCAGTGCCATGATCGGTGCCGTTGCTTGCGTTTTGTGCCACCCTTCTTCCAAACTCCGAGAAAGTGAAGAGCAACACATCGTTCATTCTGCCATTTGTCTTTAAATCATCTGTAAATGCTTTTACCGCATCATTCATTTGGGTAAACAATTTAGTCTGCTGCGCATCCTGACCCACATGCGTATCAAAACTTCCTAATGAAATATAATAAACCTTTGTGTTAATATCCGAGAAAATTAAGGATGCAATGGTTTTCAATCCTTTGCCCAATTCAGTGTTGGGGTAAGCGGCGCCGCTCGGGTGCAGTCGGCTCTGCTTAAAAATATAATCGGCAGAAGAAAGCGTTTCAGCCATTGTTTTGTAAAGGTATTCTACCGGCTTTTCGTCATCATGCGTATCTGAACGATGATTTTTGGATACATCCCGGAAGAACTTTTCATTAGACTCTCCAAAAAGACGTTTTGGATCTTTTACGGCGATGGCGTTATTGGTTCCGCCTTTTAGCGCCAGACTCAGTACATCGTCCACCTCCAAAGCCTGCGTAGGATGCGCACAGCCACTGCATTGGGCATCTAAATAGCGACCCACCCAGCCGGTGTTCCAGTACTGGTTACTCTGGCTGGCTGATTGCCAGATGTCCATACTCCTGAAGTGCGACCGATCAGGATTGGGATAGCCTACATTATTTAATATGGCGAGATTGCCTTCATCATACAATGCTTTGAAGGCTGTCAGTTCGGGATGGAGGCTCACATCATCTGTAAGTTCGGCAGTCTGTCCTTTGCGGATGGCCAACGAAGGCCTCAGGCGGTAATAAATATCGTTTCGCACAGGGATTACGGTATTCAACCCGTCATTGCCGCCGCTCATTTGCAAAACCACTACCACTTTGTTTCCCGGAGGCACCAATGCCCGGGATTCAAATGCTTTCAGAAATTTAGGAAACATCAGTGAAGCCGTAGCCAACGACCCCAATTGTAAAAATTCTTTTCTTTTGATTAACATGGCCTGAAAATTTTGTGTTTTAACTTAACTGGTACTCGGGCGTACTCATGAGTTGTATAGTTACCGATTTTATGTACGATTCCCGTGATGAAGCGTCTATAGTGCCGGGCAAGGATTTGTCCACATCTGTATTTGCCTGAAAAAGCGTTTGCTTAATTTTCGGAATTAAATCTTCTCTTTTTACACTTTCTAACTTACTGATGTATTGCGGCCAGTCCATTTTAGCCTTGATAATCATTCCGGCACTTGCAGCTTTTTTCTTGCCGACTGTTGGTACATTGGCCGTACCGTCATTTTTCCTGCCCATCATCTGGTCATCGTCCTGCTTGGGTGTAAGGTTAAGTTCATCCTTATCGGCAAACATTTGCGGAATACGCATCCGGGTCATCAGTGTGCTGCTGTCAATCCATGATTTGCCTCCGGGCCAACCTGCCACATTGGGCGGAAACAGCAATTGCTGGCCCAGAATTCTTTGCAGGTTCATCATAACGTTGTCATTATCAAGCTGCATAGGTATCATTCTTTGTATTCCTACTAATAGTTCTATTGGCGACTTGATATGGCTGCCAATGTTTTTATCAATGTAAAACCAATCACTTGTAAAAATATCCTCCATCAGTTTGCTGATATTGTAATCAGATTTGTAAAATTTATCGGCTAATGAGTTGACGATAGTCGTATCCGGCTTGTCGTTTACAAAGAACCTGTATATTTTTTGAGTGATAAATCGGGCAGCTTGCCTATTGTCCAAAAGGATATTGAGCACATCATTACCGTCCAATCTGCCGGTTTTGCCAAGTACGGTTTTGCTGCCATCGTCATGCTGACCTTTTCTGAAAACAAAGGAGCCATTAGGGTTGGCAGACCATCCGGTAAAAGCGCGTGCTGCTTCCTTAATATCGTTTTCGGTGTAGTTTCCTCTGCCTAAGGTGAACAGTTCCATCACCTCGCGTGCAAAGTTTTCGTTTGGATGGCCTTTTTTATTTTGCTGATTATTGAGGAAAAAAAGCATTGATGCCGAGTGAGAAACTTCTTTCAACAACCTTCTCAGGCTACCCAAACCATGCTCTCGAAAAACCTGAAGCAATAACTGATTGTAATACACATTGTTATTCCTACTGGCAAAATGGCCATGCCAGAAGAAAGCCATTTTTTCGCGCAACTGAGCGCTCGAAGTAACCATTTCTTTAAACCAGTAAAGGTTGAGGTTTTTTATTGCATCGCGTTGCAGGCGGTTGAGTTCCTTTCGGTCCTCTGCGGTGAGATTTTTTTTACGGCCGGCATCCAAAGAAATTTCATAAATATTTTTTAAATCATCACTCGCCACATTGATGTACTCGGGTTTTTTATCAGATGCTTTTACCAAGGCCTTGTAATATTGTTCCGGACTATATTTTTCCAATTCCTCCAACTGCTCTACTGCCGGGCCAAAACCTGCACGCCATAAAAGATGTTGATTTTTTAACCGGTTTTTAATTGCCATACAATAAGTTTTAAAACATAAGACAGTATTCAATATCATTAGTTTAAAACCATCGTTTAAATTTTTCCCAAAAAAAAACTCCGCCATTTTTGCGGAGTCCGGTTATGAATGATAGTGATTAATTCTACTTTTTAGTATTTGCCAGTAAAAATGCAGAAAGCTGACCGATTTCTTCGGGACTCAATCTCGCTTTTTGAACCATTGAAGCCATTACCGGCTTTGCCTCATCATAAGTGTGCTTTGCCACATAGTTTGTCTTAGCGCCATGACATTTGGTGCATTTTGTGGTAAAAATGGCATGTCCTGCATCAATTGCAGACTGACTGGTACTGATGGCAGAAATCGCCGGCATTAGCGATTCCGTTTTTGCAGGGGAAGCCTTTGGCGCACAAGCTACCAATACAATGGCTGCTGTAAATGCTGAAAGAATTACTTTTTTCATTTTTAGTTTCTTAGTTTTTTAATTTTTGCTAATAGATTCTTTTCCAAAGTATGAATGTAACACTTTTGGCAGAATAATCTCATTTTCGTTCTGATTATTTTCCAACAGACAGGCCACAATTCGTGGCAAAGCCAATGAACTTCCATTTAAAGAGTGTACAAAACGGGTCTTGCCTACCTCATCTTTAAACCTGATTTTCATCCGGTTGGTCTGATAACTTTCGAAATTGGAAGTAGAGCTCACCTCTAACCAGCGTTCCTGAGCAGCGCTAAATACTTCAAAATCATAAGTTAATGCAGAAGTGAAAGACATGTCTCCGCCACAAAGCCTTATAATACGATAAGGCAATTCTAACGACTTTAACAGTCCCTCCACATGGTTCACCATCTCATCCAATGCTTCATAGCTTTTATCAGGATGTGTCAGTTGTACTATTTCCACTTTTTCAAACTGATGAACACGATTTAATCCCCTCACATCCTTACCAAAACTTCCCGCTTCACGTCTGAAGCACGGTGAATAAGCTGTCATTTTGATGGGCAATTGATCTGCCTTTACAATCTCTTCGCGATAAATATTGGTAACCGGAACCTCAGAAGTAGGTATCAAATAAAAATTGTCTAACTGTATATGGTACATCTGCCCTTCTTTGTCGGGTAGCTGACCGGTACCATAAGCTGATGCTTCATTCACCATAAACGGAGGCAGGTATTCTATATAGCCGGCTGCGATGTTGTAGTCCAGAAAATATTGTACCAGCGCTCTTTGCAATTTGGCACCTGCTCCTTTATACAACGGGAAACCGCTTCCGGTAAGTTTGGCACCTGTTTCAAAATCTACAATGTCGTACTCTTTAATCAAATCCCAATGTGGTACGGCTCCTGCATACAAGTTGGGTTTTTCGCCCCCCGACCTCACTACCTCGTTGTCTTCGGCACTTGTGCCTTTTGGAACCAAGGGAGATGGCAGGTTAGGGATCTGCACTAAAAGTTCCAGAAGTTTAGTTTCAGTAGCATTAAGTTGTTCATTAATGGGCTGCAGTTTTGTCTTTAGTTCGGCTACCTCTTTTTTCTTTGCTTCGGCCGATTCCTTTTCGCCTTTACCCATCAGCATACCTATTTCTTTGGAGGCGCTGTTTACCGAAGCCTGTGTATTGTCGAATTCTAACTGTAATTTTTTTCTTTGGTCGTCCAGCGCAATAACTTCATCCACCAATTCGGGGTTTTTGAAATTTTTTACGGCTAATCTTGCCTTTACCTCTTCCACATTTTGTCTTAAAACCTGTAATTGTAACATACTATTCTGTTTTGGGCAAAGATAATGGAGTTTAAGGTTTGAGGTTCAAGGTTTAAAGTTCAAGGTTTCAGATTGGCTGATTGCAGATTGCAAATTACTGATTGATGACTGCGGAAAATTACAGATTACAGATTACTGATTACTGATTTGAGATTTTAGATTTGTGATTTGTGATTTGTGATTTTGAATTGCAGATTGCAAATTACTGATTGCAGATTACTGATTGTCAAATTAATTAGAGCTTACAGCCAAAAGCCTATAGCTTATTTCTCCGCAGCCGAAAGCCGTAGCCGTAGCCTGTTTAAGGTTCAAGGTTTAAAGTTCAAGGTTTCAGATTACAGATTGGCTGATTGCAGATTGCTAATTACTGATTATCAAATCGCCTACAGCCTACAGCTTATTTCGCCGAGAGTCGTAGCCTGCTAGAGGTTTAAGGTTACAGATTAGCTGATTGCAGATTTTAGATTTTAGATTGCAGATTACTGATTACTGATTACTGATTGTTTACAGATTGGTGATTGCAAATTACTTATCATCAATCGCCTAAGGCTTACAGCATAAAGCCAAAAGCCGCAGCCGTAGCCTGCTTTAGGTTCAAGGATTCAGATTGCTGACGTGCAAATTGCTTACAGCCGAAAGCTTACAGCCTACAGCCTTAAGCCTACGGCTTTCAAAAGTTTAACCCCAAAAGCAGGTCATCACTCCCGAAAGTTATACATTTGCTGCATGATAACTTCTGATGATTTACAGGTAAGATGGTGGGCGCTCGAAAAGAAATTAGTGGAGCGGTTTGGCAAAAAGCCCGATATGGAAACAATTTTATTCCTCATTGGTATTCAGGAACTGGGTCAAATAAAGGAAGGCTTCAGCAAAGAGCAAAAGCAGGAACTGATGCACGTAGCAGTGTGCAGCCTGCTGGCTACAAGCGGATATTACGAAATAGAGAAAACCGATGAGGACGGATGGCCTCATTTCAAACAACTGAAACCCATGCCGGAGATGGATGCGGCACAACAGGAAAATTTCCTGAAAGACCATATTTTGTTTTACTTTGAGAAAAATAATTTCTAAGAAAATTAAGAGACAAATGAAAAAATCAGCGATTGCTTTATTGGCGATTGTACTTCTGGCGGGCTGTGCTTCACCCGGTAAGATAACCAAAAGAGATTATAAAAAAGATGTGTTGATACAAACCACTATGGGCGATATTGTGGTGAGGCTCAGCGACCTTACTCCGCTGCATCGTGATAATTTTATCAGATTGGTGAAGCAGCACTATTTTGACGGGTTGCTGTTTCACAGGGTAATCAATCATTTTATGATACAGGGAGGAGACCCCGATAGCCGCAATGCGCCAGCCGGAAAACCCTTAGGTGATGGTGGCCCCGGTTATACTATTCCTGCGGAATTCAATCCGGTATTGTTTCATAAAAAGGGAGTAATCGCCGCAGCCAGAGAAGGTGATGATGTGAACCCCCGGAAAGCCAGCAGCGCCAGCCAGTTTTACCTTACCCAGGGAAAAGTATTTACCAATGCAGGCCTCGACTCGCTTGAAAACGGCAGGCTGAAAGGCAGAAAGATACCCGAAAACTACAGGGCTGTTTACACAACACTTGGCGGCGTACCGCATCTCGACGGCAATTACACCGTTTTTGGCGAAGTGATAAAAGGTGTGGATGTAATTGACAAAATTGCCGCAGTACCCACCAGTAAAGGAATAGACAAAGACAGACCGCTACAGGATGTGAAAATGCTGAAAGTAAGCATGATAAAAAGAATAAACTAAAAAGATTGAAGATGAAAAAATTGTTATTAGCGTTCCTTCTTGTTTCCCTTGCCACTACCGGCTATTCTCAAAATTATGAATCGGTAAAATGGAAGCAACTCTTCAACGGTAAAAACCTGAAGGGCTGGAAAGCTAAAATAAAGGGTTATGAGTATGGTAATAATTTTGGAAACACCTTCAGGGTTGAAAATGGTTTGCTAAAGGTGAGTTATGATGCGTACGGAAATAATTTTGATGACCGTTTCGGGCATTTGTTTTACAAAACGCCTTTTTCTTACTATTTGCTTGCTGTAGAATATCGTTTTGTAGGTAATCAATGTCCCGGCGCTCCGGGCTGGGCTTATAAAAATAGCGGCATCATGATTCACGGGCAGCCCGGAAACACGATGCTCAAAGATCAGGATTTCCCCATTTCCATTGAGGTACAATTGCTTGGCGGCGATTCTACCGGTGAACGAACTAACTGTAACCTTTGCACTCCGGGAACAAATGTGGAAATGAACGGGAAGCTATTTACACCTCATTGTATCAATTCTACCTCAAAAACCTTTCGAAATGATGAGTGGGTGAGGGCAGAAATGCTGGTTTTGGGAAACAAGGAAATAAAACACATTGTAAACGGCGATACGGTATTGGTATATCAACACCCTCAAATCGGTGGTGGCAATGTGAGTAATTATGAGCCCAAACAAAAACCTGATGGCAAGATGCTGTACTCCGGTTCCATTTCTCTGCAGAGCGAAGGTCATCCTATAGAGTTCAGAAAGGTGGAGATAAAAAATTTAGAACGATTTTACAAAAAATAGAACAAGAGGCTGTGCAAAAATGACAGCCTCTTTTGATTATCAACTTAAAACTACGCTCCATTATTGTCCGGGCGAAGAGCTTCCTCCCGATGCACGGTTGCTTTCATCCTCCATGCCTGTTTTGCGCTGACGTGCTGCCTTTACCTTATTGTTACCAAAACGGTAGGTGAAATTGATTTTGAACTGATGGCTTTGCCATTTGGCAGCCACGTTCATATATGTTCCTGCATAATGGGCATCTCCCCTGAAATACATGGTTTTAAAAATATCACTCACCGATGCTTTCAAAGTGCCATTGCCTTTTAATATGGTTTTTTGCAGTCCGGCATCCACAAACCCCATTGAGCGACCTTTCAGTAATCCCTGCCAGATGAATGGAGAAAGATATAATCCGGTCAGTTCGGCTGTCCAGTCTTGCTTTTTGCCAAATTTGTATGTGTTTTGCACGTAATACTGAACATTAAAACTATTGGCGCTGATGACTCTGTTTGTTCCAAAATTGGCGTAATAATGAGAATAATTGGAGGTAAGATTATTATACATCATAAAACGCTTATACACAAAAGGGTAGCTCACATTCAGGCTTACCACATCCTGAGTAGCCAGGTTTCGGGTGGTTTGATAGTTATTGGAACCCTCCGGTTCAAATGTTTGTACAAACATCCCTTTCACGTGGCTGTAGTTCAGGCTGGTGGTCAGTTTATATTTATAGGTATTAGAGATGCCAAAACTATTGGTGTATTGAGGTCTTAAATTAGTATTGCCTTTGGAATATGTGTAATCATTAATTTTAAATTCAAAAGGATTCAGATTTTCGTAGCGGGGTCTGTCAATACGCCTGCTGTAGCTGATGTTCCACTGGTTCATCGGGTTTTTGTTGAATGCTACCGATGCGCTGGGGAACAAATCGAAATAGTTTCTTTTAGTGGATGAATCAAAGGCCTGATATGACTGGGTGGTGGAATTATATTTTTCACCGATTGACCGACCTTCAGAAATGGTATTTTCTCCCCGTAGCCCCATCTGGAGCACAAATCCCTTAAAGGGTCTGTTGTAACTAAGGTACAATGCATTCACATTTTCAGAATAATCAAAGTGATTACTTCTGTCGCGGTCAAATACTTCATTATTATTGAATACATTAAAACGCTGAAAATTATTTTTGGTATTTACATACCCCAATTTACCGCCAAGGCCAAGTTTCCCTTTTCCAAGCTTCTGCTCATAATCTGCCTTTAAGGAATAAATATCAATGTTGGTGGGCGCATTAAGGCGATACACATTTTTGTACAATTCGGTAACTCCATCTGCTTTATAATAAATATTGGGGAGGTATTGCAGGTTTTTTAAGTCATAAAAACCATAGTCGGCATCCACATTCAGTTCCTTGCCTGCATTATCAGTAAATTTATAGTTGGCATTGAAATTCATGTTTTTTCTATCAGAATTGATCTCCGATTTTGTCTGCAAAATCCTATCCACCACTTTTGTAGGCTGATATGCTATGGACATAGGCCCATCGCTATTCAGGCTGATGTCCGAAATGTTGCCATTTACCATTACACCAACTGTATTTTTTTTATTTAGAAAATAGTCTAAGCCTGCCTTAAAATTATGGCTACCTCTGCGGTTGGCCATTTCGCTATGCTGGCTGAATATTGAATCGGCCTGCTCTCTGTAAATGGTTTGTTCTACATGGTTTTTCCCATCTGTGTAGTTGTAATTACCAAACAGATTGGTCTTTTTGTTTCTGTGGTTAAGGCTTATACCTCCGTTGTAATTGCTGTAGTAACCTGCATTGAAACCTGCGTTTATGCTACCATTGGTACCCAGCGATTTATCCTTTTTAAATCTGATATTGATAATGCCGGCATTGCCTGATGCTTCATATTTAGCAGAAGGGTTGGTAATAAGTTCTATTGATTCGATAGAAACAGATGGGATTGATTTCAGGTAATTTGCCAAATCTGAACCACTCAAAGGAGATGGCTTCCCATCAATATATACCTGTACCCCGTTTTTACCGGCCATGCTGATATTGTCATCTTTATCCAGCATCACACCCGGCGATCTTCTTAGTAGTTCCAGGGCATCGTTTCCGGTAGCATTAATGGTGCCCTCCACATTCACCACCATTCTGTCTGCCTTAACTTCAATAAGCGGTTTTCGTGCGGTAACAGTTACTGCGGCAAGTTGGGTGGCAGATTTTTCTAAGTGCAGGTCGGCAACGGCCAGATCATCTCCTTTATACTCAAATGAAGGTGAAAAAGCAGGGGTAAAACCTACTGCAGTAGCTTTAATAATATAATGACCTGCATTGATATTTTCAAAGTCGTATTTGCCGTTTTTATTGGCAGCTCCCAGTTTAATTACCGAAGAGTCTTTTGCATTTAATAATACGACCGAAGCATTTTCGATGGGTTTGTTTTCTGCATCTTTTACAGCGCCTGAAATATGACGGGCAAATGCAACGTTTTGAAAAAGCGAGAGAGATAAGATGATTGTCAATAATGATTTCATAAAAAGTATTGTATTTTTTAATTCAGGGTCAAAGCTATTTGAACCTCAATCTGTTAGAAAGGCTATTCCGCTAAAAGGTGAGTAGTATTAGGTAAATGGCAGAAATTAAAGGGCGAATGGAGGGCGGCGATGCAACTATTTATAAATATTGTTGCGATTATGAGAGGGTGGTTAGGAAACATTCTAATGAAACTAAAATTTACTTAAATCGACCACTACCGAAATTTAAATGAGTAATTTGCAGGAATATTCAAAACCTTTGCTCATATTTGTAATTCAAAACCAATTTTATGAGTTATCCAGAAGCATTGCGCTACACGAAAGATCACGAATGGGTAAGCCTTGATGGCAATATTGCCACCATTGGTGTTACTGATTTTGCACAAAAAGAGTTGGGCGATATTGTTTATGTAGAAGTAGAAACCGTCGGCCAGAAATTGGAGGCAGGAACGGTTTTTGGTACAGTGGAAGCCGTAAAAACAGTTTCGGACCTGTTCTTACCTGTTAGCGGTACTGTGGATGAGCTGAATCCCGCATTGGCCAACTCGCCCGAATTGGTGAATACCGACCCTTATGGCGAAGGCTGGATGATAAAAATGACCGTTGACAATCCGGATGATGTAGCTGCATTGCTCGATGCAGCAGGATATGAAGCCCTTGTTGGGTAATTTTCAGGAGTAAGATAAAAATTATTTAAAAAATTTTCAGGCTGTCCACCGACAGATAAATCCCTTTTTGCTTCAACCGGCAGAAATATAACTGATAGCTGCTATTTTTGCTCGAATGGAAATTCAGAAGAATAAACCGGTAGCCTTTTGGCTGCTGACCGGAGCAGTAATGATTATCATTCAAATCCTGATTGGAGGTATCACCCGCCTTACAGGTTCAGGTTTGTCCATCACCGAATGGCAACCACTACTGGGCACGCTGCCCCCCATGAATGAAAGCCAGTGGAATGAGGCATTTGATAAGTATAAAGAAATTGCCCAGTACAAGTATATTCACAACTATTTTACCCTCAGCGACTTTAAGTTTATTTATTTCTGGGAGTGGTTTCACCGCAACTGGGGCAGGCTGATGGGCCTGGTGTTTGCAATTCCGTTTGTATATTTTTTGTACAAAAAGAAAATCAATCGTACCATGCTATGGCCTATGATTATCCTATTCCTTCTTGGAGGCCTGCAAGGGGCATTGGGATGGATAATGGTAAAGAGCGGCATAGGTACCGACCTGTTATATGTAAGCCATATCCGATTGGCAATCCATTTTATTGCCGCACTGATTCTGTTGGTGTACGTTATATGGTTTGCGCTTAAAATTTCTGTACCAAAAGAAAAATTAACGTTCTCTCCTTATATCAAATGGTTTAGTGTGCTCATTCTGTTTTTGCTGGGCATTCAATTGGTTTACGGAGCATTTATGGCCGGCACACATGCCGCCAAATCTGCCATCACCTGGCCAACCATCAACGGCAGTTTTTTCCCGAAAATGTTTAATGAAGGGGCTTTCCTGCATGATGTTACCAATAATCTAATCACCATTCAGTTTGTCCATCGCAATCTGGCCTATTTACTTGTTATTTTGATTTTGGTTTATTCCCGGCGATTGAGCAGACAGCCAATAAATTCTTTTCTTTTCAAATGGAGATGGCTACCGGTAATATTGGTAACTGTTCAGGTTACTTTGGGCATCCTTTCATTGATCAATTACTTAAACAATAATAAATTGATTTTCAGTATATTGCATCAATTAGTCGGCATTTTATTACTTTGTTGCATAATAATTTTTTATTATTTTAGCAGGGGAAAAAATATTTCGAAATAAAATCGTTTTTCTGATAAATTCAAACGGCTAAAGATAATACCAGGGATTTCTTTTGGAACTTTGTATAAAGTTTTTAATGTTTTTTGTAAATGCCAATATAATATAAATAAGGATTGGCGATCCCATTGTCAATACTGAAGTATAAATAAAATATTGTCTAATGCGAGATGGTGCAATGTTCAACCTTTCTCCAATGGAAGAACAAACTCCAAAGGCATTCCATTCAAGAAAACTTCTTAGGCGGTTCATAATTATGTTCTGTTGTGGGTACAAAAGTAAAAAATCCTTCAGTTTTTTGTCAATTATTTTTTTTGGCCTTTTCCAACCTATGGTAAATATAAAAATTATCGAAAATGTAATAGTTAAAAAGCCAATCCGCATCTGCTGACTGGCTTCAAATGTCATTTAGGAGCATTTAATTATTTACTCAAAAATCTGCTTCTGTCTTTATAAAGTTTTCTGAAATAGGGATCGCGAAGATCTTTAATAAAACGAATAGATTCACCTGTGCTTTTCATCTCAGGGCCTAATTCTTTGTTTACACCCGGAAACTTATTGAAGCTGAAAACAGGTTCTTTGATTGCAAAACCCTGCAATTTCTTTTCGTAGGTAAAATCTGTGAGCTTGTTTTCGCCCAACATGATTCTTGTAGCAATATTCAGATAGGGAATTTCATAAGCTTTTGCAATAAAAGGAGTGGTACGGCTGGCACGCGGATTGGCTTCAATTACATACACAATACCGTCTTTTATTGCAAACTGAATATTAATTAAACCCCTTATATTCAGTGCTTTAGCTATTTTTTCGGAATATAATTCCATAGTAGTTACCGCCATTGGGCTTAGGTTAAACTCAGGCAGCATGGCATGGCTGTCGCCACTGTGAATACCTGCCGGTTCTATATGCTCCATCACACCCATTACATGAAAGGTTTCTCCATCGTAAATGGCATCTATTTCGGCTTCCTGACAGCGATCGAGGAAGTGGTCAATCAATATTTTATTGCCGGGGATATGTTTGAGCAGACTTACCACCGCTTTTTCAAGTTCTTCATCGTTCAACACTATTCGCATCCTCTGGCCACCCAGTACATAAGAAGGACGCACCAGCACCGGATAGCCAACGCGGTTGGCCACATTTATGGCTTCATCCACATTCCATGCGGTACCATAATCAGGGTATGGTATTTTTAGCTCTTTAAGCATATCGCTAAAGCGGCCACGATCTTCGGCTATGTCCATATCATCGAAAGAGGTTCCGATGATTTTTACGCCCATATTTTTTATTTTCTCTGCCAGTTTTAAGGCTGTTTGTCCGCCCAACTGAACGATTACACCGTAAGGCTTTTCGTATTCAATCAACTCCCGCACATGCTCCCAATAAACAGGTTCAAAGTAAAGCTTATCTGCCATATCAAAGTCGGTACTCACTGTTTCGGGGTTACAGTTCATCATAATGGCTTCATAACCGGCTTCTATTACTGCCATCAGACCATGCACACAGCAATAATCAAACTCAATACCCTGCCCTATCCTGTTGGGCCCTGAACCCAAAACGATTATCTTCTTTTTGGCGTTAGCTCCATTATTGATACCTGTTGCAAATGTGTCGCTTTCGTTGTTCGACATGGTTGCTACCTCGTCTTTACTGATGTAGTTTTGCAGCGGGGCATCAAATGTAGAGTAGAAATAGGGCGTTTTGGCCTCAAACTCGGCACTACAGGTATCCACCATCTTATATACACGATTGATACCCAACTCTTTACGTCGGTTGAAAACATCATCTTCATCATAGCGCGGGCCGGTGGTGAGGTCGCCAATCTGCGCATCGCTGAAACCATTCACCTTGGCTTCCCAAAACAAATCGGCAGGTAGTGACTCCAGGTCATATTCAGCTAATCTCTTTTCAATATCACAAAGTTTCTGAATCTCCGATAAAAACCAGCGGTCTATACCATCGGTAGCTTTCGAAATAGTACCAACTGTAATACCGGCCATTAAAGCGTCCTTAATGCGGAAAATTCTGTCCCATTTTGGCGTTTTGATGTATTCAAGAAGTTCATCAGCGTGTTTCAGGCTTTTTCCATAATAACCCAGTCCGATAGCATTATTTTCGAGGCTCTGGCAGGCTTTTTGAATGGCTTCATTAAAGCTGCGGCCAATACCCATCACCTCGCCCACACTTTTCATCTGAAGGCCAAGGGTGTCATTTGCACCTTTAAATTTATCAAAATTCCAACGAGGGATTTTTACGATAACATAGTCCAGCGCCGGTTCAAAATAGGCTGAAGTTGTCTTAGTTATTTGATTTTCAAGCTCATCAAGATTGTAACCAATGGCCAGCTTGGATGCTATTTTTGCAATCGGATAGCCAGTAGCTTTGGATGCCAGCGCCGAGGAGCGGCTTACGCGCGGGTTAATTTCAATGGCAATTATTTCCTCAGTTTCGGGATTCATTGCAAACTGAATATTACAGCCTCCGGCAAAATTTCCCAGACTCCTCATCATTTTGGTAGCTGTATTGCGCATCAGTTGCATTCCTGTATCACTAAGCGTCATTGCCGGCGCAATGGTAATGGAATCGCCTGTATGCACTCCCATTGGGTCAAAATTTTCTACCGTACAAATAATACACACATTATCTGCATTGTCTCTCAACAGTTCGAGCTCAAACTCTTTCCAACCCAACACTGCCTTTTCTACAAGCACCTCATGTATGGGAGATGCCTCCAACCCTCTGTTGAGTGCTTCATCTAATTCCTCTTTATTGTGTACAAATCCGCCGCCGGTGCCGCCCAAAGTGTAGGAAGGACGTATAACCAACGGATAACCAATCTCTTGTGCAAATTCTTTTCCTTCTAAAAAAGAATTGGCAATTTTGGCAGGCGCTACAGGAATGTCCATTTCTATCATCCAGTCGCGAAAATATTCCCTGTCTTCTGCCTTATCAATAGCCTTAATATCTACTCCAATCAGCCTCACTCCATATTGGTTCCAGATGCCTATGTCTTCAACTTCCTTACATAGGTTTAAGGCTGTTTGGCCACCCATTGTGGGTAAAACAGCATCCAGCGGAGTGCCATTTGCCAATTGTTCCTGCAAAATTTGTTCAATACTTTCTACCGTCAGTGGCAGTAAATATACTTTATCTGCCATCATAGGATCGGTCATGATGGTGGCAGGATTACTGTTGATAAGCACCACCCTTATTCCTTCTTCACGAAGGCTTCTTGCGGCCTGGGTGCCGGAATAGTCAAACTCACAGGCCTGACCTATAATGATGGGGCCCGAACCAATAATTAAAACTGAATGAATGGAATTGTCTCTAGGCATTCTTAGCGATATATTTATATAAAAAATCCCGATGAATATCGGGACGCAAAAGTACGGTATTGAAAGGAATTTTTTATAGGAAAAAGTCGATTGTTTTACCTGAAACCCAAAAAAAGCCTGTTAGGGTGAAACAAAGGATAATATTTTAGCAACTTTTGGCAATATTTAAAAGCTTGATAAAACAAAATTCTAACATTTGGCTTTGTCGTTTTTTACAATTACCTCTTGTAAAAGGCATTGCAGTTATTGGTGCTGCCGGCAGGCAGCTTCGGTTACCATCCGGAAAAATCAATTGTTTATATAAGTAACGAAATCAGGGATTAGTCGAAGGGATATACTAAACCGACAATAACCCTCAGAAAAACCCATGAGATCGTAAAAAATCGAAAACTCCACCTTTTATGCAGGCCTAATTTGTAGTACACAAACTACCTCGTAAAATCAACGATAGCCCCGATAATACTCAATTAGAGCCAGATTATCTGCAATATGGGTTAAAAAAGAAAAGTAAATTTTCATTATTTTTTCCATGCTGAAAGTAATCCCATTCTATTAAAAACAATAAATAACCTAAAGAAATTTCAGGTCATGTAGCTGTTTTTTTATATATTATTTCTGAATTTTACCTGAGACTTCAATCATTCTGAATGACTAATGCTTTCAGCATTATCAGTATAATTATTTTCCAATTCAGGCGGATTGGGGTCAGAAGGTTGCGTAGGCTCTGTATTGGTAATCTCTTCCTTAGAAAATTCAGTTCTGTATATTTTTAATAACAGATTAAAATAAGACAAAAGCAACGGCCCGAATATCAATCCGATGATGCCAAACAGTTTCAGGCCTAATATCACCCCGAATACCGTAATCAGCGGATGCACATCGCCAATTTTTTTCAGAAGGGTAAACCGCAATACGTTGTCAATACCGCCTACCGCTATCAGACAATAAAGCACCAGACCAATAGTTGCCGATGTATGTCCCTGCGCCAGATGGACAATTGCAATAGGCACCCAAACAACCATTGTACCCACAGCAGGTACTATGGTTGCTGCGCCCGTAATCATTCCCCAAAGAAGGGCATTGTTTACTCCAAAAATATAATACCCGATGGCTGCAATAATCCCTTGGCAAAGGCCCATAATCGGTATCCCCAGCGCATTAGCGCGCACCATCATATTGGTTTCATCCCACACTATTTGCCGATTGGCATCCGAAAGCGGCATTAGCACTTTTATTCTTCTTTCCATGTTTCGCCCCTGAACCAAAAAGAAGTAAAGAAGAAAAAGAGCCGTAAGAATATTTACCACTACTTCGGCCACCGAGTTGAGCACCGCAGGGATATACCCTGCAATCTTTTGTAAATAACCCATCAGCTCGGCATCAGAAATATCAATTTTTTTCAGAAAAGGCTTTGTTTGCATAAAAGCCTTAACTGCATTGTATTTTTCGATGATGATTTGCCTGTTATCCAATATCGAATTTACCTGAGGTATCAGTATTTCTGCCAGTAACCATAAGGGCAGTACAATTCCTATCAGTGTAATTAAAATAAGAAACAGGCTGGTCCAGACTTTTTTCCAACCTTTTTTTTCTGTAAGGTTAAAAAAAGTATTTCTGAAAAGGATATACAAAGTGATGGCTCCGAGTACTCCCGGAATGAAGTATTGAAGATTATAAACTATTATTATCCCGGTAAATGTTATCAGCAGAATTAAAAATACCTGTCTGATAACATTATCGCTTATTTTATTCATTTTTGATTATTGATATCGCAAAATACTGAAATATCAATTACAAGCCATTCTGATCTACCAGATAAATTAAAGCCGCCATGTTTACAGCCCCCAATTCCAGTTCGCGTTTATTCACCGCTTCAAACATGTCAGAACGTGCATGGTGGATGTCAAAATATCGTTGCGAATCGGGCGATAAGCCCACTACGGGCGTATTGAGTTTTTGCCTGAGGGGTGAAATATCGGCGCCGCCGTCGCCCACGTTCATAAATTCACTGCAACCGTAGGGAGCAATCAATGGCTGCCATTTCATCATTTTTTCAAATTGCTCCTTCGACATGCCCATAAAAAATCCTCTTGGCGTGAAACCTCCGGCATCGCTCTCCATTGCCATCAGGTGTTTTTCGTTTTTGGCCACTGCCTCCTCAGCATATTTTAAACCGCCTCTGAGGCCATTTTCTTCATTTGCAAACAGTACAAAACGGATGGTTCTTTTGGGCTTGTAACCCAGGGCTTTGAAAGTCCTCAGTATTTCTATGGTTTGCACCACGCCTGCACCATCATCGTGAGCGCCTTCGCAGATATCCCAGCTATCTAAGTGGCCGCCTACGGTAATAAATTCATCAGGAAATTCAGAGCCTTTCAGTTCACCAATAATATTATGGCCGGGTACATCGGGCAGAAAATGTCCATTGGTTTTCAAAAAGACGTTTACTTTAGTGTTTTTTGACAGTGTCTCTGCCAGCCAGTCGGCATCCTGCAGGCCAATGGCCACAGCGGGGTTGATTTTGTAGGCAGAATCATACCAGGTGCCGCCGGTGTGTGGCGAATTATCAGTAGCATGGCTCATGCTCCGGACAATGGTGGCCGCAGCGCCATATTTTGCAGCGGTGGAAGTCCCTTTCATCCCTCTGTATCTAACTGCATCGCCATAAGCCTGAAAGGTTCTGATAAAGGTGGGGTTAAATTTATAGTTGTAAAAAACAATTTTTCCTTTTATCTGCTCCTTTTTAGCCTCCATTTCTTCAAAAGAATTGATCAGAATCACCGATGCGGTTACTCCTTTCGGGCCTGTTCCCTTTGAGCCGCCCAATGCAACAATATCCAATGCTTTTTTCTTATTACCCGGCAGGAATGCAATGGCTTCATCTTTTCCGCCACGCACCCAATGCGGAACCATGCATTCTTGCTTGTAAGTGTTATCGCTACCATTAGCTTTAAGCAGATTATAACCCCAGTCTTCTGCCTTATACATCTGTGGTGATCCGGAGAGCCTTCCACCTATCGTTTTAGTGAGCACTCTCAGATTATCGTACGCTTTTCCATTAGTCAGAATTTCGTCCGAAATTTTTTTGATGAAGACTTCATCCTGTGTTTGGGCAAATAATGCAATGCTTAAAAACAAAGCAGGAATTAAAAACAATTTTTTAGCCATCGTGTTATCTGTTTTGGTAAAGATAAAGTCTTTAGGTTTTTGTTTTGTATGATTTTGTTTGAGCGGTAAATCTTTCTGTTAAAAACCGGCTTCAAAAATGTTGCGGACTGATTTTGCCAAAAAACCTGAATAAAAAAAATTGAGCGTAATTTTGAAAGGAGAATAACAAAGATTTTATATATTCGCTAAATAATTTAGGATTTTAATAAAATGGAAATTAAAACTGATTTATATTTAGGCGACTGTAAGGAACAATTAAAACTGATTCCGGATAATTCAGTGGATTTGATTGTTACTTCGCCGCCTTATTTTATTCGTAAAAACAATAAAAATCGAAAATAATAAGAGTATTAAATTTATCATGATTAATAATTACCTTTCATTAAAAGAAGCAAGCGAGTGGGCAACTAATTATATAGGAAAAGTTGTTACCAGCTCTAACATTTCTTATTTAATTCAATATGGAAGAATAAAAAAAATTGGGGAGAATGGATCTACGCAAGTTGATAAAAAAGATCTTATAAACTATTACAAATCATATAATAAACAAAGAGAAATTTCATGGAAAGATCAACTTGGGGATGATTTAAACTGGGCATTATCCTTTGACCAATACAAGGAATCTGAGACTACAAAGCATGTCCATCGTTTACATCCATATAAAGGAAAATTCATCCCTCAGCTTGTTGAGTATTTTCTTGATAATCATATTGACAAATTCAAAAAAGATGTTTATTTCAGAAAAGGAGATATTATACTAGATCCATTTTCAGGAAGTGGAACAACTATGGTACAAGCTAATGAACTTGGAATGAACGCTATTGGTATTGATATTTCTGCCTTCAATACCCTAATAAGTAATTGCAAAGTTGCTAAATATGATTTGAAGGATGTGCAATATGAAATTAATCGAATTACAAAATTACTAAAGGAATTTTTAACTAACTTTCACATAATAGAATTTGAATCAAAATTGATACAGGCACTTTTTGAGTTCAATAATAAATATTTTCCCATCCCAGAATATAAGTATCGTTTAAGGCAAGGTCTTATAGACGAAAGAAACTATGGAGATGAGAAAGAAAAGGAATTTCTCTCTATTTATAACAGGTTGGTAAAAAAATATAATATAAAGCTAAGGCAGGATAAGTCAGATAGCTTCCTTGACAAATGGTATTCTCAGCATATCAGAGAAGAAATTGAGTTTGTGTTCAATGAAATCAGAAAGATTCAGAACACAGAAACAAAGAAAATTTTAAGTGTTATTTTAAGTCGAACCATCCGCAGCTGCAGAGCAACTACTCATGCAGATCTGGCTACTCTGATTGAACCCATAACTTCAACGTATTATTGTGCTAAACATGGAAAAATTTGTAAACCACTTTTTTCCATTCTTAAGTGGTGGGAAACTTACACTAAAGATACAGTAAAGCGCCTTAATGATTTTGAAAAGTTACGAACTCAAACTTTTCAGACATGTATTACAGGAGACAGTAGAACAATAGATATTTTTTCTGCATTAGAAAAGAAAAACCCTTTATTTTCTGATATAGCCAAAAAGAAAAAAATAAGGGGAATTTTTTCCTCTCCACCCTATGTTGGTTTGATTGACTATCATGAACAACATGCTTATGCTTACGATTTATTCGGGTTTGAAAGAAAAGATAATTTGGAAATTGGCCCGCTTTTCAAAGGGCAAGGAAAAGAGGCGAAGCAAAGTTATATTCAAGGAATTTCAGATGTTTTAATCAACTGTAAAGGATTCTTGGTTTACGACTTCGATATTTTTCTTGTAGCAAATGACAAATATAATTTGTACCCAACTATTGCAGAAAAAGCCGGAATGAAAATTATCAATCAATTTAAACGACCTGTTTTAAACAGAACAGAAAAGGATAAAGCAGCCTATTCAGAAATAATTTTTCATCTCAAGAGAAAATAAAATAATGGTATCAAAATCAATTGAAGTATCCCAGGCCATAAAACAAATAATACAAACTCTTATGAATAGATTTATGGATATTGTTTTACTAAATGATTCGTTTATTTTAGAAGAACATAAAGGCAAAAAGCCATTGTATGCAGCCCTTTTACCAAGCGAGATTTTTATAGAATAGTTCTCAAAGAGAAGGATAACTTAGAGATAGGTGGAGGATTTTACTTGATAAGAAATAAATCTTAATTTGAAAAAAAAAATTATGGAGTCAATAAATAATAATAAAATTGTTTATCAACTTACTGTTGAAGATTTACAAACCGTTGCTAAAGCCACCTTAGAGCGAACATTGACCAATAATGAAATTAGTTTACTTGAAGAAATAATTGGCGACTATATTGATTGGTTTGATGTTATTCATTGTGCTATAATTTCTAAACTTCATAAATAATGGCATTAACAAAAGATCAAAAAAGTCACATACAACATGTCATTAAAACATGCCTGCGCAATAAGTTCCAAAGTTATAAACCCGAAAGCAGCAATATGCCTTTTCATTTTCGATTGCTTGGCAGAGACAGAATGGCCTTATATTCTTTCATTCAATCGCTTAATACCACTTTTGGCACATCCATTTTTGAACCCGTTGCCGTTGCTTTGGCTAAAGATCGTTTTGCCAAAGCAAAGTCACAATACATAGTTGGTAATTCAATCAGCGAAGATTGTCAACGAGCCATTCAAAAAATAATAAACCAACTTACAGTCGGTACTCAACCTAATAAAATAAATGAGCTTAAAGAACTTAAAAAGGCTGCTTTGAAAGGAAGTATCAATAAAATAAAAACAGTAAAAGTTGATTTATTTGTTGAAACTCTAAATGGAGAACAATTTCTATTTGACCTCAAAACCGCAAAACCCAACATCAGCAACTTCAAGGATTTTAAAAGAACTCTTCTTGAGTGGGCAGGGATTGCATTAACAAAAAATAATACAGCAAAAATAAATACCATAATTGCTATTCCTTACAATCCTTATGAACCGCAACCTTATGAACGGTGGACAATTAAAGGGATGCTTGATGATAAATATGAGTTGAAGGTGGCAAATGAATTTTGGGATTTTCTTGGAGGAGAAGGTGCATACGAAGACCTGCTTGATTGTTTTGAAATAGCTGGAATTGAATTAGCAAAAGAAATTGATGAATATTTTTTAAAATTTCGCCACCTTTAACAATCTATTTTCCAATAGAAAATGAATCCTTCCAACTATCATATAGTCAAATGATTAATAAGTTTACAAGAGATTTTTCAAATCAATTTTGTAAGGACAACGGAGAAATTGATTGGGAAAAACTTGTTCGTTTTAATTCAGGAAAGATAATTTTATAAAAAAACCAAGTCATATAGCCAACTTTTGTTCTTCAAAATCGTTATTTCAGCAAATGATAATAATGACTAATGAAGTCGTTTTGGGCAAATTAAATTAACTTGCCGCCACATATTGTAAATTATGCGAATAGGAATTGTATGTTATCCAACTTATGGAGGTAGTGGTGTATTGGCAACCGAGTTAGGTAAGGCATTGGCTGAAAAAGGGCATGAAGTACATTTTATATCCTATCAGCAACCGGTGAGATTGAGCATTTTTTTACCTAATATTTATTATCACGAAGTGCAGGTGCCCACTTATCCACTGTTCGACTTTCCGCCCTATGAAACTGCGCTTTCAAGCACATTAGTAGATGTCATTAAAAATAATCACCTGGATTTACTTCATGTGCACTACGCCATTCCGCACGCATCGGCAGCCTATATGGCAAAAAAAATGCTTCAGGAAGATGGTATTGAAATACCGGTGATTACTACCCTGCACGGAACCGACATTACCCTTGTAGGGAAAGACAAAATGTATGCACCGGTAGTGGCCTTTTCCATCAATGAAAGTGATGTGATTACTGCCGTTTCCAATAATCTGAGAGATGAAACCTACAAAACCTTTCACATTAAAAAAGATATTGAAGTAATTTACAATTTTGTGGATGTTGATCGCTTTAATCGTAAGCCTTTAGATGCATTTAAAAAAGTATTGGCTCCTAATGGAGAAAGGATTTTATTACACGCTTCCAATTTCAGACAGGTAAAAAGGGTACAGGATGTGGTACATATATTCAACGAAGTGCAAAAGGAAATACCCGCCAAACTATTACTTGTAGGTGATGGCCCCGAAAGACAGCCTGTGGAAGAACTGAGCCGTTGCCTGGGCGTTTTTGATAAACTGACTTTTGTAGGCAAACAGGACCAAATGGAAGAAATTCTGCCAATAGCCGATTTGTTTTTACTTCCTTCGGAATATGAAAGTTTTGGACTTGCGGCTCTTGAAGCAATGGCTTCAAGAGTACCTGTTATATCCACTAATGCAGGAGGTTTGGCTGAGGTGAATATTGAAGGACAAACAGGCTATCTGGCTGATATTGGCGATATCAAAACCATGAGCCGGAAAGCGATCGAAATATTAAAGAATGATGATACCCTGAACGCCTTCAAGCAAAGGGCATTTGAATATGCTCAAACTTTTAACATGGAGTCCATCATTCCACAGTATGAAGCTATTTACAAACGGTTTTGCAAAGATTGCTGGTGATAGATTATTGTAAAACCGTTCCTAACCATTTTTCTACTTCTTCAATCTTCATGCCCTTACGCTTGGCATAATCTTCGGTTTGGGTGCGATCAATTTTTCCTACACCAAAATAATGGCTCTTAGGGTGTGCAATATACCAGCCGCATACCGATGCCGGAGGATCCATAGCCAAATGGTCGGTAAGTCTGATACCGATGTTTTCTGTTACATTCAGCATTTTAAACAGCTTGTATTTTTCGGTGTGGTCCGGACAGGCCGGGTAACCCGGCGCCGGTCTTATCCCCTGGTATTTCTCCGAAATGAGTTCATCATTTGTCAGGTTCTCATCACTTGCATATCCCCAAAATTCTTTTCGTGTATGCCGGTGAAGACACTCCGCAAAGGCTTCTACAAACCTGTCGCCCAAAATCTGCACTAATATTTTATTATAGTCGTCCATGTCTGCAAGAAAACGGTCAATATGTGTCTGTACATTATGAATCGTTACTGCAAAAGCGCCCATATAATCATGCCCGTAGGAAGCCGGCATAATAAAATCGGCCAATGAAAAATTATAATGGTTTGCTGCTTTTTTAAGCTGTTGGCGAAGAGATTCCAATTTTACATCTCCATCAGGCGTTCTTACGGTTACAGTATCGGCATTATCACTGTTAGCCGGCCAAAAACCCACAACTCCATCAGCAGTGAACCATTTTTCATTCACAATTTTTTCTACCATTGCCAGTGCATCATTATGCAGTTTGGTAGCTTCGGCGCCAAATTTTTCATGAGTGAGCACCTGAGGAAAATGTCCGGGCATTTCCCATGCAATAAAGAACGGCCCCCAGTCAATATATTTGGCAATAGAAGACAAATCAAAATCTTTTAGCACTTTTACTCCCTCTGTAGCCGGTTTTACAGGCTGATAGGATGACCAGTCAAGGGATTCTTTGTTGGTAATTGCCTGATGATAAGGTATCAGTTCTTTTTTATGTTTTTTGCTAAACTGCTCTCTTAAATCTTCATACTCCTTACCGGTTTTACGAAGTAATTCCTCTTTTTCCCTACCTAATAGAGAACTCACGGCAGTAACGCTTCGCGATGCATCCAGTACGTGTAGCACACCATTATCATATTGCGGCGCTATTTTTACGGCAGTATGAATTCGTGAAGTGGTAGCGCCTCCAATTAATAGTGGTTGTTTCATATTTCGTCGCTTCATTTCCTGAGCCACATGTACCATTTCATCCAACGATGGTGTAATCAAACCGCTCACTCCAATAATATCCACATTTTCTCTATCGGCTGTATCCAAAAGTTTATCTGTTGGCACCATTACCCCCAAATCAATAATTTCATAGCCATTACAGCCTAATACTACACCCACAATATTCTTGCCGATGTCATGTACATCTCCTTTTACTGTAGCCAATAATATTTTACCGGCGCTTCCTGATAGGGCAGCCGGATTAGTAAGCTTTTCTTCCTCGATAAAAGGAGTGAGCCATGCCACACTTTTTTTCATCACTCTTGCACTCTTCACCACTTGCGGCAAAAACATTTTACCTGCGCCAAACAAGTCGCCCACCACATCCATTCCGGCCATTAAAGGACCTTCAATCACTTCCAGCGGACGAGGATATTTTAAACGAGCCTCCTCTGTATCTTCATCTATGTAATCTGTAATACCATTAACCAGTGCATGTTTGAGCCTTTCTTCCACAGGGTTTTTCCTCCAGCTATCATCCTTCTTTTTGGTTTTTCCCTCTGACTTAACGGTTTCGGCAAAGGCAAGCAGTTTTTCGGTAGCTTCGTTGTTATCATTTTTTCGATTCAGAATCACATCCTCACACAACTCACGCAACTGCGGGTCAATTTCATCATATACTGCGAGCTGACCGGCATTTACAATACCCATTGTCATTCCTGCCCTAATGGCATGATATAAAAATACGGCATGCATGGCTTCTCTCACCGCCTCATTTCCTCTGAAAGAAAATGAGAGATTACTTACTCCGCCACTAATATTGGTTAAAGGCATTAATTGCTTTATCTCCCTGATAGCTTCGATGAAGTCAACAGCATAATTATTATGTTCTTCCAATCCGGTGGCTATGGCAAAAATATTCGGATCAAAAATAATGTCCTGCGGGGCAAAACCAACCTGTTCTGTAAGTATCTTGTATGCCTTGTGGCAAATCGTTACCTTACGTTCTTTTGTATCGGCCTGGCCTTTTTCATCAAAAGCCATGACGATAACTGCTGCGCCATAGCTTTTACAGATAATTGCCTGTTCAATAAATTTTTCTTCGCCCTCCTTCATTGAGATGGAGTTTACAATGCACTTCCCCTGCACACATTTAAGTCCTGCTTCGATGATTTCAAATTTTGAAGAATCGAGCATAATGGGCACTTTGGCTATATCGGGTTCGCTTTGTACCAGATTTACAAATGTTGTCATGGCCTGCACACCGTCGAGCAAGGCATCATCCATATTGATGTCAATGATCTGCGCGCCGTTTTCAACCTGCTGCCGGGCCACACTCAGTGCTTCTTCGTATTTATTCTCACGAATCAGCCGTGCAAATTTTTTCGAACCGGTTACATTGGTTCTTTCGCCAACGTTTATAAAATTACTTTCGGGGCGAACCACTAATGGTTCCAAACCTGACAGCGTAAGGTAATTATTTTTAGTATTCATTTCTTTAGTATTTGAATCGCAATGCCAACCAACTAATTTTAAGCTTCGTCTTCACTGTTAACTAATCTTTATATTCCAGAAAAGCCTCTCGCGGCTTCAGCCCCTTCACTGCCTTAGCTACCTCTCTGATATGATCTGGAGTGGTACCACAACAACCACCCACTATGTTTATAAATCCATGCTGTGCCCATTCTCCCAAAAATCCGGCCGTCATTTCGGGCGCTTCATCATACTCACCCATTGCATTTGGCAACCCTGCATTCGGATAAGCTGAAACATAGCAATTGGCAATTTGTGAAAGCTCTTCCACATGCGCCCTCATTTCCTTTGCCCCCAGGGCACAATTAACGCCCACGCTCAAAGGATTGGCATGCGCTATGGAAATATAAAAAGCCTCCAGTGTCTGGCCGCTCAATGTTCTGCCGGATGCATCGGTAATGGTACCGCTGATCATGATTTCCTTTTCATTTTCGGGATGTTCTCTGAAATATTTTTTTACTGCAAATATGGCGGCTTTTGCATTCAGGGTGTCAAAAATGGTTTCAATCAGCAATACATCCACACCACCATCCACCAGACCGCTGATTTGCTCATAATAGGCATCCACCACTTCATCAAAAGTAACGGCACGATAATCGGGATTGTTTACATCGGGCGAAAGAGAAAGGGTTTTATTGAGCGGACCGATAGCGCCGGCAACAAATTTAGGATTGGTGATTGGAGATTGATGGTTTACCAAATATTCATCAATTGCTGCTCTTGCGCATTTTGCAGCGGCCACATTTAATTCGTAAGCCAGCTCCTGCATGTCATAATCAGCCTGAGAAATGGAGGTGCTGTTGAAAGTATTGGTTTCAATAATATCAGCCCCTGCCTCTAAGTATTGCTTATGAATAGAACTAATAATTTCAGGACGAGTAATGCTCAACAGATCATTATTGCCCTTTACATCTTTGTGCCAGTCTTTAAATCGCTCGCCTCTGTAATCTTCTTCTTTCAGTTTATGCTTTTGAATCATGGTGCCCATAGCACCGTCCAAAATCAAAATACGCTTGTTTAACAAGCTTCTTAATTCACTCATTTGAAAATGTTTTTAAGAAAAAATAAACGCGAGAGAAATTGTGATTGAAATCTTTACGTTTATTAGTTCAATGTTTATATGCAGGTAGAACAATAAACAAATACCCCTGCTGCTGCAAAAGTACAGATAATCAAGGAAATATTGTTTTAGACAATTATCAAAATCAGGGCAGACGCATTAAAAGTTATCCGGCTTTAGCCAAAAGCGATAACAAATAATCCTTATCTCTGTCTGCCTTTTTTCTTTTTCGTTTGATGCTAAGCTTTTTGCCACCCTTTCTCTCTTCTGATTGATTGAGCAGGTTAAGGGCTACCTTGCTAACAAAAGAAAAATTCTCGGCAGCAGTTCCTGCCCTTTTAGTACTCATATCTTCTCCAAAACAAACATCTAAAACCCAATGCAGTTTGTTCTCTATGCCCCAATGTTCCCTTATAGCAGTATTGAAGGCTTCAGCCGGCGCCTTTATACTGCTTATATAATGGCGAACCTGCTTTTCTTTTTCTCCGGTCGCTTTATGGGTTCGCTCACTTATTATTTCTATAATGGTTTGAAGCCCTTCCCATTGATCTTTACTGCAAATCCAGTCCATATCTGTTATAATACGGCAGATACGTTTTTCTATGCGACCATGATCTACATTTAATTGCGTATGACTTGCCGTTTGCGGCGTCTGTGCAAAAGCTTCCTTAATGTCATCATTCAGGTGCTTTTGATTATCTTTTACTGCGAGGATATATTCAGCCCCCACTTCCCTGATCTTTTTGGCTATTTCGATTTGACAACCCATGGCATCAATAGTAATCCAGCATCCTTTTAGCATCAATACTTCCAATAAAGCAGGAATAGCCGTAATCTCATTACTCTTATCGTTTACTTTTAGTCGCCCCAACACCATATTATTGGCATTGCTCCAGGCGCTTACCATGTGAATAATGCTTTTACCTCCCTGCTCGCCGCTGTGGCGTAGCTGTTTGCCATCAATACTCACTACTTGCCCTTCACTTATATGAGCAATGCTTTGTACCCAACCCACAAAACACTGCTGCAAAGCCTGCGGATCAAATAGCGAAAACACACGGTTGTATGTATCGTGTGACGGCAGACCACCGGGTAGTTCCAGAAAACGGCTAAGCCATTGTTGGTTAGCTTCCCCATAGTCCTCAATATCATACCAGTCTTCTGCCCCACATATAACCGCCGCTATAGTAATAAATACAATGTCATAGAGCTTATGAATGATTTTATGCTCTTTAGTTCGCGGATCTGGTAACTGACCAAAATGTTCCATAATGGCTGTCATAGCTTTTTGGAACTGCAAGTCCGAGTATTCAATTTGATTTACAAGCAACTTTATTTCCACACCTGTGGATTACTACATATTTTTAATGCGTCTGTCCTGTTATCAAAATATTTTTTTCCTTATCTTCAATCTCAAATTTCTTGCATGCCAAATTACATTCTATCACTTGACCAGGGTACTACCAGTTCTCGTGCCATTGTTTTCAACAAAAGCGGCAATATTGTAGCCGTAGCCCAAAAAGAGTTTACACAAATATTTCCGCAGGCGGGATGGGTAGAACATGATGCCACAGAAATATGGAGTACCCAGTTGGGTGTAGCCACAGAAGCAATATTAAAAGCAGGATTAACCATCAGCGACATCGCAGCTATTGGCATTACCAACCAACGCGAAACCACTGTGGTTTGGGACAGACATACTTCACAACCGGTTTATAATGCCATCGTGTGGCAGGACCGGCGTACATCCGACTATTGCGACCAGCTAAAAGCGGACGGAACCTCTGAATTGATAAAAGAAAAGACCGGCCTTGTTAGCGATGCTTATTTTTCGGGAACAAAAATCAAATGGATACTGGATAATGTAGCCGGTGCCAGAGAAAAAGCCGAAAAGGGAGCATTATGTTTCGGCACCATTGACACCTGGCTGCTTTGGAAACTTACCAACGGAAAAGTACATGCTACTGACGTAAGCAATGCTTCGCGAACAATGATTTTTAATATTCATACCCTACAATGGGATAATGAATTGCTGAGGATAATGAATATTCCCGCAGTCATGCTGCCCGATGTACGTTCCAGCAGTGAAATATACGGGCATACAGAACAATTGTTTACGGCTCATGAAGTACCGGTGAGCGGTATAGCAGGCGATCAGCAGGCAGCTTTGTTCGGACAAATGTGTATTCATCCCGGAATGGTTAAAAACACTTACGGTACCGGTTGTTTTATGCTGATGAACACAGGCGATAATCCTATCAGGAGCAATAATAACCTGCTGACCACCATTGCATGGAAGATCAATGGCAAGGTAAGTTATGCGCTGGAAGGCAGTGTGTTTATTGCCGGCGCTGTGGTGCAATGGTTGCGCGATGGTCTCAAAATGATTCAAAGTTCATCAGAAATAGAAGCGCTGGCGCAAAAAGAAAAAGACAATGGAGGCATTTTCATGGTGCCTGCTTTTACCGGTCTGGGTGCGCCCTACTGGAACCAACATGCAAGAGGCATCATTGTGGGCCTTACCAGAGGAAGCAGTGATGCGCATATTGCAAAAGCCGCGCTCGAGAGCATTGCTTATCAAACAATGGATGTGTTGAAGGCGATGGAAGCAGATTCTGGAATTACTATCAAAGAAGTGCGTGTGGATGGTGGCGCTACGGTCAACAACTATCTGATGCAGTTTCAGGCAGATATTTTGAACACATCAGTGATTCGTCCCAGCATCACAGAAACTACAGCATTAGGCGCTGCCTACTTAGCCGGTCTGGCGGTTGGCTTCTGGAAAGACGTAAATGAAGTGCAGGACTACTGGCAAAAAGAGAGAGAGTTTGTCTCATCCATGAGTACAGATGAACGGCAATCTCTTCAAAAACAATGGAAAAAGGCAGTGAAGGCCGCACAGGCATGGACGGAAGAGGATTGAGATTGCAGATTGGCAGATTTAGGTTTAAAGATTTCAAATTACAAATTGCAAATTGCTTACAGCCTAAAGCCTAAAGCTTCTATAGCTATTTTCTCCGCAGCCAAAAGCAGTAGCCGTAGCTTACATAAAGTTTGAGGTTTAAGGTTTAAGGTTTGAGATTGCAAATTGCTTACAGCCTAAAGCCTAATGCTTACAGTTTCTATAGCTATTTTCGCCGTAGCCAATGGCAGTAGCCGTAGCTTACATAAAGTTTGAGGTTTAAGGTTTAAGGTTTGAGATTGCAAATTGCTTACAGCCTAAAGCCTAATGCTTACAGCTTCTATAGCTATTTTCGCCGCAGCCAAAGGCAGTAGCCGTAGCTTACATAAAGTTTGAGGTTTGAGGTTTAAAGTTCAATGTTTGAGATTGCAAATTGCTTACAGCCTAAAGCCTAATGCTTACAGCTTCTATAGCTATTTTCGCCTTAGCCAATGGCAGTAGCTTACATAAAGTTTGAGGTTTGAGGTTTAAAGTTCAATGTTTGAGATTGTTAGAAAGTTATCATTAATAAATAATAATTATGGGAATTTTTACAGCCGAATTAATCGGGACAGCATTGTTGATATTATTAGGTAATGGCGTGGTAGCCAATGTAGTACTCAAAAACACCAAAGGGAACAACAGCGGATGGATTGTAATCACCTTTGGATGGGCAATGGCAGTATTTATCGGCGTTTTTATGGCTTCAAAAATCAGTGGCGCACATTTGAACCCTGCCATCACGATTGCATTTGCCTATATGGGAAAAATTAGCACGGACACTATGGCTCATTATCTTGGCGGTCAAATGATGGGCGCAATGATGGGTCAGTTGTTAGTATGGCTCAGTTACCGCCAACATTATCTGGCTACTGATGATACTGCGTCAAAACTTGCCACTTTCAGCACTATTCCGGCAATACGCAACTATGGCGCCAACTTCATCACTGAAGCAATTGGTACCTTTGTTTTAGTATTTGCCGTTCTTTTTATAGCCGCACCCGAAAGCAGTCTGGGGGCATTAGATGCCTTGCCCGTTGCATTCATTGTGCTGGCCATTGGATTGAGTCTTGGCGGGCCAACAGGTTATGCTATCAATCCTGCCAGAGATTTAGGTCCGCGAATCATGCACGCCTTGCTGCCTATCGGCAAAAAAGGAGGCAGCGACTGGGCTTACAGTTGGGTTCCGGTATTAGGACCGATTGTGGGGGCCTTATTAGCAGCATTAGTGTTTCAATGGGTAGCATAGCGGAAAAATCATCATTCCCTCAAGGTAGTTATTCCTTTTTGTAATCAGAAATCCTTTTACCTTCGTAAAAAGAAAGTTCATGAATTCATTCGAAGTTAGAGGAGGAAAGAAATTACAAGGCGAAATTATTCCGCAAGGCGCCAAAAATGAGGCGCTGCAGGTAATCAGCGCTGTTCTGCTTACACCAGAAGAAGTTACTATCCACAATATCCCCAATATACTTGACGTAAATCTGCTTATTGACTTATTAAAAGAAATGGGCGTGAAAGTCAATCGGTTTTCGGCCGATACCTGCTCATTCAAGGCAGATGACGTGAATATTGATTATCTGCACAGCAAAGCATTTAAGAAGAAAAGCGGCAGGCTTCGCGGATCGGTAATGCTGGCAGGCGCCATGCTGGCCCGATACAAAAAAGCATTTATTCCCAAACCCGGAGGCGATAAAATCGGGCGGAGGCGATTAGATACCCACGTCATCGGTTTTGAAAAATTAGGCACCGGATTCGAATATAATCAGGAGGACGGATTTTTTCATCTAACGGCTAAAGAACTGAAGGGTACCTATATGCTGTTGGACGAACCCTCGGTAACAGGTACTGCTAATATTATTATGGCAGCCTCAATGGCAAAAGGCACAACCACCATTTATAATGCAGCCTGCGAGCCCTATGTGCAGCAACTTTGCAGCATGCTTAACAGGATGGGCGCTAAAATCAGTGGTATTGGCAGTAATCTGCTCACCATCGAAGGAGTTAATTATCTGGGGGGAACCACCCATACACTGCTGCCCGATATGATTGAAGTAGGCTCCTTCATTGGCCTGGCTGCCATGACCCAAAGTGATATTACCATCCGGAAAGCGGGTATTGATGACCTTGGAATCATCCCTGAGAAATTTAGATTGCTTGGCATTCAAATAGATATTAATGGCGATGATATCCATATTCCATCTCAGGAAAGCTATACCATACAACGATATTTTGATGGCGGCGTACTTAGTATTTATGACCATCCCTGGCCGGGCTTCACACCCGACTTGCTGAGTATCGTTTTAGTAACCGCCATTCAGGCACATGGCAGCGTACTGATTCATCAAAAAATGTTTGAAAGCCGCTTGTTTTTTGTAGATAAGCTTATCGAGATGGGCGCTCAAATCATCCTTTGCGATCCACACAGGGCAGTAGTCATCGGTCTGGAGCGCGAGCAAAAACTCAGAGGCATTACCATGAGCAGCCCCGACATCCGGGCGGGTGTGGCTTTGCTGATTGCGGCATTAAGCGCAGACGGAAAGAGCATTATTCAGAATATAGAACAGATTGACCGCGGGTATCAGAATATTGATGAAAGATTGAGATTGCTGGGCGCCGATATAAAAAGAATTTAATACTATCTTTACGAAAGGTTGTTTTACACAAATACGTTGTAAACTCCATTTCATCACCACCGTTTTCTGTTGGTTTTGAAAGTTTTTGTACCTAAAAATTATTTATGCAAAGTAAACTCGTTATTATAACAGCGCCATCCGGAGCAGGAAAAACCTCCATCACCCATTATCTATTAGAAAAAATCCCTCAACTAACTTTTTCTGTTTCGGCAGCCACCCGAAAGGCCAGAACTGGAGAAGTAAACGGTAAGGATTATTATTTTATGTCGGTGGATGAGTTTCGGAAAAAAATTCAGAACAATGAATTTTTAGAATGGGAAATGGTTTACGAAGGCAAATATTACGGAACACTTCGTTCCGAAATCGAAAGGCTTTGGAACGAAGACAAGTTTCCGCTATTGGATATTGACGTAAAAGGCGCTATTCATGTGCAGCAGCAATATCCCGATAACAGCCTTTCCATTTTTATTGAGCCGCCATCCATCAAGGAACTTCACAAAAGACTGCTCTCGCGCGGTACCGAAACCGAAGAGTCGTTGCAAACGCGTATCAATAAGGCAGAATATGAACTGAGCTTTATGGATCACTTCGATAAGGTCGTAGTAAACGACGATCTTCAGGAAGCTTGTGAGGAAGCAGAAAAAATAGTGAAGAAGTTTTTGGGAATTAAGTAAATGTCCGTTATTTATACTTTCCCCAATTTTTTATTCGGTTCAGCAGCAGATAATCAGAAATTAAAAACAGCGCTGAAAACAGTAATATTGAAAAGTGGAACTCATTGTTGTGAACCGTTTTTATCAACGTTTTAAGTGGCAGAAAACGATCCGAGATATGAAACTTCTCTGACAAAAACAGTTCCAGGCCCATATAAATAAAAAATAATATCGTTGCTAAAATAAAATGTCTTGTCATCAAATAAAACAAAATCATGATCAATGAAAGATAGGCAGGAACCAATAAATAATATCCGACAGATGTTAATGACAAATCAAGTCTAACCTGATGAAACTTATTTACATTTAATAACGCATCCATTAAAAAATAGGAAACCAAAGAAATGAGAGCCAGAAATGCCAGATCAATTATTTTCAGAAGAAAAATCTCGTTTGCAGAAAAACCGTTGGCAATCTGCAATTGAATTTTTCCCGACTTAAATTCATCCGATAGACTATATATTAAAAACAATGCATAAGCAGTACCTAACTGTAGAGCATGGTGCTTTAAGAGATAATCATTCACAACCATTGCTTTCAATCCTTTATTCAAAAACATATCCATGAATGCGCTTAACAGATAAAATAGAAATATAGCAGAAAATACCAAGACATTAAACTTCTTAAAGAAATAATAACGCTCTCCTTTAACATACTTTGTGATATTAACCATTTTCTACCTCCTTTTCCAAATTGATAATCTTATATTGCTCATTAATGGCTTGCACATTTTCAAAGTGGGAAGCCATGATAACCGTTTTGCCGGGTTGTAAAATAAACTCATGTAACAGATTGGATAAAACGGATTGGCTTTTTTTATCCAATCCGTTATAAGGCTCATCCAGCAACAGCAAATCGGGTTTAGCCGCAAAAGAGGCTATCAATGAAAGTTTTTTCTGCATACCATAAGACATTCTACCCACAGACTTGCAGATATGTTTTTCCATTTCAAATGCTAAAATCAATGAATCAAGAAATTGCATGTCGGTTTTTTCCTTCATCAAAAGAGCCTTGATATTTTTTATGCCAGAAATTCTCTTGTCAAACCCCAAAAAATCAACTGAAAATTTTTTATAAATATCAAACCCTGTCAACTCCCCATCATACTTTGTATTGACTCCTGCAATCACGTTTAGAATACTCGTTTTCCCGCTACCGTTGCTGCCACTCAACAAGTAAATGTAATTCGGTTCAAAAGAATAGGAAAAAGCGGTAATTATTCTTCGACAATTAAATGATATATTTAAATTTTGAATTTCCAAATATTTATTAAAAAAAGTTTAATTTAATTAATCAATTATATCACAAGCTTTAAATGATTTTAATGCACAGTCCATTAGTAACAAAGATTTACAAGGTAAAAAATCACAATAAACTCTACAGTATGGATCTGCTTCGCATGATTTAACTCCTTCATTATAACACATAGTAATAAATCTTAGTTGGCATTTATCATATTCAGCCACCCTTGGAAAAGTGTTTTTCTCTTTACCATCAAAATAATTTATTTCGCGTAGCCCTTTTTCTTTCTTTAAAATAATATTGTTGTTAATTTTCTTCTCTATAGAATACAATTTTAAACCATTAGAAAAAGATAATGAATACTCTCCTGATTTAAAAAAAGAAACATTAACAATTGCAGTAGAGTAATCCATTACAAAACTCAATGCTTTACTAGAATTGCCTGAAAATAAATAATAGAAAACACCTTTAGGGACATCGGAATTAGGTAACTTTTCTTTTGTTGGGATTTGAACCATAGTGCCATTCATGTCAGTTTTAGAATTAAGTTCCGAAAAATCTAATGGTCCTAGATGTTTAAAATTATTTTGATAATCAAAATAGGAAGAAGACTCCCTGATTACATCAATTAGTGTTTTTTCTTTTTTAGCCTTTGAACATGACAGTTGGGAAAAGAGTAAGAAAAGAATTACCCCCCCCCCCCCCGAAAAATAATCCGAGAGAAATAAAGATGCTCTTTTTCATTTTAATAAATTTTAGGATTAAAAGATAAAAATTACAATATGAAAATAGTTAAATTTCTTAAATTCCAAGAGTTTTCTTAGATTTTTTTTCCAAATTAATGCATCTTTTTTAAAAATTCACTTTTATTCATTTATCTTTATTTTCTATGGATATGATTTTAATTATTTGGATTTTGTCATTCTTATTCATGGCTTTCTTTTCTGGTGTAGAGATGGCCTTCTTCAGCGCCAGCAGATTGAATATTGAACTGAGAAGAAATCAAGGTGCAAAATCCGGAAAGATATTGGGCAAATTTGTTGACTCACCGGCTGTTTTTTTGGGCACCACAATTATTGGTTTTGTCATTGCACTTACTGCCTTTGTTTTGTTTACCAGCCAGGTTTCGGCAAGGGTTTGGCCCTTCCTCCACATTGAGTCGCGTTCGGCTCAAATTGTTTTGGAAATTTTTGCCAACGCTTTGATTGTGCTCGTTTTTGTAGAATTTATTCCCCGTGCGGTATTCAGAGCCCACAGCAATGCACTCCTGCGCAGGCTGGCTTTTATTATCAATTTTTTCTACTGGCTTTTGGAGCCAATTACCATTGCATTTTTTAAATTATCAGACTGGATATTGAAATACGTCTTCAACGTGCGTCTTGACAAAAGTAAATCGCCCTTCAACCGCAGCGACCTCAGATTTTTGTTTAGAGACAATGTAAAGGAAATGATGGATGACGAAACCAGTACGCAACTATTGGAAAATGCACAGGAATTGCCTAATGTAAGAATCCGACAGTGCCTGGTACCCCGAAAGGAAATTGTAGCAGTGGAAATCAATGCTACCATTGCCGAGCTGGTACAAAAATTTACCGAAACAAAGCGCAGTCGCATTATCATTTATGAAGACAATATTGATAATATTCTGGGTTATGTGCATGAGCTGGACCTGTTTAAGAAACCGGACGCCATTAAGCCTATTATTTTACCGATACCGGCTGTACCAGAAAGTATGGGCGCCCTGAATCTGATCAACAAATTCAGTAAAGAAGGCAAAAGCATTGCCTGGGTAGTGGATGAGTTTGGCGGCACCGCAGGTATCATCACCATTGAGGATGTGCTGGAAGAACTTTTTGGTGAAATTCAGGATGAATACGATACCGAGGTTTTTGTGGAAAAAAGAATCGCTGAAGATGAATACATTTTTTCAGGCAGATTGGAACTTGATTACCTTGAAGAAAAATATAACCTGAACTTTGAAGAAAACGACACCGAAACACTTTCAGGATATATTATTGAACATTTTGAAACCATCCCCACTCAAAAGGAAAGAATCATCATTGGCAACTATGAATTTGACATCGTGTCGGTAAGCGATACACGAATTGAAGTAGTAAAATTGAGAAGGTTGAAATAGTGGCGGACAAATTGGGTATCACAAAAATTTTCAGGTCTTGAATATGAATGGCTGACGAGGTCACTACCGGATTACGTCAATAATATTCGGTGATTAAACACACAAACCGACCTAAACTAATAATTTATCTTTCAGTTTTTATGAATGGGGTGTGTCAGAATTTATAACCAGATTTGGGTTTCACCTTACTTGTTAATCTCAAAAAAATATTGTATATTTGAAATCCTTGTTTGAGATTGGAACCGGAAGATTTTAAATAGTTTATTTAGATTAATCATCTTTAAAAATATATTTTATGAGTGAATTAAACAGAATTGGACTTGATGTAAACAAGTCTCAGAATTTGGCAGAAAAATTAAACGTGTTATTGGCTAACTACTCTATTTTTTATCAGAATGTGCGTGGATATCACTGGAATATTAAGGGTGAAAAATTCTTTGAGCTTCATTTGAAATTCGAAGAATTGTATAATGACCTTTTTGTAAAAATAGACGAAGTTGCCGAAAGAGTATTGACACTCGGTTTTGCACCTAACCATAACTTCTCTGATTACAGCAAAGTATCAACAGTAAAAGAAAGTTCAGAAGTTTCTGATGGCACGCTGGCAGTAAAGAATATTCTGGATTCCTTCAAAACCATTATTACCCTGCAGAGAGAACTACTGGATCTGTCTGAAGATGCTGATGATGAGGGTACCAATGCCTTAATGAGCGATTACATTCGCGCGCAAGAAAAATTAGTATGGATGTATTCAGCTTATTTGAAATAATAAATTACTAATAAATCATTTTATAGGGTCAGTAATTATGGGCAAATTATGTCTATAATTACTAACCCTGTTTTTTATTCCATTGCTGGGGCAGGAGCCTGCTTCAGCCAATCCAATACTTCATTGATATACACTTCGCCCACCATTTCGCTCAGGCTGGTTTGAGAGATATATCTGTATCTTTTGAAGCTGTCAAAATCAACCTTTGTGAGCATATATCCGAAAGCATCATTGGTTAGGCCAAACAGAAATGGTTTTCGGGTTTTCATCTTTCGTTTTATGTAATATCCAATATTGGGTAATGCTTCTCCGGGTACTGTTATTATTTGAGCTGTGCCAATATTCAACAGATTTAACACCGTGTGGGCCGAATCATTTTCAAACCCTTTGTATTCAAGTGGCGAGAATTTTATAATCGCCTTTATGATTTCATTGTCCACCGGAAGGCTTATTTTTCTGGAGGCACAAAACAAACCGGGATTTTTTTCAACCGGTGCTTTTTCTATAATTGCTATCGCCTGATCGGCCAGCAGATTCCCTATTCTAACACATTCATCCCAATCATTCGCTTCCTTACCATCCGGTCGGCGATTATCGGCCGTAACCATTCCGCCTTGTGCACTATTCATAAAAATGGCCATTCCTCCTCCGGCCGCCTCAATTCTTTCGTATAATGGCCCGCAAAGATCGGGGCTTAGAATGCCTCTACCCGAACCTATTATTTCGGGATGGATCGCATAGTTTATTAAAGTTGCAATAGGTTTGCCTGATTGGTCCAAAGCCTGAATGACACCGCATCGCGGGTCGTACAAATCAGGGGCATAATAATTATAGGCTATTTTTCCTTTGGCTTCGCCCACAGCAATTTTCAGGCTTGCAGGTTTTAGGTTTTTTATCGCTTCATTTACGGCATCGGCCACCTGTTGTACACACCAGTTCAAGTATTTCAGGTCAGCCGACACATGTCCTGTCTCATCAGGAAAACCATAAGCATCGGGAGCGCTATGCGTATGGGTAACGCCAATCAATACATTTTCCGGAGGAATTCCTTTAATCAATGCTCTGGATTTATCGCCCAATGCAGCAGGCCATCCCAGATTATCAATGCTTACAATGGCAACTCTGGTACCCTCTTTTTCAAAAACCAGCGCGCGAGCATACAAATCCCCCTTCTTTTCTTTTACCGGTTTGGATGGACCGATACCGCCCGAAACAGGCAACAAAGGATTAGGAGTAATCACTCTGTAAGCAGCTCCTACCTTAAACGCCTGACCTGCTAATTGATTGATAATTAATAAGAAGCAAAAAGTAAAAAAGATATTTTTGATAATTGATTTACTATTCATTGGCTATATTTCATTGTTTTCAACCTTGGTTCTAATGAGTTTTTTGTCAATCTTTCCAACACTGGTTTTAGGTATTTCGTTTACGAAACGCATCTCATCGGGTACTGCCCATTTGCTTAGGTAACCGGTCTTTGCAAATTGCTGCAGATGTTGCTTAATGCCATTTATATCCGTGTTTTGACCTTCGGCAAGTACTATCAGTGCTAATGGTCTTTCGCCCCATTTCTCATCCGAAATGCCAACAATTGCAGTTTCCTTCACTGCCGGATGTGCCGATATAAGGCTTTCCAGCGCCAATGACGAAATCCATTCGCCACCCGATTTTATGACATCTTTTTTGCGGTCGCAAATGACTACCGTGCCGTTAGGCTCCACCCAGGCCATATCACCGGTGTGCATATAACCATATTTCCACAGCTCTTCACTTCTTTCTTTTTCTTTATAATAGGTCTGTGTGAGCCATGTCGCTCGCACTACAATTTCACCGATTGATTTTCCGTCATGTGGCAGAAAATTCCCCTCTTCATTCATCAATCTCAGGTCAACCATCAATACAGGTCTTCCGGTTTTAATTCTCTCATTTGCTTCTTCATCTTTTTCCATTGAAGCAAGTTTTTCTTTCGGAATATAGGGTACGGTCAAAACCGGGCAGGTTTCTGATAAGCCATAACCGGCTATTATATCAATCCCTAATGCCATAGCTCCCTGTGCAAGCCCCTTTGGTAATGCCGAACCGCCAATAATCACTCTGAAAAATGACACATCCAGTTCTTTCACTTTGGGATTAGTAACCAATAAGCCCAATATGGTAGGCACACAATGTGAGAAGGTAACACGATGGGTCAAAATGAGCTTCATCAACACCTCTGGTTCATATTGACCGGGATATACCTGCTTCATCCCCAGCATGGTGGCAATGTAGGGCATACCCCAGGCATGCACGTGAAACATGGGGGTTAGTGGCATATAAACGTCCTTAGAATGAATCCTTACCGGCGAATCTACGGCGCTAAGTGAAGCGGCAACAGCCAGTGTGTGCAACACTAACTGACGATGAGAAAAGCAAACGCCCTTTGGAAGACCTGTGGTACCCGTTGTGTAAAACAGGGTGGCCATACTGTTTTCGTCAAACTCCGGGAAACGGTATTCGTCTGACTGTGCTGCCAGCAATTCTTCGTATTCGCCTGCAAAAGTTACCGAGGAGGGCGCCGGTTGATCACTGTCTTTTATTAATACATATTTTTCAACAGTTTGCAGCCCTTCTTTTATCAGGGTTACTAATGGAAATATTGTTTCGTGGCAAAAGACAATTTTATCTTCGGCATGGTTCATGGTGTAGCTTACCTGCTCGGGCGACAAACGATAGTTGATGGTGTGCAATACCGCACCAATCATCGGAACTGCAAAATACAATTCTAAGTAACGATGGCTGTCAAACTCAAGCACACCTACCACATCTCCGGCGCCAACACCCATTGCGTTGAGCGCATTGGCTAATTTTGCCACTCTTTCATGTAGTGTCCTATAGTTCATGCTAAACCGGTCTCTATAGAAAATCTCCTTATCAGGTTCATAATGTAAAGACTGGTCTAAAATAGATTTTATCAGCAACCCAGGATTAAATGCCGACTCGGAAGGTGATATTGGAAGTGTCTTTTTCATATTTGAATAAGAAATATTTTTTTTAATATTGATTCTCATTAAAATTACTAATGCCGGCCACTGAAAATATCCTTCAATGGCGGCATATAGTAAAAGTGACTCTTTTCCTATCAGAAAAGAAGCCGGATAAGCTATTGTATTACAATATTTTTTTATTATCAGTCATAAACGCCCTGGTGCTTACATTGTACTTACCGCCATTAGCATCCTTGTATATCAAATCAATATAAAATGAATGATAGCCGGTTTTAGGAAGATTTTCCAAAATAGTAAACTTACCGGTATTGGAAATATTCAAATCCCTGCTTTCCCACTTTTCATTTCTGAAATCTTTGTCGGTAGAATTGGCATACCAAAGTTTAGCGCCTTCCAGAATATCTTTTGTAGCATTTACGGTAATTTTTACTTTGCCTCTTTTTACCTTGGTTTTCCAGCTATCGGCAGGATAGGCGGTATTGTTGAGTGTTATTCCGAAAAAAGCGCTTAATGCGTTAAATGCGGAAACGCCTCCACCCAGATTATGGCCTGCATTGGGGGTATAATTGATAAGATTAATACCCGGGATATCACTCAAATAGTTTTTTACATTATCAATTACCCAGTATTCATCATTGGTACCCATAAAAAGCATCTTAGGCTTATCTAATAATTTCCGGTACGAATAAGGGTCAATCATTTTAATGATGGCTGTGCCGCTTTCGCTGCGCATATCATTCACAATACCCAGTTTTACATAATCATCAATTTGCTCGCTGTATTGGCCATAAGCATTAATCTGATAGGTAAGGTTTTTTGGCATATTCAGAATATCAATCACCATCGGCCCTATCGCTTTTACACGACTGTCCATCGCTCCGGTAAGCCAGGTTGTCCATCCTCTTTTGGATGCGCCCGAAACCACAAAACGGTTAATCTCATGGTTTTTATTCTTCTTCATAAACTCCTGAATGGCATCCATTGCCCTCACAGCACTCTTTGTCATGGGGAATAACAAGGGTTTTGAATAATCATTATCATTTTTAAAATCATGCAGCGTTTTTGAAATAAGTGCATCTTCCGTAAGACCATTGTACAAAGGCTGGTTGGGCACCTGACTCAAAATAGCTACGGTGGCCTTATTTTTTACAGCCATTGCATTGAAAAATATATTCAGTTTATCATCCGGCTTCTTCCAATTGGGCAAGCCGTTTTTTACACTACCTCCTGTAATGAAAAGCATGGCGCCGTCATATTTATTTTCCTTGGGAACAAAAATGGCCAATTGATGCGTCCATACAATGTTTTGCCAGGTCTGGGAAGTGAGTAATAGACTGTAAATAGTAACTTCATCCGATTCGTAAGTATCCTTGAGTTCCCATTTGTAGGATTTATCCCCATTATTCAGATAAGAAACCAGTGCATTATCTGGCGTAATGGTAACCGCCGAGTTTTGCATCTGCGCCGACACAGAAAAGAGGAAAAGAAAAGGTAGTAATAAGGTAATTAAGATTTTTGAAAAATTAAACTTCATTTCGTTTTGCTTTATTTATTAATTGATTTTAAAAGGATTAAATAATGTTTACCAGGGCTTTCCAGTTCCCTGTATCAGCCACATTTTAGACCAGGGGCTGTTTTTGGAACCGTTGGCGCCAAATGCTGAATTGGAAGTAGTTTCTAATTTAGAGGCTGCTGCTTCTTCATTAGTAGTATTCAATCTTTGCTCATCCAATGGATAATAGAACCTTACCGGTAATACGGGTGCTATTGTTTTTCCGGGCACCCCTTTCAGTTCTGGATAGCCGGTACGCCTGAAATCGAACCATGCTTCGGTAGCATTTGACCAGTTGGCAATCCATTTTTGAGAGATGATTTGCTTTTGTGTGCCATCGTATTTAACATTCGGCTGGGCAATGTAAGCCGCATAAGAACCCGAAATGCCCCATGCATCGAATGAGGCTTTCACGCCAGCATTATAAGCTGCCTCGGCGCCACCGGTAGCCCATCCTTTTTGTGCAGCTTCAGCCAATATAAATTGAACTTCGGCTGCGGATACTAATCTTGTCTTTAAAAGTGGCCCTTTGGCGCTCTGATAAATATCATTGAGCCAGGAAACATGCGGATTTCTGGATGCCTGATTCAGGTCGGGGCTAAGGTTGTAGGCTTGAGGTCCTGTTAAAGCAATAGGCAATCCCACATAATTCGGGTCCTGATTAATGTCGTTTAATGTTAATCCTCTGGAAGTAACGATATCGGTAGAAATTACCCTTACCTTTCGAGGTTCTCCGTTGACAATAGTATCTTTTATTTTGTCTGAATTGGGTGGAAGATTTTCATCCACCTGAAGAAAAATCTGCACCTTGTTTGCCCATAGCGCAATACGTGGATCCTTTAAGGCCAAAAGTGTTTTTACAAATGGATCGGCCATTTTTATCCTTCGATAATTACTGGCATCAGATCCATCATAAGTTACATTTGTTGGCCAGGAATCTCCTGCTCCGTTTCCGGCGAAGGCCATTGTAGCATCATCGGCAGCAGCCGTGATGATTGGATATTGGGTCTGATTAGCATATATCTTTTCAATACCTGTTCTTGCTACAGAAGATAGTTTATCTGAAATGCGCAAATAATAGCGAAGAGCAAGAGAATTAGCCAGCTTACGCCATTTGGCAGCACTCCCCTGATAGTAAACATCCGCAGCGCCCAATTTATTGGGATAATCATTTTGATTTTTTGATAATAAGGTATTTGCCTTATCCAGGTTTGATAAAATATCCGTATAAATAGATTGCTGATCCTGATAGGCAGGGAAAGTATTTTCCTGACCTCCTAAATCTCCCTGCAAAGCAGAAGTATAAGGTATATCACCATATAGATCGGTAATGAGTCCGAACATCATTGCATTCATTACCAATGTTATTCCCTCTAACAACTCATCATTAGATGCAACAGCTTTATTATAAACAAACTGATTGTTACGCAGAATGGAATAATAACCCGCCCAGTCATTGCTTCCACCCCAGTCATAGTTATTATGTCCGCCGCCCCATCCGTCTTTTTGGGTATATTGCATCACTCCGGCTACATCGCCAAATCCAAGTGTGGTAAACGCTTTTCCTGCCTCGGTAAGCACTGTAGATATTACCAGATTCGGATTGGCCTTATCAGGGTCTGCCCCGTTAGGATTTTCATTTAGTTTTTCCAAATATTTTGTACAAGAAAACA
>JAMLGU010000005.1 GCA_023957575.1 Chitinophagaceae bacterium | reverse complement strand
ACATCCAACACTACATCTGAAAACCCTTTAAGCTTTGTGGGAACATGCTCCCGCTTTTCCCATAATATAATTTACCATTCTTTGTGGAATTCTTTTACCTCCGCAATATCAAAAAAGCCTAATAAATCACGCGGTACCATCATTCGGCTTAATTCAAATATTACATTTGATTCTACTTGTTTTTCCTTTTGTCCCATAACCATAAAGATAATAATAGCACCTCAAAAAAAGAATTAGCCAAAAATTGTAAAAAACTTTACAATATTATGTAATAATAACATGATTATTTTAAAAAATAATTGATAATCAATATTATATAAAAAGAGCCACCTCCTACGGAGGCAGCTCATCTTTAAAACGAAAACCTATCTACAAATTTTTAACCTTTACGGTTTTTGAATAATTTATGTTTTGATTGATATCCTTATTTGCAATTCGGATAAGGAGGTTTTCAAATTTATTTTTATAGATCTGGTCACTCATATTTTTTGTACAAGAAAATACTGTGCCAACTATTACAATTATATTGATGATTCTATCGTATATCCCCGGCAATTTGACTCATTTAATGATTGCCATTCAACAATTAATTTACCATTCATGCTTACAGCTTTCACATCACCGAAGATTACCGGTAGCGGAGTATTAGGAGCATAGTTGGTAGCCAGATCGCCTAAAAACCAGATGTTGGTCCCTACTTCAGAGAAAGGTACATTTCCGGTAGCCTTATTAAATTTAGTGGCATCATCGAAATACCAAAATTAAATAAGACTTTGAGTGAGGTGAATTATATTTTCATTTCTGATAGCTTAATGAAATATTATTCAGTAATATGAAATTGAAACGCTTCGTGCTTTTACTGAAACCAAGAAAAAATTAGATGAGGGTCTTTATAAAGCCGAAGATATTCCTGATATGGCAGGATAATAAAAAAAACTTACAGGCATAAAAAATCCCGGCATTTGCCGGGTTTTTTTGTTTTGCCGTTTTGCAGCAAACTGCAAAATTAGGGTCAATGGCTTTTGGCTTATTTTAATTTGTTTACATTAATGCTTTCCTTTACCTCATTGGTTTTGGAAATTTTATACACACTTTCTTTATTTGTAGAAAGGTTGTTAATTACAAAAATAAGGGTGTAATAATCCGAAGGGGCATCCACAAACTGATAGTTGCGTTCTATTTTTTTACCTTCTAATTTTTCGGTGTGCAACACATTGCCATCGGTATCCCGAACAGAGATCAGGTATTTACCTTCGGTAAGATTGTTCAATGCCAGATGATAAACGGGCTGATTGTTGATATATCCGATATATTCGATTTGCGATGGATTATTTCCTTCTTTAGGGCTGATGGCCCATGCAGTTAATGAAACTGTAAATAATGCAGCTATTCCTAAAGCTACGATTCTTGATTTTAATACTACTTTTTTCATAGTTTCTCCTTTTGTTTTTGTTGTTAAAAAAATATCTTTCTTCACTCTGGCCTGCTCACGCTCCGACAAACAAAACAATGGAAGCAATTCAGGTAAAATATCTAAAATCCGGATTCAGTAAAGTCAGTTTTTTGTTGTTGACAGTGCAAAGATCAGACGAAAAAAGGTGTCTGAGAAACAAAAATAGAGTGGGTTATAAAGCGTCAAAAATAAACAATTAAATGATAAAACATTGATAATCAATAAAATACATTTTAAACCGATATGATGCCCAAATAGGATAAATAGCTGCTATTTGCGGTTATTTGCGGCTTTTTTTATTGTTTTGTTTACAATTAATTATGAATAAATTAGATAATTTACCGATTATTGGTGGCCGGAAGCAGTTTTCTAAAAACGAAAAAACCGCCCCAAGGGCGGTTTACCTTTAAAACGAAAACCTATCTATCTACAAATTTTGAACTTTTACAACTTTAGAATAGTTGGTATGCTGATTGATGTCCTTACCGGATACCCTGATATAGAGGTTGTCGAATTTATTCGCATTTACCTGTTCGTTCATGTTCTTAGAACAAGAGAACACAGTGCCAACCACTACCACTGCAATAATCAGTCTCACGATTCTTGACTTAAAGATGGCTCCGAGCAGGAATGCAATACTCAGGCCTGCCAGACTAATGGGTAGTGTGCTGGTAGAGAAACTGTAATCCAGCGTACCTGAAGAATTACCGTTTGAAGCCAGAGACTGTACAGTACCGATAGGCACCCAGTTATTACCATCTTTGGAAGCTTCTACGGTATAGCCTGTGCTGTTTACTTCGTTCAATGACTGCCATTGTACACTTAATTGTCCGTTTTTGGAGGTGGCGCTAATATTATTACCGAAAATGGTGGGCAATGGTGTCTGAACATCAAAATTAGTAGCTAAATCCGAAAGCCCCCAACCGTTATCAGCTACCTCAGCAAAATTAACAATACCGGTATGTGTATTAAATGAAGATGCAGTGATAAAATAGATCTTATTGTTTGTGGACAGATAAAGATTACCGGTAGAAGAAAAAGCGAGACCGTTGGCATTCCCCTCAAGACCTGTGCCATCAGTTTTTTGTGCCAGGGCGATGAATTTCATCGGAGTTGTATGAGATATACTATTGGCACTTACTGCAGCAGTTAAATCTGCTTTTTTGATCTGGAATATTCTGGTGGCATTTGCGCCATTATTTGCCAGAACATATAGGTTGCCGACACCATCCAGGCACAAATCACCATTTGAAAAGTCGCCTGGTACCAAACCGGTAATTCCGGTAATACTTATTTTCCCAAGTGCAGCTGCTCCGGTAGCAGTTCCGGTATTAGATGCCTGAAATTTACCAAGATAAATAGCTAATGTATTAGCGTCAGATTCGCCTGCAATAATCCACCCCACATTTTGTCGGTCAATACCGAGCCTTACAAAACCTAATCCATTATCATTACCTGAGCCGTTCATATCAAAATCATTAATTTTCTCCTTATCGCTGCTGCCATTATTTTTTATTGAACGAATGTCAAATTTCCCATTTCCTGCGCCTCCTGCGTTATCTCCATAGGGAATATAGTACAGGTAACCGCCATCCTGGCTTATTCCTAATGCAGCAGATCCGTAATTTGTACTAAAAGAAGTTGGACTGCTAAATGTTAAACCGGTATTAGCGCCTACGTTACTGAATTTTTTTAGTTGATTACTGCTACCGGTTCCAATGCCCCAAACGATATCAGTTTGTGCAAAAATAAAAGTAGCAAAAAAGCTAAGTGTAAGTGTAAAGAATAATTTTTTCATAATTGTGTGATTTTAAAATTTAAAAACCCGAGGGTTTGGTAAAAAAAAATAATTGGTTGGTTGTAGAGGGGTTTTGTAAATTTTAAAAAGCATTTCAAGGTTTGTGTAGATAGATTTAAAACCTGAAAAACTTTGCGACGCTAAAGGTTTTTTGTTTTCATTTTAATTTGTTTTAATTGTTATAAAAATTTTGTTTAACAGGGCAAACATAAAACCAAAAAAAGGGTGTTTTTAAAAAATTCGATGAACTGCCTTATTTTATCGATGAATGCCAACATTTTATCGATGAACAAAAATGAGAAATCATAAAAGGCTACCGTTTGTTAGTATTTTGAATATTTTATAAAGTAATTGTAAATCAGAATAATAAAAATTAACCGCATTTCGCGTGTTTCGTTGGGATGGCCTTGAAAAAGGATGTTAAAAAAATGATTTTTCATTCCGTTATTCTGAACGGAGTTCCTTTTGCATCGTCATTTTGAACGGAGCGAAGCGGAGTGAAAAATCTCCATGTTTTCAAAACAGTAAGATTTCTCCGCTACGCTGCGAAATGACGATTAAGGAGTGGCGAAACGACACCTCAATAGTACCGGTCATTTCGAACGGAACGCAGTGGAGTGAGAAATCTTTTTCTTCCAAAACGATGAGATATCTTCCTTCGGTTAATATGACGTTGGGAGAGGATGAAATGACGATCAGAAAGGCTGCGGTATGACGGGTAGGGAAAAGGTGAAACGTGAGGAAGTAGGGCAGGTATAGGTGAGAAAAATTATTTTATAAACTTTTTCGCAGCTTTGAATTTCGGCTTCACCATTTTATCCCCAATTTTGCAGGAAACTGCAAAACGACGAGGAAAGAGTAATTCTCGAATCGAAAATGCTCGCAACCTCTTTCTGTGCTGCCTGACCAAATACATAATATATTATATCCAGATCATCTTGTTGGCAGCATTACGCAACTGTAACATGCGAAAGCCGGAAGTATTTCTTATCCACATCTGAGAAATAGGAGTTGCGGGGATACTCGTCAAATATGCTTACGTACTTTTCAGTAGCTTTGAAGGCTACTGAAAAATCCCTGTTCATCATAAAAAAGATAGAAAATACACTCTGTAGTATCGATGCAACTAAAATTAATTTTACTAAAAAATCTAATAATTTTGTTCTATTATTAACAACAGATTCAGTATTGTTACCGGTTTTTTAATGCTTCGTTTTTTAAAAATGGCTTGCCTTCTTGCATAACATTGGCTATCTTTACCGATAAACTTCATCCTTATGTTAAAGAGCTTTTTCAGATATTCTTTTTTTTATTCTTTCTTTTTTTTCGGTTTGTTTATTGGCCTCTCCAATACAATATCAGCACAAAAAACTGATGTCGAAATTTATTTTAAAGAACCTGCAAGGCATTTCAGCGAGTCGCTGCCGCTTGGTAACGGGCGGTTAGGCGCTATGGTTTTTGGAGATACTCAGAAAGAACGTATTGCTTTAAACGAAATTTCACTTTGGTCGGGCGGTCCGCAGGATGCTGATTTGGATGATGCGTATAAATACCTGAAACCCATACAGGACTTGCTTCTCGAAGGAAAAAACAAAGAAGCGCAGAGTTTGCTGATGAAGCATTTTGTGGCAAAAGGACGAGGTTCGGGTTTTGGAGCAGGAGCTAAGGATAAATATGGTTGCTATCAAACAATGGGTGATTTATTTATTGAATGGAATCAACCTGCACAAACGATATCAGATTACAAAAGAATTTTGAATATTGAAAATGCAACTTCTTCATTTTCTTATAAACGGGATGGCAATATGATAACAGAGGAGGTTTTCACTGATTTTATAAATGATGTCATTTGGATTAAAATAAGAAGTGCAAAAAAAGGAGGGCTTGATTTAAAACTATCGCTTTACCGAAAAGAAAACCTCTTGAAAAACAAAGCTTCCAAAGGACAAATAGTGATGTATGGCCAGCTGCCCTCCGGTAAAGATAAAGGAATGGAGTATGCAACCGTTTTAAAAACCATTGCTAATGATGGAAGTATAAGTTCTTCTGATAGTTCTTTGCAAATATCAAATGCAACAGAAATAGTACTGGCTGTTGCTATGCGAACCAATTATAATTACAAAGCCGGAGGCCTGCTTCAGGAGGATGTTATAAAAAAAGCAACACAGGATTTACGAAAAATCAAAGTAAATTTCAGTGTGGCTAAAAATGCTTCAGCCAAAAAATATCAAAACTGGTTCAATCGTTGCCGATGGACAGCGCCGATGAAAAAAACGGCTGTTGACACGCTATCTACACTTGAGCGAATGATTCATTATTCCAAAGGAAATAACGACAATCAGTTGCCGGTGTTGTATTTCAACTATGGAAGATATTTATTAATCAGTTCCTCCAGACCGGGGCTATTGCCGGCCAATCTACAAGGTCTTTGGGCTGTGGAGTACCAAACTCCCTGGAATGGGGACTACCATCTCAACATAAATATACAGATGAATTACTGGCTGATAAACGCCGCAAATCTTTATGATCTGGCCGAGCCGCTTTTCAGGTTCACAAAAGACTTGCTGCCAAATGGTCAAAAGACTGCAAGAAAATATTATGATGCAAATGGCTGGGTAGCGCATGTCATCAGTAATCCCTGGTTTTATACCTCACCGGGCGAAGGCGCCGATTGGGGTTCTACGCTTACCGGCGGGGCCTGGCTGGCTACCCATATCTGGGAGCATTACCTGTTCACAAAAGATAAAAATTTTCTCAGGACTTACTATCCTGTTATTAAAGGCGCTTCGGAGTTTCTGCAATCTATTTTAATAAAAGAAAAAACGCATGGCTGGCTCGTTACGGCGCCTTCCAACTCTCCCGAAAATACATACATCATGCCCAATGGCTTCAAGGGCAATACCTGTATGGGGCCTACAATGGATATGCAGATTTGCAGAAATATTTTTACGGCTGCTATTGAATCTGCAAAAATTTTAAATATAGACCGGTCTTTTGCAAATAATTTGCAGCAGGCAAAAGATAATCTGGCGCCTAACCAAATTAGTCCTACCGATGGCGGCATACAGGAATGGCTGCACGACTGGCCTTCTGCCGAGCCGCAGCACAGGCATGTGTCTCATCTGTTTGGTCTGCATCCTTATGATGAAATTACTCTTTGGGATACGCCCGATTTTGCAGCTGCCGCAAAAAAGACCCTTGGTTTGCGGGGTGACGGCGGTACCGGTTGGAGCAAGGCCTGGAAGATATGCTTCTGGGCAAGGCTGGGTGATGGCGATCATGCGCTTACGATGTTTAATGGCTTATTGCAGCCAATCGTTTTTGGCGACAAAAGAGACCATTTCAGCGGCGGGTCTTACCCCAATCTTTTTGATGCGCATCCGCCTTTTCAGATAGATGGCAACTTTGGAGCTACCGCAGGTATTGCCGAAATGTTATTGCAAAGTCATGGAAAGGATGATGTGATTCGGTTTTTACCGGCATTGCCCGGCTCTGCAGATTGGGCTACGGGAAGCATTAGAGGTTTGATGGCGAGGGGCAATCATCTGGTAGATATAGATTGGAGGGATGGTAAGCTGACACAGGCTGTCGTTACTCCGAAACTAAACGGAGAGTGTAAAATTCTGATTCCTCATGGAATGAAAATTACAGCAGCTAATGGCAAACCGATCGTTTATAAAATGGATAACAAAACAAATATTGCCACAATAAAAACTTTTCCCGGAAATAAAATAATTGTGAAATAGCGTGAAAAAATTATGAGCGAATTCGTTTAATATTATCTCACCCTTCTTCCTTTCCATTCATATTTTCCAAAACTGCCCAGAAAACCTGCTAAAATTGTGTAGAAAATATGTAAAGGTTGAAAAAAGAAAAAGTATTTGAGTACATTTTGTTTATTAAAGAAACGGCTGACATTAGAAATAAAAGGATATTCTATAATTGTTTTTAAAATCCAAAGTGTGAATAAGAAATATAAATATTGAATACTGAATAGCGCCATTATGAACAGAAACAAAAAAGAAATATTAAAAAGATAAACTAATAGCAAAACCGAAAAAATCTTTTTGTCTTCATAGTATTTTGCTTTGCTTGCCCATCGGATTCTCTGATTGAAAAATGACTTCCAGCTATCGGCAGAAAGCGTTTCTACAATGGCTTCTTTTGATTTGAGGTAATGTACACCATCAGGATATTTCTTCCATATTTTATGCATAAGCAGCATATCATCTCCACTGGCAATATCATCAATACCTTTAAAGCCGCCTACTTCATAAAACGCCTCTCTTCGGTAAGCGAGATTAGCTCCGTTGCACATATTGTGTACTTTTTTGAAGACCGATGCGCCGGTAATTCCTTGAAGCGTTATGAAATCCAAGGATTGAAAAATCTGAAGAATGTTTAATTTTGAATAATCAGCTTCCAATGATGATACTAATTTTACTGGAGCAGCTATAAAAGAAGGTTGATGCATTTTTATAAATGAAGAATAAGTCATTAGCCAGTTTATCGGTGCCACACAATCGGCATCGGTACACACAATCCATTCGTTTTGTGCAGCAGCAATACCTGTTTCAATGGCTTTCTTTTTATAAGAATTTATTTGATCGTCTTTAAGGCTGATGCAATTAACATCAGAAAAGTTTTTTACAACCTGAGCTGTATGGTCGGTAGAATGGTCATCAACTACAATAATCTCAAAAAATTCTTTTGGATAATTTTGAATCAAAAGAGAATTTAATAACAACCCAATATTTTTCTCTTCATTTCTTGCAGGAATGATGATTGAAAATTTTATCTCTTTCTTTGGAGTTGTTTTGGCAGGTTGAAATAAAGGCATAGCCTTCCAGCTTCTGTTATAAAAAATTATTATCCCTGCGTAGAACATAAATAAAACAGATATGATAATCATCGGCCACATGCTGCAAAACTAAAGTATATCGCTTTTCTTTCTCTCAGTTAATTTTTGTGGTTCTATGACGGTGGCTTTAATTCGATTATCTCGAACGGAGCAAAGCGGAGTGAGAGAACTCCTCTTTTTCAAAACAATAAAATTTCTTCGCTATGCTACGAAATGACGTTGTTTTAATAATGATAAGATTTCTCCGCTACGCTGCGAAATGACGTTGTTTTTATAATAATAAGATTTCTTCGCTACGCTGCGAAATGACGTTGAAGTAGGGCGCGAACGACACATCAATAGCATCGTCATTTCGAGGGTAAATTTTGGGGTGCCAAAAATCCATGCAATCAATGACATTGGCTTAAATTCGCAAAAATAAAGCAGATTCCGGCAGCGTAGCACTTCGTCGGGATAGTGTCCTTAGTACCTCCTTTCGAGCATTGTTCTGTGCACTGGTTCATCAATGTTTGGTGATATCGATAATACGATATTCCCCCTTGGCAGCTTGCTTTTTTTCTAAACCTGCACAGGCCGAAATCTACTTTTTTCTTTAACTCTTTAAAAAAAAGAATTATGGCAAAGTTAGTAAGTTTTGATCAAGCAAACAGCCATGCAGCAGCCATTGATATTGGCTCTCGCGAAATTTTTGTATCACCAGACGGGATACATGTACGTAGCTATGCGACCTTTACGGCAGGCTATCGGCAATGTATTGAAGATTTAAAAAGCGACCATATTGAAAGGGTCTGTATGGAAGCAACGGGTATCTATTGGATAGCGCTCTACCAAATGCTTGAAGAAGCCGGATTTGAAGTCTGTTTGGTTAATCCCAAGGAGGTTAAACAAGTAAAAGGACGCAAAACAGATGTTGCGGATGCGTGTTGGATACAAAAAATGTTTGCAGCCGGATTAGTTCGTCAAAGTTATATCCCCAAAGGAAAGTTTAAAGAATTAAGAATGATGATTCGAGAACGTGAAGATGTTATCATCATGGGGAGTGCTTATGTAAATAAAATGCAAAAGGCATTGGAATTGATGAATATTAAATTAACCGAGGTTCTTTCTCAAATTCATGGTGCAAGCGGTATCCGGATTATAGAAGCAATCATAAAAGGAGAGCGAGATAAAGAAGTTTTGTTAAGTTTATGTCACCAAAAAATCACAGAGAATAAATCAGAGGAAGTCAAACAGGCATTGGAAGGCAACTACCATGAAACCTGGTTGTTTTTATTGGAACAGAATTTAAAATTATGGAAAGTTCATCAGGTTCAATTAAACATTATTGATAAGAAAATAGAAGATATACTCGATACTCTTAATGAAAACAAACCTGAAATAGAGGCTATCCATAAGGCAAAACCCATCCGCCATCACAAACCTCAAATTGAAGATTTAAATCAGAAACTGTTAAATATTTATGGTGTAGATACTAATTGTTTGCCCGGAGTAACCAACTATTCTGTTTTAAAGCTATTGGGTGAAGTAGGTGCAGACATGAGCCGTTTTCCAACAGTAAAAAATTTTGTAAGCTGGTGTGGTCTTGCTCCGGGACACAACCAGAGCGGATTAAGAAGCCATAGGTCTCGAATGAAGAATCAATCAAGGGCAGGGCAAATATTTAGAGAAATCGCCCAATCTTTAATCACCAGTAAGTATATTGCTATTGGTAGTTATATGAGAAGATTAAGGGCTCGTAAAAATTCAAAAGTGGCCATTAAGGCAGGTGCAAGAAAAATAGCTGCCGCTTTTTATAATTTACTAACCAACGGTTCGGCATATATAGAGCAAGGGATAGAAAAATATCAAGAACAAATCATGCTGAAAGAGAAAAAAACATTGGAGAGATTGATTAATAAATATAATGTAAAAGTTCTTGATTACTAGATTACTGCAAATTATGTCATTGGCAACGAAGCGAAGCGAAGTGAGAAATCTTTTGCTCCCAGAACGTTAAGATTTCTTCGCTACGCTGCGAAATGACGTTGTTTTTATAATAATAAGATTTCTTCGCTACGCTCGCTATCTGAAACATATACGAATCTTACTCCCTCTCCGTGAGGAGAGGGCTGGGGTGAGGCATTGCTGGGCATTACGACAATGGTCTTGATTTTTTTATCAATACAAAAAACTAAGGCAACAAGAAGCGCCATAGTCCATACAAAGCCTTGTAAAACCATCTTTGCTTTTAAAAAAGGCTCTGTTTTCGCAAAAATAATTTTACAATTCCAACACTTTTGAAATACCCTGCGCGTGTTTGGGTTGAAGTATTTGATGCCCCGATTCAATAATGGTTAATGTAGAATATTCTTCAATACCGTATTGGAATTTTTGGCCAAGTCTTGGCGGAATTACTTTATCAAATCGCCCCATTACTATTTTGACCGGCTTTTCCTGTTTATTAATAATCAGTTTTATTTTCTTTAGGTTGGGTTTGAAGTACCTGAAAGCCGTCCACACATCATAAACCTGTTTTCTAACCACTGCATTGTGTAGGTAATTACTTACTAATTTTTCAGAGGTTTTATTTATTAGGCGCATCCTTTTCATAAGCGACACCGAATTGATAAACCACCCGGGGTGATGAATGGTGAATTTGAATATTTTGTTTCCCAAATGTGTTTGTGAAACCATGCGGTACCAAAAATTAATTTTCAAACCATCGGAGGCTATCAGGTGTGTGAATGAAATTTTATCGGAGTAATTTTCCAGCATGGTCAGTGCCAGCCGTCCGCCTAAACTGTAGCCGATCAAGGCTATCGGGGCTTTATCAAAAAAATTTTCCTGCGTCTTTATTAGTTGCAATATTTCCCAAAACTGTTCGGGCGCTATGTCCAATCCTTCCTGCCAGTCGGTTGTGCCCTGAAAGGGAAGGTCTAAGGCTATTAAAGTATAATTTTTCAAATAGCCCTTAAAAATTGAGAACGATTCTGACGGCTCACCAAAACCCGGAAAACAAAAGGCAAGCTGCTTGCCGCCGTCAATCCTTAGATATCCAATAGTTGAATTTTTGTATCTTAAAGTTTTACCTGACAACATTTTTGATTTAAATCAATAAATAGATTTTGCTTGATTTATTTCAAAAATAATACTATTTTCGATTAGTTGTTAAAACAACTGTATGCCAAACAACCATTTTAAGAGGAGTGAATTGTATAGCTTTATTACAGGTGTAGCCAATACGGCCATCGCCCGTAGATTGCAGAAAAAATTCAATCATGCCGATTTGAATTTAACGATTGAGCAATGGAGTGTTTTGTATCATTTGTGGAAGCAGGATGGCATCAGTCAGCAGGACTTATGCAATGCCACGTTTAGAGACAAGCCCAGCATGACAAGGCTGGTGGATAATTTGGAAAAAGCTGGAATGGTAAAACGGATTGCATCAAAAACCGACAGAAGAAAAAACCTGATTTTTCTTACCAGAAAAGCGCAGGAATTGCAGGATCATTGTTATTCATTAGCAGGAGAAACGGTAGAAGAAGCTTTGGAAGGAGTAAGCGAAGAAAAAATAGAAGTGTGCAAGGAAGTGCTTAAGATTGTATATGAAAATTTGAAATAGTTCTTATTTTTTAGTTAACAGAAATATTTGATTTTAGTCTTCTTTTTCTAATTTTATAAAAGCTGTAAAATTATTATTAACGATAATGCTAAAAACAAAACAATTCGAATAATTTTTTAAATCAATTCAATTATGGCTCAAACAATAAAAGGCGCTGAATGGCTTATTAAGGAATCGCAATTTGCAGATACCTATACTCCTGATGAATTTAACGAGGAGCAACTAATGATAAAGGATATGTGTAATCAGTTTCTGGAAGCAGAGGTGATGCCCATACTCGACCGTATTGACGCTCTGGAGCCCGGATTGATGAAATCGTTGGTTCAAAAAACAGGAGAACAAGGTCTTTTGGCAACCTCATTTCCCGAAGAATATGGTGGTTTAGGCAAAGATTTTATCACTTCCACTATTATTAATGAATATCTGGGAGCAGGTTTCTCTTATGCAGTGGCCATTGCAGCACATACAGGAATTGGTACTTTGCCAATATTATATTTCGGCACAGCGGAACAAAAAGAAAAATACATTCCAAAACTCATTTCAGGAGAGTGGGCCGGCGCTTATGGATTAACCGAGCCAAACAGTGGGAGCGATGCACTTAGCGCCCGAACTACTGCCAAATTGAGCGAAGACGGAAAATATTATATTCTCAACGGTCAGAAGTGCTGGATTACCAATGGTGGTTTCGCAGATGTATATACCGTTTTTGCCAAAGTGGATGGGGATAAGTTTACCGGCTTCATTGTGGAAAGAGGCACAGAGGGATTTACTCAGGGACACGAAGAGAAAAAAATGGGAATTAAAGGGTCTTCTACCGTTCAATTATATTTTCAAGATGCCAAAGTGCCCGTAGAAAACGTATTGGGCGAAATCGGCAAAGGACACCGCATTGCCTTCAACATTTTGAATATTGGCCGTTTGAAACTTTGTGCGGCGGCATTGGGTGGTGCAAGGCGGGCCTGCAATACTTCCATTCAGTATGCAAAAACCCGAGAACAATTTAAACAACCCATTGCCAACTTTGGAGCCATCAAACACAAGCTGGCGCAGATGGCCATTGATATTTTTGCCTGCGAAACCGGTTTGTACCGCACTGCCAGTTGGGTTGAAAACTGGTATCAAAAGTTAAAGGAAGAAGGTAAGCCGTATAATGAAGCTTTGCTGGGGGCAGCAGAAGAATATGCTATTGAATGTGCCATGCTTAAAGTGTATGGCAGCGAAACCCTTGATTTTGTGGTTGATGAGGGGGTACAGATTCATGGTGGAAATGGTTTCAGTGCAGAGTACAATATCAGCAGGGCGTACAGAGACAGCCGGATTAACAGGATTTATGAAGGAACAAATGAAATTAATCGTTTGCTGACGCTTGATATGACCCTCAAACGTGCCATGCAAGGCCGTCTTGGGCTTATGGGGCCTGCAATGGAAGTTCAGAAGGAGTTGATGAGTATTCCTGAGTTTGGCGGAGAAGATGATGCGCCATTTGCAGCAGAACTAAAGTTAATCGGCAATTTGAAAAAAGCAATTTTGATGGTTTCGGGCGCTGCGGTACAAAAATTTATGATGAATATTGAACAGGAACAAGAGGTATTGATGAATATTGCAGATATGGCCATTGATATTTTCCATGCAGAGAGTGTATTGTTGCGTTGCATGAAAATTAATGCTCAAAGAGGAGTAGAAAAATCATCGTTAATAAACGACATTATGAGAACCTATCTGTATGATGCTGCCGATAAAGTAAACAAATCAGGAAAAGATGCGGTTAATGCATTTGCCGAAGGCGACGAACAAAGGATGATACTGATGGGCCTCCGTCGTTTCACAAAAGCCGAACCGTTTAATTCCAAACAGGCACGCAGAAATATCGCTAATGCCCTTATCAGTGAAGGAAAATATTGTTTCTAATTGAGGATAGAAAAATTTATTAAAGTTGCTGCGGTAATTTGTCGCGGCAACTTTTTTTTATTCCTGTCCCTGCGGATAGGCATCACCCTTATGGCAGGTGAAGCACCTTACCGTATTTAAATATGCAGGATGAATTTTGGGATCGGTATTGAAATATTTTTTATTAATATCAATTGTCATGGCAATCATTTTGCGGGCTACTTCCTTTGCAGGATTTTCATCAGATGCGTAATCAGGCATGTCATCCTTTACTACGTGGCAAAAACTGCACTCCACCCCCAGGGCTACATTATAAGATTGCATGATACTGTCCAGCGCTTCATCCGAAATATTTTTTGGCAGCACCTTCAGGTTTTTTGCTTTATTCAAAAAACCATTTGCCGAACCGACAGCAATAAATGAAACGATTACAAGTAATACTAAAATTGTTTTTTTGTAAGGCATGATCATGAATTTAGTATATCAAATTTAACTATAAAATTCTGTAAAACAACAGATTATTTTGATGATATTATTATTTCAAGTGATGCCCTTTTAAATATTTAGGTTGCATCAATACCAAAAACAAATGTTTTACTTTATAAATTGTTGATATTAAGAGACAATTTCCTTTGAAAAGTCAGGAATTAATACCTTCATTAAGAAAATAAATAAGCGGTTGCAGTGTATAAAATGCTTTTAAAATATTTTTAGTCAGGTTTTCTGAAGTTAATTCTGCATCAGATATGCCTTTCATTACCACAAAACTTTTAAATTTCAGATACTCGGCTGCAGGATTATCCGCTTCATAGCCCTTGGGAACCCTTGTAAGTTTCTGCCCGTTTTCAGCAGTCAACTCACCATAAATTTCTTTAAAGGTTTTGTTTTTGATGATTTTTTTGAAATCGAACAAATTATAATCTATTTCCTGTCTTACTTTTTGCAGTGGCTCGGCAGCCGGCATCCACAAGCCGCCGCCTGCAAAACTAAGGCCCGGTTCCAGATGGAAATAATACCCTGCAAGTGGCGATTTTTTGCCACCGGCGGCAAGGAAAGCGCCGAAATTAGTTTTATACGGTTCTTTATTCTTTGAGAACCGAATGTCCCTGTTTATTCTGAACATGCAGTCCTTTGATTTCAGATGCTGTATGCTGTGGTCTTTTTTGCTGACCTCAGTAATTATATTGTCAACAAAATTGGCAAAATCTGCTCTGGCGTTCTGATATTCTTGCCGATGGGCATCAAACCAGGTTTTATTATTGTTTGTCCTAAGTTGAGTTAAAAATTCAAGTGTTGATTTTTGCAGCATTTGTTTGTATTAATTTCCCCTGAAAGTTGCATTTCTCTTTTCCAAAAAAGCATCAATCCCTTCCTTTGCATCTTTTGAAACAATGAGTTTACAAAAAATTTCAGCCTCTTTTTCGTAGCCTCTTTTTTCAGATTCATAAGTAAGTTGGGCAGCCTCAATGCACCCCGCAATGGCTAATGGGGCCTTTGTATTGATAATGCTCAAGATGGATTTTGCTTTCAGCAATAATTCGGCCGATCCCACAACATGGTTCACCAGTCCGTAGTTGAATGCGGTAACTGCGTCAATCATATTGCCTGTAAGCATCATTTCCAAAGCTCTTCCTTTACCAATTAATTGAGTTAATCGTTGGGTGCCGCCATAACCCGGAATTAATCCCAAATTTACTTCCGGTTGCCCAAATTTTGCATTGGAACTTGCCAGCCTGAAATGGCAGGCCATAGCCAGTTCGCAACCACCCCCCAATGCAAAACCATTTACAGCAGCAACAATAGGTTTTGGGCTGTTTTCTATCCTGTCAAAAAGCGCCTGGCCTTTTCTGGAAAGTTCATGGGCCGATACGGCATCCATATTTTTGAAACCGGCAATATCGGCTCCGGCTACAAAGGCTTTTTCGCCACTTCCGGTGATGATGGCCGATTTGATTTCCGGGTTCTTGATAATTTCCTTTATTGCCTTTCTTAATTCTTCAACAACAGTGGTATTGAGTGCATTGAGTTTATCCGGCCTGTTGATGGTAATAATGGCAATATTGCCTTCAATTTCAAATAAAATAGTTTCAAAAATCATGAGAATCGGTTTTCACAAACGTACATAAAATTTTTTCAAAATAAATCAATATAAAATACTCATTCTTTCGCTTTACTTTTGCACTGATTTATGACGGTACTCGATATTATTACATATACCGGAATTTTTGTTTTTGCTTTGGCAGGGGCATTTAAAGCCCGTGGATCCAAGTTGGATATTTTTGGTGGTTTTGTAGTTGCTTTTGTTTCGGCTTATGGCGGCGGTACCTTGAGGGATTTATTGCTCAATTCTCAGAGGCTTGTTTGGTTCAATGACAATTTTGCTTTCAGCCTGGTATTTGCAGGCGCTATTATTACTTTTTTGGTAAAAGACCGGGTTAATAATTTCAGGCGCACCATATTTTTTACGGATGCAGTGGGGCTGGGGCTATTTACGGCTGCCGGTATAGAAGTGGCAAAACTAAATGGCTCCAATGATCTTTATGCATTGGTGATGGGAGTGATTACTGCCACATTTGGCGGTCTGATTGCCGATATCTTTTGTGGATTACCCCCCATGTTGTTACGCAGGGGCGAGTTGTATGCAACTGTATGTGTTATTGGCGGGATTATTTATATTACAATTGATAAGCTTTTCAATTTTCACAATGATATCAATTTGGCCATTTGTGTGATATCAATTGTGGCCATTCGTATTTATTCAAAAAGAAAGCGTCTTCGTTTGCCCAATATTTAAAACTTGCGGTTTTTGCTCACCCAATTTCCAATATAAGTGTCTATATCGTGGGTATTGGTGCCGGGGATAAAAATCCTTCCTACACCCATTTTTATTAATTCAACAGCATCATCATCGGGAATAATTCCACCACCTATCAGCAGTACATCATTCATTTCTTTTTCCTTCATTAGATTTATCACTTTGGGGAAAACGGTCATGTGAGCGCCACTCAAAATGCTGATGCCTATTACATCCACATCTTCCTGCAAAGCTGCATTTACTACCATTTCGGGCGTCTGGCGCAGGCCGGTGTATATCACTTCCATACCCGCATCGCGCAAAGCGGTGGCTATTACCTTAGCGCCTCTGTCATGGCCGTCTAAACCGACCTTTGAAATTAAAACTCTTATGGGTCTGTCCATAAATGATAATTTATTTGCAAAGTTATACGATTATATCAACCAATTATGCATCAATACCGCTCAAAAACATGATTTATCACATAAAATCGGCATCTATTGGTTTATAATTCAGAGGCAGAATAGTTGCCTTCATCTTACATTTGCAATAAAGAATAAGAATTGAAAATTATTGCGAGCATATTATTGTGGATTATTTTAATATTTATGGCATCCTGCCATGAAGTAGAGGTAATGGAAAAAGCAGCAAACATACCGCAACATGCCTGGGTAAAGACCCAAAGCGCCATTGTAGAACTGGATGTTAAAGACAGCGCCTTGTATGATTTGTACATCTTAGTTAGGCATAGCCAAAAATTTCCCTTTACTCATTTGATTACCCTGCTTTCCATTCAGGATACGGCAGGTAAACAATTGGGAATTATGGATTTGACCTTGCCGCTTACAAAAAGTGATGGCTACTGGAGTGGTGTTAATATAGATGATTTGTACGACCATAGAATTAAGATTAATAACCCTGTGTTTTTGAAATCCGGAAAGCTACGTTTCATTTTCAGGCATGAAATGAAGGAAAATCCTTTGCCATTTATTTTGAATATCGGTGTGGCCATCAGCAAATCAAAGGAGCCATTATGATAGATTCAAAGTATAAAAGACGTTTAATCAAAGCTACTGTTGTTTTTTGGTTGCTATTGCTTTATATAGTGGCGGCTTTAATCTGGTGGTATATTTCTCTGGAAGCCCAAAACAAACAGATTTACAATATCAGGCTCAGTCAGGCCACATTAGAGTATAAGTTATCAAAAAACACTGCTGCTTTTGAAACTGAAAGGCATCAGGCTACAGACAGTTATCTTCGCGGCAGGGTAAAATATACGGGAGAAGGCGCTGTGTTTTTGGGTCTGATTTTAATTGGAGCATTTTTTGTGTATCGGTCTATTAGAAAGCAAATTCGGATGCAACTGCAACAACAGAATTTCATGATGGCAGTAACCCACGAATTAAAAACACCTATTGCTGTGGCTAAACTTAATTTGGAAACCTTATTGAAATATGAGCTTGAAGCCGAAAAGCAGCACAAGCTAATGAACACGACATTGGACGAAACCAAAAGGCTCGATTTTTTGACTAACAATATTCTGGTATCATCGCAGCTTGAAAATGAAAAGAAGCGGCTTAACCGTGAAGAGCTTGATTTTTCAAGCCTTGTTCAGGATAGGGTTTCGGCATTTCGTAGTCGGTATTCTGCCAGAATTTTTGAAGAAGTCATTGAGCCCGATGCCGATATTTCAGGCGATCCGCTGCTACTGCAGCTATTGATTAACAATCTTCTTGAAAATGCGGTGAAGTACTCTGATAAAGAAAACCCAATAAGTATTACGCTTGCAAAAAAGCATGGGGCAGTAATTATGAAGGTAGCGGATCAGGGAATCGGAATTCCCGAAAACGAAAAAAAAATGATTTTCAAGAAGTTTTATCGAATTGGGAATGAGCCCACCCGTAAAAAGCAAGGAACCGGGCTGGGGTTGTATATTTGCGCCCTCATTGCTGCAGAACACAGGGCAAACATAATTGTTAAGGCTAATAAGCCGAAGGGCAGTATTTTTGAAGTAAATTTTAAAGTTTAAAAGTGAATAAACGACCAAGTATTTTATTGGTGGAGGATGAGGAGAATCTTCATGAGTCCTTGAAGCTCAATCTGGAGTTGCAAGGCTATGAAGTAACATCTGCCTTTGATGGCACCCATGCACTAAAAGCTGTGAAGGAAGAATATTTTGATTTGATAGTGTTGGATATTATGCTGCCGGAGGTGGATGGTATTTCGGTAGCAGAAACCATACGCATCAGCAATAATGAAGTACCTATTTTGATGTTGAGCGCCAGAAATACCAGCAGTGATATTGTTCTGGGTCTCAAAAAGGGCGCAGACGATTACCTGACCAAGCCTTTCAATCTTGAAGAGTTATTGCTTCGTATTCAAAAGCTGATAGAAAAGAACTTAAAACTACAAGATAAAAATACTTTAGGCGATACTTATCGTTTTGGCGACAACATTATTGATTTTAAAGCACAGGAGGCGCAAACAAAAAATGTCGGGAAAATTCAATTGAGTAAAAAAGAAGCCATGCTTCTTAAACTGCTGATCGAAAATAAAAACGAAGTGGTGCCAAGGGAAAAAATTCTGCAATCGGTATGGGGCTACAATGTGTATCCCACTACCCGAACAATAGATAATTTTATTCTCAGCTTCAGAAAATATTTTGAAAAAGACAGTCGCAATCCAAAATTCTTTCACTCGGTGAGAGGTGTGGGGTATAAGTATTCTGAGTGAGTGCCTGAATTGTCTTTTTTGCCCGTTTGATATTTGATTTCAAATTATAGTTTCTGATTTGATTTAAACAGGTTCCTTTTCACTTTTTTCTGAAAATTAACTCATAAAACGGATTAGATAATATACCTATTTATCTTTTCTAATCATTGAAGTGATAAAACCCTACTTGCAACTACTGTTCAACCCGGTCAAAATCATGCTATTGATGGATTTTCCCTGTATTATTTTTTTGAAAAAACAGGCAGTATTGCTCATGAGGAATGAAGTAGAAAATTCATCAGGTCCGTGATTGCCTTCGATACTTAAATGAACTACTGATGGAGTGTTGAATCGAAGCAGTTGTCGATGTACAGTCATGGTTCCATAAAGAGGGGGGTAGTTTGGACAATTAAGGTAGGTGCCTTTGTCATACGGTACCACACCATCCTTCATGCCGTGAAAAGAAATGGTTGGCACTGCATTCATTTCATTTATAAAGGTAGAGTCAGTTATTCCGCCCCACATATTGCAAACCCCTTTTATTGTAAATGAGTTGGTTGCATTATTTCCTGCATTATATACGTTTCCTAAAGTTAGTATTAGATTGGGGTTTGTTTTTTGAATAATCTCTTGTGTAAGATAGGTTGTATTGAAGGCGAGGTTGCTGCCGGCGCTAGCCCCACCTATAAAAACCCAGTTCTCATCAATGGCAAAATTTTTTGCTTTGCTCATTAGGAATCTCAGGGCTGCATTACCGTCTTGCAGTCCGCGATAAACTGCTCTCATCAAACTGGCCGTATCACCCATACAGCCTTTTGTTCCTTTGTCCCATCCGAGTCGATAGTTAATACTCGCAGCTATAAAACCGCTATCAGCCATAATTTGACACACATCTTCGGCTCCTTTCTTATCACCACCCAAATATCCACCGCCATGGATCATAACAAATAAGGGATATTTATTATTTGTAGTGGCATTATTTGGAAAATATATGTCGAGTAATAGAGGTGTCATTTTTCCGCCGGAATCGGTATTGTAACCATAAGTAACATCCTTAATATCTTTTAAGAATATATCGTCGTTAGTACCATCAGACGGATCTTTTTGTTTAGAACAAGAAAGAACTGTGAACATTATTGCCAGGATAATAAATTTGTATAGCATAAGCTTTTCTGATTTGGATAAAATTTTCAGTTGAAAGTTTAAAACAATTGAGACATTTTATCATTTTCCAGAAAATTACGCCATATTTGACTTTTTAATTATCCTGACATTTTTGAAATTTTCTTGTTCCCAAACAATTATAATAGGATTAATACAGCCAAAGAAAACTCATCAGCTAAGTTTTAATTTAGGATATTTGATTTTCAAAAAAATGAAAAAACCTTTCTTTCAAAAATGCAAATCTGAAATAAGTCACCTGGTAAGAAGGTGTCTTCTGCTTCAGAAAATATTTTGAAAAAGACAGTCGCAATCCAAAATATTTTCACTCGGTAAGAGGTGTGGGGTATAAGTATTCTGAGTGATGAGGTGGATATCAGAATTAAGCGACTTGTTAATCGTAGGTAAAATATTAAATTACCTATTCCAAAAATATAGACTTACCGGATTTTTGATTTCTATTTATCTAAATAATGATCAATAAAATCTTCCAGTTTTTTGCCATGCAAATTAATAGCGACAATAATGCCTTGTTCATCCACGATTACGTTAAACGGCAAGTCCTCTATGCCATAATCACTTGTAACCGGACTTTTCCAAAATTTGAGGTCGCTCACCTGAGGCCAGGGAATTTTGAAACGTTTAATCGCTTTTTCCCAATTTTCTTTGTTTTTGTCAATGGATACACCCAAAATTTCAAACTTACCGGCTTTTACATTTTTACTTTGTTTTTCATACAAAGCATTTAACTCCGGTTGCTCTTTTACGCAAGGTGGGCACCAGCTGGCCCAAAAATCAATCAGTACCAATTTGCCCTTTAGGGAAGAAAGTGTAATGATTTGCCCGTCCGGTGCAGGCAATGCAATTTCCGGTGCAGGATTACCTGCTTTTATTTCATTGTTTTGAGCAAATAGGTTCTCTGTAAAAAGAATTATTAAAAAGAACAAAAATATTTTCTTCATTCATTTATCAGTTTGACGGATAATTTTTATCTAACCAGTTTGCTTTTATATTTTTTGGCAGATTAAGCAATTTTGGGTTTTTGAAGCCCATTTCCTTGAGTGCTCTAAAGGCAGGCCGCACATTCGGGCATCTGTCAAAAGGGCAACAACCACAATAAATTACTACTTCTTTGTCTTTGGGAACATTTTTCAGATAATTTTTTAGTTTTTTCAAGTTAGATTGCTCGTGAGCTTCACCAATATCTGCAGAACCTTTGATAAGTGCATCAGGCCCCACAGCCAGAATGAGCATATTATTTGCCTTCCCCTGACTGATACGCGAAGCCAGAACTGATGGTTCCATGAGTTCGCCATTACTCCACGGGTCGCGGTTTTGCTGTGCAGAAATTGCATTGCTCCATATCAGCATTGCAAAAATTACAACGGGTATGTATTTCATTTTCAATGATTTTAAAGATAACCTGTGTCAAATATATAAATTGAGTTCCAATAAATCAGATAATAACACCAAAACACACAGATTGTTATTTCTCATTATTCTTTTACTGATTTTTCTCAAAATTATGCCAATCCATAAATTTGTTTAAATCAGTTCTCTATAGGTTCGGGTTAAAATAGAGTTTACTGATAATTTTTGTTTATTATTTATTAAAAAAAACTCCTAACTTTGCTGCCCCTTCATAATTTGGATGGTTATTTGGATTATTACAAGGGGAAACAAATTCCGGATGTGGTGAAATTGGTAGACACGTCAGACTTAGGATCTGATGCCGCAAGGTGTGGGGGTTCGAGTCCCTTCATCCGGACAAAACAGTAAGGTTTGAGGTTACACGTTTGAGGGTTATTGCCTCTGTTGGCGCTTAACTTCAAACCTTAATTTCAAACCTTAATTCGTTTTATGGCTACAATTACTAAAGAAAGCATAGGAACACTTCACGAAAAAATTACTGTAAAAGTAGATACCGCAGACTATCTGCCCGGATTTGAAAAAGCATTAAAAGAGTATAGTAAAAAAGCCAATATCCCGGGTTTCAGGCCTGGTATGGTGCCAAAGGGAATGGTAAAAAAAATGTATGGTCAGTCTCTTTTTATGGATGAAGTATTAAAATCGGTGGATAAAGGACTGATTGATTATTTGCAGAATGAGAAAATTGAAATTTTTGCTCAGCCATTACCGATGGATACTGATATGGCCAAATTGGACGTGAACAATCCTGCGGAATACAATTTTGATTTCGAAGTGGGATTAAAACCCGAAATAGAACTTCCGGCTATGGACTCACTTAAAATAACCGGTTACAATATTAAAGTTACCGATGAAATGGTGAAGGAGCAAGTTGAAAAACTTCAAAATCAATATGCTAACCGCATTGGTAAAACTGAGGTGGATAATGAAGAAGATTTTCTGACGGTTACTTTTTCTGAATTGGGAGCAGATGGCGAAAAAGTAGAAGGCGGCATTGTGAAACATGATTCTTTTCCTGTAAAATATTTCACCGAAAACCTGAGAAAAGAGGCGATCGATAAAAAAGAAGGTGATACACTGCAGATTACGCTTGGAGATGCTTTTGCAGAGAAAGAACTGGAATATGTTGGTCAGAGCTTGGGAGTAGATGTTAAGGATGAAGCCAATAAACAAAAACAGTTTGAGCTGGCAATCACAATGGTTCAGGAGTATGAAAAGCGCGCGTTGGATGAATCATTTTTCAACCAGCTTTTTCCTGCAGGCGATGTAAAGACTGAAGAAGATTTTAGTAATAAAATAAAAGAGGATATCCAAAACTATTGGGCTGCTCAAAGCCGCAACCAGATTCATGATCAATTGTTTCATCAGTTAGTTGACAATACAAGTGTAAATTTCCCTGATGAATTTTTGAAGAAATGGCTGAAAGTACAAAACGGTCAGGACGGGCAACCTGCTAAAACGGATGAGCAGATTGAAAAAGACATGCCGTCTTTTTTAAACCAATTGAAATGGACCTTGATTTCCGATAAAATTGTTGTTGATCAGTCTATCAGCGTAGCTCCCGAAGAGATTCAGGCTTTTGCAAAACAACAGCTAATGGGGTACATGGGCGGCAATATTCAGGATATGGATGACCAACCTTGGGTGAACGACTATGTGGAGCGCATGATGAAAGACCGCCGGTTTGTTGAAGACAGCTATAACCGCATCCAGTCCCAAAAATTGTTTGAATGGGCCGAAAAAGAGGTGAAACCCGAAGATAAGGATATCAGTGTGGAAGACTTTACCAAAATGGTAGAAGAGCACCAGCACCATCATCATTAGTGTTTGGGAAGTAAATTAACTATGGGAAGATTTGAGTCGGTTAGAAAGCATTACTTATGCCGCTAACACGGAAAGTAATTGGCTGTTTCCGAAATGCTTTTACTTTTATGCCGTTATTTTCGGCAGGGATCCATTTTCCTGAGAATTTTATGACTCTTAAGGCTTCCTCTTCCATGCCGAAGCCATAATTTGTCAGTGCTTTTATATTGGACAGTTTTCCATCTGTCTCAACTGTAAATTGAACTATGACAGTGTAATCTCCTACCGGTGCATTGGCTCTGGCGGCTACATCTGCTCTCAGATTATTGCCGAGGTATCTACTCCAGGCATCAACCCCACCAGGATAGGTGGCTTCTTTTGAAGGCGTATTTATAAAAATACTATCTGTTTTTACACTGCCATTTGTTTCATAGGTTTTAAGGTAACCTCTACCGTGGGAAAAAAATGCTTCCGATACTAAAGAACCATCCATTGCAAAATTCCTTTCACTGGCAGAATTATTGATACTATCCACTTCTAAAACATATATTAAAATATTGTTTTGATTATATGCTTTGTGCATTTTATAAACAGCTAAATTATTTTGGTAAATAACAGAGTCTGTCAAATTGCCGAGGGTATCCCATTCGAGGCTCTCACCCTCCAATTTGTTCATTATATAATTGTTTTTCAATGCCATTTTACCATTAGGATGGTATTCTAAATTTCTCCCGTTGATTATTTTTAATGTAGAGTCGGTATATATGGTAGTACCCAACAATTGATTGTTGCCAACCTGAAAAAAATCTGCTCTTAATCCTTCATTCGTCTTCATTCCGCGACCCCAGATAGTGGCTTTCTCTTTATTTACGGGACCCCAGTCTTTGTCAAAATAATATTTGAACGTACCCTGCCCACGCATAATGAAGGGCAGAAGCAGCGCTAACAGTGAAAAACTTAAAAAAAACCTGATTTTCATAAGATTTGAAATTTTTTTTGCAAGGTATCGAAAAATGAAAAGCCATGATAAAAACTTTTTTTCAATATTTCTCAGGAAATCTTCTGAATTATTTTTGATTATATTTGGTTAAATTGTTCATATTCAAAATGAATATTCGGTGAAAAATTTTGAAATTCAATTTCATATCTTAATTTTTGCCTCCAGTCTTTCCGGTTGCTGATTTCTAAACCTCAATTCAAAAAAGGCTCACTTTCTCTCACTCCATTTCCTTACCTTTATTGCCTTAAAATTTTGTTGTATGAAATATTTACCGCTCAACCCTAAGATTTTTATAAACAACCGTAAAAGGTTTGTAAGTAAAATGAAAAAAAACTCGATTGCCATTTTTGTTCAAAATGATGAAGTGCCCGAAAATGGCGATGCCCTGCATCGGTTTAAGCCCAATAGCGACCTGTTTTGGCTATCAGGTATCAGGCAGGAGGATAGCATGATGATCTTTTTTCCTGACAACCCGGACCCAAAATTTAAAGAAGTATTGGTATTGGTAAGGCCCAACGAGCTAAAAGAAAAGTGGGATGGCAAACGCCTTCGTATGCAGGAAGCTACTGAAATCAGCGGCATTAAAACAATCATGTGGGTAGATTCCTTGGAGCCATTGTTGCAAGCATGGATACATGCGGCAGAAAATATTTATTTGGACACCAACGAGAACGACCGAAAAGGCTCTTTATTGGAAACCCGTCAGTATCGTTTCATTAAAGAAATGAAAGAGCGCTATCCATTGCATAATTTTGTGCGTGCGGCGCCAATAATGTTGGAGTTGAGAGCTATCAAAACGCCTGAAGAAGTGGAAGTGATTAAAAAAGCTATTGAAATTACGGACATAACCTTCAGAAGATTAGCAAAATTTGTGAAACCCGGCGTGTTTGAATTTGAAATTGAAGCCGAATTGGTACATTCTTTCCTGAGTAATCGAGCTACCCGTGAGGGTTTTGGCAGTATAATTGCCAGTGGCGACAGAGCGCGCACCCTTCACTATGTGTTAAACAATGGAGAGTGTAAAGAAGGTGAGTTGGTATTGATTGATTTTGGCGCCGAATACGGCGGTTATAATGCAGATTGCACCCGTACTATCCCCGTGAACGGGAAATATACCAAGCGTCAAAAGGATTTGTACAATAGTTGTTTGAGAACGCATCGTTATGCTGCCGGTATTTTAAAGCCGGGTATTACCATTATCGATTATCATGAAAAAGTGGGCGACTTTGCCACCAAAGAATTTATTAAGTTAGGACTGATTACGAAGGCAGATGTGAAAAACGAAGACCCTGCCAACAGAGCCTATCGCAAATACCTGTATCACGGTATCTCTCACCACTTAGGTGTAGATGTGCACGATCTGGGGCCATTTAGAAAACCGCTTCAAGCAGGTATGCTGCTGACGGTAGAACCTGGAATTTATGTGGAGGAAGAGCAGGTGGGAATCCGTATTGAAAATGACTTCTGGCTTACCAAAACCGGCAATATTGACTTGATGAAGAATATGCCGATTGAAGCTGATGACATTGAAGCATTGATGAAAAAATAGTATAAGCAATTGATAATTAATGTTTTAGACATTCTTGAATATAGCAGAGGTGGGTTAATAATCTTACTCAGTACGCAATAAATAATGATAAAGCAAATACCCAATTTATTTACCTTACTCAATCTGGTATTCGGGTGCCTGGCCATCATTTTTGTTTTCAGGTCAGATGGAAATGATATACTGGGGCTTTCGGGTATTTCGCTTATTTATGCCGGCACTTTTATTTTTGCTTCAGCAGTAGTTGATTTTCTGGATGGTTTTGTGGCGCGACTGTTTAAAGCCACTTCCGAAATGGGCGCTCAGTTAGACTCGCTGGCTGATGCCGTAAGTTTTGGTGTAGCCCCCGGAATGATCCTGTATAAGCTGATAGAAACTTTAACGCTCCCTGGTCAGGAAGCAGCTCAATCAGGTTTTATCAACTGGCCGGCAATACCCGCCCTGCTCATTCCTTGCGCAGCAGTGTGGCGGTTGGCCAAGTTTAATCTGGATACAGAACAAGCCTATTATTTCAAGGGTTTGCCTTCACCGGCTGCCGGACTTACAATCGCATCACTGCCGCTTATTCAATTGGGTAAAACCGGCTTTCTGGAACCTCAATCTGCATTATATATTTTGTATGCTGTTGTCATCATCATCAGTTGGCTGATGGTGAGCAATATTCCTTTAATTAGCCTTAAATTTAAAAGTAAGGCTTTGAAAGGTAATAATGATAAAATCATTCTGGTTATAATTGCTTTGATAGCTGTATTATTACTAAAATGGGCAGCTGTGCCGGTAATACTGGTGGCATACATCATCGTATCATTAATTTCAAATCCTAAAAAGCAGGCTATAAAAGAGTAATCATACAACGCTGAGGAATTAGTAAATTATTATTCGTATCATTTCATGTTATACCTTGTTCCTACGCCAATCGGCAACCTAAAAGATATAACGCTCCGGGCGCTGGAAGTGCTGCAGGAGGTAGATGTGGTATTGGCAGAAGATACGCGAAATAGTGCAAAGCTCCTGAACCATTATCAAATTCGCACGCCTTTATCGCCTTATCATCAGCACAATGAGCATAAAATACTCCAACATTTGATTGACCAGTTTTTGGCAGGAAAAAAAATGGCGCTTATTACCGATGCCGGTACACCCGGAATTTCGGATCCTGCTTTTTTGTTAGTGAGGGAGTGTATTAAAAATGATATAAGGGTAGAATCGCTCCCCGGCGCCACTGCTTTTGTACCTGCATTAGTAAACAGCGGTTTGCCTTCCAATCGTTTTTGTTTTGAAGGTTTTTTACCAATTAAAAAAGGTAGGCATAGTTTGCTGGAAGGTCTAAAAACCGAAGAACGGACAATGATTTTTTACGAATCGCCAATGCGGTTGGTAAAAACCTTAAATGATTTGTCGGCCTATTTTGGCGAAGAACGTCAGTGCTCGGTGAGCAGGGAGCTTACAAAAATGTTTGAAGAAAACAAGCGGGGAGGCCTGAAAGAGGTAGCGACGTATTTTTCTCAAAAAAATGTTAAAGGCGAAATTGTAATTGTAGTGCAAGGACTAAATGAATAAATTCGCCCACAGATTTAAACCATACAGTTTATTCAAAACAGAAAAAGACGGACTGCATAGTATATTTAATAAATGCAAATCAAATACTCAAAATATTTAAATCAAAGTATATGAATCAAAGAAAACAGTTTTTAAAAGGGTTCTTTTTTACATTCTTTTTATTGGGTTGTGTTACGCTTTTTGCCCAGATAAACCTGAATGATAAAATCCCTGTTGATCCCAAAGTAAAAATTGGGAAACTTGCCAACGGACTTACCTATTATATCAGAGAAAACAAAAAGCCAGAGCAAAAAGTGGAACTGCGTTTGGTGGTGAATACCGGTTCTATTATGGAAGATGATGACCAGCAAGGCCTGGCACACATGGCCGAACACATGGCATTCAATGGAACCAAAAACTTCAAAAAGAATGAAATCGTAAGTTTCTTGCAAAACATTGGTGTAGGTTTTGGTAACGATTTGAACGCTTACACCAGTTTTGACGAAACAGTGTATATGTTACCGATTCCGGTGGATAAGCCCGAAAATCTTGAAAAGGGTTTTCAGGTGCTGGAAGACTGGGCGCATAATGTTACCTACCTGAATGATGATATTGAAGGAGAGCGAGCCATTATCCTCGAAGAAAGCAGGTTGGGAAAGGGAGCCGATGACAGAATGACTCGCCAGTTGTTTCCATACATTTTTGCCGGAAGTAAATATGCCAACAGGCTGCCGATTGGGTTAGATTCAATCATCAAGACTTTCAAGCCTGATGCAATCCGCAGGTTTTATAAAGAATGGTACCGCCCTAATTTGATGGCTGTTATTGTAGTGGGAGATGTAGATCCTGCCAAAGCAGAAGCAATGATAAAAAAACATTTTAGCGGATTAACAAACCCTACAAATGCCAGAGAAAGAACTTACGCTCAGGTATCGCCCTATAAAACCAATGAAGGGAAAGTGGTTACAGACAAAGAAGCAACCAACTACATCATTTCTTTAGCTTACAGCGCTTTTCCGTCTGTGCAGGCTACAACGGTTGGCGAGTACAAAAATGATATTGTTAAGAATATATTTACCACCCTGCTCAATTACCGTCTTAGCGAACTGACCCAAAAAGAAAATCCGCCATTTCTGTTTGGCGCTACTTATTTTGAAAGTTATGCACGCGGTTACGACCAGTTTAATGCCATTACAGCCGTATCTGATGCAAACGCTGCCAAAAAAGGACTAAGCGCACTGATGGAAGAAATTGAAAGAGCCAAAAGATTTGGATTTACCCAACCTGAACTTGATAGGGCAAAACTTAACCTGAAGGCGGGTATGGAGAAAGCATTTAAGGAAAAAGAAAAAACAGAATCTTCGAGATATGTGGGCGAATATTTAAGAAATTTCCTTTCAAATGAACCCATCCCCGGTATAGAGGTTGAAAATAATTATTACAATGAATTGATTCCGCAAATTACATTGGAAGATGTGGCAGGCATTGCCAAATTGCTGCAAAAAACACCTGAATTTTTTGTTTCATTAATGGGGCCCGATGCCAAAGAACTGCCTCTTGCTACAGATTTGATTAAAGTGGCAACCGATATGGCCGCCAGAACAGATATTGAAGCCCACGAAGAAAAGGCGGTTGCTACCAAATTGTTGAGTAAAGAACCTGTAGCCGGAAAGATTGTAAAACAAACTGTTGAATCAAGATTAGGTACCAAAACCTGGAATTTGAGTAATGGAACTACGGTTACAATCAAAAAAACAGATTTCAAAAATGATGAAATTTTACTAACCGGTCGCAGATATGGTGGTACCAGCAATTATGGCCTGAAGGATAAATATAATGCTCAAAATGTCTTGTCGGTTGTAAATGCAATGGGTTATGGCGATTTTTCACCTACCGACCTTCAGAAGGCCTTAGCCGGAAAGACAGCAAATGCCGGCGCTTCCTTGTCGGGTACGCAGGAAGGATTTTCGGGTAGCAGTAGTGTAAAAGACCTGGAAACGATGCTTCAGCTTTTGTACTTGAAAGCAACTTCACCGCGAGTTGACGAATCGCTTTATAAATCTTATGTGCAAAAAATGAAAGCACAATTAGCATTTATGATGGCCGACCCTCAAACTGCTTTTACAGATACGCTCTATAAGGTGTTGTATAAAAACAATCCTCTGGGACCCGGAGTGCCTCGTCCCGAAGATTTTGACAAAGTGGATATGAATAGGGCGTTGGAAATCTATAAAGAGCGTATCGAAAATGCCTATGGAATGAATTTCGTTATCGTGGGCAGTATTGATGAAGCAACGCTGAAACCATTGGTTGAAAAATATATCGGGGGGCTGCCATCTGTTAAAAAGGTATTTAATTTCAAAGATCAGGGTGTAAGACCTGTGAAAGGTGTTGAGACCCTGAATGTGTATAAAGGTCAGGCGGATAAGAGCATGATTATTTCGATGGTAACAGGCGAAATTCCTTTCAGCGATGACCTGAGCCTGAAAGCGAGCGCTCTCAGCGAAATACTGAATATCAGAATAATAGAAGAATTAAGAGAAAAAATTCAGGGGATTTATGGTGGAAGCACGCAGGTGGCTGTTTCTAAAATTCCTTATCAAAACTATACAGCTATGTTTGTGTTGCCTACGGGCCCCGATAAGATTGACACCTTGTTGAAGGCAATGGATCATGAGATTGAAAGCATAAAAACACAAGGCCCTTCATTGGAAAACCTGAATAAGGTGAAAAGACAATGGTTAGAATCTCGCAAGACAGCCATGAAACAAAATAGTACCTGGTTGAATTATATCCTAAGCACAAAGCTCGAGAAGAAAAATGTGGACAGATTTTTGAATTATGAAAAGTATGTCAATGCGCTTACACCAAAAGGCGTACAGGAAACTGCACAGAAATTATTTAATGGCAAAAATGTTTTCACTGCTATTTTAAGACCTGAAAAGAAATAACGACGGGATGAGCTGATTCTTGTTCAATAAAATAAATTCCCCGAAGATTTGCCTTAATTCTTCGGGGATTTTTTTGGTGTGCCGTGCATGGTAATTAATAATCCCTATCTACCTACTCGATTTGATAAAGATTTAGCTACCAACTCTCATTAGCTGATATGATAAGGGTCATTTATTTAGAGCCTGCGCTTTGGTAGGTTTGTATATTCAAAATGTAAGCTATATGTACAAAATTATTGTATTAGCCAAACAGGTGCCGGATACAAGAGCAGTTGGAAAAGATGCCATGAAAGCCGATGGAACTGTAAACAGGGCTGCTTTACCGGCCATTTTCAACCCCGAAGACCTCAATGCTTTGGAAATGGCTTTATCTGTTAAAGACCGATATCCGGCCTCAACCATTACGTTGCTGACAATGGGGCCGCCTCGTGCCGCAGAAATTCTGAGAGAGGGTTTATATCGCGGAGCAGATGCAGGCGTACTCCTTACTGATAAAGCTTTTGCCGGGTCAGATACGCTTGCCACTTCTTATGCGCTGTCGTGTGCCATTAAAAAAATAGGCGATTTTGACATGATTTTTGGAGGTAGGCAGGCAATTGATGGCGATACAGCACAGGTTGGTCCTCAGGTAGCCGAAAAATTAGCGATCCCCCAGGTTACTTATGCAGAAGCATTGGGCGAAATTAAAGACAAAATAATTGTAATAAAGCGCAGACTGGAAAAAGGGGTAGAAACGGTATCGGCTCAAATGCCTTTGGTGATTACAGTAAATGGTACAGCGCCGGAATGTCGTCCGCGAAACGCAAAAAGACTGATGAAATACAAAAAGGCAAAGACTATTTCAGAAATGAGTAATGCTTCTGAGGATTATATCACACTTTCCAATGAGAGGCCTTACCTGCAAATTACCGAATGGGGTGCAATAAACGTGGATCCCGACCCCACACAATTAGGACTAAAGGGTTCTCCTACAAAAGTGAAACAAATAAAAAATATTGTATTTCAGGCAAAGGATTCTAAAATAATTACTACAGAGCAAGAGATAGAAGACTTGATGAAAGAGTTGATTGATAATCATACTTTGGGCTAAGTAGGTACTTTGGGTTTTAAATATCCAAAGAGCGGTTTTGAGTATTTGATTCGGTAATTAACTGATAATTAAGCCTTTAAACAAATTATTGAAAAATAAATTAATCTTTTTATATGAATAACGTTTGCGTTTATTGCGAATATGAAGAAGGTAAAATTCAGGACGTGAGTTTTGAATTGCTTACAAAAGGGCGCTCTCTTGCCAATCAATTAGGCTGCAAATTGGAGGCATTGGTGATTGGCGAGAATTTGGAGGGTGTTGATAAAGAAGTGTCAAAATATGGAACAGATATTCTGTTTATAGCAGATGATAAACGTTTGTACCCCTATTCCACTTTACCGCATACGGCTGTTGCTGTGGGATTGTTCAAAGAAACCCGGCCGCAAATTGTACTGATGGGTGCTACTTCTATCGGGCGCGATTTGGGTCCCAGAATTTCTTCTTCATTGGTAAGCGGTCTTACGGCAGATTGTACCGAACTTGAAATTGGAGAATATGAGGATAAAAAGGTGGGTAAAAAATACGAAAACCTGCTGTACCAGATTCGACCTGCCTTCGGCGGTAATATCATTGCCTGGATTGTGAACCCCGACAATCGCCCACAAATGGCAACAGTGAGAGAAGGCGTGATGAAAAAGGAAATGCTTAATGAAAATCATCAGGCTCAGGTGGTTCACATAGAGGTGAACAAATATTTAAACGATGCTGATTTTGTGGTGAAAATTATTGAGAGGCAAATGGAGGAATCAAAAATAAACCTGAAGAATGCGCCCGTGATTATATCGGGAGGTTATGGAGTTGGCAGTAAGGAAAATTTTGACCTGTTGTTTGAACTGGCTCATGCCATTGGCGCTGAGGTAGGCGCTTCCAGAGCGGCTATTGATGCAGGTTTTGTGGAAAAAGGCAGGCAGATTGGTCAAACGGGTGTTACAGTGAGGCCAAAGCTCTACATAGCCTGCGGCATCAGTGGACAAATTCAGCATATTGCAGGAATGCAAGAGTCTGCAATGGTCATTTCGATTAATAATGACCCAAATGCGCCCATTAATAAAATAGCCGATTATGTTATTAATGGCGATATCGCTCAGATTGTTCCCAAGATGGTAAAGTATTATAAGAAAAACGTTAAATAATAGAAAGCTGATTGTGGAAAATGAAATTTATCAATCAGCAATCAGCAATCAGCAATCTGTAATCTGTAATCTGTAATCTGTAATCTGTAATCAGCAATCTGTAATCTACAATCATAAATTATAAACGATGTCAAATTTTTATTTAGATACCCCCGAATTGAAGTTTCATCTGGCACATCCGTTGATGCAAAAAATTGTTGCTTTAAAAGAAAGAAATTTTACAAATAAGGATCAATTTGATTATGCACCGGCAGATTTTGAAGATGCAATGGACAGTTATGATAAAGTGCTTGAAATAGTGGGCGATATAAGCGCCAACACTATTGCGCCTAATGCCGAAGGAGTGGATGCCGAGGGGCCTAAACTTGAAAATGGCAGGGTTTATTATGCCGATGGTACTCAAAAAAACCTGGATGCCATAGTGCAGGCCGGCCTGATGGGGATCACGCTTCCTCGTAAATATGATGGGTTAAACTTTCCGATTGTACCCTATATTATGGCAGCAGATATTGTGAGCCGTGCAGATGCGGGTTTTGTAAACATCTGGGGATTACAGGATTGTGCCGAAACTATTCATGAGTTTGCTGATGAAGAGCAGCAGGCAAAGTATCTCCCGCGCATTTCCAAAGGTGAAACAGCCGCTATGGACTTAACCGAACCCGATGCAGGCAGTGACCTTCAGGCAGTACAGTTAAAAGCTACGCTTATTGATGGACAATGGTATTTGAATGGGGTTAAGAGGTTCATCACCAATGGAGACGGTCATATTTCATTGGTATTGGCTCGTAGTGAAGAAGGTACCAGCGATGGGCGCGGCTTGTCAATGTTTATTTATGACAAAAACAGCAATGCCGTAACAGTGCGCCGTATAGAGCACAAGCTGGGTATCATTGGATCGCCTACATGCGAGTTGGTTTTCAAAAATGCACCTGTAGAATTGGTAGGTCAGAGAAAACTTGGGTTGATAAAATATGTGATGGCATTGATGAACGGAGCGCGTTTGGGAATAGCTGCACAATCTGTTGGTATTACTGAGGCAGCCTATCGCGAAGCGGTTGCTTATGCACAGGAAAGAAAACAATTTGGAAGTTCCATTGCCCGGTTCCCCGCAGTATTTGAAATGATTAGCCGAATGAAAGCAAAGTTGGACGGCATCAGAAGCCTTCTTTACGAAACGGCAAGATTTGTGGATATTTATAAAGCTTATGAGCATATTTCCAAAGAAAGAACATTGAGTGCGGAAGAAAGGGCTGAAATGAAATCGTATCAGAAACTGGCAGATATTTTTACTCCGATGGTGAAAGGGATTTCATCCGAAGTGTGCAATCAGGCAGCGTATGACTCGTTGCAAATACACGGAGGAAGTGGTTTTATGAAGGATTACCCAATCGAACGAATTTACCGAGATGCCCGTATTACCAGTATTTATGAGGGAACCACCCAGCTGCAGGTGGTTGCAGCAGTTAGGGGCGTTACTACAGGAGGATATTTAGCCCAAATGCGCGAATATGAGAAGGTAGATGTAAAGCCCGAATTGTCTGGTTATCGCGAATATTTAATAGCTATGGCTAATGAATATGATGAAGCAGTTCAGAAAGTTGTGGCTCATAACAATAATGAATATACCGATTTTCATGCCAGACGTTTGGTGGAAATGGCTTCCAATATTATTATTGGGCATTTGCTCATTCTGGATACAAACCGAAACCATTCCTTCTGGAAATCAACCGATATTTTTCTTAAAATGGCTCATGCTGAAAATAGAGGGAAGCATGAGTTTATAAACATTACTAATCCCGGAGATTTGGGAAAATATAAAGTGCAGGAATAATTTTTTGAAAAATTATCAATAAATAAATTTTACGAAAAGCTGCTCAGGTATATTGACAGCTTTTTTCTTTTTATAAAAAAAATCAGATAATCGTCAATTATTTTAGAAAATTTGGTAATCTTGAAAATATTTTAATTCAAAAAAATATGCCATTACAAGAAGAATTAGAAGAACAGGGGCAATGGTTGTTTAAATATCGGGGAGTTATACCTGTTTTTATATTTGTTATAGGCTTTGGTTTGTATGTTTATATGAAGTACAATCCTGATAAATTTTATTTTGAAGAAACTGATTTCGAAAACGTATGGTTTTATTTATGTTTTGGAATAAGTTTGTTTGGCCTAATGATTCGTGTTATTACTATTGGCGCTACACCACCCAATACCTCAGGGAGAAACACCAAAGAGCAGGTTGCAGATACGCTCAATACAAAAGGATTATACTCAATCGTAAGACATCCTTTATATCTTGGTAATTTTTTTATGTGGTTGGGACCGGCTTTGCTTTTGGAAAATTTTTGGTTTATTGTAGCCTTTATACTTTTTTATATGCTTTACTACGAGAGGATTATGTTTGCAGAAGAACAATTTTTGAGGAGAAAATTTGGCGAGCTCTATTTGAACTGGGCTTCCCGTACACCTGCTTTTATACCATCGTTTAAAAATTTTGAAAAAACACAGCTGATTTTTAGTTGGAAAAAAGTATTGAAAAATGAAAAAACAGGCATCATGCTCCTGTTTACCATCTTTGCAGTCATGCATATTGTTGGCCAGTTCATTCAGCATAAGAATTTATATGATTGTTTTATAATTGGTTTAGGAGTTGCTTCAATTCTGAATTATATTGTTGTAAAAATAATTAGTAAACAAACCAACCTCCTGAATGAAGAGAATAGGTAAGACTTTTGATTTGGGTTGCGTTTTATTTCAGTATAGGATATTGCTTTAGTCCCAAGTAAAAAACACTTCACTGTTTATTCTTCTAAAATTACCTTTTTATTTGTCACTTTCAATTTGTATCCTACTCCGATTTTTAACGCAAAATTTTCTTTATCGTGGCTTACGGGAAAGTTATAGCAAATCGGATAGTCGTATTCTTTTACCAAATCATTGATAATATCGTCCACTTCTTTACCAAAAGGTCTTTCAGTATCTTGCACATCGCTGAAATGGCCAAATATCAAACCGGCCAATTTGTCTAATTTACCACTGCGCTTAAGCTGATACATCATTCTGTCTATATTATATTTTTGTTCGCCCACATCCTCTAAAAACAAAATTCTGCCTTTTGTTTTTACCTCTGATGCTGTGCCAATAGTGTGTACAAATAGCGCCAGATTTCCTCCTACCAACTCTCCGATGGCCTCGCCTGTTTTGTTGTAGGGATGTGGGTCGCAATTGTACTTTGCCCAATTCCCTTCCAGAGCGTCTTTTAATGATTGAACATATTTGTTGATATATCCTTCATCGTTAAAGGCTGCTGCCATGGGTGCATGAAGAGAAGAAATGTAGTAATTGGCGTAAAGGTGATTGTGGAATACGGTTATATCGCTGAACCCAATTACCCATTTTGGTTTTTTCTTAAATTTTTTAAAACTGAGATCGTCAATAATCCTTCCCATGCCGTAGCCGCCTCTGGCAAAAAGGATGGCTTTTACTTCGCTATCATCCATCATTTCCTGAAGTTCATTGAGCCTTTCCTCATCGGTTCCTGAAAAATAGGTTTTTGAGGCGCTTCCCAGTGTTTTGCCTACCTTCACATTATAGCCCCATTCTTCCTTCAGCACTCTTATACACTCAGCTGCTTTTTCATAATCCATGAAGCCGGCCGGGCATGTTATTCCGATTGTATCTCCCGGATTCAGGTAAGGTGGAGTTTGAATTATCATTATTTAGGTATTAAGGTTTAAAATTATTGAGTTATCAGATATTTACCTAATCAGAATTAATTTAGAGACTTATATTTCAACCAAAGTAGTTCCGGTGTCTGAAACAGAAAGGTTGTGCATAACGCCACATTTTAAGGCATAATTATTAATTTGATGGCCTACCGGAAAATCAAAACAGACAGGGTAGTTGTACTCCTTAATTTTTTCTGCAGCAATTTCATAAATCGTTTTCCCGAAATATTCACCGGGGTCATCCTGTTTATTTTTGATTCCCCCCACAATTAAACCTGCAAGTTTATCTAATTTGCCTGACCTTTTCAGATTCCAGAACATCCTGTCAATGCTGTACAAATATTCTCCTGTATCTTCCACAAACAAAATTTTGCCATCGGTATTAATGTCTGATGCAGAGCCGGAAAGGCTTTCAAGTGTTTTGAGATTTCCGCCAACCAATATGCCTTTTGCCGAACCCGTGCGGTTAAAAGTATTAAAATCTGCATTATATTCCATCCTCTCTCCCGTTAATGCTTTGCGGATAGATTCGATGGTATCTTTCTGTTCAGGCATTGCCTCTGCCCATACTTTCGGAAAACTATTGCACATTTTTGAATGAATGGAAGCTGCGCCTACTTTCATCAGCAAGTGTGAGTGAAGTACGGTGATATCGCTAAAGCCAATAATCCATTTGGGGTTTGTTTTGAACTTTTCCCAGTTCAATTTGTCAATAATTCTCACGAAACCGTAGCCGCCTCTGGCACACATGATGGCTTTTATCTGTGGGTCGTCCAGCATCATTTGAAAGTCGTTGAGCCTTTCTTCGTCTGTGCCGCCGTATGTAAAATCTCGTTTTCCAATGGTGTAGCCGACCCTTATTTTGAACCCCCATTGCTGCATGAGTGTGGCTGAGGGTATGATGTCTTCTCTTAAAATATATCCTGCCGGAGAGGTAATGCCTATCATGTCTCCGGTTTTCAGATAAGGCGGAATCATTATTTTCTGAAACTCATTTTTTGATGCAATGACCTTTGCAGAAGGTAAACCGGTGCCGACTAATGCCAAAGCCGAAGAAGAAATAAATTTTTTTCTGTTCATTACTTTCAAAATCCTTTATGTAATTTGAAAGACGTAAATATAGCAAAACAGGTTTTATTGAACCGAAATATTTATTATTGCCCATTGTTATTTGCTATTTTTTTATAATTCAGGTTGGTTTCAAAATTATTAATCAGTTGGTATAATGATAAATGATAATTTTGTTTCGAATGAACGATTATCTGAGTTTTAAAATTATTAAGTATGCATTGGTGGGCTTGTCTGGCGTTGCAGTTGATTTTTCTGCAACATGGATAGCTAAGGAAAAGATAAAACTCAATAAATACCTTGCAAATTCCATTGGATTTGCATTGGCTGTAACCAGTAATTATTTGTTGAACCGATACTGGACATTTAATGATTTTGAAGCGCCTATCGGACCTCAATACTTAAAATTTATAATTATTTCAGTTGTAGGGCTTGGCTTAAATAATCTGTTTTTATACCTGCTTGTAAAAAAACTACGCACAGGCTTTTATTTTTCAAAGCTCCTGGTTTTGGTACTAATTTTTCTGTGGAATTATACTGCCAACTATTTTTATACATTTCACCCGTAGCAACTAAAAAATCTTGAATCTTTCAAAGCAGGTTTTTTCGAGCGCCTCTCTGTCGTCGGGATGAGAAATATTGATAAGGGCTTTTGCTCTTTGCCGCATGTTTTTCCCATGCAAATAAGCAACACCGTATTCAGTTACCACATAGTGTGCGTGGCCTCTGGTGGTTACTACTCCTGCTCCCGGTTTCAATACAGGTACAATTCGCGGCTGACCTTTTCTGGTACGGCTCGTAATGGCAGTGATGGGTTTGCCGCCTTTGCTTAGTGATGCGCCATACATAAAATCCATTTGCCCGCCAATGCCACTGTAATGATAGGTGCCAATACTGTCGGCGCATATCTGTCCGGTAATATCCACTTCTATTGCACTATTTATAGCCACTACACGGTCATTGCGCATGATTACATGCGGATTGTTTACATAATCAATATCCAAAAAAGCAAATGAAGGATTATCGTCAACAACCTTGTATAATTTTTCAGTACCAACGGCAAAAGAAGTAACCGTTTTGTTTGGGTGAATTTTTTTGTATCTATTATTCACTACATCGTCCAGATATAACTGTATGATTCCGTCGCTGATCATCTCTGAGTGTATCCCCAGGTCCTTATGGTTGGCAAGGCTTTTGAATACCGCATCGGGAATAGTTCCTATACCCATTTGCAAAGTACTTTTGTCTTCAATAAGATCGGCAATATATCTGCCGATTTTCATTTCATCATCGGTAATTTTCGATGCATAATCTGTTTCGGATAGTTTTTCATCGTGCCACACTAATTTGGTAAATCGCTTTACATGAATCATACTGTCGCCATGTGTACGGGGCATTTGTGGGTTTACTTCACCTATCACCAGTTTTGCATTGTCAACAGCAGTTCGTGCAATATCAACAGATGTGCCTAAGGAACAATAGCCATGTTTATCCGGAGGCGATACTTTTACTACCGCTACATCCAATGGAAGTAAATCTCCTTCAAACAATTCAGGAATATCACTCAAAAATACCGGTATATAATCTGCCCTGCCACTATTAACCGCCTCACGAATAGGCGTAGAAACAAAAAGGCTGTTTATGTAAAAAGCATCCCGGTATTCCGGTTTTGTAATTTCAATATCTCCCTGTAAGGTGATAGATACAATTTCCACATTTCTCAACCTTTCTTTCTGTTTGGCTAATTCATTCATTAAATACAGGGGTGTGGCTGCGCTTCCATGAAAAAAAACCCTTTGATTACTTTGAATTAATGATAACGCCTCCTCAGCAGAAACGTATAAATGCTTTTCCATATAACTTCGTTTGTTATGACAAAGTAACACAGAAAATCATGCAAAAAATATGATTTTTGACATGCTTATTTATTATTTTCAATATCTCGAAGCGGAACTATTTGGGGAGTACCTGCAATATTTTTTCTATGGTCATATTTCCTTCAAATCCCCCAATCAATTGTCCTGCTTTATTGTAGAAAGCATGATATGGAAGATTCTTGATATTGAAATAAACAGGCATGATGTAGGCATAGTCTCTGCCTATAATAATATTTGGATGATTGGCCAGGTTATAATTTTTAATAAAACCTCTCATGTCTTTGAGTGGGTAGGTGGTAGCCATTACAATTTGAATATGTTTCAACTTGTCTATGTTTTTTACTAATTCTTCGGTTTCGTGCTGGCAGTGATCACACTCAGGACTGAAAAAAACAATCATCATCGGCTTCTTTTTATCTCTCTTTGCCTTTAGTTCCCAGCCGGAGCTATCGGGTAATAGAAGCCTTACCGGAGGCAATGTCTTTGTTTGCAAATATTGAGGTACCTCATTTTGAGCAAAAATTACCTGAGTAAAAATAACAGATGCCAACAATAAAATATATCGTTTCATAAAAGTTTATTTAAATGAATTCACTGATAGACTGCGAATAATACAAAATAAGTTGCAAACAAATGCCAATATTTTGAAAAAAGGAAAAAAATATTTGGCGAATTACGGAGATATCGTAATTTTGTTTTAAAATCGTAAGATATGATTAAGTTAACAGTACAGGAAGAAGCCGTTATGCAAGCCATCTGGAAGGTGGGAGAGGGGCATATAAAAGCGTTTATGCAGGAAATGGATAAGCCGGGGCCTTATACAACAATTGCATCAACGGTTAAAAACCTTGAGAAAAAAGGATACATTTCAGGCCGACTCTTTGGAAATGTTTATGTGTATAAGCCGCTCATTTCGGAACAGGAGTACATGAAGAAATTTATGGGCAACTTAGTAAAAGACTATTTCAGCAATTCGTACAAGGATCTGGTTAGTTTTTTTGTGAAGCAGGAAAAACTGTCAGTGACAGAATTGAAAGAAATCGTAAAAATGATTGAAAGCGGAAAGAAGAAGTGATAGTTTTTTAAGTTAAGAAAAGAAGATGGTTGACCTGATTCCAAAGGGTTAACAACCATAATATTGTTATATGTCAAAAAGGAATAAATGCCAATAATTATAGATTATATTGCCAAACTCAGCCTGGCTCTGGCGGTTGTATATATTTTTTACGTTTTATTACTACGCAGGCTCACTTTTTATAACTGGAACCGATGGTACCTGCTGGGATATACAGCGTTAAGTTTTATTATACCGTTGATAAACATCATGCCCGAACTTAAAAGAAAAGAATTGGATAAAACAAATTTACTTACATGGATACCATCTATGGGAGTGGAACACTTAACTGAGGAAAAGAGTTTTTTTCAAAATGTGGGTTTGTGGGATTGGGCTTTAATGCTTTTTTTCACCGGTTCATTATTATTATTGATAAAATTTTTATTCAAATTTTATTCATTTAAAAAAATGAAAAATAGCGCCAGATTGATTTCAGGCGAGCTAACTAAAATATATCAATTAGATGCAGACATTGCGCCATTCTCCTTTGGCAATGCCATATTTATAAACAAAAAAAAGTACACTGATGAAGAACTTCAGGAAATCATCAGGCACGAATTTGTACATATCAAACAAAAACACACGCTTGATATCATTTGGTGCGAGCTTCTTTGTATCATCAACTGGATGAATCCTTTTGTATGGTTGTTAAGAAAGGCTATTAAACAAAACCTGGAGTTTATAGCAGATGATAAAGTTTTGCAACACGGATATGACAAGTCGGAATACCAATACCTTTTATTGAAAGTAATGGGCAACCGCCAATTTGCTTTCACCAATCACTTTAATTTTTCATCCTTAAAAAACAGAATCATTATGATGAATACAATAAAAAGCGCAAAAATTCATTTGGCCAAATTTTTATTCCTGCTACCGGTTATTGCCGTACTCCTGCTGGCTTTTAGAAGAGAAGTGAAAGAAAAAATGATGACCAGTCTTCAAGATTTGGTTCCTACTGCATTGATATTGAATAAGGACACAATACCTCCCGGCACTGTAAACAAACCCGTGAATAATAAAAACCAATTTGCCCCTGTTGAAATAAAAATCAGAAATGAAGATGGTCGAAGGGGAGATAAGCCAAGGATAAATGAAAGACCTTTAGTAGTTGTTGATAATGAAATTATATCTGAAGAAGAAATGTCAAAAATAGCGCCAGATCAGATTAAGGAGATCTCAGTATATAAAGACAAATACGCCACCGATAAATATGGTGAAAAAGGTAAAGATGGAGTAATTGAAATCAAATTAAAATCAGTTAATTCGCAACCGGATTATAATAAGGAGGGTCCATCATCAAAAAACCAAAATATAGTTGATGATCTAAAAATCAGGGGATTGAAGGGGAGGCCTTTATTTGTATTGAATGAAAAGGTTGTATCTGCAGATGAAGTGTCAAAAATTTCCCCCGAGGACATTGAATCCGTTTCAGTATTAAAAGACAAATATGCCACCGATAAATATGGTGAAGCAGGTAAAAATGGAGTAATTGAAATCAGATTAAAATTAGTAAATGGGGCGTCTTCTTATAGTATAGATGCATCAAATTCAAAAACGCTCAAACCCGAAATTAGTAAAAGGTTAAGGGGTACACCGAGCCATGAAAATCCTTTATATGTAATTGATAACAGATTATCGTCTAAGGGTGAATTGTCAAAAATTTCTCCCGATGACATTGAATCCATATCTGTTTTGAAAGACAAAAGCGCTACATCAAAATATGGTGATTTGGCTGCAAACGGAGTCATTGAAATTACGACTAAGGATGGAAAAGTTATGGCTTATGATAAAAGCAATGGCGTTACTATTTTAGCAGATTCCATTTATATTAAGATGAATAAATAAAGATAGAAACGAAGTAAATCTGGTTATGATTTGCGGCAAGCATCAACTTTCTACCACCTGATAAATATCTTTATAGTTGCGGCCAAGTCCATCATAGTCAAGGCCGTAGCCTACAACAAATTTATTGGGGATTACAAATCCTACATAATCAATTGGGATATCGTACTGTGTCATTTCGGCTTTGTGCAGCAGTGAGGCAATTTTTAAAGAAAGAGGTTGCTGGTGCATAAGCTTTGGCAAAAAGTAGTGCACGGTTTTGCCTGTATCAATAATATCTTCCAGAATGATCACATGCTTTTGGTGCAGGTCTTCATCTAAGCCGATAGTGGTGGCTACAGAGCCGGTTGACTTCATGCCTTTATAGGAAACCAGTTTTATAAAACATATTTCACTGTCGATGGTTAGATGCTTAAAAATATCGGCAGCAAACATGAATGAGCCATTTAGGATGGCAATAAAATATACTTTCTTTCCCTGATAGTCAGCATTTATTTGCTTGGCCAGCTCTTTGATTCTTTTTTGCAGTTGGTCTTCGGTAAGATAGATTTCAAAGTCTTTGTCATTTACTTTGATATTGGCCATAAGAATACTATTAATTAAACCCCGTATTATTGAAATTATTGGTTTCCTGCAAAGATAGTTTAGAACCAACTGCAGGTGAAACAAATTTTGTAATATTGTTATATTTTAAAAGAGACTCCAGTCTGATGCCTTCTGTTTGTGCAATATCGTATATATTTTCGCCCGGTTTTACCTCATGAAATATATTTTCGCCCATTGTTCTCTTAGGTTGTAAAAATACCAGCATATCTTTTGGAGCTGTATCTGATGTAAAAGAAAAATCATTGAAGTCAAATAATCGGTTGGTTGTTACATTGAACTGACTTGCAATCTCCTGCAATGCAGTTCCTTTTTTAACAAAAATTACTCTGGTATTATTGATTTTAAATTCTCCGGTTGGATATATGGGTGCAGGTTCGGGAACAATTTCGGGTTCAATTGTCTGTTTTTGGGCTGCTAAATTTTCCTTTATTTCATCGGGTATATGTGTTACACCAAGCCCTATCATCGTATATTCCTGCAGGTTGTATTTTTCTATCAGGCCAATAAGTAGTTGCGGATATTTTGGATTGGTGGCATATCCTGCTTTTTTCAAACCCATTGCCCATCCCTTGTAGTCGGTAGGTTCCAACTGAAAGAGGGAAGCATACCGCGAGCGGTTCTTTAAAAAATCTGAATGGTCTCTGTAGGACTGCATGGCATCTTCATACTTCATAAATCTTTCCTTGGGGCGGTCGTCATCATGAAGTACATAAGGTCCATTATATCCTTCTTTGCATTTAATACCGAAATGGTTATTTGATTTTAGCACCAATTCACTTTGCCCTGCCATTGTTTCATGTATGCCCTGAGCCAGTTTGATAGCCGCCGGCACACCTGTTCGTTGCATTTCCTCAATAGCAATGGTACGGTAGGTTTTTATATAATTTTCAATAACTTCAGCCTTTTGGCCGTAAGAAATAACAGTTATCAGTAGTAAAAGAATGTTTGCGGTAAGTTTTTTTATCATCTTTCTTTGTAGTTACAGTTTTCGCAATAAATATAACCCGTCTCTTATGGTAAGTATAACTTTTTCAATATCAGTCTGTTGTCTAATGAATTCATTGAAGGCTTTTATTGCTTTTGCGCTTTTCCCTTTTGGCGCTTCTTCCAAAGCCCTGCCATGAAAAAAAATATTATCCGCTAAGATAAAGCCTTTTTTCTTTACAGACGGTAAAATCATTTTAAAATAATCTATATAACCTTGTTTATCAGCATCTATGAACACCAGATCCCATTCTTCCTGCAAGGAGGGTATCACCTCCAACGCTTTACCCGTGTGTAATTTTATTTTTGGATATAACGCAGATTTTCTGAAAAAATTGTCTGCAATGGCAGATGTTTCTTCGCGGCTTTCAATTGTATGTAAAATGCCGTCATCGGTGAGGCCCTCAGCAAGACACAATGCGCTATAGCCGGTGAAGGTGCCAATCTCCAAAATTCGCCTTGGTTTTATCATAAAACTTATCATTCGCAATAACTGGCCTTGTACATGTCCACTGAGCATGTGCGGTTCGGTGTGATGTTGATGGGTGTATTCATTAACCTCAACCAACAAAGCATCTTCTTTGGTAGTAAATTCGTTTGCAAACTGCGATAATCGTTCAAAGTCTGTCATTCGTAAATAAATTTTTCCTCTAAACCGTTAAAAATCAATTAGTAATCAGCAATTAGTAATCAACAAATCTGAAATCTAAAGAACGCTGTCCTGCTCCAGTTCATGTGCGTCCACTTTCTTAGATATGAAAAATAAACCAATAAATGCAAGTGCGGCATTAATGATAATTAACTCAAGACCAATTTTATAACCTCCCAACCAGTTCATTTTGTTCACGCCTTCGTCTATTACAAAGCTGATAATGGGTGCCGCAAAGCATATAATGGGAACTAATTTGTCCACCGGCCTTCTTTTTACAAAAATGCCAAAAGCAAAGAGACCAAGAAGCGGTCCGTAGGTATAGCCTGCTATTTTTAGGATAACATCAATAATGCTGCGACTGCCAATCCAGTAAAAGACCATTACAAACAAAAGAAATAAAAGGGCAAATGTTAAATGAACGCGCTGCCGAAACCTTTTCTTTTCCTTATCTGTCATTGTCGGATTTCGGTTAATGCCGGCAATATCAATACAAAATGAAGAGGTGAGCGCCGTCATAGCGCCATCTGCGCTGGGGAAGAGCGCCGAAATAAGTGCAATTATAAATATGATGGAAAGCGCATGAGGCATGTGGTGTACGGCGAGCTGCGGGAAAATGGAGTCTCCCATTACGTTTTTACCATCCAGCATAAATGTTTTTGCAGGTACGCCATTGTTCACAACCTCTGTAAATGCTCCTCCCACAGTTTGGCCATACAGGTAAAGTAGGCCGCCCATATACAAAAACAACCCAATTACTACCAACATGATGAAAGCCAGAGAAACCATATTCTTTTTGGAGTCACGCAAGTTGGTAACCGATATGCTTTTTTGCATCATCTCCTGGTCGAGCCCGGTCATGGACAAGGTAATAAACATCCCTGCCAGAATTTGTTTGGGCCAGAAAAGAGTAGAATTCATATCGGTATGAAACACTCTGGAGAGCTGCTGACTTCGCAGCATATCTAAACTCTCGGTTACGCTGATGCCCATATTGTGCAGTATGAAAATGATACCGGCAATGAGGCCCGTGAGCATACCTGTGGTTTGCAGGGTATCTGTCCATACAATGGTTTTTACGCCTCCTTCAAAGGTGTAAAGGATAATCATTATCAAAATAAATAGGGTTGACACCCAAAACGGAATGCCAAAACTATCAAGAATCGTGGTTTGCAAAATGACTACTACCAGATACAGCCTTGCTGTGGCGCCCAGCAATCTGGAAATAATAAAAAACCAGGCGCCGGTTTTGTAGCTCATCATACCCATACGGGTTTTCAAATAACTATATATAGAGGTAAGTTTCAAGCGATAGTACAAGGGCAGCAGTACAAAAGCTATCAGCAGATAGCCTATAAAATAGCCAAAAACAATTTGCATGTAGGCAAATGAATTCATCCCCACGGCTCCGGGTACACTTACAAAAGTAACGCCACTGAGCGAAGTGCCTATCATTCCAAAGGCCACCAGCATCCAGTTGCTTTTACGGTTGCCGATAAAAAAAGACTCATTATCACTTCCCTTACTGGTTTTAAGGGCAACAACTAATAGAAGTATGAAATAAGCAATAACAACCGAAAATAGAAATCCTGCAGACATGATTATTTTTTTGGTAAAATGAGTAAATCGTTAAAAAATTTTTTAAAAGTAACAAAAAATACTTTCCTTTTGCAATGAATAAAGAAAAAACTATGATGATAAATGCAGTAGCGGTATTTTGCGGGTCGCAATCGGGAGAAAATGGCCGGTTTTCCGAACAGACGGCTTTATTAGGTAAACTGATTGCTCAAAAAAATATAAAAATTGTTTATGGTGGCGGCAATGTAGGGCTGATGGGTTTGCTGGCCAATGCTGCTTTGCTGGAGGGAGGCTGTGTAACAGGTGTGATTCCGCAGATATTGGACAAAAGAGAAAGGTCGCACAGAGGGCTTACGGAGTTATTGGTAGTGGAGGATATGCACACCCGCAAAAAGAAAATGTATGAACTTTGCGATGCTGCCATTATTTTACCGGGCGGATATGGCACGCTTGACGAGTTTTTTGAAATGATTACCTGGAACAATCTCAATATTCACGATAAAGGTATTTTCATATTAAACACTGATGGATTCTACAACCATCTGCTCGAACATTTTACGATGATGCAGGAACAGGGATTTCTGTACGAAAATCCGATGGAAAGGATTACAGTGGCCGATTGTCCTGAAGAATTATTGAAATTTTTCTGATTCCAAAAGAATTATATTAAAAAAGCAGGTACTTATTTGTTGAAAAACCCATCATTAATTATCTTTAGCACATTCATACACCATAAAAAATTGAAGAAAATAATATGGATTTACTAAAAAGGAGATTTAAGGAGCAGGCTGATATACTTGCCTTGGAAATTAAAGAGATTATTAAAGAGCATGGAGAAACTGTGATTGAGCAAACCAAATTGGCTCAAATTTATCAGGGGATGCGGGGAATGACCGCCCTTGTTACCGAAACCTCCTTGTTGGACGCTCAGGAGGGGATAAAATTCAGGCGCAAAACAATACATGAACTACGCGACAAATTACCAAAGGTCAAAGGTGGGTCGGAGCCGCTTCCGGAAGGGTTGGTGTATCTGATGCTTACCGGCGAAATGCCCACCGCAGACGATGTGGAGCATTTGAGTTCGGTATTGCAACGCCGCAGTCACATACCTTTGTATGTTTTTGACACAATGCGGGCCTTGCCCAAAGAAACCCATCCGATGACTATGTTTGTGGTGGGTGTGATGGCATTGCAGGGCGAAAGTCATTTTGCAAATAGATACGCAGCAGGCGATTTGCCTAAAAGCGAATACTGGGAAGCTACTTTTGAAGATGCATTGGATCTGATTGCCCGTATTCCGCATATTGCTGCTTATGTTTACAGAAGAAAATATAAACATGGCCGTGCCATTCAGCCCGATGGTTTGCTCGACTGGGCTGGCAACTTTGCACACATGCTCGGTTATGATGATGAGGAATTTAAGGAACTGATGAGGCTGTATATGGTTATCCACGCCGACCATGAAGGAGGAAACGTGTCTGCTCATACTACCCATTTGGTGGGTTCGGCATTGAGCGATCCTTATCTGAGCTATGCCTCCGGTATGAACGGACTGGCAGGCCCTCTGCACGGACTGGCCAATCAGGAAGTGATTAAGTGGATTTACGATATGCAGGAAGAACTGAATACCAAAGAGCCTTCATCGGAACAGATAGCCGAGTATGTAAAGAAAACACTGGCATCAGGTAAAGTAGTTCCCGGATACGGACACGCAGTGTTGAGGCAAACAGACCCCCGTTTTGCGGTTCAGATGGATTTTGGCAAAAAACACATGCCGGATGATCCATTTGTAAATATTATTTGGCGAATTTACGAAACAGTGCCACCTATCTTGCAGTCATTGGGCAAAATAAAGAACCCCTGGCCAAACGTGGATGCACATAGCGGGGCATTGCTGATGCACTATGGAATGGTGGAGCATGATTATTATACCGTTCTTTTTGCTGTAAGCCGCGCTTTGGGCGTGTTGTCCAGTTTGTGCTGGGACAGAGCATTAAATATGCCACTCGAAAGACCAAAATCGGTTACTACTGCAGCAGTAAAAAGGTGGCTGAACAAAGAAGTAGAAAAGCTGGGAGATTAATCATTGATTTTTAGCATTTTATTTTGTCAGATTTTTATTTTTTGGTATGGTTTTTAATGTGTATATTTAGGAAAGTTTTAAAAACTATTTAATCACATATTAAAAACTTGAATTTATGAAAAATCGAGACAAAATCCTCCTTGGAATTCTGGGCGCTGCAGCTGCCGGAGTAGCAATTGGCCTGTTATTTTATACCGAAGAAGGTAAAAAAACAAGAAAAAAGATAAAAAATACTACCAACGACTGGGCAGATTCTTTGGGAAGTGTCATTGCGTCAGGAAAAGAAAGACTATCTGATTTCTCGCACAAGGCAGCAAAGGAAGCAAAACATCGTATGGACAAATTGAGAGGGAAGGCCGAAGGCCATATCTCTGAATTGAAAGATGAGTTTGTGAACTAATAAATAAAAGAATTCTGGCAGCGAATTACTCGTTGCGCTTTATTTCTCAAAAAATCCGGTTAAAGGTACAATTGTAGGTTTTAACCGGATTTTCTTTATTTTGTATAAATAAACTCAAAATTATGTTTGAAATAAAAAATCATGTAGAAAATGTAATGGACAATATGGAGGAAATTGCCCGTAATTACTACGACCTTACAGTGGTGAATGCTGTCAGCAAGGGTAGTAAACTGGGTTCTTCCTTTGTTATTAATGCCATCATCTGCGCACTGGGTTTTTTTGTATTCCTCTTTGCCGGTTTTGGGGCCGGTTACTGGATAGGGCAGCAACTGGAAAGCCCGGTGCTTGGATTTTTTATTGTGGCAGGCTTCCTGCTATTGGTTTTAATTATCATTTTAGTTCTGAAAGGTAAGGTGATACAACCCTGGATTCGTAATATTATAATAAAAAATATATATGACAGAGATTAGGCCAAAAATCAGTTCTTATGAAGATTTGATGGTCGAAAAGGAGCGTCTGCGGACCAATATCAAATATAGTAAGGCTGATATCAGCAATTCGATTGAAGGAATTAAGGATGAACTTAATCCATTTACCGGTATTACCAGAAAGACCAGCGAATTGCTTTCAGTTAAAACATCCAGTCCTTTGATAAGCTATGGTGTTTCCAATGCGGCTAATTTTTTGCTTCACAAGGTGATACTGAAAAACGCAGGGTGGTTGCCGAGGCTGATAATGCCTTTGGTAGTAAAGAAAGTGTCTGAATTTATAGTGGCACCACAACTGAATGACAAAATTACTTCCGGCATGCATCAGATGGCAGATTCTATTCGTAATGCCGATTTGGAGGACGTACTCCCCGACGAAAAACCCCGATTATTGCAATCGGCCTCCGAAATGGTTTCGAATACAGGGAATAAGATAGCCGGGAAGTTGAGAACTGCTGCCGACAGCGTGCGACCCGAACCTGTGAAGGCAGCAAAAGGTCATTCTGCTCTGGCAAGGCGTCTTTATTCATTAGCAGAAAGAATTAGGAGTTAGCGCCTGTGGTTGATTTTTCGTTGCGTCCTACTTTATTAAGTTCTTACATTCAATAGCAGACAGATTTTTATCCGAAAAAATTTCTATTGGTTTGGTAAAGATAGTGCAATCACCTACTTTTGCATCCCTGTCGGGGGATTAGCTCAGCTGGCTAGAGCGCTTGCATGGCATGCAAGAGGTCGTCGGTTCGACTCCGATATCCTCCACTCATCAAAGGCAATCTTCGGATTGCTTTTTTTGTTTATATTTGGCTATCGGTGGCAGTGCCAAAGGTCGGTTGGTTGTTATAAATTTTACATAAAACGATCAAAAACATGCGCCACCTTAAATCGAATATCGAATGCAAAAACAGGCGGCACTTGAAAAGATCAAATCATTAGTTGAACGATTTGAAGAGCAAAAGGAATTTTATAGAAAAGCAGACTACAACGAAATGCAAACCAGGCGTGATTTCATTGATCCGTTTTGGAAAGCGCTTGGTTGGGATATTGATAATGAAAACGGCTATGCCGAAAGTTACCGCGAAGTAATTCACGAAGACCGTGTAAAAGTGGGCGGAGCGACAAAAGCGCCTGATTATTCTTTCAGATTAGTGGGCGGCAAACGTCTCTTTTTTCTGGAAGCCAAAAAACCGAGCGTAATAATTAAAGATGAAGTAGCTCCTGCTTATCAAATTCGCAGGTACGGATGGAGCGCCAAAATGCCTATTTCGGTGATTACCGATTTTGAAGAATTTGCCATTTATGATTGCACCACAAAACCCAAGCCTACAGACAAAGCCAGTAACGGACGTATAAAATACCTGACGTATGCTGATTATGTAAAAGAGTTCGATTTTATTTGGGACACATTCGCAAAAGAACGAGTGCTAAAAGGAAGTTTTGACAAATATATCACAAACGACAAAAACAAAAAAGGAACTTCCACTGTCGATAACGAATTTTTGCAATCGCTCGATAAATGGCGCATTGAACTTGCCTTAAACATCGCTTTGCGCAATAAACACATAGACGAGGAAGAACTAAATTTTGTTGTTCAGCACATTATTGACCGCATTGTTTTTCTCCGCATTGCCGAAGACCGAAGCGCCGAGCGATACGGAGAATTGCAGGATACCGTTAAACTCGGCAATTATTACCAAAACCTTCTGGAACGGTTTCACTTTGCCGACCAAAAATACAATTCGGGCTTGTTTGATTTCCGGAAAGAAAAAATCAGCGATAAAATCGCCATTGACAATAAGATAGTCAAGAGCATCATTACCGAACTTTATTACCCTGTTTGTCCTTATGAATTTTCGGTGTTGAGCGTTGAAATTTTGGGCAGCGCTTATGAGCAATTTCTGGGCAAACAAATTTCGCTTACTGCCGGCGGACGAGCTAAGATTGAAGAGAAACCCGAAGTGAGAAAAGCCGGTGGTGTTTACTACACGCCGCAATATATAGTGGATTATATTGTAAAAAATACTGTAGGGAAATTAGTAGAAAGTAAAACCCCCAAAGAGGTAAGCCTGATCAAAATTGCCGACCCTGCCTGCGGCAGCGGTAGTTTCCTGCTGGGCGCTTATCAGTTTTTACTGGACTGGCACAAAGATTATTATACTAACAACGGGGCTTCGACAGGCACATCCACCACAATTGCAAAAGGAAGAAAAAATGATGTTTTGACACCAGCAGGTGAACTCACTACAGCCGAAAAGAAACGCATATTGCTCAACAATATTTATGGGGTGGATTTGGACAGCAACGCTGTTGAAGTAACAAAGTTGAGCTTGCTTTTGAAGTGTATGGAAGGAGAAACCAAAGAAACAATCGAAGCGCAATCTAAACTTTTTCACGACCGCATTTTGCCAACGCTTGATAACAACATCAAAAGCGGAAACAGCTTAATTGATTTGGATTATTTTGACAATGAACTGGATTTTGGCGAAGAACGAAAAATAAAACCCTTCTCATGGCAAAAGGCATTTCCTGAAGTGTTTAACATTAAAAAGGCATCAGCAAATCAAGATTTTAGAAATCAATTTCAAAAAGTAAAAAAACTTAAAGATGAAAGCGATGATTTATTAAATAAATACATCGTTTCCGAACCAGAAATGAAATATGGAAATAATACAAGCGGATTTGATATTGTAATTGGCAACCCACCTTATGGCGCTTTGTTCAGCGATGCGGAAATACATTATTTAAAAAATCGCTATCAAACTTCTGTATGGCGTGGCGAAAGCTACTTAATGTTTATCGAGCAAGGATTAAAGTTGCTCAAAGAAGATGGGATTCTTGGATTTATTATTCCTGATACATTGCTCAATCTGAGTTTTACACAGCCTGCAAGAGAGCTGCTGCTTCGTAATTCTAAATTAAATGAAATTGTTGGGCTACCTTCAAATGTTTTTCCGGGAGCAACCGTAGATACGATTATTCTTATTACAGAAAAAGCAGATTATACAAATAGTTATCATAAAGCAAATATTTGGATAAAAACCTTTGGTAAAAAGCAAATAATTTCTTCCGTTGAAAACCCGAAAAAAGAATTTTATGCAAAAAGCATAGATTGGTTTGAGCAAAATGCCTTTAATCTTCAAATTGATAACTCAGAAAGAGAATTACTAAACAAAATTGAATTAGGAAAAAGTGTTATAAATGATATTGCAGAAATGTATTCAGGAATAAAATCTTATGAAGTTGGTAAAGGTGAACCTGCACAATCAGAAAAAATAAGAGACGAAAAGCCATACACATCAGAAACTAAAGTTGATAAATCGTGGCAGCCATTTTATGACGGGAAACATATAGGTCGTTATCAATTATTATGGAGAAATAATAATTGGATAAAATACGGAGAATGGCTTGCAGCACCACGCAATCCTGAAAATTTTGTGAATGAAAAAATACTCATCAGAAAAATTACAGGGAAAACGCTGTTAGCTACTTATATTCCCGAAACTTCCTATTGTAACACATTGCTTTTTGTATTAAAACTGAAAGATAAGAAATACACTTATAAAAGCATTTTAGGTATTCTTAATTCTAAACTTATTGGTTGGTATTTCAGAAAAAGATTTCAGATAAGTGATGATGATACTTTTCCGCAAATTATGATACGGGACATTTTGCAGTTCCCTATTCCAAAAATAGAAACAAAAACATTGCAAACCGAAATCATCAAATACGTTGACCAACTCTTGCAACTCAATAAGGATCTGCAAACCGAAACATTGCCCGGAAAAATTGACCAGCTAAAAAGCAGAATTGAATATGTAGAAGAAAAAATAAACCAATTAGTTTATGAGCTGTATGAACTTACTTCTGAAGAAATTAAACTTATTGAGGCACCATAACAAAATAACGGAGTTGATGGTCAAAAATGGGTCATAAATCTTTTTAAACCATTATTGGTATTAGTCTTGAAGCTAATCAAAGGTTGATACCTATAAAAAAAGTCCCTGATATCAGGGACTTTTCTCATTACTAACACATTTATATATAATGTACTTGTTGAATAAAATTTACAGATGAATGGCTTCATCATAAGCTGCCTCAATAGCATCCTTCACACTTTCACTAATGGTAGGGTGTGGGTGAATACTGTTGAGTACTTCATGGTAGGTGGTTTCTAACTTACGCGCCACAACGGTTTCGGCGATCATTTCGGTTACGTTGTATCCAATCATGTGGGTACCTAACCATTCGCCATATTTGGCATCGAAAATCACTTTTACAAAACCTTCGGTATGACCCGCAGCGCTGGCTTTACCACTGGCGCTTAATGGAAACTTACCCACTTTCACTTCATACCCTGCCTCTTTTGCCTGCTTTTCGGTAAATCCTACGCTGGCAATTTCGGGTGAGCAATAGGTGCAGCCCGGTACATTGCCATAGTCCAGCGCCTCGGGCTGGTTTTTGTATTTGCCTTCTTTGTGTGCAATGGCTTCTATGCAAATGATGGCCTCCTTGCTGGCTACGTGTGCCAACGCCTGCCCCGGAACGCAGTCGCCGATGGCGTAAATGGTATCTACATTTGTCTTATAATATTTATCTACCAGTATTTTTCCTCTATCGGTTTTTACGCCCAATGTTTCCAAACCGATATTTTCAATGTTGGCGGAAACTCCTACTGCGCTCAACAGGATATCGGCTTCTAATGTAACTTCTCCACTCGCGGTTTTTACTTTTGCTTTAATGCCGTCGCCAGAGGTATCAACGGCAGTTACTTCGCTACCGGTTATAATGTCAATACCCTGTTTTTTCAAGTTTTTTTCTAATTCTTTGGAGATGTCTTCATCTTCCACAGGCACTATGCGTGGCATAAATTCAACTACTGTTACTTTGGTGCCCATACTATTATAAAAATAGCCAAATTCTATTCCTATGGCGCCGCTACCCACAATTATCATACTTTTGGGTTGCAGGGGTAGCGCCATTGCTTCGCGATAGCCAATTATTTTTTTACCATCTATTTTCATGGCAGGTAGTTCGCGGCTGCGCCCTCCGGTGGCCACAATAATATGTTTCCCTTCCACAATCTGGGTTTTGCCATCAGCTGCTTTCACCTCCACCTTACCTTTTGCCTTTAGTGCGCCATAGCCCATTATGACATCTATCTTATTTTTACGCATTAAAAACTGAACGCCTTTGCTCATTTTTTCGGCTACGCCGCGACTGCGTTTTACGATAGCTTCAAAATTGGGTTTTCCCTGCGCTTCGATGCCGTATTCCTCCGAATGTTTGATGTCATTTACTACCTGAGCGCTTTTCAGAAGCGCTTTGGTGGGGATACAGCCCCAGTTAAGACAAATGCCGCCAAGGCTTTCTTTTTCGATAATTGCGGTTTTTAGTCCTAATTGCGAAGCCCTGATAGCTGCCACATAACCACCCGGGCCACTTCCGAGCACAACTACATCATATACCATAAAAATTGTTTTTATTTGATTTTTTTACTTAGGATGCGAATTTAAGGAATATGAACCATAGTTTTTTGATTCAATTGTTTGTAATTGTGCGGATAAATAGATTATTTTTGATTTTAATGCTGAGAAAAACTTTTTTTCGCATTATCTATAATATTTTAGATAGAATTCCTTACCTTTGCACTCCAAAAATTTTTTATTATGGCAAGAGTATGTCAGGTTACGGGTAAAACGCCGATGGGAGGCCACAAGGTTTCTCACTCCAATATTAAGACAAAACGCCGTTTTTTGCCTAATTTGCAAAAAAAGAGGTTCTACCTGGCCGAGGAAGATAAATGGATTACTTTGAAATTGACTACGGATGCATTGCGTACCATCAATAAAAATGGTTTGTACTCTGTAGTAAAAGAATTAAGGGCAAAAGGAGAAAAAATCTAAAAGTTTTTAAAAGTATTTTATTATGGCAGGCGGAAAAAAAGCAAAAGGAAACAGGGTTCAGGTAATTATGGAGTGTACCGAGCATAAAAACAGCGGTCAACCCGGCACCAGCCGTTATATTACCGTTAAGAACAAAAAGAATAACCCTGAGAGGATGGAGTTGAAAAAATACAACCCTATTCTTAAAAAAGTAACGGTTCACAAAGAAATCAAATAAAGGCAAACCGGAGAGATGGTTTAGCTCCATCGATAGCCCCGATAGTCTGTTTTGAATCAATATTTTAAATAATAACAATCTAATATTTATACAATGGCAAAATCAGCTTCAAAAAACGCAAAAGTAAAAGATGCGAAAGCAGCAGCAGAATCGAAAAACTGGTCAAAAGTGATACGTGCCGTTCGTAATCCTAAAACTGGCGCCTATACCTTTAAGGAGAATATCGTGCATAAGGAAAAGGTTAAAGATTTTCTGGCTCAAAAATAATTTCATTGAAAAAATAGAGTGAAAGCTGTTCGTACAAAGCGAATGGCTTTTGTTGTTTCATAGAGATTGAATTTTTTGATGTCAGAAGATGTTCTTTTTTAATTTAAAATTACTAAACAAAATAAATGAGTCTGTTTAAAAAATTATTTGGAAAAAAAGAAAAGGAAACACTTGACCATGGGTTGCAAAAGACCAAGGAGGGATTTCTTTCCAAAATTACTAAGGCCGTAGCGGGTAAAAGTACGGTGGATGAGGAAGTATTGGACAATCTGGAAGATGCCCTTATAAGCGCCGATGTGGGAGTGGAAACTACTGTTCGTATCATCGAACAAATTGAACAACGGGTAGCGAAAGACAAATATCTGAGCACCTCCGAGCTCAACAATATGCTGCAGCAGGAGATAGAAAACATTCTGGTTGACGCTCCTTCGGCCTCAAGTTATTCTTTTGAGAGTGAGATGCCTGCCAAACCTTATATCATTTTGGTAGTGGGTGTAAATGGGGTGGGAAAAACTACAACTATTGGCAAACTTGCACATAATTTTAAAATAGCCGGAAAAGATGTATTGTTGGGCGCTGCCGATACCTTTAGGGCGGCGGCGGTTGACCAGCTTACCATCTGGAGCGAAAGAGTGGGAGTGCCTATTGTGAAGCAACCTATGGGCAGCGATCCGGCTGCCGTGGCATTTGATACGGCTCAAAGTGCCGTGAGCCGCAATAGCGATGTGGTTTTGATTGATACTGCAGGACGTTTGCACAATAAAATTCATCTGATGGATGAGTTGAGTAAGATTAAAAGAGTATTGCAAAAAATTGTTCCCGAAGCGCCGCACGAAGTACTGTTAGTATTGGATGGCTCCACCGGACAAAATGCACTGGAACAGGCCAGGCAGTTTACTGCTGCTACCGATGTAACAGCGATGGCAGTAACCAAGCTGGATGGCACTGCCAAAGGTGGAGTAGTGCTGGCAATTGCCGATCAGTTTAAAATTCCGGTGAGGTTTATAGGAGTGGGCGAAAAGATGGAAGATTTGCTGGTGTTTGATAAACATGAGTTTGTGGATAGTCTTTTCAACCTAAAAAAAGAAGAATAATAGTTGAAATTAATTATTTTTTGATGAGTAACGCTAAAAAAGATATTGAAAATTTGGACGATATAAAAAAACTGGTTGACAGTTTTTATTCCAAAGTAAGAAAAGATAAATTGATTGGTCCTGTGTTTGATGAAAGAATAGCAGACAGATGGCCGTCGCACCTTGAAAAAATGTACACATTTTGGCAAACCGTTTTGCTGGACGAGCGTACTTATTATGGAAGTCCTTTTCCGCCGCATGCCGGTTTAAATATTGATAATGAACATTTTGAGGTATGGCTGACACTTTTTGATGAAACACTCGATGAGTATTTTGAAGGCGAAATTGCGGACGAAGCCAGATGGCGTGCCGAAAAAATGGCAGACATGTTTTTGAGAAAACTGAATTATTACAGAAATAATTCTTCACAACCTTTAGTCTAAGAAAATTCAATTCGGATTGAATTTTCTTAGAAAATTTCTGATATTTCCCTGATAAATGTGATAAATATCATATAAATTTTACTACCCTGTCATTTTTTAATCAAGCGGATGGAAGGAGATTTGTGTAAAATTAAACCGATGTCCTTAACACAAGAATGCCATACCATTATCCAAAACATAACAGATCAATTGTATCCGGTTATAATGGATCACTTGAAGACTATTCAACCATTGAAAATCAAATATTTAGAAGATGATAGCTTTGCAAATATATTTGATTTGCTGGATGAGCTTAATGATGAGTTTGTATCTTTGAGCAAATATGAAACCAGATTGATGTTTCCCTTAATTCTTAATCTACTTAAGGAAGATTGTAAATCAATGGAAAACTGTAATCACGCCACCGAATTACAAAACCTGATAACCAAAAAAGAAGACCGAATCAATAATCTTGTTTTAAGCCTTGAAGTAGAAGCAGAACTGCTGGAACCTGAGAAAAAAGAACCACTGTTAAGCATTATCAATATTTTTGCCCACAATTATACTAATACCAAACATGATTTGCATAAATGTATTTTGCAATTGCAAAGAAAAAAAGGTATTATTGTAAGTCAACAATCTGAAAAAGAGGCGTAAAAAAATAATATATTGGGCAATTCATCATCTGAAATCAAAACTTCTTGTTTTCATTGTGGCGATACCTGTGCTAACAATAAAATAAGATTGAATGATAAAATATTCTGTTGCGAAGGGTGCAAAATGGTTTTTGAAATACTGAACCAAAATGACCTTTGTTCCTATTACGACCTGAACACACATCCCGGCATCACCCAAAAAATTAATATAAGAGAAGATAAATTCAGTTTTCTGGATGATGAGCAGATTGCCCGAAAACTGATTCAGTTCAAGGATGACAATCAGACCCATGTAAGTTTCTATCTGCCTCAGATGCACTGTAGCAGTTGCCTCTGGCTGCTTGAAAACATAAGAAGAATTAATGATGGCGTTATTTCTTCACGGGTGAATTTTGCACAAAAGGAAGTTTTTATTGTTTTTGAAAATAAAAAAACCACACTTCGCAAAATAGTGGAGTCGCTTACAGCTATTGGCTATGAGCCACACATCAGTCTTCAAAACTTAGGCGAAGTAAAAAGCAAAAACTATGATAATACACGCCTGTACAAAATTGCCATTGCAGGATTTTGCTTTGCAAATATTATGATGCTGAGCCTACCCGAGTATTTTACCTTCGGTAGTTTTATTCAGCACGAAATAGGCACTGCATTCAGATACATCAATCTGATTCTGGCGCTACCGGTATTTTTCTATTGCTCTTCCGAATTTTTTACCGGCGCCTGGAAAAGTCTGAAGAATGGTTTTTTAAATATTGATGCACCCATTGCGCTGGCCATACTTCTAACTTTCGGCCGAAGCCTGTGGGAGATGTTTGTGCTCAATAGCAACACTTATTTTGACAGTATGAGCGGCATTGTGTTTTTTATGTTGGTAGGTCGTTGGGCGCAGGATAAAACACAGCAGGCAATTGCATTTGACCGCGATTTTAAATCGTTTTTTCCAATAGCCGTTAATGTTCTTAAAGGAAATAAGTCGATACCCACTCAGGTTGAAAATCTGAAAGAAAATGATGTAATTGAAATATATGATAATGAACTCATTCCTGCAGATGCTATATTGTCCAAAGGCCGGGCAGAGGTGGACTACAGCTTTGTAAGTGGCGAAAGCCTGCCTGTGATAAAGGAGGTGGGAGAAATCATTTATGCCGGTGGCAAGCAAATAGGAGAAAAAATAGAGTTGGTAGTGATTAAAAAAGTTTCGCAAAGCTACCTGACCAATCTATGGAATAAGGATGTTTTTAAAGAAGAGAAAAAAGAATCGCTGTTTATTCACAACATCAGCAATTATTTTACTGTCATTGTTTTCATAATCAGCGCTTTATCAGCTGCTTTCTGGATGTGGAAAGGCGAATACGTAACCTTATGGAATGCATTGACCACTATCCTCATCATTGCCTGCCCTTGTGCATTGCTGCTTTCTTCCACTTTTACCAATGGCAATGTGTTGAGGGTGTTGAGCAAAAATAAATTCTATCTGCGTCATCCCAATGTTATTGAACATTTGTCGCACATAAATCATATTGTCTTTGACAAAACAGGCACACTTACCCAAAGTAAGAAACTTAAAGTGCGATATATCGGGCAACCTATTGATAATGAATTGGGTATGATTATTGCCTCTTTGTTGGAGCAATCTACGCATCCGCTTAGTAAGGCTATTTATGATTATCTGAATGTTTTGGAAACAATTTCTGTAAGCAATTTTAAAAATGTACCGGGGCTTGGAATTGAAGGCTGGATAAATGAAAAGCATATTAAGATAGGCAGTGATAGTTTTGTAAATAATACTGTTGATAAAAAAGAAAACCTCGGCTCTCAGGTAAATATTAAAGTGGACGGAAAGATATTGGGCGTTTTCACTGTTCAAAATTCTTATCGCTATGGATTTGCAGAACTGATGAAAAATCTTCAAAAAAATTATACTTTATCGGTATTGAGCGGCGATAATGATGCAGAGGCTCAAAATTTGCAAACTATATTGAAAGACGATACCGAAATGTTGTTTAACCAATCACCGGAGGAAAAGTTAGAATACATCGAGTATCTGCAAAATATAAAAAAGAAAAAAGTACTAATGATAGGCGATGGGCTGAATGATGCCGGTGCGCTGAAGCAGAGTAATGTGGGACTGGCGATTACCGAAGATGCAAACAATTTCACCCCGGCAGCCGATGGTATTTTTGATGCGGAGCAGTTTTCAAGGCTTGATCAGTTTTTAAATTTTGCTAAATCGGGGAAAAAGATAATTTTAATCAGCTTTATTGTATCTGTTTTGTACAATATCGCCGGCCTGTATTTTGCAGTACAGGGTTTGTTGGCGCCGGTAATTGCCGCTGTGCTAATGCCTGCCAGCTCTATCAGCATTATAATGCTTACCTACGGATTGACAGAGTTAAAATCGAAAACGCTTTAAATTTATACATGCTCCTTTGATATCCCCTCTTAAAAATTCTTGAACTTTGGCTTAAACTAAAGTATTCGTCTAAAGTTGAGGAGTTTTGTTCCAAAAATTGGTATTAAAATTATCTGACTCTTGCAGGGAAAACGGGTTGTTTTCTTGCAAAAAATTTTACTAATATCATTCCTGCCAAAAAACCGCCAATGTGTGCTGCATAAGCTACACCACCTCCTTCCGATTCTCCACCCAGCGCCCCCATCTGGCTTACCACCTGCATTACAATCCAGATTCCCAGTGTAACCACTGCCGGAACATACATTATGAAGCTGATTGCCAGCACCCTTACTCTGTTTCGGGGAAAAAGAATTAAATACCCGCCCAACACACCGGATATGGCTCCAGAGGCCCCAAGGCTTGGAACCAATAACCCTTGCCCCATAAAGGAAGAAAACCATACGTGCGACAAAGATGCAATAGCGCCACAAATTAAATAGAATACCAAATACCATGCATGACCCATTACGTTTTCAAGGTTATCGCCAAAAATCCACAGGTACAGCATATTGCCGGCAATATGTGCGATACTGCCATGCATAAACATAGATGTTATAATGGTGCCATAAACCGGAATAGGTGTGATGCCCAGGCCATTGGTTGTGATGTCATTGCCTGATAATATTTCCTGTGGTACAGTGGAAAGACTCATCAGCATAGCCTCGTTGGAACCCATTTGCTGGGCAAAAACAAATACGATAATATTGATGGCAATCAGTAAATAGTTGACAACAGGGGTAATCCTCCTGTCTGAATTGTCGTCTCCAATGGGCATCATAACTGAAAAATTGTTTTTTGTTTTGAAAGTTGAAAGATAGAAATTATTTATAATACCGGCAAGTAATTATTTTGTGTAAATTAATGGTTGCTATACCATATAATGGCACAAAATAAAAATAATATTACGGGAATCAACAAGTATTTCAGTTTTTCCCACCTGGACTGATGCTTTAGCTCATTTAAAAAATGATCAAGCAATTTCGTATTTTTAATATTGATCCTGTTCAGGTACTCCACAAACCAATGCTGGTCTTTAAATGAAAGTTTGGCGATGTTTTTCAAACAGAGTATTATAATTTCATCATTAATCGCCTGCTCATCAAACGAGTTAAGAATACTGATATTTTCATCGCTTAACACCGACAGCAATTCTTCTTTAAACGTTGATTTATCCATGCTGAACTCATTGACAAAAACTGATTTTTGATGGAATGACAGCATTGATTTCAACACATCTGAAGGAGTTTGAATTTTATTGATAAACGCCTTGTTGTTAGCTTTTAACAGCCATCTTTCATTAAGGTATTTTTCTTTTAATGGAGGTGTAGTCAGTGTTTCGTACGCTTCCTTGACCAGGCTAAATCGTGCTTTCATCTCATAATCATCCTGCGTTTTGTCGGGATGAAACAAAAGCGCCTGTCTGCGATATGCCCTTTTTATTTCGTCCATAGTGGCCGAAGGGTCAATCTCTAATATTTTATAATAATCAATCACAAAATTTATGCAAAATCAAATTTGAATTCCTGTCCTTTCTATTTGAAAATGAAGCCATTGTGGGAAATACTCTACAATTTTACAAATGATTCACAAAATTGTTAAAGAATTTTGCTAAAAATTTTCTTAATACTATTAATAAATAAAAATTTGAGCAACTATATAATGTACCTTACGTCATATAATCAGAGAACGCATAGCAAAACGATGCTAGCTCACTCGGAAAAAATAGTTTAACAATTAAAAACAATGAAAATGAAACGTATATTCTTTGGTTTAGGCTTCGGTTTATTTTTGGCTATAGGTATGTTGATAGCAAAGCCATCAACGGCACAATTCAGAGTGGGCGTGAATATTAATTTCCAGACATTTTATGATCAGCTTAGTCCTTATGGAGATTGGATTGATTATCCGGATTATGGTTATACCTGGCGACCAAGGGTTGGCAGAGACTTTAGGCCTTATTCTACTAATGGGTATTGGGCTTATACAGATGATTATGACTGGATGTGGAACTCTGGTTACGATTGGGGTTGGGCTCCGTTTCACTATGGTCGTTGGTTTTATGACCCCTATTATGGCTGGCTTTGGGTGCCCGGTTATGAGTGGTCTCCTGCATGGGTAGCCTGGCGTGGTGGTGGCGATTACTACGGTTGGGCACCGTTGCGCCCCGGGTTCAGCATCAGCATTGGTTTTGGTAGCTATAATCCGGGTTATGATTACTGGACATTTGCTCCCTGCCGCTATATGACTTCCAGATATATTTCGCGCTATTATTACCCTTATGGAAACAATGTTAATATATTTAATAATACTACAATTATAAATAATTATTATGGCAGCCGTAACGACAGAGGTTATAGTGGCGGCGGCAGATACGATGCGCGTAGAGAAGGAATATACACCAACGGACCACTCCGCCGTGATGTGGAGAAATATACAGGTAGAATAAATGCACTTCGCGTAAAAGATATGGATCAGCCGGGGAGAACTAACGTAAGGCGTAATGAACTATCGGTATATCGCCCAACAGTGCAAAGGAGTGATGACAATTCCAACAGAAGATTTGCTCCACGTGATGTAAAAACCTATGACAGAAACGTAGCTGCAAATCGTAGTGATGCATTGCGCAATGGAAATGATAATGGAAGAGTGGTTGGTTCAAGAGGAACCGATGCCGGTGGCAGATCGGATGCCGGCCGTATCAATAATGAAAGGCGTAACAATAATGCAGCAGAAAGAAGTGGGAATGTAGAAAACAGAAGGTTTGGTAATAATGACAGTAGAGTTGAAAACGGTAATACTGAAAACACAGGCCGCCAACGAAGTGGCAATGTATTGGAAAGAGCCAGACCTACAACTCAGAATAATACCAATAGTGAGGTAAGGCAACGCCGTAGTGACGATATTAGGCAACAACGCCAGCAAAATGAAAACTTTGGACGTAACAATTCTGAAATGCGCCAGCAACGTGAAAGACAAATAGATGAACAAAGAAATATGGAAGTGCGTGCCCAACGTGAAAGGCAGATGAATGAACAACGTGAAAGCCAGATGCGCGCCCAACGCGAAAGACAAATAAATGAACAAAGAAATATGGAAGTACGTCAGCAACGTGAAAGGCAGGTGAATGAACAACGTGAAAGCCAGATGCGCGCCCAACGTGAAAGACAAATAAATGAGCAAAGAAATATGGAAGTACGTCAGCAACGTGAAAGACAAGTAAACGAACAAAGAAATATGGAAGTACGTCAGCAACGTGAAAGTCAAATGCGTAGCCGCGAAATGCAGGCTCCTCAAAGAGAATCCCGCAGCATGGAAAGCAGGTCTTCAGAAAGGTCGGCCCCGGCCCAGCGTGAGTCATCTGCCAGAGGAAGAAGGTTTTAATCTTTAATAAGAAACAGTCAATCGCCCGGATTCGAATAAAAACGAATTCGGGTTTTTTATTTTATCGGCTAATAACTAATACAAGGTAAAAAAAATGCTACAGTTGGCAGGAGTTGAATATTTTTGCAAACCCATTTATTTGAAAATTAAAAAAAATACAGATGAAACTATTATACTCAGGAAAAACAAAGGATGTATATGCTACCCAAAGTGAAGATCAGGTATTATTAAAATTTAAAGATGATGTAACCGGCACTGATGGCGTTTTTGACCCCGGAGCCAATACAATAGGATTGACCATTGAAGGTGTGGGAAAATCTGGCCTTAAAATGACGACTTATTTTTTCAACAGATTAAATGAAAAAGGAATCCCTACTCATTTTGTGGCTTCAGATATTGATAATACCACTATGACTGTGAAAAAAGCCACTGTTTTTGGAAAAGGTCTTGAGGTGATTTGCCGTTTTAAAGCGGTAGGCAGTTTTTTCAGGCGGTATGGCGCTTATTGCACCCAAGGACAGGATTTGGGCGCTTTTGTGGAAGTAACGATTAAGGATGATGAAAGAGGAGACCCTACTATTTCAAAGGATGCACTGCAATTACTGGGTTTGATGACCTTTGATGAATACGAAAAAGTGAAAGAGCTTACAGTAAATATTTGCAACATTGTAAAAGAGTTGCTGGCTGAGAAAAGTCTTGACCTCTATGATATTAAACTAGAATTTGGCAAGGATGGACAGGGAAATATTATGCTTATTGATGAGATTTCAGGCGGTAATATGCGGGTGTATAAAAATGAAACCTATTTGGAGCCAATGCTTTTAGAAAAGGAATTTCTGATGTAAATTAAAATGTTGGCTGATAATAATTAATGTTTAAGAACAGTCTTTTTTGCCCAAAGCAAAAAGTACAAATAACTATTTCACTGTCATTGTTTTAGCTTCAAAGGTATTGGCGCTGAAATAACCAATAGCTCCTCCGGTTATATTCGATACCGGATTGGCTGGCGAAGCGCTTTGATTTTGACCCAAAGCGCCTTGTGTAAGGCTGTACCAGTAAAGATAAACAGGCATTTCAATGCAACGCATTTCAACTGTTAATTGATCCCCTTTTTTCAGGCTGCGTTCATCATCTCCGAATATCAGCAATTCATTAATCACTGGTCTGCCATCAATAAGGTTATCATCAAAAATAAATATTGAATTTTCTTTTTTGCCATCGGTTAATTGAGTGAAACGATAAGCATTTCCTTTCCCGGGAGGATCTTTAAAAGCAACGGTAGCTATTTTCCTCATTTTGCCCAAAAACATTCTTTCTGTAACAAAGAGACTGTCAAATTTTACTTTTTGCGGCATTACTGATGTGGCGCTAAAATGGTCGTTGCCTATTTTTACCAATAAGGTATAACGATGCCCGGGTTTGCCTGCTATGTTTGCTCCATAAATGCCTTCGCCATTGTCTTTTAGCTGAAGGGGAGTTTTATTATCTTCCTGAATGGTAATAATTGCACCTTTAACACCTTTGAATTGATTAGAGTCTGTAATATCTAAAGTTTGAGAAAGCGAAACCCTGCAAGAATTTAAATTATCGGTTATTGTACCCTCGATAACATATTTTTTGTTCACATTATTGATATTGATGTCAATTACTTTTTCGCAAGAGGCTAAAATGAAGCCCGTTAGTAGCAAAAAAACAAATTTTATATGAGAAGCAGTATAATTCACTTTTTACTAAAATTTAAAATTATATGATATTGATGGTACAAACCTGAACAAAGAGGTTTGCACTGCTTCCGTTCTGTTGGGATTGTCTTTGTTCTGCCTGAACCAGATAGTATATGCGTTTTGACGGCCATAGGCATTAAACAACCCAAAGCTGAGTTCGGAAGAATATTTTCTTCTTTCTTTTAGTTTCCACACGGCACCCAGGTCAAGACGGTGATAGTTGGGCATTCTATAGGCATTTCGTTTAGTATAGTAGTAAGCAATTTGGTAGTCTATTACATATTTGCCACTTGGAAATGTTACTGCATTGCCTGTATAAAAAACCCAGTTGCCTGATAGGCTCCATCTCTTATTGAGTTGATAATTGGCTACGATGTTGAAGTCATGCGTTCTGTCTTGGCGGGCATTGTACCATTCATTATTATTTATACCTTCAATTTTTCTTTCAGTTTTTGAGAGTGTGTAGTTCACCCAACCTGTAAGTCTGCCTGTACTTTTTTTGAGCATTACTTCCCAACCATAGGCTCTGCCAATGCCAAAAAGAATTTGAGATTCAATGGCATCGTTGGTAAATACATTGGCGCCTGCTTTATAATCAATTTGGTTTTGCATGGTTTTGAAATATGCCTCTGTGGTAAATTCATATTTATCAGATGAAAAATTTTTATACCATCCTATAGAAAATAAATCAGAAACTTCGGGTTTGATGATATTGGTGCTCAATATCCATTTGTCAGTGGGTGTGTTGGCAGCCGAATTGGCTATCAAATGCAGGTTCTGGGTATTTCTTACATAAGAGGCTTTGATGGAGGATGAGTTGTTAATAATAAAACTTGCTGCCAGCCTGGGTTCCAGATTGGTATAGGTTTTTACAATTGCGCCTTTTTTATAGTGAAGCGTATCAGCCAAATTGCCTTCTTTATCGAGTGTATAAAAATCTCCCGGTCCAAAAACACTGAATAGTGACATTCTTAATCCATAAGTGAAATTGAGCCAGCCACTTGCTTTCCAGGTATCGGTTGCAAACAGGGCATTGTCCCAGGCATATCGGTTTTGAAGATAGAAATTATTCAGGCTGGTCTTTCCGGAGCTTGTTACCTCGCCCGGTTTTACCTGATGATAAATGGAGTTGAAACCAAATCTCAACGAATGATTGCTGCCCGTAAACCACTGAAACTCCTCTTTCAGATTCAGGTCTCTTATTTGTGAAAAAATATTGGCATCATTATTTTCATTACTTATGTGGATATTATAATCAAAATTGCTGTAAATAAGCGATGTGTTGGAAAATAGCTTACTGTTGAAAATATGATTCCACCTGAGTGTGCCGGTAGCATTACCCCAATTGAGCGAAAACTGTTTGTCGAGTTTTAAAAAATCGCGACCAAAATATCCCGATAGGTAAATTTTATCTTTCTTTCCTAATGAGAAATTCATTTTGGCATTATAGTCGTAAAAATATAATTTGTTTTTACGAAGGTTGGTGTCTTTGGCAAGCCCCAGAAACAAGTCGGCATAGGTTCTTCTGCCCGAAACCAAAAATGATGATTTGTCTTTTTGGATAGGTCCTTCCACATTTAGTTTGGCAGAAATCAGGCCGATACTTCCGTTTACCGAAAAATTTTGATTATTTCCCTCGTTCATCTTTACATCCAAAACTGATGACAGACGGCCTCCGTATTGAGCAGGCATACCACCTTTGTAAACGGTGATGTCTTTTACGGCATCAGCATTGAAAGTAGAAAAAAAGCCCATCAGGTGAGATGCATTATAAACAACAGCTTCGTCCAAAAGTATCAGGTTTTGATCGCTGCTGCCACCTCTTACATAAAACCCGCTGTTGCCGTCTCCGGCCGGCTTTATACCCGGCAATAATTGAATAGCTTTCAGTATGTCTCGTTCACCCAGCAGCATGGGAATGTTGTTTATTTCTGCCATAGTAAGCCTTTCCACGCCCATCTGTGTTCCGGTAATTGTGCGACCTTTTGCACTGGCTGTAATATTTACATTTTCAAGATTTTTAATTTCTAATTGCAGTGAAATATTTTTCAGAATATTTTTGTTTAATAATATTTTTTCTTTAGCCGGTTCATAACCTACAGCCGAAAAAACGAGGTCATATTCTCCGGCAGCAAGCGTGATGGAGAAAAATCCGTATTCATTACTGCTGGTTCCTTCTTCGGTTTCATTAATGAATACGCTGGCATTAATAATGCTTTCGCCTGTTTTTGCCGATTTAATATAACCGCTAATGGTGTATTTCGCCTGACTAAATAGGTTTGATGAAAATATCATAAGTAATAATATAAAACCGAACCTCGTAGCCATTCTGCAATATTAATTTTTATGATTTTAGTGAACTTGTTTAAACTTAATTGATAATAACAATTCGAAAGGTGATAAGTTGGCTTTATTATGGTTTAAATAAAAACAGCTCTTATAGTCATTCTTAATTTTTAAGCCCTTTAGCAAATATCAGATTGAAAGTAGATTTTAACTAAAACCTAAAAATAGAAGCATATTCAACCAAAAGATTTGATAACGGAATTGTCGGTTAAAGAATTTCAATCCTCCAGGTGCGCTCAAACTCCTTGCCGGAAGCAAGCTCGATTATGCCTTCCTTGGCAGTGAGTTCCTGAATAGTATCTGCACTATCAGCAATGCCGCACCAGGGTTCAATGCACACAAAATCAGCATTAGGCGCTGCCCAGATACCCAAAAACGGAAATCCTTCGAAATCAAAGTTCAGGCCGCTGCCTTTCTTTTTCGAAATTAATTTAACACTTGTAGAGTTTAAATGTTTTAATACAATGGCATCTTCTTTGAATAAGTCTTTTGATAAAGAGATAGTGTTGGTGTTGATCATAAAAGGAGATGGAGAAGCGCCAATCAGCCCTTCGCTCGTAATTGGCCAACGGCTTGCATTTTCGATTTCATTAAATTCTAAAACATAATCCGAATAAACTTCGCCCTCAAAAATTGGAACTTTAAAAGCAGGGTGCCCGCCCACAGAGAAGTACATTTCCTCTTTTCCGGTATTTTTTATGTGATAGGTAACGCTTAGTTTATTATCAATAATGGTATAAATAATAGAAAATTCAAAATCAAATGGGAAAATTTTCAGTGTATCAGGATTACTTTTTAATAAAAAATGGAGATTGTCAGCTGTTTGCCTTTTCAGCTCAAAGACCATATCTCTGGCAAAACCATGCCTTCCTAATTTATAATTTTTCCCTTGAAAATAATAGGTATTGTCCTTCAGTGTTCCCACAATCGGGAATAAAACCGGCGAATGTTTAGCCCAAAAAGCAGGGTTGGCATCCCACATATACTCAATTCCGGTTTCTTGGTCAAAGAAACTTTGAAGTTCTGCACCTTTTTCGCTTACCGATACTTTAATTCGGTTGTTTTTAATGTTATACATAGTTTCAAAGTTAAAAGAAATGTATGTTAAAACGGGGTGAAATAGAAAAAGCCTTTCTTTAAATGTCAGAAAAGCTTTCAAAGTGCCCGAGACTGGATTCGAACCAGCACGCCGTGTTACCAGCACTACCACCTCAAAGTAGCGTGTCTACCAATTTCACCACCCGGGCTTTAAATTGGACGGCAAAGGTAAAGAAAAATTTGTGCTTTTCATAATTGTTTTTGAAAAATATCATGCTTTTCCAATAAAATCAAATATTATTGTAATTAATTGATAATCAATTATTAAGATATTTACCATTGTGTATAACCTTGTTAATATTTAGTTTAGAAATAAAGATTTTGACATGTTGGATTTGGTAACTAAATTCGCCTCTGATTTTGCGGGAGCCATATTAATCTGTAAAATTTTTTAAAGAAAATTTCGTTAGATTTACGTACCCCGGATCATTAGAGAAACTAATGGTACAATATTTTTATCACTATTATTGAGTAATGGATTTAACTAATTTAAATAAAGACAGGAAGCATAAAAGAAGAACGGCAGTTGATTTAGGTACCATGGTATATGGAAAGGTACCACCACAGGCACGTGATCTTGAAGAAGCAGTTTTGGGCGCTGTCATGCTCGAAAAAGACGCTTTTGACGCAATTGTGGAAATTTTGAAACCCGAATGTTTTTACGTAGATGCACATCAACGAATATTCAGGGCAATGCAGTCGCTGGCAAACAAGAGCCAACCCATTGATATGCTGACCGTGGTAGAAGAGTTGAAAAGCCGTGAAGAGCTGGAAATGATTGGCGGCCCCTATTATGTAACCAAGCTGACGAATGCGGTGGTATCGGCAGCAAATATAGACGCCCACTCCAGAATTATTCTTCAAAAATTTATTCAGAGAGAATTGATACGAATAAGCGGCGAGATAATTACTGATGCTTACGAAGACAGCACTGATGTTTTTGAATTGCTTGACGATGCAGAGGGAAAATTGTTTGAAATTACCAACCAGCACCTGCGAAGCAGTATTCAGCCGATAGACTCGGTATTAGTCAATACCATTCAAAGAATACAAGATCTCCGAAACCGGGATGAAGAAATTACAGGGGTACCCAGTAATTTCAAAAGCCTTGACAAGGTTACTTACGGCTGGCAAAACAGCGACCTGATAATTCTGGCAGCCAGGCCTGCTGTGGGTAAAACGGCATTTGCGCTTAACCTTGCACGTAATGCTTCATTGCATCCTACCAAACAAACGCCGGTTGCTTTCTTTTCTCTTGAAATGAGCGCCAGTCAATTAGTGCAGCGTATTCTGGCAGCCGAAAGTGAAATTATGCTCGAAAAAATTGCAAGAGGCAAGATGGAAGAGCATGAAATGAAACAACTTTATACAAAAGGTATTCAACGGCTTTCGCAGGCTCCGTTATTTATTGATGACACGCCGGCATTAAATATTTTTGAGTTGAGGGCCAAGTGCCGAAAACTGAAGAACAAACATAATATTGGCCTTATTATTATTGATTATCTGCAACTGATGAGCGGTACCGGCGAAAACCGGAATGCAAATCGCGAACAGGAAATCAGCAACATCAGCCGTAACCTGAAAGGCCTGGCAAAAGAGCTGAATGTGCCAATTATTGCCTTGTCCCAACTGAGTCGTGAGGTAGAAAAACGGGGCGCTAAAGAGGGTAGTCGCATTCCTCAACTGAGCGACCTGCGCGAATCGGGAGCCATTGAGCAGGATGCCGATTTGGTAATGTTTTTATATAGACCAGAGTATTATGATATCAACACCAATGCCGAGGGCGAAGAGCAAAAAGGACTGACCGAAGTTAAGATTGCCAAGCACCGGAATGGGCAATTGGATACTATCAAACTAAAGGCATTGCTCCATATTCAAAAATTTATTGGTTGGGAAGAAGATCCCTACAATGCAATTGGATTGCCGGGTGGTGGTTCGTGGAAACGGGTGGAAGATGAAGATGGCGCTAAAGTTTTTATTGCCGAAAGCAAGATGAATAAAGCGATTGAGGAAGATGAGGATGATAATTTGGATGATGATAATATGGAGGATGCACCTTTTTAGAAGCAAGAATGTATAAGTTTAATCTTTAGTAATCAAGCGTCAATCTGTAATCTGTTAATATCCATACTGTGCAACTTCCGTTTTTCTATATTGATAACTTTGATACTGCTCAAGAGGAAATAGTACTAAACGAGGAAACCTCAAAGCACGTAGTACAGGTGCTGAGGATGAAGATAGGGGAGGGTCTCCATCTAACCGATGGAAAGGGCGCTATTATTACTGCTGAAATTTATGATAACAATAGAAAACACTGTTCCGTGAGGGTAAAAGAATGCAGTTATTTGAAAGATGAAAGCCCTAAAGTATCAATAGCTATTTCTCTGTTAAAAAACAATAATCGCTTTGAATGGTTTCTTGAAAAAGCCACTGAAATAGGTATTCATTCGATTATTCCTTTGCTTTGTGAAAGAACCGAAAAGGAAAAATTCAAAACAGGACGATTTCACCAAATATTGATAAGCGCTATGCTACAGAGCCGTCAGGTATGGCTGCCTGAGTTGTATATCCCTGTTTCTTTTAATGATTTTTTAAATCAGAATATTTTTAAAACCGCTGCCCACAAATATATTGCTCATTGTGCTGATGGTGAAAAAAACAAACTAATTCCTACTCAAAAGGATTCTTCGGTGATACTCATTGGGCCGGAAGGCGATTTCAGTGGTGAAGAAATACAAATGGCAATAGATGCAGGATGCCTGCCCGTAACACTGGGTAATACCCGCTTGCGTACAGAAACAGCAGGAATGGTAGCTGCTGTACTATTAAAAAACTCATCCTGACATTACACATCTTCTTCCCTTAAGGAAAGCTCGATGTGGGTATTATTTACTACTACTTTTCTGTAGGCTACTCCGGCGCTGTCAAGCATTTTTTTTGAAGCAATAAAAATATCCTGCCCTGCATATTTGTCCGACAGATAAACAACTTCTTTAATGCCAGATTGAATAATTGCCTTTGTACATTCATTGCAAGGAAATAAAGCCACATATATCCTGCAGCCTTGAAGTCCGGTTATAGAGTTAAGAATGGCATTCAATTCAGCATGGCAAACATAAGGGTATTTTGTATCCAGAAAATCGCCCTGTTTTACCCATGGAAATTCGTCATCACTTAAGCCGATGGGCAGCCCGTTATATCCTACGCCTACAATCTTGTTTTGCTGGTTTACAATGCAGGCGCCTACCTGTGTGGAGGGGTCTTTACTCCTTTTGCCCGAAAGCAAAGCGACGCCCATAAAGTATTCATCCCAGGAAATATAATTTTCTCTTTTGGCCATAATTGCTGAGTAGTTTTAATGGCGAAAGGTAAGAAATACTTATAAAATAATTCTATTTCTTAAACTCCAAAATGTTCATAAATATTTTTGATACTCACAAATAATTTTTTATGATTGTAAATTCTGCTTCATTTGATAAAACTGAAAATAATAATAATTAATGTAAAATGCTTTAATACATTTGCGTAAATATGAAACGGACAGTAGAAGACAGTTACAAACATAAAGGTCTCAGGAAAAAATTAATTGAGAGTATAAGAGAGAAGGGTATTAACGATGAACGTGTGTTGGAAGCCATGAGTGGTATTCCCCGCCATTTTTTTCTGGATTCGGCTTTTGATGATGTAGCTTATCAGGACAGACCCTTCCCCATAGGTGAAGGTCAAACCATTTCTCAGCCTTATACTGTTGCATATCAAACGGAGTTGCTTGATGTGCAGCCGGGACAAAAAGTGCTGGAAATTGGTACCGGAAGCGCTTATCAGGCTGTTGTTTTGGCAATGATGAGAGCTAATGTTTATACAATTGAAAGGCAGAAAAAGTTATATGATGAAAATAAATTGTTTCCTTATTTGAAACAGTTTCCATTGATAAAGTTTTATTATGGTGATGGTTATCAGGGGCTGCCGACCTATGCGCCTTTTGACAGGATTTTAATAACTGCCGGTGCGCCTGAGATTCCTCAAAAATTAATTGAGCAACTCAAAATCGGAGGTAAAATGGTCATTCCTGTAGGTTTGGGTAATGTGCAGCAAATGAAACGGATTACCAAAATGGAAGACGGAAGTATGCAGGAAGAAACATTTGCGAATTTTTCTTTTGTGCCGATGCTTCAAGGTAAAAAATTTTAGACAGGTATTTCTCAATTTGCTGCGCAAAATTATTTGCCAAATTTTTCAAAATAAGCTGATAAGATATAATTGGTTTTCATCATATTTGTAGGATAAAGTTTTTTTTATCTCTAATAAAAAAATAAATGCAGCAGTTAGTAAAGGTTTTCTTTGTGGGTATGTTGGTCAGTTTCCTGGGGTCTTTACCACTGGGTACTCTGAATATTGCTGCCATGCAGATTGCTATTGTAGAGTCTGTAAGAAATGCGTTGCTTTTCTCCTTGGGATCGCTCACTGCTGAAATGATATATGTTCGCCTGTCATTGGTGGCGATGGATTGGATTCGCAAACAGGAGAATATTTTTAAGATTTTGGAATGGCTTACATTAGTTATTATATTAGCATTAGCCTTTTTCAGTTTTTATGCAGCATTGCATCCTTCGGTAAAGAAGAATGTTATCCTCAACAATAACCTTCCCTCTTACTTATTAGGATTGGCCATGAGCGCTGTCAATCCGGTGCAGATACCTTTCTGGTTTGGATGGAGCACAGTGTTGTTTACAAAAAAAGTATTGCTTCCAAAGAGGTCTAATTACAACATATATATTCTTGGCATTGGTATAGGCACACTATTGGGCAATTGTGTATTCATTTTTGGCGGAAGGCTTGTTGCCAATAAAATACAAAATAATCAATCAGGGCTCAATTATGCTATCGGAACTATATTTGCCATAACTGCTCTGATTCAGGTATGGCGCATGTTTATAAAGAAAAAGGACATTGCCCATCAACTTCATGAAACCGAAGAGGTGCGTCAAACTTCATGAATCCATTTATCTCTGTCATCGGGGCTGAACTTCCAGGGCGCAAAATTATTTTCCACATTGTTAAACATTACATTCCATTCCTGTGGTGCATTGCTTTCTTCCATAATTAAATAACGGCGCAGTTGCAAAATGATATCCAAAGGACTGATACTTACAGGACATTCCTGCACACAGGCGTTACAGGTGGTGCAGGCCCTCAGTTCTTCGGCGCTAATGTAATCATGCAGCAGGCTTTTACCATCATCCTTCCATTCTTTATTTAGCCGAATAATTTTACCCACTTCCTCCATTCTGTCACGAGTGTCCATCATTATTTTTCGTGGCGATAATAACTTACCGGTGATGTTGGCCGGGCAGGCAGCAGTGCATCGGCCACATTCTGTACAGGAATAAGCATCCAACAGGTTTTTCCAGCTCAGGTCCATAATGTCTTTTGCTCCAAATCGTTCTACCGGTGCAGATTCGGCAGGTGCAAGTTCAGGTTGCATGGCATACAGTACTTCGTTTTGTACAGTCGGCATGTTAGTCATTTCGCCCATTGGTTTCAATGAGGCATAATAGGCATTGGGGAATGCAAGTAAAATATGCAAATGTTTTGAATACGGCAGGTAATTCAAAAAAGCAAAAATACCCACAATGTGAAACCACCAGCAAAATCGTTCAATAAAAATCAGTGCATTATTACTATAATTTTCAAAAAAAGGTTGTATAAACTGAGATATTACAAAATTACCGGTAAGATGCCCTGTGTAGTGCTCCACCCCACGAAGTTGCAAAAGCGTGTCGGATGCGTTCATCTTTAAAAAGGCAGACATCAGCGCTATTTCGATAATCAAAATAATATTGGCATCACTTCGGGGCCATCCGTTCAAATCCTTGCCGCTAAAGCGTTTTAGGCGAATAATATTCCTTCTCACCAGAAATATAACACATACAACAATAACCAATACGGCTAATATTTCAAAGGAGTTTATCAAAAAATCATAAAATCCGCCCAACAATCCTGCAAAGATGCGATGAGTACCCAAAATACCATCAAGCACAATTTCGAGCACTTCTATATTGATGATGATAAAACCTGCATAAACAAAAAAGTGAAGAACACCTACTAATGGATTTTGAAACATTTTTTTTTGGCCAAATGCCAGTAATAGCACATTTTTCCATCTTTGCGATGGATTGTCGCTTATTGTTTCGGTCCTGCCTAAAAAAATATTATGTTTAATTTGCACAACTTTTCTGTAAAACAGAATACCGGCGGTAGCGGCAAGTATTAAAAATAAAATTTGTTGAAGGATTTGCATATTGTTTCAATTACAAGTGCTAATTTACGGTTTGTTTATTTTATGAATTAAATAATTTGCATAAAAGTAAGATATGTCCGATAAAAATAAATATATATTGACAGAAGATGTGATTTCGAAAAAGCTGAACAGGCTGTCTTTGGAAATAATTGAAAACAATTTTGATGAACAGGAATTGATATTAGTGGGCATCGAGTCTAATGGAATGGTGTTGGCTGCAAAGATCAAAAATTTTATAGAAAATAATAGCGATATCAATGTGCAAATACTTTCATTATCAATGGATAAAGAAAAGCCTGAAGAGATAACACTGAGTCGGCAAATGGATTTTGACAATAAAATTATCATCATTATTGACGATGTAACCAATAGCGGCAGAACCCTCTTATACGCTATGAAACCGTTTTTAAGTTTTCAACCCAAAAAAATAAGTACTTTAGTATTGGTAGAAAGGTCGCACACTCAGTTTCCAATAAGTCCTGATTTTAAAGGACTTTCTCTTTCAACCACTTTGCAGGAGCATATCATTGTGGAAGTGAGTGGCGAAAAAATAACAAGAGCATATTTGAGTTGATGAGTGTAAATAAATTCTTATCTTGCCATCGAATATGAGAAAAATTATTATAGCTATAGACGGCTGGTCCAGTTGTGGAAAAAGCACAATGGCGAAACAATTGGCCAAAGAGTTGGATTATATTTATGTGGATAGCGGAGCTATGTATAGAGCCATCACACTTTATTTTTTAAGGCAAAGCGTGGATTTCGACAAGCCGCATGAAATAAACAATGCTTTGTCCGAAATTGAATTGGATTTCAGATACAATGAAAATACCCGGCAGGCAGACATGTATCTCAACGACGAGAATGTAGAATACCTGATCAGAGATTTATTAGTGGCAGAAAAAGTAAGCGAGGTTGCTGCTATTCGTGAAGTAAGAGAATTTGCAGTGGCGCAACAACAAAAAATGGGTGAAAAGAAAGGAATTATTATGGATGGCAGGGACATTGGCACTGTGGTATTTCCTGATGCTGAACTGAAAATTTTCATGACTGCCGATAATGCTGTGAGGATTGAAAGAAGGTTTAAAGAATTGTATGCAAAAAACCCGAATATCACGCTTGAAGAAGTGGCCGAGAATATTGAAATGCGCGATTATATTGACTCGCATCGCGAGGTAAGCCCCTTGCGTCAGGCGGAGGATGCTTTAGTATTGGATAATACAAATCTGACACCGGATGAGCAATTAGAGGTAGCTCTAAAAATGGCGCGTAAGGTTATAGCAGCATAAGCGCATACTGATATGCTGAGATTTGGCTTCACTGAAATTACCTTTCAGCGGGTTTTAAATATTTTCAGTTGCATTTTTATTTTTGGGTTAATGCTTCAGCCGACATTAACAAAAATGGAAGCGCTTTTGAATAATCTAATTGTTCATAAAATATTCCCAACCTGTTCAGATTTTTATAATAGTCGTTCACATGTTTATAATAGTATAATTCACTTTGTAAAAACCATGCTTTTTCCCCAAGTTTTTGTGCTATAAACCATTTTTCAATTAAGCGCCCTGCTCTGCCATTCCCATCTTCAAAAGGGTGGATGTTTGCCAAAATCAGATGAATAAAAGAAGCATAATAAAATATTTCCTGATGGCTGAGTTTTTCATTTTTTAGAAGCAGTTCTATGTCATTCCATAGCAAATCGTGTGATTTTGACATTACGGATACGATAGGCGCTTCATATTGGATGCGGCCGGTATTATGTTCCAAAATAATCATATTGCCTGTTCGTAATACCCCTTGCTTAGATTCTGGTAACAGATGTTTTGTTAATAGTGCATGTGCCTCAGAAAAATTGGTTTTTGTTAATTCATTTTTTTTGGCAAACAAATAGGCATTAAATAAATCATTTGGTTTTTGAACCAAATCTGGCTTAAATTCAATATTGAACATTTTGTGTTTAATATAACTGTCCACTTCTAATTTTTCACCCTCTATTCGGGAAGATGCAATGACGGAGACGAAAGTGTAAAAGTCAAAATTTTTGGTAGAAATTTCGACATCTTTTAATTGAGTAATTTTGTCGGATAAATCTTTATCAATGCGCTTACAAAACTCTTTCAATAAATCAATTTGTATAATTTTAAATTCTAAATCGTTCATAAAATATTTCCTTTCCTGATTGTTGCAAACAATAGCATTTCAATCTGATTTGGCATTGCTAAGTTAAGTTTTCTGCTGCAACCATTAATCACATTTGTAGAATATTTAGCATGGCGAAACGAGCAAGTTAAAAATGATGGTTGTTTCATTATTCTACTTTCAACTTCACTTCGGCCTTAGGCACCGCCTGATAATTTTCCCACTTAGGTCCTGATTTGATAAGCCGGATAACCTTACTGGAAATATTTGAATCCGGAGATTGTAGTACTTCGAATCTTACAGGTGTAGCATTTTCAATATCGAACTTGATTTGCAATAGCTTAGTGGCTTTTTGAGGATTGACTTTCAGTGTTTTATATATATTTTCATAAAAACGATTCCAGCCGCCAATCGGAATTGGAACTGAGTTTGGGGTTTTGGTTTCGGCTTCAGATTTTGAAATCACACCGGCAACTTCTTTTTTTTGTTTGCCGAAACCGACAACCACTACTTCATTTTCAATACTTGTGTCACCTTTTTGAACAACTATGGCTGTGGTATCTGCGTGGGATGCAGCGGTCCTTAACATTCTGCTGTTTTGCGCCACAGGCTGTGAAGCCACTGCTTTCTGGTCGCTCATCATTGTTGCCTGTGGTTTGTTCAAAGGTGCTTCTGAAGCAGCAATTTCTTTACTCAATTCAACTTTTGACTTTTCAGTTTTTGCCGTTGTTTTTAAGGCAGTGGACTTTTTTTCTCCTATTTCAGATGTTTCTTTAGTCTCCGCTTGCTCCTGACCAATGGAAGCAGGCGCAGTTTTATTGTTTTCATTCTTTTCTGAAATTATTTCTTGCTTTTCTGTTGCGGCTTGGGCAATTTGAGCCTCATTTTTTGCGGTCTGATTGATAAAAAACCAGGCGGAAAAAGCAAGAATACCAAAGACAGAAGCTGCTGCTATCCAGCGCCGCCATTGCTTTTTGGATACTTCTTGTTTAAAAGATACCACATGCGCCTTCAACTCTGTGTTTTGAAGAAGGGCATTGATTTCGTTTAAATGTTTTTTGGTTGTATCTAAGTGGGCATTTCTATAACCATCTATGGCATCAGCAAGCATGGGGTCGTTCAGGGCTGTTTTCTCAAGGGAGTGCATCTCCTGAGCAGTCATGCTACCGCTCAGATATCGCCGGATATCTGCTGCCGTATAATGATATGTATGCTCAGTTGACATTTTTTTCCATGCAAATTTTTAAATTCCTTCTTCCGTTTTGTATCAAACTTCTCACTTTGTTCCAATCCATCCCTGTTGCCGCCGCAATTTCATTATAGCATTTATGCTGATAATAAAACAGTTCTACACTTAATTTTTGCTCCTCAGATAAGGTTTCCAAACATTTTTCTAACTTTCTGAAGGTTTCTTCCTTCTCCATGATATTGTCAAGATGCAAAAATGCCTCAGATTGCACACTTTGATTCTCAAAACTTACAGTTATATTCTTTTTGGTTGCACGCAATTGCATCAGGCAATGGTTTTTGGCCAGTACATATAGCCAACTTTTAAAATTCTGAACATCGTGTAGGGGAAGCTTTTTTAACAGTTCATGGTAAATATTCATTACTGCATCTTTGGCTTCTTCTTCATCTTCCAAATATTTGAGGCAAACGCCATACAACAAGTCGCTATACCTCAAAAAAAGGGTAGCCAGCGCCTCCTGATTACCGTTCAATTTGTATTTCTCCACCAGCATTTCGTCTGATGAAGAATCGGTTGTTTGTATTTTAAAAATTTTTGCCAAAATAAATTGTCAATCTGTCAGATGCTCGGCGCTTCTTTAGAGTTGCAAAATAAATATTTTTTAAGGGGTTTGGGGAAAATAAAAAGAATATTTAAAAATAAATTAAAATCACTATCAATAGAATTATTAAAGACTGTGGTGTAAATGTTAATTTATCCATTGAGTCAAATCAAGAAAATCATAAAATGATGGCAGCGAAAAATGTTTGGCACAATTTTTATGAATAGGGTATATGAAAATTTAATTCTTAACTAAAATGAAAAAAATGATGCGTAAGTTAATTACAGGTATGTTATTCTTAACACTTTCAGTAGGTTTTGTGAGCGCACAAACACAGTTCGGTATCAAAGGCGGTTACAATGCCTCTAAATTAGTGGCTGAAAAGGGAGGTTATACCTCAAAAAATTTGTCTTCTTTCAATGCAGGTGTTGTAGCCGATATTGATTTGGCTCCTGCTTTAACAGTAAGAACAGGATTGGAAATTGCAGGAAAAGGCGGTAAATATGAAAGTAATGTGGGCAATTTAGAGATTAAACCACTTTATTTAGAAGTTCCTTTTACACTGAATGTGAATTTTCCAATAAGCCAGGCGGTTAAAGTATATGCAGGAGCAGGTCCGTATGTAGGTGTGGGCATTGGTGGAAAAATTAAGACAAGCGGAACGCCATTGGGTATTTTTAATGACAATGTCGATATTAATTGGGGAAGCGACAATAAGTCGCATTTGAAAAGAGTGGAAAGTGGTTTGAATGTGGGTGCCGGTCTCAAATTTAATAAACGTGTAGGCTTGCATGTTCAATACGAATTGGGCCTGACGGATAACGCAACCGATTTTTCAAAAACGGCTTTTGGAAAAATGACTGGGAGAAATTTAGGAGTGAGCGGAATTGTTTATTTCTAATGATTTTAGAAAATTTTTTTAGAAAGCGCTTTTTCAAAGCGCTTTTTTTGGCAATACAGCAAAGCAATAGTTATTTTGCAGGTAATGAATAATTCGCAATGGATAGCTTTGGTGGCCGGTTTCACATTAGTGATTGCCTGCTTTATGCCCTGGGTAATAATAGAAAACCCTGAACTAACCCTGTCGGGCGTTGATACCGAGGGTACTCGTTTTGGGAAACCCGGCTATATCCATTTTTTTCTGACGGCTATTATTGTTATTTTCACTTTTGTGCCAAAGCTATGGGCCAAGAGGACAAATATTTTTTTGGCGGCCCTCAACTTAGCCTGGGCTATTAAAAACTTTATAGTTTTGGGCGGATGCGAAGCAGGCGAGTGCCCTGTAAAACAAACAGGCCTTTATTTGGTACTTTTTGCTTCAATGGTTTTATTGATAACGGCCATGCTTCCCAATATGAAAATTCCGGTATCTGAAACTGTGGATGATGGAGATGAAGAATTATAACTACACTATTCTTCTAATTTCTCAAGCGAATTTTTAATTATCCCAATACATTCGGTTATCTGTTTTTTCGTTATACAAAGTGGAGGCGCAAAACGAATTTTATCACCGTGTGTAGGTTTGGCCAACAGGCCTTCTTCCTTCAGCAATAAACATAATTTCCAGGCTGCTTCTGCATCTTTACTTTTTATTTCAATTGCATTTAATAGTCCTTTTCCACGCACAGCGCTGATGAAGGGGGAGTTGATTTTTACTAACTCCTCTCTGAAATATTCACCAAGCGCCATTGCATTATCAGCCATTTTTTCTTCCTCCAAAACTGCTAATGAAGCAATGGCGGTAACGCAGGCCAAAGGATTTCCGCCATAAGTGGATCCATGCTGACCAGGTTTTATAGTCAGCATGATTTCATCATTGGTCAATACAGCGCTCACAGGCATCATGCCGCCACTGAGCGCTTTACCCAGTAGCAAAATATCCGGCTTCACATCCTCATGGTCGCAGCAGAGCATTTTGCCGGTACGACAAAGCCCTGTTTGAATTTCATCCGCAATAAAGAGCACCTGATTTTCTTCGCACAATTTTTTTGCGGTTGACAAATAACCTTCATCTGGCACAATGACACCTGCTTCGCCCTGAATGGGCTCGACTAAAAACCCTGCAATATTTTTATATTTTAATGCTTCAGCTAAAGCCTCAGGATTATTATAAGGTATGGTCAAAAAACCTCCCATGTAAGGGCCAAAATTCGCCTTTGAATCGGGATCGCTGCTAAATGAAATAACTGTAGAGGTGCGTCCATGAAAATTATGGTCGCACACAATAATGACAGCTTCATTTTCAGGAATACCTTTCACTTCATAGGCCCACTTGCGACAAAGCTTGATGCCTGTTTCCACCGCTTCCACACCGGTATTCATGGGTAAAACTTTATCATAACCTAAAAGCTCCGTAATGTATTTTTCAAACTCACCTAATTTGTCATTATAAAAAGCCCGGCTGGTGAGTGTTAATTGATGTGCTTGTTTTACAAAAGCATCTACAATCTTGGGATGGCAATGCCCCTGGTTCACTGCGGAGTAGCCACTCAAAAAATCATAATACCTTTTTCCTTCTACATCCCAAAGGTGAACGCCCTGCCCTCTGGTTAGTACTACAGGCAGCGGATGATAATTGTGTGCTCCGTATTTGTCTTCGAGTGAAATATAATACTCTGGATATTGCATAATTAATTAATTTTCAATTGGTTAAATGAAATTTACCTACATCGGAAAAATGAGCAAAAGAAAGCTGATTTCTCCTGAAAAATAGTTGACAGTTCAGTGGTTCAAAAAGTCCAAATGCTGTTTCAGAAAGCAGCATCGAGTAAAATTTAATCTATTTTCAGAATTTTTCATTTGTTGAAAGGTACGAAAAAAGTGAAACTTTCTTTTTTTTATTTGAACGAATATGACAAATATCTGTTTTTTTGAGTAGAACTCTTAGTAACTTTATGCGAGTAAGAGTTTGTGAATCTTGCCAACTAAATAAATTTAACTTTATGAAAGTTTGTATAAGAAAGAGGCTCTTCATTATTTTTATTCTTTTGATTGCTGTTTCAAGAAATCTGATAGCTCAATCGGATGTAATAATCATTGAAGGACAAATAAAGGATGCTCAAAATAAAGAAAGGATTGCCAATGCGGCAATTACAGTGAAGGGCACGGCTGTGGGTACGGTTTCCAATTCCGAAGGAGAATTTATATTGAAAATTCCCAATGACATCAATGCGAAGTATTTTACGGTGTCGCATATCAGTTATTTGACAAAAACTATATCTGTAAATGAAAATGCAGGTGCAAAAAAAACGATTCTTTTGGAACCACAGGTTATTCAGTTGGGCGGTGTTAATGTTCTGAAGGCAGACCCTAAAGAAGTGGTTTTGAAGGCTTATGAAAAAATCAAAAAGAATTATAGTTTGAACCCCAATATGATGAAGGGTTTTTACAGAGAAAGTATCAGGCAACGCCGTGATTATATCTCTATAACTGAAGCGGTGGTAGATATTTATAAATTGGCTTATGATGATCCCAGATTTGACCAGGTGAGTATTTTCAAGGGGAGAAAAGGAGTGAATGTGAAAAAGGCAGATACACTCAATGTGATGCTGCAAGGCGGACCAGCGGTTTTATTGTATTTGGATGTGGCAAAAAACCCCGAAATTGGAATCGAACTAATTAACTGGGAGAATTATCACTTTCGGTTTCTGGATTTTGTAACCATTGATGACAAGCACAATTATGTTATCGAATTTGCACCGGCAAGAAAATTAGATTATCCTTTATATTTTGGTAAAATTTATATTCAGCAGGATAATCTGGCCATTACCCGTGCCGAATTCAGTATGGACATTTCTGACCTGGAAAAAGCCACACGTTTGTTTATTGTGAAAAAGCCGCAGGGAATGATTTTTGTTCCTACAGGCACCAATTATCTGGTAACTTATAAAGAACAGGATGGTAAATATTTTCTGAACTATTTAAAAATTGAACTAAAATTTAAGAGCGACTGGAAAAGAAAGTTGTTTCGAAATAATTATACCGTCATTTCCGAAATGGCTATTACCGATAGGAGAGAGGTAGATGTAGCCAAAATCCCCGGCGCAGAAAGGTTTAAGCCTAATATGATTATGAGCAGGGAAGTGGGCGCTTTTTATGATGAAGATTTCTGGGGAAAAGACAATATCATTGAACCCGAAGAAGCTATTGAAAAGGCCATCCGGCGCATTACCAAAAAAATGGAACAACAATAGGTTTATCTTCTACTTCTTTAGCTAAAGAACAAATAACTGATTCCGATAGCGGTAATGATTCCTGCCAAATCGGCAAGAAGCATGGTGCCAACGGAGTAACGGGTATTTTTGATATTGACAGCGCCAAAATACACTGCAATTATATAAAAAGTGGTATCTGCGGCACCCCTGAAAACTGAAGCCAGATTTGCCACAAATGAATCGGGCCCATGTACTTTCAATGTGTCAATCATCATGGCACGCGCACCACTGCCACTAAAGGGTTTAAGCAATGCGGTGGGCAACGCATCTACAATTCGGGTGTCGCCATTGAAAGCCATGAAAACCGCTTTTATGCCGCTCATTACAAAGTCGAAAGCGCCACTGTTGCGCAGCAGACTGATAGCTACCAACAAGCCAACTAAGTAGGGGATGATTTTTATGGCTACATTGAAGCCTTCTTTGGCTCCGTCAATAAAATCATCAAAAATGGCTGTTTTTTTATATAATGCTCCCAGAACGATGGCAATAAATATGAAAAGTATCAATCCGTTGCTAAGGCTGCTTGAAAATAGGGTAACGCCGTGCGCATCTAATGTTCTGATATAAAGAATCAAACCGCTGAAGGCAGCAGTGATACCCAAAACCCAGGCTAATATTACCGGTTGAAACAGATTGATTTTCTGTTTGAGGGATACAATGGTTAGCGCAGCAATGGTGGCAGCAAAAGTGGCAATCATTAGTGGAATGAACACTTCAGTTGGGTATTGCGATTTGAGCGCTACCCTGTCTGCAATAATGGTGGTAGGAATAAGCGTCAGGCCGGAGGCGTGAAGGCACATAAACATCACCTGCGCATTGGTAGCCCTGTCTTTACTGGGATTGAGGGTTTGCAGGCTTTCCATTGATTTGATGCCAAATGGTGTGGCTGCATTATCCAACCCTAATAAATTGGCCGAAAAATTCATAACCATGTGTCCCATTGCCGGATGGTCTTTGGGCACTTCGGGAAATATTTTTGAGAAGAATGGACCAATAATTCTGGATAAAAATCGGATGCCTCCGGCTTTTTCTGCGATATTCATAAAACCCAGAAACAAAGCCATAATGCCAATAAGGTTAAGGCAGAGATTGACGGCATCCTTTGTGGTCTCGAATACGCCGTTGGTGGTTTGCAGTTTAAATACGGTATATCCGTTTTCTGTTTTAGATACACTGTTGCCCTCCCAGTTAGCAATATTATGGCCGCCCGTCAGTTGGCTGTGAACAGTGGCTGGCAGGGCAAGCGAATCAACCGATTTTACAAAAGTGGTATCGCCTGTTTTGCCGGTAACCATGCGGCTGAAAATTTGTTTCTCTCCGCTTTGAAACAAAAACTTACCTAATGCCATTGCAAGCGCTATAATAATAAATGCCGACCAGATTCTGCTTAAAACCATTGACCTAAAATAATTAGAATTATAAAATCTTCAATACTATCAGGTTGGAAAGTTAACCTTTTATTATAAAACTCACGTAAAAAAGTGGTACCTTTGCAAACTTTTTAGGGGAGAAGAGGTGGGGAGGTGATAGTTAATGGTTAATGGTAAATGGTAAATGGTAAATGGTTAATGGTTAATGGTGGATAGTGAATGGTAAATGGTAAATGGTGGATGGTTAATGGTAAATGGTAAATGGTGGGAGGTTGAAAGTTGATAAAGGTGCTGGCTGGTATCTATTATCTAAAGTCTTATATCTTACATCTAACATCTTACATCTTACATCTAACGTCTAAAGTCTAACATCTAAAATCTAAAATATCAAATGGCACTTAAAGCAGGAATAGTAGGGCTACCAAATGTAGGGAAATCGACACTTTTTAACGCAGTGAGCAGCAGTGCGAAGGCACAAGCCAGCAATTACAGGTTCTGCACCATCGAGCCAAATACCGGCTTAGTGGATGTGCCGGACGAAAGGCTGAACAAGCTGGCAGAGTTGGTGATTCCCGACAGAATTGTTCCTACCCAGATAGAAATTGTGGATATTGCAGGATTGGTGCGTGGCGCCAGTAAGGGCGAAGGTCTGGGTAATAAATTTCTGGCAAATATCCGCGAGGTAGATGCCATCATTCATGTGGTAAGGTGTTTTGAAGATGAAAACGTGCTTCGCGAAGAAGGCGCCATCAATCCTGTGAGCGATAAGGAAATTATAGAAACCGAGCTCCAACTGAAGGATTTAGACAGTGTGGAAAGTAAAATTCAAAAAAAGGAAAAACAGGCCAAAGCCGACCCAAAGGCGAAGGCAGAAGTGGAAATTTTGCAACGGTGCAAAGCGCATTTAGAACAGGGAAAAAGTATCCGCTCGCTTGATTTGTCAAAGGAGGAAAAAGCAGCAATTTATGATTTGTTTTTGCTTACCGACAAGCCGGTGATGTATGTAGCCAATGTGGATGAACCATCAATGCACACAGGAAATAAATTTTCTAATGCGCTAAAAGAAGCCATAAAAGATGAAGGAGCAGAAATAATTGTGATGAACAATTCCATCGAAGCCCAGATAGCCGAGATGGAAGAGCCTGATGACAAAGCTATGTTTATGGAAGAGTACCACATGGCCGAACCGGCTCTCAATCGCTTAATTCGTTCGGCTTACAAACTGTTAGGTTTACACACTTATTTTACGGCAGGTGTGCAGGAAGTGCGTGCCTGGACTTTTCATGACGGATGGAAAGCGCCACAATGTGCCGGCGTGATTCATACCGATTTTGAAAAAGGATTTATTAAGGCTGAGGTGATTTCCTATGATGATTTTACAACCTATAAATCGGAAGCTGCCTGCCGCGATGCCGGAAAACTGCGCATCGAAGGAAAGGAATACATTGTAAAAGATGGTGATGTAATGCACTTCAGGTTTAATGTTTAAAAATTAAGAGTGTTAATTATCAATTAATTAAATTATAGGTTTCGAATAATTTTCTGTTTTAGTGCTCAATATTTCGGCTTTTGAAACAATTGATATAATATTACCATATTATTAGGATTATCGTAAATTTGAAGGGTTGGTATTTTATTACAAATTGTTTTTTTATGAATTTCTCAGAAATCTATCGCGAAAAGTCACCACTATCGGATAAGGATTGCTTTGTGGTATTTGACCGGCGTAAATCTACTTTTACCTTCCCTATTCATGTGCATCCCGAGTATGAACTGAATTTTGTGAACGGCGCTACTGGCGCACAGCGTATTGTGGGCGATTCGGTGGAGTACATTGCCGAAAAGGATTTGGTGCTGATAGCTAACCCGGAGTTGAAACATGCCTGGAAGGATGGCAATTGCAAAAACAAAAATATACATGAAATCACCATTCAGTTTCATCCCCAATTGTTTGAGCAATTTGAACACAAAAACCAGTTTTCCAGCATTTTAGCACTTTTTCACCGCGCTTCCAAGGGGTTGTCATTTGGCCCCAATACTATTGAAAAAATTCAACCACTGTTGCAGATAATCACAATGGAAACAGATGGATTTTATTCGGTTATGCGATTATTCATTTTGCTGTATGAGTTGTCAAAATCGGAAGATTACAGGCAGTTGTCGAGCGGTGGAACCATAGAGATGAATAGAACTAACGAGCTTTTAAAACAGCTTTACGAATTTGTAAATGAAAATATTGCAAAAGATATACGTATTACGGAAATCGCACGTGCTTTAAACATGAGCCGTTCCACTTTTGCCCGGTTTCTTTCTACCCACACTCAAATGAATTTTACGGATTATTTGCTCGATTTCAGAATAAAAACAGCCACATTAAAGCTCAAAGAAGGGGTTTCTATTGCTCAGGTTTCTGAAGAATGTGGGTTTAACAGTGTATCCTATTTTTACAGGGTTTTCAAAAAAATGAAAGGAATAAATCCTGCCGAATTCAGGGATGAATACAAAAAACAACAGGTTATTATTTAGAAAAAGAGACATAAAACTGTAATTCCTTTGAGTTAATGTTTCAAACAAATGAGTAGATTGTTAAAGAATATTAACAATTTTAACTAAATAATTCTTCAAATTCGTGCATTGTTAAAAATTTTGTAAAAATTACAATTGATTATAATGTATTGATATTCAGTTTGATGCAAAGCAAATTTCAATTGAATAAATTTTGAGCTTAAAATTCAATGACTATGAGTGATATTTGAAACTACCTCACTCATGTCCGTTTATACTTTTATGCTTATTAATTCACAAAATAAGCCACATAGTATGAAAAGACTATTACTCGTACTGCTTTTAGGAGCGATTTGCCATTTAACATGGGCACAAGAAACATTCCCCCTCAAGGGAACAGTCAGAGACAAGAACAATAATCCAATCTCTGGCGCATCAGTTACCATTAAAGGTACCAATATTGGAACTGTAACAAATGATGATGGTACATTTACATTAAATGCATCAGTAGGACAGACTATTGTTGTCTCTCACACAGGGATGCAGGAATATGAAGTTCTGATCAGCAACACAAGAAGTTTATCCATTAACCTTACAAGTTTGGAAGGCGGTTTGGATGAAGTAGTTGTGATTGGTTATGGTACTGTAAAGAAAAAAGACTTAACCGGCGCAGTTGCCTCTGTAACCGGTAAAGACATTCAGGCGGATGTTGCCAAAAACTTAGCCGGCGCTTTGCAAGGGCGCGTGGCCGGTGTTACCGTAACCAACGTAGGTGGTCAGCCGGGAAGCGGCATGAACATTAATATTCGCGGATTGAGTTCTTTAGGTTCCAACACTCCTCTGTATGTTATTGATGGAGTTTATGGAGACGTTAACATGGTAGATCCTGCAGATGTTGCATCAGTAGAAATATTAAAAGATGCTTCTGCAGCCGCTATTTATGGATCGCGTGCTGCTAATGGTGTTGTATTGATCACTACTAAAGGTGGAAGAAAGGCAACGCCCGCTTCTGTAAACATTAATGCTTATACAGGCTCCCAAAGCATTGCAAAAAAAATAGGAGTGATGAATGCCCAGGAATGGAAAACTATAATGAAAAACTCGGGCTACCTGCCTCCTCAAGCCGAAAGCTTTAGTGGAAACGGAACTAACTGGCAGGATGAAATTTTTGTAAAAGCGCCGGTAAGCAAAGTAAATGTGGATATTGCAGGCGGCGGCGACCATTCTACATATAATGTTTCGGCCGGTTATATTGATCAGTCAGGTATTTTAATGACAACCGGATATAAAGCATTTAATATTCGTGCAAAAAACACATTTAGCTTTTTTAATAATCATTTCCGTTTGGGTAATACCTTCTTAGTAAAATCAGGAGACAAGAAGTACAGCGACTTCACTATTACAGATGCCTTGCGTCAAAACCCGATGATTCCGGTATTGGATCCCAATCAATTAGGTGGTTATGCACCATGGCAGCCCTGGATGAAAAACTTAGACAATCCTGTAGGTTATCTTAAGCTGCACAATTCACATGTTTACCAAACGGATGTCTTAGTAAATGGATTTGCAGAGGTTGACTTGTTTGTAAAAGGATTAAAATACAAATTCAACCTTGGTATTAACAGAACAAACGGAAGAAACTACTATTATAACAGTCCATATAATTTTGGTTCTGGAATAACTAAATCTTTTTTATCAGAGAATGCATTTTTCAACAACCAATGGTTAGCTGAAAATACAATTCACTATGATAATACATTTGACCGGCACACCATTTCATTCCTGGCAGGTTATTCTGCTCAGGCAAACAGTAATCGTGGTTTTGGAGCCAGCCGTAATAATTTACCTTTAGGAACCAATGCAATAAATGCAGGTTCGCCCACTGAGCAAAAAACAAGTGGTGGATTACAGGAGTATTCTCTGGTTTCTCAATTTTCCAGGTTGATGTATAGTTATGACTCTCGTTATTTATTAACAGCTACAGTTCGTCGTGATGGTTCCTCTCGTTTTGCAGATGGGCATCGGTATGGTGTGTTTCCATCAGTAGCTTTGGGCTGGAATATTATGAACGAAAGTTTCTTTGCCAATGCGAAAGATAAAGTCAATGAATTTAAATTGCGTGCCAGCTGGGGTAAATTAGGTAACCAGGAAATTGGTAACTATCCTACTCAAAGCACAGCATCCACAGGTATCAACTATCTGGAAGGAATTGGCAGTAATGAAATATGGTGGCAAGGTGCAACTACCGGCGCCAGTTGGGTATCTCCGAAAAACCTTACATGGGAAGAAACTGTTACCAGCAACGTAGGTTTGGATTTAGGTTTTCTAAATAATAAGCTTACTGTAAGCGCCGATTATTATGTGAGAGAAACCCGTAATATCTTATTAAGCATCAACATGCCTCCATCGGCAGGGCTGGGTGGCACACCTACAATGAATGCAGGTACTATAGAAAACAAGGGTTTTGAGTTATTGGCAAACTATAGAAACTCTATAGGAGCGCTAAATTACAATGTAGGCGTTAACGTTTCAACCGTTAAAAACAAGGTTAAAGCTGTTACCGTGGGTAATGTACAAGAATTTGGCGGGTACAATCCACAAGGAGAAGGTACTATTACATGGGCAAAAGTTGGTTATCCTATCGGTGGTTTTTGGGTAATTAAAAATGCCGGCATTTTCCAATCAGATGCTGAGGTACAAAATTACAAGAGCTCGAATGGACAGGTAATTCAGCCCACAGCCAAAGCCGGCGATATCAAATTTGTGGACTTTAACAATGATGGAAAAATTGCAGATGATGACAGGCAATATGTAGGTAGTCCGTTTCCTAAAATGGCCTATGGTATCAGAGCCGGATTTGAATATAAAGGAATTGATTTCGGAATTTTCTTTGATGGGATGTATGGCAATAAAATATTTAACTATACCAGAGCAAGAATTGAATCTACCAATGAGGTAATCAACTTTTCAACTAGTCTGTTGAACTCTTGGACTACGTCTAATACAGGTGCAACATTGCCACGTTTTACGCAACAGGATCCTAACAAAAACTATCGTCGTGTAAGTGAACGCTGGATGGAAAATGGTTCTTTTTTCCGTTTGAAAACATTAGAACTGGGTTATACTTTTCCACAGCAAATTACTAATCTTGCTCATTTGAAAACAACAAGATTCTTTTTGGCCGGCGATAATTTAGTTACATCTACCCAGTACAAAGGATACACTCCTGATCTTGGACAAAATGATGAACAAAACGGAGGCGGTTCTGGTACATTAACCAGAGGTACAGACCATGGTCGTTTCCCTATTGCAAAAAGTATAATTGTGGGTGTACAAGTTAATTTCTAAAATAGTTAATGAATACACTCTTTAAATTTTATTGATCTAAAAAAACGATATTTAAATGAAAACGTATATAAAAAAATTATCAGTACTTGCCGCCATAGCGCTCCTTGTCAGCGGTTGTAATGAAAAAGATTTTTTAAATAAAGTAAATCCGAACTCACCGGTTGAGCAAACATTTTGGACTACAGAGGCTAATGCAGTTTCTGCTATGCCTACAATTTATTCTTCCATCCGTGGTCAGATGTATGGTTACTACGGTGCATATACAGGATGGCATACAATGAACAGAGCAGATGATGTTTGGTTTATTCTGGGTGAAGAAGTATTGAACTGGGAGCCAGCCACATTTACCAATACACCAAGCACTTCCGAAAGTGATTTTGGAAGATTATACATGGGTGTAAACCGTGCTAATGTGTTCTTGAAGAATATTGTAAATGTAAAAATGGATGAAAGTAAAAAGAATGAACTAATAGGAGAAGCCAGTTTCCTAAGAGGTATGTACTATTTCCTGTTAGCAGCTAATTTTGGTGATGTTCCACTTAGAACAGTGCCGGCAGGTGATGAACCCGATGGAGCTATGAAAGGTTCTTCTCCTGAAGCAGATGTTTGGAAACAAGTGATTGCAGATTTTACAACTGCAAAAAACTACCTACCGGTAACACGCACCGCAGCCGAGGCGGGTAGAGCTACAAAAGGTGCCGCTATAGCATTCTTAGGAAAATCTTTAGTATATACCAAAGATTACCAAAATGCAGAAAAAGAATTAGCAGCTCTTTTAACCGCTCCTTACACTTATGACTTGATGCCAAGCTTTGAAGATAATTTTAAAGAAACAACAGAGCTGAACAAAGAGTCGGTTTTTGAAATAATGTATAATGGTAAATACTCCAACGGAGGTACCTGGGGTAACGACGGAAGCACTACACAAGGCTTTGTAATACCGAATTTCGCAGGGTCAGCCGGTACCGGTGGTTGGTTTAAATGGATGCCTTCTGCTTCCATTGTTCGGGATTTCATTGCTGAAGAACGTCCCGCGGGTTCTGATACCCGCTTCGATAAAAGAATGTACACCAGTTTCTTTTGGAAATATTCTGATTTTGAAACCGGCCTTACAGACGGTGCATGGTTTGGTAACCAATCTTTTGATTTAATGTGGGATAATGCCTCCGGTAAACGTCAACGCGGAGAACCGGTATATCCTGTAATTAATGGTAAAAAGGGAAGGTTCTTAATTAAGAAATATACCAACTTCTATAAAAATGTTCCGGATGCCAACAGTATGTACGATCAGTCAAATCAGAACAATAACTTGCGTATGTTCCGTTTCTCAGAAGTACTGTTGTTACATGCTGAAGCTGCTATCAAAAATGGAAATTTGGGCGCTGCTGCCGCTGATTTAAAGCGCATCAGAGATCGTGCCGGCCTTGCCAACAAAACCTGGAACAATGCAGATGATATGATGAAGGAAGTAATAAAACAAAATGAATTGGAATTTTTCTTTGAAGGTCATCGTTTCTTCGATTTGAAGCGTACCTATCCTTATGCGCAAATGAAGCAAATTTTTGTGGACAACGCAAAACAAGGTGCAGAAAACTTCCAGGCCAAACACTTCTACCTGCCAATTCCGCAGGGCGAAATAAATGCCAATACGAAAATACAACAACATCCTTTGTGGAGATAATTTCTTTTTATGAAAGGGTTGTTTTCTAAACACATAAAACTATCAGGCATCATATTATGCCTGATAGTTTTAATTACTGCCTGCTCAAAAAAGGAAGCACTGCCATTGGAAATCAAATCTAAGCAGCCTTTGCAGCAGATAATTGATAATGGAACGCTTCTTAACAGCGTGGACAAACAAGGCGATATCTATGTATTCAGATTTGAAACAGAAAGCCTGAATGTGCCTGCAGGTGAAATTAAAGAGGTTCTGCCTAATAGGGAACAGTGGAAGACGCTAATTGTTTTTAATGACAATTCTCAAATCACTATTCCGTCAAAAGGTGACAATCTGAGTTTTATTGTAGAGAATATTGAGTTAAATCCTTCGGGATATAATCCATTGGCTGCAAAAGTTCAGGTGAACCTGCCAACCTACGGAAGGGTGAAAGTTACAGTTCAGGGAAAGAATGGCGTAGCCGGAAATATTGTGCATTTATGCCAGGCGCAAACTCCGCGACAGGTTGTACCAATATTGGGTTTATATCCTGATTATAACAACAAGGTAATACTCACTTTTACCGATAAAGAGGGTAATGAGCGTGGATCTACTGAAATAAATATTAAAACAGGTGAGTTGCCGGTGCTGGACTTTCCAAAAATAAAAGTAGTCAAATCTGACTTTGAGAAAATGGAGCCCGGGGTAAATCTCGTTAGCTACCCCGGAATGAGCGAATTGGATACCTCCATCCCTTATATGGTTGATGCCGAAGGTAATGTTCGTTGGATTTTATTATTGAAATCTTCACCCGATTTGAAAACTTTTTCCGGTCAGATTGGACTGCAAAGAACAAAAAAAGGAACCTTTATCTCAGGCGATCAATCGGTGCATAGAATTGTAGAGATCGATATGTTTGGAAATCTGCTAAAACAATGGGATTTGTTTAAAATGGGATATACCTTCCATCATGAGGTGAAAGAAGCAAAGAATGGTAACTTTCTCGTTACGGTATCCAAATCTTCAGCGCGGTTGAGCGATGGTAAACCAAGAGTGAACGATATAATTATTGAATTGGATCCTGTAAATAGCGCTGTAGTCAAAGAATGGGATCTTTCCAATATGCTGGATACAGCCCGTTATTTAAGACCGGATGCAAATACACCGCAGGAGCCATTTACCCAAAGCCCTACAAACTGGGCGCATAATAATTCAATCAATGAGCTGGGCAATAATTATCTGGCTACTGTACGTTTTCAGGGTGTAATGAGTTTTACAGGCAATGGAACACTTCGTTGGATTATTTCTCCACATAAAAACTGGGGAGCCAAATATCAACCCTATCTGTTAAGGCCAATTGATGAAATGGGTACACCGGTTACAAATCCTTCCGTTATTAATGGCGACACACCTGATCCAAATTTTGACTGGCCTTGGGGCCCTCATACGCCGATAGTATTACCCAATAACCATATTCTCGTTTTCGACAACGGATATAACCGTAACTGGTCATATAGCATAGTCAATAACAATAATTATAGCAGGGTGGTGGAGTATAAAGTTGATGAAAATAACAAAACCGTTCAGCAGGTATGGAGTTATGGAAAAGAACGGGGAGCAGAAGCATTTGCACCTGCTTTATCTGGTGTTCAATATCTTTCACATACTAAGAATATCATGTTTTGCCCTGGATTAGGAGTAAAAAATTCAACCGGTTTGGGAGGAAAAATAATTGAAATTAATCCTGTAAATAAAGAAGTAGTTTTTGAAATGGAAATCTCAGTTCCCAGTATTTCTGCATTTCACAGAGCTACCCGTTTAAATCTCTATCCTGAAAACTTATAGAAGAAATTTTCTTTTTTAAATAATAACGAATTCATAATGCTGATAAATAATATTCAGGGGTATAAAGAATTACTTTTTGAAGAGCAAGAGCGATTAATAACAAAACCAAACGAATCGGTTAATGAGTATAATGGGATTGTACACAGGTATAAAAATCCTATTTTGACCAAGGACCATGTTCCTGTTGTTTGGAGGTATGATCTGAATCCTGATACCAATCCACTTCAGATGGAACGTATCGGTGTCAACGCTACGATGAACTCAGGAGCTATTAAATGGAACGATAAATATCTGGTGATAGTGAGGGTTGAAGGCGTTGATCGAAAATCTTATTTTGCAATTGCCGAAAGCCCTAATGGAATTGATAATTTTCGCTTTTGGCCCAAGCCGGTTTCATTGCCTGATTTATATAAGGAGGAAACAAATGTTTACGACATGCGGCTTACTGCCCATGAGGATGGTTGGGTATATGGAATCTTTTGCAGTGAAAAACATCATCCTGATGCGGCTCCCGGTGATTTGTCTTCGGCAATGGCCGGTGCAGGATTGGTTCGCAGCAAAGACCTCATCAACTGGGAAAGACTTCCCAATATTGAATCGCGCAGCCATCAGCGAAATGTAGTGATGCACCCCGAATTTGTAGATGGGAAATATGCACTCTATACCCGCCCACAGGACGATTTTATTCTTGCAGGAAATGGCGGGGGTATTGGCTGGGCGTTGATTGATGATATTACCAGGCCTGTAATTAAAGATGAGAAAATCATCAACCGGCGCTATTATCACACTATAAAGGAATTGAAAAATGGCGAAGGCCCGGCGCCAATCAAAACAGAAAAAGGCTGGTTGCATCTGGCGCATGGCGTAAGGAATTGTGCAGCAGGTTTACGATATGTATTGTACCTGTATCTTACATCACTTGACGATCCTTCGGAACTGATTGCTGAACCCGGCGGATACCTTATGGCTCCCGAAGGCGAAGAAAGAGTAGGCGATGTATCAAATGTTTTGTTTTCAAACGGATGGATTTGTGATGATGACGGCACCGTATTTATTTACTATGCCTCGAGCGATACCCGTATGCACGTGGCAACCTCAACGGTGGAACGATTATTGGATTATTGCCTAAATACGCCTGCTGATGGCTTGCGATCTGCTTCTTCAGTAGATGAAATTCTTAAACTGATTGATAAAAATGAGGCTTATTTGAAAAGTAATGTGTAATCAAAAATTATTTTTCCTCATATTGCTTTGTTTCATCTCGGGCAATATCCATTTAAATGCACAGTCTCCTGACCATTTGAATATTATTTCATACAATATTTTTAATGGCTTTGAACATGGAAATGCACGGCAAAGGGAGAAGTTTTTAATCTGGATAAAGAATCAAAAGGCGGATGTTGTTGCGTTGCAGGAATTGGTTGACTTTAATGCTGCTGATCTTGAAAAGTTAGCTGCTGCTTATGGCCATCCTTATACTGCCATCGTTAAAGAAAACGGGTATCCGGTAGGTGTTACTTCCAGATTCCCGGTTGAAGTGATTAGCAAACAAACTGATGGTTTCTGGCATGGCATGCTTCATGTGCGCACGGCCGGTTTGAACATTATTGTTACGCATTTCAGCCCTTTTGAGTGGAAGTATAGAAAGAATGAAGCTGAAAAAGTAATTCATTATGTGAAAGAAAATAATCTGGACAGTTGCATCATATTGGGCGACCTGAATGCTCATTCGCCTTTTGATGCCGATGAATTGGAAACACATGAAAAATTGAAAACTCAAATGAGGAACTGGGATATTAAAAATCCCCAATATGGAAATCTATATAATGGACAGTTTGAGTATTCGGTGATTTCCACTTTTCTTTCAGCAGGTTTTGAAGATGTAATTGGGCGCAAGGTGCATCCTGCAAAAGCCCGTATGAGTTTCCCTGCTGCATTTCTTTACAAGTGGAAATGGAATGATAGACGTCGTGAGGCCCTGATGGAGCGGCTCGATTATATTTTGGTCAGTAGAGATTTATATCCTTTTTGCAATGCCGCAAAGGTGCATAACGGACCAGAGGCCGAAGGTATTTCTGATCATTATCCTGTGAGTATTTCTTTTAAATTCAAAAAGCAATAAAATAATAGATTATTTTGGGCTACATTACGATTGCAAACTAAAAAAAGATCAATGACAAATAGTATTTCACTAAAGGAAAAGATAGGATATGGTTTGGGTGATGCCGCTTCCTCTATGTTTTGGAAGATTTTTGGCATGTATGCCCTGTTTTTTTATACAGATGTAATGGGAATTACCGCTGCTGCCGCAGGAACCATGTTTCTGATTGCACGTGTATGGGATTCCTTTTTCGATCTGTTCGTAGGTGTGATGGCAGACCGAACCAAAACAAAATGGGGCCGGTACAGACCCTACTTACTATGGTTTGCCATCCCCTTTGCCGCTATGGGTGCAATTACCTTTTTTGTTCCTGAATTTGGAAGTACAGGTAAATTGGTCTACGCCTATATTTCCTATTCCTTGATGATGATTGTTTATTCGCTCATCAATGTGCCTTATGCTTCTTTGCTGGGTGTAATGTCCGCAGACTCGCAAGAGCGTAATATATTGTCCTCCTATAGAATGTCTTTTGCTTTCATTGGCAGTTTTGTCACCTTTATGTTATTGCAGCCCTTGGTTGATGGTTATGCAAAACTGTTTGATAAAGGAATCACTCCGGTTAATGCCGACGCAAGTATCAGTACTGCCCCCATAGGGTGGACACTCGCTGTGGCCTCCATTGGTTTGTTGTGCAGTATTCTGTTCTTTTTTTGCTTTAAATGGACAAAAGAAAGAGTAGAATCGGCAAGTAAGGAAGAAAATGCTTCAGTGAAAGAAGACCTCAAAAGCTTGTTCCAAAATGCGCCCTGGTGGATATTGGTAGCCACCGGTTTGGCTGCATTACTCTTTAATGCTGTAAGAGATGGAGTGGCAATATATTATTTTAGAGATTATGTGCAGGAGCATTATAAAATGCTGGGCACCGGCTGGGATTTTACTACCATATACTTTTTGGTAGGACAGGCTGCCAATTTGGTGGGTGTGGTGATGGCGCCGGTATTATCGCAAAAATATGGCAAAAAAAGAACCTATATGGTAGCAATGCTGCTGGCGGCTGTTTTTAGTACGCTGTTCTTTTTTGTTCCTAATAACATAGGATGGATTTTGTTTATGCAAACGATTATATCTGTTTGTGCAGGATATGTGCTGCCATTGCTTTGGAGTATGTTTTCAGATATTGTAGATTATCACGAACTGAAAACCAATCGCAGGTCATCGGGTTTGATCTTTTCTTCGTCATCTATGTCTCAAAAACTTGGCTGGGCTTTAGGTTCGGCAATTACAGGCTGGATTTTATTTCTGTTCCACTATAATCCCGAACTGCCCAAACAGGCAATGGAAACCATTTTTGGTGAAAGATTGATGATTAGTTTGTTGCCTGCAGTTTGTTGTGTAATTGCATTCATTGGCATGTCTTTCTATCCTCTGAATGAAAAAAAAGTAAAAGAAATTGCTACTGAATTACAACGCAGACGTATTCAGTAAAATATTTTTTCTTTTCATACAATCAGAATAGCTGATACTGTTATACCTGAGAAATTGAAAACTGAGGCTGTCCAATAAACGGGCAGCTTCTCTTTTTATTTTGATGACTACTTGCTTGAACTAATCACAATCAGAGGGTTGATTAATGAAAATCTGTTACTCGAAAAATTTCATAGTAAAGTCAGATAAGAAAATTTATAGCGATTGCTAAAAAAATATTTAAAAATTATTTTTTAGTTTTAAGGTAAATATTATGGGCTATGAAATATTTACTACTGGTTTTATGCTCCATTTTTGTTCTTGGCTGCAGCAAGAAACATTCAAAAAGCAACAATAATAATAATCCGCCGAAAACAGCAGAAATATATCGGGATTCGATAGCTGAAAGTTTTTTTAAGCGTGAGTCAGGAGTAACAGGTGCCGATGGCGGCGCCAGCGTTCTTCTCAATAACGGAACCGTATTATGGACTTTCGGAGATTCATATATAGACCATTATGACGCTGCTACTAATACGATACCTTGTTTGTTTCAGGTACGGAATGCGGCTGTTATACAACAAAAGGATGACTGGAATTGGAGAAATGCGCCCACCCTTCTGGGAAATGTAGGCACAATAAAAAGCTATTTCAGAAATACTACTGATAACAATTTCTGGTTTTGGCCTACAGATGGTTTTCAAGTTGGTGATACAGTTTATGTGTATCAGGATAATATGACAATTGTTCCCGGAGGTACCGGATTGGGCGGGTTCAAATATGCCGGCCCGCCGGTAATGGCTAAAATAAACGTAAATACTAAAGAAGTTGTTGCCTATCAAAACATGCAAGATGTAGATACCATAAGTTTTGGAAGTGGTTTTGTAAAGGATGAGCCTTCAGGTCATTTTTTGATTTATGGCTCGAAATTAAAAAGTTATCCTTATGGAAATGTCAGTATTGTTGTACCGGATATTTATTTGGCCAGAGTGCCCATCAATAATCCCAGTCGGTATTGGGAGTTTTGGACAGGTTCTTCCTGGACAAAAGATATCAGGCAAATAAAAAAGATTGGCGAAGCAACTGCCTTTACCGGTACTGTAAATATCCGTAAAGTAAAAGACAAATATTTGCTGTTGAGCACTGCTTTAAGTTTTGGTTGTGATGGAGGAAAAGAAATTTTTGCTTCAGTGAGCGATAATCCAACCGGTCCTTTTTCTGAAGGTAAATCCATTTATACAATAAAGGATACCGTTCAGGGCCACTATCCTTTTTTTTATAATGCTATTCCGCATCCTGAATATATAAATTCGAAAAATGAATTGCTAATTACTTATTGCATAAATGGTTATGGAAATTGTATTCCCGGATGTGTAAATGGAAGATTGATCCGTGATTTTTACAGAATAAGATGTATTCGATTGTCTTTGGAACTTGTTTTTTCAAAGTAAGTGTAACGGTGGTTTTGAATTTTGATTTTCCTTTTTTTGATTTTTATTTTATTTCAACATTAGAAAATCAAGGTGCAAAGATATTATATCTCCTAACCTCAATATTCTATTCCCAACAAGCAGATGAGAAAATTGAAAAAACTGCTATTTTATTTCACTTGCATATTATTCATCAATAACCGGGAACTTTCGAGGCAACATCAATAAGAAAATCATAGATACAATACCAAGGCCGGCCATTAAAAAATACACATGATGGGTGGCGCTATAAAACAAATGGCGTAAATAATCTTCGACCGAATCGGAGGCCTTTCCTGATTGTAGTACGGTGATTACATCGTTTACATTCTCGGGCAATAATTTTTTAATATCAATCGGTGTGGTTTTTAGCTGATTACTGATGGCTGCATTAAAAACACCCCCAAGTACTGCTGCGCCAATACTTTGCCCAAGATAACGGAAGAACATATTTGATCCCGTAACCACGCCTCGCTGCCCCCATGTAACTATTGATTGTACGCCAACTAATGTGGGTGTCGAAAGCAAACCAAAACCACCACCTAACAATATCTGATTCATGACCAATAGCCAGGGAGAAGTGTTAAATGGAATAAACAAAAAAAGAAGCGATGAAATCGTAATTAAAATGGAGCCTAAAATAGCGGTATTTCTGAAATCCATTTTTTTATATAATTTGCCTGAGTACCAGGATGCAATCGGCCATCCGATGCTCGAACTTGCCAGAATAAGGCCGGCAGCAATGGCTCCCAGACCTAAAACCGACTGCGAAAACAGCGGCAAATACATACCGGGCCCCAACAGAATGGCCCCCATACAAATCATAGATAAATTGGCTCCGGTCAATATTTTATTTCGCCAGACCCAATTGGGCAAAATAGGTTCGGGGCTTTTTGTTTCAATCAGGATGGTGATCAAAATTAATACTATAGAAAGCGTAATCATGCCCAAACCCTTCAATGAGAACCAGGGCCAGGATTGTCCACCTTCCATCAGAGTAAAGATGAGAGCAGTTCCCGCAGCAAGCATCATAATAGCGCCTACATAATCAATCTTATGCGACTGTTTTTTGATATGCTCTTTGAAGAAAATAACGATAAGTAAAATAGACACAATACCGATTGGCAGGTTGATCAAAAATATCCACCGCCAGGAAGCGTATTCTGCCAGAGCACCGCCCAATGTAGGGCCGATGATTGCTGCCATTCCCCAAACACTGGACAACCAGCCCTGCACTTTAGCACGTTCGCTGATGGAATAAATGTCTCCGGCAATTGTGTTTACCGTAGCCATAATCGAACCTGCCCCGAGTCCCTGTAATCCTCTGAACAAAATGAGTGAGGTCATGTTCCAGGATGCCCCTGATGTAGCAGAGCCAATTAAAAAAATGATGGTACCAATAAGCAATACCGGTTTTCTGCCATATAAATCTGCAAGTTTCCCATAAATGGGGATAGTAACGGTTTGCGCAAGCAGATAAACCGAAAATACCCAGCTGAACATGGAGAACCCGCCCAAATCGCCCACGATTTGCGGTATCGCTGTAGCTACAATAGTGGTGTCCATTGCAGCCAGCATCATGGTACACATCAAAGCCAGTAATATCCAGCCTCTTTGTTGGGATTCTTGTCTCGGAGCGATTCTTACTGTCATAAATATTAGGGGAGCGCTACAACCAAATACTGAGACCCCCCTTTTTTTTAATAAAATTGATTAAAGATAAACTTTCAAAAAATTATCCGTTTAAAAACCCGCCTGAGCCATTTCATCATTACTGGGGCCATACATTCCTGGTATTTTTACATCTAATAAACGAAGATAAACACTCAATTGCCCTCGATGATGGTATATGTGATTCATTCCCACATTTCTAATAGCTACCGCTTTCGGTAATTCGAAAATGACATGGCCTTTATTTTTTAATGCCCAGTTTTGTTTCAAATCCTCATCGGTTACTGACTGTAATGCTTCAATAGAGGTCTGAATTCCGGTTTGAAGTTCGTGAATCAGATCGCTGGTATTATTTATTTCTGGTTTAATCAATCCTCCCTCGGCAAAATCAAGATAAGGAGTGCTGGCTATTATACCTGCAAATCTTGAAAGATTGGCAATATGCGTAGCCAGACTTTTCAAACTCATTGATTTTTCGTGTGGCTTCCAGTCAAACTTATCGGAAGGAACCCTTTCTAATAGTTTTCTGGTACTTTCAGCTTCGTGTTTCAGTTCGGCAATAATTGATTCTTTTAAAGACATAGTTTTAATATTTATTTATTAGATATGATTTGAATTTTCAGTTTCGACGTTAAATTTTTGAAATACCAATTTCAATTCCCGATTGGTTATCAGCCCCACCTGTCGCCAAATTTCTTTCCCGTTTTTAAATAATACAAAGGTGGGTACATTTTTAATTTGATAAATACCGGCTATCTGAGGGTTTTTATCAATGTCAATTTTGATGACTTCCAGCTTGTCCTGCATATTGCTTTCAAATTTATCAATAATCGGAAACATTGTTTGGCATGAACTGCACCATTCTGCAAAAAATTCAAGCAATATAAAATTGTATGTATCTTTCAAATTCGATAAATCCATTTTAAAATTCAAGGTTGTTGAAATTTATATCCCTACAACGAATTATTAACCGTTTTGTTGAAAATTAAACAATTAAAGACTGAGGATTTACTCCCAGATTAATCAGGTCTTTTGTAATATCTTCGGTAAATTTTTGGGGGCCGCAAACATAAAACCGGGTATCAAAATTCCGGATCGTTTCAATCAGATATTTCCGGTCAATCCTTCTTTCCCAGAAACCAATGACACCTTCTCGTGTGAATATATTGATATAAGCAGGCCCCAGCATCTTAAATAATTCCTGTCCCAAAATAATGTCTTCCTTAGTTCTGTTGGAGTAAATCAAACCAATTTTTCTTAAGTTGTCGCTAATATATAATGCCCTGAAAATTGCAATGAAGGGCGTAATGCCTGTTCCGCCTGCAATAAAAATACCGGGGCCTTTGTATTCGATAGAGCCAAAAACATCATGCAACAGCAGTTCTGAACCTAATTTCAGTTTGCCTAACTCGTTAGTAACTCCGTTATGGTCGTCATGTATTTTGATAATGAATTCGAGATAAGGCCAGTCGTTTAATGAAGTGAAAGTGAAAGGGCGGATTTTATCTTCCCATCCCGGCAGATTGATTGAAATATGAGCAGATTGCCCGGGCCGATATACAAATCCTTTAGGCTTTTCCAATATGAATCTTTTTACATCATGGGTGATAAAGCCAGAATTTAAAATCTTTAGGGTTTGCATATTTCGTATTAATTTCTTTTTTAAGCTTTCATTCTATTCAACCTGAAAAGTACTAAAATAATTTTTCAAATCGGATATTGTCTGAAAATATCTGCTGAGGTTTTCATATTTTATTTCTAAATTTATTCAAGTTTTTTAAAAGGTTATTGAAATAATATCGTCAAATTATTCTGAAACAAAAATAATTTATAATGAACAAGAGAATAAATGTATCGCAGGTTTCACCTGAAGCTTATGAGGCAATGATTGGATTGGAAAAGTATCTGGCAGCAAGCGGCTTAGACAAAAAATTATATGAGTTGATTAAAACACGCGCCTCTCAGATCAACGGATGTGCTTACTGCATCAATATGCATACCAGAGATGCAATGAAGATGGGAGAGACTGCACAAAGATTGTTTTTATTAGATGCCTGGCGCGAAACTGATTTATACACCGATAAGGAAAGAGCAGCCCTGGCGCTTACAGAAGCAATGACTTTAATTGCAGGCAAACACGTACCTGATGAGGTGTATAATGAAGCGGCTGCCCATCTGACCGAAAAAGAACTGGCAGCAGTAATTATGGCTGTAGTCGCCATTAACGGATGGAACAGGATTGCCATCACTACACATTCGCCATTGGACTAATTGAAAAAACAGTGAGTGTCTTATTTTAAAGCAATTGATTAGTTGTTAATATCGTTTTATGCAAAATGATGAGATAGTTGAAAAACTGAATGAGCTTAACAAAACCAGCAGCCTGCTTGATATACCGGAGACTGAAAGAAAAGGGATGATACAAAAAGTATCGGATTTTGCAAATAGGTTTATCTCCGGGTTGAGCACAGTAAGAGGTTTTTTTGATAAAGATGCAGGGCCGGTGGGTATAGATAACCAGCCGCATCAGTTGTCGGAAATTATTGATTTATACCAGAGGGAGGTTGCTGGTACAGGTATAAATGCGGCTGCCGGCACACACTTAGGCTATATCCCGGGAGGCGGTGTTTTCACTGCAGCATTGGCTGATTTTATGGCGGCCGTAACCAATCCTTATGCAGGTGTGTATTACGCATCGCCCGGCGCTGTAGCGATCGAGAATGAAGCGATCAACTGGCTGAAATCGGTTTTTTCTTATCCGAAAAGTTCTGTTGGAAATCTTACCTCAGGAGGTTCGGTTTCCACACTTATTGCTTTTACGGCAGCCAGAGACAAGCATCAGGTTAAAAATGAGAGGATACCGAAGCATGTGGTTTATCTGAGCGATCAGGTGCATCATTCCACACAAAAAGCATTGCGGATAATCGGACTGGAGGATGTTGTCATTCGCCATGTGGCTCTCGATGATTATTTCAGAATGAAACCCGATTCACTTGAATCCATTATCCAAAAAGACATTGCAGAGGGGTTGATACCGTTTCTTGTGGTGGCAACAGCCGGAACAACTGATACCGGAGCAGTGGATCCATTAAATGAAATTGCAGATGTTGCCGAAAAATATAAAATGTGGTTTCATGTGGATGCGGCTTATGGTGGATTTTTTATACTTACCTCAAAGAAGGATTTGTTTGCAGGAATTGAACGGACGGACTCTATTATAGTTGATCCTCATAAATCAATGTTTCTGCCTTATGGTCTCGGCGCTGTGTTGATAAAAGATAAAAAAGCAGCGCTCCATTCCAATCACTATGAAACAAATTACATGCAGGATGCAGCAGGAGATGATTTGGTGAAAAGCCCTTCAAATCTGTCGCCGGAGCTGACCCGACATTTCAGAGGGTTGCGTCTGTGGTTGCCATTGCAGATTCACGGCATAGAACCTTTCATAACCTGTCTGGAAGAAAAATTGCTATTAGTAAAATATTTCAGAAACCGTTTGGCAGACCTCGGTTTCTGCCTGGGTCCCGAGCCTGATTTGTCTGTGAGTTATTTCTGGTATCCTTTTGAAACAGATGCAGATGAAAAGAACAAAAAACTCATGGATGAAATTCATGCAGATGGCGATGTGTTTTTAAGCTCTTCGATTATTAATAACAGGTTTGTAATCAGAATCGCTATCCTTTCTTTCAGGACAAAAAAAGAAATAGTGGACAGGGCAGTTGCCATGATTGAAAGGTGTTTGGCGAAAGTGAAATAACAGGAAGTCAGAGAAAACTTAATCTATTAGTTGACTCTGACTTCCCATTCATATTTGCTATTCCGCAATTTCCAAGCCCCAGGTTCTGCCCTTGTCAACAGCAGGCACTCCATGCAAAATCCAGTTTGCAGGTTTAGCACCTTTCAAATAATAATCGAAAAACTGCGATAGTCTTATTGACAAGTCCTTGCGATTTCTTCTTTCCACCAGGTTGTGATCTTCATTATTGTATTGAAGCATCCATACTTTTTTGCCCAACCTCCTCATTGCCGAATAAAGTTCTATTCCCTGATACCAGGGTACGGCTCCATCAGCATCATTGTGCATGATGAGAAGGGGAGTAGTTATTTTATTGGCAGAAAAAACAGGTGAATTTTTGATGTATAATTCTGGTTTTTCCCAGAGTGTGGCTCCAATTCGGCTTTGCTGCTTTTCGTATTGAAACTCACGTAACATACCGGTGCCCCAACGAATACCGCCGTAAGCGCTGGTCATATTGCCTACCGGTGCTCCTGCACCTGCTGCTCGGAATATATTAGTACGCGTAACTAAGTAAGCTACCTGATAGCCGCCCCAACTCTGACCCTGAATGCCCATTCGGGTACTGTCCACATAAGGTCTTTTGCTCAACATTTTTGCAGCGCTTACCACACTGTTGTATGCACTTTCTCCGGGATAACCGGTTTTGTAATAGATATCAGGGTCAAAAACTAAATAACCATTGCTTACAAAATAGGGAATATTAATAGTAGAAGCGCTTGGCGCCGGAGCTTTGTAAGAATACAGACCGTTAGAATTCTTTTCATAAAAATAAAATAATACCGGATACTTCTTATTAGGGTCAAAATCTTCCGGTTTGTACAGGATGCCCTGGCTCATTTTGCTGTCAAACATTTTCCAGCTTACTAATTCTGCAGTCAGCCAGTTGTATTCTTTTTGCTGATCGGCAATATTCGTCAATTGTGTTAGTTGATTAAAATTTCCGCCTGCATAAAGTTCGGAAGAACCTATATCTGATTTCTGAAGAAAATATATAGGTCTGTCTTTAGCTTTGATGATTCCTGAAAAACTTTTCTTTTCATTGGAAATGAGTGTAGGCGCTTTATCCGAATTAAGCCTGAGTGAATACAGGCTCCAGGTTTTATCGTTTCTGTTTAATGCTGTTAGCAATAATGTATCATCGGCATTAAAAAATCTTTTTTCCGAATCAAGGTTTACCAATGAGAAATTCAGATTTTTTGCAGATGTCATTTTAGTAAGATTGACCGGCATTTTGATGCCTTCAGGATCAGTACGCCAGATATCATAAAAACTGTTTATTAGTAAATCTTTATCATCTTTTGTCCAGCCGATTGTCCCCATCTGGCGTGGTAAGTCGGGTACATCGGTTTCTATATCATATAATGGCTGGGATATATTTTTTGAAATATTATTTATTTTTCCGGAAGCTACATTGTATGCAAAATAATTTTTCAATTCAGGCTGGTACCATATCACATATTTGCCTCCTGGAGATGCCTGATAGAAAGTGTATAAATCTTTCTGAACTGTTTTTCTGCTTCCTGTTTTAGTGTCAATGATATAGGCTGTTGCTTTTGTTCTGCCTTCCCAGTTGGATGCAATTCGGTTTCCTTTGTTGGATTGCGCCAATACCCAGTCGGCATTACCTTCATTTACAAGAGATACATTTTCTGCATCCTCGCTGCCCAATTGCACAATATGATTTTGCCCGGGAATGATAACTGCCAGATAGCTTCTTTTGCTTTCGGAAGGTAATTGTTTGAGTTGTTGTGGCTGAATGTAATCATCATTGTAATGCCATACATCCAATCTGGCAGTTTCAAAATCTACAAAGGTTGTATCCTTTGGCGGTTGAATTGGCGCTACGCCAAAAAACAGTTTTTTACCGTCCTTGCTAAAATTAATACTACCGTTTTCACTGACGGTGAAACCTTTTTTCACACCCTGTGTATTACTGTTTACAATATTTCGGGCAGAATCTGATCCATTTGCATAATACCACAATTTATAAAATTTTTGAAGCGCTTTTTCCACACTGTCTCTTTCTGCGACAAAAGCCCACTGTCTGCCTTCTTCATCCGATGCGAAATTTTTGCCATCATTCAAACCACTCATGATGGTGTCTGTTTTGTTTTCTTTCAATTGATGAAGAAGAATATAGGCTTTGCTCAGAGTATCTTTTGGATTCTTTGCAGTTTCCATTAATAGTGTATTTCCACTTTTGTCAAAGTAATATTCCGAGATGAGTGTAAAAGTCTTTTTATTGCCCGTAGATAGGTTTGCTAATATCAAATCGGTGCCGCCGCCTTTTTTTGCACCTGGCTTTCCATCGTCTTCTGCATCGGTTATCGGCTGGTCTTTGCCGCCATTTTTTATTATTTCTTTTGCAGTTTTATTGGCCGCTTCTATTACCTTTTCTTTCGATATCTTTCCTTTAATTCCCTTTAATGATTTTTTTATGATGGAGTCGCTCAATTGTGCCAATGTTTGCACAGTATCTTTTTTTACCGGTTTTTCATTCTTGAGCGTATTAGTATCTAACAGGTAAGCCAGCCATTCGCCCGATTTTTCGGGCATTTTAACTGATTTTAATAAAGGTGTTTTTTGAATAGCAAAATCATTCAGCGCGATGATGGCAAGCGAGTCTTTGGGCATTTCATCCGGTTTTTTCTTTTTGATTCGGGCTTGCCTTGTGTCAGCATAAAACGGTTTTATTTTGGCAATGGCAAAATCGTTGTTAAATGTAAAATCGGCGCCATAGCCCCTTTCTATCATCAGTTTTTTAGTAGTATCTGCAAGCGATTGAATGTACAATACGCCATCTCCCTGCTGCGGATTAATGGCATAAAGTACAAACCTGCCGTCATTACTGATTTTTTTCTCACCTGCAGATTTCCATCCGTCATACACATCATGTGTGAGCGGTTTTTTGTTCTGAGCAGAAATAATCGTGGAAATCAGAATTAGGAGAGGAAGCATCAATTTTCGCATACAGCAATATTTTATTGAACCAATAAAGAAATAAGTCAGATTAATAAGTTTCAAAATTCAGACTTTTAATTGAAATCATGAAATCAATCTGATAAAGGTAGTAATGTAGGCTTTATGCATTAAGCTGTAGGCCTTTGGCTATAAGCTCTATGCTATCTTCAGGCCTTGAACTTTAAACCCTAAAAAGCTACGGCTTCGGCAATCTGCTGCGGCGATAAAGGCTATAGCCTTTAGGCTGTTTGGCAGTATATAAAATAATCAGTAATTTGTAATCTGCAATTTGCCAATCTATAATCTCAAATCTCAAATCTCAATTCTTAAATCTGTAATCTTAAATCTTAAATCTTAAATCTTAAATCTGCAATTTGTAATCTGCAATCTACCAATCCAATTACGGTACATTAATAAACTTATGAATCTGCAGGCTGAGTTCCCATTTTGGATGTGATTTGATATAATCAACAATCATCGGCATCATTTTATCTGCCTTGCTCCATTCGGGTTGGAGATATAGTTTACAGTCTTCTGAGACCAGAGCCGCATGTTTTTCGGCCCAGTCGAAGTCGCTTTTGTTGAAAACCACTACTTTCAATTCGTGAGCTGCTTTCAAAACTTCATCCAATGGTGACTTAAATTTTTTGGGTGAAATACAAATCCAGTCCCAGTGCCCGCTTAACGGCGATGATCCTGAAGTTTCAAGGTGGGTAGCTATTTTTTCATTTTTGAGGGCAGTGGTTAATTCCACCAGATGATGAAGCAGTGGTTCGCCACCGGTGATAACTGCTACATCGGTATTCGTCTTTTTTACTTCTTTTACAATCTGCTCTACCGACAACATTGGATGGCCTTCAAAAGCCCAACTTTCCTTTACATCGCACCAGGGGCAACCCACATCGCATCCTCCCAATCTGATAAAATAAGCTGCCCTTCCCTGATGGAAGCCTTCTCCCTGAATGGTATAAAAGTGCTCCATTACCGGTAGCAACGCTGTACTTTTCAAAGAGGATTTCTTTGATGAAAAATTAATGTCAGTTTGTTTTTTTGTCATTTTAATAAAAAAATATAATATCTGCAATCAACCTTAAACTATAAGAAGCTACGGCTTTCGGCTACGGCTACGGCTTGTAGGCTATAGGCTTTATGCCTTAGGCTGTAAGCTATAAGCTTTAAGCTATAGGCTATAGGCTGTAAGCTTAAAGCAAAATCATAAATCTAAAATCATAAATCTAAAATCATAAATCTAAAATCATAAATCTAAAATCATAAATCTAAAATCTGTAATCTGTAATCTGCCAATCTGCAATCACAAATCTAAAATCTGAAACCTCAAACCTTAAAACTTGAACCCCAAACTTTGAACCTCAAACCCTAAAAAGCTACGGCTTCGGCAGGTAGCATTAGGCTGTAGGCTGTTAGCTTTAGGCTTTAGGCTGTAAGCAATTTGCAAATTTCACAAATCATAAATCGCAAATCTGCTATTTGTAATCTGCAATCTGCAATTTGCAATCTGCCAATCTGTAATCATAAATCACAAATCACAAATCACAAATCTAAAATCTCAATTCTAATTCCTCTCCACGCATGCTTTAAAGGTATTTTTCATCAAAGCTGCAATGGTCATCGGCCCCACGCCGCCCGGCACCGGTGTAATGTAGGAACATTTAGGCGCTACTTCGTCAAAATCCACATCACCTACAATTCTGTATCCTTTCTTCTTTCCCGCATCCGGAACTCTGGTGATGCCCACGTCTATAACCACTGCACCTTCTTTCACCATATCTACTTTCAGAAATTTTGGAACGCCCAATGCGGCCACAATAATATCCGCCTGAAGGCAAATTTCTTTCAGATTAATGGTTTTGGAGTGGCAAACGGTAACGGTGCAATTACCCGGTTTGGAATTATTGCTCAATAAAATACTGAGTGGCCTTCCTACAATATGACTTCTCCCAATGATTACGGCATGTTTTCCTTTTGTAGGTATTTTGTTGTGCTCCAGCAAAAGCATAATACCATGCGGCGTAGCGGAAATAAAGGCTTCTTCTTCTCCCAATACCATTCTCCCAATATTTTCAGGGTGAAAGCCATCTACATCTTTCAAAGGCGATATAGATTCAATGACTTTTTTTTCAGAAATATGGGCAGGCAGTGGCAATTGCACCAAGATGCCATCTACCGACATATCTTCATTTAGTTCTTCTATTTTTTCAAGGAGTCTTTGTTCCGCTACTTTGTCGTCAAAGTGAATGAGGGTTGAAATAAAACCAATTTGATTACAGGCTTTCACCTTCGAGGCTACATAAGTTTCGCTGGCTCCATCATTCCCTACCAAAATGGCTGCCAGGTGTGGTACTTTTTTACCGGTGGCTGCTCTTTGTGCCACATCTATTTCCAGAGTATCCAGTATTTCCTTAGCAGTCTTTTTCCCGTTTAAAATTTGCATGCTGCAAACCTACATAAACTTTACTGCAATCCTAAAATTCAAGAAAAAAAGTATAATGTTGAAACTGATTTTTTTGAAAATTTATAAGTGGGCGGATGCTGTTTTGTTAACTTTTTGTTCAATTTGTAACTAACGATTGTTCAGTATTGGCTAATATTTTCAATAAATTTTCTCCAAGTTGGATATGAATTATGATTTTTATCATACAAATTGCTTGATTTAAATCAATTTATTTTAGAAATAATAAAAAAATAATACTTGTAAGTTGCTGATATAAAGGGGTATATTGGGTTATGAAAAAAAAAGTTAAAAAAGTAGAAATAAAAACTAACAGTTTGTTAAAAAAAATATTTTACTTTGAGCTATCTTATTGTATTGCTTAAACAATGAGATGAATAAATCTAATTTTTTAACAAACAAAAAAATTACATGAGAAAATTTTTATTGATGGCTTTGCTGTTGTCTTTTTCTTTGCTTGGATTTGCACAATCAGGTAAAGTAGCAGGTAAAGTAACTGATGAAACAGGAGCACCTGTACCATTTGCATCAGTTTCCCAAAAAGGGACAAATTATGGCGTTTCTGCGGATGCTGAAGGAAATTTTTCAATTAATGCCAGGCCGGGTATTGTATTGGTTGTTTCGGCAACCGGTTACGGTACCCAGGAAGTAACTGTTCCTTCGGGTACAACAAATCTAAATGTTGTACTTACAAGAGGCGAAGGAAAGGTTATTGACGAGGTAGTAGTAACAGCCTCTGGCTTGAGGATTAACAAAAAGGAGCAGGGTTATGCTTCCACAACTATTACTGCTGAGCAACTGACTCAGGCTTCTCCAACAAACGTTACAACTGCATTGTCAGGTAAAGTACCCGGTTTGCAAATTAATGGCGTAAGCAGCGGCGTAAATCCAAGTTATAGTATAGTATTAAGAGGTTATCGTTCAATCACAGGTAACAATCAGGCTTTGATCGTACTTGATAACGTGATTGTTCCGAATTCAGTATTAGGCAATCTTAACCCTGCTGATATTGCTGATATTACTACACTTAATGGGTCTTCTGCTGCGGCTTTGTATGGTTCTCGTGCTGCCAATGGAGCCTTAATTGTTACTACAAAAAGAGGATCGGCTCAAAAACCAGAAATTACTTTATCTCAAACAATTTCTGCTCAGTCAGTTGGATTTTATCCGGGTATTCAGAAATCATACGGATCTGGTACAGACGCTTATGTACAAACGTACACTCAATATGAAAACCAACAATACGGGCCAAAATTTGATGGTTCTATCAAGGAATTAGGTGAGTTTCCTTTGCCAGGAGGTGAAATACAAAAAGTACCCTATGCCTGGAATGCAAAAGAAGGAAAGTTAAATTTTTGGAAACCTGCACTGACTTCTCAAACAGATTTTTCAATATCGGCGCCAACAGGAGGAAACAGGGGAAAGATTTATATGTCTGCGCAATATGTTGATGCAAACGGTACTTTAGAAGGTGACAGGTATAAGAGAACTGCCGTAAGTGTTGGTGGTAATCAGGATATTATAGAAAAGATAAATTTAGATTATTCTGCCAGATATACCCAAAATGTATATAATCAGGCTTCTAATCTGGCGAGTATTTATGATTTAATTTTGAACTCTCCCGGTCAGGTTCCACTCACAAGATATAAAAACTGGCAGGTTGATTCATTTGCAATGCCTAATTATTATTATAATGCGTATTATAATAATCCTTATTTCCTGAAGGATAATGAAAGAACAAATACAACCAATGACTACTTAGTTAGCAATCTGGGATTAAAATATTCTCCGGCGAGTTGGCTGAGTTTTATAGGTCGTTTGGGTATGACTTCAAGATTTTATGAAGTACAAAATTGGCAAGAAGTATTTCTATATAACCAATATGCTAAAGATCATACAAATGGTTCTTATAAAAAATCTGATATAAAAGGAGGTTATTCTAAATCATCCGGACGGGAAAGCACCCTTATTGGAGATTTCATTGCTCAATTTAAAAAGAGTAATATAGAAAATTTTGATTTCAGGGCCAACTTAGGTGTTCAGATTATTCAGGACAGAAGTAGCGGACTGGCTGGTGGTATAAGTGGACTTGCAGTGCCAGGTCTGTTTAATCTTTCTAACAATACCTCTCCGGCTTCTGCCAGTGACAACATAGCCTTATCAAGAACAATGGGTCTTTGGGGCGAACTTTATGCAACCTATAAAAAATACCTGACTTTGCACCTTACCGGTAGAAGAGATCAGGTATCAGTGCTTGATCCGGAATTTAATAAATTCAACTATTCAAGCGCTGACCTTTCATTTATTGCAAGTGATGCTTTCTCTTCAATTAAGGATAATACGCCTATTAATCTTTTGAAATTCATGGTTAGTACCGCAAAAACGGGTAATGTGAATATTGGTCCTTATAGCACATTGCCCATATTTGGTCAGGCTTCAGGATATCCTTATTCAGGAAATGTTGGTTATAGTATTGACAACAGAATTGTAACACAGGGGTTGAAGCCTGAATTTACTTACTCAAATGAATTCGGTTTTGAACTTGAAATGTGGCGCAGTAGATTAAGATCAGCTTTCACATACTATACAAGTAAAACAAAAAATCAAACCTTGCCGGTTTCAATTGCCCCATCTACAGGTTATACCTCATTGTTGACAAACACCGGTATTACGTCTGCACGCGGAGTTGAGGCCACTTTGGGTGTTATCCCTTACAGAACGCATGACGCCGAAATTGGAATATCAGTTAACTACACCTATAATGATAATAGAGTAGATGAATTAGGTATTACTGATTTAGATAAATTCAGATTATTTAGCTATGGAAATGGAACAGGTGTTTACGCTGCTCCGGGTAAATCGTATCCAGCATTATATGCAACTGCTCATTTGAGAGATTCTGCAACCGGCAAAATAATTGTAGATAAAACTACAGGTTACCCAATATTAGATCCAACAATCAAATATATGGGAAGAACACAACCTTTGCACAGAGTGGGTGTTAATCTGGACGCTTCTTATAAAGCTATATCCTTAAGAGCTGTGGCAGAATACAGAGGTAGTTATGTTATTTATAACGCAATGGGTACCACAACCGATTTCTCAGGCGCCGGTATAAATACGGTAATGTTTGACCGTAACCGTTTCGTATTCCCCAATTCAGTGTATTGGGATGCTGCTCAAAACAAATACGTAGATAACACAAATATTACTGTTGCTGAAGGAGGACCCAACTACTGGTCTTTGAGCAGTACCAGAACAGGGATGAATGAAAACTATGTTACTTCAGGCGCCTTCTGGAAATTGAGAGAGTTAGCACTTAGCTATGAACTCCCTGCCAAATTGTGGAATTTTAAAGTAGTAAAGGGTGCAACTATTAGTCTTGTAGGCCGCAATTTAATTATGTTGGTACCTAAAACAAATGTTTATACTGATCCGGAATATAGTGATGCAGGTACAGGAAACTATGTTGGGTTGAATAGTATGTCACAGAATCCTCCTAACAGGTATTATGGCGGTACAATTACATTAAAATTTTAATAAATAGTTATAGAAATGAAAAAGTTAATAATATATTTATTTTTGGGGGTAATGCTTTTTGCAGCTCCTTCATGTAAAAAGTTTTTTGATATTAATAAAAACCCCAATAGACCAACAGCGGGGATTTCCGAAGACCTCATTTTGCCTAAAACAATCGTGGAATGGGCCAATTTTATGCCTTCTGCCAGCGCCTATGGTGAGGAGGTAGTAGGATATACTACCAATGCCGGAGGTGTTTCGGGATGGGGAAGCTTTGTAAGTTATGCTTTTACACCTGGAAACTGGAATGGTAACTGGACTGTTCCCTTTGATAACCTTACTGATATTAAGGTAGTTATTGATAAAGCGAAAGAAGATCAAAGTTTCGCACTATTGGGAGCAGCTGCTAAAATAATGAAAGCTATTCATTATCAGTTTTTAGTAGATACGTATAATAACGTTCCCTATACACAGGCTAATTTGGGTCTTAAGGAGTTGACGCCTTCTTATGATAACGGACCTGATATTTATAAATCTTTGGCGAATCTATTGGATTCTGCAATTGCAGATATTAATGGAGCCAGTTCAGGCGCAAAAGTATTAAACTCTGCAATGGATCCATTATTTAAGGGTGATATGACCAAATGGAAAAAATTGGCTAATACAATCAAATTAAGATTAATTATCAGAGGAGGTGATAAGGTAAGTTTTGATAATAAGAGTTTTTCATCTGATGGATTTTTAACCGAAGATGCAATGGTGCAGCCTGGCTATACTAATGTAGATGGCAAACTAAACCCAACCTGGGGAAGGGTTTATTCGGTTTCCGGCTCTGCAGTAGGAGGCGTTTGGCAGCAACGGGTTCCATCTTTCTTTACTTTAGGTTTTTATGATGGTAATAAAGTAAGTGATAAATTCAGAGGAAATTTAGTTTATAGAAGCTATCCGACACCTGGCGTAAATATGCTGGGCCGCGACCCTGGTGATGATGCCGGTGCGAAAGTGAAAGCTCCGAACGACTGGTTTATAGCATTTGGTACGCCAAGCGCAACAAATTACGCAGCCATCGGTATTGTAAAAGGCCCGTCTGCAGCCCAACCAATCATGCTCGCGTCTGAAAGTTACTTCTTGCAGGCAGAAGCTGCTCTTAAGGGTATTATTAATGGAGATGTAAAAAATTTATTTAACACGGGGATTTTGGAGTCGTTCAAATATTTAAACAAAAATGAATCAGGCGCTAATTCTACCTTATTTGTGAATTCAACTAATGGTAAATTATCGGCAACCGGAGGCACCGGTATCATTGCCATCAATCCGCAAACAGAGTTTGACGCGTATCTGGCAGAAGGTCAAAACTCAATAAACTATCTTGTTAATTTTGATTTGGCTACAACTAATGAACAAAAATTAGAGGCTATCATCACTCAAAAATATATTGCTTTGAATAATATTTTTGGACATGAAGCCTGGAACGAATACCGGAGAACAAAATACCCTGTTTCCGTATCGCCTCCTACATACCCGGCCACAAGATATACCAGTATCGTATCTTTGCAGTCTCAATCTACAGCGCCTGACAGGCTTCCTACCAGAATTCAATATCCTCAAAATGAGTTTATTTATAATGGTGAAAATGTAAAACAACAGAAAGGACAAGCTGCAGATGGAGGCATTAGTGTGTATCTTGACAAAATTTTCTGGGCGAAATAAATTTTAACTATAAATTTTAAATATTATGAAACATATAAATAAGATACTGCTACTTCTTTTAACCTTGTCGGCTTTTAGTTCATGCCTTAAGGATGATACGGCAATTTTAAAACCCGAAAAGAGCCCGTCTGTTGTTGAATTTAAAGATATAGTACCGCCAACATCAGCAGCTTTAGCTCCTTATAGACTTTTTGTTCCTTCTACATTGGATCCGGAAAAATCTGAAGTTATTGTTAATGCTATTGTTAATTATGCGGGACCAAAGACCGCTCCAACAGATATTACTGTTAATATTGGTACCGATCCTTCTGCTGTAACAACATACAATACTTCTGAAAAAACTACCTATTCGCATTTGCCGTCTTCGGCGTACGAGTTCCCGAATACGGTTACAATTAAAGCCGGAACTAGGGAAGCGGTAGTTCCTATTAAACTGAAAATCCCACAATTTGACCAATCTAAAGAAAATGTATTGGCAATGAAGATAGAATCTGCCGGTTCATCTGCGGTTAGTGGCAATTTTGGTACTGTAATTTATAGTCTTCCGGTGAAAAGTATCTGGGAGGGAGAATATACTTATACAATCTGGAATGATTATGGAGCTATTGATGGAAATATTGGAGGCACTTTTTCTGAGGATGTTACTCTTACTACTGTAGGACCTAACAGGCTATATTTACAATATTTATGGAGAACCTATAGTGGTTGGACACAATATCAGTTCAGTGGTGATAATAGTACTATTACTAAGATTATTGCATTTAGTGGTTCGGAGCGTGCTACAGTTATTGACAAGGTAGTAGTAGTAGATCCTGTAAATCAAATATTTGAAATTAATTGGACCTGCCTTAATCGTGGTATTCGGGAGAGATTTGTCAAGAAAAAATAATGAAAGTAATATTTTTTACAAGGCTGCTTCGGCAGCCTTTTTTCATCTTTATTTTTCTACAAATTAGCTTATTACTTATTATTAGCAGTTTTCTTATTCTATCGTAAAAATTAATTAACTCCGCTCAATGATTTATCTTTACAAAAAATTTTGCTTGTGATACAAATATTTAAATGCCGAATTGTTTTATTCTCTTTAGGTGTTCTACTTTCTCTCCACCTTCCGGCTCAGGATACTACCCAATACCGGGTAAAGGGAAGAACGAATCTTCCATCTCAATATCAGAAACCATATATGATTCTGGTTTCGGCTGATGGCTTCCGGTACGATTTTGCTGAAAAGTATAATGCTGCTTTTCTACAACAGATGAGCGCCGGAGGAGTAAAGGCTACATCTATGAAACCTTCTTATCCTTCACTCACATTTCCCAATCATTACTCGATAGCTACCGGCCTGTATCCTGCACATCACGGATTGGTGGACAATAATATGTACGACAGAAAAATGAATCAGTTTTATTCTATCAGAAACCGAAAAGCGGTAACCGACCCTGCCTGGTATGGAGGCACACCCATCTGGGTTCTGGCAGAAAATAACCGGCTGATGAGCGCTTCATTCTACTGGGTAGGCTCCGAAACCGAGATAAAGGGCGTAAGACCTTCCTATTATTTTAATTATAATGAGGCAATACCCATTGATCGTCGTATTGAGATTGTAAAGGAATGGCTGCAGATGCCGGATAGCACAAGACCTCATTTGATTACCTTTTATATGCCCGAAGTAGATCATGCAGCCCATAGATATGGTACCAATGCCCCCGAAACCCGTGAGGCGGTTCAGTTTGTAGATGATGCGATGAGAAAACTGTATATAATGACTCAGGAGTCGGGGTTGCCTGTTAATTTTATTTTCCTGTCAGATCATGGCATGGCGGATATGGATACCGATAATCCGATAAAAATTCCGGTGAAAATAGATACTGCAAAATTTATTGTTACCGGTGGGGCTACTACCGTTCATTGGTATGCAAAAGAAAAAAGGGATGTAAAACCATTATACAAGTTGTTAAAAAAGAATGCTCAGGAATATCATGCCTATTTAGTAAAAAAGATGCCTAAAAGATGGCATTACAGCACATCTGACGATCGGTTTGAACGGATCGGCGATATTTTATTGACACCGGTTGCGCCGCCAAAAGGTTTTGGCACACCAGGCAGAAAACTTTCGAAAGGTGAACATGGGTTTGATAATGACCTACCCGAAATGCAGGCTACTTTTTACGCCTGGGGGCCGGCTTTTAAGGAGCGTTATACAATTGACAATTTTGAAAATGTAAATGTCTATCCTTTAATAGCAAAAATTCTGGGTTTGCCTGTAACCGAAAAAATTGATGGCAATTTAAAAGTGCTTGAAAAAATACTTAAATAACTTTTTCGAAAAGAATGGTTAATTCCTTTTTTGAGGTGCTATTAAAAAAAATCCTTGAGCATCCTCTGCTCGTCTAGTTAGCTAACCTTATTTGAAAAGTGCAAATTTTTATTCAATAAGCATTTCATTCCTACTTTTCGCCTTCGCAGCAGTAATAATCGGCAAGCGGCAATCATGCGAAGCGTTATCGTGCGAACCCAAACGGCCTTGATGCCTGAGCGTTAAAAAAATGAATGTAGTGAAGCGTTAAAAAATGCCTGCTGTTTGAGCGCAGAAACGCTAACTTTATCAAACGCAGGCACGAAGCGAGTTCAGGCATTTTAGCGTAACGAAATTCATTTTTAGCGAGGGCATCACAGCCTTGATTTTTGTCAAACTTTTTATCAAGAAAAAGTTTGAAAACAAGCATACATTCTTTCATTCCTACTTTTTGCCTTCGCAGCCGGCGGTCTGCGTGGCTGCACCGGTGCTGATTTTGCTTCTTCTCGCTTTCAGCGAGATACCGCTTACGCGGTACCGAACCAAAATAGGCGCCTCATGCAGCCACTGTTAGAAAATCGGAAAGCCATTATCTTACGAAGCAAAACCGGAATAAGCATTGTTTGAACAAAATTTGCTTACCATCTCAAAAAGAGAATTAGCCAAAAGTATTTAAAAATCTTACTATTCCAGAATTTTTACTATTTCTTTAAAACCACGATTTTTAGCGTGTTGCAGTGGTGTTACACCATCATTATCTGCTATATTTATGTTGGCACCACCATCTTTTAAAATCTGTACAATGGTCTGGTATTTTTTACTGCCATCAGCCAGTATAATTGCCTCGAGCAGCGCCGTCCACCCCAAGCGGTTGATATGGTCAATGGGGTAGCCTTTTGTATTTACCAATAATTTTACGGTTTCAATATGACCTCGTTCACAAGCCGGAATAAGCGCAGATCCATTGTACCGATTGAATACATCAAACCGGGCGCCATTTTCTAAAAATAATTTTACAAGATTTGTTTGACCGGTGGCTCCGGCATATAAAAACGGACTGTCGAGGTTATCGGCCTGCATGTTCACATCTGCGCCATGAGTAACCAGCAACGCAGCCATTGCTTCAGAACGATTGATGGTAGCCAAAAGTAAAAGGTTTCGCTTGTTTTTGTCTTTTGTATTTGGGTCAAAACCTTTTTCCAAAGCGATTCTTACCTCATCAATTTTATTATTTTTTACAAGTTCTATAATTTCTTTTTGCATATTATGATTGTTTTGGTACGAGTTATTTGCCTGATGGCAGGTACTCAGCAGGTTGAAGATGATAAGAATAAAAAGAAGTTTCACGTAATAATTATAGATAAGAAAATTGAAGCATTAAGTTCTGGGGTCATTGATAAATGCAAAAGCATAATTGAGTTGTACCGCTATTATAAAAGCAATGCTCAGGTATGGACTGATAAAGCACATCAGGGCGCCAAAAAAGTAAAGCGTTTGCGCAATGATGATTCTGGTTCTCAGAGGTTTATTAACGATTTCACGGGTTTCTGTCGATACAAAACCGTGCTTATAGGCATAAGCCCAGTGTACATAAAGCATGGCGCCCATTAAAAAAATATTCAGCCAGTATATGGCGATGGGAAATTTGTAATTAGTATAATTACCCAGAAAAGAAGTAGAAAATGGCAGCAGGATAACCGTCAGCAAAAAAAGCAGATTCAGCCAACTGAGGTTACGGTCGCTTTTTTCGATGTGTTTGTATTGTGCCGAATGACCCATCCAGAATATGCCTGTAGTCATAAATGCCAGAAAGGAAACAAGGAATTTTGGGCCTAAATTTAGAAAGGTATCAATCAATTGCTTATCTGAATGTATGCCTTCCATTACAGGAACACGAAGCTCCAGCATCAAAAGCGTTAAGGCTACGCCAAAAACACCATCACTTATGGCTATTATTCTTCCCGTATCTCTGCCTGCTATCAGATTATAATGAATTTTACTCATAGAATATTTTTTGTTCTTGTATAATTTTGAAATAAAAATTTGCCTTAAAATAAAATAATTTTTAAGTTTTCAGGAGCAAAATTTTAGTGTTTATTGATTAATTCATTCTACAGGGGGCAACGCATCCATTAATTTTTTACACAACGAATTGAGAATCCGAAAGCTTTATTGGCATAATAAATATTGGCCACCGAACTACTGTATGATAGACTCAAAGCTGCGGCATTTCCTTTCACATCAGTAGAACTTCCCCACCAACTGCCGATTGCTCCCTTGTTTATAAATGAGCCTGCATCATTGCGGTATCCACCTGCAAATGCTGTAAACCAGCTTTCATTAGTAGCTCCGGCATTTGGATTGTTCCAGTGCAGATTTCCGGTTTCTTTCAGTTTGCCACCTGCGCTGTTTTCACCTCCCAGAGCAGATAGGAGATCGTACCATTCTTCATAAGTGGGTAAATGCCAGCCGGGCGGACATGCAACTTGTGCAGCAGCCCAGTTGTAGAGCGCGCCATAAATTGGGTAATTGGCATTGGCTTTAGCAGCATTAATATCGGTGCCATTGTAGCCAAATACATAAAAATAGGCTACAGAGGTGGAGCCGCTTGCCGGCCCTACTACATTTGGTAAGTACCTGAGGTTCTCAGCCAGCCATGTTTTGCCTGCAATGTTGATTGTTCTATACACATTACCATCACGGGTATCGGTAAAAGTATTCCCTGCTGACGTTTTAAACGACAATTCATTGCCATAAGAAGTTCCTGCATTATTGGTGGCATAGGCTCTTATATAGTAAGTAGTATTGGAGATTAGCCCGGTCAGATTAGCAGAAAATCCGGCTATGCCCGTACCATTATTGCTGCTTCCGCTATTGCTCTGGAGAGTAGGATTAGATGATGTACTCCACACTAAGCCTTTTGCCGTAATAGCCGCTCCACCATCTGAAGTAATGGTGCCACCACTTACTGCCGAAGAGGAAGTAATGTTGGTAATGGCATTTGTATTAAGAATAGGCAGCAACCCGGCTGTAATGAAAGTTACTTCATTTCCGTAGGCGGTGCCGGTACTGTTAGTAACATAAGCTCTTACGTGATAAGTTGTATTGGCGCTTAATCCGGTGAGATGACTTGTGAAGCCGCTACTACCGGTTCCGTCGTTGGTGCTTCCTGTATTGCTCTGTAGGGTTGGATTTGACGCAGTGCTCCATACAATTCCTTTTGCTGTAATGGCGCTGCCGCCATCCGAACTGATATCTCCGCCGCTTACAGCGGTGGTGGATGTAATATTGGTTACCGCATCAGTTGTAACAGAAGCAAGAGTTCCTGTTGTTTTAAAAGACAACTCGTTTCCGTAAGCGGTTCCGTTGCTGTTGGTAGCGTATGCTCTCACATAAAAAGTGGTGCCGGCAGTCAGACCGACCAGATTGCTGGAAAAGTTGCCGGTTCCGCTGCCGTTCGTTGTATTACCCTGATTATTCTGAATAGTAGGACCAGAAGTAGTACTCCACACTATTCCTCTGGATGTTACTGAAGCTCCTCCGTCACTTGAGATATTTCCTCCACTTACGGCCGTTGTAGCCGTTATGCTACCTACGGAATTGGTGGTTAAGATAGCTATTGAACTCTGAGTTTTGAAACTCAGTTCGTTTCCATAAGCTGTTCCCTCACTGTTGGTGGCAAAAGCTCTCACGTAATAAGTAGTATTTGCTAATAAACTGGTCAGGTTACTGCTGTAATTGCCTTTACCAGTGCCGTCATTAGTTTTTCCTGTATTGTTTTCAAGTGTAGGGCTCTGTGAAGTACTCCAGACTACTCCCCGTGCAGTAACATTTACACCACCATCGCTGGTAATATCACCACCGGATGTAGCGCTGTTTCCTGTGATTCCTGTAATGGCATTGGTTGTTAACGATGCAGTAGCGCTTTGCGTTTTAAAAGAAATTTCATTTCCGTAAGCGGTACCTACACTGTTTGTAGCATACGCCTTTACATAATAAGTAATGTTGGGCGACAACATGATGAGCGGCGCATTAAAGTTGCCGGTTCCTGAGCCGGCTTTGGATGTACCCATGCAATTTTCCAATGTCGGATTAGGGATTACGTGCCACACAATACCGCGATCGGTAACAGATGCACCTCCGTCAGTAGTAATATTTCCGCCACTTATAGCCGAGGTGGAGGTAATTTCACCGGCTGAAAAAGTTGTCAAAACGGCTAAGGCTGTTGAAGTTTTAAAGGTAATTTCGTTGCCATAAGCGGTTCCCACACTGTTGGATGCGTAGGCTCTCGCATAATAAGTAGTATTTGGGTTAAGATTATTAAGGACAGATGAAAAACTACCTGTACCCGTGCCGTCACTTGTTTTACCTGCATTGGTTTCTATGGTTGGATTTTGTGCAGTACCCCATACTACTCCTCTGGCAGTAATGGCACCGCCTCCATCATTGCCAACGTTGCCGCCGCATGCAGCGGTAGTGGCAGTAATATCGGCAGCCTGATTGGTGGTAAGAACAGCCAGTGTACTCAACGTTTTAAAACTCAGTTCGTTTCCATACGCTGTTCCAATGCTGTTAGTAGCATAAGCCCTGGCATAATAGGTGGTATTAGCATTGAGGCCTGTGATGCTACTTAAAAAACTACCCGCACCTGAGCCGTCACTTGTTTTACCATTGTTACTTTGTAAAGTAGGGTTGGCGGATGTGCTCCATACCAAACCCCGGGCTGTAACCGGAGATCCGCCGTCATTGCTGATATTACCTCCGGCAACAGCGCTTACTGCTGTGATATCACTAATTGAGGTACTGCTGAGTACCGGGCTCGTTTTTGCCACCCTGTCACGACGACAGCCGGTAGTTAACAAAAAAATCAGTGTTGTTATAATCGACAGGAAAACCAACAGATTTCCTTTTCTCATTCTGCTATTATTTAAAATTAAAAATACACATACATAAACGCCTTGCTTAACAAAATTTGCAACAAAACAAATGATGTGAAATGATCGTACAATGAAGAAATAATTCATGCAGGCTTCAAATAAACATCAGTTTGATTTATCAAAACGCATATTTAGATAAAGATAGGATTAAATGATTAAATAATTTTTGCTAAATATTTTTCTCTTGAAGTAATAACACAATTTTTATTTATTGAGATGTAGTTTATAATAAGTGGCTGAATAACAATAAATTAGATTCAACTATTAAAAGTATTATTCGTGTGCAACCGTTTACAAACGACTACATTCGAAAGTAAATCCTTAAAAACCGACTCCGGCTTTTTCAGAGGTACATCTTTGTGTTGTCAATCCGATAGCGCTGTCAGGTTGATTGAAATAACAAATTTTTTAACCGTGCTTTTAAAAACGGCACACAAATTTTAAAATCATGTACGCACTTAAAAACAAAGTTCAGTTAATCGGAAATCTGGGAAACGCTCCCGAAATTAAAACAACAGAAGGTGGTAAGAAAATGGCTCGATTCAGCATTGCCACCAATGAAACCTACAAAAACGCCAAAGGCGAACGGGTAACAGAAACCCAATGGCACAATCTGGTGGCCTGGGGTAAAGTGGCAGAAATTGCGGGTAAATATCTCGAAAAAGGAAAAGAAGTGGCCATAGAAGGAAAATTGGTTAGCCGCAGTTATGCAGATAAAGACGGTAACAAAAAATATATTACCGAGGTGGTGGTAAATGAGTTATTGCTCATTGGCAGCCGTCAGCAAATTTTTGATTGATTGCCGGAATTCTTTTCATAAAGCCGCTTCCAAAAATTACAGGAAGCGGCTTTTTGTTTTATTGATTTAACAGCTTTTTCTTTTGAGCTTCATATTCTTTTTTGGTTAATACGCCGTCATCGTAGAGTTTTTTAAGTTTTGCTAATTCATCAGCCACGCTGCCCTGATTCACCACATTAACAGTAGGGGCAGTAGGAGTGGGAATTAATTCACCCGCTTTGACGGCTTTGTCAATTTCGATGGTAAATCTGCCGGCTGCACCATTTTTCACCACCATTGTCCTGTCTTTGTAGATTTTCAGTACTTCATGCCTTCCGGAATTATAGCTCTGATCCACATCGTGTTTGATGTTTACCTGCTCGCCATTCTCTTTGGTTATTTTGACGGCATCCAAAAACTTACCGGCGGTTACATATTTGAAACTACCATCGGGGTTAGATCCAACGCCAAGTTGAATCACATCGCCAATGTTAATCGTCCAGTCTTTGTCCACAACGAGCAACTTCAATTGTTTTTGTGCCAGTGATGCAGAATTTAAAGACACTAAAATAATCATTAGAAACAATAACTTTCTCATACCATCTTTATTTGAATTATGAAATCAATATCAATATTATGAAATTTTGTTCGATTTTTATTGTTCTGTGTATCACTAATTGAGGTGAGGTCCGATAACTGATGAAACCGGTGAAATAGTTAGTAATTTTGTGGTAACAAATCCTTTGAAGATGAAAACAAAATTTGCCATAGCCGCCATACGAAAAAACGGTTTTTTGGTGTATAAAGACCCGAAATCCAAAGAAATGATAATCCGTAAAAAATCAGAATTTGCATTTCCTGAAAAATTTTATGAAGCCGTTGTCCGATTTGACAGCAGGGAGGAAGCAGAAGCCTTTATAAAAGATAATAAGATGGTAAGTGTGGAGGTTGTTGAATTGGATTAGGTTCCGACATTCATCAGCTTCTCCAAAACGTAATAGGTGATGGGGCAAAGCTCACTGTTTTTGATGGTGAGCGCTTGCCTTTTAACAATCACATCTTCATTGGTGTAAGGGAATCGGGCACAGTCTGAAGGTCTTTTTTCATAAATCATGCAGGTATTGTCCTCGTTCAGGAAAGGGCAGGGGCTGCTCTTCACCACAAAATCACCGTCCTCATCTACCCTCAGGTAGGTTTCAATAAAGACACTTTCTTTCATTCCAAAATGTTTTGAAATTCGTTTTATATCAGGTGTTTTGAAGCGGGGTGAATAATTTTTGCAGCAATTGGCGCAGGTGAGGCAGTCGATTTTTTCAAATGCTTCCTCATGCAGCGCCGGAAGCTGTTTCAGGATTTTGTTTTTATCTGTCCGTTTCAGAAACTGACGATATTGTTTTTGATGTTCCTTGGTTTTCTTTTCCCAGTTATGAAGAATATTGTCTGCCATTTAGGTTTCAAAGTTATGGAAAAGAATTATTCTTGTTCCTATTACCTCGTGCAAGCAAAGATATCTTTTATTGGTAAATTGGTTTAAATATTTTGAGTAATAAGAAATGAAAAGTACAGGTGTTTATATGGTTTCAAGGTTGTCAATATAATATTGAAAATGAATTATTTTATTAAATTACGAAATTTCGGGGTATAAAAATTATATCCTCTTGTCAATTTGACCGAAATTAGCAATAATTTTATTGATAATCCTCAATGAAAAAAAAGAGGCTAATTTTAACAGGTTTATTTTGACTTAAATTTTTGTCGTCATTTCTATTATTAGATGAATTTGCTTTCTCAAGATTGAAATAAATAAAACGGTAATAATAATTAGTTTCATAATATGGCACACATAGAAAAGCATTTAAAAAGTTCAGATTTTGTAACCGATATTGTGATTGGAATGAGCGATGGTCTTACTGTTCCCTTTGCACTGGCAGCAGGGCTAAGTGGCGCTGTAAGCAGCAATTCTATCGTAATCACCGGGGGTATTGCCGAAATTGTGGCCGGTTGTATTGCAATGGGCCTGGGTGGTTACCTTGCCGGAAAGACTGAACAGGATCATTATCAGAATGAACTAAAGCGGGAATATGACGAAGTGGAAAACGTGCCTGATGATGAAATGCAGGAGGTGAAAGATATTTTTGCAGAATTTGGTATTGACAATGAAGGACAGACTCTTTTGGCAAACCAATTGGCAAAAGATAAAACGAATTGGGTAAATTTTATGATGAAATACGAATTGGGGTTGGACAAACCAGACCCTAACAGAGCGAGAAACTCAGCACTTACAATTGGGCTTGCTTATTTCATCGGAGGGTTATTGCCATTGACTGCTTATTTCATAACTGCAACACCTCGTGAAGGTCTATTGCTATCGGCAATAATTACTACTTTATGTCTGTTTACATTCGGGTACTTCAAAAGTAAAATAACCGGGCAACATCCAATAAAAGGCGCTTTGAAAGTAACAGCAATTGGGTTGATTGCTGCAACGGCTGCATATTTTGTCGCTGTTGGTTTTGACAAGGCGTTTCATTAGTCTGCCAAAAATTGGATAGAAATGAGTTTATCAAAATTAATACCTGTTTTACATTAAACTTAATGCAAAACAGGTATTTTAAAAATCTTGAATTCTATAAATTGGAGAAAAATTTTCGTAATGATTAACTTATCAATATCTCTTATGAAGAAAAATAAAAAATTAATTTTATCCGCCTTTTTGCTGCTTTCGATAGCTTTTTCCATTGGGTTCACGAAAACTGAAACTACCTTTGATGACCCGATTCTGTCATATACTGTTGACCCGAGAGTTCAGGATTTGCGTTTTTATTGGAAGGATGAAAAAGGAAAAAATTTTGGCAGTATTCAAAATTTGAAGACTTATATCGAAGGTAAAAATCAGACACTAATTTTCGCAATGAATGGCGGTATGTATATGCAAGATTTAAGGCCGTTGGGGCTTTTTATTCAGGACGGAAAAACTTTAAAGGCTATAAACAGGGCAAGCGGTGCCGGTAATTTCTATCTGAGGCCCAATGGTGTCTTTTATTTTGCAACCGATCAAACTGCTTTTATTCGTAAAACGACAGATTTTGCAGATAACGGCAAAATTAAATATGCCACTCAATCAGGACCTATGTTAGTTATCGACGGACAAATTAATCCATCATTTAAAAAAGGTTCAGTAAACCTGAATATCCGAAACGGGGTTGGCATATTGCCAGGGAATAAAGTGGTCTTTGCGATTTCTAAAACCGGAGTCAATTTTTATGACTTTGCCCGATATTTTCAACAACTGGGGTGTAAGAATGCATTATAGCTCGATGGTGCAGTTTCGAGAATGTATTTGCCTGAAAAAAACCGAATGGACTATGACGGAAATTTTGGAGTTACCTGCCATTTTACCAACACCTACAAATCATCAGCAGACGGACTGACAATTGAACAAAAAATAGTAAATTTGCCTAAATAGATTAGTAAAACTCAGACAATGGAAATATTTGGAACTGACATACATAAAATTATTCACGGAGACGCTTTAGAAGCCCTTCAAACGCTACCAGACAATTCCGTTGACCTTATATTTGCCGACCCCCCCTACAACATTGGCAAGAACTTTAACGGACACATTGAAAGATGGAAAACAGAAGAAGCCTATTTAGAGTGGTGCTACGAATGGCTTGACTTGTGTATCAAAAAACTAAAACCGACGGGCAGTTTTTATGTAATGACTGCGACACAGTTTATGCCTTACTTCGATATATTCTTGCGTAAAAGATTAAACATACTTTCACGGTTAGTTTGGAGTTATGACAGTTCGGGCGTTCAAGCGAAAAAATATTTTGGTTCAATGTATGAACCCATTTTGTTTTGTGTAAAAGACAAAAGCAATTATACATTTAACGCAGACGATATTTTGGTAGAAGCCAAAACAGGAGCAAAACGCAAACTTATTGATTATCGCAAAGCTGTTCCAACTGTTTATAGTTCGGAAAAAGTACCAGGCAATGTTTGGGAATTTCCGAGAGTTCGTTATCGTATGGACGAATACGAAAACCACCCAACGCAAAAACCAATTGCTTTACTTGAAAGAATTATTAAAGCAAGTTCTAATGAAGGCGATTTAGTGTTAGACCCATTTTCGGGAACTTTTACAACTTGTTTTGTCGCAAAAGAATTAAACAGAAACTGTATTGGCATCGAATTACATGACGAGTATGTAAAAATTGGGCTAAGGCGTTTACAATTAGCTGAAGAATACAAAGGTGAAAAATTGCAAAAAGAAATTCGCACCTTTGAAACCAAAAAAATCGCCAATATCAATCAACAAACATTATTTGAACCCAATGGAACATACATTCACGGCTAACATAAAGACAATTTTAGAACAGCATTTCGGTAAAGACAGCGAAGATATTTTCAAAAACAGCCAGTTAATTCAATATCTGAATTTCAAAACCCGTTCAGCAAATAAAGGGTCAAAAGCACGTTCCAGTTTCGCCAACTTGTATGCGATTTATGTTATTCTTGAAGACTACATTGTCAATGGTTTTGATAAACAAAATGGTTACGCAGACTATGAAGGAGTAGCGTTTGTGAAATTATTTACAAGGCAAAGAGAATTACCGTTTGGAAGCAAGTTGCAAAACCACGCTTTAAACAACCGAATGAACGCAGAGTTTCAGAAGTGTTTTCCCGCTTCTGAATTTATTCCCATTTTGCGAAACCTTGAAACCAACAAGTATTGGATAAACGAACATTTGCTAAAAGTAAAAGTTGGTAAAACCACATACAACATAGCAAACGTAATTATTGAAATCATTAATGAATACGTTAAGACAAAACAAGATGCTTTTGAACGTTTCATCAAAGCTCTTGAAGAATTTCAGGAAATTGAAAAGTCAGAGCCTGAAAAAATAATTGAATTTATCAGCAATCTGCTTGCACCCAATGTTGATGCAAGACTTTTTGAAATTGTCAGCTATTCTATTCTCAAATATTACTATAACGACCAACATATTTATTGGGGTTACGAAGTTGATAAACTCAATAAAGAAAACCTGCAACTTTTCAAGACAGGAAGAACAAACGCCAATGACGGTGGAATTGATTTTGTAATGCGACCATTGGGGCGTTTTTTTCAGGTAACAGAGACTCTGGACTTCAAAAAATACTTTCTTGACATTGACAAAATTCAAAAGTTCCCGATAACATTTGTTATCAAATCAGACGAACCAACTAACGATATTTTGTTGAAGATAAAAGACAACGCCAGCAAAATTTATTTGGTTACAGCTATCGTGGACAAGTATATGAACTGCATTGAAGAAGTCATAAACATTCCGACACTTAGCCAACGCTTTGCCGACAGTATAAAATTGGGCTATCTCAAAAATATTTTGGACGAGATAATTACTCAAAGCAAAGTAGAGTTTAACTATACAGACACAGATGAAATAGACGAACCCGAAGAATAAAAACGGCAGGTAATAACTAACCAGTTTGGCGTTTTGGCGGGTGAACGGCTTCGATTAAAACCACATTTGCGCAAAGCTGAACGTAGTTGCATCTATTAATTTTTGTGCTAAATTTCCGCCACAAACGTCAAGTTGCCGAACGTTATCATTGGTGTAACCAAACGAAGGTTGGCGGTTAGATGATCTCGAAGACAATCTCATTCTGATAACAAATGACTTTCTCAACAAAAAACAAACAATATCAAAAAGAATTTCATATTGCCCAATACTTCTATTTTTGCAAAAAATCAGCATGAACCAATCTGTAATAGTCAATTATGCAAGGCTTAAGATAACTTTACTTTATGTACCGATAGGTTTATTGCTATTGATGATTATTGGGTTGTATATACAGAAAGCTTTAAGTATAAATGGTTACGGGCTGGTTCAAAAAGGGCTGTTTTTTTTCCTTAACAGTGAATTGGGCAGTTACCCCGCCTGGATGAATAACCTGACTCAAATTGGCAATGAGTGGGTTTTTTTTGCTTTTTTCAGTATTTTGATTATTTATGCATCGGAGGTTTTCGGCGCTTTGATTTATGCGCTTCTTTCATCTGCTCTATTTGTCAATTTATTTAAAGAGCTACTTGCAGTGCCTCGTCCGGCAGCTTTTTTTGAAAGTAGTCATTTTTATATAATCGGCCCTGTCTTACAAGGCCATAACAGTTTTCCTTCGGGTCATTCTGCCACTATTTTTGTAACAATTACTGTTTTGATGTTTGCTTTTTGCCCAAAAACAATAAAGTATAAAATTGCGTGGTTCATTTCTCTGGCTTCTGTCGGCCTTCTTCTGTCGGCAACACGGATAGGAGTTGGCGCTCATTATCCCTTGGATGTGTTTGCTGGTTGTGTTTTAGGTTATATTTCAGGGCTTATAGGTATTTTTATCAATCGTAAATATCGTGGATGGAAATGGATGGACAAACCTAAATTTTATCCTTTTTTCATCATTTTACTGTTGATTTGCAGTGTTTTAATGGTGATATATATATTTAATCAACAATTAATAATCTATTATCTTGCCTTTATCAGCACGCTTATTTCTTTGTTTTTTATTTTGAAGTCTTATGTTGGATATGTTAAAAAATAGAATAAATCTGAATTTTACACGCTTTTCTATTATCATTAGTGTTCTCACTTTTTTATTGTTTCACTATTCGTTTTATGCATTTGTATTTAAGAATCATTCATTAAACAGTTTTGGAGACATTGCATTTATCATTTCCTTGATGATAGCAATGCTCGTAGCCAATTTCTTTATAGTTTATCTGATATTTTATTTATCTGTTTATTTTGGTAAATTTTTATTCTCTCTTACTTTTATCCTAAGCGCAATCGCTGTTTATTTTGTTAATACATACGGCGTGATAGTTGACGAAAGCATGATGGGTAATGTCGTTAACACCAATTTTCAGGAATCAAGCAGTTTTTTTTCGTTCAAATTTGTAATTTATATCCTGTTTTTGGGTGTTCTTCCTGCTGTCTTTATCACCAGATCTAAAATCAAAAAGCCGCCATTAAAGCGTTTTTTGATAACATCTTCCCTTAGTTTACTTTTTCTGATAGTTTTAGTATTTCTCAACGCTCCAAATTGGTTGTGGATAGACAAAAATTCAAAAACACTGGGCGGCCTGGCCATGCCATGGTCTTATTCTGTAAACCTGTCTTTGTTGTTTGTTCATAAGGCTCAAGACAACAAAAAAGAAATAAGACTACCCGATGCCACTATCGCCGATACCGGAAAGTCGGTGGTGGTACTGGTGATTGGTGAATCTTCGCGAAGCGCCAATTTTTCTTTATATGGTTACAACAAAAATACTAACCCTTTACTTTCTCAAACACCCGGCGTGCATGCTTTTAAGGCTGTCTCCAGCGCTACTTATACTACTGCCGGGGTAAAAAGTATTCTGGAATATAAAAACACAAATAAGTTATATGAAATACTTCCAAACTATTTATACAGAAACGGAGCATGTGTAATCTGGCGTACAAGCAATTGGGGGCAGCCTCCACTACACATCAAAAATTATAAAACGGATCAGCAGTTGAAAGTAGCATGTAAAGGAGAAGATTGCAATTATGACGGTGTTTTGTTGACGAATCTGGAAAAAGAGATTCTTGCATGCAAAGAAAATAAAGTGCTGGTGGTGTTGCATACCAGTACCAGTCACGGCCCGCTGTATAGCCAGAAATACCCGCCTAAGTTTGGTACATTTCAGCCGGTTTGTAATAGTGTAGAATTGGGAAATTGCTCACAGGAAGAATTAGTTAATGCATACAATAATTCTATCGTTTATACCGACTTCCTGTTACATCAGATTATTGAAGAATTAAAGAAGTTGAAAGATTATAAAAGTACCATGATTTTCGTTTCTGATCACGGAGAATCCTTAGGCGAAAATAATCTGTATATGCATGGCCTGCCCATTAGTATGGCGCCTAAGGAGCAATATGAAATTCCGTTTATAGTATGGCTTTCTGGCAATGCAGAACGGTTGAAACCTAAGCCTGATGAAGTTTTGAGCCAGTACCATGTCTTTCACAGCGTTTTACATTTCCTTGGTTTTAAAAGCCCGGTTTATGATAAAGCCCTGGATATTTTTCAATAGGAGGGATGAAAAATTCGTCGTAACCCGGGAAGCAATCCAATATTGAAAACCTAATATGAAAAATAATGGACTTTATTTTTTTGTGCCTTCTGCTATAAAGGCTTGCCAATATTCATAGGTTTCCATTTCACCTGTATCCAATTTGAAGCAATATGATATTTTGTTCACGTTAATAATTTCAAAATCAATTCTGGTTTTTAAAGGCCCTCCGTCATAACAAAATGTATGATATTCACCATTTTCGCCACACAAATCAATTCCATCTGGCAATAATTGAATTAAATCATGGTCAATGTCTTTACCAATGAAGCTATCATCCAGAACATCAGCCTGCGTTACAATTATTTGGGCTTTGATACCTGAGTTGAAAAATTCGTCAAGCACTTCATGAGAAGTTTTGCCCCAAAGAGGTTCAACGACCTCAATTCCCAAAGGGTTAAGTTTGCTTTCCCGATATGACTTTACCTCTGAAAGATAGAGGTCTCCAAAAATGAAATGAGTTACGCTTAGTTCTTTAAAATGATTAACAACCTTGCTCATTCCTTCCTCATAGGTTTCTCCATTTTTGCCTATTGAAATTGTGTAAAGCGGGATGCCAATACTTTCTGCCTGTTTTTTTAATAGTTCCAAAGGAATAGCATGCATTGACGAGGCGCCCGTTTTTTCATCGATTGTAGTCAGAAGCGAAACCACTTCATATTCATTTTCCTCAAATATTTTTTGAAGTGCTAAAGCAGAATCTTTTCCGCCACTCCAGTTAAAAACTGCTATTTTTCTAAAATCCATTCTGTTCGTTCAAGAAGTTATTGGTCTGTCATTAAGATACCAGTACGCCTGACAATATTAATAAATATTATCCTTCGAAAAAATAAATCATAATTAAATTTCAAATATTACTTGAACCCGCACCTTTATTATCGTTGCAAATTTATTGAATGTGTGGCTTGTTTATAATGTCCATGTTTTTTATAAAATTTTACTTCAAGTTAATTTTAAAGCGAAACAATATAAAACCTTGTAAAAAAAGTTTAAGGAAATATTCAAAAAGGTGATAGAGACGTAGGAATTATCAAAATGTTGTTTTTTCTTTGAATTAGTTTGCTTAGTTTTACTCCAATAATTCTAAACAATATCTCAACTCAATAAATGGCTTAATGAAAATTTTTAATTTGGTTATTATTTTTTGCTTGCTGTCATTTAATATCAACGGTCAAATTGCAGCTGGTCAAAAATATACGATTAGAGGGACTATTTATGAAACTGAAGGAATTTCAGGGAAAGGCCCGTTGGCAAATGCAAGTATTACAATTGAAGCTTATGGACTGGGGACAGTTAGTTTAAAGGATGGTTCTTATTCATTGAATAATGTACCAAATGGACAGGTGAAGCTAAGTATATCATATGTTAATAAGATATCTATTGATACAATGATTCACGTATCTCGTAATATGAAATTAGACTTTATGCTTGATGAAGAAAATTTTCGCTTGAACGAAGTTACTGTAATAGCCGAAAATACAAGAGCAGGTCAGTCGACAGCTTCAAAAATTTCGTCAAATGCTATGGAGCATTTACAGGCAGTTAGCTTAAGTGATATAATGGCACTGCTACCGGGAGGTATAACTAAAAACCCTACATTAGATTTTGCATCCCAAATTAATATCAGAAATATTTCAACGGAAGGTGCAAATATGAATGCATTAGGTGCTTCAATTATAAAAGACGGAGCACCCGTTTCAAACAATGCTAACCTTCAGACTATGCATCCATCTGTAATTGGAGGAACAGTGGCTTTGAGTGGGGGATCTTCACCTGGCGGAGGAATAGATGTAAGAAATATACCTGTGGAAAATATCGAGTCTGTAGAGGTTATCAGAGGTATTCCTTCGGTTGAATATGGAGATTTAACTTCAGGAGCAGTAATCATCAATTCAAAAGCGGGAAAACAACCATTGCAATTGAAAGCTCGTACTAATCCGCATGTTTATCAATTTTCGGCTCAACAAGGATTTGAGCTAAGAGGCAATAAGGGGGCTCTTAATTTAAGCGCTGATTACGCGAATAATACTACAAACCCCGTACAATCATATCTTCATTACCAACGAGCTTCTGCTAAAGCAATTTATTCAAATACTTTCCTCAATAATAAATGGAGAAGTAATACAAGTTTTGATTTTGTATTTGGAAGAGATAAACGCGATCTAAATCCAGATGATCAAGTCAGAATGATCGCTTCCGATGGACGAACAGCAGGTAGTACAATTAACACAAATGGTACAATTTTTCTTAACAAGGGAATTTTGAGAAATATAAAATATGTATTATCGGGTAGTTATACGAATAAGAATAGTGAATATCAGGAAAATTATACTTCGGCAACAGCGCCTTATTCTATGACCTCTGTTGACGGAGCCATCATTACCAATAAACCCAGAAATGATTTATTTGATACTTTAGGCCAAAAAATTACAAACTGGTCAGGTGTCAATAATTCCGACTATGCCCAATATTTACCTTCTTCTTACTTAGGTAAACAGAATATCAATGGTAGAGAAGTAAATTTATATGGTAAACTTTTATTTACATTATTTAAGCGAATTCGAAATTCAAATAACAGAATTTTGGTAGGCTTGGATAGTAGAATTGACGGGAATCTAGGCGAAGGAAAAACTTTCTCTTCCAATACTCCACCTTACAGAAACCTACAGGCAGTAAATGCATCATTTAGGCCAAGAGCTTACAAAGAAATTCCATTTTTGAAACAATATAGTGCTTATGCAGAGGAGAATTTTAATTTAAAAATTAATAATAAAAACAATCTGAATATTCAAGCAGGGTTACGTTATGATTTGATAAATAAAATGAAAGGCTTCTTATCTCCCAGAGTTAACGGATCTCTTGAAATTATTCAAAATACTTTCTTTCTACGTGGTGGTTATGGTGTAACAGCCAAAATGCCTACTTTAATATATATGTATCCGGAAAGAGCTTATTTTGAATATATAAATATTAATGAGATGGCCAGCACTACTATTCCTGAAAATGAAAGAATTATTATGACAACAACGAGAGTATTTGACACCGATAATCCAGCTTTGAAAATAGCGTCAAATAGTAAGTCTGAAATAGGTTTTGATATACAATTAAAAAAAATGACTCTGAATGTAACAGCGTTCAAAGAAAGTCTAAAAAACGGATATTCGATGTCTCCGATTTTTGCACCATTAATGTTTAATGAATATGTCAGAGCCTCAGCTTCACAACAGGTTTATTTCTTACAAGAGAGTAATCCCGTGCTGGCAAAATATTTTGTTCCCAATAATAATTTGATTGTTAACACAAAGGGTATTGAAGCCGATTTGAATATTCGAAGGATTGAATCAATTCGTACCTCTTTTTCATTAAATGGTGCATGGCTGCAATCACAAAACTATAGCAGTGATTTCACATATTTTGATGATTTTAGTGGGATAGGTGGAAAAGACAGAACACATATCGGATTATACGAGCCAGCAATGAGTCGTAGAAATACTGAACAATTAAATTCTGCTCTTAGAATTATACATAACATACCTCAAATTGGATTAGTAATATCTTTAACTACTGAGACTATGTGGATTACTAAGGATTGGTATCAATTTGGTAATGATACGATTCCTGTTTCTTACATTTCAAAACTAGATGGTAAAATATATCCTTTTGACCCCCAAAAGGCGTCAGATCCTGAGTTTAAGAATTTGCTCAGAAGGAGGGATGACAGACTATATATTACAGAATCCTATCCGCCACTGCTTAATTTCAATATAAATTTAACCAAAGAAATAATGAACTTCATGAGAGTATCATTTTTTGCAAATAATTTTTTGAGGAGTTATCCATTAACGGAACTAAAGCGTTCTCCCGGAACATTTACTTCCCGTAATAAGCAATTCTTTTTTGGACTAGAATTAAATTTCTTAATAAAATGAAAAAAAAGCAGTTTATAAATGCCATTGGTCTCTTAATTCTGATTTCAGTTCTATTTACGAATTGCAGTCGTTATAAAGAAATTTTAAATACTGATAAAATCAAATTAATTCATACGACTGTTAATCCAAGTATTGATATTAATGGACTTGAATCATTTGAAGGGCTTAAAATTATTTTCACCAATTTCCTAGAAAATATAAAAATCGAAAAAGAAATAACCGGAACTTCTATAAGTGTAGAAGGGCTTATACCCGGTATATACACTATAGTAATTAGTGGTAAAGCAGCTAATAATGAAGGTCAATTGTTTTATTTAAACGGTAGTTTAGTAAACTATCCGATATTCAATGATAATGAGACTATTAAAATATCTGTAACTGGTTTAAGAATAAGCCCACTGGTATTTAAGGAAATTTATTTTGCTGGTTCTCCAAAGAATTATTTCAGAGATCAATTTTATGAAATTTATAATAATTCTGATTCACCATTATATCTGGATGGCCTTTATTTTGCTGCTTTGTATCCTACTATTGCTACAGAAAATTTACCAGTGTGGCCGGAAAGTGACGGGAAGAATTTTGTCTATAGTGATAGGTTATGGAAATTTCCAGGAAACGGAACACAATATCCATTGAAGCCAGGTGAAAGTTGTATTGTTTCTCAGTTTGCTGCTAATCATCAAATGGGAATTTACAATCCCAGTTCTTCCATTGATTGTTCTTCTTCGGAATTTGAGTTTAATATGAATAATAAAAACTTTCCTGATCAACCTGCGGTAGATATGGTTCATGTATTTAGTAATGGAAGCAGTGCAATGGGTACATTACCCCAATATTTAACTTCAGTATTTGGAGGGGCCTATGTTATTTTTAAAGTGCCTGATGGTGTAATATATGACCCTGTAGGAGATAAAACCTTGCAAACAAAAAATTTAGCTACTACGAGCACTATATTGTATGCAAAAATACCAATAGCTTATGTCTTGGATGGTGTAGAAGCAGGGCATAATGAGACTATGGTTAAAGCAAAAAGAATGGCTGGCGTACTGGATGCAGGTATGACTTATGTGGGAGCTACTTATAATGGATTAGGAGTAGCAAGAAAGAAAATTGCAGAAAACGAAGATGGCACTCCGGTTCTTCAGGATACTAATAATAGTACAGATGATTTTGATAGAGGAGTTGTTCCTATGTTTAGAAGATACAATTCAAAGATGCCATCCTGGAATCATACTTTAAATTAAATTGAAAATGAAAAATTGTTGGAATGAATAAAAATAAACAATCTTTATTTATATTAATTATCGCTATAGGTATTTTTTATCCCTTTTTGTCGAATTCTCAACAAATAGAAAATTTAAACCATACTCCTGCTGCGATTGAAAAATTTAAATTAAATCAAATTTGGAATAAAACTGATAATGCAGCAGGATTATCATTAGATAATACAGATTATTATTCTCTATTTGAAGCAAGTTATAATTTAGAAAAAGGCGATTTTAAAAGACCTCAGAAAGGTCTAAAAGAAAATGAATTGAATTTTGGTACTGAAGGAGGTGTAAAAATTAAAAACTGGTACGTTTGGGGGAATTTTAGTTATAAACGAAACGTTATTAAAGACGCTAATTATAATGCATCAATTATAGATCCGTATCGCGGTATGCCTTATTATATCGCAGACAGTAATCTAAGTAATTGGAATAATCAACATTATGATTTGTCTTTTAAAATTAACTTCCCGAAAATTAATAATAAAATAGCTTTAGGTCTTGGGGGTGATTATTTGGCTTCATTGGGTGCCAAACAAAGGGATCCTAGAACTGAAAACTATTTTATGAAAATAAGACTGACACCATCAATAGTTTTTTCTCCAAATATGAAAAATCATTTTGGGGCAAACCTGGAGTATTATAACCTTAAGGAAGAATCCCGAATGGAAAATATTAACACTAATATTTCTCAAACATATTATAGACTTTATGGTTTGGGTAACTCCATTATTGGTTTAGGAAGCGGGAGGTCAACTAACTACACCGGAGATAATTTTGGAGGGGGGGGACAATATAATTTTACAGGGAAAGTCAATCTATTGCTATCTAGTAACTATTCTTTGAAATTTGAAGATGCACGCGTATCATTTTCAACACCACAAGATGAAGGATCTACAGAACAAAGAGTATGGGTAAACAAATTGCTATTACATATACCCGGACAGGGGCAAAGCCATTATATTTATGGCCGATATACTAAAAGAGATATTAATGGAATCCAATATATTACTCAACGAGACAATTCGGAATCTCAATCTGGCTGGATAACTTTATTTAAAAGTATTCGTTCTACCTACTCAGAAAAACTATATCAATTTGGCTATGATTGGACTAAAGACAAGGCCAATGAGTATTCGTGGTTGTTAGGAACTCAATTAGAGTTATATAATAAAAGTGATATATATCTTATTCCTACCTCATATAAAGATTTAAAAAATGTATTTATCAATATTCATAGTAAAAAAAATGTTTTTGTATCAGAACACTTAAGAAAGCGACTTCTCATTGATATTTCTGCGGGTATTAATAAAAACATTGGTGGCGAATACGTATATAACGGGCAACATGCTGATTATCCGATAGTGACGCAGTTAGAACAAGGAGACTTTAACTTTTTAACAACAAATTTTAAGACCTTAGGTATTTCTGCTACCTATTCTCAGCAAGTTAAAAATTCATCATTAGCGAATATATTTTTTAAAGTGGAAGCTAATTATTCCAAAGCAAATGAAAACTTTCTAAAATACAGAAACCTATTTGGTTTATCCCTGGGGTGTAATTTTTAAAAAGATTATTTAAATGAAAAAATAAGAATGAAAAATAGCTTACTGATATTAATTTTATTATATTTTGTTTACGGATTGAAAGCTCAAAATATTATTAAGCCTTCAATTAGTACTAAAACTACATTTGCAATTATTATTGATGATACTAGTTTTTCCAAAACTAAGAATGACGTTTTGGCCTACAAATCAGTAATTGAAAAAGATAATCTGGGAACTTATATTATCTATCATAAATGGAAATCGGCAGATGAGATAAGGAATCTCCTTCTAAAATTATATAATGACAAAAAAGCTCCTTTGGAAGGAGCCGTTTTTATAGGAACAATACCAATTCCGATGATAAGGGATGCGCAGCATCTATGTTCGGCCTTCAAAATGGATCAGGACAAATATCCCTGGCGCCAATCCAGTGTTGCATCTGATAGATTTTATGATGATTTTAATTTGAAGTTTGAATTTTTAAAAAGAGATGAGAAAAATCCTGAGCTGTTTTATTACTCTCTAAGTTCTGATGGCGTACAGAAAATAAATTCCAGTATTTATTCTGCTCGAATAAAGCCTTATGGAAATAAAAATATTGATAAATACAAACAATTGTCTAATTATTTAAAGAAAGTAGTAAACGAACGGACAAAAAATAGAAAGAATATAGTAGATAATATAACCATGGGTAGGGGGAATGGTTATAATTCGGAATCCAAAGTAGCTTGGGCTGGGGAGCAAATAGCTTTGAAAGAACAGTTCCCTTATGCTTTCTCAAGTGCGGGAAACATAAAATTTATTGACTACAATTCTCAATGGCCAATAAAAAAATTCTTTTTAACTGAGGTACAGCGTCCAGAATTGGATATTATGATTTTTCACCACCATGGTGCCTTCAATAAACAATATTTGAATGGTTTGAAGGAAGGAAGTGATCCCAATACTTCGATAGAGAATCTAAAATTATACATTCGTTCTAAGGTAAAATCAACTTTTGAGAATGGTAAATCCAAAGATGAAGCCATCGATTATTATGTATCTAATTTAAATATACCAAGATCTTGGGCCGAAGAAGCTTTTGATCTCAAGAAAGTAGAAGAGGATTCTTTGCTAAATTTATCACTTGACATTTCAATAGAAGATATCGGAAAAATCAGGCCTGGAGCTCGTTTTATCATGTTTGATGCCTGTTATAATGGATCATTTTATGAAAATGAAAATGTTGCCGGAGCGTATTTATTTAATGATGGCAATACAATTGTGGCTCAAGGGAATACAGTAAACGTAATTCAGGATAAGTGGCCTGATGAATTTCTGGGGCTGCTCACTTCGGGCTTAAGAATAGGAGCCTGGAATCAACTAATCAATTTTCTTGAAACACATTTAATAGGAGATCCAACATTTCATTTCGCAAAAAATGACAATTTAAATTTTGATATCAATACTACTATAAAATTAAAATCAAATGATAATTCATTCTGGCTTCATTTGCTTAACAATAACCATGCAGATATTCAATCCTTGGCATTAAGAAAACTTTTTCAAAATAACTATTCAGATATCTCTAATCTTTTGCGAAAGACTTATCTAGAATCCCACAAAATAGTGGTAAGAGCTGAGGCTTTTTTTTTATTAAGCAAGCTTAATGATAAAAACTTTATTGAGGTATTGAAACTGGCATCAAAAGACAGTTATGAATTAATTCGTCGTTTTGCCATAGAATATATTTGTAAAAGTGGAAGTTATGAATTAATTCCGTCGTTTGCTTCGAGTATGTTTTTTGATAATACATCTGAAAGGATTCTCTTCAAACAAAAAAGCCTTATGAAATTACTGGATTTGGAAAAATTAAAAGCTGAGGTTAATAGGCAGGCTGCTCTTCTATCCTTTTATGATAAAAAAGATATCGAGAATATCCTTTTTTCTATTGATAATAATATAGCTTCTTATACCAAAACTATGCAAATTATTTCCGGTAAAGATTCTACTATTAAAGTCAAAAATAAACAGTTTGAAATACGATCTTTTAGAAACAACCCTATAACCCGATCCATCCCGGAATTGTTAAAGTTGGCTACAGACCATACAAATGACATAAGTATAAGGTTATATACAATTGAAGCATTAGGGTGGTATAATTATTCCTATCAGAAAAACAGAATTATTGAAGGATTGACTCCTTTGACATTAAATAAGAGCGAAAATAAATTAATTATAAATGAAGCAATAAAAACTATAAAAAGATTAAATTAAATAATTTGATTTCTCTAAAATATTATAAAAATAATTTTCAATAATCATATAAATATAACTAAACAAATGAAAGTTAACTTCGTTTACTATTCCCTTTTTATTGGTTTCTTTTTCTTTTCGATCCAAACACAAGGACAAAAAATTATAAAGCCATCAATAAATTCTAAAACAACTTTTGCTATAGTAATTGATAACGAAACCTTTAATAAAGCTCAACATGAAGTAATTGAGTACAAGCAAAATATTGAAAAAGACGGATTAGGCACTTATATAATTTCTCATAATTGGGATAACCCGGATGAGATAAGAACTATTTTAAAAAAGCTATATTCAGAAAAAAGTCCTTTGGAAGGAACGGTTTTAATTGGAAACATCCCAATTGTAATGATCAGAGACGCTCAATTTATGACTTCAGCCTTTAAAATGAATCAAAAAATCAGGTGGGACAAATCATCAGTACCATCCGATAGATTCTATGATGATTTTGACCTTAAATTAAAATTCTTGAACAGGGATACGGCTAATGATCGTAACAACCTATATTACTATTCTTTGGAGGCAGATTCACCTCAATATATTGAGATGGACATATATTCTGCAAGAGTTAAACCTCCGGTGGAAAAAGGTGAAGATTTTTCTGAAAAAATAAAAAACTACTTACAAAAAATAAATAAAATAAGAAGTCAACAGTATCCACTTAAAGATATGATTGCTTCAATTGGTCATGGTTACAATTCGAATGCTATAAATTCAGTAACAAGTGATATAGTTTCTTTTAAGTCTCAATTCCCTTCCCTTTTTAAACCTGGTGGTTCCATTAAATTTCTAAATTTTCGAAATGATACTTTTATGAAATTTAATCTTCTAAGAGAACTTAAAAGAGAAGGCTTGGATTTTGCTTTTATGACAGGGCATGGTACTGCTACTCTGCAATTAATAAATGGATATCCTTTAGCATCAAATCCTCAGCCTTCAATGGAAAATGTAGCCAGATATCTGAGGTCAAAAATAAGAGATGCAAAAGAAAGTGGCAGAGATCTTGAAAAAGTTAAAAGCGATTTTAAAAATTCTCTCGGTGTAAGTGATAAATGGATGAATGACGCTTTTGATAAATCGAGAATTGAAGAAGATTCTATTTTTAATGAAAATCTTGATATCCAGATCAACGATATTAAAGATGCTCAAATTAAAGCTAAATTTGTATATATAAACTCATGCCTAACCGGGTCATTTCATTTAAAAAATTACTTAGCAGGTTATTACCCTTTCTCAGATAATCAAAATATTACAGCTGTTGCAAATAGTGTAGGTGTATTACAGGATATTTGGTCAACGGAATTATTGGGCTTATTGCAACATGGTGTTAGAATTGGGAACTGGTTCAAACATATTGCCTATCTTGAAACTCACATTTTTGGAGATCCAACTTTCCATTTTCAGAGTAATAGAAGTAGTTCAATCAATAATTCAATCAGTACCAAAGCAAATGTAAGTTATTGGAAAAATTTGCTTAATGAAAATGATGCTGATTTAAAATCTCTGGCATTGATTTATTTAACTAAATTTCTACCTGAAAGGGAAGTTTCTATTATCCTAAAGGAGAATTATTTTAACTCTCCCTATGAATCAACCAGAATGGAAGCTTTTTCACTTTTGCGTAAATTCGAAAATGAGTGTTATTTTTCTGTCCTTCACGCAGCGAAGAATGATCCCTATGAATTTATAAGAAGAATGGTTACCTATGATTTAGGAGAGTTTGGTGGTGACAATTTTGCAAAGGATGTTATATCAATGTATATCAGTGACCCTCATTCAGAACGAATCAATTACAAACTCAGGAATATTATGGACTTCTATAATCCGAAGGCTTTGAAGGAAGAAATAAATGCCCAAATTAAAACTAATAAAAATATCATTAATTCAGATAACCTTGTTAAACAACTGTTCAAAAATATCGAATACAATAGCACAAAGGTTGATCGGATGGATTCTATTATCAAGAATAGTAAATTGCCAGAAAAAGAAAGATTAAGTGAGATTACTACTTTGAGATTATATCGCTATCATAAATTGGTTCCGACGGTTTTGGGAGTTATTTCTAACCCTTCAGAGTCTGAAGCCATAAGGGTTGCTGCTTTGGAAGCTATGGGTTGGTTTAATCTATCGTATCAAAGACAAAATATTCTGCATACCTGTAATCAACTTCTTAATGACAGCCTTACACCTGAAAGTGTAAAATATCAGGCATTAAAAACGAAGAGGAGACTAAAGATCGGTTAATTGGCTAATTGTGTTTTCATCTTTCAATGATTTTTTCGTATGAAATTAAAAAGTATCCCTTCGCCCGACCCTGTCATTATTGTTTAAAGTTGGCTGCATAATTTTGCGGCGGCAATAGGTATAGGTTTTCCTTTTTTGTGCTGTTGATTTTTTCGAGCAGGTGGGTGAGCCAGTGTTCGGGGTTGATGTTGCGCAGGCGGCATGTGGGGAACAGTAATAATATTTGGATGTTGCAAGCCGGTGTTCTTTGCAATAGGAATCAACCGTTTGACCGCTTGCGCGGCAGGCTTCAATGTGGGCGTGCATTATACCGGCACGGGCGGAGATATTGTTATTTTCCATCCGGCAAAAATCAATAACCTATCTTAGTAAAGCAATACGGGGTTAGTCGAAGGGATACGTATAAAAATATTGTATCCACCCGACCAAATACATCATTGAGTTATCCCAAAAATAGGAGATAGAGGACCGGTCTATTATGTGATAGCCTCTTTATAATTTTGGGGATATAATTTTTCCAGTTCTGTTACCCTGATATCCATTAGATTCTCAAATACATATTTTAGCCATTTGTAAGGATTGACATCATGTTTCTTGCAGATGGCAAAGAATGAGTAGATACAGGCAGCCCGCTTTGCAGCATCATGGCTGCCGGCAAACAAATAGTTTTTTCTGCCCAACGCTACCGGACGAATAGCATTCTCTACCAGATTGTTGTCTATTTCCAGAATTCCATCATAGAGATAGGCGCTTAATTCATCCCAACGATTCAGGCTATAGGCGAATGCTTTGCCTATTGGGCTTTTGGGTAAAACAGCAAACTGCTTCACCTCCTCTGCCATCCATTTTGCAAACTCGTTGATTACCGGCAGCGATTCATCCAACCGCAGTTCTTTGCGCTGTGCTGCATCTAATTTTCTTTCTCTGGCCTCATGCTCTACCTTGTACAGCTTTTGGATAAATACCAATGCTTTTTCTGCTCTTTGCCTATCGTTGGATAATGCTTTCTCAAATTCCCTTCTGGCGTGTGCCCAACAGTTCAGATGGGTGATGTCCTTATCGGCACCTATACGATTATATGCGCCATAGCCCTGTCTGACTGGTGCCAGCCAGGCAGGCGTCTGTCTGCAGGTAGCCTTTAAAGCCATCCAGTATATTCAATGCGGCATCTGTGCTACGACCGGTTTGGTAGTCAAATAACACGATCTTATCTATCGGGCTATGGTATGCCCAATAGTATCCTCGATGACAACTCCCTTTTTTGTGCTTATCCAAAACTTTTATCGGTGTTTATTTCGGAATAGTCTATTGTTTTTAATGGTCTCAATGAGTGCTTCGCAGTTCATCTGCCTGAAGATAGCCTTTTGATTTTGTGGTTTTCACCAGATGGTCGTAGAGGATTTGCAAAAAATCAAGGCTTTGTTTGGACCAACCCTCTATAGTGGTAGTGGTCGGGGCTATCGGGATGTTCTCTCTTTTAAATCGCTGCACCTGGCGGTAAAGGGGTAGATGATCCGCATACTTATCTACTAATATAGAAGCCAGTAACCCCGGACCTGCAATACATTTGTCAATAGGCCGCTGTGGCAGCTTGCCAATCAGAACACCTTCGCCGGTTTTAAAAGCATATTTATAACGAATGTAGCGTTTGATGTAATAACGGGCGGGTTCACACTCCAGTTCGTCGGTAATTTCTTCGCCTATGCAAACCATCTGAGACAAATCTCCCTCAGGATATATTTTGATTTCTTCTACCGGCAGGTGTTCAGGCAATGGTTTACGACCCTGATGATTGGGATTTTTCTTTCTGCGTTCGTAAGTAATCTTTTCTACTACTTCTTCTGTCAACTCTTTTTTCTGCTCTTCTTCCATCTCAAAGGGGAGTGCAGACTGCACATGATCCGGCTTTTCAAAACGCTCTCTTTTCTGACCGTAGGCTATTCTTTTTAGCTGTTCAATCCGGTATTTCAAATAGGTGATTTCATCGGCTAATTCAACAGCTTTCTTTTCATATCCGGCAACTTTATTCTGAAGTGTGGAAGCTTGCTTTTTTTGCTCTTTGGCAAGGGCAATTAACTCTGTTTTTGAGTAGTTTTCAAGTAATGCTTCCATTGCCCGAAAGTACCGAAAATAAAGGGTTTGAACAAATAAAATGGTATATATTTTTTCATTAATTGCTTAAAAAAACATATCATTTTTCACAGACATGGTACCTGTTTTTTCTCACCATTTTTTCAACCTTAATTCCCTCTGTCATCAACACCAGTTCAGGCCATGACAGGGAACCGTCTTCCAGCGGACGGGGCGGCGCAAAGGTGCCCTTCTCCAATCTTTTATAGTAAAGAACAAATCCATCCTTTTCCCAATGGAGCAACTTGATATGGCTTCTGCGTTTGTTCAGAAAGACGAAAACATCGCCGTTTGTTGGTTCTCGACCCAGCTCACCGGACACAATGCCGCTCAGCCCGTCAAAACTTTTGCGCATGTCGCATGCTCGGTGATATAACAGGTAACGGTGCGATGAACCTAAACTAAACATGGCACAGCATTAGGAGTTGCTGGATTTGAGCCGTGTCAAATGAATCCAGGCTGACGATGATGCCGTTAGGATAGCTGACCTCTACTTTGCCTGCAGATGAAGAGGATTTTGTTTGCACAGGAATGAAAGAACTCCTTTTTGAGGTTAGCCGCTTTTCCTTTCGTTTCCAGTATTGAAAGGCATGGTAATTAATACGCTTATGCTGGCAGAACGCTTTTACACTAAGACTGCTCTGACTTTGCTCTTCCAGTAGGAGCACGGCTTGCTTATTGTCCATCTTAAAATGTTTTTGGCAAAGCTACATGCCCTCAACTTGTCGGACAATATGGGGTTGGTCGGATGGATACGTAGTTGAATTGAATTTCTATTGATTTTTTGTCGGTATTCATCTTTTAAGTTATGAAAAATTACATGGCTCATTTCATAAATTGAAAAAATTCTTACAATCCGTTTTCTTTTTCGGCTAATTTCAATAAATCCAGAAAATTATCAGGAGTGGAGGGCAGGGAGGTTTTTACCATTTGTTCCTGCCATTGGGCAATTTGTTGGTTACAGTCAAGGCTGTTGTCTTCGCCGGCAATGCAGTCGGCAAGGCCGGATAGTTTCTTAGAAAGACGTACCACATCGCCATTTTCGGTCATCAGCATAATGTAGCGACCCTGCAATTCTTCATTTTTTTCAATAGTAGGTGCATATACATTTCCTGTCCTGTCTCTACGAGTGATTGGAGTAGCGGCCAATAATTGTGCTGCGCCTGATTTTTGCACGGGCGCTATTTCGCTATGCCCGGGACTTATCGGAACTATTGTTTCGGGATTGCTAATTTGTGGAACTGTCTGCTGCTGCGCAATTTCAGGGGCGCTGCCAAGAACCATTTCTTTACCGGAGTTGCTGTTATAATAATATATCAGGATACCTACTAATCCAATGACACAGGCCGCCGCTGCATATTTAATCCATCTGTTGCCACCTGAGCGTAACGGAATGATGTTGGTTTCTTCTTTTTTCCCGTCAAGAGATTGCTGAATATGATTCCACATTCCCGAGGGAGGCGTAACTTCCAGATTCCTTAGTTTTTGAGAAACGGTTTTAAAGTCATTCAAGTCATCCAATTCCTCATTGATTTTTTCCCAGACCATCGCAGGGGCAGATATTTCAAAGGTTTGGAGTTTTTGAGATACTGACTTTACTTCATCCCATTCGTTCAATTCCTCTGCAATCTTATCCCACACTCCGGACGGTGGAGTGATTTCAAAATCGTATATTTTATTTTTGGGAGTCATTGCTATATTTAACCTCTTTTTTCTCTTTTTTCAATATATTTTCTTACCAAATCCTGAAGGATGGTTTTTGCACGAGAAAGTTGCGATTTGCTGGTACCCTCGCTGATGCCCAGCATATCTCCAATTTCTTTGTGAGAATAGCCTTCTACCACATACATATTAAATACGGTGCGGTATCCGGGAGATAACTGGGTAATCAATTCCAGAATGTCTTTTTCTGCCAGTTCATCCAGCGCCGAAACGTATTTTCCTTCAATTGTATTCTCTTCTTTTTCGGTTACCGGTTGCAAATACTTTTTTCTTCTGAAATACTCTATGGCAGTATTTACAAAAATCCGTCGTACCCATCCTTCAAAAGAACCATCGCCGCGATAGCTGTCTAATTTTTTAAATACTTTTATAAAGCCATCCTGCAAAATATCCTGAGCTTCATCGGCATTAGAGGCATAACGCAGGCATACTGCATACATTTTGGAGGAAAACCTTTTGTAAAGTTCTTCTTGCATTCTGCGCTCTCCGTTAATGCATCCTGTAATTAAGTCGCTTTCAGATATGGTTTGGTTGCGTTCCGAATCCATTTTTTTTATTTTTTTTTAACTTTTTGCCTCTTTCAGAAACTGTATCAATTGATCTACTGCTTTTTTGCGATGGCTGTATTTCTGCTTTTCTTCCATACTCATTTGCCCAAAGGTTCTCACTTCTCCAACCGGAGTAAAAACAGGATCATAGCCAAATCCGTTATTTCCCTGTGGCTGATTGGTGATGGTACCCTCACATATTCCTTCAAAAGTAGTCTCTTCTCCGTTAATAATCAAAGAAATAACTGTGCGAAACCTTGCTTTTCGGTCTTGCTTACCTTGCATTTCGGCCAATAATTTTTCTACATTTTGAGTAAAACTTACATTTTCTCCTGCATATCTGGCACTGATGACACCCGGCAAACCGTTCAGGGCATCCACTTCGAGGCCTGTGTCTTCGCTAAAACAGTTCTGTCGGGTAAGGTGATAGATAGTCATAGACTTTTTTGTGGCATTTGCCTCCAGCGTGTCGTGTGGCTCGGGTATGTCGCGGTTTATTCCCGCCTCCTTAAGGCTCACTATTTCAAACTCATTATTTAGTGCGTTACGTATTTCGCCAACTTTATGAATATTATTGGTAGCAAATATCAACTTCATATTATATATTAAAAATTTTTTTTAGCCCTTTCCAAAGTTGGCCTCTGGCTTTTTCATCATTCTTTATATCCTGTAGCGCAGGCGAATGAATGATGGTATATTTATCATATTGCTGTACCTGAAATGCCGGTATTTCGAAAGGGAAACCAAAATGGTTGGTTGTAATGCCAAAAAGCAGAATAATACGGCTGTTAAACTTTTTTAATAACACATCATAAGCTACATTCGGATAATTATGGAGATTAAGCAGGCAAATATCCTCCATGCTAAGTTTGCAGGAATTTATTATTTTGGAAAGAAAGTCAAGTTGCTCATCAGGAAGATGTGTAACCTGCTGATAATTAACAGCCACCAAAACGTTTTTGGCATTATTGCCCAGATATTTCCAATCAGTCGTCGTTTCTGCCTGAGCAAAAGTCTTTAATTTGTCTTCTTCTATCAAAACATTTTGATACAATTGCGCTATCAGATAGGGAGAAAGGTTAATATTGTTTAAACTCATTTGTTAATTACTTTTTTGCGAAGCCCCGACTTCTTAACTTTGTGGTTATTCAATAGTTCAAAAATAACCTTTTTATGTCGGATGCAATTACAATTTCAGTGGAGCATATTCAAATTAGTAAATTATCTCAGGTAGATTTTAACCATTTAGGTTTTGGAAAATATTTTTCGGATCACATGCTGGAGGCGGATTATGAGGATGGTGAATGGAAAAATGTGCGTATCAGACCCTATCAGACTTTGCAGTTTTTGCCTGCATTATGCGTTTTGCATTATGCTCAAACAATTTTTGAAGGGTTGAAAGCGCATAAAGATGAAGAGGGAAATGTATTTATTTTTCGTCCGCATGAGAATTTTAAGCGTTTCAACCGTTCTGCCGAAAGATTAGCAATGCCACAGGTGCCTGAAGAATTATTTATCGGCGGCATGAAACAATTAGTGAATGTGGATAAGGATTTTATACCTTCGGGGTATGATGAATCATTGTACATCAGGCCGTTTATGTTTGCTACCGAAGAAACCTTAGGCGTAAAGGAGGCAAAAACATATAAATTTTTAATCATTACAGGGCCGGTAGGTTCTTATTTTTCGGCTCCTGCCCGAATTTATGTAGAGGAAAAATACACTCGTGCTGCGCCCGGAGGAACAGGCTTTACCAAAGCCGGAGCTAATTATGCCATGTCTTTGGCCTCATCAGCCGAGGCCAGAAAACACGGATACGATCAGGTGTTGTGGATGGATGCCTTTGAGCACAAATATGTGCAGGAGGTGGGCGCTATGAATATTTTCTTCATCATCGGGGATAAAATTGTTACTCCCGACCTTACTGACGGTACGATTCTTGGCGGAATCACCCGCCTGAGTCTGATTCAATTGTTTAAAGATGCCGGCCATGAGGTGGAAGAAAGAAGAATTTCCATTGATGAATTGATTGAAGCATACAAAGCCGGTCAATTGAAAGAAGTATTCGGCTGTGGTACCGCTGCCACCATTTCTCACGTTAAAGAGTTGAAATACAAGGACTTTATAATGACCTTCGATCCCGAAGCGATGACTATTTCGGGTAATATGAAGAAATATCTGCTGGATTATAAAGAAAACAAATTGGGAGATAAGTATAAATGGATGGAGAAAATAGATTGATTGCCGATAGTTAATTGGCTGAGTGAAATGATGTAATTAAATATATAAGTTACCCATTCCGTGCGTTACAATAAAATAGGCTATATTCTGCTATTTTCAATTTTTGTTTCGTGCAGTCCGACTTTGCACACAAAAAAGAAAAACAATGAATCCGTAACCGGTTCAGCATTTTATCAAAAAGTAATACAAAGTAACTGGCAGCAAAGAGATTCAATCGCTTACCGATTAATAGAAAATGGTAATATTCCCCGATTTTTGAGAAAATTGGTACCTGTCAAAATCAGTTTTTTGGATACCGCATCTCAACGCAGGTATCGGGCAAAAATTTATGTAACCAAAGACTATTTGTCAATAGGAACTGATAAGGACAGGGCCAGGGTGCCGCTTACACCCATAACGGCTCAAAAAATAGCCGATGAGTTTAACTGCTTTTTGCCAACCGCTAAAATTGTGGATGAAATATATAATGCAGCAAAGGTAAAACCGGAGCCTGTGCCAATGTATGCTTTCAGAGACAGCTCCGTTACAATGTGGCAACACCATTTAATAATAGAAGGACAGAAGAATGGTAGGAAAGGGCTTATTGCAGGTATTAAAAAAGATATTATCATTACCAATAAGTTAAATAATTATCCTAAAAACGACCGGGTGGCCATTTATGGCTGGCATCTGAAGGATGGCAGGCCTAAACAACCCGTTTACACAGGACAAGTAAATTGGTATGTTGATTACAGCCATGGTGTTAGATTGATTTACAGGAAAATAAAAATAAATGGAAAGTGGATGGATTATCGGGCGGTATTAAAAGACTCGGTTCTTAGTCAGGTTATTAGTAATGAGGGGGTTATGACTTATTTTAGCTACCCGGGCAACTACGAATAAAGTTAGTTTTTCTAATATCTTTTTAGAGAAAAAAAATAAAAATTGCGTTTAATTTCACCATTTATTTCAGTTTACACCAGATTTTTTTTAATTATTTTGTTATTTCGAAGTGAAATCTTACCTTTGCCGTCCAAAAATTAAAGCATAAGAATGCCTACAATTAATCAATTAGTTCGTAAAGGAAGACAAATAATAAAAGCAAAGAGCAAATCAAGGGCTTTGGATCAGTGTCCACAACGCCGTGGTGTATGTACCCGTGTATATACTACTACACCTAAAAAGCCTAATTCGGCGCTTCGTAAGGTGGCCAAAGTACGTTTAACCAATAAAATTGAGGTGATTGCCTATATTCCGGGTGAAGGCCACAATCTGCAGGAGCACTCAATCGTTCTAATCAGAGGCGGTAGGGTAAAAGACCTTCCTGGTGTACGTTATCACATCGTTCGTGGTAGTCTGGATACTGCCGGAGTGAAGGATCGTAAGAAAAGCCGTTCAAAATACGGAACTAAAAAAGGTAAATAATATGAGGTGATTTCAGACGTTAGATATTAGACGTTAGACCTTAGATATTAGATATTAGACAAAAGATTATAGATATAAAATAAAAAATAATTTAAGATGCGTAAAGCACAAGCCAAAAAACTCCCCTTAGCGCCAGATCCAAAGTTTAATGACAAACTGGTTACCAGATTTGTGAACAACCTGATGTGGGAGGGTAAAAAAAGTGGAGCATTCACTATTTTTTATGATGCACTTGACAAAGTGGCCAAACAAACCGGTGATGATGGATATGAAGTGTGGAAAAAAGCGTTGGCTAATGTAACGCCGGCAGTGGAAGTTCGCAGTCGTCGTATTGGTGGCGCAACATTTCAAATTCCATCGGAAGTGCGACCAGACAGAAAAATATCTTTGAGCATCAAATGGTTGATTCGTTACAGTCGCGACCGAAATGGCCGTAGCATGGCTGATAAACTGGCTAACGAAATAGTTGCAGCCAGTAAAGGTGAAGGATCTGCCTTCAAGAAAAAAGAAGATACACACCGTATGGCCGAAGCCAACAAGGCATTTGCTCACTTCAGAGTTTAATCAAAATTAGCTTTAATATAAAAAAATCCCTGCATCTGCCGATGTGGGGATTTTTATTTCTATAGCTTCGGACAGATTATTCGCCTTTGAGTTTCTTAACCAGATCAATATAATCCTGCATTGATTCTTCCTTCGTTTTCCCTTTCAATTCGTTCCATGCGTTAAATTTTGCTTTGTTTACAATATCAAAAGGGTTTGAAGGTGGATCAATGTTAATATCACCTTCTGTAGCTTGTTTATAAAGTGAATATAATTTCAATAATATCTCGTTGGATGGCCTTTCGGCAATTGTTTTACTATTGGCCACAGCCTGCTCAAAAAGTTCTGTTATTCCCATTGTTTTGTCAATTTGCTTGTCAAGATAAGAAGAATGGTTTAAAATAAATACATATTAAAAAAAACTTGTCTGAAATCAAGTTTTTAGCATATTGGATTTCAAATCAATTAAATAGAAACTTATCGATCAAAAATGAATGAAAGCAATTTATTTTTCCAAAAAAATTATGGAGGGCTTTTCTAAAATAAAGAAAATCAAAAATAGGGTTCGTTTGAAATAACTACCTTTGCAAACTTATATTTTGATTATGAAGGAGTTTAAGAGAACATTAATAACAGCAGCGCTGCCTTATGCCAACGGACCTTTGCATATTGGTCATTTGGCAGGTTGTTACATTCCGGCAGATGTATATGCACGTTATTTGAGAGCACAGAAGAAGGATGTAAAATTTGTAGGCGGTAGTGATGAGCATGGCGTGCCGATTACGATTCGGGCATTAAAAGAGGGCGTATCTCCACAGGATATTGTGGACAAATATCATACATTGATAAAGGATTCATTTGAAAAAATGGGTATTTCGTTTGATATTTACTCCAGAACTTCCAATAAAATTCATCACGAAACTTCCCGCGATTTTTTTAAAACCCTTTATGACAAAGGCCTTTTTGAAGAAAAGGAAACAGAGCAGTATTTTGATGAAAAGGCAAACATTTTTCTGGCGGACAGATACATAACCGGCGAGTGCCCCGTGTGCCACAATGCTTCAGCCTATGGCGACCAATGCGAAAACTGCGGCTCCAGCCTATCGCCCGAACAATTGATTAATCCCCGAAGCACTTTGAGCGATGCCATTCCCGTAAAAAGAAAAACCAAACACTGGTATTTTCCTCTGCAGAACTACGAACCCTGGCTAAAACAATGGATTCTGGAAGAGCATACCGAATGGAAAAACAATGTGTATGGTCAATGCAAAAGCTGGTTAGATAATGGTTTACAATCCAGAGCAATGACCAGAGACAGCAATTGGGGTGTTAAAGTGCCACTGCCTGATACCGAAGGAAAAGTATTGTATGTGTGGTTTGATGCGCCAATAGGGTATATCTCGGCTACAAAAGAACTGACCGAAGACTGGGCAGATTACTGGTGCCAGGATGATACCCGCCTGATTCATTTTATTGGCAAAGACAATATTGTTTTTCATTGTATCATTTTCCCTGCAATGTTGAAAGCGCATGGCAGCTTTGTAGTGCCTGACAATGTTCCGGCCAACGAGTTTTTAAATATTGAGGGCGACAAGGTGTCCACCAGCCGCAACTGGGCGGTGTGGGTGCATGAATTTGTAAAAGACTTTGAAGGATGCGAGGACGTGCTGCGCTATGTTTTGTGCGCCAATGCGCCCGAAACAAAAGATAACGATTTCACCTGGAAAGATTTTCAGGAGCGAAACAACAGCGAATTGGTTTCAATTTTCGGCAATTTTGTAAACCGTACCTGGGTACTGATGCATAAACTATGTGGTGGAAAAGTGCCCGTTTTGCATCGTGATGTTTTTGATGAAACTGATCAGCAAATTGTATCGGATATTGCAGATGCCAAGGCAAAGGTGCAAACGGCTTTGGAGAATTTCCGATTCAGGGATGCACTGTTTGAAGTGATAGACCTTGCCAGAAAGGGAAACAAATACATGCAGGAAAAGGAGCCCTGGATAAAAGCAAAAAGTCTGGATACAAATCCTGAAAATCAAAAACTGATAGACAATTGTCTTTATTTGTGTATGCAGCTCACCGCAAATCTGGCAATATTGGCCAATCCCTTTATGCCCAATACCTCAAAGAAAATGCTGCACATGATGAAGGTGGTGGACAGAATTCTCGAATGGCAAAATGCTGGCAAAATCGACCTGTTGCGCACCGGTTATGCTATGCGGGCTCCTGAATTGTTGTTTAGAAAAATTGAAGATGCAGAAATTGAAGCGCAACTCGAAAAATTGAGGAGTGGAAGCGCCTTGAATGAGAAAAAAACGGAACAAACTGAGTCTGTAAGTGTTCAATCTGTGTTACCGGCGCTTAAAGACCAGATTCAATATGATGATTTTGCAAAATTAGATTTCAGAACCGGAACTATTCTTTCTGCAGAAAAGGTAGAAAAAGCTGATAAGTTATTGAAGTTGGAGATTGATTTGGGTTTTGAAATGCGTACAATAGTTTCAGGTATTGCGCTTCACTTTAAGCCCGAAGAAATTGTGGGAAAAAAGGTAGTGGTGGTAGCAAATCTTGCGCCGCGCAAAATGCGTGGTATTGAAAGCAATGGAATGATACTGATGGCAGAAGATGCCGATGGCAAATATATTTTTATAAACGGCGATACCGACTGCGCCAATGGATTGGCAATAAGTTAAAAAAAATTGAATATTGAGAAAATTGACAGGTCGGGCATTTTGTTCGACCTTTTTTGTTAATTTTAATTATTGATTATTATCGTGTGAAAAAAGAGATCCCTACAAAAGATCTGCCAGAAAATCCATCCAAACAGTCCGGAAAGCGCTATAACAAGCTGCTTATTGGCATTGGTATCTTAGCCGTACTGATAGTTTCATTTAATTTCTGGTTTGTTAACCATGCCGAAGAAGCAATAGAGGAGCTTGTTTATATTCAATCTAATGGTCGGCTTAAACTAAAAGTTGAAAAATTTAAATTCAATTGGTTAAGAAACAAAATAGAACTGAATCATGCTACTTTTTACACAACAGATACTTCCACCGTAAAAACAAAATTAAGTTCTCCTAAGATTCAGATAAAGGCGAGAGGAATTCTTCCGCTTTTGTTCAGAAATCATTTGCTGATTGACTCAATTCATCTGCAATACCCAAATTTTACGGTAACGAAAATTAATGCTCGTGAAAAAAGAAGCAACATAAAGGATTCTGCAAATGCAAGATTCTCGGTTGCCAAAGAAATGGGTAAAATTACCAATTCGATAAATGATGCAATTAATGTTTTAAATGTAAATAGTTTTATTATTGACCAGGGAAGTTTCAGCCTTATAGACAATACCCGACCTGCGGATAAGCCATTTTTAATAAGCAAGATTAATATCCACCTCGATAATTTGCGAGTTGACAGTACGATTGCCCGAAAGTCCCGAAAACAAATGGCTTTTACCGATGATATTGCGGTACAGAGTACGAATCAGAATATTGTTTTTCCGGACGGCCGGCATTTTCTGGCCTTTAAGGATTTTAGGTTTAATCTGAAAAATAAGAGAGTTGAATTTGACAGTTGTACCATCAGAGCCAATAAAGGTGACAGTTCTAAAACAGATTTCAGAATCTTTTTTGATAGACTGCAAATGACCAATATCAATTTCGATACACTGTATCAGGCAGAAGTGATACAGGCAGACTCCGTATTCAGCGCCAATCCGAAAATTGTTTTTAATGTGGATGGGGATGTAAAAACTAATCGGAAAGACAAAAGGAAGATTCAGAATATTGATGACCTGGTACACCAGCTTCTGGGCGATATGATGTTGAAGCATGTGGTGGTTAAGGATGCAGATATTCAGGTAAATACTATTAAATCAGGAAAAATAAACAGTTTTGAAGCCAGCAAAAATAATCTGGAAATTCAGGATTTGGAAGTGCGGCAAGGAATGAAACGCCCTGTTAATGTTCATCGCTTTATAATGGCGCTGCATAATTATGAAAACAGCCTTGAGAATGGTCGTTATTCTTTTTCCTTTGACAGTATATTGTTTAAAGATAATTTTTTAAGGCTAAACAATTTTTCATTTAAAGAAAAATCAAAATCCGGCATTGTCAATAGTATAAAAATGCCTTATTTTCAGCTACAGGGCCTTTCGTGGGAATCCCTTCTTTATGACAACATTTTTAGCGCCCAGTCTGCTCAATTTTATGACCCCGATATAATATTTACTGCTAAAAATCAAAAAAGGGAATCTACTACCGATTTATTTAAAACTTTGGCTGATATTGATGATATCCTCAATCTTAATAACCTCAATATCTACAATGGAAATATTCAACTGAATTTAAAAAATGGAGCAAATTTCCTGCTTCAGCATACCAATGTAGATTTGTATGCTAATGAGTTGATTGCATCAAAAAAGATTAAAAATATTCAACATTCTATTCATCATCTGTCTGTTGATCAGGCAATCTTTAACAAAGGAAATACAAAGGTTACGCTCAATCATTTAATGCCAACAGAAGACAATACAGGCTTCATGGCCGATAACTTCCTTTTGTATAATGAGAACCTCTCAATTTCTGCAAAAGATGTGAGGCTCAATTCAATTGCATTAGACAGTCTTAAACATGATATTTCAATAAGCGGGCTAAAGTGGAAGCTGGGACAAATTGACGTTGAAAATGCTTTTATTGTTAAAAAGAAAAAGACGGTACCTACTTTAAATCTGTTTCTAAAAAACATTGAAGGTAATAATACGGTGTTGAATCTTCATCAGAATAAAATGAAGATTTCCGCTTTTTTGAATAATATTTCTCTGAATGAATTGAACAGGAGAGAAAATGAGGTACCCAAAATCAATGGTTTCAATGCATCGGGCAGAAATTTTAAAATGGAGGATTTGACACAACGGCTGAATGTTTCTACTTTTTTGCTTTCTTACAAAAACAATGTTCTTAATGATGTTGAATACAAAAAAGTGGATACTTCCGATTCAATTGATGTCAATATTCCAAAAGTTGAGTTGAATACCTCTTTGTCAAATTTTCTAAATGCTGATTTTAATATCAATGAATTGGTTTTTACGAATCCGGTTATAAATGTCAGGTGGTCTCCTAAAAGTAAAGCCGGCAAAAGCAATGAAATGCTAAATAGTGATTTGTTTGTTAATACGGCAACACTTCAAAATCCTCAAATTCAGCTCCAAACATTTAATAAAAACAACCAACCGGTTCAAATAGAAATAAGGAGTGGGATCAATAATGATTTTATTCATTTTGAAAAATTAAAACTTTCAAAGAATTTTGATCTGGAAATTAAAAGAACGGATATTAACCTTAACTATTTCGATTATACAGCGGCCAATGGTAAACGCTACGTGTTGGATAATAATGATATCAGATCGAGTTTAAATGACATTTTGGTTTCCAAAACTTCAGAAAATACAACAAAGTGGTTGGCTAATCTGAGTCAGTTGTCATTAAGAAATCTTGTATTTGATAGTGTTGGTAAAAGTAATGATCGGATTCGGATCCATAGCGGCGCCGTTAAAAATATTTCACTGAGTTCAAAGAGTATTAAAAATCTAAAAGACCTCCTTACTCCCGGTAGAAATTTGGAGATTAATAATGTCAGCGGCCGATTTGAAGGGAAAGAAAACCACACAGATTGGTTTAATCTGAATTTTAAAAATAACAATCTCACTATTGATTCGCTTCACTTTATTCCATTTCAAAGTTTGGCAGATTATAAAATAAAAAAAGCTTTTAACGAGGATTTCTTTCAGCTAAAAAGTGGAATGATAACTGCTTCGGGTGTTGATTTGGCTAATTTTCCGAACGATAGTTCTATTAAAATCAAAGATGTCAGAACCAAAGATTTGAGAATTATTACTTTGAAAGATAAAAGTCAGCCAAAGCTGCATCACAAAATTAAGCATCTCCCGACAAGAATAATTTCAGATATTCCTGCGAAAATTGAGATAGAAAATTTGTATTCGGATGATATGTATGTTGAATATCAGGAGGTAAGTGAAAAGGAAAAAAAAGAAAGTATTTTTCCTGTAGAAAAAATGAGTTTGGATGTAAAAAATATTAAAACTTCTAATCCGACCGCAACGGATAGTTTGTATATAATTGCCTCCTTTAAAGTTTTTGATTTAGTGCCTGTAATACTGAATATTAAAGAATCTTACCAAGATTCGCTAAAGGGGTTTCTGATGAAGATAAATACCTTACCGGTCAGGTTAAATGACTTAAACGAAACGCTGTTTCCCTTAACCGGAGTGAAGGTAAAGAGCGGAAGTTTGGATAGCCTAAATCTGGATGTGAGCGGAAATGATGATTATGCCACCGGTAAATCCAGAATGTATTATCGGAACGTTAAGATTCAGATATTTAATCAAAAAGACAGGCAGAAGCAAAGTCTTTTAAATAAAATGATCAGTGGAATTGCCAATACTTTTATTATCGGTAAAAATAAAAAAGGGAAGGTCTATCCTCTTTTTTTTGAAAGGGTGAAAACAAAATCTTTTGTAAATTATTATATTAAGACTGCTCTTAATGGCATACTTTCGGGATTGGGCCTGCCGGGTGCAAAAGATAAACAAAGAAAATATCTGAAGAATTATCCTGATGTGAAACTAATTCAATAAGTTTGTTTTCGTTATTCTAATAATGTATGATTTACAATAGTTTAAAAATATTCAATACTATACTGATCGTAAGTTTGTTATTTATTACAAAGGGATTTGCACAAACGCCCATTTGTGGTTTTGATAAAATTTATCACAAGCAACTTGCCGACCCTGTAATGTCTCAAAAGATAAAAGAATTCAATAATGCTATTCTGGCAAAAGAGAATCAGATCAGGGCTTTGAGGAGCGCTACCAAAAATGCCAAAATTATTGGTGGCGAGGTGTATGAAATTCCGGTAGTGGTACATGTAATTTATCGTCCGGCTGATCCTGTTGGTTCCAGATATAATCCCAGTGATGCAGGCATTCAGGCAATGATAGACCATCTGAATGAGGTGTATGCAGGAGGCAATAATTTTAATATGGGAGCATCTCTTCCTTTCCGATTCAAGCTGGCGCAACGCACCCCTCAGTGTACTGCCACTACAGGTATTGAACGAATTGACGGCAGTTCACTATCCGGCTTCAATACTGATGGTATTTCGCTGCCGGGTTCGGGAGCAACCGGTGCGGCAGAATCTGATATGAAAAAATTGAGCCTTTGGCCGGTTACCGGTTATTATAATATATGGATTGTCTGGAAAATAAATGCAGTAGGCCTGCCTCTCAATAGCTATATATCCGGCTATGCCAATCTTCCTTTCAGTTCGGGTGTAAGTGGCACAGATGGTGCTGTTTTAAATGCCCAGATTGTAAATGGAACATCTTCAACCTTATCGCACGAGATGGGCCATGCAATGGGCTTGCTGCATACTTTTGAGGGAGGCGATGCAGATAATTGCCCTCCGGTAGAAAGTGAAGAAACCTGTTCAACAATGGGCGATCTGGTATGCGATACTGATCCTGTAAAGAACTTATTGTCTGCCGGTGTATTGGCCGACAATATGCTCAATCCCTGTACCGAAAAGGTGTACAACGGCAGCCAGAGGAATATTATGGGTTACGGTAGTGGTTTAAATTTGTTTACAAACGGGCAAAAAGACAGGGCGATTGCAACTTTTCAGTTGGCAAGGGCAGGTTTTATGACTTCCTTAGGCGCAGAAACGCCACCTGCTACTTTAGTAAAGTCTGTGTCTTTGCCATTGAATATTTCAAATCCCGGAAATAGTTTTAATATGGGGCCGTGCAGCGTTAGTTTTAATACGCTTCAGTATTCATCTTACGGGTATGATAAAAACCTGTCTGATTTTTTTGTTGATAATACCTGCAATTTAGGAACTAAGTTGATTCCTGAAGAGTCCTACACCCTTTCGGTAACTACCCAGACAAATCGCCAGGTATGCAAAGCCTGGATTGATTTTAATAATGATGGCAACTTTGACGGGAATGAAATGGTGCTGAACAGCAGCGCTACTACAGCAGTATTTACACATACCACTTCGATACCATCTTCAAGGTTTTATGCTTCGGGTGTGGTGTATGATGTACCGCTTAGGATGAGGATTGCTGCTGATTTTATCAATAATGCCGATTTTTTACCAACCGGCCAATTGCAATATGGCCAAATAGAAGATTTTTATGTACAAATAAAAGCGCCGAACCTTGTTACTTTTGGTGGTATTAATGCCAAAATTGTAAAAAACAACCTCGATATCAACTGGACAACCTCATCAGAAAAAAATAACGACCATTTTATTTTAGAGGTATCAAAGGATGGCAGTGTGTTTAAGGAACTGGGAACCGTAAATTCAACAGCAAGCGGCGGAAACTCGGATACTTCATTGAGTTATTCTTTGTCAAAAACAGCAAAAGACGTAAACGGTATTCTTGGGCTGTGGATATTGCCGCTATTATTGGCCGGCATTGGATCTTACAAAAGTAGAAAGTGGATATCCGTTGCTATAATTGTTTTAGTATTTGGAATTTTTACAAATACTTCCTGCAGAAAAAAAGATGTGGTAATAAAATCCGATCAGGTTTTTGTAAGAGTGAAAGCAGTATCAAAAACCGGTTTCGTAATGACTACAAATGCGATAAAAGCAATTAAGCAATAATATATTTTTGCTCAATAAATTTTTTTTAAATGGATTTTAAGCCCAAACATTCAGCATCTTCACTGAACATTTTCACCATCATGACCAGTTTGGCAAAAAAGGAAAATGCCTGGAATCTCTCTCAGGGATTGCCCGATTATCCGATAGCGCCCGAATTGGCAGATTTGTTGAAGGAGGCGGTGGTTGAAGGTTACAATCAATATCCTCCCATGCCGGGATTGAAAGCATTGAGAGAAAATATTTCCATTGAGCTGAACAAAAGATACCAGACTGATTTTTGCAATCCCGATGTAGTAACCATCACGCCGGGCGCTACTTACAGTATTTTTACTGCACTTACGAGTTTAATAGACCGAGGCGATGAAGTAATTTATCTGGAACCGGCTTTTGACTGTTATTTGCCGGCTATTGAAATCAATGGCGGCGTGCCTGTAAAAGTTACTTTAAGCGCATCCGACAATTTTGCCTTAGACTGGCAAAAAATAAAGGAGGCTATTTCGGAAAAAACGAAAGCTATTTTGGTAAATACGCCTCATAATCCTACCGGCTATATTTGGACACAGGAGGATTGGCGGCAACTGGCAGAGCTGATTGGCGAAAAAGACATTTTTGTTATATCAGACGAAGTATATGACAATATTATTTTTGACGGTAAAAAACATAACCCCGGTTTTTTGCAGCCATCATTGGAAGGAAAGGTAATCAGCCTTTACTCTTTTGGTAAAACTTTTCATATCACAGGATGGAAAATCGGGTATGTAGTGGCTTCCGAAGCGCTCACATCAGCTTTTCGATCGGTGCATCAATATCTTACGTTTAGTGTAAACAGCCCTGCACAATATGCACTGGCCAGATATCTCGAAATGTATAATCCCTTAGAAGCTTCGTTGATACTGCAAAAGAAGCGCGACTTGCTGATTGATGAATTAAAAGAATCTCATTTGATAAAATTAAATACAAGTGAAGGTACTTATTTTCAACTCTACAATTATAGTGCTATCAGCGACCTGCCGGATACTGAATTTGCAAAATGGCTGACCACTGAGTACAAAGTGGCGACCATCCCGCTCAGCGCTTTTTTCAGGTTTCCACAAAATGATAAAATAGTTCGGCTTTGCTTTGCCAAAATAGATGAGGTGCTGATAAAAGCTGCAGCACAATTAAGGAAAATATAAAAAAGTAAGGTCGTAGATTTAAAGTTACTATTAATGCCTCATCAAAAAAATAGAAATAAATCTAAAATTGTAATATATTAGCCTGATGAAAATTGCTATTATCAACGGACCCAATCTGAATTTATTAGGCCGGCGCGAACCCGGAATTTATGGTTCCAAAGGGTTTGATGCCTTTTTGGATGAATTGAAAGCAAAGTATGCCAATATCAGTTTTGAATATTTTCAAAGTAATATTGAAGGAGAATTAGTGGATGCTTTGCAAAAATATGGGAAAGAGGCCGATGGCATTATTTTGAATCCTGCGGCTTATACGCATACATCTGTGGCTATCGGTGATGCGATTGCTTCTATTGATGCTCCTGTTATAGAAGTGCATATCAGTAATGTGCATGCCCGCGAAGATTTTAGGAAAATATCGCATGTAAGCGCTAAAGCAGTGGGTACTATCGCCGGGCTTGGATTGACAGGCTATCAGCTGGCGTTGGATTATTTTATAAGCAAAAAGAGTAACTAAGAAATATATGAGCGAAACAAAAAGTGCATCTTTGTTCAGCCTCACCGTTATTGCTGCTGCTTTGGGTTATTTTGTAGATATTTATGATTTATTGATTTTTGGTATCATCAGAATTCCCAGCCTGAAAGACCTGGGGCTTGATGCTGAGATGATTACTCTTAAAGGTGAAGCTATACTGTGGTGGCAAATGATTGGCCTGTTACTGGGTGGGTTTTTATGGGGCGTTTTGGGTGATAAGCTGGGCCGGGTGCGGGTTTTGTTTGGCTCTATTTTACTGTATTCAATTGCCAATATTGCCAATGGTTTTGTTCATTCTGTAGAGCAGTACAAAATTATTCGCTTTTTTGCGGGTATCGGATTGGCGGGTGAACTGGGTGCAGGCATTACCTTAGTTGCCGAATTGCTTCCCAAAAACAAACGTGGGCTGGGAACAGCGTTTGTCGCCGGTTTCGGTGTTACCGGTGCAGTAGTGGCATTTGTTCTCAAAGAAAATTTTCATTGGCGTACTTGTTATTTCATTGGCGGCGGATTGGGTTTTCTGCTACTTTTGCTCAGGGTGTCAGTATTGGAGTCGGGCATGTTTAACCGCATGAAAGATGAAGATGTGGCACGTGGCAATCTGTGGATGCTGTTCAATAATTGGGAACGGTTTCGACGGTATATGCAAAGCATTATGATAGGATTGCCTACCTGGTATGTTATTGGCATCCTTGTTACCTTCAGCAAAGAGTTTGGCAACTATTTCGGTATTCCCGAAGAAATTGATCCGGGCAGGGCGATTATGTATGCTTATGCAGGGCTGGCAGTAGGTGACATAGCAATTGGTTTTGTAAGCAATTGGTTGAAAAGCAGAAAAAAAGCGTTATATATTTATTATGCAATGACAGCATTGCTGATGACTTTGTTTTTCACCATACAATGGAATGGAACAGCATCGGTGATGTATATTCTTTGCGGTCTTCTTGGGTTTGCCATCGGTTTCTGGGCCATTTTTGTAACCATTGGCGCTGAACAATTTGGCACCAACCTGCGTGCCACTGCTGCCACAACCATCCCAAATATGGTGCGAGGTATGCTTTCCTTAGTTATTTTACCTTTATTTACCTTTTTCAGAAGCATAAAAGGGGTGGGGTATGTAGAAGGCGCTATCTTCACCGGAGTGATTGTTTTTATGATAGCTTTACTGTCAGTTATTTATTCCAAAGAAACCTTTCATAAAGATTTGAACTATCATGAGATTTAGCCGTTATCTTTGAGGTTAAAAAATTTTCAATTATGGAGGTAAAACACTGGATCGAAATTTTTCAGCAAGGCATTAATGATTATCACGTTAAGGATGATGTGGATACTGAGGTTGTTAATCCTTATGGCAAGGATTCTTTAGAGTACTTAATGTATTTGAAAAATTGGGTGGACACAGTACAGTGGCATTTGGAAGATATCATCCGAGACCCGAATATAGATCCTGTGGAAGCTTTGAAAATCAAAAGAAGAATTGATAAGTCCAATCAACACAGAACGGATATGGTAGAATATATTGACAGTTGGTTTTTGCAAAAATACAAAGAAGTAAACCCTGTGGCAGACGCTACCTTTAATACCGAAAGTCCTGCATGGGCTATTGACAGGTTATCCATTCTGGAGCTGAAGATTTATCACATGCAGCAGGAAGCCACCAGAAAAGATGCTTCTGATGAACATCGTTCTGCCTGTCAGGCAAAGCTGGATGTGCTGCTAACCCAACGCGAAGATCTGTCAACTGCCATTCAGCAATTATTAGACGATATGGCATCGGGTAAAAAATACATGAAAGTGTATAAGCAGATGAAGATGTATAATGATGAAAGCCTGAATCCAGTATTGTATCAGCAGAAAAAATCCTGATGGCCAAGCCGGAACATATTCTCGTTTTTCGTTTTTCAGCCTTGGGTGATGTGGCGATGGCGGTTCCGGTTGTGAAGCTGCTTTTGCATCAATACCCACTGGTGCAGGTAACCTTTGCCTCAGTACCTTTTCACAAACCTTTATTTGAAAATATTGAGAGGCTACATTTTTATCCGGTTGACCTGAAAAAGGATTTCATCGGTTTGAAGGGCTTAATTCGTCTTGCCAGGCAAATAAAAAAAGATATTCCTTTTGATGCAATCGCTGATTTGCACGATGTGCTACGGACAAAAGTAATAAGAAATTTATTGGGGAAAAAAATAGCAGTTATTGATAAAGGTCGTAGCGAAAAAAGAGAACTGACGCGCAAAAGAAACAAAAAACTCCGACAACTAAAAACCTCTCACCAGCGGTATGCCGATGTATTTGAAAAATTAGGATATCCGGTCAGTTTGAATATTGAAGATGGTTTATTGTCAAAAAGTAAGGATGAGTCATTATTACCTGTTTCTCATCAGGGCAATAAGTTTATTGGTATAGCTCCTTTTGCCAAACATGATGCGAAAATGTATCCGCTTGAAAAAATGAGGCAGGTAGTGGAATTATTAAAGCAGGAGCCTTCTGTTCATTTGTTTTTGTTTGGCAGTAAGGCTGAGTCTATGCTTATGAAAGAATGGATTTCCGCCTCTCTAAATATTCATTTTATGGCAGGTAAATATTCTTTTGAGCAGGAGCTTAAAATAATTTCTCAGATGGATGTGATGATCAGTATGGATTCTGCCAATATGCATCTGGCATCATTATTTGGGGTGCCTGTAGTTTCTGTTTGGGGTGGCACACACCCTTTTCTGGGTTTTTATGGCTGGGGGCAGAAGATGGAGAATGTAGTACAATCTGATTTGCCTTGCCGGCCTTCCTCAGTATTTGGTAAGAAGGACTGCCCTGTTCATGGTAAAAATGGTTGTATGCAAGAGGTAACGGCTGAAATGATTGTCAAAAGGGTTACAGCCATTTTATCAGCTCAATAGGTTATGGTTATGTAGTGTGCAAAATGTTTTAAAACAACCGCCATTTTTACAAATACCCTGCCATCTCCTGTTGATATTTTTTTGCTTCCCTGGCGGCCACTTCGGCAAAGTCTTCACCATCTGAGGCAAAAATAATTCCGCGGCTCACATTCACAAGCAGGCCACCATCTTTATTCATCGCCTTTTCCGAAATATCTTTCAGGCTGCCGCCCTGTGCACCCACTCCGGGTACCAGTAAAAAGTGTTCGGGAATGATGGTTCTTATCTGCTCGAACCACTCGGGCTGTGTGGCACCCACCACAAACATCAGGTTATTGGGATTGCCCCAGGCGGTTACCGTTTTTATTACTCTTTCATACAATAATGAATCGCCGGAGGGTTTCAATTCAAAATCTTCGGCGCCTTTGTTGGAGGTAAGCCCCAGTACAATTGCCCATTTCCCTTCGTACTGCAAAAATGGCTGCACACTATCGCTACCCATGTAGGGAGCCACCGTGATAGCATCGAAAGGCATCGTTTCAAAAAATGCCTTAGCATACTGGCTGGAAGTGTTCCCGATGTCGCCACGCTTGGCGTCGGCTATCTTAAAATGTTCATTTCCAATATAATGCACCGTTTTTTCAAGCGCTTGCCAGCCCTTCAGCCCTGATGCTTCATAAAAAGCAGTGTTCATTTTGTAGCAAATGCAGTAATCACGGGTGGCATCAATAATGGCTTTGTTAAACTCAAAAACCGGATCGGAAGCAGCATTTAAATGCTTTGGTATTTTGGTAATATCTGTATCCAGCCCCACACACAAATAAGATTTTTTGCGCTTTATTTGCTCCACAATTTGCATTCGTGTCATTGATACAGGATATTTTTTTAATTGTTTATTTTCACCAGCTCAATATCGAAATACAGAATCTGGTTTTTTACCGCAGGGAAGTAATCACTGCACCCGTAAGAGTAAAATTTGTTGGATGGCAAAATGAGTTTCATCTTACCGCCGGGTTTCAATTTGGGTATTGCCATTTGCCATCCGCCAATCAATCCTGACAAAGCAAAAGTAGCGCCGGTCTGATTGGAATCGAATATCACATCATTCAACAATTTACCGGTATATTTTACGGTAATCGTACTTGCAAGGGTCGGGTTATCGCCTTCGCCCGGAGTAACTATTTCATACAAAATCCCTGTTTCATCCACCGTGTAATTCATTCCTGTTTTTTCGGCATACTTTTTCATTTCGGGTAAATCCTGTGTCGGATTTCTTTCTACACAAGGTTTTTCACCTTTTCTGCAACCAACAAACAGGAGTACTACGAAAGAAATCGCTAAAAGCGCACTTAATTTTTTAACCATAATGTCTATTTATATTATTTTAGTGAGATTTTACGTCTGTTAACCAAAAAGTGTAAATAATTTGAGCGTTTGCCGGTACTACTAATTGCCCGGAAGCATTGGTTCCACCATTACAGCCGTAAGCTAAGGATGATGGAATAATTAAAGTAATACTACCTCCTTCGTTTATTTTTTGCAAGGTATAAGCATAAATGCCGGAGTAGTACTGCAAAGTATTGGTAGCAGTAGCCACTGAACCTTCAGCAAATTTTGTATCATTTAACAGTTTTCCTTCAAATTTAAAGGCTACCAGGGAATCTAATGTAACCGGACTTCCGCTGCCGGGGTCATTGATGGTGTAGTACATACCTGTTTGACTATCATAGGTATATGCTGCCGTTAACCCTTTGGTGGTTAAGAAGGAATCAATCACCTGTTTGTCTCTTTCAAGCGTATTATTAATGCATGAAGGACCTTTGTCTTTGAAACATGATGAAAGAATGGTGATAAAAACCAAACTAAGCGCAGGTAAGATTAAAAATTTTTTCATTTGTATATTTTTTATGTTTTTAATGGTCATACGGAATAAACAGGAAGGAAATACTCACGAAAATCAGCGTATTAAAACGAACATCTTCTCAACTTCCATTTCAAAGGACTGAATTTTTCAGAATTGCAAAATTAGCCATTATTTTTCAAATCAATTGGATGATATTCGTCATTCTCCTTCGATTTTCGGGTTAAAAACTCCTTATATCTGGTTTCATTCAGATCCCACTTGTGGTAAGACGTAAAAATGACCCAAAACGCAACAATTACGATCCCGGAAATTAATAAAACAATAAAAACAGAAGGTTCGGCATTGGCAGCCATAGTAGCACGCTTGTACCAGCCGCTTAAAAAATTAATAAATATTGCAATTACAATCAACAGACCCGCTGGCAACCCTACCAGCAGATTATTAAATATTTTTTTCTTTTTTATTCGGTTAGCCTCCCAATATTCCATGAATTTTTGCTCATCCGGTGTCAGCATCTTTCTACATTTTATTAATTAATCAGATTCTTCTTCCGATACCGGTTTTTTCTTTTTGCCCTTAACTAATTGGATAATTACAGGCAGGGTTGTTACCACCACAATAGCCAACACAATGATTTCCAAATGTTGTTTCAGGTCGAAGCCAAACTGACCGAGTATCCATTTTTGTAAAAAATGCCCTGCAAAAAGCATTGTAAACACCCAACCGATACTTCCTACTATATTATAAAATGTAAATTTAGCCCTATCCATTGCTACAATGCCGGCTACAATGGGTGCAAATGTTCTGATAAATGGTAAAAACCTGGCAGCAATGATAGCAACTCCACCGTGTTTTTCATAAAAATCATGTGCCTGATGCAGATATTTTCTCTTAAAGAAGAAGTTTTCGCGCCACTGATACATTGCAGGACCTACTTTCCGGCCGGTCCAGTAGCCCACCATATTACCCAAAATACCACAAACAGATATCAAGCCCCAAAGAACAATCAGGTCCAACCATTCATTTCGCAACTGTGCCATGCCAAACAGTTTCAAAAACTGGTGCGTGAGCCCGGGGCCGGCATTAGCGCCTTCGCCAATCGTGTGAGCATAAATTCCCGCTACAAATAACAGAGAATCACCGGGAAGAAAAAAACCGGCAAAAAGTCCGGTTTCGGCAAATACTACAAACAACAACAACCATAGCCCGCCATTTTCAATATACCATTGTGGCTGTAATAATTGTGTCCAGTGAAAACTATTCAGTAATTCTATCATTTCAATTCATTCAAAATCATCAATAATGCTAATCGTACAATATCGATATAGGTTTAAAATAAGTGTTTTTAATCTTCATCCACAAAGTTAAGGGCTTTCTGGTCATCCATCTCGCCCTCCCAACGGGCAATCACGCAACTTGCCAACGTGTTTCCGATTACATTTACCGATGTTCGGGCCATATCCATCAGTTCGTCAATGCCATAAATTGCCATTATTGGCCACAGGGGCAGCCCAAATGTGTGCGCAGTGGCAATTAAAATGACTAATGAAGCCCGTGGTACTGCTGCTACTCCCTTAGAGGTGAGCATCAATGTAAGTCCAATCATCAGTTGTTCCCCAATTGACAAATGCATTCCTGCAGCCTGAGCCACAAAGATGGAAGCCAGCGACAGGTATAAAGTAGTTCCATCCAAATTAAATGTGTATCCCGTAGGAATTACAAATGATACTATCTTTCTGGGAACGCCAAATTTTTCCATATTTTCCAATGCCTTTGGCAAAGCAGAATCGGAACTGGTGGTGGCAAATGCTATGGAAACCGGTTCCTTGATGGCGGCTATAAACTTACCCAGCGGCACTTTGGCTACAAACAAAACAATGGGTAGCAAAACCACTAAAAGGAAAAATATTAATGCCAGATAAAGGGTTATCAAGAGGAGCCCCAGATTTTTAAGAATATCAATCCCCAGATGGCCTACCGTAACCGAAATGGCTGCGCCAACACCAAAAGGCGCAAAATACATGATGATGTTGGTAAACCGAAACATGGTTTCTGCCAGGCTTTCGGAAAATTCGATCATTGCACGCTTTCTGTTGTCCGATAACATGGCAAGTGCAATGCCGAATATGACACTGAAAACCACTATCGGAAGTACATTGCCTTCGTAAATTGATTTTATTATGTTTTCGGGAAAAATATCAATAATATGATCCTGCCAGGTTTTTGTAGAAGTGTCGGGCAGTTTGTCAATCAGGTTTGCCGGCACTTTTACACCGGCGCTATCTAAGATGGTAATCACTTTTTCCTGCATCACTTTTTCCGAAGACCTTGGCAGTTCCTTCAATAGGGCAGGAGGCACATCAATACCGGTGCCGGCCTTGGTAATATTTATAAACACCAGTCCGATAATTAGGGCAAAAGTGGTTACAATTTCAAAATACAATAATGATTTCCACCCCATTCTTCCTACCTGCTTCAGGTTGCTATGGCTGGCAATACCCACTACTAATGTAGAGAAAAGTAATGGCGCTACAATAGTTTTTACCAACCTCAAAAAGATGGTACTCAGGAATTTCAGGTTTTGAGAAAATGCCGGAAAGTCAAGGCCAATCTCCACACCCAGCGCCATTGCCACCAAAATCCAGGTGGTTAATGACTTGCGAAACCATGCAAACAAAATTAAACAACCTATTAATACCCATCTGGAAATAAACAATACCTGACTTGATGGAGCATCAAACTCATAATGAATAAGATGTAAGATAGCAACTATTGTAAAAACCAATAACGCCAGAATGCCGGATTTCTTCTTATTCATAAAATTTTTTATGTAAGGGTCAAAACTAAAGTTTTACTTTTAATTTTTTGAAATTTTTATATTGATTTTAAATGAATATAAAACTTTTACTGTTTTTTTACAATTATTGCTTATTTTTCAGGACTAAATATCAAATACTTTTATTTGTTAAACAACAATACAATTTAATATGGGTATTTTTATAAGAAAACCATTAAACACATTACTTGCCGAAACTGAAGACAGTGAAAAGAGTTTAAAAAAGACATTAGGACCCTGGGGGTTGATTGCCTTGGGAATTGGAGCCATTATTGGAGCGGGTTTATTTTCCATTACCGGTCTTGCGGCAGCCAATAATGCCGGCCCTGCCATTACCATATCCTTTATTATTGCTGCAGTGGGATGTGCTTTTGCAGGTCTGTGCTATGCCGAGTTTGCCAGCATGATACCGGTGGCAGGTAGCGCTTACACATACAGTTATGCCACCATGGGCGAATTTATAGCCTGGATTATTGGCTGGGATCTGGTGCTTGAGTATGCAGTGGGCGCCTCTACGGTTGCCATCAGTTGGAGCCGGTATTTGGGTAAATTTTTGGAGGGGTTTAATATTCACCTCAGTCCCGACCTCATGGCCGGACCCTGGGATGGCGGCATCATTAACCTGCCTGCTGTGCTGGTAGTGGTATTAATCAGCCTATTATTAATGAAGGGTACAAGAGAGAGCGCCACTGTAAATGGTATTATAGTAGTACTGAAGGTGGCGGTAGTTTTAATATTTATTACGCTTGGATGGGGCTATATCAATTACAGTAACTATAATCCATACATACCGGCCAATGAAGGCAATGGTATTTATGGATTTTCGGGTATTATGCGTGCAGCCGGCATTGTATTTTTTGCCTATATTGGTTTTGATGCAGTGAGTACAGCAGCTCAGGAAGCCAAAAACCCGGGGAGAGATATGCCTAAGGGAATATTGATTTCATTATTGATTTGTACGGTACTGTATATTTTGTTTGCACATGTTATGACGGGTGTAACCTCCTTCCAGTCTTTCAAAGGTCAGGATGGGATTGCGCCGGTGGCGGTTGCCATTGACCACATGGGTCATGCAGATGCATCGGGCGTGTATCAGGCCGATTATCCCTGGCTCAACAGAGCAATTATTGTAGCCATTCTGGCAGGTTATATGTCTGTAATATTGGTAATGCTGATGGGGCAAAGTCGTGTATTTTACAGCATGAGCCGCGATGGTCTTGTACCGAAGGTATTCAGCGAAATTCATAAAACATTCAGGACGCCCAGCAAAAACAATTTGGTTTTCATGGTATTGGTAAGCCTGTTTGCGGCCTTTATACCTGCAAGAATTGTGGGTGAAATGACCAGTATCGGAACCTTATTTGCTTTTATATTGGTGTGTATTGGCATTTTGGTAATGAGGAAATCATTGCCCGATGCGCCACGCGCATTCAGAACACCGTTGGTGCCTTTCGTGCCTATTATGGGTGTAATCACCTGCCTATACATGATGATTTACCTGCCGGCCGATACCTGGATCAGGTTAATCATCTGGATGATTATCGGGTTTGATATTTACCTGACTTATGGTGTGGCCAAAAGCAAATTAGGCAATGGAACTTATACAAGGAAAGGCATTCAGATTGCTATCATTTCGGCAATAGCGCTTTGTATCTTACTTTTTGCAAGCGCCAAATGGCATCATTACGAACTGCAACAACAAGCCGGAATAGCTTTAGAAAAATTGGAAGCCGCCAAAGCCCAGAATTTGCCAACTGTAGCCGAACTCACAAAATCATTGGAGGATACCAATTACACCATTGCACATGATGCATTGGTACCCATCGCCAATATTTTTGGCATTGGCCATTTGTTATTCTTTGGATATCTATGGTTTAAAAGGAGAAAACAGGAGAAGCATATATGAGGAAATGGTTAATCAGTTTTTGTAGTTTATTCTTCCTGTACTCATTCGTATTTGGACAAACTCAATACCTTTTGGCAGGCACTTACACTGACAATAGTACCAGTGAAGGTATTTATGTGTTTGAGTTTGACCCCCAAACCGGAACCCTGTCAAAACATAGCATCGCTAAAACTGGCAATCCTTCTTTTTTGGCTGTTAGCAATGATGGTAAATTTGTATATAGTGTAAATGAGTTTGATGAAGGAGCAGTATCTGCATTTGCTTTTGACAAAAAATCGGGTACATTAAATTTTATTAATTCTCAAAAAAGCAATGGAAGCTCTCCCTGTTACGTTTCTCTTGATAAGACAGAGAAATGGTTGTTTTGCGGTAACTATTCCAGTGGCGACCTGGGTCTTTTTCCGATTGAATCCAATCATTCTATAGGCGGTTTAAAACAATTTGTAAAACATAGTGGCAGCGGCCTCGTTCTTGACAGGCAGGGTTCGCCACATGTACATTGCACCATTGTTTCCAACGACAATAAATTCCTTTACGTGCCCGATTTGGGTATTGACAAAGTAATGATTTATCCCTTCAATGCTACCACCGGCCTTTTGGATGAGCGTAAGAAATTGTTTGCGACAGTTGATCCAGGAGGAGGCCCCAGACATATTATTTTTTCCAAAAATAATAAATACGCTTATCTGATTGAAGAAATGTCAGGAACCGTAAGTGTATTTGAACAAAAAAATGGAAGGCTCGAATTGGTTCAACAGCTAAATAAACTCGATTCAAAAGTATCCAATGCAGGTGGCGACATTCATTTGTCGCCGGACGGCAGGTTTTTGTATGTATCTCAAAGGAGCAACAGTACCATTCAGGTTTTTAAGGTAAATTCCAAAAGCGGAAAAATTGGTTACATTGGCGCTCAGCCAACTCTGGGCAATTTCCCAAGAAATTTTACTATTCACCCTTCAGGAAATTTCCTTTTGGTTGCAAACCAATTATCAAACGATATCGTCATTTTTAAAATCAACAAAAAAACAGGGTTACTAACCTTTACAGGTCAAAAACTTGAATTAGGCAAACCGGTTTGCCTGAAATGGATATTATAAATTTACAAAAAATGGGCTTAAAAAATTTAAAGAACCTATTGTTTTTGGGGATCGTTTTTACTTTCAGTATTAATGCCTTTTCACAAAACGATTATCTTTTATCTGCAAATAAGTTTGCCGAAACCATCGCTTTAGATTCCGGTTCAATCGTTCTGGATGTGCGTACTAAGGCAGAATTTAATAACGGACATATTGCACGAGCCATTAACATTAATATTTTTGACACTGCTTTTCAAAAAGAGGTACAAAAATTAGACAGAAAGAAAAATATTTACATTTATTGCCAAAGCGGCAGGAGAAGTACCCGTGCACTGGATTTTCTAAAATCGGTGGGTTATGAGCATTTGTATGAACTAAATGGTGGCATTTTAGATTGGAAAAAAGAAAATTTACCCGTTGAAATTATAAAGGATGAGGGCGCTACTGTTTCGTCGCCAAAAGACAATTGACAATTGAGCTTAAAAGAAATAGCATTAGGCAATTCGGTTATATAGTTGGAACAGTCTTTGATTTTTGGCTCCATTTTTTATCTCCAATTTTACAAATAACGAAAAAACGACCAAGAAAGGCTGATGCTTGAAAGGAATATTTTCGAATACGCTTTCTAAGTGGCCTTTCCAACCTCAACCTCAACCTAAATCTCAATCTTAGTCTTAGTCTTAATCTTAATCTCAGCCTCAACCTCAATCTCAATCTCAACCTCCACCTCATGTCGCAGCGTAGCGGAGAAATCTTACCATTTTAAAGCCAAAAAATTTCTCATTCCGCTTTGCTCCATAAGGCATGACGAGGAAAAAGGATATCCGTTCTAAATGATGAAAAATTTGACTAATTAGTGTCTGTCCATAAAGTAAGCGATTTCTAAAACGCATTAGTATATATTAATATTCGTTCTATTTTCCGGTCTTCATTTATTCGATAACGATCTTCCTTTCATCGTTGAGTATTTTTTTCAGGTAAAAATGGCTCAAAGGCAGCATTTTCGGCACTTTCAGCGCATAGCTCCGCCTTGCATCTTTGCATTTTTAGCTTATCGTCCGATATATCTTTTATGCTGAGCCACCACTGCGGCTGTCATCACCGGATATTGTAGGCGATCCGCTGCCCCAATACCTTTTGCTTAAAAATGTGCTTCTCCCTTCCAGTTGACGAATAACTGTAGCTCTTTTCAAATTTGAAATCACCGCTTCTATGCCACTGCGCCATTTCTTCAAACGGATCTCCATATTTTTTGGAACTCACTACATTTTTCAGGCTGCCTACGATCTTATTGAAAACAATATTTACGATTCCTTTTCCTTTGCGCATATTCCGCATTGTCTTTGGAGGCATACCCACCATCGGTTACGCTATCACGGGGAATTCGATTTGATAATCACGCTCTATTTTATTGATGGTGCTTTGATACAGTGTGCTATCGGATGGATTGCCCTTCAATACCTCACAAACTCAATATCAAACTGCTTTTGCCGCTTGTCAGGTTTATCTTGTAACCAAACTGAACTTCCTTTGCCCTTTTACTATAATGTCCAGTATGCTGCTCATAGACAGAAAATATTTTTCATCATTGGACACCGTCTCGCCATTGATCTGTTTGCGCCAGGTAAATATACACTTTTCCATCAGCGGCAACAGATTTTCCAATTCCCCTGTTATGAAGAAGGCGCTCATACTATAACATGGCTTTTTTTTTTTACCGCATTAGCCACCTGATTAATACATTTTGTAAATGTTATTAATTGCTTGTTGAACAGGTTATACGCTTATCTCCATTCCTGGTGATGTTAATCTTGAAAAATGTTCTTTTCGCATCTTTGGTATAATCTCTGTAATCCAAATCTTTTCAACTTCTTCTGCTAACTGTGAGAGCAACAATTGGCGCCTGATACAGTCCCAGACCAACGAGTTATTAGTGGGGTAATGTATGTTTGTTTCAACAACGGTGTATCCTGGCGTAGCTGTTTAATATCTTCGCAATCCTTCGCTGATAAGCTATCTTGTTCAATGATAAATATCTGTTGCAGGCTGTCTTCACTTATCTTTGAAATATATTTCTGGAATACCTGAAAGCTAAACGGGTGGCGGTTATCAAGCTTACAAACTGCTCACAAATACGGGAGTCGCTTGAGTATATTCCAACTCCCTGTAATCCAACCCCTTCATCTCTTTATAGATCGCTGCACGAACAATCTGCTCTTACACTGGGCATATCCTGACGGCCAAATTCACTTTGCAAACAACCCCAAGCACATCTGCTTCTGCTATTTTCGAATCAACTCGGATGCCGCTCTAACACGGTATCCATAGCCCAAACTCGGGATTTCTGGCCCAATCAGGCTTCTCAAACTTTAAACGCAGCGGCTCAAACAAATTCATTTTCATACCCTCTCAAATCACAATAATTATGCCACAATATACTGACTGTCAATAATTTATCATTTATAGACAAACTCTAATTAAGAAAGATACAGGGAAAAATTAATTTTTATAGCACCTGAAATATGTAATATTCATTTTAATTACTATTATTGTCATTGCAAATGTGAGTAAACCTTAATATTCAGAACATGATGTAATGATAAAACCCTTTTTTTTAAAATGATTCTTATCCAGTCAAATTCCGGTTCTAAAAAATCACTTTTTATGCTGCCTGTATTTTGGGTAGTTCTTTTTTGGATTGGCTCCGTAATTCATGCGCAGGGTTATAATTTCAAACAAATCAATATTAAGAATGGGCTTAATAATAATACTGTTTTTTGTGTGCAGCAGGATAAAAAAGGGTTTATTTGGATTGGTACAGCCGATGGCCTGAACCGATATGATGGGAGACGTTTTAAGCTATTTAATAATTTTTCAAATGATAATACACCCTCAGGGGCGCTGTACATCTGGCAATTGCTGATGCATAGTAACGGTACCATTTGGGTGGCCACTCAACGGGGTGTTTTCGTATTTGATGATAAAACAGAACGTTTTTCTCAAATTAAGGATTTTCCTGTAGGTGAAGTGATATTTAGGATGGTTGAAGACCCGAGCGGTAAAGTCTGGATCCCGTGCGGCAGAGAAATTTATCGTTGTGAACCTGAAACCAGAAAAGCGATAAAAATAATTGAAAGCGATCAGCCTTATACGAATATTCTTTTAACCAAAAACAAGCAGATATGGGTAGGTACCTATGATGGCAGGATCGGCATTTGGAATCACGCAACTGCATCTTTTAACTTTTATCAGGTTTTTACAGAGCCTCAAACCTCAAATATCAATGAAGTTTTAAAAATATTCGAGAAGGATGATGAGCATTTTTGGATTGGCGCCAGAAAAGGAGTCAAGGTTTTTGATATTCAGACTAAAACGGTAACGCCATATCTGTTTTTTAACCCTGGAGACAATGAACTTCACATTAGAGATATTTCCCGGATAAATGACAATGAATTCTGGTTAGCTTCCAAAAACGGTATTTATGTACTGGATAGTTCAGGTCATGTTCTTCATAATATAACTGCCGACAAAAATAATTCGGTTGGGTTATCCAATAATGTGGTGGAATGTATTTATAAAGATAAAGAAGGGGGGAAATGGTGTGGTACACTCTATACTGGATTAAATTATTATCCGCCACAAAACGATGCCTTCAGAATATTTTCGCCTGACAATAGTCAAGGGTCTCCCAAAAGTGACAACTTTACCAATATTACCGGAGATAAATTTGGCAACATCTGGGTAGCAGGGAATATGGGGCTTGATAAACTGGATGCTGCTACAGGGAGATTTGAGCATTTTTCAAAAGAAGAAAAGATAAGAAAAATTTCGGGAAATGATTTATTGGGCCTGGCTGCCGATGGTGACCGGCTTTGGGTAGGTATTTTTCATTATGGAGTTGACATGCTGAATATAAATACCGGAAAAATCGAAAAAACCTTTCCCGCAGGAGACAAACCCTATGAATTGAATAACAGTCTGTTAATGAGTATTTATCCTGCCAGAGATAATAAAACTGTGTGGGTGGGCACAGTGAACGGCCTCTTCAGATATGATAAAAGGACAAACAGATTTAGCAAACCGGATTATTTTCCACCTTTTTCTCCTTACAATACAATAATAGAATCAGATGATGGTACCATTTGGGGCCTAGCAGATCGGCTGTATTATTACAATGAAAAGAAAAATATTAAAGGGAGCCTCAAGGTTTTTTATGGAAATAAAGAACTTTTGCCTATGGGTATCAATTCCACCACCATTATCGCTCATGACGGTATTTTCTGGATTGGTACAGGGAATGGTCTTGTCAGGGTTGATTTATCTACCAAAAAGGCTGAATTATTTACCATTAAAGATGGCCTCCCGTCTAATATTGTGAGTAGTCTGGCAGAAGACAAATTTGGCGATATCTGGGTAACTACATCCAGAGGAATTGTATTGTTTAACCCTGCAACCAAAAAAATTTCAAGATTTTCGAAAATAGATGGATACAGCGCCGGCCAGTTTTCTTATGTAACTTCTTTTTCTGCAAAAGACAGTTTTGTTTATCTGAATACTCAGGGGGCAGTTATCAGAGTAGATCCTTCTCTGTTACGTAAAAAGGATGTAGCGATGCGGGTTTATATTACCGATATTTCAGTCTTTAACAATTCATTGAATATTAATCCGATAAAAGGCCCACTGAAAACATCTACAATATATACTGAAAAAATTACGCTGCAAAGCTATCAACATTCTTTTTCGGTAGAGTTTTCAACACCGGCTTATTCGGATGGCGGCAACGAACAATATGCCTATGCTTTAGAAGGATTGGATAGGCGCTGGCATTATATAGGTAATAATTCGCAGATTAATTTTACCGGTCTTCCTCCCGGAAATTATGTACTTAAACTTGCCCAGACTCAAGGTAGAAATATTATTACTGAAAGTATAAAAACGTTGAAAATTAATATTTTGTATCCCTTTTATAGAACAAACCTGGCCTACGTAATTTATGTACTTTCATTAGTAGGATTAGTTTTGGTAATCATAAATGACTATAAGAGAAAACTGACTGAAAAACAAAAAAGGGAATCAGAAATGTTTGCGATTCAGAAAGAAAAAGAGTTATATGCTTTTAAGTCTGAGCTTTTTACCGATATTATACATGAGTTGCGATCTCCGGTAACCTTGTTGCAGGCACCTTTGGAAATGGCAATGAAGGACAGTCGGGATCTCCCGCGTACTCAGAAGTATCTATCCATTATGTCAGAAAATGTGAAAAGGTTATCCAAGCTGATATCTGAATTATTGCAGATAAAAAGAGCTGAGGCTGCTCAGTACAAACTGCAATATGAAGAAATAGAGCTGAGAGATTTTTTTAATAAGCGATTATTTGTTTTTGAGCCAATTATAAGAGACAAAAGAATTGAATTTACTTCAAATATTGAACCCGGTGTTTCTTCAATTGAAGCTGACAGAGAGGCATTGATTAAAATTGTAAATAATTTATTGGATAATGCGTTTAAATATGGCGAAAGGATAGTAAAATTAAATACCGGATTAAATAAAATCAATACAAACAGAGTGCAGATAAAAATTGCCAGTGATGGACCGATGATTTCACCGGAAAACAGGGAAAAGATATTCGAACCATTTTTCAGAATGAATGAAACCGGAAAAAAAACGGGTACCGGTATCGGATTGACTTTGTCAAGAACGCTGTCGATCATTCAAAATGGGAACTTATATTTGGAAGAAGACAATGAAATGAACATTTTTGTATTAGAGTTGCCCGTTAAAAGAAATGTTTTTAAATTAGCAGAAAACAGTACGATCTAACAAAGTGGAAAAACCTACCATACTTACAATTGATGATGAAATAGATATTATTGATATAATCACTGATATCTTTTCAGATAGCTATCAGGTGCTTTCATCTACGAATGCAACAGAAGCCATTAAAATAATGGAAGACAACAACATTGACCTTGTGATTTCTGATATTACAATGCCCGGAATGAATGGACTGGAATTTTGCAATCTGGTGAAGTCGAATACTAACCTGAGTCATATACCCATCGTACTATTAACCGGCCGAACAGATATTGATACCAAAATATCGGGGCTTAACCTGGGTGCCGATGTTTATATCGAAAAACCATTTTCGCCTTCATATCTGGAGGCACAGGTAGAAAGTCTTATGAAAAATCGGATGAAATTGAAGAATTATTTCGCTTCGCAACCATTAATTATGATTAGCAGTATGGCTCATACGCCTACCGATTCTGCATTTTTGATTTCGTTTGAGCGATTGATTGAGGAGCATTTAACGGATCCTTATCTGGATGTTGATTTTCTTGCAAATAAATTGTTTATGAGCCGAGCTTCTCTTTATCGCAAAATCAAAGCCTTGTCCAATCTAACACCATACGAGATGATTGAGCTTATAAAACTGAATAAAGCTGCCAAGTTGATACAAACGGGAGCATATAAAATAAATGAAGTGGCCGTCGTTGCTGGTTTTTCATCGCCGGCGCAATTATCTAAAAGTTTCAAAAGAAAATTCGGAAAAAGCCCACATCAGTTTTTATTAGAAACCGGCACAGGTTTTACAGAATCCTGAAAGGCGGCTTCTGGAAAATATAGCCATGCCATTAATGAGCTATCAATCGGTTTGTTTAATTTAAGTTTATCATTTTATTCTCTGAATCTTGGCTGCAATATCTTGGCAATCAAAGAAGTCCAGCCCGTTTGATGACCGGCGCCTAAGCCTTTTCCGCTGTCGCCATGAAAGAACTCGAAAAACCGGATATAGTCTTTAAAATGCTCATCCTCCTGAAATTTCCTATAGTTGCCATTGACAGCTCTGTTGCCATTACTATTCTGCAGAAAGATATTGCAAAGCCTTTTGCCTAATTCTGTAGCAATTTCATCTAAAGAAAGTAGATTGTCGGAACCGGTAGGGAAAGGCACCTTGAAATCATCTCCGAAATAGAAGTGGAACCTTTGCAGGCTTTCGATAATTAAAAAGTTGATGGGAATCCAGATGGGGCCGCGCCAGTTGCTGTTGCCACCAAACATGCCACTGTCGCTGTCGCCTGCCACATATTGAATGGTGTGTTCTTCGCCAGATAAATTAAACCTGAAGGGGTTTTGTTCATATTCTTTGGAAAGCGAGCGAATACCATAATCGCTCAAAAATGCGTTTGTATCAAGCATTCGGGCCAAGAGCTTTTTGAGCCGGTGGCCTCTGAGCAGGCTCAGTAATCTTTTTTGCCCCACACCCGGGATATCCCAGTGTGATACCAGATTGGCCAGTTGGGGTTTATTGTCCAGCACCCATTGCATCCTTACTGCAAAGGCAGGAATTTTTCTTAACATTTCGTCATCAAATACTTCTACCGCAAACATGGGCACCAATCCAACCAAGCTTTTTATTTTCAGCATGATGGATTCTTTCTCGCCTACCTTAATCACATCATAGAAAAACTCATCCTGCTCATCCCACAATCCGTTGGCTACATTCCCGATATTGTCAATAGCATGGGCAATGTATAAAAAGTGCTCAAAAAATTTAGTAGCCATGCTTTCATACACTTTATTATGAAGCGCCAGTTCCAGTGCAATGCGCATCATGTTTAAAGCATACATGGCCATCCAGCCGGTGCCATCAGCCTGTTCTAAATAAGCGCCACCCGGCAGCGATTTGTTTCTGTCAAAAAGACCAATGTTATCCATCCCGAGAAAACCACCGGTAAAAATATTGTTTCCGGCCTTATCCTTTCGATTTACCCACCAGGTAAAATTCAATAGCAATTTCTGAAATACTTCTTCCAGAAAATATACGTCGGGCTGGCCGTTAATTTTTTCATCAATCTTAAATACTCTGAAGGCCGCCCATGCATGAACGGGAGGGTTTACGCCATTGAAGTCCCATTCGTATGCAGGAAATTCACCATTGGGGTGCATATACCATTCGCGGGTCATCAGGGTGAGCTGGTTTTTGGCAAATGTTGGATCTACAAGGCTCAGGCTGATGCAATGAAAAGCCAAATCCCAGGTGGCATACCAGGGGTACTCCCATTTGTCAGGCATTGAAATGATGTCGTGATTGTTAAGATGTATCCAGTCAGTATTCCTGATGTGCCACCTGCTTTCAGGCGGTGGTATCTGCCCCGGATCGCCATTCAGCCATTTTTCCACATCATAATAATAAAATTGCTTGCTCCATAGAAGCCCCGCCAGTGCCTGACGATGAATAAGTCTGGCATCCTCAGTGGCAATTCCGGTTTCCATTTCTGCATAAAATTCATCTGCTTCCGCTTTCCTTTTTTCAAAAATGGCATCAAAATCCCGAAAGGGATCGGTCTGGCTTTCGTTACACAATCGCAGACAAACTATTGCACTGTCATTAGCCTCGATATTTAAATCAACCGCAAATGCAGCCTTGGTACCTGTTTGAAGGCTGTTAACCGCATCCTCATTTCCACGGATGACAAAGTCATTGATGCCATCTTTATAAAACGGATTGGAGCTGCTTACCTGATATAGTACTCTGGTATTCGTTTCATTATCACAGAATAATGCCGGAGCCGGTTGAGAAATATGGCAGTGTGTCAGCTTCAGGTTTTTATGTTCGATTTCAATATGACCGTTAGTGGCTTTCATTTTAGGTTTGTAATTGTCACTACCCCAGCTCCATGTGTTTCTAAACCATAAGGTAGGTAATAATTTTAAGGAAGCTTTTTGAGCTGCCCTGTTGCAGACAGTGATTTTTATCAGGATATCGTCTTTATCTGCTTTAGCATATTCAATAAAAACATCGAAATATTCGTTGTTGTCAAATATGCCGGTATCAATCAGTTCGAATTCGGGTAGTTGTTTGCTGCGGTTAGCGTTTTCATTGATCAGCCATTGATACGGAAAAGGTTGCTGTGGGTATTTATACAGCATCTTCATATAGCTGTGTGTAGGCGTGCTGTCCAGATAATAGTAAAGTTCTTTTACATCTTCGCCATGATTGCCCTGCTGATTGGTAAGGCCAAAAAAACGTTCCTTTACAATCGGGTCTTTATAGTTCCACATACCCACTGCAAAACACAGTAATTGACTGCTGTCGCATATTCCGCCGATGCCTTCTTCTCCCCATCTGTAGGTTTTGCTTTCGGCCATTGCATGGTTGGTATAATTCCAGGCATCTCCATCGGGGCTATAATCTTCGCGTACATTTCCCCATTCGCGGTTGCTTACATAAGGCCCCCATCTTTTCCAGCCAATATCCTGCAATCTTTGTCGTTCAATATTCATGACAAAATCATTTTTTTTGCATGCAAAAGATAGCAAAAAAATAAATTCTTTGAGTAAATTTTATTTAAAATGAATGAAGACAGAACAATTTATTTCATTTTTCATTTTGTGTATTACTAACTTCCTTAGAAGTCAAAACCCATTACCAACAATCGTTGTAAGATTAGATCGTAAAAAAAATATCAACAAAGAAATGAAAATTACCGTTTTCACTTCAATATGAATTAATATTCGTTCTTTAAGATTTTTACGGCTATTTTATCAATAGGCAACGACATAATGTCTTCATTAAAAAAATCCCAATCAATAAATCTGAAAATTTCACCCACTTTATCAGGATACTCAGGTAATCCATTGTTTACAGGAATGAATAGCGGCATGATGGGTTTTACAATATAATAAATTGAGATTATCTGATGGTCATCATGAAAAGCAGATTGCTGAAAAAAATCGGTGGTATAAAGATGTTTTACTATTTCGATGTCAATATTCAGTTCTTCTTTGAACTCTCTTTTAATACAATCAAGTGTTCCTTCTCCTAATTCGAGGCCACCCCCTGGAAATTTAGTGATTTCCAGATTCCGGTTGTAAATTCTTTCGTCGCTTACCAACACCTGTTTTGCCTCGTTTATTAATATGCCGTACACTCTTACATTAAAATACTTCAACATGTTCTCTTACATTGTTTTTTTACTAAATGCGGTATAACCAATAACGATGGCAATAATAAACGAAAGCACTGCAACTACATAAAATGCATAAGGTGAATGTTCGAATCCGCTGGGAACGTTCATGCCAAAAATGCTGGCTACAAGCACCGGAAAACTCAACACGATAGTAGCAATCGCTAATTTTTTTAATACAATATTTTGATTGTTTGCTATGATGCTGGCAAAGGTATCCATAGTACTTGCCAGAATGTTAGAATAAATATTTGCCATCTCCAGCGCTTGCGAATTATCTACCATCAAGTCTTCAAGAAACTCTTCTTCTTCTTCATTTATTTTCAGAAAATTGGTTCTTGTCATCTTGGCTAATAACAATTCATTTGAGCGAAGGGCCGTAACAAAATAAACTAAGCTCTTTTGAATTTTCATAAGTTCCAGCAAATGTTCATTTTTATTGGCATCATACAATTTCTGTTCCAAAATATTTCTTTTGTGATTGATTTCTTTCAGGTATTCCATATAGTTTTTAATCACCTTTTCAATCACACGCAGTACCATCATTCCTTTTTTATCGGGTTGTCGGTTTTGAAAAGTATTCAGGAATTTTTTGATAGCAGGGTTTTCAAAAGAATTAACCGTTACAATGTGATTGTGAGTGAGGATAATACAAATTGGGATAGTGATATAATAGGCATCACTCTCATTGAATGAATTGTTATCGGTAGGCGTTTTTATCACAATGAGTTTTACATTGTCTTCTTCTTCGTACCGGCTCCGTTCGTCAATGTCAAGAGAGTCGGTAAGGAAGTCGATAGGGATTTCTAACCGGTCTGCCAGTTCCGAAAATTCTTCCTGCTTCAAAGGCGGAACGATATTTATCCAACTGTCATTTTCGGGTTCCTCAATTTCTACAGTTTTGTGGTCAATGTTTTTAAAGTATTTTATCATTTGATGTTATATATTTATGATCCCTTCAAAAACCTTTACAGCAGGGCCTTTCAGCCAGATTCGTTCATAAGAACCATCCGGCTTTCGGGTATAGCGTACAGAAAGATTGCCGCCTAATGTTTCGATATCAACTGTATTAAATCCATTCTCATTATGATAAAATACAAGCGCGGAGGCTGTAACGCCTGTTCCGCAGGAATAAGTTTCATTCTCAACACCACGTTCATAAGTTCTTACAATAAGATTTTCATCATCTTTCACTTCCACAAAATTGACATTGATTCCTTGCGCTGCAAAATCTTTATTATATCTGATTTTTCGGCCTTCTTTAACGATATCCACATCTTTCATGTCGTCAACCAATTGTACCAGATGAGGAGATCCCGTATTTAAAACATAATCACTTTTATATTTTTTGATTTGCGGCACGTCAATCATTTTCAGAGAAACCAACCCTTCTTCGGGATAAATGGCAGCCTCGTGCGGGCCATCTATTGCCAGAAATAAATAATTACTTTTTTTTATGTCGCAATCATAAGCGAACTGGATGATGCACCTTCCGCCATTTCCGCACATACTTCCCTCGCGCCCATCGGCATTGTAGTATTTCATTTCAAAATCGTAGCCTTCTTTTTCATTCATCATCATAAATCCATCACCGCCAATACCAAATCTTCTTTCGCAGATTTTTCTGATATTTTCTTCAGTCAGGTCGTTGTATTCACCAGACCTGTTATCCACTATAACAAAATCATTGCCGGTGCCCTGATATTTGCAAAACTTAACTTTCATATTAAATATTTTCTGAAAAAATTTCTAAAAACTTAACAATGAGGTTTTCAATAACTGCTTTACTGTCCTTACTGAATTCTTTTACAATTCTGTTGGCTACAATTGCATTTATCGCCAGGCAGTGATGGCCTAAAAGCTTGCCTAAGCCGTAAATTGCGGAGGTTTCCATTTCGAAATTCGTAATTCGGTGCTGACCGAAACTAAAATCAGTGAGTCGATCTATTAACTGCGGATTTCTAATTCCAAGACGAAGCACTCTTCCTTGTGGCCCATAAAAGCCCGGGCAGGTAACGGTGATACCCTGATGAAAACCTTGTGCGAAATGTTTCAATAAAGTAGGAGAAGCGCCTGTAATGTAGGGCATACTAATATTACCCTGAAGTTGAACATGGGTAACGAAAGAATGTATGAGTTGTTTTTCTTCATCATTACTTTCATGGCGGTAAAAATTAAGCAGATTGTCAATACCCAAGCCGTGTGTAGAAGCCACAAAACTGTCCACCGGAATATCGGCCTGTAGTGACCCCGAAGTACCCACCCTGATAATATTAAGTGCAGAAAGTTGCGGCTTGATGGTTCTGGTTTCAAAATCAATATTTACCAGCGCATCCAATTCGTTTAGTACAATATCAATATTATCTGGCCCTATTCCGGAAGACAAAACGGTAAGCCTTTTTCCTTTTACAGTGCCGGTGTGGGTAACAAACTCTCTGTGCTGTCTTTTCACCTCAATGGTATCAAAGTGTTTGCTAAACTCCTGAACCCTGTCAGGATCGCCAACAGTAACCACAGTGGAAGCCAGTTCTTCCGGACGAAGGTCCAAATGATATACAGCGCCGCGATTATTCAGTATTAATTCCGATTCTGCAATTCTGTTCATAATAAAACATTTAAAGAGATGAAATATTTAACAAAAATATCCTATTTTTGCAAGTCATCAAAGATTAATTGGTCTCGTGGCCGAGTGGCTAGGCAGAGCTCTGCAAAAGCTCCTACAGCGGTTCGAATCCGCTCGAGACCTCCAAAAGAGAACTTCGTTATACTATTACGAAGTTCTTTTTATTTAAAAACAAGGTGATTAATGTGATTGTTTATAATAGTTTGTTCATAATATTCTTTAAGCGCACCTTTTTTTCTGCTAAATAATTGATTGAAATCATCTCTTTCTGAGCAACCAAAGCAATAGTATTGTTTGTGATATATATCACCCAATAGGACATTTATTACCATTACTTTTGACTAGAAATAGAAAGACATGTTTGAGAGTTTATTACGCGATTGGAGTTTTATCAGAGTTGTACGGCTGGTATTGGGCATTATGCTGATTGGTCAGTCTTTTCAAATGCAAAGCTGGGCAATTGGTTTGTTTGGCGGATTGTTTGTTTTTCAAAGCATTACCAATACGGGTTGTTGTGGCAGTACAGGGTGTGGTGTGCCCCGTTCAAATGTTAGGCAGACAAATAAAAGTACAGATGAAATAGAATACGAAGAAGTAAAGTAGTTTAAAATGTTGTTTTTCTTGTTGATGTTTTAGTAAAAGGTGCGATTTTTATCGCATCTTTTTTTATTCACTAATGCGTTCTTTGTAACAATTATCACTATTAACCCTGGTAAAGATTTGTTCCTTTGCACCTTCAGATTTGAAAATACTGCCTTGATATATTAATAATAAATGAAGTTACAAAAAACAATCAGGCAGACAGGAATAAAATAAAAATATATAGTATGAAATATGTGATTATAGGAGCGGTGGCCGGTGGAGCCAGTACCGGAGCCCGCTTAAGAAGAATGGACGAACAGGCTGAAATCGTAATGTTTGAAAGAGGCGCTTATGTATCTTATGCTAATTGCGGATTGCCTTATTATATCGGTAATGTAATCAAAGACCGAAACAAATTGTTTGTTCAAACGGCTGCCGGTTTTAAGGAGCGGTTTAATATTGATGTAAGAATTTCTACTGAGGTGATTACAATTGACAGAGCAGCTAAAAAGGTTACTGCCCGCAATTTACTGACAGATGAAGTATATGAAGAGACTTATGATAAATTGGTTTTATCGCCAGGGGCCGAACCTGTAAGACCGCCCTTGCCGGGCATCAACCTTCCGGGAATATTTACGCTAAGAAGTGTGCCGGATACTGATACCATCAAAAACTTTGCAACTGCCAATTCTACAAAAAAGGCAATAGTTGTGGGTGCCGGCTTCATTGGTCTCGAAATGGCCGAAAATATGCACGAGCTGGGTATAGAGGTTTCAATTGTAGAGATGGCCGGCCAGGTGATGGCTCCTGTGGATTTTCCGATTGCAGCGTTTGTGCAACAACATATCCGCCTTCACGGCATTGATCTTAAATTGAATACTGCTGTTAGTAGTTTCGAGAAAACCGAGACAGGATTGAAAGTAAATTATAATAACGGTCTTTCAGAAGAAGCAGATATGGTCATCCTTTCTATAGGTGTAAGGCCAGATACAAAATTAGCCACTGCTGCAGGCTTGAAATTGGGAGATGCAAAAGGAATTTGGGTGAACGAGTACCTGCAAACCTCCGACCCCGATATTTATGCGGTAGGAGATGCTATTGAATTCGTAAACCCAATTACGGGTAAATCAATGAGTACTTTCCTGGCCGGACCGGCTAATAAGCAGGGTCGAATATGTGCCGATAATATTGTATTGGGCAATAAAAGAAAATACAAAGGCGCTATCAACACTGCTATCGTGAAGGTTTTTAATCATACTGTGGCTGCCACAGGCGTTTCTGTAAAGAATTTGAAGGCATTGAATATTCCTCATATTGTTTCTACTACAAGGTCAGCTTCTCATGCTACTTATTATCCGGGTTCGCATAATCTGACTACACAGATAGCTTTTTCGCCGGAGGATGGAAGATTATTAGGCGCTCAAATCGTGGGTGTGGAAGGTGTTGATAAAAGAATGGATGTTCTGGCGACACTAATTCAAAAGGGCGGAACTATCTACGATCTTACCGAAGTAGAACATTCCTATGCCCCGCCTTATTCATCAGCCAAAGACCCTGTAAATATGGCAGGATTTGTGGCCGAAAATTTACTGAACGGCCTGTTTAAGGTTTCGTATTGGGATGATTTAGAATTGCATCAAAAAAATGAAAACAGCTTACTGATTGATGTACGTACCGAAAAAGAATTTAACAATAAGACAATTACCGGGGCTGTCAATATTCCCGTAGATGAAATCAGGCAAAGGTTAGATGAAATTCCAAAGGATAAAACAATTTTTATCTTTTGCGAAATAGGTCTGCGTGGCTATCTGGCACAAAGAATATTGAGGCAATCGGGTTATCAGGATGTGTATAACTATTCAGGCGGCTTTTCATTGTATAATATGATGAATATGGAAAGAGAACTGATGGCGCAATACCAGAAAGAAGTCGAAATGGTAAAACAGAATCAGCCGGTAGAAGAACTGACTGCTTAAATATTTTTTAAATTATCAAACTAAAAAAATAATAAAACTTAAAATACGATGTACAATTTACAAGAAATAGTAAAAAGCGAAAAAAAGACATTTATTGATGTAAGGTCCGAGCAAGAATTTATGTCCGGCCATATTGAAGGCGCCATTAATGTTCCGTTGCACGAAATAAGATTGAAGATGGAAGATATTGAACAGATGGAAAAACCTCTTGTGGTTTACTGTCTTTCGGGTGGCCGCAGTTCTACTGCTGTGGGTTTTTTGAGGCAGGCCGGAATTGAAGAAGTGTATAATGGCGGCGGCATTGGCGATATGCAATATATGCTATCCTCCATTGCTGTTTAGTTCAGTATCTTTATCAAATACAGCCGTAAAGAATAGATTTTTCATTCATCAGTATAAATATTGATGAATGAAAAATTTTGAAGAAATTATTTTGTTAGGATAAAATCTCTTGATTATGAAAAAAAATGCGATTGTTCTGATTCTTGCAATAATGTCTTTCTTGTTAATTAGGTGTGGAAATGAATCGGCAAATAATACTTCAGAACAAACAGGTAATGTTCTGGAAGATACTGCTGTTTATAATCAGTATCTGTCTGCAGGAGCAGGCTATGCGTCAGAAGCCGGAAAAGTATTAATCAAAAACCTTACAGGAGCAATTAACAGTAACGGGCCTGCGTATGCAGTGCAATTTTGCAACACAAGGGCAATTCCTCTAACAGATAGTATGTCTTCTGCATTGCATTTGATATCATTAAAAAGAGTTTCTGACCGTAACAGAAATCCGGATAATAAAGCAAATGAGCAGGAGCTTGAGTATATAGAATTACTAAAACCCAACATGCAGAATGGAGAAGCAGCCAAACCTAAGCTCATGGAAGCCGGTGATAAAATAACAGGGTATTATCCAATTATTACTAATACGATGTGTATGAATTGCCATGCGGATAAATCGAAAATTGATAGTAAAACGCTGGCTAAAATCAATGAGCTTTACCCGTCGGACGCTGCCACCGGATATGCTGAAAACCAGTTGCGCGGTCTTTGGGTAATAGAAATGGAAAAGAAAAAATAGATTTATCCAAACTCGTTTATGAACCCGGCTAAGTTTACATTCGGACCCAGGCCAAGTTTTTTTCTAAGGCGGTATCGGCCAATTTCTACTCCTTTAAGCGAAATATTGAGTAATTGTGCAATTTCTTTGGAAGAAAGATTCATTTTAAGATAAGCGCATAATTTTAGATCACCTGATGTCAGATTTGGATAAGCCAGTTTTATCTTTTGTAAAAAACGGTTATGCACATCGTCAAAGTGTATGGCAAATTGTTCCCAGTCTTCCGCTTGTTTTTCTTCCTCAATAATGAGTTTGAGCAGTTTATTAAAATCTGACTTCTCCTCCTTAATCTGACTTTTTTTTATCCCCTCTGATAGGTCTTCCTTAATTTTTCCCAATAAACGGCCTCGCTTGTATAGGTGCATAGTGGTAGAAGCCAACTCTTTGTTTTTATAAACCACCTCCGTTTCTAATTTATCGTTTTTCAACTGAATGATTTCCTTTTCGTTTTTTTCTAATTCTAATTCATGCACATATTTTAAATGTGCCTGCTCTTTTTCATGATTTGCCTTTTGCTTTATTAATCGCTGCTGGTAAAGTTTGTTTAGCGTATAAAAAAACAGCATTAAGAGGGCAAAATAAATGAAGCGTGCCAAAATTGTTTGATACCATCTTGGCAATATTTCAAAGGAATAGGAGATTGGATCGGAATTATTGCCGAAATTGTCTTTTGCTTTTAGCAAAAATGTGTATTTGCCATGCGATAAATTGGTATAATCTTTTTCATTTTTATTGTTCCAATCGGACCATTCATCATCAAAACCCTCTAATTTGTAGCTGTATAAAATCTGATCAGACTTTTCATAGTGGTCTGTTGAGAATTCAAAACGGAATGAGCTGAATTTCGGTAATAGTTTGAAAATATTGTTTTCACCTTGTTTGCCGGATATTTTCCCGTTATTATTAAAATAACCATTAAAAAGAATCGAGTCTTTATTAGATGTTGTTACAACTTTACTTAATAAAACCGATATTTTTGACCTGCTTTTTTGGTATTGGCTGTAGTTGAGGTGAATAATTCCCTTATAAGAGCCAATAAGGATATTTTTATCGTTGAAGGGATAGATGTTTTCAAAACCTGCTATTAGCTTTTCGTTCAATTCGGGAATAAATTTGGCGTTACCTTTTTCTGCAACTCCGGCTCCTTGTTCGGTGGCAAACCAAATTCGCTGTTTGCTGTCTTCTGTTAAAAATTTTATTGATAATTTTCCAAAAATCGGTAAATATTGTTTCGATACGCGAAAGAGGCCGTTCTCATAGTCATATTCATATACACCATTTTCGGTAGTAAAAACTATTTGATTGTTTATCTTAAAAACAAAATTATTGGTGTTGGCCGGTAAGCCGTCTTTTTGTGTATAAAGCTGTACTTTTTCAATATTGTCATAATTAGCTGACATATTGACTTTATAAATTCCTCTATAGGGGTGAGAAGCCCAGATAATATGGTGTGAGGAATCAATTTCTATAAAGCGAAGCGGTTCTTTATTGGGAAAGGAAAGTTTTTTGGTTGGGATTAAATGTTGGTTATTATTAATAAATAGCTGAATGCCGTCATAGGTGCCTGCAATTAAATTTTTGGAGCCTGGTATCTGCCTGTATAACCATGCGCCTCCGTAATAATTATCCAAAAATAGGGCAGTATTTGATTTTATTTCAAAAGTGCCATCATGATGCGCCATTAAAAGTTGTTCTCCGTTATTAAAAAGATTCCAAACCTGTCGGCCGGAGTTTTGAACCCGATAGAAAGACTTTTGTGAAAGGCTGATGTCATTTTTTTCTGACAGGGTAAGGTCTGCAGCATAAAGTCCATCCGAGGTTCCCAGATAAATTCTATTATTAAAAATATTTGCAGCATAAGTTGGAGTAGGTCGCTGAGGTACAGGTATAATTTTTGTAAAAGGAGATTTATAATTTATTAAGTCAATCCCTTCATCAAGCCCTGCCCATAAATTGGAATGATTATCGACGAACATGGATAACACGTTATTGTTTTGTAGCCCATTATCGGTAGAAAAGTGCATCACGCTATTGCCGTTTTTATCCACAATATATATTCCGTTGGATACCGTACCGATGGCAAACAGATTGTTACTTACCGGCTCAATGGAAAAAATCTGATTTTGAATGATTTGTTTTTGAATGTGAAAAGGCCGGATGCCGGTATTATTCATCAAAAATAATCCGTGATGCAATGTGGAAATAATGGACGTGTCGCCTCCAAAGTCCTGAATATCAAATATTTCTGTAGATTTAAGTTCGGGAATATTGAGCGGTTCCCAATTATTATTTTTTAAAACCACCAGATTTTGCCATGAATTTTGTGCAAAAAGCTGGTTTTGGCTTTTATGAACAAAAGACCATTTTGAAAAATTTGGACCTTCAAATACTTTTATAAGTTCTTTTTTTGGGTCAAGTTTGTATATTTTATTAGATGTTCTAAAAAAAATATTGTTTTCAAATTCGACGATCTGCCACACGTCTCCAAATGATTTGTACCTGGCAGGAATTAGATCTATTAATGAATGATATTTCAAAGAACCTTGCCTGTCGGGGAAAAAATAACCAATTGTACCCTGTCCGCCCACATAAATTTTATCGTCATCTGAGATATAAATGGAGCGCGCTATTGTTTTATTTGGAAGTTGAAATTTCTTCCATTCCTTTCCGTTATATGAAACTAAACCAGAGTTATTGGCAAAATACATGATTCCAAAGCGATCCTGCATTATTTTCCAGGTTTGAGCGCCAATATTGGACTGTTCATGGGAGAAATTTTGGATGTCTGGCCTGCCAATTGTTGTTTGGCTAAAGCCCGATTTTATAAAACCCAAAAGAATTACCAGAAATAAAACCCTATTTTTCACACTAACTTGCAATTAATGCTTCAAAATTAATCAAAATAATCAATTTTTATTTTGTGGTATTATAAAACGTTGATAACCAATAAAAATAAATTTAATTGTAGTAGTATTGTAGGGTGTTAAAATTTGTTAAAGGACGCTTTTCAAGCTAAATTTGACCTTCTAAACTATAATTATTCTTGTCATAATTAAATTTAAAATGTATGATGAAGCTTGCAAGATTACTTTTTCTATTCCTGATATTATCAGTTTCAGGATATGCTCAAACAAAAATAATTTCCGGACGGGTAACCGATGACAAAGGGATCGGCTTACAAGGAGTATCGGTAAAGGCGATAAACTCAGGCATAGGAACAACCACGGCCGGCGACGGTAGTTATTCGATCAGAGCCGATGAAGCAGAAAGTCTCGAATTTTCTTATGTTGGTTTTTCGTCTCAAACCACCACAGTGGGAGTAAGGAATATTATTGATATTACCTTAATGCCTGCATCTACACAAAACTTAGAGGGTGTAGTAGTTACTGCTTTGGGTATTAAAAGGCAGGAAAAAGCGCTGGGTTATGCTACTCAGGAGGTGAAGGGGAATACACTTCAAACTGTAAAGGGTATTGATGTGGCTACCTCTTTAACCGGTAAAGTAGCCGGAATGACCATTAAGAACAGCGCAGAATTTATGGAAGAGCCAAATATTACCATCCGAGGTGAAAAGCCATTAATCGTAATAGATGGTGTGCCTTATGGCAATATGACACTGAGGGATGTACCTTCGGATGACATAGAATCTATTAACTTTCTAAAAGGAGCAACCGCGTCGGCGCTTTATGGAGAGAGAGGCGGAAGTGGCGCTATAATGATTACCACCCGCAAAGGCGCTTTGGGCAAAGGGTTCACTATTTCGCTCAATAGCAGTTCCATGTTTGAGGCAGGCTATCTTGCTATTCCTGAAATGCAGTCAAAGTATGGCCGTGTGGTAAACACCGCAACCAATACATACGTAAGGTCTGCCGATGGTTCATGGGGGCCTCCGCTGGAAGGGCAACAGATCATTCAATGGGACCCGATAAGCAAAACCATGAAATCAATGCCTTATTTACCAATAGGAAAAGATAATTTTAAGAATTTCCAGGAACAGGGATATATTTTAAATAATAATCTGAGTATTGCGCAAACAGGCGATTTGGGTGGCTTTAGGGCATCTGCTACCTGGGTGCAGAACAAAGGAACCTATCCCAACTCAATGTTTAATAAGTTGACCTATAGTGTGGGCGGAGATATTAAACTTAAAAAATTCTCCATTTCCACGTCTGTGTCCTATAATAATCATAGCTCACCCAATACCGGTTTTGGTGGATATGCAGGATACGATCCTATGTACAGTATGTTGGTTTGGGGTTCTCCTGACTGGGACATCAGGCAGTACAAGGATTACTGGATGATACCCAACGAGGTTCAAAACAGTAGTTATACCGCCGGTAATAATAATCCATATTTTGATAGGTACGAAAGGATACACCCTTATAAAAAAGATATTTTCAATGGGCAGTTGACACTTAATTATGATATCCTAAACTGGTTGAAAGCAATGGTAAGAACCGGTTATGATACCTACAGTAACAGGCAGGATATACGAATTTCAAAAGGTTCTTTTCAGGGAGGAGGCACAGGCAAGGTGATGGGATTTGGTACAGAAATTTGGGGTGAGTCGCAAAAAGGGTCTTACAACGTTGGTCTTAGCAGAGGATATAGCAGCTCCAATGAAGCCATGATTATTGGTAATAAGAAGTTGAATGATTTCAGAATTGACGGTTTTGTGGGAGGCGCTATTTTCTACAATCAGGATGAAGGAATTGAAGCCAGAACGAATGGCGGCCTATCCATTCCTGGATACTATTCATTAAAGGCATCTGTAAATCCGGTGAATGTGATGTCATTGATTTACAAAAAACAAACCAACAGTTTATTTGGTAAGCTTGGTTTTGGCTGGCGCGATATGTTATTCTTAGAAGCTACCGGAAGAAATGACTGGGCTTCTACCTTGCCAAAAAGTACCAGATCTTATTTCTATCCTTCGGTTTCAGGAAGTTTTGTGGTTTCTGAACTTTTCAGACCCGATTGGTTATCCTTCTGGAAGTTGAGAGGCGCATGGACAAAATATAAAACGCCTGCAAACATTTATGCCATCAACAATGTGTTTTCCATTGTAAATAATGCATGGGGTACGCTGGCGACTGCAGTTTATCCAACACTCATCAGGCCGGATGACATTTTTGCTGAAGGATCTACCACAACGGAATTTGGCAGTGCGATGAGCTTTTTGAAAAACAGAGTATCGTTGGATGTAACTTATTATGAGAAAAAAATGTATGATTACATTGTTTCTGCCAGCATAAGCCCTTCATCAGGATTTACAGGGGTTTATACCAATAGTAATGAAGAAAGAACGCGTAAGGGTATTGAGTTGGCATTGAATGTTACACCTGTTCGCACTCAGGATATCAGATGGGATGTTGGATTCAACTGGTCGAAATTTGCTACTTTCTACACACGTTTGGATTCACTTTATTCGGTGCAAAACAGAGATTGGGTGAAGGTGGGTAAAAGAGCAGATCATTACACCATAAATGAGTATCAGACTGATAACCTGGGAAATATTGTATTCAATAATGGCGTGCCAACCTATAAGCCGATTTTATCACATGTAGGATTTGCCGATCCTGACTGGATTTGGGGATTCAATACTCAGGTAGCTTATAAAAATCTCGCCTTAAATATTTCTTTGGACGGAAGGGTAGGAGGTCTGGCTCAATCTACCACAGCAATGTATATGTGGAGGTCGGGTAACCATCCCAATTCGCTTAGTGAAGAAAGATATTTAGATGCTACCAATCCGGGAACTAAGAATTTTTTGGGCGAAGGTGTTAAGGTAGTTTCAGGGTCAATAGTGTATGATGCCAATTATCATGTGGTAAGCGATACCCGTGTATTTGCACCCAATGACATAAAAACAACTTACAAATCATATATTGAAGCTTTGCATAAAGGAACGGCATGGGGTGGCTCGCCTTCCTCAGTTGATTTGTTTAGTACTACTTTTTTAAAACTCAGAGAGGTTTCATTGACTTATACATTACCAAAGAATTTGGCAGGAAAGGTAGGCTCAAAGAATATGTCTGTATCAGTAATAGGTCAGAATTTAATTTATTGGGCCAAGCAGTTTAAGTATTCTGATATTGACGGCGGTACCGAAAATTTTACCGATCCGGCAATGCGTTTTATTGGACTTAACCTCAAGTTTGATTTTTAATTAAGCATCTAATAAATTTTTAAAATCCAAAAATTACACACATGAAACTCAATATAAAAATTACAGGAGCCATTTTATTCAGCCTCTTGTTGTTTACTGCAGGGTGTAGCAAATTTGACGATATCAACATGAATCCCGATGCTACAGAAAGAGTGAGCGCTTCTATGCTGGCTACTAATATAATACTCGCGAATCTCAAATTTGATGGTAGAGATGCCAAGGCTTATCTGGACGAAAACGCTTTGGCTAAATATATTGCTTATGCCAATGAAACCATTATGGCTTCGCAATATAATACGCTCGGGACTTTTGGTTTTGGAGGCATGACCATGTTGCCCAATATTGAAAGTATGCTAAAATATGCCGAAGGAAGCAGTATGGAGAACTCCTATAAAGGTTTGGCAAAGCTGTCAAGAGCTATCATGTTTTATAATACTTCAATGAGACTTGGTGATATTCCTTACAGTCAGGCAGGAAAGGGCCAAACAGGAGCAGTGAAAGTACCTTATGACACACAGGAGCAGGTAATGACCGGCGTATTAAACGAGCTAAAAGAAGCAGAACAGTTTTTTTCACAAGGAATAAAATTTGATGGCGATCCCACACCTTATGCAGGTGATCCGGATAAATGGAGAAGGGCTACAAACGCTTTTGCATTGCGTGTTTTATTATCACTTAGTAAAAAAGCTGATGCTTCTGGTTTGAATATTAAGAGCAGATTTTCTGAAATTGCTAATTCAGGATTTCTTCTTCTGCCCAATACGGGTTATTTGGGATTGAAATATTCATCTGTTAATCAGCATCCTCTTTCAGGCACAAATGACTTGTTTACCAGCAGGACAGATGTAAGTAAACTATTAGTGGATAATCTTAAAACATTAAATGACAGAAGGCTTTATTACTATGCTGATCCATCCAAAGCAAAGTTAGCCGGAGGTCTCACCGAATCCAATCCGGATGCATACGTTGGAGCGCTTACTTCTGACAGTTATGATGATATAACGGCCAATCATTTAAAAAACACCTATTCTCTGATAAATTCAAGATATTTAAAGGTTATGGATAGTGATCCCAGAATGATAATGACCTTTGCCGAGCAACAATTGATTCTTGCCGAAGCAAGAGTTTTGGGATGGATATCAACTGGTAATGCTAAGGATTATTACGAAACAGGTGTAAAAGCTGCTTTAGCTGATATAATGGCAACTAACAGCAGCTATGCACATGGAATGGCAATTAGCCAGGCTTACATTGACAATTATTTTACCGGAGAAGCTGCCTTCAAATCCAATGCTGCCGATCAGTTGAAGCAAATCTGGATACAGAAGTATTTAATGAATTTTATGATTAATCCAAATCAATCCTTTTTTGAATACAGAAGAACAGGCTTCCCTGTATTTCCCATCAATCCGGCAACATCATTAAATGAAACAAATAAAAATGCAGTTCCGGTACGCTGGTTATATGCGGCTGCTGAGGGAAATTACAATAGAGACAATCTAATTGAAGCTTTAAACCGTCAGTATGGCGGAGTAGATGATATTAATAAAGTAATGTGGATTCTTAAATAGTGGATTGTTTAACGGAATATTGGGCAATTTGCCCAATATTCTTTTTAGCTAAACCTTACAATTCTAATATACCCCTTCATGAAAAAATATTTTTTAGCAGCATTGTTTACATGTTTCTTGTTTGGCCTATTTGCCCAGCCAAAACAATGGAAGATGGTATGGTCTGATGAATTTAACTACTACGGACTGCCTAATGACCGAAAATGGAATTACGACACTGTCGGTAACAGTTATGGTTGGGGAAATAATGAAGCCCAGTGGTACACTTTTGCCCGACCTCAAAACGCTTTTGTAAGTAATGGAACCTTGAAAATTACTGCCATCCATGAAAAAACAAATATCAAAAATTATTCATCGGCCAGATTGACAACTAAGCATAAAGGCGATTGGAAATATTGTAAAATTGAGGTTAGGGCCAAACTGCCCGCAGGGAATGGTACCTGGCCGGCAATATGGATGCTGCCGACTGATTTCAGTTATGGTGATTGGCCAAAAAGTGGCGAAATAGATATCATGGAATTTGTAGGCTCCCATCCCGATTCTGTACTTTCCACATCTCACACAGAAGCATTTAATCATGGTATTGGCACACAGGTGGGAAAATCTATTTACCTGCCCGATGCATCCACCGCGTTTCATGTATTTACACTTGAGTGGGACGAAGGTGAATGGAGAAGCTATGTGGATGGTAAAAAATATTTTTCATATAAAAACAACGGTACCGGTAGCGCTGCCTGGCCTTATGATCAGCCTTTTCACTTAATTCTTAATCTGGCTATCGGTGGAGGTTTGGGCGGTCAGAAGGGAATTGATAACGCTTTGTTTCCCCATGTATTTGAAATAGATTATGTAAGAGTTTATCAATAAAATCGTAAGCTCTCAGATCAAATAATGATAAATATCAGGTTTTATTATTTGATTTCTGCGTTATCTTTACTTATAGTTTTGAGCAAAGGTCAAATATACAGGAAGCTGATTGCTGTTGTTTTTATTACGGCGTTTTTTACCCAAACTTTTGGGAAGGTTTTTATTGTTGCAGATTATTTTACCAATAAATCAAAATATGCAAAAAACTGTGTAAACAAAGCACGACCTAAATTACATTGTGATGGGAAATGCCAATTGATGAAAAAGTTGCAGGAAGAAGATAAAAAAGATCAACAACAACCTGAAAGAAGACTTGAGTATAAAAATGAAATTTCATTGATTGATGTAAATAATTTTATAATCCATGAGCCTTATTCGGTAGCATTAAATTTGCCATTTAACCTTCAGTTTTTACCTGTCAAACCATTAAACGGTTATTATTCAAAAGTCTTTCACCCTCCCTGCCTTCACTAAAGCTTTCAAAACAATTTAACAAAGCAGGACCTTTCAGGATGATTTTTCATTCCGGTTACATAATAGTGTGAATTCAATAGAAGGCTATGATGCTGTATCATAAATTCTATTCAACATCCTGCCACATTTATTCACGATATATTTTGGGAATCACTTTTATTGCTGATTAACATTTGTTAATTGCCTTGAAGGAAAAACAAATTTATCATCAGAAGCCAAAAAGTCAACTTAATCATTAAAAAATAACTAATGAAAATATATAGCATTAAATCATTTTCAGTCACAATACTGTTATTTATCACAATACAGGTAAACAGCCAAAAGCCGATATTAATTATAGACAGAGAAACCGATATGCCAATAGCCGGAGTTAATTATCGTTTAGGTAATCAAAAAGGCGAATCAAATCGCGAGGGGAAAATATTCATTACTTTAAATTCAAAAGATGATTTATTATTGACTCACATTTCATACAACACCTTTCGACTGAGTCCGGTAGAATTGAAATCAGCAATGGAACAAGGGTATGTACAATTGATACCGGCAGATGGCGCTTTACTTAGCCCGGTGGTTCTCTTTTCATTGAAAGGAAGAGCATTGAAAGAAAAGGTGAGGCTTAGTAATGGCGAATGGGTGCAACATGATGCCGGACAGGTATTGCAACAAATACCGGGGTTTTCAGCAATAAAAAAAAGTGGCGGTTTTGCCTTTGACCCTACTTTTCGGGGTTTTAAAGCGGATCAATTGAATGTGCTGACTAACGGAGCCCTTTCAACCTTAGCGGCTTGTCCAAGCCGTATGGATCCGCCAACAAGCCAGGTACTTATCAGTCAGATTGAGCAATTAGAAGTATTGAAAGGACCGCATAATTTTCGCTATGGTCCAGCGGTGGGAGGCGTGATTAATTTCAAAACGTCTCCTCCGGAGTTTATTGAAGGGCATAAGGTTTTTGGCAGAATAAACGGAGGTTTTGAATCTAATGGTGAAATTTATAGAACTGAAGGAGCGTTGGGTACCAAATCTAAAAATATGCAACTGTCTGCTACAGGTTCTTATTCCAAAGGTCACGATTATAAAGATGGTAATGATAGTGTGATGTCTGCAAATTTTGAAAGAGCTTCTGTAGGAATACATTCGGATTTCTTAATCAACAAAAAAAATGTATTGAATTTGTCTGCAACCAGAAGTTTTGCAAAGAATGTAGATTTCCCCACGCTGATGATGGACTTGCTGAGCGACAAAGCCTGGATGTTGCAGGGTGGTTATAAAGTAAACGGCTTGGGCAATTGGATTACTTCATGGCATACTCAGGGATATGCTTCATTTGTAGATCACCTTATGGGGAATAAATTTCGCCCCGGCGCTGTGAATATGGATGCCAATACCAGCGCCCAAACAAAAGTGCTGGGTGGCAGAATGGAGTTCGCCGTTATCAATTCAAAGACTGAACTATATTTTGGAATTGATAAAAAGGATGAATGGGAAGACGGTAACAGAGAAAAAAGAATGCTTACAGGGCCAATGGCCGGTAAAACCATTATCGACACTATCTGGCAGGATAGCCGTCAAACAAGGGCCGGATTTTTTGCTGATTGGCATTATCAGTTAAGCAAATTCAGGTTGTCAGTTTCGGCAAGAATAGATGCCGTTAAATCGGATGCTAATGCGCCGGCTTCAAAATTTAAAAATCAATATGCCGATTTGAAGAGTACAGATATCAACCCATCCATGAGTATTGGATTCAGCAGACAATGGGATAGTCAGTGGTTTACGGGTTTATGGCTGGGTCGCGGGGTACGTTCGGCAAGCATTTCCGAAAAATTCATAAACTCTCTTGCAATAGGGATTGATCCTTTTGAAATGTTAGGCAATCCGCAGCTAAAACCTGAGGCAAATCATCAGATTGACGGAATTGTAGGTTATAAATCTGCCCGATCATCGATTCAATTTAATGGCTTTGGTTCTATGGTTACTAATTATATCAGCTCTGTAAAAACCAAGATTCCACCTGTTTATGGCGGTCCGGGCGTGAGGCAGTACATTAATATCGACAAAGCGTTGCTTTATGGATTTGAACTGAGTTGGACACATAAATGGCTGCCGGTTTTGCTTCATCAGTTTTCGGCTACATATACTTACGGCAAAAATAATGAATCAAAAAAACCTTTACCGCAAATAGCGCCGCTTGATATACGTTTATTGTTGGAAGGGTCGGTTTGGAAAAACAGGCTGATTCCATATTCTCAAATTAGGTATGTGGCAAAGCAGGATAGGGTGGCAGATGATTATGGCGAAGTAAAAACGCCCGAATTCAGTGTGGTGGATTTAGGCGTAAGGACTGAATTTTCAAAAAAAATACAAATTTCGGTTGCAGTAAATAATTTGTTCAATAAAGCATATAGAGAGCACCTGAGCAGATTTATTGCCGTAGGAAAGCCTCTTAATTCACCGGGCCGAAATTTTATCATTATGGCATCTTATAATTTTTAAAAAAATTTATTTGTTTTCAAAAGCTAATAGCCGCCATTAGAAGAAAATTCTTCAGATGGCGGCTATAATAAATGACTTCAGTGGGTTGAGGAAATTATTTTGTTTTAAGAAGGATATTATTTCAACGTTTCCTCCAACCATTTATAAAATTCTCTTTGCCAAACCAATGCATTTTGGGCTTGTAATACCCAGTGGTTTTCGTCTGGCAGATAAACCAATCTGCTTTTAATTCCTTTCACCTGTGCAGCAGTAAATGCCTGTAGCCCTTGCTCAATGGGTACTCTGTAATCTTTTCCCCCCTGATAAATTAATATGGGCGTATTCCATTTGTCAACAAAATTACTGGGACTGAATTTTGCATAAGTGTTTTGCGCTATCAGGTTTTTTTTATCCCAATAATTACCTCCGCCATCCCAGTTCACAAACCAAAGTTCTTCGGTGGTGCCGTACATGCTTCTCAGGTCAAACACACCATCATGTGCAATAAAAGTTTTAAAACGATTGTTGTGAATACCTGCCAGAAAGAAAACAGAATAGCCGCCATAGCTGGCGCCGATAGCGCCTAACCGGTTTTTATCCACAAATTTTTCTTTCGATACTGCATCAATCGCCGATAGGTAATCTTTCATTACCTGGCCACCCCAGTCTTTGCTGATTTGTTCGTTCCATTTGGTACCATGTCCCGGCATGCCACGTCTGTTGGGCGCTACAATGATGTATCCATTTGCAGCCATTAATTGAAAATTCCACCGGAACGAATAAAACTGTGTCAATGCTGATTGTGGACCTCCCTGACAATACAATAGTGTTGGATATTTCTTGTTAGGGTCAAAGTCGGGAGGATAAATCACCCATACCAGCATATCTTTTCCATCAGTTGTCTTTACAAATCTCCTTTCTGTTTTACTTTTTTTGATGGTAGCATACATTGCATCATTTATATAGGTGAGTTGTTTGATGGTTCCCGAAAGAATATCAACGGTAAATAATTCTGCCGCATGATTCATGTCGGTACGGCTAACTACCAACGTATTCCCGCTTTGGCCTACAATACCGGTAATATCGAAATCTCCTTTTGTAATTTGTTTTATCTCTGGCTTGGTATTTCCATCATACTTAACAGAAAACAACTGTTCTGTTCCGTTAATGGGCGCAACAAAATAAATGTAATTTCCATCATTGCTCCATTTATAGGAACTTACATGTATATCATCGCGGTAAGCAGTCAGGTTTACTTTTTTACCATCTTTCATTACCACAATATCCTGTTTGTCTGCTTCATATCCATCTCGCTTCATACTCAGCCAGACCAGCGCGCCATTCGTGCCAAAGCTGGGATTCAGGTCGTAACCCATCATCCCTTCTGTAAGATTGGTGGTTTTGCCTGATTCAATGTCGTAAGCATACAAGTCGGTATTGGTGCTTTCGGCATAAGCCCTTCCAAATTTCTTTTTACACACATAAATGATTTGTTTACTGTCGGGGCTCCAGACAAAATCATCATCGCCGCCAAAAGGCTGGGTGGGGCAGTCGTAAGGTTCGCCCGGCATTATATCTTTTGCTTCATCAGGCTTTCCGACCGGTGCAAAAAATACATGATTGAATTTTCCATCCTCCCACTGATCCCAGTGCCTAATCATCAGATCGTTATAAATCTGCACATTTGATTTTGTAAGTTCCGGATAAAAATCCGAGCCAAATACTTTTACCACTTTCACTTCTTTACTTGTCAGCACATATTTTCCATCAGGTGACACATTTTTATCATTAAGTAGGGATTGATAATTTTCTACTACTTCTCCCACAGTACCATTGATCGGGATTTTGTAGGTTTTTTTACTACTTTTATTTGAAGAAACGTCCGGAGTGGTCACCTTGTAAATCACCGATTGCTTATCCTTTGTGAGGTCAATGGCACTTACCCTGCCTAACTGCCAGAGCAGATCGGGAGTCAATACATTTTGTGCCGAAACTGAAATTGAAATACAGAAAAATGCTAACAAACTAAAAAAACGCATAAAAATAAGTTTTGGCTAAGATACGGAGAATTAAAAAGTATTTGAGTTGTAGAAATCCATTTGGCATAAATATTTGGAAAACGAAGGTAGCATAAGAAGGCTACGGCAATCGGCCTTCGGCTACGGCGATATAGGCTGTAGGCTGTAAGCTTTAGGCGGTTGAAAATTAGTAATCTGCAATCTGTAATCTTTAATCTTCAATCTTAAACCTTTATAGGCTTTAGGCTTTAGGCTGTAAGCTTTAGGCGATTGAAAATCAGTAATCTGCAATCTGTAATCTTTAATCTGCAATCTTAAACCTTAAACCTTGAACTTTGAACCTTTATAGGCTTTAGGCTGTAGGCTGTAAGCTTTAGGCAGTTGACAATCTGTAATCTGCAATCTGCAATCTGCAATCTGTAATCTTTAATCTGCAATCTTAAACCTTAAACCTTGAACTTTGAACTTTGAACCTTTATAGGCTTTAGGCTGTAGGCTGTAAGCTTTAGGCAGTTGACAATCTGTAATCTGCAATCTGTAATCTTTAATCTGCAATCTGCAATCTGCAATCTGTAATCTGTAATCTGTAATCTGCAATCTGTAATCTGTAATCTGCAATCTGTAATCACAAATCTAAAATCTAAAATCTAAAATCTACCATCTACCCTTCAAAATCATTATCGCCATTAAACTCCTGCGGATCATTCATATTCATCATACTTCCAAACAGGTCTTTAAATTCGATTTTTGTTTCGTAGAGTTTTTTGCTGATTAAAGAGTAGGAGGCAAGGCCGTGTAATACAAATTCCATCAGCAGACCCGCCTGCATTTCGTTGGCATGTGGGAAATATTTTTTGACAATAGCATATAATCCATCTACCATATAAAGTTGATGTATTTTTTCTTTATCATTGGTATTGAATGATATAGCTAATTGATTTCCTTTGTCAAACCAATTGATAACGGGTTTGTAAGGATGTTCTTCTGTTTTTTGCTGTACAGAAGGTTTGCCGGTATTTCTTCTCTTTTTTAGTTCGTCCGGATTCGGGAAATATTGTACAAACTGGTTTCTGATTGCCTTATCCATCAGGTTCATGGCTACCTGGTAAGGCCCTTCCTGCTCGCCTTCATATACCAGTTCCACCTTTCCGGTGATGGAAGGAATGATTCCGGAGAGGTCGCCTACCCAAACCTGAGTCTTCTCCTCGTGATTGATGAGGGCGCGTCTTTCAGCGGCGCTCACCGCATTTTCCATTGCCGAAATCGTGAGGCGGGCGCTCACACCGCTCTTTTTGTCAACCAATTCACTGCTTCTGGCTTCAAAAGCAACTTGTTCAATCAGGCGTTTGATGAGGTCGCTCACCATAATCTTTTTCACCTGTTCGTCATGAATGTCGGCTTCCTGTTCGGTAATCTCCAATGCGTGTTCAATATTTCTTGGGTAATGGGTAAGAATCTGGCTTTCGATTCTGTCTTTCAGAGGTGTTACTATGGAACCTCTGTTGGTATAATCCTCCGGATTGGCAGTAAAGACAAACATGATGTCTAATGGCAATCTCAGTTTGAATCCACGGATTTGCACATCTCCTTCTTCTAAAATATTAAATAAGCTAACCTGTATTCTTGCCTGTAAATCAGGTAGTTCGTTAATTACAAATATGCTCCGGTTGCTACGCGGAATGATGCCGTAATGCAGTACCCGCTCATCGGCAAAACTGAGTTTAAGGTTGGCAGCCTTAATAGGGTCAATGTCTCCTATCAGGTCGGCCACACTCACGTCCGGAGTTGCTAATTTTTCGGCATATCTCTGGCTCCTGTGCAGCCAATGAATGGGAGTTTCATCCCCCTTTTCGGCCAGGAGGTCTTGTGCATATTTTGAAACCGGCCGAAAAGGATCGTCATTTATTTCGCTTCCGGCAACGTAAGGAATATATTCGTCCAGCAGGTTCACCATTAATCGTGCCATTCTGGTCTTGGCCTGACCGCGAAGACCGAGTAGCAGGATGTTGTGTTTGCTCAACAATGCTCTTTCGGTTTCGGGTATTACCGAGTCTTCATAACCCACAATTCCGGGGAAAGTTGTTTCTCCGCTTTGAAGTTTTTTAATAAGGTTTTGCCTGATTTCCTCTTTGATTGTTTTGGGCGTATATCCCGAAGCTTTTAATGCTCCAAAAGTTGTTTCATGCATATTTTAGAATGAGTCAAATTGATTATCTATTGTAATTTATTAAATTCTCAATGATCTGGTATAAAGTAAAAAATAAATTTAAATAATTCCTATAAATAATTGATAATTAATATTATATAAAAAACAATATTAATATTTTGTCAATAAACCTGTTTATTTTTTCCACTTTCAAAATCTTTAAAAATAAATGTTCCTAATTTATCCAGATTGGCAAAATAGGCCTTTCCATGATTCATTTCGGTAAACTCCTGAACAAATCTTTGCAAATAAGGATCGGTGGCAATCATAAATGTGGTAATCGGGATTTTCAATTTTTTACATTGCGCCGCCAGATTCAGGCACCGGTTCACCACCTTTCTGTCTAATCCGTAAGCATTTTTGTAATATCGCTTTCCTATTTTCAGGCAGGTGGGTTTACCATCCGTAATCATAAAAATTTGTTTGTTGGGATTCTTTCTTCTTCTCAGTATGTCCATTGCCAGTTCCAGACCAGCCACCGTGTTGGTGTGGTAAGGACCTACCTGCAGGTAGGGCAGGTCTTTGATTTCCACCGGCCAGGCATCATTGCCAAAAACTACAATGTCTAATGTATCTTTCGGATAACGGGTGGTAATCAGTTCGCTAAGCGCCATTGCCACTTTTTTGGCAGGGGTGATGCGGTCTTCGCCATACAAAATCATCGAGTGCGAAATATCAATCATCAATACGGTCGAAGTTTGAGCCTTAAAATCAGTTTCGCGGATGCTCAGGTCTTCTTCCCGAAGGTTGAAGCTGTCAATGCCATGATTGATCTGGGCATTGCGGATTGACTCGGTAAAGTCAATCTGCTCCAGCATGTCTCCAAACTGAAAAGGCCGGGTTTCGGGATTGGTTTCCTCACCCTGTCCGGGTTTGAAAGTTTTGTGATCGCCCCGCTTTGCTTTTTTCAGTTTGCCAAAGATCTCCTCTAAACTTTTTTTGCGGATTCCCTGTTCGGTTTTGGAAGTGATTTTTATTTCTCCGTTCTGATGGTCTTCGGTGATGTATCCTTTGTCTTTCAGGTCTTCCACAAAGTCGCCCATGCCGTAATCATCATCAGTAAGTTTGTATTCTTTATCCAATTCGTTCAGCCATTGCAAAGCTTCATATACATCGCCACTGGTATAGGTAAGCAACTGCAAAAAAATATCCATCAGTTTGTCAAATGGAGATTTACCGCCTTCATTGATATCGAATTTTGAAAAGTGATAACCGCGCATACAGCAAATTAACAAACTTTATGATTTAAAAGTTCATTTGGAAAAATCAGTCCGGAAAATTGAAATTCGTTTCGAAATGAGGGGGATGGCCCTTTTATGTAATAGCCTGATTGATTTCAAAATAAGAGACTACCGAACTTGTTATTGTAACCAAAAATTCTTTTATGTCTGAACTCTTTAATCAACTTATCTTTTTGGTTTCAAGCGCCATTTCCAGCCAGTTGGCAATATCGTTATACACTTCAAATCGAATTTCTTCATTCAAAATTTCGTGTCGCATATCGGGATATAGTTTTGTTGTTATATTTTGAAACCCGTCTTTTATCAGTTGATTGACTGTCGTACGAATTCCTTTGCCGAAATCACCGATAGGGTCATTCTCACCGCTTATAAACAGCATTGGCAGGTCTTTACGAATGGTTGCCGCCCAGTTTCTTCGGGTAGCTCTGACGTTTACCGAAAGTAATGCATAAAAACCGTTATTCGAAAAAGGTTGTCCGTTCAGCTTGTCGGCAGCAAAAGCTGCTCTGTTGGCAGTACTGAGACTGAGCCAGCTGAGTACACCGGCATCAGCATCATTTTTGAAATGTTGGTTGTTTCGGGTATCAAAAAAATAGTTGAGAAAACTACTTCTTTTTCCCGGTGCAAAAATATTTGCAATGGAGAGTAAAAATTTGGTGATGGGAGCGATGGATACTTTTCCGCCTGTACCCACAATAACTGCTCCATCGAAGTGATTGCTTTCTCTTTGCAACAGACATCGGGCTATAAACGATCCCATCGAATGACCCAGTATAAATCGGGGGAGCCCCGGTTTTTCTTTTTCTAAAAAATTTTGCATCGCTCCGGCGTCAGTGATTAGTTGATCTGCCGGTTGTTTTTCTTTTACAAAGCCTAATTCGGCATCATTGGTTGCTGTTTTGCCATGACCGAGATGGTCGTAAGTCAATACCACAAAACCTTTTTCAGTAAAAAAACGAGCAACTTCATCATACCTGCCACTATGTTCCTTCATTCCGTGCAGAATCAGCAGTGTTGCTTTGGGTTTTGTGGAAACGGGCTGGTACAGGGTATAGAAGGTTTTGTGCGGTTCTTTTTGTCCGTCTTTTTGCCGGTAAAAACCTTCTTTTCTCTCAATCATGTTTGTGAAAAATATTTATATCATTTCAATATACAATCAGGCCAGGAAGCCAATCCCCGCCTGATTGTAGGTTTATCATTTATTTCTTAAAAAAATCAGCAACCCGAACGTCTATCCCTTTGCTTGTCTGATAGCTTCGGTGAGTTTAGGTACCACCTGAAACAGATCGCCCACAACACCGTAATCGGCTGCTTTGAAGAAAGGCGCTTCGGGATCGTTGTTGATGACTACAATAACCTTACTGCGGTTTACACCCGCCAGGTGTTGTATGGCTCCCGAAATACCGCAGGCTATATACAGGTTTGGCGCAATCACGCCTCCGGTTTGACCCACGTGTTCATTGTGCGGTCGCCAGTCGGCATCTGCCACAGGGCGGCTACAGGCAAGTGCAGCGTTCAATTCTTTGGCCAGGTCTTCCAATATTCCCCAGTTTTCGGGACCTTTCAGTCCGCGGCCACCGCTCACCACAGTTTCGGCCTCAGACAGTGGTATCTGTCCGCTTTCCTTTTTTACCTCCTTCACTGTAACTTTCGGTGCGTCCACAGTAGCGTTAAATGAAACGACTTCGGCAGTTCCTTCGCCCGCTTCTATCGAGAAAGCATTCGGGTTGAGCGAAATAATTTTAATGGGGCTTAAAACTTTTATTTTGGCAAAAGCTTTTCCCGAAAAAACAGATTTTTGCACCACAAAACTTCCATCTGCTGTTTCGGGTAGCGCTACTGCTCCGCTTACCAATCCGGCTTTTAGTCTGGCAGAAAGCCGTGGAGCAATTGCCTTGCCGCGTGTATTGTTTGAAAAAACGATTTCGGTAGCGCCGTTTTGTTCGGCTACCTGAGCAATCACTGCAGTAGCCACCTGCGCATCAAAACCTTTCAGATGGTCGTTTACCACCTGATAAATTTTCTTCACTCCGTATTTACCAAGCTTTGTCAGGTCTTCACCGGTCTCTGCAAGGACTACAGCGTGTGCTTCGGCACCCAATTGTTGAGCCAGTTTTCCACTGTAGGTCAAAATCTCTAATGATGATTTTTTTACTTTACCATCTTCATTTATTTCTAAAAAAGCAAGTACCATTATATTTTTCTGTTAAGTGATGAGTATTTTTATTTTATCTTTTTGGGTTATTCAGCAAATTTTCTATAAACTGCCTAAATCACCTTTGCTTCGTCTTTCAGAAGTCTTACCAATTCAGGGATATTATCCGGGTCAATCAGTTTTACGCCCGATTTTGCTGGTGGCAGACTGTATTCGGTTGTTTCGGTAAGGGCTTCCACCGCTACCGGCTCTACCACTTTCAACGGTTTCGTCCTTGCTGCCATGATGCCGCGCATATTTGGAATGCGTTGCAATGCCATACCCTGATTGCAACTGACAACCACCGGCAGATTCACTTCACACACTTCTTCACCTCCTTCTATCTCACGGGTAATGGTGGCTGTGTTTGCCGAGAGGTCTAATTTCGTAGCCAATGAAACCAAAGGCAGGTTTAGCATTTCGGCCAACATACCGCCTACAGAACTACCGTTGTAATCAATAGTTTCTTTCCCAAGCATAATTAAATCGTAACTTCCGTCTTTGGCTACGGCTACTATTTGTGCAGCGATGCCATAACTGTCCAAATTCTCTGCATTTACCCTGATGGCTTCATCTCCGCCAAGTGCGAATGCTTTTCTGATGATGGCATCATTGTCTGCGCCGCCTACATTTACAAGATGAATGGTAATGGAAGCGTCTGCCTCTTTTAGTTCGATGGAGCGAACTAAGGCGTAATACTCATCACTGGGATTGATAATCCATTGCACACCATTGGTGTCAAATTTCGTGTTATTGTCTGTGAAAGCTATTTTTGCAGTGGTATCAGGGGTTTTACTTATACATACTAAAATCTTCATATTGGCTTATTTTGATGATTTAAAAATAGTTGTTTATGCAACTATCTGACAAAAATAAAGATTAAAAATTATTCAGCAAATAAATTCAGAAAAATTATGGAAAAGATTGACAGGCTCTTATCCTTTCTGGAAGAAAACCCGAATGACAGTTTTGTGCAGCATGCTCTGGCGCTCGAATATATGAAGGTTGACGACCTTATTGCGGCTCATCAGGTTTTGAGAGATTTGCTGAACGCCAACCCCGACTATGTGGGCAGTTATTATCATTTGGGAAAATTGTATGAAAGAATGGGAGAGCAGCAGGAGGCGATGGATGTGTATGAATTTGGGATGGCTAAGGCAAAGGAACATAGCGACAACCATGCCTTCAATGAACTTAAATCGGCATGGGAGGAACTATCGGATTTGTAATTCTTAAAACGAATGTATTTTCATTATATGGATTTATTAAATCTATTTATAAAAAACTATAAAAGTCAAAATCTTTTTGACCCCAAAAGTAAATTATTGGTAGCTGTTAGCGGCGGAGTGGACTCTGTGGCGCTGTGTCAGCTTTGTCGTCATTCGGGTTTGAAATTTGCTGTTGTGCATTGCAATTTTCAGTTGCGGGGAGATGACAGTGAGAGGGATGAGCGGTTTGTAGCGTCTTTGGCAGCTCAGCTGGAGGTGCCTTTTTTTTCTGTAAAGTTTGATACAAAAAAATACGCAGAAGAAAACAAAGTATCCACACAAGTGGCAGCAAGGGAATTGCGTTACCATTGGTTTGAGCAAGTAAGAAAAGAAAATAATTATGATTATATACTGACGGCCCACCACGCTGACGACAATGTGGAAACAGTGCTGATGAGTTTTTTCAGAGGTACGGGTATTCGCGGTTTAACGGGCATCAAATCCAAAAACGGAAAAATCAGACGGCCTTTGTTATTTGCCAGAAGGAGTGAGCTTGAAAATTTTATTGAGAAGAATAAACTGCCCTACGTTCAGGATGAAAGTAATTTGCATGATGATTATACCAGAAATTATTTTCGAAATACTGTGTTGCCGATGATTGAAAAAATTTTTCCGGAAGCTTCAGAAAATATTTTGAGCAATATTGAACGAATGAAGGAGGTGTCTTTGCTTTATCGGCAGGCAATTGAGCAACATAGAAAAAAAATGATGGTGCCCAAAGGAAATGAATGGTTCTTGCCGGTTTTATTGTTGCAAAAGTCGGATGCAGTAGCTACCATACTTTTTGAAATAGTGAGGGAGTACGGCTTTACATCAGGGCAGGTTTCTGAAATAATTAATTTATTGGACAGTGAATCAGGCAAGTATATAGTTTCTCCCACTCACAGAATTTTGAAAGACCGAAGGCATCTGATTATTTCACCTTTGAAAGAATCAGAAAACACTTCGGTCATCATGGAGGGTTTTGGCGAATATGCGTTTGCCGGCGGAACTGTTATTGTTAAGGAGATGGCTGATGTTCCTTCTCAAATTTCTGCTGATGATGCTATTACTATGTTGGATGCAAAAAATATTTCTTTCCCTTTGATTTTGCGCCCCTGGAAAACCGGAGATTATTTTTACCCATTAGGTATGCCCAAAAAGAAAAAAGTATCAAGATTTTTGATTGATAAAAAATTATCGTTGATTGAGAAGGAGAGGGTGTGGGTAGTAGAGATGAACAAAAAGATAATCTGGGTTTTGGGATACAGAATTGATAATCGGTTTAAAATAACGCTTAGTACCGAAAAAATAATTCAGTTAGAACTCAGGTCAAAATAAACTTTCTTGAAAACAATAGCGACCTAAACCTAAAAAATAAGAAACGGTATTTGAGCCTGTAAAGCTTATCTTTAGAGGTCGCAGAACAAAAGTACTCCTCTCATGGCAAATGTAATTTTTTTCTCTCTGAGTATATCTATGATTGACCGTTATTCTTCAATAAAATAGTAAGTTGCCAGAAGTCAGTAAGTTCGTAATATTGGCTATGGCCTTTGCTTGGTTACAGACAATCTCAACTATCGAGGTGTGCTATCGACTTCCTTCAAGTCCAGTGTGTATTATCAGAATAATAACAGAAATAAGGAACTTTTTCCGGATTTCTATTTCTTGCTATATCATTTGGAATAGCAGGCTGGATTTTAGCAAATATCAGTTTTATGTTTTTTCTTGTTTCGTAGGTTTTCCTTTTTTCTTCCATAAAATTTTAAACAAGAACAATGCGAAAAGTAATGTAAAAATAGAAAAGAATTTTTCGAAGTTAGTTTGAGCAAATAAGTTACCGATAGTATTTAAAAAGAAAATGATGAAAAAAAACCATAGTGTTATGTCAATAAATTTATGCTTTACATTCTGGTTTTTTAATGAAAGCACCCATAACAAAAGCGAATTTAAAATAATAGAAATGCTTTCAAACACATACATTTCCTGCTCAGATTTGAATTGTCCTCCCCAGACTATGTTAAAGGGAATTATTTTGAAAAGAATGAATAAGTGAAAAGACATAACTAAAAATGTCAACCCCATTAGGGTCTTAATTAAATTTTTTTGATTAATCATTATTCGTTTTCTCTTTCAATACTTTATTGTCTCTTAATTTTCTATAAAACCCAAAAGAAAAGTTGGGTATTATTTATTTTCAATTTGTTTGTTGTTTTGTTTGTATTTGGTTTTTTGTTTCAATTGCATAAATCGCTTCGGGGGATATTCCATATTAACATTTAAACAAAATAAATGGACCTGACCATATACAAAACTTGTAATCATCCTAAATAATCTTCTTAAATAATTAAATTTCTACCAATCAATTTCCGAATTTTATCATTATCCTCATTTCTTTGGCAGGTTGCCCTAAAAGTACAATCTTTTACGTTTTACCAAAACAATTTTGTACTGATTTTTACATAATCTTTTTAAATAAATTTCAATACATATTTTTTTACTGCCAACCATTTTGGAATCTTTATCATGGAAACCACATTCTTTTCAATTCATTCCATTTTTTGAGTTTTTTTGCTTTTCATACACATCGTGAAAGGGATTGCTAATTGAAAAGGAGTTAGTTTCTCTTCCCTGATTTTTTGCTAAACAATTCCGGCAGGTCAAGGCATAACGTTTTTGCACAAATTATTTATTTCAGATAATTTACCTTTGCAGATTCTTTGAATATCATAATAAATTATCTGAATTGAAAACAAAAACATTAAAGAAAGATAAAGTAAACATCATTACCCTTGGATGCAGCAAAAATATGGTGGATAGCGAGGTACTAAGCGGGCAACTGAGGGCCAATGACATTGATGTAGTGCATGAAAACCGAAAAAATGACCATAATATAGTGGTTATCAATACCTGCGGTTTTATTGATAAAGCCAAGGAAGAAAGCATCAACACCATTCTGGAGCAGGCAGAATTGAAGAAAAGAGGAAGGATTGACAAGCTGTATGTAACCGGCTGCCTGAGCGAGCGCTACAAGCGAAATTTAGAAGATGAAATACCTGAGGTAGATGCTTTTTTCGGCACTATGGAACTACCCGCCATCCTGAAGCAGTTTGAGGCAGACTATAAGACCGAATTAGTAGGTGAGCGTTTTCTGGCTACGCCTAAACATTATGCCTACCTTAAAATATCGGAGGGTTGCAACCGAACCTGTGCTTTTTGTGCCATCCCGCTGATGCGTGGCGGCCACGTGAGCAAACCAATTGAGGAATTAGTGAAAGAAACCGAAAACTTAGTGAGAAAAGGTGTGAAGGAGGTGATGTTGATTGCACAGGAACTTACTTACTACGGGTTAGACATTTATAAAAAAAGAATGTTACCCGATTTGCTGAACCGCCTTGCCGATATCAATGGCTTGGAATGGATCAGGCTGCACTATGCTTATCCGAGCAAGTTTCCGATAGAGATTCTGGATGTAATGCGCCAGCGCGATAATATTTGCAATTATTTAGACATGCCCATACAACATGCTTCCGATAAGATTCTGGAAGCAATGAGAAGGCAAATTACCCGGCAGGAGATGGAAGACCTGATTGCCACAGTGAGGGAGAAAGTACCCGGGCTTTGCTTGCGCACTACTTTGATAACAGGTTTCCCGGGCGAAACGCAGGATGATGTGGAAAAATTAAAGGAGTTTTTGGGAAAACACCGGTTTGACAGGGTGGGTATTTTTACCTATTCACATGAAGAAGATACAGGCGCTTACCTTCTGAACGACGATATTTCTCAGGATGAAAAGGAAAGAAGGGCACAGGAAATTATGGAGTTTCAGCAGGAAATATCGTTTGAGCTGAATCAGGAAAAAGTGGGCAAAACCTTTAAAACGATTATTGACAAGCGCGAAGCAGGCCGCTATCTTGGCCGTACCGAGTTTGACAGTGTGGAAGTGGATAATGAAGTTATTATCGCCGGAGACCAAAAATTGAACCTTGGAGAGTTTTATAATGTACGGATTGAACGGGCTTACGACTATGATCTGGAAGGAATTGTGGAAAAGTAGTGAATTTTAACATATTTTCATAATATATTGATAATCAATTGTATATGAATTAAATGTCCTTAAAAAAGAATAAAAATTTTCAAAAAAGAGGTAATATACACAATAAAATACCTCTTTTTAGAGTTTTTATTAGTACCTTTGCAACTTCAAAATGCCAAAAGGCATAGAGTGTAATTGAATAATAAGTTGATAACGACTTATTCTGATATAAAGGAATACTGATTGATCAGATTCAGTTTTGTAAACGCTTCGACAGAAAATGTTGAAGTAATTGTTTAACTAAAATCCATTACATGAAAAAAGTACTATTCTTGGTATTAGCTTTTTTATCATTATCTATCGTAAGTTTTTCTCAGGAAAAACCAAAGAAAACCCTGAAAGCCACCTACTACCACAGTAAATTTAATGGTAGGAAAACTGCAACTGGAGCAGTTTATAGCGATCATTTGAAGACAGCAGCTTCTAACACTTATAAATTAGGTACCAAATTATTAGTTACCAATAAAAAGAACGGAAAGAGTGTGGAAGTAGTCGTAAATGACAGAATGGCTCCTAATTTAAACGGACGTGTTGATTTAAGTAAATCTGCTTTTCAACAAATTTCGGGTCTTGGGCATGGAATTATCCCTGTAGAAGTAGAAGTGTTAACTAATAACAGCCGCCCGGATGTTATGTAAGATTAAAAATTTACAGTAATAAAAAACCTCCGAAACCGGAGGTTTTTTTATCAGTATAATTTGAGCGCTAAAATCTCAATTGTAATTGTGCTACCATTGTATTATGAGAGTAAGTTGTTGTTTTTGGAATATTGTTCTTGTAAGCATCTATAACAGCGCCTATCTGAAAAAAGGCAGAATATTTTTCTACAAACTCAAATCCCAACATGGGAGTGAAGGTTTGGCGTGGATTTGGATTGTAATGGTTACTTTCAGTCAGGTATTCATATCTGTTGGAAAATTCTATGCTTTTTAGCCCCGACAAATTAAAATCGTGCCGGATGATTGGTATGGCATAGAAGTTGGAAATCCTTATATCTTTTAAGGCGGGTTTTACCTTAAGTGTATCGAAATATGAAAAATTGGTTCCGTTTTTATAAGCCATATCTAAGTCAAAATGCCAGTTATTACCCAGTTTGAAACTGGATTTCACATCTGCGCCGTACATATCGCCTTTGGTATTTTTAAAACTGCCATATCCGGCATTAGCGCCTAATGTGATGTTTTTAGCAATATCTGCCTCCAACCTGCCATACACGTGCTTCCGGTTATCATTGTCGGTAGCCTGGTTTCTGCTATTGCCATTATGAACACCTGCGTAGTATCTTAATTTCTTTGAAATATCTCCAAAAACAGCCACTCCTGCCTGAAAGCTTTGCCATCCGTTTTTTCCTAAACTGTAATAGCCGTTTGTAAAGTCCACACTACGTATCAGATCGGCGGGTATCACATCTTCTATTCCGATAAACGGCCTGAACTGACCCGCCATCAGGTGAAAATGACGGTTCATATTATATTTTACAAAGGCATTTTCCAATACTTTACCGGTGGGATTTCCGGCAAACTCTGCAAAATTGACTAATATCCCTGCTTCAAAATGCTCGTTGAGCTGTGCTTTCACCTGAAAACGTACCCGCCTCAGCGAAAAATTATTGTTGATGGCTTTGGCTGCACTGTCAAAATGAGCGCCATTTACATCCACTCCCGGAGTGAGCGAAACCGTATATCGGGGCTGCAAAACGCCCGAAATTGTAATTGTTTTTCCGCTAACCACTTTGTTTTTAATCGAATCTTTGTTGGGCTGTTTTTCCTGCGCCGAAGTTAAAAAACTCAGAACTAACAAAATTGCCAAAAGTAAAATGCTTTTATTCATTCTTTTGATTTTTGGGCATAAGGCAGGCAATTACCATCGAAATATCGGGGCAAAGGTAAAAGAATTATATTTTGAAGTAATTGTGGTGTTTACAGTTTCTCTGATGATTTTTATCATAATAAATTTGGGTAGTTAAATTTTGTGATGATTTAAAACTACCAAACTCATTTCTTATGAAAGAATAAAACCTGATGCTGCCTGTTTTTATTTACCAATAGAAAACGGCGCGAGAACAAATTTTAGTGGCCTGTATTTTTTTGATAATTATATTTATTGTCCTGTATCTTCATTAAGAATTTTTAGCGCCTATGAATCAAACAAAAAATTAGACTCTCATTATCCGCCTGCCTTGCAACAGTACTTCCGCACCCAAAACCGCAAGAGCAATCCGGTGATTGTGAGGATGAAGTTGAAGGATTGATGAATTGTTTATTTGTGATTATTTCTCTAATCAACTAATGAAGAAATATCGGTGGCAGGTAGGGGAAGATTTAAATTTGCTATTTCCGAATAGGCATCATCAGTAAGGGTGGAGGTGGATAAAACAAGCCCCCATTTTCTGAAAAATGAAGAAAGATTCTTTCCCGAAATTTTGCTTGCCTGAATCATAAACCATTTCATCTTTGCATCATTGGTTGTTGGTAGCGAAACTTCGCGCCTTGCCGTGCGATGGAGTTGATGATAAAAACTATCGCCGAATGCCAGTTTCAATTGCTGAAACATGCACAGCCTCACCCAAACGCTTACCGAAGAAGCATTGAAATTTTTTGCACTTTCGGGTTGAGACAAATAGCTCATTGCCTGTTGCCAGGTATTATCATCTTTTAATCGCGAAGGCAAACCCAATGCCTTTTGAACCGCCAGGCTATAAACGTTTACAGTTACTTCGCCCAGCTCGCTCCAGGTCCAGGCGCCTTGCTGGTGCATGTGCCCCAGTTCGTGCCAGGGGCCCCAGGTAAGATTACCGGCAGTTAAAATTGCCGGTACTGCATCAGTTGTTCTGTACCATGTTCTGTAATAAGTAGCTGCCATATAATAATCGGGATTGTCCGATTCGGTAAGTAAATACCGATGCTGGTTGGGCTGATCAATGGGATCGGGGCCAAACAGGCCACTGATACTGTCTTCAATATTTATGACTCGATCTGCTTTGTCTATTAATGCCTGTCGGTCATCATTTTTGTATTTAACAGCATTAGCAAGCGAAAAAGTAATAATCGTTTTTCTTCCGACCAATTGTGCATCCGGCACGTCTTTGAGGTTGTCCAGCATTTGTACCCATTCTTTCTGTGTCGTTTTTCCGCTTTGAAAAAAAGGAATCGGCTTAAATCCACTCACAAATTTCAGACTCACCTCACTGTCAGGAAAATCATTTCCAAATCTGATATACATAATGCCGCCCAAAGGATCGGTAATATTATTTGTTCCGGCATTTAAAGTATAAGATGTAGGATTCCATTTATTATTATACCGTGAATAAGTTCCTACCAGCAAAACCGGTTTGTGGTTTCCTTTGATAGCAGTAAGATTAATGGTAACGGTTCCGCCCGGTGGAAAATAAAATCCTGTAGGAGAAAAATCCGATGCCGGATTGTTTTGTGCCAAACGCTTCGCTTCCTTTGTTCCGGTATAAAGTTCTTTCAACACCAGCACACTATTAGCGGTAGCTAATTTTTTTACAACTACCGGAGGCGTTGATGGCGGTTCCTGATTTTGAGTTCCCCCTGTCGGATTATTCTTTTTGCAGGAGGAAAATGCGGACAGGAGTATCAGGAAAATTATCAAGGTCGGAGTGTACCTGAACATAAGTTTTAAACGTTTAAAAATTTGTCCAAAATCTGTACACAATACCATTCCTGTCTGGGCAGGTGGAAAGGTCCTTTAAACAAATTGCCTTTAGCTGTCTGAGCTATTCTTCCGTCGCGGTGAAGATAGCCGAACCACTCGCCATGTTCTTTATCATGAAAACGGCTGTAAGCCCAGTCGTGTACTAATTTGTGCCAATCTGCGTATTTTTGATTTCCTGTTATCAGATAAGCTAATAAAGTAGCAATAATCGTTTCATTATGAGGCCACCAGAATTTCATGTCTTGCCAGTACTCCTGCACAGGCTTATGATATACATCACGGAAATAAAGAATTCCTCCATGTTCGGTATCCCAGCCGCGTTCCCACATATAATCTAACATTCTGCAACCCAAACCGATTAAATGAGGATCATTATTCCGGTGCATGGCTTCGTGCAGGATAAACCAGGCTCCTTCGATGGCATGTCCCGGATTTAAAGTGCGTCCGTCAATATGGTCAATAATGCTGCCGTCGGGAGCTACCTGTTCCATCACGCAACGGATATCGTCTTTTACAAAATAGGTTTCAATTTCGTGAATCCATCTGTCAATCCATTCATCGCAGCGCGGGTCTCCGATGGTTTCCCGTAGCTGCTGTGCAGTGTTCATCATAATCATCGGTACACCGATACCTTTTGAAGGCCGGATGCTGGTAAATTTCGGTGGCAGTTTTTTCTCGCCACTGGCGTAGGCAATACATTCGCCGAAAACTCTTCGCGCATTTTCGGCAGCCTGTTCATCACCACTGGCTTTGGAGTATGCAGCCGCTGCTATTACATAAAAAGTTTCCGAAAAATAATACCTGCGCTTGCGAATAGGCTGCCCATCTCTTGTTACATGAAAAAACATCTGCCCGTCGCTATCAAAACAATATTTGTTCAGAAATTCATAACCTAATTTAGCGCCTTCTAACCATTCGGGCTTTTGTCCCACGGTATTGTATAGCGTAGCTAATAACCAAGTGGCACGGCCCTGTATCCATACTGCCTTATCATCATCAATCAATGTTCCGTCTGCATCGCACATCAGTAAAAATCCGCCATGCCCGGTATCGTAGGAGCGGGGAAACCAGAAAGGAACGGTATCGTTGAGTAATTGATTGCTATAAAAATTTTTTAAAGCAATTAAACTTTCTTTATTGTAATTCATTTTTAATTATTTATCAAAAAGAATGAAACATCGGAGCTACTTCCACTTAACCGTTGTAAAAACAATTTTGGAATAACCATCTTTTTCGTAAAGAACACCGATGGTATTCTTATTAATGTTTACAATGTCCGAATACGCTGATGCGTCATTTATTTTATCGTTACTGTAAATCAGAAAACGCTTTGTCCAGGTTTTGCCATCGTCTTTGCTTATTCTCAGTGTCAGATTATTCCGCTTATTGGTGTCTGCATCATTGCAAAATGCAAGTGTTTTCTTGCCAACGTTTAATATTGAGCCCTGGCAAACAGGGTCGGGGAGGTTTTTGTCAAAATATTGTTTGTACCAGGTTTCACCTCCATCTTTACTCAGTGCAATATATCTTGCCTTTACATGCCCCTGTTGATTACGTAGGTTGAGCATCAGTCCGTTTCCGGAAAGCTGCGCCGCCATGTTTTCGTTGCCTCCTTCAAGGTCAACAGTCTGGCTGATGTGGAAGGTTTTACCATGGTCATCGGTATAAAACCCGTGAGCGCGGTAATCTTTTCCGTTGGGCTGTGGATCACCGGCGGAGTGATTGGCAGCTACATATATTCTGCCCTTATATTTTCCCCAGGCAAATTGTAAGGCATGACCGGGAGTATTGGCATAAGTGCGCCAGTCTTCCGAGAAATTGTAGGCCGGATTTACCGATGGTTGTTTGGGCCGGTGTACCTGAGTAGTTATGTTTACAGGGTCGCTCCAGGTTTCACCACCATCGGTTGATGTTTTGTACCATACTTCGCGCCATCCTTTTCCTTTTCTCACATCGTATTCATGATTATTTCCGGTATTGTAAAAAAGAAATACTCTTCCTTTTGGATAGGCCGGGTCGGTTAAGTCCACTACCGGCGCAGGATTACCTGCCTGAAGTGTATCGTAATCGGCTACAATTTGCACTTTACTCCAGGTTCGTCCGTTATCATTACTTGTTTTAACTACTATTTTTACATCTCCAAAATCGCCGGCATGATGCACTCTTCCTTCGGCAAAGGCCAATAATTTCCCATTCGGCATAGAAACGATGGCCGGAATTCGAAAACTCTTATATCCTTCCTGACCGGAAACAAAAACGGGTACTTCATTCCCCTGAGCCGAGCTTATTTCGGATGCAAGCAAACCGAATGACAATAACAACAGGAGGGTAGCTCCTCTCTTCAATTTTGAAAAAATTTTAATCATGATGAATTGATTTTATTTAATAAAAATATTATTCCATATTCTGAACCTTAGGCTTTAAGGTTGTAATTTGAACAATCAGCGCCAGCGCCACCACAGCAGCTAAAGCAGCAAAACCAAGTCCGAAATTGCCTTCATCCTTAAACCTGCCTAAAACCTGAGTTACTGCCGCTCCTGCAAACACACCTACCATATTCATAAAACCATAAGCAGTGGCTCTGAGATTGGATGGTACAAACTGGCAAAGGATAGGCATATTATTGGCATCAAACATTCCGTATCCTATTCCAAATAATACAGCCGAGCCTACCACTGTGATAAATGTTGTGCCAAATCCGAGTAAGATAAGAGACGGGATGGTTAAAGCCAATCCGATGGCTCCGGTATATACACGACCCCGAAGGTTTTTTTGAACCCAACTGTCACTGAGCGGCCCGCCAATTAATACAGCTCCTATAAATGACGAAACGGCTATTGTAATGGTTGAAAGCGGCCCCGCCTCCGACATGGGGATATTTAAACTATCAGCAAACAAGGTTGGCAACCAGTTTTTAGTAGCCCATCCCGGAAGACTGGGCGCTGCAAAATAGAATAATATAACCCAAAAGGCGATATTTGAAAACAACAGCGAAAGCCCTTTGAACAGCGGTATCTTATTGGAAGACGATAAACCTTTCAGGTTATTTGCAAGCGCCGGTTCGGGCTTTTTATCTCTAAGAAAAAAGGAAAGCACCACCGCATAAACCATACCAATAATTCCAAACCAGTGAAAGGCAGTATGCCAGCTATAAGCCTCGGCTACCGTAGCGCCAAACCCTCCCAAAGCCTGGCCGGTGTATAACCCCGTCATGTGAATGGCAATGGCCAGCGAGCGCGTTTTTCCGGTATGATAATCGGCAATCATTGAAAGCCCCGCAGGAATATACAATGCCTCACTCACGCCCATCAATGCCCTCAGCCAAACCAGCGTTTTATAGTCATTCGTAATGCCCATAGCATAGGTTACTGCGCTCCAAACCAACAGACTGCCCACTATTAACCATTTTCTGTTAACACGGTCGGCGATGGTGCCTGCAATCGGACTCATAAAACCATAGATATACAAAAAAATGGCCATTAAAAAACCAAAGGCTTCGGCGCTTTTCAGTTCGGCTATATCCATCTGCATCGAATCGCGCATAGTACTCAGCATTTGCCTGTCCATGTAGTTGAGCAAAGCTACTATCCATAAAAGACCAACGACTACCCAGGGATAAATTTTGGAATTTTGATTTTTTATGTCTGTTGTTTCGTTTAACATGAGTTATTATTTTATTGTTACCGGCTTTAGAATATATGGCATCTTCGTTGCTACGCTCAGTTTGACGACTGTGCTTATGGCATCAGTTTTTTATCAATTTTTCAATTCTTCCTTTTCGATTTTACTTTCCCGATTATGATTTTTGGGCTTCTCACTCCGGGTCTTATTTCACCGCTCGAAATCACTAAGTCGTCATCCCACTTTGTGGCGGCCGTTGTTACCTGGGCTGCCACCGGCAAATTACCGATTTTAGTCCATCTGTTTGTTTTTATATCATACAGCAACACATCGGTACTAAAACCCTGATGGTGCATCACCAATTCGTTCTTTTCTTTGGTTAGTTTTGCTTTTTCTTCGTCTGTTGAAGCCTTTGCTATCAGCGATAAAAATGTTTCTATCTGATGAAAAACATCTCCCTTGTCGCCGCCTGCCAGAATAATTTGCTTTTTACCCACCGCAAATGCTGCAGAAGCTGTAAAAGGGGTTGTTTTTTCTCCGTCTGAAATATTTGCCAGGCTACTCCATTTTTGTGTTTTGAAATCGTACACAAAATTAGTATTGTGCAAATCACTGATGCCTGAAGCCGTTTTTGTTCTTCCACCAATCAGATATAATTTTTTGTTTTGAAAAACTGCCATCCCGTTTGCCAATGCTATGGGTGCATCAGGCAATTGTTTCCAGGTCGGCTTTTTATCATCCAGGTCAATGTAAAAACATTTTGCCGATGAGTTTTTTGCCTCATCACCGCAGAGAACATAAACGGTGTTGCCGTTGGCTGCAACAGCAGGAGCTGTAACGCTTACAGGCAAATCCGGCAGTGATTTAAACTCCGGTTTTTCTTTTTTTGTATTCCAACTGAGCAAATAGGCTTTTGCCGATATTCCATTTTCATTATCGCCGCCTACATATACAATTCCTTTTTCGGTAGTGGCAGCACCTGAATAGGCAATAGGCTCCGGAAGTCTGTCCTCAATTCCTTTTAACCATTGGTATTTGATTTTATTTCTTTCCAGCACATATATTTTGTCGGAATAATGTTTTTTTCCACCCTGCCAGGGCAATTCGTCGGGGAAGTTGGCCCCGCCTGCCACAATTAATTTGTTATTGCTGATACCACTGATCATTCCTGCAAAACCAATGGATGGTTTGTCTCCATTCATGATGTTGGTTGCCACATTCCATTGTACTGATGGCTGTGCAATTACGTCACTTTTCATAATAAGCATTGTTAAAACAGATAAGTAAATAATTTTTTGAAGCATAATGGAAACAATTCGTAAATGTATTAAAAATTTCCGTATTTATTAAACAAACAGCCCCCAGAAGGAGACTGTTTTGTTTGACTCTGCGATTGCCTTATTAAGTCTAAGACAAAACTTTTAAAAAATACATTTCCATTTTTATTTTAATCGAAAAATGAGTAAGACAATTAAGAAGATTATTGTAGTCAATCTCCTTGGCCACTACTTATTTCGACCGGAAAGATTCGAATCCTAAAGCCTCCACATCTTTTTTAAAACTTTCAAATTGTTCGGCGCTCATATTAGTAACCGGCAAGCGGAAACCCCCGCAATCCAAACCTACTAATTTCATATAGGCTTTTCCGGTAGCTATGCCGCCATACTTACCTAATAAGCGAATCATGTCAATTGACTTCTGCTGGATATCGCGTGCTTTTATTAAGTCGCCGTTTTTGAAAGCATCGTGCATTTCGTAGTATAGTGGCGCTGCATAATTAAAGGTACTGCCTACAGCGCCAAAACTGCCTAACACCAATGCCGACAGCATGTTTTCATCTCTTCCCCACAGCATGTCATAACGACCATTGTCAATATACATACAGGAGAGAAAGTCCATGAAATCTTCGTGAGTGTATTTTATACCTGCAAAGTTTGGAATAGAGCCGTTGACAGCGTTCAGTAAATCGTAAATACTGATATTGCAACCTGTAAGTACAGGAATGTGATAATAATAAAAAGCAGTATTGGGAGCTGCGGCAGCAATCTGCCTGCAGCAATCGGCCAGTGCATTGGCCGAAGCAGGTTTAAAATAAAACGGAGCCGTAAAAGCAATACCAAACAATCCGATGGCTTCGGAATGTTGGGCAAATTCAATTGCATCTTTAACCGATGTTCCTCCAACCAGATTGATTACTTTAAAGTCCTGATCACCCTTGGTAGCTTCTGCCCAGGCTTCGGCCACTAATTTTTTTTCTTCTTTGGTTTGCGAAACACCTTCTCCTGTAGAACCATTAATGAAAGCGCCGATTACCTTATTTCTTTTAAGAAATTGATAATACTCGGGTATCAGCGCCGTGTTTAAATTGCCGTCAGCATCCATTGGTGTAAATGGCGCTGCAATAAGGCCGGTGAGTTTGGGAAATGTCATTATGTATATTATTGATTATCAAAGATAAAACAAATTGCTAAATGAGGTTTTTTATAATCATGCAGAAGGATTGATGAATCCTCCTGCATGATATTTTGGACCTATATTATGGTTTTGATGTTTGATAACCCGGAGTCTGGTCAACAAGCGGGTCGTTTGTCCAAATACCGGTTTCAATAGGCCACAGAACTTTATATGCATCTGTAGCTTTGTTCAGAACGCCATAAGGGTGGCTTGCTGATTTGAATACAAGCGGATCGCTTCCAAACTTCATCCTTCTGATATCATACCACCTTTTTCCCTCATAAACAAATTCTTTCATTCTTTCTTCGAAGATTTTGATTTCATTCTGATCTTTGGAACCGTTTACAAACGGAGTAGGGTCTGCATTGGCGAAGGCTCTGTCGCGTATTGCTTTGATATATTGACCAGGATCTCCTCCTTCGGCATTTGTAATTTCGGCCAGCATCAGCAGGCGATCTGCTTCTCTATAAACCGGCCAGTCATTAGTAAAATATCTTTTATTCGAGTTGATTTCTCCTAAGAATTTTACCAATACTGTATTTCTGGCAGTTACCACTTTAGGATTTTTGGTAATATCCACTCTGTAAAAATCATAAAATGTAGCATTCCTTCTTTTGTCTAATACATCATAGGATTTAAACAAATCAAAACTGTATCTGTAACGTTGTATAATTTGCTGGCTATTGGGTGCGCCAATATTAAGCGGATCAACCAACAAGGCGCCACTTGCCAATGAATCGGCATAGTACAAATTACTAAAATTAGGCAGATCATAAGTAAAAGTACTTACACCCGGCATTTCTGCTTCATTTACCTGGTATCTGATGGCAAAAATAATTTCACTGTTCCCTTTTGTAGAAAAAGTATTTGCAAAATTAGATTGCAGACTGTAGCCTGAAACTGCATTTAAAGCGCTTTTAGCTTCTGCCAAATCTGCAGTATTGCCATATACTTTTGCTGACCACAGAAATATTTCACCTTTCAACATTCTGGCTGCATTCGGACTCCACTGAGCTTTATCGGTAGAAGCCTGTGAACCAAAATATTCCAGCGATTTATTGACATCAGCTTTTACCTGAGCAAGTACTTCTGCTTCTGTTGACCGTGCTAATCTTAATTTCACCTGATCTGGTTTATCCAGCGCTACATCAGGCGTTAAACGAAGTGGAACACCGCCATAAGTCCTAAGCAGATGAAAGTAATAGTAAGCCCTCATGGCATAAGCCTGGCCAAGCATAAAATTCTTTTTTGCATCTGGAATAAAGGTAATTGGTTCGGTTTTTGCAATAAACAGGTTGATTTGCAAAATTGGGTTGTAAAAACCTCCCCAGCTACCCACGCCTGTTGACGTTTCTGAAAGGTTTTGTTGAATTATGGGTAATTCATTTAATGAAACGGGGAAAATAGCCTGATCGGAAAAACCGCCCCCACGCATTTCACCTAATCTTAAAAATTGAAACTGGTTATTTCTGAATTGGGTATGCATCCCCACCATAAATGTACTAACCTGTGCTTCGTTTTTCCAATAATTGGCCTCTCCAAAATAGTCTTCCGGCCCAAGGTCTAATATTTTTTTGCAGGAAGAAAAGCCTATCAGGATAAGCATCACTCCAATTAATATTTTATATGTTTTCATTATTATAACTTTTTAAATTAATCTTTTATTAGAAAGTAATATTAGCTCCAAAAATGAGGGTTGTAGGAATAGTATAGGCGCTATTCTGGAAACCTGTTCTTTCAGGAAGCTCTAAGAGTTTGTTGGAAAGATATCCCAAATTCTGCCCTGAAACCGAAAGCGTTAATCCGCTCATTCTTGCTTTATTACTAATTTTTGCCGGAACCGTATAACTTAATGTTACTTCTCTGAAAGCCAGATAATTTGAATTTACATAAAACATATTATTTGGCCTGTCGAAGTTCTTCATGTTCAATTGGTCGGCCCATACAAAACGTGGATATTTTGCATTTGGATTTTCAGGTGTCCATGTTTCTTTTACGATATCCTGAACATTAAACTCTCCCTGCATGTAACCTAAAGACCACACCTGCTGACGATCCATCTGGGTATGTCCCAATGCAAAGTCCATTCTTGCAAACAGGCTTAATCCTTTGTAAGATATAGTGGTATTGAAACCACCTGTCCATCTTGGTAAAGTTCTACCCATGCTGGTCATATCGCGGTAGTCAATAGTATCATTTTTATCAATGTCTTTCCACATTACGTCACCCAATTGAGTGGCAATGTAGCCTGAAAGCCCTTTTTCGGTAATTAATTTTTGACTGGCAACTTTTTTTCCTGCTGCACCACCAATAGCCTGAGCTTCGCCTGCGGTAATATCAATTTTATTATACTTTGCCAAATCATCTGCATTTCTGATAATTCCCTCAGCTACATAACCATAGATAGCTCCCCATTCCTGACCTTCCTGAAAACCTCCAACCCAAATAATGGTTCCGGTTTTAGGGTCATAAATGCGTTGTCCACCTTGCCTGTTTCTTTCGTTTCCGTTAAATGGCAACTTCAGCACCAAGTTTTTGTTCCAGGCGGCATTTGCACTCAGGCTCCATTGAAAATCTGTTTTTTGAACAATTTTGCCGGTTACATCCAGTTCAACACCTCTGTTTCTCATGCTACCATTGTTAGTACGAGTACTGCCGAAACCTGATGAAGTTGGAAGGTTAATATTAGCCAGTTTGTCGTCTGTAATTCTGTTATAATAAGCTAATGAGGCGTAAATACGATTGTTCAAAAATCCCATATCGGCGCCTACTTCCACAGTATTGGTTTTTTCCCACACTAATGTTGGGTTCGAAAGGGTTGATAACAAAATTCCCGGTAGCCCATTATAGGCAGTTTGCCCCGAGTAAGCGCCTTGTACTTCGTAAAGTCCGATTGCATTGGATGTTCCGATACCAATGTTACCGTTTTTACCCCAGCTGGCTCTTAATTTCAGATAGTTCATCCAATCGCTCACAGAACTAAAGAATTTTTCTCTGCTGGCTACCCAACCCAAAGAAACAGCAGGGAATATACCATATCTGGTTTCAGGACTTAATCTTGAAACACCATCACGACGAACACTGAATGAAGCGATGTATTTATCGTCATAGTCATAGTTTATACGACCGAATTGAGAGAGAATTCGCTCACGTGCGTGCCATGAATCTGTACCTCTTGTTTGAGTAACAGTATTGTTTAAGGTTAACCCTAAATCCATAAAATCATCGGTAGGAGCTTGTCCGCCACTTGCTGAAAGTCCTTTATTATAAGCGTCATAAAACTCACCACCCACCATTGCATTAAAAGTGTGTAGCCCTATTTCCTTATTGTAGTTTAACACAGCATTGTAGGTTTGATAAATAGTTCGGTCAAAACTGGCGCTACTGCTTCTATCCCTGTTCCATCCAGCATTAGGGTTGGTGTAACTGAGCATATTGTTACGAAAATCTTTGTTAAATGCTTCATTATGGCCTTCAGCATAATACAAGATACCGTTAAGCCTCAAATTCAATTCTTTTAATAGCTTAAAAGTGAAGGCCTGATTCATTGTAAATTTATCGGTTTGATTTTTGCGGATATATTTACCAATGTTAACCAATGGGTTACCATCGCTTGCATCCCTACCCAAAATCCAGTCGCCTGTTACCGGGCTTTTGTCTCTAAGTGTTGGAGGTGCAGAGATCATACGTCCCCAGTAGTTATCCTCACCATTTTGTAATGATTGGTCTTTCCAGTTTGCAACTGTAAAATTGAAACCAGACTCTGAAGTTAACCAGGGCTTGATATTATAATCGCCATTAAATGTAAAGTTTAATCTGCGGTAGAAGGTTTCTAATGACAAACCATCTTCATTGTAATAACCCAGATTAGAGAAATAATGTCCTTTGTCATTACCGCCGCTCATTCCTAAGTTGTAATCCTGAGTAAGTGATGTTTTTTTAAAGGCATGATCTCCATAATTGAAATCCTGATAGATCAAATCATAGTAAGTTCCATTAGGATCCCAGTTTCCTGCCGCATTGGTGGGTACTGCATCTTTCATGGTTTTCCAACCTTGATCCAACAAAAACTTGTTATCATCAGTCAATCTCATGGTACTCCATCTGGCACGGGTATCATAGTTACCATCTAATATGGCTTTTGTGGCGGGATCAAAATATAAGTTACCGGTACCTCGTGGGCCCACACCGCTTAACGCTGTATTAGCAGTAGTTCCGTTTTTAATAGCCTCTAACAAACCCAGTCTTGACCATTTAAGATAATCACCGGCATTTAGGTAATGGTAGGGTATATTCAGGTAGTTAATACCGGTTTTTGCCTTTACGCTTAAAGAGGAAGAACCTGTTTTCCCTTTTTTAGAAGTAATAAGAATTACACCATTACTGGCTCTTGCGCCATAAATTGCTGTAGCAGAAGCATCTTTCAGTACCTCCATACTTCCAATTTCTTCGGGATTGATGTCGCTAAGTGAACTTCTTACCTGTCCGTCAATTAAAATTAAAGGACTTCCGGTACCATCAAAGTTAGTACCACCTCTTAAAATTATTGAAGGTAATGAACCCGGCCGGCCGGTACCTGTTGCTACACGCACACCGGGTATTGTACCCGCCAAAGCCTGCGCGGGGTTGGAGCGCATACCCGATTCCAGTATCTTGTTATCTAACTTTGATACCGAACCGGTAAGTTTAGACCTCTTTTGTGTACCATAACCAATCACTACCACCTCGTCTAATTTGGAAGTAGCCGCAGTACTCAAAGTTACCACAATGTTATCCTGATTACCTACAGTAACAGTTTTTGTGGTATAACCGGCGTAGGAAATCTCCAGCACATCGGTTGGTGATGCTGAAATTGTGAATTCTCCCACATCGTTTGTGGTTGTCGTAGCAGTTTTACCTTTTACTGCCACTGTAGCGCCTTGAAGCGCAGCTCCCGAACTTTCATCCAATACCATACCGGTTATGGTTTTGGTTTGAGACCAGGCCGTTGTGTAAATAAGGAAGCCAAGAAGGAAAAGCCCCCATTTTAATAAAGCAGATCGCATAGACATTTGATTTTTAGTTAAAATATTATGTATAACATAACAAAGATAGGGAGCCGTAACGTTATTTCCAAATTTTTTTTAACTTTTTTTTTAAGAAAGAAAAAACATAATACCATGTTATGTGGTTTTCATGATTACTTTTGCAATAGGTAGTACATAATATTAGTATTGAAATGAATGAGAAGTATTTTAAAACGATTGATAATCAAACGCTTGTTGATAGAGTAGAGGCAAACCTGGTTGATTTACTCAACCAACGAAAACTAAAGGTAGGTGATTCCATTCCCAAAGAACTGGAGCTTACCGAGTTGTTGGGAGTGAGTCGTACTGTTGTAAGGGAGGCGCTTCTAAGACTGAGAATGATGGGATTGATAGAATCAAAGAAGAAAAAGGGCGCAGTAATAACCAGTCCTGATTTGTTTAATAACCTTTCAAAAAGTATGAATCCCTATATTTTGAGTGATGATACTTTGAAGGAAATATTTGAGTTAAGGTTGGTTTTGGAAATTGGAATGGCCGATTTGCTTTTTAGACGGGTAACGCCGGAGGATATTGCTACTTTAAAACAAATAGTGCAGGAAGAGCCTGATGCTTCCAAAGGTTTGATGTTTCATGCAGAACATGAAAAGGCCTTTCACGGAAAATTATATGAAATAACAGGAAACCAAACGCTGATGAAGTTTCAAAAAATGCTTTTACCGGTTTTTGGCCATGTGGAAAGAAGTTCAATAGTAAAAAAACGAGAAAACAACGGTCTTTATGCTTCGCACAAAGATCTGGTGAATGTGTTGGAACATGGCACTCCACAGCAATTCAGAGAAACCATGCGCGCTCATTTAGATTCTCAGTTTAATCGTATCATTGAAGATTAAAAAAGGAAGGGGTTATCTTTTTCTGAAAAATAGTGAAAGTGAAAAGTTTAGTTCTGATAATCGGGATTCAAAATCATCATAATTGAATCATTCAGCATTTGGTTCTTTTTGCTTAAAAACAATTCTACTTTATTTAAAGGTATTTTTAACTGGTAGGTACTGCTGGCAGCCAAAATCCTATCCATATTAGGATTCAGTTTGTTGAATTCTGCCATATCCATTTCTAAATATTTTGCTACTGTCTTGGAATTATACCGCCCGCTGATGGTATGCAGTTTTACGTTTTGGTGGGTAAGTTCATCTGTAGCAGTGGGCATCATTTCCATTTCCTGCTCCTTAGTCAGGGGTGTTGCAGTAGCCACTCCGCCTTCGCCTTCCATGATGTAATGGGTGGCAATGAATTTCTTAACATGCATTCTGCTTTCGGCAGGCAGGTAGTATTGCAAGTCCCAGAAGTTCTTGCTTCCAGATCTTGTTATGGCTGAATTTACCCTTCCGGGGCCACAGTTATATGCTGCTACCACCAGCAGCCAATCCCGATACTGGTCGTAAAGATGGTTCAAATATTTACTGGCTGCGTAAGTACTTTTTAGATAGTCTCTTCTTTCATCATTAAATTTATTAACCTGTAGCCCCATTCTTCTACCGGTTTCGGGCATAAACTGCCAGGGGCCAACTGCGCCAGCCCATGATACTGCAGATGCTTTCAGGTGCGACTCAATTACTGCCAGATATTTCAACTGTTTGGGTATTCCGTTCTCACTCAGCACATCGTCCATCATATCAAAATAAGGCTTTGCCCATATTTTCAACGAGTTGAGCGTTTTGCTGTGTCGCTTCATATAATCATCTACAAAACTCGCTGCCATCGGATTGAGGTGTTCGGTATTCACATCTTTGAAGCTCTTTGTTTTTGATGCGGCAGCTTCTTCAAAAAGACTTTTGAAACTCTGTTTCGGATCTGCTTTTACTGCTATTTCGGTTTTTGTAAGAGGTGTTTCGGGTTTGTCGGTAAGTGCATCCTCGTATTTTACAGGGTCCAACTGTGCAAAAGCGGAAGTAGAAAAAAGTAAAAGGATGATTATTGGTAAAATTGATTTATTAATTTTTGTCATTTTTTAAACTTTAGTGATTGAATCCTGGTCAAAAACTCATGCTCAACATCAAAAGATTCAATTTGTATAAACGGGTTTTCCTTAAGAAAATTGTTTTTAGTCGGCTGCAAAGATAAAAATTTATACTAATTTATTATTATATCGGATAATATTTTAACATTTACTAATTTGCGCAATAGTGGAGGTTTTTTGATAATGTTTTGATTATCAGTATGTTAAAAATTAATTTATCACTGACAAAATTGTCCGGATTCAGATGAGGTATTTAAGTTTTGCTGGTGTCTGGTGTATTTGTTTGAAAAAGTGTTCCTGTGTTCCGCCAAAGGGTACAAAAACTAAAAATCCTGCAAATCATAGATGCTTGCAGGATTTGGAAAAGATATAATTGAAAATTAATCTTCTTTCTTTGAGCTGCCGGTAGAAACAGAATTGGCTCCTTCTTCTATTTCTCGTTTTACATTGTCTTTAGCATCGTTAAATTCACGGATACCTTTACCCAAACCACGCATTAGTTCAGGAATTTTTTTACCGCCAAATAACAATAATAAAGCCAAAATAATCCAAATCCATTCCTGACCACCCAGCAATAAAAAATATATGTTTGCCATTGTTTATAAATTAGATGTCAAATATACGCTATGCACAATTAAAAATGCAATTAAAAACAAACTCTTTTCTTAAAGTAATACAATTAACTATGCTATTTGTTTTTTAAAAAGCAAAAATCCCGCCGATAGCAGGATTTAATTCATTTAAAACACTCGAAAAACGGTTATGCTTTTTCTTTAGCCTCTTTAATAGCAACAGCCATGCGTTTTTCACGGATACGGGCGCTTTTACCACTCCTTTCTCTTTGATAAAACAGTTTGGCACGGCGTACCTGACCCACTTTGTGTAATATAATAGAATCAATATTGGGCGAAGTGAAAGGGAAAATTCTTTCTACTCCCACGCCGTCAGATACTTTTCTTACGGTGAAGCTGGCAGTGCTGCCGGTTCCTTGCTTTTTTATCACATCTCCCTTGAAAGACTGAATACGTTCTTTATTACCTTCAATAATTTTATAATTTACGGTAATATTATCTCCCGCTTTGAAAGCAGGGAAACTCTTTCTGGGGGTCAGTTGCTCATGTATAAAATCAATAGCGCTGCTCATAACTCAAAATTTAAGGAGTGCAAAGGTAATGACCATATCGTTAATAACCAAATAATGTAGCCTTGCTTTTCGGTTTTTTTTCAGATAATTATTATCTGGCTACGTTAATAGCTCTTTTTTCGCGTATAACGGTTACTTTTATTTGTCCGGGAAAGGTCATTTCGGTCTGTATTTTTTGAGCTATTTCAAATGACAGTTTGTCGCTGCCCTGATCGCTCACTTTGTCCGACTCTACTATCACCCTCAGCTCGCGCCCTGCCTGAATAGCATATGCCTTTTCTACCCCTTGATAGCTCATGGCCAGGGTTTCTAAGTCTTTAATGCGCTGGAGGTACTGCTGCATGATTTCGCGTCTGGCACCAGGTCGGGCGCCGCTTATGGCATCGCATGCCTGCACGATGGGGGAGATGACGTATTGCATTTCTACCTCATCGTGGTGGGCGGCAATTGCATTGACAATCGCAGGGTTTTCGCCATATTTCTCGGCTAATTTGGCTCCTAATAAAGCATGGCTCAATTCGCTTTCTTCATCGGGGACTTTTCCGATGTCGTGCAACAAACCTGCTCTTTTAGCCAGTTTGGGGTTCATTCCCAGTTCCGAGGCCATCAGTGCACAAAGATTGGCTGTTTCCCTGCTGTGCATCAGCAGGTTTTGACCATAAGATGAGCGATAACGCATACGACCTACCATACGCACTAATTCTTTGTGCAGGCCGTGTATCCCCAAATCAATCACCGTTCTTTCACCCACTTCCATCACTTGTTCTTCAATTTGCCTGCGTGTTTTTTCCACTACTTCCTCAATTCGGGCTGGGTGAATACGGCCATCGGCTACTAAGCGTTGCAAACTAAGCCGTGCTATTTCTCTGCGAAGCGGATCGAAACATGAAAGAAGAATAGCTTCGGGTGTGTCGTCAACAATCAAGTCAACACCGGTGGCTGCTTCCAATGCACGGATATTTCGACCTTCGCGACCGATAATCTGCCCTTTTATTTCATCGCTTTCGAGGTTGAACACAGTAATTGAGTTTTCGATAGCCTGTTCTGCCGCAGTACGCTGAATAGTTTGGATAATGATTTTTCGGGCTTCTTTGTTAGCTTTCTGTTTGGCATCGTCAATTATCTCCTGTTGCATCCCGATTGCCATTGTTTGCGCTTCCTTTTTCAAACTCTCAACCAATTGATTTTTAGCTTCTTCTGCTGTTAATCCGGCTATTTTCTCAAGGCGCTGAATATGCTCTTCCTGGTGTTTTTCCAGTTCGGTACGCTTTTTATCAACTAACTCCAGTTGTTTGTTCAGGCTGTCTTTTATAACATCATTTTCTTTAATTTGTCTATCGGCATTGGCCTCTTTTTGATTGAGCGACTGTTCTTTTTGCCTAATTCTGTTTTCACTGTCGGCCAATTTTCGGTTTCTTTCATTTACTTCTTTTTCATGAGCCGATTTCAGCGATACAAACCGCTCTTTTGCTTCTAATTCTTTTTCTTTTCGAATATTTTCTGCTCTTAATTCAGCTTCTTTTACTATGTTTTTTGCATGTAGTTCGGCCTCTTCAACCTGCCTTTTAGTATTTTTGGCAAAAATAAATTTGCCTGCCATGATGCCTGCTGCTAAGGCAATGACAGCGGTGATTACTGTAATTATTATGGGTTCCATTAAAATTCATTTTTTTGCGAAAATTATCACAATTCGTTATAAATCAAATAAATACCTGTTTAAATTCAAACAGGTTGTGGGCGAAGATAATAAAGGATAAGCAATAATTTTGAATTAAATATCACAAAGAAGCAAAAATTTTAAAATTATATGTTATCAGCTCACCAGAAGTTTTTCTATCTGGTTTAGTTTTTCCAGTATATCTTTTTCATCAGCGAGCGATACTGTTTTTGTATTGCTTTCTGTGGCATACCAAAGCAAAACCATCGAAATGTAATCCTGCATATCCTTGCCGGGAAAATTGTTTTTGAACGCTATGATTTTGTCATTGATGATGCTGATGGTTTTTCTTACCGCTTGTTCATCATCTGGTTTTACCCTGATGCGATAATGGCGGTCGGCAATCTGAATATTTATGGACATTAAATTTTCTGACATGGAAGGCGCGATTTTAAACGCTTAACAATGCAATACATTTATCAATTTCCTTTACAAAACGGCTAATTTTTTTTTCAAAATTCTTTTTTTCGTCGGGTGTCATTCCTGCCTGACTGTATTTTGCAATATCTAATTGATTTTGAACTTTTTCGATCGACTTTATCAGATTTTGAGAACTGTGCCTGCTTTCCTTCAACGCTTCATTAAGGGCATTATTCTCTTTTTGAAGCGTTGAATTACTTCTTACAAGCGCTTCAATTTTTAGATGTAATGCTTTTAATTTTTGTTCAATTTCGGGAGTCACTGCTGTACCTGAGTTTATTTTCTGATTTCAACCTGCAAATCCTTTTCGAGGGTTTGCATTATTTTTTTCATCCAGCCTTCAATCTCAGTATCGGTTAATGTTTTCTCTTCATCCAAAAATACGAAATTAACGGCGATTGATTTTTTGTCTTTACCCAATTTTTCACTTTCAAACACATCAAACAACTGAATGGATTGTAGTTTTTTCAAATTCAGTTTCTTTACTGTATTTTCTACCAAGCTGTATTTCAGCTCTTTAGCTCCCACCATAGCAATATCTCGCTGTACTGCGGGGAACTTGGGTATGGCCTGAAAAGTTGGTTTGTTCCTAAGCGCCATTTTTAAAATAGCGTTCCAGCTCAAATCGGCATAAAGAACCACAGGTTTAATGTCGTACCGTACCTGCACTTTTTTGCTAACAGTACCTACTTCGCCTATAATATGCTGACCTGCCATAATAGATAATCCTGATTGCAGCTGGTTAGAAATATTTTCGTTGTATGAAATATTTGTCAATCCAAGCAGACCCAACAATTTTTCTACAGCACCTTTTATTGAGTAAAAGTCGATTGGGAATGCGCTGTGTTTCCAGGTTTTGTTTTGAAGGTTGCCGGTCATATAGAGGCAAAGATGTTCCGGCTCTTCAAATTTGCCTTTTGAATTAACAGAATAGGTTTTGCCAAATTCAAATAATTTCAGATTGTCGTTTTTTCGGTTGAGGTTATGTGCCACCACTTCCAGACCGGTTTCCAGCATGTTGGGACGCATGATATTCAGTTCTGCGCTCAGGCTGTTTTTCATTTTTACGGATGTAGTCAGTTCTTCTTCGCTAAAATAGGCCTTATTGGTAATGGAATTGGTAAGAATTTCGTTGAATCCCAAACCTGCCAAATAGTTGGATGCCCTTTCTTTTTGAATTTCGGCCTCAATATTTTCATCAATAGAGGGCGAGATGGTGATAGCGCTGGGAATGTCCACATTGTCCAATCCATCAATTCTCAGTATTTCCTCCACTACATCTGCCTGCAGGCTGATATCGGGTTTATGAAAAGGCACGCTAATATGCAGTGAATCAATGCTTTCTTTTTCGATTGTAAAACCAAGCGATTGTAAAATTCTTTTCACGCCATCGGGATGGTAGTTTTTGCCACTCAGTTTTTTCAGGTAGTGATATTTTAAAATAATTTCCTGTTTAGATTTCGGCTGTGGATATACGTCATAAATATCCGAAGCTACCTCTCCGCCGCAGATTTCCTGAATGAGCAGTGTGGCTCTTTTGAGCACATTGACGGTTGCTGATATATCGGCTCCTTTTTCGAAACGGGTGGCTGCGTCTGTACGAAGTCCATGTCTGAAAGAAGTTTTTCTGATGGTAACCGGATCAAAATGGGCGCTTTCCAAAAAAATGTTTTTTGTAGCATCGGTTACGCCGCTATGCAAACCTCCAAAAACCCCACCGATACACATTCCGCCCTCAGCATCACAAATCATCAGGTCTTCGCTGCTCAGTTTTCTTTCTTTTTCATCAAGTGTAACAAATGTGCTTCCGTCCGGCAGGTTTTTTACGATTACTTTTCCGCCCTTAATCTGGTCGGCATCAAAAGCATGAAGCGGCTGACCGGTTTCGTGCAATATATAATTGGTAATGTCCACCATATTGTTGATAGGTCGCTGACCAATTGCTTTCAGCTTGTTTTTCAACCATTTGGGAGATTCGGCGATGGTTACATTATTGATACAGATGCCGCTATATCTTGGGCTGGCTACAGTGTTTTCTACACTAACTGTTATCGGATTCACTCCTTTAAGCGCTTTGAACTGGTTGCCGGTGGGCAGTTTGGGCCGGATGTCTCTATTTTCGTGGTGCGACAGATAAGCGCACACATCACGGGCAACACCCCAGTGGCTCATGGCATCCATGCGGTTGGGTGTGAGACCTATTTCGTAAATAGTATCTGTATAAATTTCAAAATATTTTGCTACGGGAGTGCCGGGTTTCAGGTTTTCGGGTAAAACCATGATGCCGTCATGCGCTTGCCCCAGTCCGATTTCATCTTCGGCACAAATCATACCCTGACTTTCTTCGCCCCTGATCTTCGCCAGCTTCATGGTTATCGGCTCATGGTTGACAGGGTAGATGGTAGCGCCCACCGGAGCTACAACCACCTTTTGGCCTACGGCTACATTAGGCGCGCCACACACAATATTCAATGGTTTTTCGGCGCCAACATTTACGGTAGTTAATTTCAGTTTATCGGCATTGGGATGTTGTTCGCAGGTAAGCACCTCGCCTACAAGCAATCCTTTAAGACCACCTTTAAATTCTTCATAATCCTCCACAGCCTCCACTTCCAATCCGATGGAAGTAAGAATATGCGCCAGTTTTTCGGGCTTCACTATTTCGGGTAGGTATTCACTCAGCCATTTATATGAAATTGTCATCTGTAATAAAAAATTTTAGGGTGCAAAAGTACGGTTTTTTGATGGCAGTGAGTTTGGGTTCCTGAGTATGGGTTGTAAATTATTTTTTCTCATAATAACAAAAGCCCCGGAGAACATAATTCATCGCGAGGCTTTGAGGAAGATATATGGGGAGTTAACTGAACTCGGGGTTCATGATTTTGCCCATAAATAATATGGTATTGGATGTTTTTTCACTGATGATGATGGCAAACGGGCGATCACAAACAAACTTAGGTGTAGAACCTGGGCCTACGGATGTGACTCCTACTGCAATAGTAGTTACTGCTGCTGCTTCTGTACCTTCTTCATCCACAGCAGCAAAAGTGTTTTGTTTTACAAAACTCACATAAATATTTCCTGGTTTGCTGATGCCGGTGAGTTCTGCCACTGTTTTAAATGCTTTTTGCATGCCCAGATTTTGCATGGTTTTGTTTAGCATAAACTCCTGTTCCAATTTAAATTTGGGTAAGCCTACAATAACTTTATTGCTGTGTAAACTACTTTGTAACTGATTCCATTTTGCAAAGTCGAAATTATCCATGATGCTTTCAATAGTTTTGCCTTCATTAGGAAGAATGATAGTAGCGCTGAACTGTTTGTTTCCATAAGGTAATTGTAAGGCTGCAAAATCATTTCCGGCAAAATAATCGAAATTGTCCGTTTTATTCATCATTTTAACGGTTTTGGTACTTCCGCCCTGCAAATTAAAAATCTGGTCTTTAGTTTCACTTTTATCAAACTTATTGGTCCAGTCGCCTTTAAAATAAAGGGCATTCATCAAAAACATGACATCGTCTGGACTAATGGTTGAGAGCACTTTCTTAATTTTTTGATTGGTATTGTCGGCAGCCCATTGGTTAATGGTATTTACATCAGATGGTACAAAAGGCAATCCTGCAATTTTTGCATTAAAAGAATTCTTCATTGTGTTTAAAAAATCTGCTTCCACCGGAAAACTGTTTCTGTACCATATAGAATTGGCCAAGGCCAACTGAACTTTAGGGTCTGCTTTGGGAAGATCGTTCAATAGTGTTTTATAAGTCGCATTTAAATCTTCCTGTGAAAGGCTTTCAGCATGTATGGCCTGCATAATCTCAGCCTTGGTAGTACCTGTAGCGCCATTTACCAACATCCCCAATGCAATATGAAGGCTGAGTGGCGAAACAAAAGTATTCTTCTTGGCGTATTCAGGATCGTTTTGAAGCGTTTTGAAGAAATCAAAGGAAAACTCGGTGATCGAATTTGCTACCGGCGCTGCAATGCTGATAGATTTTTGAATTGCCTCGGGGTTGCTTTCACCCTCCGGAACACTTTTTTTGGCACAGCTAAAAAAGAGACTTGCCAAAACAGCAATTAAGAGGATAGAATACAAATGCTTCATGGTATTATTATTGTTGACTATTTTATATATAGACGTAAAAATCCGGTTATTCGCAACAGCGATAATAAAATCTTTACAAAATATGTTCTAAAAGTTGTTAGCACAAATTGTTTGCCAAATAATAGACTTGTCTTGACGAATAATTTATGAAAAAGCAGTAATCAAAGCTGCCACTTTTTGTTTGATTTCTGAAAGTTCTTTTGTTTGTTCGTTGATAAATGGGTTGTCTTCTAAGCGGCCAACCACATTTTCCATTTCTTCGGCGCTATCGTACACCATTTTTCTAAATGGGTTTTTATAATCTTTTGCCTTCGATTCCACAATGTTTTTTACCATCCATTCCTTGGTTGCCAAAAATTCACTAAACAAATGAATTAAAAATTCAGGGGTGAAATCCTTTTTGTCTATTTTGTAAATGTCGAATAATGAGGCAATTGCATGATTTGCTTTGTTGATTAAATAGGCTGCTGATTCGCGCGCATAGAAATTATGCACATCATGCCATCCGATTATTTTAACTTCTTTGATATCCTTTATCAAATCGTTGAAATCCTCCTCAGGAATTAATTGCCCTCCAATATTCATCCAGCTTTTTCTTTTTATAGCTGCCGAAAGTTGAGTCATCAATGCTTCAAACGAAGTTATGTGCTGATTATCAATGAGTCGTATTATTTGTGAGGTACCATAGAAAACGATTAATTTTTTATAAATATGGTAGGCTTGCTGTACTTTTACTATTTGAACAGGTCGTTGTGAGTTCTCAAATCCATCGGCCACAATATCCAATTGGGCTACCGACGGAGACTCGTTTTCCAGAAGCGACTCACCTTTTTGCACAAAATCTTCATCGCTGCCGTGCATTTTATTTTTTTGGTAAAAAGCCTTTCCGGTAAACAGTTTCAACAGATGGAGCGCCGAAAATATTTCGTTAATTGTATCTGGCGCCAAAAAATCGTATTCCAGCAATTGGGTTTTTTGTATTCTATTGTCTCTTGCCCTGAATTTTTGTTCGTTTCTGGCTATGGCGTACATATTGTGCAGCATCCAGTAAGCGGGCATTATTACTAATTTGTCGTTGTGAACATCATTGCTTACTAATGAAAAGGGTAGCAAAATATTCAATTCGGCAGGGTAATCGCCTTTGGCCAGCATGGTATAGGAAGCGAATTTCGAATTATGTTTTAGACTTACACATAGTCCCGGCCAGAAACCACGTCCGGCCTGCAGTTCTCCATCGGGGCCTCTTGAGTTATGATTAGAACCGATGGTAGCGCCGGCAGCGATATTACTTTGACCCATTACCAACGATGCACAAAGAAACGAATTGTTGTGATGCTGTTCGTGTGCAGGAAAAATGAGTGAGTTCAATACCTCGCAACAGGAAATGGTGGAGTTGTCTCCAAGGTAAGAATTAATTAGTCTGGCCCCATATTTCAGTTGGGAAAACGAACCCAGAATAAAGCGAACTGCCTTCACCCCATAAAACGATCTGCTGCCGTAACCCATAATTCCGTTCACCATTTCGCAGCCTTCGCCAATCTGAGATTTTGCATCTGCAGATGAGTTGATGGTGAGGTTTTTCAGCTTGTTGGCTCCTTTTATGTAGGCATCGGAACCTATTTTTACATCCTTGATGATTTGTGTGTTTTTTATAACCGTTCTTCTGCCCACGGTACCATAATATCCACGTTTGGAATCAAACAATTGTCCGGTAAATCTTTTAAATGCCTCCATTAATTCTTTATCTCCTCTATACTTTGACCACATCCAGGCATCTGCCGGCAACATCCCATCGAAGGGCATTACCTTTCTACCGCCATTTTCGTTGCATAGTTCCAGCCATATCCGCACATCTTCAGTTTCTCCTTCCTTAATAATACCATTGCCAAACTTGGTGTGCGAGGTGCATGACATTTCATTAACATTAGCTATAATTACATCATCTTCAATAATATAATAGCTTAAAAATCTAACGTTTTTCAATACTACATTATTGCCAATATCACAACTGACAATCAGGCAGTTATACAATCCTACTGCCGTTCTGAACTCGCTGAACTCCAGAAACAACGGTTCCAGTTTGCCTATTCGCACCAATCCGTAAAAAGTACATCTTTCAATTAAATGGATGTCAATACCATCTCTTACCAGCACATCCTCCCAGTTGTTGCACCTGTTACCGTTCGATTTCAGTACGGTGATTTCGGCTGCTGAAAGTGGGCGGTAGTCGGTGGCAGGGTTTTGCTGAAACCGGAGGTAGTATTCATCTTTCCCTTCGGGTAAATATTCTTTGGGGATAAAATTGTACCCCATGTTTTTGATAGGATGTTTTTTTATAATGTTCATTTAGAAATGGTATGGTTGATAATTTTTAATAGTTTTCTTCAGGTTTATGAAATTTTGGAGCTAAAAATGTTGAAAATACCTCATTTATTGCCTGTTCAATTTTTCAATCAGATTAATAAGGCACCAAAAGTAAGGGTTTTGGAGAAAAATGCGCAAACGTTTGCGCATAAATTTTTATAAAATGTTTTCTGCAATCGTCATCCACATCAATTAAGAACCTTTTTTAATTTGCAACAGTTCTACTTCAAAAATTAAGGCGGAGGCGGGTGGAATGGCAGGTGGCGCTCCGTGCAGTCCATAGCCCAATTCGTAGGGGATATAAAACTTAAATTTGGAACCCACATTCATCAGTTGCAGACCTTCTGTCCAGCCCTTGATTACGGCAGAAACCGGAATAGTGAGCGGCTCGCCTCTTTCATAAGATTGGTCAAACTCGGTTCCGTCCAGCAATGTACCGCGATAATGACAAATTACAGTATCTTTTGCCGTTGGTTTAGCGCCCGTGCCGTCCTTTACTACTTCGTATTGCAAACCTGTAGCAGTAGTAAAAACTCCTGATTTAGATTTATTTTTTTCAAAGAAGGCTCGTTCTTCGTCAATGGTTTTTTGCAGTTTTTCTTCTCTTGCTTTGGCGGAATATTCGTTTAGCACGTTTATGGATTCTTCCTCACTAATGGTAAATGGTTTTTTATCAAACACATCCTTCATTCCTTTCATCACCAGATTGAAGTTCAGGTCGTTCAGGTCTTTGTTGAGAGAGGTGGCAATATTAATACCCAATGAATAGCTGGCGGAGTCGGACAGGTTTTTGAGGGTGGTTTGGCTTGATGCTACCACAGCCGGAGCCGGTTTTTTGGCAGGCGCTTTTTTTACCGGTTTTTTCTGGGCATAGGCGCTGATTGTTAACACGAATAATAAACTAAAAAGAATAATCTGCTTCATACAATATTATTAAAGCCGCAAATGTAAGCCTGATAATGTTATAGAAAGCCTATTTTTCTTTATTAATTTCCTTAATATTCTGCCGTTATTCCTGTATAATTATGCGGAGTGATTTTTAATAACTCTTTTTTGACAGTAGCCGAAACTTTGAGTTTTTTGATGAACTGATGCATGGATTCCTTAGTAATGCCGTCTTTTCCTCTGGTAAGTTCTTTTAATGCCTCATAAGGATTAGGGTAGTTTTCGCGGCGCAGGATGGTTTGAACAGCTTCTGCCACCACTGCCCAGTTGTTGTTCAGGTCTTCTTTCAGTTTCGACTCGTGTAAAATCAATTTGCCTAATCCTTTCTCTATGCTTTTTATGGCAATAATTGTATGTGCTACCGGTACGCCAATATTTCTCAACACTGTGCTATCGGTAAGGTCTCTTTGCAGGCGACTAACTGGCAGTTTTGAAGCAAGGTGCTCCAACAGCGAATTGGCAATACCCAGATTACCTTCTGCATTTTCAAAGTCAATCGGATTTACCTTATGCGGCATTGCCGAAGACCCCACCTCGCCGGCTTTGGTTTTTTGTTTAAAATAATCAATACTGATGTACGTCCACACATCACGACATAAATCAATAAGTATGTTGTTGAGGCGTTTAATATTGTCAAAATGTGCCGCCAGATTATCATAATGCTCAATCTGTGTGGTAAACTGCATTCTTTGCAGACCTAAAACATCGGCTACAAAATTATTTGCAAACCTTATCCAGTCGGTTTTAGGAAAAGCCACGTGGTGCGCATTGAAGTTTCCGGTGGCGCCGCCAAATTTTGCAGTATATGGGATAAAAGAAAACAAGTCAATTTGATTCTGAACACGTTCCACAAATACCATGATTTCCTTTCCAAGCGTAGTAGGGGAGGCCGGTTGGCCATGGGTGCGCGCCAGCATTGAAACATTTTTCCAGCCGGATGCCAGTTGATGAAGGCTGTGTTGCAGATTGATATAGGCCGGAAGCAGCTCATATTCCATTGCATGCTTCCACAAAAGCGGAATGGCCGTGTTGTTAATGTCCTGAGAGGTCAGCCCAAAATGAATCCATTCTTTTGCTTCGGAACCATTCGTTTTTTCTAATTCGTTTTTAAGAAAATATTCCACTGCTTTAACATCGTGATTGGTCGTTTTTTCGATTTCTTTGATTGCTTCGGCATCTGTGAGGTTGAAGTTGTCCATTAATTGTTTCAGGTGTTTTCTTGCTGCTGCCGGCAGTTTCAGAAATCTTTTATCGGCCAAAAACAAGAGATATTCAATTTCAATGAAAACCCTATATTTTATTAAGGCATACTCGCTGAAGTATTCCTGAAGTGGCTGTACCTGTTTTTGATATCTTCCATCAATGGGTGAAATGGCGGTTAATGACATTTGCGGAGTTTAAAATTTATTTTATACGGTTAATATTCAATTATTTGAGATTAATGCGAAAGCAATTGCAAAATTACCCTGCTTTGCCAAATATTCTGTCTAAATATGAAAATTTAAGTTGAGCTATTGCTTTCAAAGATTACATCAATTGGCAGCAATTTCATTTTGCCTCAAAATATATTTTCCTATCAAATCAAATTCAATATTAACCCTATCGCTTAGTTTTATAAATTTAATATTGGTATGCTCGAATGTGTAGGGAATGATGGCCACCCTGAATGAATCGTTTTTTACATCAAAAACCGTCAGACTGATGCCATTGAGGCAGATGGAGCCTTTTTCGATAACCAGGGCGGCAAATTTAGGGTCGTAGCCGAATTCATATTCCCAACTTCCTTCTTTTTCAACCACTTTTGTGCAAACCGCAGTATCGTCCACATGCCCCTGCACTATGTGACCATCAATTCTGCCGTTCATTAGCATACATCTTTCTAAATTCACTTCCGAACCTTCTTGTAGCAAGCCCAGATTGCTTTTTTTCAGGGTTTCTTCAATGGCAGTTACGCGGTGGATGTTGTTTTCTACCCGTTCCACTGTTAGGCACACGCCGTTATGGCTCAGGCTTTGGTCTATCTTTAGTTCCTGCCCGATATTGCTTTCTATTTCGAAAGATTTATTGGTGCCGCTTTCAGCAATTTTTCTCACAATTCCGGTTGTTTCAATGATTCCTGTAAACATTTTGCTTGTTAATTATATGGTTTTTAAAATATTTTTTCAATTTATTACCTGTTTTTTTTGTTAAAAACAATTAATTCTCTATCTTTGCAACCTCAAAAAAACTACCAAAGGAGGTATATACAAATTATGTTAATTATTGATTCTAAAGACTGCGAAAATATTGATAAGGCTTTAAAAAAGTACAAAAAAAAGTTTGAAAGGTCAAAAACTTTGTTGCAACTCCGTGAACGTCAGCACTTTACCAAGCCTTCTGTAAAAAAACGAGATCAACGTTTAAAAGCAGTTTACAAACAACAGATTGTAAGTGGAAAAATAGAATTGTAAAGTTTTTTGTTTTTTATATATAATTGTAGCTCCAAAATATTTGGAGCTTTTTTTATGCATACAGATTATCGGCATTATATTCAATTGTTTATCAACTATCTGAAGTTTGAAAAGAGGTTTTCGGAGCATACTATTATTGCTTACCAAAATGATTTGACTGATTTTTGGGATTTTTTATCACAAACGTATCAGATAAATAGTCCTTCAGCAATCAGTTATCAGTTTGTAAGAAGCTGGTTAGCCCGGCTTAAGGATGAAAATATTAGTTCGCGCAGCATTAACCGAAAAATCTCTACTTTAAAGTCTTTTTTCAAATACCTGATTAAAACCGGTGAGTTGGAAACAAATCCAATGACAAAAGTAGTTTCTCCAAAGGCTAACAAAAGGCTGCCTTCTTTTTTGAAGGAAACCGATATAGAAAAATTGCAATCCAACAAAGAGGCTTTTGAAGGTGAAAATCACTGGAAAATACTCAATGCGGGCTTGCTCACCGAGTTGTTTTATGTAACCGGAATGCGTTTGAGTGAACTGATTGGATTGAAAGAGTCTCAGGTTGATATCAAAAGGAGGCAGATAAAAGTGCTGGGTAAGGGAAATAAGGAGCGGATAATTCCTTTAACTAATGACACTTTGAAGTCAATTGAAACCTATTGCGCTCTTAAAAGAAAAGAATTTGCCGAATATGCTGAAGAACTACTGGTAACCGAAAAGGGAAAAAAATTATACCCAAAATATGCTTACCTATTGATAAACAAGCAGTTATCAACTATACCTACACTTGATAAAAAAAGCCCTCATGTGTTAAGGCATAGTTTTGCCACCCATTTGATGAATAAAGGCGCTGATATAAATGCAGTGAAGGAGCTTTTGGGACATTCCAGCCTTGCCGCTACACAGGTTTATACTCATAACACCATTGAAAAACTCAAAGAGGTGTACAAAAAAGCGCATCCCAAATCCTGAGAAAAATTTAAAAAAAAATTAGGTATTATTTATTTTGGAAAAAAGTTATTAATGCGTAACTTTAAATCGAAAGATTAAAGCTCTTTGAAATAGCTTTTTAATAAGATTATTCACTTTTTAAATGAAACAATTATGAATGTGAACATTCAAACGGTTAATTTTGACGCAGACAAAAAGTTGATGGATTTTGTAAATCGCAAGATGGAAAAACTCAACACGTTTCATGATCGGATTATCGAGTCCTATGTGTTCCTAAGGTTAGACAACGTGGTACACACCATTAAAGACAAAGTAGTAGAAATTAAAGTGCATGTGCCGGGGCATAATTTTTTTGTGAAATGCACCAGCAAATCCTTTGAAGAATCCTTTGACAGTGCTTTTGATTCACTTGTAAATCAGGTAAAAAGACGAAAAGAGAAAATGATAGCCTAATTATAACAGCCTCGCTTCGGTGGGGCTTTTTTATGCCCAAGAATTTGCAATATCTTTGGATTCTTCGCTTTTTTGTTCGTTTGGGTTGCTTATGGTTTCAATATTGTGGTCATAATTGCGTACCAATAATAAAGATACAATTAGGATTAGGTTAACATTTATTATCGAAAAACCACGTTTGAAAGTAAAATTATCTTTGCAATTGGGAATTTTAAAAAAAAAGATGGAAAGGATTTTTTAACTTTAGGAAATTCCCTTACCTTTGCCTTCCAAAATTTTTGGGGAGGTATAATTTGTCCAAAAATAAGGAAGTTCTTTAAAAATAAGCCGAAGTAGCTCAGTTGGTAGAGCAGCTGATTTGTAATCAGCAGGTCGCGGGTTCGACTCCCTTCTTCGGCTCAATTTTAGGGCAAGTAGCCAAGTGGCCAACGGCAACAGACTGTAAATCTGTCCTCTTCGGAGTTCGGTGGTTCGAATCCATCCTTGCCCACAAGATCTTAGATATATTTGAAATTATCAAGCGGGAGTAGCTCATTTGGTAGAGCGATAGCCTTCCAAGCTATAGGTGGCGAGTTCGAGCCTCGTCTCCCGCTCAGTAATAAGTTGTTTTGAGATAAACTTTCGGGCAACAAAAGATATTTGATATAAAAGAGCTGAGCTACACAGGAGCTAAGCGTTGAAAAAGAAGAAGTAACAAGCCGTTGTAGCTCAGTGGTAGAGCACTTCCTTGGTAAGGAAGAGGTCGTGAGTTCAATTCTCATCAACGGCTCAATCCGGTTGCAGGAATTTTATCGGCATAATAGCTGATATATATATATTTAAATATTTATAAAAACAATTAAAAATCTATAACAATGTCAAAAGAGACCTTTAAGAGGGAGAAACCCCACGTAAACATTGGCACCATTGGTCACGTTGACCATGGCAAGACTACTTTGACTGCTGCAATTACCAGCATCCTTTCTCAGAAGGGTTTGGCTAAAGCTGCAAAGTATGACGATATTGATGGTGCACCTGAAGAAAAAGAAAGAGGTATTACTATTAATACTGCACACGTTGAGTATCAAACAGAAAATCGTCACTATGCTCACGTGGATTGTCCTGGTCACGCTGACTATGTAAAAAATATGATTACGGGCGCTGCCCAGATGGATGGCGCTATCTTAGTAGTTGCTGCTACTGATGGTCCGATGCCTCAAACCAAAGAGCACATCCTGTTGGCTCGTCAGGTAGGTGTACCTCGTATGGTAGTGTATATGAACAAAGTTGACTTAGTGGACGATCCTGAATTGTTAGACTTAGTAGAAATGGAAATTCGTGAAGAACTGTCTAAGCAAGGATTTGATGGCGATAATGTACCCATTATTAAAGGTTCTGCATCAGGCGCTTTGGCCGGTGAAGAAAAATGGGTTAAAACCGTTGAGGAATTGATGGACGCTGTTGACAGCTACATCCCGCTTCCTGCACGTGCAGTAGATCTTCCATTCCTGATGAGTGTTGAAGACGTATTCTCAATTACCGGTCGTGGTACAGTGGCTACAGGTCGTATCGAAAGAGGCAGAATCAAAACCGGTGAACCTGTAGAAATCGTTGGTTTGATGGAAAAACCACTTACTTCTACTGTTACCGGTGTAGAAATGTTCCGCAAAATCCTTGACGAAGGTGAAGCCGGTGATAATGCAGGTTTGTTATTACGTGGTATTGACAAAAATGATATCCGTCGCGGTATGATTATATGTAAACCAGGTTCTATTACTCCGCATACTGAATTTAAATGTGAAGTTTACGTGTTGAGTAAAGAAGAAGGTGGACGTCACACTCCATTCTTCAACAAATATCGTCCTCAGTTCTATTTCCGTACTACAGACGTAACCGGAGAATGTTCTTTACCCGAAGGAACTGAAATGATAATGCCTGGCGATAATACTTCACTGACAGTGAAACTGATTACTCCTATTGCAATGGAAAAAGGTCTTAAATTCGCTATCCGCGAAGGTGGCCGTACAGTAGGCGCCGGTCAGGTTACAGAGATCATTAAATAAGAATTAATAAATTCAAGAAATAAAATTAGCTAATTGGCGAAAATTGCTAATTAGCTAATTTTCTTACGGGCATAGTTCAACGGCAGAATAGCGGTCTCCAAAACCGTTGATGGGAGTTCGAATCTCTCTGCCCGTGCTCTTGTTAAAAGTTTAAAAATGAATAAATTTTTACAACACCTAAAGGACAGCTATAAAGAACTGGTCAATAAAGTAACCTGGCCCGATTGGGAACAGTTACAACAGTCCACCATGATTGTTCTGGTAGCCACAATTATTCTGGCAGTCATTTTATGGCTGATGGATTTCATTGCAGGTGGCGCTCTGAACTTTTTGTACAAAATGCTGTATAGTTAATAGAGACAATGGAAAATAACAGTGTAGATACAAATACTCCCGAAGTACCACAACAGGAAACCAAATGGTATGTGCTGCGTGTGGTGAGTGGAAAAGAACGTAAAGTGAAGGAGTATTTGGATAAAGAAATTTCTCGCAGCAATTTTAGTAAAGCTGTCATGCAGGTTTTTTTACCGGTAGAAAAAGTATATAAGGTGCAAAACGGTAAAAAAGTAATGCGTGAAAGAAACTATTATCCCGGCTATGTAATGGTAGAAGTGGTAGATGGAAAAATGAGCGACGACCTGAGAGACCTCATTGTTCACACCAATAGTGTTATTCATTTCTTAGGTAAAGAAAACCCAATAGCGCTACGCAAAGCAGAGGTAAACAAAATGCTGGGTAGAATGGATGAAATGGCCGAAGCCGGTGGAATGAGTATGGCCGAGCCGTATATTGTGGGCGAAACCATTAAAATAGTAGAAGGCCCGTTTAATGATTTCAATGGAGTGATTGAGGAAGTTAATGATGAAAAAAAGAAATTGAAAGTAACCGTAAAAATCTTTGGAAGATCTACTCCGGTTGAACTCAGCTATATGCAGGTTGAGAAAGTAATGTAGAAAAATAATCTTAAAAATATTTAAAAGGCTGTCAAAAGACAGCTTTTTTTGATGGGTTAATACCACAGATTTCCTGCAAAAAGATGATACTTACCGAAAATTTTTTTATAAAAACATAAAAAATAAATTTCCCATTAAAAAAATATTTCTATATTTGACGCATCAATGAAAGCAAATCGTTTTTATAACTGGTTTTATTTTAGCTTCTATTATTTTAGAATGAGGCCGGGAATGCTTTTGTTGAAATAATTATTATTGTGAACAAATCAACATAAAAATCCCGGCCAGAAAAAGGTCGGGATTTTTTTTTAGAATAAAATCAAATACTTATTTCATCTAAGTTTCTAAAATATTAGAGCAGTATATTATATGGTAAAAGCAAAAGAACTCAAAGACACAGTACACATGGCCATACAAGGGTATGAAGGCAGTTTTCATCAGCAGGCGGCAAATATTTTCTTCAATAAAAAAGTAACTGTAGAGTGTTGTGATACTTTTAAGGAGGTGGTAAAGGCAGCCAAGGATTCAAAACGGACTGACGGCTGTGTAATGGCAATTGAAAATTCAATAGCAGGAAGTATTTTACCTAATTATAACCTGTTGCAGGCAAGTAACCTTACAATAACAGGTGAAGTATATCTGCAGATTAATCAAAACCTCTTGGTGAATAAGGATGTGGAACTCGAAGATATTAAAGAAGTTCATTCGCACACTATGGCTTTGCAGCAATGTTATGATTTTTTGGACCGCTACAAATGGAAACTGGTTGACAGTGACGACACTGCATTAAGCGCCAAACTGATTGCGAGGCATAAAAGCAAACATATTGCTGCAATAGCCAGCAGTACTGCTGCCGAAATATATGGGTTAAAGATACTGGCTCCCAAAATTCAAACATTGAAGAACAACTATACCCGATTTTTGATTCTTAGAAGGCCTCACGATGCTGTGCCGGTAGTGGACGGCAATAAGGCATCTATCAATTTTCAAACCACACACAGAGAAGGTGCGTTGGCCAGAGTGTTGGGGGTTATTGCCATTCATAAAGTCAACCTATCCAAACTGCAAAGTTTTCCAATACCTGGAAGCGAGTTTAAATATCAGTTTCATGCAGATATGGAATTTGACAACATTAAAAAATTTGACAGTGTGATTGAAAAAATAACACCATTGACAGAGTCATTAAAAATTTACGGAGTTTATCATAAAGGAATATGGAAATAGCAAAAAGAATACAAGGAGTAACAGAATATTATTTTTCGCAAAAGCTGCGAGAAATAGACGACCTGAACAAGCAGGGCAAAAACATCATCAACTTGGGCATTGGCAGCCCTGATTTGCCTCCTCATCCTGATGTCATTAAAACACTGTATGAGGAAGCATTAAAACCTAATGCACACGGCTATCAGAATTATAAAGGCAGCCCTGTTTTGCGAAAGGCATTTGCTGATTGGTATCAAAGATGGTATGATGTGCTACTAAATCCCGATACCGAAATATTGCCATTGATTGGCAGTAAAGAGGGTATCATGCATATTTGTATGACCTACCTCAACGAAGGAGATGCAGCGCTCGTGCCCAATCCGGGATACCCTACCTACCGTAGCAATGTTACCATAGCAGGTGGTGTTTGCCTGGAGTATGATTTAAAAGAAGAAAATAATTATCAGCCGGACTTTGATGCAATTGAAAAAATGGATTTAAGCCGGGTGAAATTGTTTTTTGTAAACTATCCGCAGATGCCTACCGGGCAAAAGCCCGACTCGGATGTGTTTATAAAATTAATAGCATTTGCAAAAAAACATAATATCCTGATTGTGCATGATAATCCGTATAGTTTTATATTGAATGAAGAACCAATTAGTTTATTGAGTACCGAAGGCGCTAAAGATGTAGCGTTGGAGTTGAATTCATTAAGCAAATCGCACAATATGGCCGGATGGCGTGTGGGCGTCCTTTGCGGTGCTGCCAAACGAATTACGGAGGTACTGCGTTTTAAAAGCAATATGGATAGCGGTATGTTTTTGGGTGTACAATTGGCTGCCGCAAAGGCTTTGAGCCTTGGCAAAGATTGGCATGATGAAGTAAACAACATCTATAGAAAACGCAGAGAAAAAGTTTTTGAATTGTTGGATTTACTGGCATGTAAATATTCAACCAATCAGGTAGGAATGTTTGTTTGGGCCAAAATTCCTGACAGGTATAAAGACTGCTACGAAATTGCCGATGAAGTGTTATACCAATCAAATGTGTTTATAACTCCGGGTGGAATATTTGGCAGCGCCGGCAATAGGTATATACGTATTAGTTTATGTGGCAGTTTAGAAAGGTTTGAGGAGGCGATAAGGAGGATTGGAGGTGGTTAGGTATTAGACATTAGATGTTAGACGTTAGATGTCAGATTTTTGATTTGCGATTTTTGATTTCTGATTGCGGATAACAGATTGTCAATCGCTTAAGGCTTACGGCCTAAAGCCTACAGCCGAAGCCGTAGCCCTTTAGGGTTTGAGGTTTAAGGTTTAAGGTTCAAGGTTTAGGGTTTAAGGTTTAAGGTTTAGGGTTTAGGGTTTAAGGTTCAAGGTTCAAGGTTTAAGGTTTAAGGTTTCAGATTGTAAGTTATTGATTGTCAATCGCTTAAAGCTTACGGCCTAAAGCCTACAGCCTAAATCGCCGCAGCATTTTGAAATTAGGTATTAGGTGTTAGACATTAGATGTTAGACGTTAGATGTTAGACGTTAGATATGTACGATAAATATATTTGAAATTTTAAAACAATAATCAGCAATCTGTAATTTGTAATTTGTAATCAAAAAAAATGCAAAACCGAAAAAAAATAGCAATTGTTGGAGTAGGCTTGATAGGTGGGTCGCTGGCGTTACAACTGCATGAGAAAAAGCTGTCTTCCAAATTAATTGGAGTGGAGGTAAGCGCCAATAATGCCAGAGATGCCTTAGAAGAGGAATTGGTAGATGAAATAAAACCATTTGATAAAGCAATCACGGAGGCGGAAGTGATTATATTAACAACGCCGGTAAATACATTAAGCAAACTGGTTCCCGAGGTTCTGGATAAAATTGACAATCAAATTGTAATTGACCTTGGCTCAACAAAATATGATATCATAAAATCAATAAACGGCCACCCGAAACGAGGAAGATATGTAGCCACCCATCCAATGTGGGGTACCGAGTTCAGCGGTCCGAAAGCCGCAGTAAGAGGGGCTTTTGAAGGCAAGGCTGTAATCTTGTGCAACAAAGAAGATAGTGATAGAGATGCTTTGGAGTGGGTTGAAAAGATGTTTACTAAAATTGGGATGCGCATTACATACATGGATGCCAAAGCACATGACCTTCACGTAGCCTATGTGAGTCATATTTCTCATATTACATCATTTGCACTGGCCAATACCGTTTTGGAAAAGGAGAAAGTAGAAAGCGCCATTTTTGAAATTGCATCAGCAGGGTTTGAAAGTACGGTAAGACTTGCAAAAAGTAATTCCAGTATGTGGGTGCCCATTTTTTTACAAAACAAGGAAAATATTCTAGATGTGTTGAAAGAGCATATTGCGCAGCTTTCCAAATTCAAAGAGTATATTGAAAATGAAGATGCTCATAATTTGAAGGCATTAATTATTGATGCTAACAAAATAAAGAGAATATTAAAATAAAAAATTAATTTAGCCACCAGCCATTTTTTAATAATGGCACAAATTTTAATAAAATGATCATAGAAAGAACTCCCAAAGAAAAACTGATGGCTGTATGGAATAAAAGGCCATTGATAATTAGCGGGCCTTGCAGCGCAGAAAGCGAAGAGCAAGTGGTAGAAACTGCAAAACAATTAGCCGCTACAGGAAAAGTAGATGTATTGCGCGCCGGTATTTGGAAACCAAGAACCAAGCCGGGAGGCTTTGAAGGAATTGGCGCCAAAGGCTTACCCTGGCTGCAAAAAGCAGAGCAGGAAAGCGGGTTGCTCACCGCCTGCGAAGTAGCAAATGCCAAGCAGGTGCAGGATGCACTTACTTTTGATGTGGATATTCTTTGGATTGGCGCACGCACAACTGTAAATCCTTTCAGTATGCAGGAGGTTGCCGATGCTTTGCGAGGTGTGGATGTCCCCATCTTAATTAAAAATCCGGTGAACCCTGATATTGAATTGTGGAGTGGCGCTGTTGAGCGTATTGCCAGAGCCGGTATTAAACATATCGGATTAATCCATCGAGGTTTTTCTTCATTTGGTAACACTCAATATCGAAATGCACCGATGTGGCCACTTGCCATCGAAATGAAACTGCGCCATCCTGATATGCCAATGATTACCGACCCGTCTCATATTTGTGGCAATAGGGAAGGCTTACTGGAGATGAGCCAAAGGGCTATAGATGTGGACTTTGACGGCCTGATCATCGAAAGTCATATTGACCCGGATAACGCATGGAGTGATGCCAAACAACAAATAACACCAGCAAGGCTTGATGAAATTCTAAGTAGTATTATTTGGAGAAAACCAGATAGTGCAAATCCGGAGTTTAATAAAGCTTTGGAAAATTTGCGCCATCAAATTAATATTCTGGATGATGAGTTATTACAAGTTCTCGGTCAACGCATGAAAGTGGCAGATCAGATTGGTCAATATAAAAAAGATAATAATATCACCATTTTACAACCCAGCCGATGGCATGAAATAGTAGAGGCTACTGTCACAAAAGGTGAAAAACTGGGATTGAGCCGTGATTTTATAAACAAATATCTGGATGCAGTACACATTGAAAGTATTAACCACCAGAAAAAAATATTGGATGCATAACTTTTAAGGTTCAAGGTTTAAAGTTCAAAGTTTAAAGTTCAAAGTTTAAGGTTCAAAGTTCAAAGTCTTAAATCTATTGTCTATTGTCTATTGTCTAATTTCTAATGTCTCATATCTCATATCTCATATCTCATATCTAACATCTGATATCTCATGAAAAAAACAATCAAATTCTCAAACGCATCTACCGATTTTTATTTTGATAGTTCCATTCGTGATTTATCAAAGGTGATAGATAAGAAATCGGCAGTTGTTATCACTGATGAAAATGTTTTTAAAGCACATGACAAAAAGTTGAAAGGGTACAATGTTATTGTTTTAAAGCCCGGCGAGGCATTTAAGATTCAGGCAACCGTTGATTCTATTATTGAAACGCTCATTAAAATGCAGGCCGACAGAAAAACTGTTTTGATTGGTGTAGGTGGTGGTGTTATTACCGATCTTACCGGTTATGTGGCCTCCGTTTATATGCGTGGAATCAGTTTTGGATTTGTCCCTACTTCTATACTGGGTTTGGTAGATGCTTCCATTGGCGGCAAAAATGGTATCGATGTGGGTGCATACAAAAACCTTGTGGGAATTATCAGACAGCCTTCATTTATCTTACATGATATTTCCTTGTTGCAATCATTACCAATAAATGAGTGGGAGAACGGTTTTGCAGAAATTATCAAACATGCCTGTATTAAAGATGCAGCAATGTTCAAACAATTGCAAACAACTTCGTTGGTTGATTATATGAAGAATAAAAAATTACTGAATGAACTGATCCGACGAAATGCCATGATAAAAATAAAGGTGGTGCAAAAAGATGAGTTTGAAAAAGGCGACAGACGATTATTGAACTTTGGCCACACACTCGGTCATGCTGTGGAAACACAGTACGAACTGATGCATGGGCAGGCAATTTCCATCGGAATGACTTATGCCTGTCATATTTCTGAGCAGCTGACAGGTTTTTCACAAACTGAGCAGATTGTAAGTTTGCTGGGGCAATACAACCTTCCTTCTTATGCGAGTTTTGATAAAAAGAAAATTTTCGAAGTTTTGAAAATGGATAAAAAACGCATCAAAAAAGAAATGAATTTTGTATTGCTTGAAAAAATCGGAAAAGGTGTGGTAATGCCAATTGATTTAAAGCGTCTGGAGAAAATAATAACAAATTTGTAGAGAAAAGGAATAATAAATTTTTAATGAAAGTAGTCGTTCACCCGTCTGGATTATCAGGAAACATCATGGCTCCTGCTTCAAAAAGTGCGATGCAGCGTGCTTGTGCAGCAGCATTGCTTTCAAAGCCGAAAGTAATTATCCATAATCCCGGAAAAAGCAATGATGACATGGCTGCTATGGAAATCATTAAGCGGTTGGGCGCATCTATCAATGAGGTTGACAGTGAAACCATTGAAATTGAGAGTAATTTTTTAAGCGAGATACAAAAAGGAAAAGAATCCACGAATGAAATAAATTGCGGCGAGAGCGGGCTCAGTATTCGAATGTTTACTCCAATTACTGCGCTTTGTAGGAACGAAATTATAGTAACCGGCGAAGGAAGCCTTACAACAAGACCTCTTGATTTTTTTGAAAAAGTATTTCCATTATTGGGTATTAAAGTAAGCTCAGATAATGGAAAATTGCCCATTAAAATTCAAGGTCCCTTACAACCCCGAAATATTGAAATTGATGGATCTTTAAGTTCTCAGTTTTTGACAGGGCTTTTATTGGCATATTCGGTGTCTTTTCAGGAATCGGTGTCAATAAAAGTCTCAAACCTTAAAAGCAGACCTTATATTGACCTGACATTGGATGTGATGAAAAAATTTGGACTTACAGTTCCCGAAAATAATGATTATAAGGAGTTTGTATTCAGGCAAAGAGAAAATGTTTCAGAAATAAGCCATAATGAAATAGTTTATAACGTAGAGGGAGATTGGAGCGGAGGCGCTTTCTTGTTGGTGGCAGGGGCCATTGCCGGCAATATCACCGTTAGAGGACTGAGCCTTGCCAGCACACAGGCCGATAAAAAAATAGTAGAAGCGCTGATGGCTTGCGGCGCAGGGATTGCAATGGAAGCGAAAGGTATAAAAATACATTCGGCTCCAATGAAGGCTTTTGAATTTGATGCTACCGATTGCCCCGATTTATTTCCGCCGTTGGTAGCGCTGGCTGTTTATTGTGAGGGCGTTACTAAAATAAAAGGAGTAAGCAGATTGGCATACAAAGAAAGTAACCGAGGTTTGACATTGCAGGATGAGTTTGGTAAAATGGGTGTCAGAATTGACCTGGAGGAAGATGATATGATGGTTTCTGGCGGGAGCAAAGTCAAGGGAGCAAGCGTACATTCCCGATATGATCATCGGATTGCTATGGCGTGTGCTGTAGCTGCGCTCAAGGCCGATGGAGCGACAACAATTGAAGAGGCGCAGGCGATAAACAAATCATATCCTGATTTTTATGAGCATTTAAGAATATTGGGCGCTAAAGTAACCGGAGATAAACTGGGAGTGGCGGAAATTTTGAAAAAATTGATGAAGGATGCCTGATTTAAAATATTGATTATGAATTCATTTGGAAGGTTATTTAAGATACAGATTTTTGGAGAATCTCATGGCTCGGGTGTGGGTTTAGTGATTGATGGATGCCCTGCAGGATTACCGGTTGAAGTAGAAGAATTTATGCTGGATATGCTTCGTCGGCAGGGAGGAAATCAAATAGGCACTACGCCAAGAAAGGAAGAAGATATTCCTGATTTCAAAACCGGTGTTTTCAATGGTAAGACTACCGGATTCCCGATAATGATTTTTTTTGAAAATAAAAACACCCGCAGTGGCGATTATGATAAAATCCGAAATATTCCACGTCCCGGTCACGCAGATTTTGTAGCACACAAAAAATATGGAGGTTATGAAGATTACAGGGGAGGGGGGCATTTCAGCGCCAGGCTCACCACCGGTATTGTAGCGGCCGGTGTGATAGCAAAGAAACTTTTAAAGGATATAACTATTAATGCCAAAGTAATTGAAGTAGGTGGCGAGGCCGATGTAGAAAAGGGCCTGAGAAAGGCAATTGAAGCCAAGGATTCTGTTGGCGGCATTATTGAGTGCAGGGCAAATGGCTTACCGCTTGGTTTGGGAGAACCCTATTTTGATTCGGTTGAGTCGGTACTGGCTCAAGCCATGTTTTCGATTCCGGCGATAAAGGGTGTTGAGTTTGGCGCAGGTTTTTCGGCAGCCCGAATGTTTGGTACCCAGCACAATGATGCTATTGAAAATATGGAAGGCAAAACTCGTACAAATAACGCAGGCGGCATTGTGGGCGGCATTACCAACGGGAACGAATTGGTTTTCAGAATCGCTATTAAACCAACCTCCTCCACGCCAAAAGAACAAACCAGCCTGAACTGGGATACCGGCCAGATTGAAAAATTTTCGGTAAAAGGTCGTCACGACCTGTGTGTGGCATTGCGTGCCCCTGTGATTGTGGAGGCCTATACCGCTATTGCGCTGGTTGATTTTATGATGCAGGCAGGTAAGTTGGCAAAAGTTGTTTAAAGAGCTTAAAATTATTTGAAGCAGCTAATACTTGTGCATATTTTTTTTAAATTAAATTTTTTTAATAATTTATTTTTACCTAACTTTCTTCATTATTTTTCTTTAAAATCTAAAAAATTAAACTATGTTATCATGGATTTTATTTGGTCTGATTGCAGGCGCTATTGCAAAAGCGATACATCCCGGTAAAGATCCGGGTGGATGGATTATCACCATTCTTATTGGTATTGCCGGAGCGTTTGTCGGACGTTATGTAGGGGGATTTTTGGGCTTCGAATTCCCAAACTGGAGTTTCAAGGGATTTCTGTTTGCAATAGGAGGAGCCGTTATTCTATTATGGCTTTATAGTCTCTTGTTTGTAAAAAAGACATAATTGTTTTTTATTGAAAAAACCACCTTCTTATAAGGTGGTTTTTTGTTTATAAAAATAATGAGGTTTATGCGTTTCTATTAATGCAATTCAAGTCATTAAATGCTACTTCCAAACGTGTAACAAAAGATTCTTCAGCTTTGCGCAACCATGCTCGGGGGTCGTAGTACTTTTTGTTAGGCTTGTCGGCGCCTTCAGGATTTCCTAATTGAGCCTGCAGATAAGCTTCGTTTTTCTTGTAATAGTTCAGCACACCTTCCCAGAAAGCCCACTGCATATCGGTATCCAAGTTCATCTTGATAGCTCCATAACCGATAGCTTCTTTTATTTGAGCAGGGTCAGATCCGCTACCACCGTGGAATACAAAGAATACCGGTTTTTCTGATGTATTGTGTTTCTTCTGAATATATTTTTGGCTGTTATCCAATATTTCAGGATGCAGTTGCACGTTGCCCGGTTTGTAAACGCCATGTACATTACCAAATGCAGCAGCAATTGTAAATCTGTTGCCCACTGTGCTTAATTGTTCATAAGCATAGTTTACGTCTTCGGGCTGTGTATATAATCTGGCATTATCCACATCGGTATTGTCCACACCATCTTCTTCGCCACCTGTAATACCCAGTTCAATCTCAATGCTCATTCCCAGTGGATTCATGCGTTTAAAATAATCTACAGAGATTGCCACGTTTTCTTCCAATGGTTCTTCGCTCAGGTCTAACATGTGCGAACTAAATAATGGCTGGCCTTTTTCTTTGTAAAATTTTTCGCCTTCGTCTAATAATCCGCTAATCCAGGGCAACCATTTTTTGGCCGCATGGTCGGTGTGCAAAACCACCGGTACTCCGTAGTATTTTGCCACGTTGTGTACGTGCAAAGCCCCACTTACACCGCCATAAATATTTGCTTGCAGGTTATCGTTGGGCATTCCTTTACCGGCCATAAACTGAGCGCCTCCGTTACTGAACTGTATCATTACAGGAGAGTTCACTTTTGCAGCGGTTTCCAATACGGCATTAATACTGTCGCTACCCACAACGTTTACTGCGGGCAAGGCAAAATTGTTTTGTTTTGCATCATTATAAAGGGCATCCAGCTCTTCGCCAAATAAAACCCCGGCTCTGTACTTTGTCATTGTTTATTATTTTTTAATTAATTAAATCAAAAATTTGTAAGATGCAAATTTACTGAATATTATTATAAATATTAAATGATATTGGTCAGCAAAAAGGGAGTAAAGCAGACAACATTCTCAAAAGTGAAATATTACTGACTTTGCTTGCATTGTTGCTGTTTAGGCGGTGGGGGCAAACAGGTTGTGCAAACAACGGAACCTTGGTTTCAATACCGAAATGGGTACCTTTTTGCCTTTCGTGCTAAAGAACAGATAAAAGAAAAAAATTTCCCCCTAAAATCAATGTAGGGTGAGGGTAAAAATTTATGTAATAAATATAATTATATTTATTTTGTAATGTTTGAATTGACCGATTTCTTACATGATATTCAATCCAATCCATCTCAATCAAAATAAAATCAGAAGGCCGGTAATTATTAATCGAGCCTTTTGAATAAAATGATTTATGGTTTTAATTTTCAATTTCATTGCACTATGGCAATGAAATTGAAAAAACACAAAAAGCTTTCGTCAAAAAAATGAAGAAAGCCTAATGCTGAATGAAGTTATGGTTAAGCCGCTTTGGGAGCAAAAGAGATGCAGCTTCCATCAGGAGTTACAGGTCCTGCAAACAGGGTGCAGCCGCCGCAACCACCAGCAGCTTCGGGTTGCTTATATAATTGGCAATCTTTGCAATGCTTTGCAGGATCCTCCGATTTTTCGTGGTATTGAACAGCCTCTCTCTTCTTGATTTCATCAGGAGAAACGCTGGATACATCGGTGCAATCGCCGCTGGCAGCAGGCTGATCAACCATTGACTTTGGTTGTTCGGCAGGAGCCGCAGGTTCAGCCGGAGCAGAACTTTCGTTGGACCCGCAACTGCTAATTAATGCAGAACCACCAAGAAGTACTCCCGCAGCAGTTAATGCTTTTTTTAAAAACTCTTTTCTTGAAACTTGATTTTCCATAATAAAGATTGGTTTTAATTGATATAATCGTAAATAATCAAAATTTTATGCAATGTAAGATATCGTTTAAAATTCATTTATGAGCAGAATCATAGAGTCAAAAATAATATAAAATAAATTCAAAAGAAAAAATTTATTTCTGTTGAGTCAATAATTTTTCAAACCGTTTCACATCCGCCGGTAATTCTATTTCGCGATTATACACCAAATGATGTGCAAGCTGGTATGCAAAAAACGGACCCAGAGATGCCCCTTTGGTGCCCAACCCATTGAGAATACCCACTGTAGGGAAAACAGGATGCAAACCTACAAAAGGTCTGCGTTCCAAATTAGCCGGACGGATGGAAGCGATATGTTCCACAACTGTAAACGGTAATTTCAACCAGTGTTGCAGGTAGTTTTCAACCATTGCCCGAAACATGGCAGACGGTTTTTCGTCAATATAGTTCCGTTCGTAGTCTGACCCCACCCAAAATAAACCTTTTTCTGCCAGCGGTACTATTGTATAACTCATTTTGTAAATATGCTCTTTACTCAATCCGGGTATAGATACAATCAGCGCCTCACCTTTATTAAAAGCAAAAGGCAACAGTTTGAAGTAAGGATTGCTCATCCCTTCTACTCCTTCGCAGCAAAGTATTTTTTTTGCGCTGATGCCGTTGTATTCCACATGATCCGAAGCTAGTTTACAATTTTTCCAGTCAAATTTTTCTTCTGTGATTAACTCGTATTTCTTTAAATAATTTCGCCATGCAGTTAGCAATTCCCACATATTGATATTTAAGGAAGATTTAATTTCTACTACTTCAAAGGGAAAATTAAACCGGGTTCTCAAAAGTTCTTTGTTTTGATGAAAAGTCATTGATTCTTCTTTTTCATCGGTGATTCGTTTATGAAAAGCCTCCAGCATCTGAGGTGTGGGTACAAAATCAATAATGCTGATTTCCTGAGCCAGATTTTCAAGCCCCAGAAAATACCCGATTTTATTATATGCTTTTTTTGCAAAAGGGATGATATCATCTGCCATCCAGGTTTTTACCACTCTGCGACCTGTTACCGGATTGATAACGCCGCTTGAAACCCTTGATGCTGTGTTGGGCCTGTACTCATCTATCACATGAAAGGTTTGTCCTTCCTGAAAAAGAAAAAAACTCAAAAACGTACCTGATATGCCCTGCCCCAGAATAAGATAATCTACTTCCTTCATAAACTTTAATTTGCCAAAATTATAAATATTCTGTCAGAGGAGAGTTTATTGGGTTAGGAAAAATTGATTTTTGTTTGCAATGGGAATTTATTTTTGAAAATTGCTTCAAACACGATAATATTGTTTACAAAACAAACGATTTGATTTCTTTTTCATAATTTTTTCAATTTTGAACAAACAACTTTTTATCAAACCACTTTTTGGTATATTTCTGATTTGGCTTTTTTTAACTGCCATCAATTTCAATAAGGCATTTCATGCCGATGATACCTTTCATCTTATAGCAGCCCAACATATTAGCAAACATCCATTGCAACCTATGTCTGGTTTGATTAGGTGGGAGAATGAAAATCCTGAACCATTTTACAAGGCGAATCAGCCTTCATTGTTTTTTTATTTGATTGCAGGTGTTGCAGCTTTATTTGGCTTTAATGAAATTCCCTTACATCTTTTTTTGAGTGTGTTTTCATTTTTTTCGCTTTTTATATTTTATAAAATCGCCAGATTATATGGTTCCCCAATGCCTCTTTTGCTAACAGCGCTATTTGGCTTTACTCCTGCTTTTGTGGTCAATCAAAATGTGATGACAGATGTGCCGGTAGTTTGCTTTTTACTTGCAGCGTTTTATCAGCTTTTGTTGGCAGAAAAAACAAAGAAAAAAAAGCATTACCTGCTTGCAATGCTATTTTTAACTATGGGTGTTTTTACCAAGTATATTTTTCTGCCTGTAATTTTTGCCGTTGGTATTATTTTTCTGGTCAAGAGGCAATTCAAAAATTTATTCTATCTGTTAATACCCTTCGGATTTCTGGTTCTTTGGTCATTATGGAATTATTGGGAATATGGCGGTGTTCATCTATTGGGCAGAAGCGCCCGGCCATTTTACGGCAGACCAGAGTTGTTCTGGGCCTTTGTTACCGGATTGGGGAGTATTTCAGCGTTTGGAGTATTAGTGTTTAATAAGTTTACAGGCTATAAGTTGAATAAAAGATTTGTGTACCTCACCTCGGCTGTTTCACTATTGTTGGTGGTTGCTTTTTATTTTTTATCCAATCAATATGATGACCAAATCAGATGGTTCTTAGAGGGATTGTTTTTTGTGAATGGTTTATTTATTTTATGGTATGTTTTGAAAATCGGTTTTAATAAGAAATTAAACAAAAATTTTTTTAGCTTTCTTCATACAGATGACGGCGCTATTTTTTTATTTATTGCTGCAATATCATTATTTCTGATTCTCTTTGCGCCCTTTATGGCTACAAGGCATATTTTAACGGTAGTACCATTTATTTTGCTTTTGGTTTCAAAGACCTTTGTATTCAGTAAGAAAATTATTTTGAACTTTACACTCGTAGGTTCTTTTATTTTGAGCCTATTGTTGGGAATTTCTGATTGGAAACACGCGGAATTTTTCAAAAAATCGGCTGCCGAAATAAGGGAAGGTGTGCCAGATTATCGTACCATCTGGACTACCGGAATCGGAGGGTGGTATTGGTATGCGCTAAAAAATGGAATGAAAACTTATTATTTAGATTCGTCTGATCTTAAAGAAGGAGATATTTTGGTTTTGCCGAAAGGTGTTTCTCAGTATCGGATTTCTTCTTCGTTGGAAGTTACGCTTCTGGCAAAACTTTGGCAAAAAACCGGTCCTTTTTCATTCTTTTCGGGAAATCACTTTTTAGGATTATATCATAATAACTTTGGAATTCCACCCTGGACATTATCAAGAAACTCTACCGATACTATTTATGTATTGGGATATTTGGGAAAAAGGGTGGGCCATTAATGATATCATTGTCGATTTTCATGCTTCTTTGTGTAATTTTGATATTGCTGGTTAGAACGGCCTTTTTTTAAACATCATTTGGAACACTAAAATTTTTCGTTATGCTAAAAAAAATACTATTATTATGCGCCTTTTCATTTGTAATTAGCAATATGTCTTTTGCTCAAAATTTTGAGAGAGTAGTACGGCAGCAAAAAGCAAGCATTAACAGTATCTATAAAAAACGACGAATAACGCAGCGCGAATATTATAAACTTATGGATGAGCAAAATGCAATTGAGAATACTATAAGGAAATACAGAAGAGACGGATATCTTTCGCCGGATGAGAAAAATAAAATAGCCGCCAAGCAAAGGCGAGCGGCAGACCGGATAAGAAGATACCAGCGCAACAGGGAAAGATATTGATAATGCAAACTGTTCAATCGTTTGAACAATAAAATGCGGGTTTAGGGTGGTTTTATTTTGTAATATTGCAGTAGTATTGAAATAATAACACTAAAAAAATGTTATGCCCAAACTCATTCTTTCTATTGTATTGCTATTTACTGCTTTTTTTTCTGATGCCCAGTTTCCCGGAGCGGTTGCCCAGCGGTCATCTGTTTATTTAGAACATGGAGCTCATCGTCTTGGAAAGCGCCAGGATGCTGCAATGGAGCGATGGCGCAGCTATGGACTGGGTCAGTTTATTCATTGGGGTGTGTATGCCATTGCGGGTGGCCACTGGAATAGGAAATATTATGGTGGTGCAGCAGAATGGATTCGCTCCTGGAATGAAATGCCAAAAGCTGATTATGATAATCTGTATAAACAATTTGATGCCAAAAATTTTAATGCGACTGCCTAGGCTAAACAAGCAAAAGCAATGGGTGCACGATACATGATATTTACTACCAAACATCATGATGGTTTTTGCCTGTGGCCAAGCAAATACACCGATTATACAATTGCCGCTTCGCCCTATAAAAAAGACATCGTAAAACAAGTTATAGACGCATATAGTTAAGAAGGGATTGACGTGTATTTATATTTTTCAATCATAGACTGGAATCATCCGGGATACCGCACCTCACTGAAAACGGAAGCTGATAATAAAGCTTATGAAGATTTTAAAACCTTTACAGCCAATCAATTGAAAGAACTTTTAACGCTCTATCCTAAAACTAAAGGTTTCTGGTTTGATGGAACCTGGGATGCGGCGTGGGTACAACAGGCTGGTTTTACAGATAGCCTTGAAAAAGAATTGAGAGCAATGAATCCGGGGCTGATTATTGGCAGTCGCTTTCGTGCCGATGAGTATGGTCGCAGGCACTTCGACAGCAATGGCGACCTGATGGGCGATTATGAGCAGGGGTGGGAACGTAAGTTGCCAAAAACGATTGAAGATGTGCATGGCAATGACTGGGATTGCGTGATGACCGTGCCCGAAAACCAATGGGGCTACCACTCGGAGTGGAAAGGGCATGTAAAATCATCTGTTGAGTTGATTGAAATGATGGCGAGATCAGTTTCGATGGGTGGTAATTTTGTGTTGAATTTTGGTCCTGATGGAAAAGGCGCAATAAGACCCGAGGAAACAAAATTAGCCAAAGAAATAGGCGATTGGATGCAGGTAAATAATGAAGCCATTTATAACGCAGGATATGCAGGTCTTGACAAGCAGGATTGGGGATACATTACCAAAAGCCGAAAAACGGGCAACTATTATCTGATAGTCTTTAATGTGCCGGTGAACAAAGCGTTGAGGTTGAAACTATTACCGGGCATGGGAATTAAAAAACTCTATGACCTGCAAAATAACAGTATCTCTTTTGACACTGAAGAAATAGCCAAAGATGCCAAAGGCAGCGAGTTTTTCATTTATCTGAAAGAAACACCTTTGCAACCAAAAGTGATTGTGCTGGAAACAACGGACAAGGAAAATAAATCAGCAGTAGAGTACCAAAAAGCAAAAACCTAACATTAATAAATTAATCCCTTCATGATGAAAAAAATACTATTAATTGCTATTCTTATTTTGATGTCAACATCGTTTCTATTTGCTCAAGGAAGCAGACAGATTATCGATTTCAACAATGATTGGTCTTTTACAAAAGATACTTCTGCCGGTGTATGGGAACCGGTAACACTGCCACATACTTACAATCAGACGGATATGCAGACCGGTAAGAATTTCTATATCGGAAATGGTTTTTACCGGAAGAAAATATATGTAGATAATCAGTCAAAGGGAAAAAGAATTTTTTTAAGGTTTGGAGGAGTGGGACAGGTTGCCACAGTTTATGTTAATGGTAAGTTTTTGACCGAACATAAAGGGGCTTACAGCGCATTTGCATTTGAAATTACCAATGTGATTAACTATGGCGCACAAAATGAAATTTTGGTAAAGGCTAACAATACGCCTGATAAAACGATCATTCCGATTAATAATTTCTTGTTTCCGATATATGGCGGAATTTACCGGCAGGCAAATATGATTGTAACTGCTCCCGTAAATTTTTCGGTTACCGATTATGCTTCATCCGGAATTCAGGTTATTCAAAAAGATGTATCAGCGCAAAAGGCAAAAGTGTTGGTAAAGGCTAAATTAGAAAACAAGGAGAGGCTGCATCAGAGTATTGTATTAACCATTACAATATCAGACCATAATGGCGCTTTGGTTGCAAAGTCTCAAAAGCCGGTGACGGTTTCTCCTCAGGGTGTTACATATACAACCGGAGAAGTAGAGTTGGTAAACCCGCACCTTTGGAACGGAATCAAAGATCCTTATTTGTATAAAATTTCAGCCATCTTGCTTAAAGACAATAAAGAAATGGACAGGGTAGAAGAACCTTTAGGACTTCGTACCATTGAACTCATTGCAGGGAAAGGCGTTTACCTGAATGGTGAAAAATATCCGATGTATGGTGTTACCCGACATCAGGATCGTTGGCAATATGGAAGCGCCCTCTCTCCCGAACAGGAAAAAGAAGACATGATGCTGATTAAAGAAATAGGCGCCACTACAATCCGTTTGGCTCATTATCAGCAATCAGATCATATTTATGCCCTTGCAGATTCGTTGGGTTTTCTCACCTGGGCCGAAATTCCTTTTGTGAATGCAGTATCATTTCAGGAGGCGGCCAATGCCAAACAACAAATGGAAGAACTCGTGAGGCAAAACCGCAATCACCCGTCTATTTATATCTGGGGAATGCATAATGAGGTATATGGAAAAACTAAAGATGATTATGTGCCAGTACTGACGCGAGAACTGAATGATATTGCAAAAATAAATGATCCTTATCGTTACACCGTTTCAGTAAACGGATATGGTAGTATGAGCAGATTTGAAAACCTGAATTGCGATGTACAGGGTATGAATCGCTACTATGGCTGGTATGAAGGTAAGATTGATGATTTAGAGAAATGGGCTTCAGGTCTTGAAAAGGAATATCCTGATTATAAGGTGATGCTTACCGAGTATGGGGCTGACGGCAACATAGACCAAGGGATTGACACATTGGCCAATCCGAAAAGTATTGATCCGGTGAACGGCCAGTTCTCACCCGAAAACTATCAGACAGAAACTCATATTCAGCAGTGGGCAATCATACAAAAACATCCATACCTGCTGGCTTCTTATTTCTGGAACATGTTTGAGTTTGCCACACCGCTTTGGAACCGGGGCGGCGTTAATGCCCGAAACCTGAAGGGCATCATCACCTTTGATCGCAAAAGAAAAAAAGATGCTTTTTACTGGTACAAAGCCAACTGGAATTCGGAGCCGATGGTGTATCTGGCAAACAGAAGAGATGATATTCGCACAAAGCCTGATAATACAGTGCAATTATTTTCAAATATACCATCGGCTGTGTTGAAGGTTAATGGTAAAACGATTAACGGAAGGCCGGGCGTGAATGATAAACATACGCTTTACGATGTACATCTTAAAAAAGGGAAGAACAAAATTCAGGTGACCGCAAAACAAGGTAACCGGTCCTTTACGGATGAAATGATTTGGACGAGGAAATGATTGAAATAATAAAATTTTTCCTTATTTTCCCGCCTAATTTGAAAAATGTCTAAATCAATGGTAACATTAATGACCTTACTGTTTCTTGCTTTGTTCAATCGAAAAAAGCTAAAAACTTTAAAGATTGTAAAAAAGTATTTTTCAATCTTACTCGTAATGGGTTGCAATTTTTGGTTTGCAACCCATTCATTTTCTCAAAACGGTCAATTACCCTCTTGGCCTGATACGTTGTTTTCAACCTATTGGCACCAGCAGACAACCTTATTTAAAAACCTCCCTCAAACTAAAGGAGATATTATTTTTCTGGGAAACAGCATTACCGATGGGGGAGAGTGGCAGGAACTTTTTGGCGATAGCCGAATCAAAAACCGGGGAATCAGCGCCGATGTTACGATTGGTGTATTAAACCGGTTAAAAGAAATCACTGACAGGAAGCCGGATAAGATTTTTCTGATGATTGGCACCAACGACCTGTCGAAAGGAATCAGTACAGACAGCGTCGTAAAAAATATACTGGAGATTGTAAAATTTACTCATTTGCTTTCACCGGCTACAAAGGTTTATGTACAAAGCATTCTGCCCGTTAATCCGGGTTCTGACAAGTTTAAAAATCACACCGGAAATACGCCGAAAATTAAAGCGGTTAATCGCCAGCTGGAACTATATGCTAAAAAGCATCAGTTCACTTATGTAAACTTATTTGATAGTTTCATCAATTCCGAAGGATATCTAAACCGTCGATACAGTAATGATGGTCTTCATTTGTTGGGAGATGGTTATATGCTTTGGAAGCATTTAGTGTTTCCGTACATTTACGATGCGGGCGAGCGTCCTGCGCTGATTCCGGCTCCGGTACAATTAAGCTGGAAGCAGGGAGCATTTCCACTATATCAGTGCAAAACAATCTTAGTAACACAACCGGGTTTGGAAAAAGAAGCCAAACATCTGCAAAAATTAATCAGGCAGAAAGGTTACCAAGCCGAAATAAAGAGTAAGGTAAAAAAGGATAAAATTTACATCGAACTAAAATTAAATACTGCCAAAAAAGAAAGTAATAATGAAGCCTATCAATTGTCGGTAACAGATAATAAAGTCCTTATTTACGGTAATGCGGCTCATGGTGTGTTTAACGGCATCCAAACGCTGTGGCAGCTTGCCAGAGATGGCGCTTTGATAGATAATTGCCAGATTAATGATGAACCTGCTTATTCGATGAGAGGGTACATGGTAGATGTGGGGCGCAATTATATGTCAATGGAACTCTTAAAGCAGCAGATTGACGCGATGGCACAATACAAGCTCAACGTTTTCCATTTTCATGGCACCGAAGACATTGCCTGGCGTTTTGCCAGTAAGATGTACCCGCAGCTTACCGCCGGTGAGAATATGATTCGAAATAAAGGATTTTTCTATTCGGAGCAGGAGTTGCAGGAATTGATTAACTATTGTGCCGATAGGCATATCATCCTGATACCTGAAATTGACATGCCCGGCCATAGCGCTGCTTTCAGAAGAGCAATGGGCGTGGATATGCAGAGCGACTCGGGAATGATGTATGTAAAAAATATTGTCAACGAATTTCTGGATACCTATAAAATACACTACCTGCATATTGGCGGTGATGAAGTGAAAATTACCAACAAAAATTTTCTTCCCGAAATGATTCAGTTAGTTCAGAGCAGGGGCGTAAAGACGATTGGCTGGAGCCCCGGAGGTAATCTGGATGAAAAAACCTATCGTCAACTTTGGATGGAAGATTTTACGGAGGCCGAAAAAAGTCATGCACCACTGATTGATTCGAGGCATTTGTACCTTAATCACATGGATCCGTTTGAAGGGGTAACCACCATTTTCAACAGGCAGATTGGTAACCGGATTAAAGGCGATGATCAGATGTTGGGCGCTATCCTTTGCCTTTGGCCCGACAGAAGGGTAGAAAAGGAAGAAGATGCAATACGGATGAATTTAGTATATCCCGGGATGCTGGCTTTTGCCGAAAGAACCTGGAAGGGTGGTGGGGTACAGGGATGGGTGGCTAATATTGGTAGTCCGGGAGAAAAAAGAGTGAGTGATTTTGCCGAATTTGAAAATCGGCTGCTGGTGCATAAAAATTTGTATTTCAAAAAAAAGCCGTTCCCCTATTTTGCGCAACAGGATATTAAGTGGAACTTATATGGCCCTTATGACAATGGAGGCGATTTGACCAAAAAATTTGAACCGGAGTTTAAAAGTTTTAATCCTGCAAAAACAAAGCCTTATAAAGAAGAGATTGGCGCTACTATTATTTTGCGCCATTGGTGGGCGCCCCAGATTAAAGGCGCCATTGACGAAGTGGCTAAAGAAAACACGACCTGGTATGCCACTCGCCGCATCTGGAGTGATGAAGAAGGTTTCAAAAATTTCTGGATTGGTTTTTACAATATATCCAGGTCTCAGGACTCTGACACACCGCCTGCGGGTGAATGGGACTATAAAAAAAGTGCAGTTTGGGTAAATGGAAATTTAATCGCTCCTCCATTGTGGAAGCATGCCGGACAAAAAGGAAATATGGAGATTCCTTTGATTGACGAAGGATATGAGCTTAGAAAGCCTACAAAAATTTATTTACAAAAAGGCTGGAATGACGTACTCATTAAAGCGCCTGTGGGCTCCTTCAAAGGGAAAAACTGGCAAAATCCCGTAAAATGGATGTTTACGTTTGTAGAAGTAAAATAAAACGGGAAATAACAAATTATTCCGGTTCAGTTTTGGCAGGAAAGAATTTGTCAATCGCTCGAATCACAAAATAAAATATAACCATAAACAGGAATATTCCGGCCATCCCCAGACCTGTTATTTCAATTGCAGCTTTTGTAATATCGTTCATGTCATTTTTTTTTAAGGTAAAATCTTTCTAAGCAAATAAAGGAATCAATGCCAGTATCAGGCCTCCTGCTACCACTGAGCCTATTTGTCCACCAACGTTTGCACTAACGGCATGCATCAGCAGATAGTTTGTCGGGTCTTCCTTTTGACCCATATTGTGAATCACCCTTGCCGACATCGGGAACGCAGAAATACCGCAGGCACCCACCATCGGGTTTATCTTTTTGTTTGCCGGAAGAAAAATGTTTAAGACTTTAGCAAACATCACGCCACCGAATGTGTCGAAAATGAAAGCGATCAAACCGAGACCAATAATCATCAGTGTTTGCCAGTTTACAAATTTGTCTGCCGTCATTGTACTGGCAATAGTGATGCCTAATAAAATCGTTACAATGTTTGCGAGTTCGTTTTGTGCCGATTGAGAAAGACGGTTTAGTACGCCACATTCTCTTATTAAATTTCCAAACATTAAAAAACCAATTAAAGCCAGGGAGGAAGGCGCTACAATTCCTGCTACAATGGTCACCAGTATCGGAAACAATATCAATGCAGCACGTGAAGCCACTCTTGGATTAGCGTCCATGTGAATACATCTTTCCTTTTTGCTGGTAAGCATACGGATTACGGGAGGCTGAATGATGGGTACCAAAGCCATGTAAGAATAGGCTGCCACAGAAATAGGCCCCAACAATTCGGGAGCAAACCGGGACGAAACAAAAATAGAAGTAGGCCCGTCTGCAGCGCCAATGATGCCGATGGAAGCTGCTTCCTTCAGGTCAAAACCCATCATGGTAGCAGCAATGATGGTGAAGAAAATGCCAAATTGTGCCGCTGCGCCGAATAGTAATAAGAATGGATTTTTAAATAGCGGCGTGAAGTCAATCATAGCGCCGATAGCTATAAAAATCAGGAGCGGAAAAATTTCGGTAGCAATCCCTGCTTCATAAAAAATGGATAAAGCGCCTTCTAATGCCTTACCTGTTTCGGGATCAATCTGGGTGAGGGCGGATGTTAAAGGAATATTTACCAATATAGCGCCAAAACCAATAGGCAAGAGGAGGGTAGGCTCATATTCTTTGGCAATAGCCAGATAAATCAACACCAAACCAACGGCAATCATCACCAGATGTTGCCAGGTAATCAGGTAAAGAACCGGAAACAATTGTTCGAAATTCATAAAAAAAGGATTTACTTTTTGGGAATACTTTTATTTCTGATACCGTCATCTTCCAGATCGGCAATGTCATACTTCAGGTCAGATATTTCATCTTTGAGTTCTTTTATCTCTTCTTTTTCGGCAATGACGATAGAAAGTAATATAGAAAATACCAGTGTGGAGATGATTACAGCCAGAGATACCCAGGCATGATGAGAAAAAAATGTTTCTACCTGTGGGATAAAACCGAGTAACATCTTCAATCCGATAAAGAACAGGATGAAACTGACGCCATGTTTCAAAAACCGGAACATCCCCATGATGCCTTTTAAGGCGAAAAACAGAGATACCAGCCCCATCACCGCAAATACATTGGAGGTAATGGCGATGAAATCTTCTTCTTGTGGAGTAAGAACCCTGGCTGTTCCTTCTTTAATTACACCGATGATTGCCGGAATGGAATCCACTGCAAAGAGTACATCTGTAGAACCAATAACCAGAAAAACCAGAAATATGGCAGTAATATGCCACTTGCCGTTTATTTTATGCAGGAATCGGGGTGAGTCTTTATCAGGGTCAACCGGAAACAATCTTGATGCGGTTTTGTACAAAACATTTTCATTAGGATTCACGCTTTCATCATCGCCCGTAAAAGCCATTTTGTAGGCTGTCCAGATAAGGATTACTCCAAATACATAAATAATCCAATGAAAACGCTCTACCAGCTCCATGCCTAATAGGATAAACAAGACACGTAGAACGATTGATAACAGAATCCCGAGTTTTAGTAGCTTAGGCTGATTTTTTTCATGCACGGCCATCAATGAAAAAATCATGATGAATACAAAAAGATTGTCAATTGACAAAGAGTATTCGGTAAGATAGCCTGCAATGAATTTAAACATCATTACCGAGGATGTTTTTACGGCGCTGTCAGGGTTTTGAGGAAAGAAAAAATAAATGGCAACGCCAAAAAGCAATGCAATCGAAATCCATAAACCCGTCCATTTGAGCGCTGCTTTTACCGTGAGGGAACCACTCCGGTGTGTGGTTACGTACATATCAATAATGAATACGATAAAAAACAATGCAATAAAAGCAGTCCAGAAAATCATTATGGCATTCATACGTATATGATTTTAATATTTTCTGATGTTTCATAGGTTAATCAATACCGCTACTATTGATGGAAACGGTATTGTTTATAATTAAAAACAACTCATTCAATTTCAATCAGCACATCGCCTTCCATTACGGCATCATTGCGTTGTATATTAATGGCTTTTACCATGCCTTCCTTATCAGCATTGATATTATTTTCCATCTTCATCGCTTCAAGAATGAGCAGTGTTTGTCCTACTTTTATCTTATCGCCCGGTTTTATAAATATATCCAGAATTTTACCGGGCAATGGCGATTTGATGGTGCGGCTCTTTACCGCATCAGGTTTGGCAGTTTTTGCAGTAGATACTTCTACATCGGTGGATGGAGATACCATGGCGCGCACTAATTTGGGTGTTTTGGTTGTTTTTAAATGCTGGTCTATTTCCACATCGTACAAAACCCCATTCACTTTTACAGTAGCCGAAAAATCTTCCACATCCAACACATCCACAGTGTAATCTTTGCCTTTTATTTTAAGTTTATATGTCTTCATCTTAAATGATTTATTTTTTTAGCGGTTTATGTATAATACATCTTTGCGGCATTTGTCTCAAATTGTAAATCTTTGAATTCCAGGGAGAATAGGGCCTGATCACTTTTTGAATGGTGATAATAGTCTCTTCGTACTCCATAGTTTTGTAGGAATATAACCTGAGTGCAACTGCAATGGCAGCAGCTATTTCATCCTCTTCGCTTTGAAGGTTTGCTTCCTGAACTAAGGGTGGCTCAACTTCCTGTTTATCCTTTTTTTTAGCAAAAAATAACATAGTCAGAATTTTTTAAAGTGGAATATTGCCGTGTTTTTTAGCGATGACGTTTTCTTTTTTGGTTGCCAGCGATTGAAATGCTTTTATCACTCTGAAACGAGTTGTTCGTGGAATAATGATGTCATCAATAAATCCATGAGAAGCGGCTTCATAAGGATTGCTGAATTTAGCTTCATATTCTTTTTCAAAATTTTCGCCGGCTATTCTTCTTTCTTCAGGGTCTTCAATACCCAACATTTTTTTGCCGTAAAGAATTTCGGTAGCTCCCTTGGCGCCCATCACGGCTATTTCGGCAGTAGGCCACGCATAGCTGATATCGCCGCGTAAGTGTTTGGAGCTCATCACAATATATGCTCCGCCATAAGATTTGCGCAGCTCGATGGTTACTTTTGGAACAGTGGCGGCGCCATAAGCATACAGTAGTTTAGCGCCATGCACGATGATTCCGCCGTATTCCTGAGCGGTGCCCGGCAGGAACCCCGGAACATCTACTAATGTAAGAATCGGAATATTGAAGGCATCGCAAAAACGCACAAATCTGGCTGCTTTACGCGATGAGTTGATGTCCAGCACACCGGCCAGATAATTAGGCTGATTGGCTACAATACCTACCGACATGCCATCGAACCTGGCAAAGCCGGTTACGATGTTAGGGGCATATAATCTGGAAACTTCAAGGAATTCTCTGTTGTCAACAATGGCGTGAATTATATCTTTTACATCATAAGGTTTGTTGGGACTATCGGGTATGATGGTATCCAGAATATCATCCATTCTGTCAATCGGATCATCAGTAGGAATGTAAGGCGGGTCTTCCAGGTTGTTTTGAGGCATGTAACTCAGCATTTTTCTTAGTAGCATGATGCCTTCCTGCTCGTCTTCGGCTACAAAATGTGCCACGCCCGATTTGGAGGCATGAACGGTAGCGCCGCCCAATTCTTCATCTGTAACATCCTCGCTGGTAACAGTTTTTACCACTTTGGGGCCGGTAAGAAACATGTAACTGTTTGTCTTGGACATTACAATAAAATCAGTAAGGGCAGGGCTGTAAACAGCGCCACCGGCACAGGGACCAAAGATGGCTGTGAGCTGCGGTACCACACCGGATGCTAAAATGTTACGTTCAAAAATTTCGGCATAACCTGCCAGGCTTTTTACGCCTTCCTGAATACGAGCGCCACCCGAATCGTTGAGGCCGATAACCGGAGCGCCCATTTTCATTGCCTGATCCAATACTTTACAAACCTTTTTGGCTACCATTTCGCCCAGCGAACCACCAAAAACAGTGAAATCATAAGCATACACATAAACCAAACGGCCGTCAATGGTTCCATAGCCTGTTACTACCCCATCTGTGTAGGGTCTTTCTCTGTCTATTCCGAAATCAGTGCAACGATGGTGAACAAACATGTCAAATTCCTCAAAACTGCCATCATCCAATAAAAGATCCAACCTTTCTCGTGCAGTCAGTTTCCCTTTTTTGTGTTGAGAGTCAATTCTTTTCTGGCCTCCGCCTTTTTTGGCTTCTTCCCGTTTATCTATCAGTTGTCTGATTTTACTTTCTGTACTCATTATCGTTTGTTTATGTTAAATCGTGATTAAGTTAGATTATAAATTGATTAATACTTTGAAAATGAATTGCCTAAGGCCTAATGCCTACAGCTTATAGCTTACAGCCTTTTATCCTCGCAAAGCTCAGTCAATACGCCAAAAGTTGATTTTGGATGAAGAAACGCAATATCTAAGCCTTCGGCGCCTTTTCGAGGTGTTTTGTCAATCAATTGGATTCCTTTTTCTTCAGTTTCGGCAAGCGCCTGTTCCAGATTATTGACTGCAAAGGCAATATGATGAATTCCTTCACCTTTTTTTTCTATAAACTTTCCAATGGGGCCTTCAGGGTCTGTACTTTCAAGCAATTCAATTTTGGTTTGGCCTACTTTGAAAAAAGCGGTTTTCACTTTTTGTTCGGCCACTTCCTCTATCGAATAGCATTTCAGCCCAAATATCTTTTCCCAATAGGGGATACTGTTTTCAAGGCTTTTTACAGCTATTCCGATATGCTCAATGTGTGAGAGGTTCATATACAATTCGTTATAAGTGTGAGGCAAAGGTAGGTTTAGTTTGTTAGTACAATCTTATAAAACATCATTATAAAAAATGATGTTAATCATATTTGCTGATTTTTATTTAGAAAAAAAAACGACATTTTATTTGAACAAAATATTATAGGCTTTCTTTGTATGAAAGAGGTTGTTATTCAAACTATTACAGGAATATTTTTTTTAAGAATAACTTAAAATATGTAGTACATAAAAAATGCGCAAACGTTTGCATGATTTTAATCAGTTTTTTTTCCCTTATCTTTAACATCTCAATAACAAAAGAGAACTGTTTTTATATTGATTTTAACAAAATGAATTGCAATTGGCTAATAATTGATTGCTAGAGTGAATTGAGAGAAATCAGATGTACAGTTAGGGTTAACGACTTAAATAACGGAGTTAAATTAAAATTTTATAGCTAAATGGGAGTAGTTAAAGACTTTGCTTTAGTTCGAAATTGTATCTTTTTGATTGCTTTACTGGGAACTACAATGTTCGCCAACGCACAAAAAACGGAAAGTACAGATACTGATCCGGAAAATGATACTATTGTAATAAAGCCCACAATTGGAATAGACCCGATAAGGCTGGGAACCCGTTTCAACGGGAAACCTTTCAATCTGGTTCCATTAAAGGTGGTTGATAAACTGCCTTACGCGTCATTGCAGCAAATGCTGAAGGGTAACCTTGCGGGAGTGTATGTTCAGGAGCCAACCGGCGAACCCGGCACTGACCAGAATATTTTTATTCATGGCCTTTCGGCTCCTTTGTTGAATAAAAAATACCTTTACGACCAGCAGGCTGCCGTTTATTTGAACGGACTTCCCTTATTAAGAGATAACCCGTTTGCTTATGATATACAGAAGTACGATTTCAACAGGATAGGCCCTGCCACCAATTTGCTCTCCATTATCAATGCAGACAATATCAAGTCTATTGAGGTTTTAAAAGACCCGATTTCGTTGGCTTCTTTGGGCCCGATTGCCGCAAATGGGGCAATATGGATTACTACCAAAGAAGGCTCCAAATTAGATGTATCTGTTAATTCATATTATGGTATTGTCCCTGCTCACAGAGTAACGGCTACCAATGCCACTTATGAAAATGAATTCAGACAAAGATTTTATAATAAATATGGTACATTAGCCGACAGGCTTGCATATCCGCAATATTTAAGGGACTCTACCAATGCGGATTACTACGGAGCAGCCAACTGGACGGATGAGTATTACAAAACTGCAGCCCTATATAATGCTGATTTTGGTCTGAGCGCAGGTACCGAAAGGGCAAACTTCAGGTTTTTTGGTAACATGGCTAAAAATGCGAACAGCGCTGATCATACTTCCATTTCTAAATATGGAGCCAACTTTATGCTGAATGTGGCGCCATTGAAATGGCTGATGGTGTCCAGTATGATTTCTTACAACAGGCTCGACAGAAACAGAAACAGAAGTATCAGAGACCGTCTGGCAGAGCAAAGATATATTCCTGACCTCATCAATCCGCTTTCGCCCAATAAACGTCTTTATTCAAAATACCTTGGTCTTTTTGATAAAACAGTAACCATTGATAATAATGTAAACAATGCATTGGAAGGGTATCTGGCAGTAAATGCTTCAATTAGCGGATTGCATTATACCGGTCGTATCGGTTTTGACTACAATGAAGGCCTCAGAGATGCTTTCTGGCCCAGTACACTTCTTGAAACCAATAATTTTACATCTGCATATTTTGGCTACAATCAACGACTAATAACTAATCATGCATTGGATTACACTTTTAAAGTGGATAGTAAAAACAGTCTGAAAGCAGGAATATTTCAATCATTTAATGGAGACATGTTCCGGTACAATTATGCTTATGCATATAACACGCCTAACGACTTTATTAAATCAGTAGTTGTGGATGCAAGCCTTGATACTAAAGGGCTGATAGTTAATTATTTCCCAAGCAAAATGAAAACCTCACTGCTTTCTTTAGGTGGTAATCTGGAATGGGATATGAGCAATATATTGAAAATCAATGCATTAATAAGAAGAGACGGTTCTTCTACCATGCCGGTTACTCATAAATGGTTTACCGGTTTTGGCGGAGGTTTGGATTGGAATATTAAAAATCATCTACTGCCTGATATTTCATTGTCCACCTTTACCATTAATGCTGCCTGGAGCCGACTGGGTAAAACATTTTCGGATGACAGATTTCAGTCCGGACCACAGTATCGTGTGGATTTGGGATGGGGCAACGAACCTACCCTTGGATCTTATGCAGGCATCCCCGGCATCAGCCGTCCATACACTACAGGTTGGGTAGGATATGATGTTCCCTGGTCTTTTGTGGATAGATTTCAGTTAGGAACACGAATTGGTTTGTTGCAAGATCGTGTAGAACTGGCTGTGGACTTGTATAATAAGGATGATAAAAACGGGTTGTTCCCTGTGCCGATTGCTGCCGAGTGGGGGTTTGCCAGCGCTTACAAAACAGGTCTTGAGGTAAATAACAAGGGTATTGACGTATTGGTAAATGCAGAAATAATTGATAACCAATCAAAAGAATTAGGTTGGAACCTGAGCCTGAACTTCAATTACAATAAAAATACTTTGAAAGCCCTGCCCGACGGATTGAAGGAAGTAATCATCGGTAATACCAAATTGAAAGTGGGAGAACCGGTTGACCGTTTCTGGGTGTTGCAGAATACGGGCATTTTTAATGCCTCCGGCGAAATTCCTTCAGGCTTCAATATTAATGGAGTTCCTGTTTCTCCCGGCGATGCACGCTGGACTGACGTAAATGGCGACAACACTATTAATAATGCCGATAAAGTATTGAAAGGCAATTACATGCCTAAGTTTACAGGAGGAATGGGTAATTTTATCAAGTGGAAAGCAGTTACCTTCGACTTTCAGTTATATTTTGCATTGGGACATAATGCACTTAACAACTATGCTTCCAACAGATTGGACTTTATCAACTCTGAGGCGGTGCAAACCATCAATTCTGTAAAAGAGATTACTTTCTGGGAGAAGAAGCAGGATTTATTTACCTATCCGGTTTATAACCCCTGGAGCAGCACGGTACCTTACCGCGCCGATCAGGATTTGTTTCTTGATGATTTGTCATTCCTGAAGTTGAGGTCTGCCACACTATCTTATGATTTGGCCAAAATCGTAAAGATTAAGTCGCTCAAGAACAGTGTTATATACGTTTCTGGTACCAATCTGGCTACACTTACCAAATTCAAAGGTGATGATCCCGAACTGGTAAACTACAATGGGTATTACTATGGCGACGGATTGCCAATGCCAAAATCGGTTATAGTAGGTTTTAAGCTTAATTTTTAAATAATTGAAAAAAATATATACAATGTTTTTTCTCAAAAAATTTTTACATAAAGTTGCAAGTTTGATAGTTCTGATTGTATTATTGTCAGGCATGGGAGCCTGTAATAAGCAATTAGACATGGACTCCACCCGCGTATCTACCGAAGCAGCCAGTTGGGACTCGTATGACGATGCCCGCAGTGGTTTAATTTCTATTTATGGTTTGTTCAGGGCGGCATTGGCTGCCGACAACAGGCATTGGGTAGTTGGCGACCTTCGAGGCGGAGATTTTGCGGCTGTTTCAAGACCCGACCTCAAGGCAGTTATCAGTGGAAACTTAGGCGCTTCTTACGATTTGATTGATAAGGTTTCCAATTGGAGACGTTTTTATGCAGTAATAAATGCCTGCAATGTATTTATTGAAAAATCTGAAGGCTGTCTGGTAGATGCACGCTATACCAAAGCATACCACAGTTTGGATATGGCTCAGGCAAGGGCGATGAGGGCATTTACATACTTTTATATGGTACGTATCTGGGGCGATGTGCCGCTGGTAACTACATCGGGCGAAGGAAAAGATTTTCCGCAGGTAGCCCGTACCGATAAAAATGCAGTATTGTCATTTGCCGAAAGAGAATTGCTGGCCGCAGCGCCTAATCTGCCTTATCTGTACTCTGTTTCGGGTGAAGATTTCAAATTTCCAAATAACTACTACGATTATTCTCAGTCGGAGTGGGCAGGTCGCCCGTTTAGCCGTATAGCTGCTTATGCGGTGCTGGCACATATAGCGGCATGGAAAGAGGACTATGTGAATGCAGCGGTTTATACCGAATTTATAATGAATAACTTCTCAAAGAGTCGTCTGACCACTGTTTCGGTTGACAGAATGGTATCTTCTTCCAATTCAGGTCTGTTTAATAAAGGAACAGATGGTTCAAGTTATTATTCCATCTTCTCCTTATCATTTGTTAAACAGGATGGAGAAGCCACCAGCAATGGTCATCTTGAGCAGCTTACGCTTGCCAATACTCCCACCTTCGCCATGTCCAAGCTGTTGCCCGACATTTATATACCCAAGACTACAATCGCAGACATGTTTGCCAATACAAATGGTAAAGACCAACGTTTTGGCGTGGATATTACTGCCTTGGAGCCGGGCACTTTGCTTACCAACTATTTCGAAAATTATAATGCAGAAATTCCGGTATTCAAAAAAATCAGAATTGTGGACGATGGCGCTTCATCAGGCATGTTTGCTCAGTTTACTTCTGCGCTGATATTTACAAGAATGGAAGAAATTATGCTCCTACGGGCAGAAGCGATGGCGGTTTTGGGTAAATATACCGATGCCACTTCACTGATGAACAGTGTAAGAGCATCCAGAGGCCTCGACAATGTATTGGGAACCTCATCTGACAGGGACGCTATTATTACCGAAATTTTTGCGGAAAGAAGGCGCGAACTGGCAGGAGAAGGCTGGCGCTGGTACGATCAGGTGAGAGAAAACAGATTATTGAGGAACAATCCTGCATTTAATGCTTTGCTTGATAAGGGAGGTATTTACTGGCCAATAGCCCAGGAAGTAAGGGATAGAAATCCTCAAATTGTACAAAACAGTTATTGGACAGGAAAATAAATTGATAATAAAAGCGAATATCATTATCAGGATTTATTAAAAAGATATTATGGTAAGCAGAACGAAAAAATATTTACACATGAAGAATACAATACTGATATTGTGTCTGATAAATATTATAGCGGTAGCGAGTTGTTCCAAGGTGGACAATACCTACCGGAATGCAGCAGCGCCTAAGGTGAATTATGACGGGAATGCCTATTCTTATCTGCAGGCACATCCCGGCGTGTTTGATTCACTGGTAAAGGCTGTAAACAGGGTGCCGGGTTTGGCCGATACGCTCAAGCAAAAGGATATTACTCTTTTTGCACCTAACAACCGCAGTTTTGAGTTGGCTTTGAACAACATCAATCAGGCAAGAATGGACTCGGTACCGGCTATGCCACCGGTAAGCATCAATACTATTGATGTGGCTGTTTTGGATAGCACATTGTGTAAATATATCATTAGAGGAAAAATTATGAGCGGAGATTTGATGAATACCTTGTCAGACGGACGCGATGTTCCTACTGTGAAATACGGTTATGTGATGAATATGAAATTATTGTTTACCAATGCCAGCGGATTTGTGGGTGGCGGTCCTACCTTAATCAATTTTAGCGATAGAAACAGATCAATATTTACAAGATACTGGGTTACTACCAAAACCTCTACGATAGATATTTCTGCTTCCAATGCCGTTATTGACCTGTTGGATGCAGGTCACGATTTTGGTTTTGGAAACACATTTATCAGAGCGGTTAACAAGAGATAATAGCCATAAAAATTTCAATTATTGTAATTATGAACAATAAAAATATTTTATATATTCTTGGATTTTCACTAATCATTAGTGTAGGCTGTGGAAAATATTATCCTGATGAAAGGGAAAATATTGGAGGAGACTCACAGTTTTCTCAGCTTGTATATGAGCCTATTCTGGGAAGAAATAATTATTACTCCACCTTTTTTAAGGGTACTACCACTTACCCTACCGAGTTTTTTATCAGAAATGTAAAAAGGCGTAATGGCGAACCTGCACCCGAGTTTGAATCCATTCTTCCTGTAACTGTTTGGAAACAAGCCTATACAGGTGAAGAAACTTCTATTGCCGAAATTCAGGCCAAGCAGGAAGTACAAAACAGGCCGATTCTGGATATAGGAAAATATTCTGGCGATATAATTGTATGGAATACGGCACGGTCCAGTTTTATCAGGGCAATTCCGGACTCAGGCTATCTTTTTGATGTAGAAATTTCAAATACCGGCGGAAGGCGTTTTTTTAGAAATATGAAACTCATGCCTTACCGAGAAAGACCTACCGAGCCCTCAAACAGGGATGCCATCAGTGGCCAGGAACTGAACCCGGGGGTTTTTACGGCTATGCTTAACAATGTAAAGGGCGATAGCACAAACAGGTATTTGTCAGGCGGTGATTTGCGGATTTCCATGAAGAAGGTAGAAGGTCCAAGTGGAAAAATAACTTTCCGCTTTTTGGATAAGAATGGAAAGATTATGAATCCGAACCTGTTTTCTAAAACCGATTGGAACGGATTGATACATGGATTTAATTCGTCAATAACTAATACAGGAGTTACTTATGATGTATTGTATCCGATTCCGTTGGTAAAGATTAAAACAAAATACACGACGCAGGATGGTAATCTGGCAAGAGTGGTTTTCAGGTATGACCGGGTTGGTTTTGCAGGAGCCATAGAAAGCGCCAGTATTGAATTTCCATTTGCCATTTATGAATCAGGCAATTGGGAAATATTGTTCCAATTTGTAACAGATAACCCTAAGTTCACAAACGATTAATATTGAATGATGAGAACCAATATACAAATAACTAAACAACATGCTATGGGTATGTTAAAATATTTGACAGGGATAATAGTGTTTTTATTAATCAGTTTGATAATGAATGCACAAAACAACATATCCGTATCCGGTGTAGTGATAGGCCCCAACGGTGAATTGGTGCAAGGCGCATTTATTACCAATAAGGCTAATAATGTGCATATTGCAGTTACCGACGATAAAGGTGAGTTTCGCATCAATGTGCCAATAGGTACGGTTATTGAAATTACCCACTTGCAGTACGAACCTTACACTAAAAAAATAGCTGCCGGAGATGCTGTTTTAAACGTTGTGTTGAAGGAAAGTAAAGGAAAAACCGAACAGGATGTGGTGGTTCAGGGTTTTAGAACCAGAGCCAAAGAAACCCAAACCGGTTCAAGCGCCATCGTGAAAGGTGAAGCGTTGCAAAATGTGCCTGTAAATAATGCGGTATCGCTGCTACAGGGTAAAGTTGCCGGCTTAAATATCCAAAACAATATGTCGGGGCCGGGTGCCGGACCTACCGTTACCTTAAACGGTAGCTCTTCCATCAGTATTACCAGCGATGGTTTTCTGTCGCCCACCTCTCCATTGTTTATTATTGATGGTGTGCCGGTGGACATGAATACAAAGTATGAATATGGTTTTGAGTCGGGCGGTGCAGGTATCAATCCATTATCACTGATACCGCCGGAAGATATTGACCAGGTGGAGGTATTGCGAGATGCTGCAGCTACCTCACTGTATGGCTCCAGAGCTGCTTATGGTGTAATATTGGTAACTACCAAAAGAGGTCAGTCCAAATTGCCTATTGTGCAGTATTCCGGTAATATATTCTTTAAAACGCCTCCCCGAATGAGGGCAACCATAGGGGGCGCTGACGAACGCAGAGCAAGGATTGACGCGATTATGAACTATGATACCGCCTCTAACGAAGTTTCTAAAACATTGATTAACAATAGTTCATTCCTGTCTGATAGTTTGAACCCCTATTATAACAATTCAACCAACTGGCAGGATTTTGTGGTAGAACCTACTTTGAGTCATAACCATAATATTCAGGTGTATGGTGGTACCCGAAATTTCAACTACAAAACGAACGTGAACTATTATGATGATAAAAATATTGTAAGAAATACCGGTTTTAAAAGGTATGGCTTATCAATGAACGCTACTTATATGCCAGTTGACCAGTTTAAAATTACAATGGCGATTAATGGTCAGTTTGGTAGCACTCAAACCGGTAGCAGCACCGGCGCCACTATTGGCGGTTTGGCAGGGCTTTCAAATCTTTCATCGCTTTTACCCAAACCGTCCAAATACTCCGATCAGGCGGCGGCTATTGCCAATGGATATATCAAAAGTGAAAATACTTCCAAAAACCTGTTGTCGAGCTTAGATATCAGTTACGAATTTCTTACAGGATTCAGGGTTTCTAATTTATTCGCCTACAGCACGGCATCGGGTGTGAAAGATTTCTTTACTCCTGCCTTTTTGCGGGGTGGTTCCACCTTCGGATATATTTATAACGACCGCGATAACAACCTGAACAATCGTACACAATTGGGTTACAGTACGGTAAGAGGACCGCATACCTTTAATATATATGGTTTCAACGAAATAAATTCATACAGTACCAAAGCAGAAGCGGTTCAAATAGTGCAAACGCCCAACGACCAGATTGAGGGTGGGTACGGTTATAATGCCAACCTGACAAAGGGAGGTACACTGAACAATTTGAAAGAGGAAAGAATACATGGTTTTGGTGGCTTTGGAGGATATAACTATGACAGAAGGTATATATTCGACTTTAGTTATCGTGTTGACCGAACTTCTTTAAATGGACCTAATCGTGGCGCTCAAAAAAGCCCTTCATTGAGTGCCAGATGGAACCTGCATAACGAAGACTTTATGCGACAGTTCAAAGGATGGCTTACCACCTCTTCATTTAAAGCCAGCTGGGGTCAAACTATTAAACCCAATGGAAGTATTTTTGATGTGTTTGGTAAATATGTTTTTGGTCAAAAATTCAATAATGACCCCACTTATGTAATAGATTTTGGAACCATTCCAAATATGGATTTTCTTCCGGAGGCAAACACAACTACTTCATTTTCAACAGAGTGGGGTTTCTTCAACAATCGTTTGAATGCTGAGTATATTTATATGTACACCACCATTGACAACCTTACTCTTGGCGTTAGCCTCAACAATACCAATGGTTTTACCAGATTAACAACCGTAGATGCCAGTTTGGTGAAAAGGAACCATTTGATTACACTTACTGCACGGCCAATTGATGTCGGCCGAATTAGGTGGACGGTGAGCGCCAACGGATCTATCAACAGAACCATTCTGGCAAAATTGCCGGACGGGATGAGAGAATATGTTCAAAGCAACTTTAGCGATGCCAATCAGGCAGTTCCGGTGGTGATGCGTTTGGGGCGCAATCAGTTTTCGAACCTGATGTATAGAACTGAAGGTATTTATGCCAATGATACAGATGTACCTGTAAATCCTGTTACCGGGCTTCGCAAGCAATTTGGTAATGGCCAGGGTTTATACTTTAGAGCAGGCGACCCGATATGGACAGATATCAACGGCGACTATATTATTGACGAAAAAGATTTAGTACCTTTGGGTAATCCGGAGCCTAAGTATTTTGGGGGTATCAGTTCCAATTTGATATTTAATGACTTTACCCTCAATGTAAATATGCAGTATTTCATCGGACGCGATGTAATTAATCTCGCAAGCGCTCAGAATTTTCAGGCTTATACTAATCCGCTGTCTGCCAATGCAATGCTGGCTATTAATGAATATAATTATTGGAAACCATTGGTTCAGGGAGATCTGAGCCAGGGAACAGCAGGCGCTATGTATCCGAACCCGTTTGACTTCAGAAGAGCTGGATCATTAGGCAGTTTCAGGTCTAACCAGACACTCTTTATGGAAAATGGTTCTTACTGGAAGTTGGGTGATGTTACCTTGCTGTACAACATACCACGTGCATTAATAGCCAAGTATGGTATGAGTTCCTGCCGTTTGAGTTTAAGTGCTTATAACTTGCTGGTACTCACTAAATATTCGGGAATCAACCCGGAACAGGTATCGGCGCTTGGCCGCGACCTCTCCAACGGGTATCCTAATGCGAAACAATTTTCTTTTGGTGTAAACATTCAATTTTAATTCTTTACTCATGAAGCGTATATTATATCTTGTTATTTTATTTTCGATGCTGCTTCCGATGAGCGGATGCAATAAATTTTTGAGTATTGACCCCCCAAGTAGTTTGTCCGGAAATAATTTCTGGCGTAATAAAAATGATGTAGAAGGGTATGTAAACGGTTTATACCTGCTGTTTCGGTCGGCTGTGTTCCGTGCGGATATGACTGCGGGAGCCGGTTCGGATGAGTTTCCTTTCTTTGCCTGGTCTGGTGATATGCGTGGTGCACCCATTCAGAAAAATCCGGGAGCCTATTCAGGTCGTACTTATTTTAACCTGCTTGCCAGAAACGATATCAAGTCATTGGTAGGAAATGGTTCACCCGATTATAAAAGTCTATTTCATATCCTGCGTTTTACACAGTGGGACAGGTTTTTTAAGGTAATTGCTTCGGCCAATATTGCCATTGACGTAATTCCCCAAATTTCTGACCCATCGCTTTCAGATGCCGATAAAAAAAGGTATGTAGGTGAAGCAGTATTTGTAAGAAATCTTTGTTATTTCTTTATGGTTCGACTTTGGGGCGATGTACCCTATTACACAAAGCCTTATTTTACAGGGTCGCTCGCAAGGGAAAATAAGATTACTGTTTTAAAAAATCTTTTGGCTGACATGGAGACAGCCAAAGAAAACCTTCCCTGGACTTACACCAATCCTTCTCAAATTGCGGTAAGGGCGATGAAAGGATCGGCTATTGTGCTGATGATGCACATCAACATGTGGCTGGCTTGCTTTGATGGCGATAATAAAAATCAATACTATGATAATGTAGATAAACTTGGCGTTCAAATGGATCAAAATCAGGGGAACTATGAATTGTTGCCACTTACACGCACCAAGGAAATCTTTAAAGGAAGAACCAAAGAAGGTCTGTTTGAGATTCCTCAAAATGTGAACTATGGCGAATCTTTCGGATGGTCTGCTTTCTCAGATAACGTCTTGTATGCTCCTTACAAAAACCACGCTATTCAAAACAGCTATATGTCTTATCTCCCAGCTTTTATGGAGAAAGTTTTTCCAAAGGAGGTGGCTGATAATCGTAGATCTGTTTGGTATGTGGAGGACTATCTTTATACAGGAGGCGACAAATTTATGATGCTGAAGTTTGCAAATGTGTATGCCAATGATCAGGCAGAAGACGTAAACCCTGATGATAACCAAACAGTTTTCAGACTTCCCGATGCTTATTTATTGCATGCAGAGGCATTGGCAGAATTAGGGAAAGACGCGGAAGCAAGAGCTAAAGTCAATCTCGTAAGGACAAGAGCAGGTGCGCCAAACCTTACAACATCAGGTCAGGATCTTAAAAACGATATTTTCTTTGAGCGTTGCAGAGAGTTTATGGGCGAGGCACACTATTGGTACGATGTGGTAAGGACAAAGCGCATTATTAATCCGCTTTATGAATTTGGTTATCACTGTACGGTAGATCAGTTTAATGCAGGCGCCTGGACCTGGCCGATTGATCCGGATAATAGAATTAATAATCCGGGTATTACGCTTAACACTTATTGGTTATAATAAATTTTAATAAAATAAAATATGAAAGTTTTTAAAATATTTATTACTCTTTTATTCGTAGCAGCTTTAATCACAAGCTGTAATAAGAGTGATTATTATAAAGACGGGGGACTAAGTGACGGTAATTTCAATGGATCGGTAATGCAATATCTTAACTCAAGGCCCGATTTGTTTGCCACACTTTCGGAAGTGGTTAAATATGCAGGTCTGGAGCAGACATTGAACAGCGAAGAAGTTACCTTTTTTGCCCCGGCCGATTCCAGTATCAGAAGTGTTATACAGGTGGCCAACTTGCTCCTGCCGATTGCCGGAAAACAACAAATTACTAAAATTCAGGACATCAAACCCGCTATATGGAGAAAATATCTGACAAGATATATATTCAAAGGAGCAAAAAGCCTGAAAGATTATCCACAGTTGGATATTTCCAATTTGTCGGCCTTTGCCGGACAGATGTATTCTTCTTATGACGGAGCGCCAATGAATGTGGGGGTTATCTTCAATGATGCCAATGGTGTGAAATATGCAGGGTACAGACAATTGATGATTTCGCTGGTAAATAGCGCCACTCCCCGCGACTATACCACATGGTACTCTGCCATTATAGCATCGGTAAATATTAAACCTCAAAATGGATTTGTACATGTAATTCGTTTTGGAGGGCATTATTTTGGATTTAACCGTTTTGAATTTGTTGATGATTTGATATACAACAATAACTAAATTTTACAATTGTATCAGATATGATATTTTATTTAAAACAATATAGCAGATTTTCAGTTTTCATTGCATTAGGCTGGTTAATGATAGCCGCTTCCTGCAAAAAAAGCGATTTTGGCACTACTGATATTTATCCTCCCAATGTGGAAGCAGCCATTAGCTTTACAGCCGATGCGCCCCAGCCTTCCACCGTGTCGGAAGGAACCATTGTAAAATATGGCGTGCTGGGTTTGGCTTCCAAGCCTGCCAGCTCTTATAAATTCTACATCAATCAGGTGCAGGCTACTATTCTGGAAGTTACAGATACATATATATCCGTAAGGATACCCAAAGATGCCAGTTCGGGCAGCGCCTCAATAGTTTTTGATAATGGAGAGTTGTTTTACGGACCATCTGTAATAGTGCGTGGCAATACACAAATAGCTGCGGATTTTCTGGCCAACATTGGTTCAAATAAAGCGTTAAAAAATTCATCTCCTTTGTTTGCCACGATATATGGAATTACTCCTAAAGCTGACGGTAACTTTATCTTATATGGTGATTTTGATGAATATACAAATGCCAAAACGGCAACGAATGTTACCTCAGGAATTCAAATCGTTGATCTTTCCGGAAAAGCGCTGGCAATTGGCAGTCAGTTTGTAATGGGTAAATTTGGACTAAATGGTTCAGTTACTGATGTTAAGGAATTGAGTAGTGGTAAATTCCTACTGACAGGTAATTTTTCAAAATATGACACCATTGATAATGTGAAAGGGATTGTCAGATTCAATTCGAACCGCACCTTTGATTCCAAAAGCTATGAAGTAGCCAATGACGATCCTGAAGGTCACCCCGAAAGAAATACTCGTATCGGCTCATCTGTAAACGGCGGTTTAGAAGGTGGCGCAATTTCAACTTTTTTGGATGATGATGATAATTATATTTCGGTAGGTAATTACAGGCGTTTCAGCTCGGTATTTTATCCCAACAGTACTTATACGAGCACCCAGTTGGATATTATAGAATCATTTGGGCTTACAAAAATGGATGATACCGGTCAGTTTGACTCTACCTTCAATTATAATCCTGCTATCAATAAAAGTTATCCGGGCGCTAATGGCTTTGTTACCACAGCTATTCAGTTGTACTATGGTCAGCTGGTATTGGGTGGCTCATTTACTACGTTTCATGGGGCTGCGGCACAGGGGTTAGTGTGTATAGACCCTGCTACAGGCCAAATCAGCGATGCTTTTAAAGGTAGTACGGATGGCCCTGTTTACAAAATAACCTATAACGAGAATACTGAAAAATTAGTAATTATCGGCAACTTTAAACATTACAACGGCGTACCCGTTAATGGTGTGGCAGTGGTAAACGAAGACGGTTCCTTAGTGAGTGGGTCCATGATTAAAGCTGTAACCGGAGGAGTAGTGAGCTATTGCGCCCAACTGAATGATGGCAGATTTTTTATTAGCGGCTCTTTCCTCAAATATAACAACGTGGTTCGCTCAGGCTTTGCCATTTTGAATGAAGATGGCTCCTTAGCCAGTGGATACAATAATACAGGTTTGTTCAGAGGCAGGATAATGGGTCATGCCGAGGTGAATGTTTTTGGCGGTAAAGCGCTCTTCTTAGTGGGCAATTTCGACAGGTTTGATAATAAAGAGGTAGGTAATATTGTGAAAATTGTTTTAGCCAACAATTAATTTAATGCATTAAAAAAATGATTACAATGATAAATTATTTAAAAAAGTTAAAAACTGTTTTAAATTTTCTGATAATTATTTCAATCGTTGCCGTTGGAATGGCTGCCTGCAACAAATCGGGCTCTAATAGTCTGGAAAGCCCTGATAATGCAGAAAATCCAAAAGCAAAAGCCCGTAAGGTGCTGATGGTGCTGGTAGATGGCGGCTATGGAGCCGAAATAAGGAAAATAGCGCCACCCAGAATGACCGACCTTTCGGCCAACTCTATTTTTTCTTATGATGGACTAAACTCGGTTACCAATACCACAGAAGTTACCAATGATCAGGGATGGGCTACCCTGTTTACAGGTGTGGGGCCACAAAAACACCAGGTTTTCAGTGATGTTAGCACCAATAATTTTTCTAAATATCCTACTTTGTTTACAAGATTAAAAGGATTGTCAACTAATGCCAGATCGGTGGTTATTTCTTCATCTGCTGCATTGGCCAATGTAATAGGAAACGCAGCCACCGATAAAAAATTGGTTGCAAATGATGTGGCAGCAAAAGATGCAGCGCTGGCAGAGCTCAATACCGGAAATCCTGACTTGCTGGTAGTGCAGTTTTCAAGCGTCGATGCTGCCGGTATGGCCGATGGTTATCTGGCCTCATCGCCTTCTTATAAGGCCGCTGTTTTAAATATTGATGGATATGTAGCCTCTATTTTGGATGCGATGAGTAAAAGAGCCAATGCGCCTAATGAAGACTGGATGGTGGTCATCACCTCTGCCAAAGGCAATAATATACCCTATAACCCAACCGGCAAGCCATGGTCTGCTTTTGATGATGCACGCCACAACAATTTTCTGATAATGGCAAACCCCAGATTTGCATTCAATAGTAAAGAAAAACCATCAGTATTCCCTTACTATGGGACGACAAACTCCTATCGTATAGGAAATATAGCTGCTGCCAGTCAGCGTAATGCAATGGTAAAGGATGTGGATAAATATAATTTCGGTTCCTCAGGTAATTTTTCGGTACAGTGTAAGGTAAAAGTTCCGTCAGGAGGATATTACTATCCATCTTTTTTGGGGAAAAGATTAGCCTTTAATACTTCTACCGGTAGTCATGGATGGGTATTTTTCTTAGAGGCGGACTATTGGATGGCAAACTTTAATGGAGCAAGTGGAACCGGAGGAAATGCACAAGCCAAGGGAACTAAAGTATCTGATAATCAATGGCATACATTAAATTTGGTGGTAGTACAGGGAGCCGGTACCACCCGTACTGCTACCGTTTATACCGATGGTGTAAAGAACGGCTCCACCAATATTGCAGGAAGAATTTTAACGACCACCGCGCCTTTTCAAGTGGGTTGGAGAGATGGGTCGAATGGTGGAGATATTCAGTTAACCGTTACCGATGTCAGAATTTGGGACCGTGCGTTGAGTGATGCCGAAATTTCAAATAACTTTTGTAGAACAGATGCGGATCTGAGTGATCCAAACTTATTGGGATTTTGGCCAAGTACTACAGTTGAGTATGATGCACAGGACAATCCGTTTTTCAGAGATATGACTGCGAGCGGGAATCATTTGTTTTTGAAAAATCCAAGCATTGTTTCTTTTAGCGAAGCTACGCCCAATGCCTGTCCTTTAGTGGATGATGTGGCATATAAAACAGTACCTCAAAGTGTGGATGTAGCCATGCAGATATATTTGTGGATGGGCTATGCCATTCCGCAAGGATGGGGCCTTGAGGGTCAGTCGTGGATTCCTAAGTATATTGATGTGGTAGAATAATAATTTGAAAATTTTAGAATAATAATATTAAAATGATATACAACATGGCAATAAAGTTTCTCGGATATAAACAAAAAACGGCACTGTCATCAGTTGAAAAAAAAGAAAGAAATCGTTTTATGAAAAATCTTCAATCGGGCAGAATGTTTTTTGCCGCTCTGCTAATGATTTTCTTAATCATTTCCTGCGGAAAGAAAAGTGATTTTGGATATATAGTGGATCCTACCAAAAATGATAAGGGTGTTGATTCGATAGTATTTAAGGGCGACTCCAGTCAGGCCATTGACAAGTCAAAATACCTGCAGGCATCCATATTCCCCGGTTTGATTTGCCTGGAGGAACCTCGTGTTACCAAAACGATTGATTTGGACTTGTTCTATGTAAAGTCCGAAGATCTGAGAATCAGTGTTTTGCCCCGCCCGATGTTCAGCACCGGCTTTTATGCAGCTCCGGGCGAGTTGATTGCCATTACGGTGCCCGATGGCGTGTATGATTTAACCCTACAGATAGGCGCCTGGACCGATAATGTAGCCCATATTCAAAATGCAAAGCGCGATCCGGTTATTTACACTCAAACCAAGCTGATACCCGGTAAAAATTTTACAAGAAATCTATATGGTGGTACTATTTATATTATACCGAGCAGTCCGAAAACGACTCCTTTAAAAATGACTTTTGAAAATGTAGTTGAATCACCCGATTTTGTTCTTGGTAAAACCAACGCCGCCGAGTGGAAACAAAAATTGGCTAAATCCTGTGTGCCTTACCTCGAACTGAGGAGTAAGTACACCATATTTACCATCAGAAGAGATTATGCCATCAAATATCCTGTTGCCGACCCTGATGAACTGATGACCGAATGGGATAAGGGTATTAAGGATGATTTTTATGGATGGGCCGGTTTGGAGGAAAATCCGGCAAACCCTGCGGACCGCTCGCCACTTCTTCCTTACCGCGTGGTTTTGGATGCCGAAATTTCTGTGGGCTACGGACATAATGGTTTTCCAATAATGGCTATCAATGATACATACTGGCAAACCACCATCACGGATGTAAAAGAGTTGAGAAATGGTTCGGTTTGGGGTCTTTATCACGAAATAGGTCACAACTTTCAGCAAGGTAAGTATTGGAGCTGGTCTTCTTTGGGAGAAACCACCTGTAACCTGTTTAGCTTTAAATTAGCTAAAAGGATGGAGACAGCAGGAATCCCCAACGCATGGCCGGCAAAGCACCCAGCCGTACCCGGCGCTACTTTAAAAGCTTTGCAGTTTGCTGCTTCTTCCGATGGTTCCAAAAACTTTGACAACTCAAGCGATCCGATAATTGGCAATGATCCGTTTGCAAGATTGACACCCTTTTTGCAAATGTTTGATAAAATACCCGCCAACTGGGGATATGCAGGACAAGGTGATGGTTGGGGTATAATGACAGAGTTGTACAAAAAAGCCCGCCGTGCTGTTCGTGAATCGCCAAATGATTTGTCAAAGCATGATTTTGTGTATGAAACCGTGAGTGATTATACCAAAAAAGACTGGCAGTTGTTTTTCAGGGCCTGGGGTATTTCTCTGAGTACTACAGCATTGACCCGTGTAGCAGCAAAAGGCTATCCGATGATGTTGCAGGAAATATGGAAATATAATCCAATCACCAGAACGGGTGGCAATACCACTATTGATCCCTATTCCAATACGGCATGGGCGATTGTCAGCTTCAGTTCCGAAGAAAAAACGGGTGAAGGGCCTCCCAATGGTTTGGCTACAGCCATTATTGATGGCAACCTCAATACCTTCTGGCACTCGCAATGGTCAGGTGGTACAGGTACGCCGCCACATCAAATTACAATTGATTTGGGCGCCGTTACAAAACTGCCATTGACTTTCTCAGGATTTAAATATTCTCATAGAAACGGAATGGCCAGGAGAGCCGTAAGGGTTTATGTGGATGTGAGTAATAACAACAGTACATGGACGCCACTAACCGGTAGCCCGTTTGCTCTGGCAGCAGTAAACGGTTATCAGACGTTTAACCTGCCGGCGCCTGTTTCTGCAAGGTATATCAGAATCAGAACTACATCGACTGCCGATGTGGCTGATGGAACGAATTTCTGGGCAGTTGCTGAGTTTGGTGTTTTTCAATAATAAAAAATAATTAATATATTTCTGATGAGAACTGTATTTCTAACTTTTTTGATAACAATAAGTATGTTGTGGGTGGTAAGCTCCTGTAAAAAGTATGCCGACCCGCCACCTTATTTTGAAGATGATTCCACTTCTGCTGTGGTAGGCCAGCGAAAAGTGTTGCTGATAGGCATTGACGGACTGCCGGGCAAAGAGTTTACTGCGCTCAATCCGCCTACAATGATGTCGATGTTGCAAAAGGGAAAATATACCCTCAGCAATGCGGTGGATGATGCTGTGTCAACAGATGCTGCCTCCTGGAAGACGCTGTTGTCGGGTGTTTCTTATGCCAAACACAAGGTGAAAGACAGTACTTTCGAATCGCTCAACCAACCTCAGGAAGGTCAGGTGGGTAAGAGTTATCCCAGTTTATTTTACTTTATTATCCGTTCTGCCCGACCCGATTTGAAGAGTCGCTTTATATCTCCATGGGCCGATATGCTTAATCAGCTCACTCCCGAAGTGTCAGTAAAAGTGCCGGTGGCAAATGATCAGGCAGCGAAAGATGCTACGGTAAATGCCTTAAAAAATAATAATGACGATCTGGTTATTGTTCATTTTAATGGCGCCGGCATCGCCGGTAAGGCAAATGCTTTTTCGGCTGGCAATGCCAATTACAAAGCGGCAGTATTAAAAATAGACGGCTATGTGAATGAAATAATGACGGCCTTAAAAGCAAGGCCGGGATACAATAAAGATGAAAACTGGTTAGTGATTGTAACGGGTACACACGGAGGAATCGATAATGGATATGGCGGCGGATCCGATGCCGAAACATTAGTGCCATCCATTTATTACAATGAAAAATTTCAGAAAACCGAATTTGTAAAGGCAGATTATAGTTCAGCCGTAATTTCAGGTAGGGATGCTGCTACAGTAAAAGCTTCGGTTGATGATGATATTGGTTATTACGATATTGGCACCGGCAATCAAACCATACAAATTAAGATTAAAGGAGGAAGTGCCTTTAGTTATCCACACTTTATGGGTAAAACCACTGCTTTTACCCAAACCGGCTGGACCATGTTTACTAACTCCTCCGGTGTTTGGTGCTTTTCTTACAGATCAAGTACGGTGGGAGAGAGAAGGTTGCAAACAAGCCCAAATGTATTTGATAACAACTGGCATACGCTTACAGCAGTAATATATGATAGTGCAGGAGGTAGATGGGTAAAAAGATTTACAGACGGTGTAAGAATAGCTGATGATAATGGAACCCGTAATTTGGGTACCAATTCGGGCACCATTACCTCGCCAAGCCCACTGTATATTGGTTGGGGTGGCGACAAGAATTATGGCGCTATGACCTTTAATGTTGCTGATTTTCAAATATTTAATGTAGGGCTTACAGATGCAGAAGTAGCAGGAAATCTTTGCCTGACTGATATTACCAAGCATCCAAAATATGGAAATCTGATTGGGTATTGGCCTTGTAATGATGGCTTTGGCTCTATGTTTAAAAATCTGGCTCCCGGAAAATCAGGTTTGCCGCTAAGGTTATCGGGGCCTTACAGTTGGAATACTGATCCGTTATTGCCTTGCAATATTACCAAAACACAACAAGGCGCAGGTCAGAAACAACTCATACTATCCAGTTCAAGCATTGCAGGTACTATGTTTTATTGGTTGAAAGTAACTGTCAACTCGACTTGGGGTATTGATCCCTCTAACTGGTTAGAGGTTTATGAAAATGAATTTGTGCCTATTCAATAGGGAATAAAGGAACATTAAGAAATGAAGGGTCATTAAGTTTTATTGCCTTCATTTACCCTTAATGCCTTAATGTTTCCCTTTCACCACCCCATTTGTGTATTCGTGGCATTGGTTTCGCTTCTGCCAACCTCATTTGTGCATTCGTGGCTATCTTCCTCATTTTTCAACATTAAGAAATGAAGGGTCATTAAGTTTTATTGCCTTAATTTACCCTTAATGCCTTCAGTTTCGCTTTCACTACCCCATTCGTGCATTCGTGGCTCTTCTTTCAAATTTTTTGAATGTATGTCTTTGATAATTTGCTATTTTTGCTACAGATAACCTGTGTCATATAACAAATTATATATCGTTTATAACCAATAGTTTATACGTGTGGAATCATAAAGAATTACGTTCATTTTTTTTAATAGCGCTGATAATAATTTCAGGCTATTCATTCATTCCCGAAACCGAATCTGCCGATTTAGGACTGAATACCTACAAAATTGCGGGCAATGCGCAAGGCACCACCTACCACATTACCTATTATGCTGAAAATGAAATATTTAATAAATTTCAGGCGGACAGTATATTTAACTCATTAGATAGTTCTTTATCCATTTACAAACCTTATTCCCTTATTTCGAAATTTAATAATGAAAAAAGAGGCGGGATAACTGATTTTCACCTGAAAAATGTTGTGAAAAAAGCGTTGCAGGTATCTGAAGATTCAAAGGGAATTTTTGACATCACAGTAATGCCGCTTGTTAATATCTGGGGTTTTGGCCCGGATGGCAATATTTCAGTTCAGCCCACTCAACGGGCTATTGACAGTATTCTTGGTTTTGTGGGCTACAAAAAACTAATACTGACGGGCGACAGTCTTATCAAGCTGCACCCAAAAACCACCATTGACGTAAACGGAATTGCACAGGGCTACAGTGTGGATGTGATTGCAGATTGTTTTGACGGGTTGGGAATTGCCAACTACCTGGTAGAGGTGGGCGGCGAAATCAGGGTAAAGGGCAGAAAACAACCGGGAAATGAAGTGATGAAGATTGGGATAGAAGCGCCATCAGAAAACAAATTCAGCGATGCGATAATTTTGAAAGCCATTGGGCTAAAGGAAGGCGCTGTTACCACCTCCGGCAAATACAGAAAATTTTACGAAAGCGGAAACATCAAAAGGTCTCACCTGATTGACCCCCGCACCGGCTTCCCTTTGCAAAACGAAATGGTGAGCGTAACGGTGTATGCTCAGGATGCCATCACTGCAGATGCTTACGACAATGTGTTGATGGGAATGAGTGTAAAACAGGCGCTTTGTTTTTTGAAGAGGCATAAAAATCTCGAAGCATATTTTATTTACACTCGCTCTGATGGTGCCATTGCCGATACAGCAAGTAAGGGCTTTGTGTCTATGTTTATAGAATAAAGAACAATAATTGCGGCGCTTGGCAACTATTATTAACGGTCGAAAATATTTTATGTTCTCTAATCCAACTTTAACAGGCTCATTTTTTGCAGTAAACCATTCGTGCATTGATGGTCATCAGACTACTTCTGTTTCAACATTAAGAAATGAAGGCGTATTAAGTTATTATGCCTTTATGTTTTGGATATTACAATAGATATTTTATTAATTCATTGATTTTGAGATTGTAACCTTAGTGTAAAATATTCAAAAAGTTTTTTTAGTTTGAAAAGATGCTTTAATTTTAAAAAATGCTAATAGAAACAGAGATTTTGATAGCCTGGGGTGGGATGTCGAAGAAATATAAAAAGAATGAAATCATTTTTTTGGAAGGAGATATGCCTCGCTTTTACTATCAGGTATTGACGGGTCGGATAAAAATGTTTAATAATTGTGATACTAAAGAATTTATTCAGGGCTTTTTTGTGGATGGCGAAAGTTTTGGCGAGCCGCCTCTTTTTAATAATGAAGTGTATGCGGCTACAGCGATTGCGCTTGTCAATACAGTAATCATACGAATTAGCAAGGAGCGTTTTAGAAAACTGTTGGTGGAGTATCCAAAATTACAGACAAAATTTTTGGAACTTTTTGCTTCAAGGCTTTACGAAAAATCCCTGGCGGCGAAAGAATTGGTCAATAATTCTCCTGAAGTACGTATCAAAAGTTTTTTGGACAATTATAAAAAGAAGTCGGGAAATAATAATGGAAAACTTCTTGTTGACCTAACACGACAGGAAATTGCTAATTTTACAGGGCTTTGTGTAGAAACGGTAATCAGAACATTATCCAAAATGAAAACTCAAAATAAAGTTTCGATAATTGATAAAAAATTATATTACTAAAATATCTGTTTATATGGGATTATCTTTAAGAAGCTGGCTTAAAATATCTATACTCAACTTTCTTCTGGTATCAGTTTTGGGTATTATCATGCGTTATAAAATTGCATTCTCATTTCCTTTTCTGAAACAAAAAAATTTGCTTCATGCCCACTCACATTTTGCTTTTTCGGGTTGGGTTACGCAAACACTTTTTGTGTTTATGATTGTCTTTCTTGCAAAGTTTTTATCGGAGGAATCACTTAAAAAGTATAAAATTATTTTGATCACCAATCTGATAAGCGCTTACGGGATGTTGCTGGCGTTCACTTATGAGGGTTATGGAGCCATATCCATTACGTTTTCTACACTGTCGGTAGTGGTTACTTTTTGGTTTAGTTATCATTACTTTATGGATTTAAAAAAATTACCTTCTCATCCTTCCAAACCCTGGTTCAATGCTTCCCTATTATTTAATATATTATCCACAGCAGGTGTTGGTTTTCTGGCATATATGATGATGAGCAGGTCGGTGCAGCAAAACTGGTATCTGGGGTCAGTGTATTATTACCTTCATTTTCAATACAATGGCTGGTTCTTTTTTGCGGCAATGGGCATTTTGTTAGACTGGATGAAGGATAAGTACCCATCCTTTACTCTAAAGCCGATTATTTTCCAATTGTTTTTCTTTGCCTGTATTCCGGCCTATTTTCTTTCAACGCTTTGGGCCAACCTGCCGCTTTGGTTATATATTATAGTGGTTATTGCATCTGTTTTACAGGCCGTGGCATGGATAATATTTTTGGGCCAACTAAAAAAAGATTGGAGATTGTTGAAGCCGGCTCAGTTTGATATAGTAAGTCTGTTTATGCTTCTTGTAGGATTTGCTTTTACCATTAAGATAGCGCTTCAATTAGGTTCCACCATTCCAAGTATCAGCCAGTTGGCATTTGGTTTCAGACCGATTGTTATTGCTTATCTGCATTTAATATTATTGGCTGTATTTTCATTGTTTTTACTGGCATTTATGTATTTGGAAAAGGGAATAATAGTAAATAAAAAAACACAGATTGCATTAATTGTAATTGCAATGGGTGTATTTGCTAATGAGTTTGTATTATTGGTACAGGGGGTCGCTTCGTTTTCTTACACGCCGATAAGCTACGTAAATGAAGCTTTGTTTGCGGTAGCCGTTTTAATTTTTACAGGTATTTTGTATTTGTTATTAACCCAGTTGCAGGAAAAGAAAAATTAATACACCTGTTTTGAAGCTATTAATAAGCCTTTGAATAGCAAAATTTATTATTGGCGACAATAAAAACCCGAGAAAGTTGTCTTTTTTCAAGCGGATTAAAAAAGAATGATTAAAATCATGTTTTTTAATGATTGTCCGTATTTGCTATTGTGGATTTAATCTCTAACATTGCAGCCTAAAACACACAATATGAAAAAATTATTTTTACTTTTTTTAGGAACTGCTACTTTGATAGCTTGTAATTCAGGCGCCGATAACCAAACGGCAACAACTACCGGTACCGCAATAGAAACGCACACACAAGCCGGTGTTCATGATGAAACTTCTGATCCGAATGTTGTACAGGTGGCCATTGGTAGCCCGGACCACACTACATTAGTGGAAGCCGTTAAAACTGCAGACTTGGTTACTTCATTGAGTAATGCGGGGCCTTTCACGGTATTTGCGCCTACCAATGCGGCTTTTGACAAACTTCCAAAAGGTACAGTTGAAGATTTGCTGAAACCTGAAAAGAAGAATGCGCTCATCGATATTCTGCAACATCATGTATATGTTGGCGTATTGAAAGCAGATCAATTGATGGATGGACAAACGCTTGGTATGGTAGATGGCGGAAATATTAAAATCACAATGGTTGACGGTAAACCGGTAATCAACGGGAAAGCACATATCATCGCTTCTGTACCTGCATCTAATGGTATTGTTCATGTAATAGATGAAGTGATTACACCAGAGGCGAAGTAAATTCTTTACATTACTAATTGACTTATTTACAGGGGCAAAAGCTCCTGTTTTTTTTTGTTAGTCGTCCGATTTTTTTTAAAATGGAGGTGGGTTGATATTATTTGAATTGATTCATGAAAACAACATCCAAATATAATAACAGAATATTAAACACTATCCGCATTTTGTTTGTCTTGTCTTGGAATGGCCTTGAAAAAAATGCGAAAAAAATGATTTTTCATTTCATCATTTTTAAACGGAGTTCCTTTTTCATCGTCATTTTGAACGGAGCGAAGTGGAGTGAAAAATCTTCATATTTTCAAAACGGTAAGATTTCACCGCTTCGCTGCGAATGACACCTCAATAGTACCGGTCATTTCGCAACGTATTGGAGTGAGAAATCTCCTTCTTTCCAAAACAATGGGATATCTCCCTTCGGTCGATATGACGGTAGGAGAGGATGAAATGATATATGGGGAAGTTCGGCAGTTTTACATGAAAAAATTATTTGTATCAAATTTTTTTACTGTGAAACTAAAAGGTAACTAAAAGTACAATTTAAGTTTTCATAACAGGAGCTAATGATAATGGCACCCGTCCAAACTACCTGCAGCCATTCTGCTGTCATTTTACCTCTCAGGCCTTATCTTTGCGCAAAATTTTTATAGTATGTTTCGTACAATTACCTGTGGCGAGCTAAGAATGGCAGATGTAAATAAAGAAGTGGTTTTAGCAGGGTGGGTGCAAACTGTGCGTAAGTTCGGCAGCATCACCTTTGTCGATATGAGAGACCGATACGGCATCACCCAGTTGCTGTTTGATGAAAACCTGAATCAACAATTAGACGATACCCCTCTGGGTCGCGAGTATGTGCTACAGGTGAAAGGTATTGTGAGCGAGCGAAGCAATAAAAACAAAAACATTCCTACCGGCGATATTGAGGTTCTGGTAAAAGAATTTTCTATTCTCAACAGGAGTATCACACCTCCTTTCACCATTCAGGACGATACCGATGGCGGTGATGACCTGCGAATGAAATACCGATATCTTGATCTCAGGCGCAATGCCGTGAAAAAGAATATTGAGTTGCGCTATGCGGTCAATCGTGCTACCAGAGATTATATGCATCAGAATGGTTTTATGGATATAGAAACACCTTTTCTGATAAAATCAACGCCCGAAGGCGCCCGCGATTTTGTAGTACCAAGCCGCATGAATCCAGGAGAATTTTACGCATTACCACAAAGCCCTCAAACCTTCAAGCAACTCCTGATGGTAAGCGGTTATGACCGTTATTATCAGATAGTAAAATGTTTCAGGGATGAAGATTTGCGTGCCGACCGCCAGCCGGAGTTTACCCAGATTGACTGCGAGATGGCTTTTGTGGAGCAGGAAGATGTGCTGAATATGTTTGAGGGACTAATAAAATATATTTTCAAAGCGGTAAAAGGGTTGGATTATACAGAGTCGGTACAGCGCATGAGTTGGGAAGATGCCATGTGGGTTTTTGGCAATGATAAACCCGATATCCGTTTTGGAATGAAACTACTCAACCTGAAATACCCGGATCATGTATTCAGAGGTAAGGAAAAAAATAATCAACTGATAGACGGTGCAGGTTTTGGCGTATTTGATGATGCTGAAACTGTAGTGGCGATCAGCGTGCCGCGCTGTGCCGATTACAGTCGTAAGCAAACCGATGAACTTACCGAATGGGTAAAGCGCCCTCAAATAGGAATGAAAGGACTTGCTTTTATCAAATGCAATGCCGATGGTAGTTTCAAGAGTAGCATGGACAAATTTTATGTTGGAGAAAGGCTCAAAGCAATTGCAGTGGCAGCCGGCGCTAATGCAGGGGACCTTGTGCTGATTTTGGCCGGACCCGAAGAAAGAACCCGTAAAGCCATCAGCGAACTGAGGCTCGAGATGGGCCGCCGCCTTGGGTTGAGAAAAGAAGATGAGTTCAAACTGCTCTGGGTTTTGGATTTCCCGTTGTTTGAATATGCAGAAGAAGAAAACCGCTGGGTTGCTCGTCACCATCCGTTTACCTCACCCAAGCCTTCTGATATTGATACCATGATTAACAATAATCCTGTTATTGAGAATGCTGCCGATTACCTGAAGCACCCTTATGCCAATATTAAGGCCAATGCCTATGATATGGTATTGAACGGAAATGAAATTGGCGGGGGCAGTATCAGGATATTTCAAAAAGAACTGCAGCAAAAAATGTTTCAGGCGCTGGGAATGGATGAAGCAGAGCAGCAGCATAAATTTGGCTTCCTATTGGGTGCTTTTGAATATGGCGCTCCACCGCATGGCGGCATAGCTTTTGGTTTTGACAGGCTTTGTGCCATTCTGGGAGGAAGCGAAAGTATCAGAGATTTTATTGCGTTCCCCAAAAACAACAGTGGCCGTGATGTGATGCTGGATGCGCCATCAACCATTGACCAAAAACAATTGGATGAATTGAGTCTCAAGCTGGATTTAGAATAGCAGATAAATTACGGTGGCAATCGGTTTTATTTTGTTTTTAATTTGATAGAAAGCGATTGCTGATTTCTGATTATTTCAAGATCGATAAACTCTTTATTCTGGAATTCATTATAAATAGTTATCAGTTGCTCCCCATTTTTAACTGATTTTCCATTAGCTGAGATGATAACATCTTTCGGTAGTAAACCGGATTGGGCCAAAGGACTATTTTCTTCAATACTAACAATAATAACTCCGGTTTCATCCGGCAGGCCAAAAGCAGAGCGATCGCCTGGGCCTTCCACTGATTTTAGTGTTCCACCCCGAAAAAGTATTGTGCCCGATTTATTATCAGCATTATCTAAAAAAATAAGGGTTGGAATTTCCGATTGTTTGGCAATTTTCTTTAAAGTGCTCTTTTGCACGCCAAACTGATCTGTCCTAAAATTTTTGAAGCCAATTTTCAAGGCGGGGGAATTTGGCGAAATGCTGAAATCGCCCGATGCCGGATTTGTAAAATCTGGATTTCCGTAAATACTGTTTTCATCGGTTTTTCTGTTCCGGGCATCATTCAAGGCGAAATCATCCGGAAAAAGATTATAATCAATACGGTTTCCCCAGTCATAAATCTGAATAGGAGCATATTTTTTCATTATAATATTTCTTTCGAAAATATCATGACTATTTTTAAACCAAACATGCGGATGAAAGGTGTTGTTGACCATAATATTATTTTCAACAGTCCGATAAAACCCTTCTCTCAGTTTTATACCTCCGTTAAGGCATAGATTATTATAAATCAGATAATTGGAAGAGCCGTCATCCAAATCAATATCCCACCCGTGATCACAACGAAACCGATTGTTTCGGATGATTGTCTGTTTTTGTGCATCAAGTAAAATCAGTTCGGGATGCAGCGCAATCAGACTATCCATATATTTTCTTTGAGGCGCCCAGAAGCGGTCTCGGCCCCATGAATTGAATGTTCCATGATCTCCGGTTTCCAGAACCGTGTTAAATACATCGTTAAACTCAATAATGTGCCCCCCAAAACATCCATCGCCGATGTTGATACCCGCACGGGGTGTGTTGTAAATACTGTTATGACTTACCGTAATTTCAGAAGCAATTTCGATTTGAATACCGGTGGCCTGTTTTTCGATAGTTCCCAGATCGTGTAGAAGATTGTTGTCTGCTATACATTTTCTGGGAAAATTATTGGTAAGAGGCCCCGGAGTTTTGTCCAATTGATTGTAGGGTATATAGTCGTTATAGTTGAAAGTTGCCGACCTGACTGCGCCGGTATCGCCCACAAAGCAAATAGCGCTGGCTCCCATATTATAAATATAACAACCTGATATAGAGTTATTTTGGTTGTATTTGCTTACCATAATGGCATTACCACCCGAATTGTAAAAACTGCAGTCGAAAATCCTGCAGTTTTCAGCCCCTTCCATCAGGATGATCCCACTACGATAAATAGTCCAGTCGCTACGAAGAAGCGGCTCTTTGGTATCCATAAAGCTTCTTTCGTTCTGAGTAAACTCAAGTCCTGAAATAGTAACATTTCTCAAAGGTTTTTTTTCTGTACCCACTAATGTGATGGTATTTTTAATTTGTGATACTTCAATTGTTGCCTTTAGGATATCTACATTAGCTGGCGGATAATAGTAAAGCGTTCTGTTATTTCTATCCAGGTACCATTCGCCAGATGTATCTAATTCTTCAAAAATATTTTCAACAAAACGATACTTTTCATGCATGGGAGACGGTCTGTTGTTTTGCCATCCGCCTTCCAGATGAAGTTTACCTTTTTCGTCCAGACCTGTGATCCGATAATGAAATCCTCCCCATTCGTGAGAGTGAAGTGCATGAACATAACCTCCCACAGGGTTTTTCCATTTTTTGATACGTCTGCTGTCAATTGCATCAGCAGCAGTGCCGTGAAAAACTCTTGCAGTTGAGTCATAATTCGGGTATCGGGCGAGGGGTTGCTGCACTCCATTTACAAAAAAGCTTTCAAATAAAATGCCTTCCGGAATTGGTGCTTCATAAATTCCATCTTTAAAATACTTCCAATTGAGTTTGAGTTTTTTACTTCCGCCCATAATAACCCGATGGTTGTTGTATGCTTTTATTGTCAATGATTGAGGCAAAAACTCGTTAGAATTGATGATTATGGGTTTCGTGATATAGTAAGTCCCTTTCTGTATATAAATATTGACATTTTTATTTGCTTTATCGGATGCCTTTGTTACAGCATGATGCAGTGTTCTGAAAGGTTTTTTTAGAGTGCCAATGTTTTTATCATTTCCATTGGATGAAACATAATAGTTTACCTGTGAGTTCAGATTTAAAGACAAGAGACTTATCCAAAAACTCAGAAAAAAAAAACGGGAAAAAGTATGCAAAATATTTATATTAAATTGTCAGCTCCTCATGTTTTCTACCTGCAAGGGTATTTCGATATTCCAGCCTTTGGATGCCTGAATTACAGACTGCAGGTCATCAATTTTTTTGCCGGTAACCCGTACCAAATCATCATTAATAGAAACCTGCACTTTTAATCCGCTGTCTTTAATAAGTTTCACAATTTTTTTGGCATCCTCCTGTTTGAGACCATTGCGCACCTCAATTTCTTTTTTCCAAACCTTACCGATAATGCCGCCTTCTTTGCTAAGGTCAAAGGCTTCGGGCGCTATTCCTTGCTTGTGAGCCCTGCTAATCAAAACATCCAACAGTTGTTTCATTTTCATTTCGTCCTCTGTTTCCACATGGAGTTTATAGGTTTTCTTATCCAGGTTGATTACTAAGTGCGTACCCTTAAAATCAAACCGGTTGGAAAGTTCTTTCTGAACAACATTGACAGCATTATCCAAAGCCTGTCCGTCCACTTTACTGACAAAATCAAATGATGGCATAAGTATTCTTTTTAGGCCACAAATATACTGAAACTATCTGCAATGATTATTTTGGAGTGGTTATATACAGCCTCCAGGCCACAATGGCAAATACCATATTGGGAACCCATGCTGCCAGTAGTGGCGGGAAATTGCCTTTTACCGAAAAAACAGTAGAAAACTGGTCGGCAATAATGAATATGGCTGCAATAATAATTCCCAAAGCCAAATGCATACCGCTACCACCTCTGGTTCTTCGGCTGGCGATTACAGCGCCAATAAAGGTTAACAGAATTACGGTGAAAGGTGTGGAAGTGCGCTTATACAGTTCTACCTGCAATGCATTCAAGCCTTCGGTACCTCTCAACTTCTCTCTTTGAATAAATTTTTTTAGTTCAGGGGTAGTCAGTTTATCTTTTAGGTATTCGTCTTTTATCAACTCTCCCGGAGAAAGTTTGAGCCATACAGGTTTTTCATATATGGTAGAAACTTTTTCACCAATACTATCCACATTTCTCTCAACAACATTATAAGCCATCCATCTCCGGTTGTCAAAGTCCCATCGGATTGACTCGGCCCTGAGGTTATACACCACTTTACCGTTTTTTACCCGGTCCATAAAAAACATGCCGCCGGTACGGGTATCCTCATTGTAGTTTTTAATACCGATATAGGTAGCGCTATCAATACGTTTATAGAAACAATTATAGCAGGAGGTTTCCTGCCTGTTCTTTAAGGGATCATTCCGGTCTAAGTAATTTCTTTTAAACTCAAATTGAATCTTGTTTGCCTGGGGTATTAAATACCTGCGACCTACAAATAAAACCACCGCCAACAATACACCTCCGATTAAATACGGACGCAAAAAGCGATTGTAGGTGGTGCCGCTTGCCAGAATGGCAATCACCTCTGACCGAAGCGCCATTTTACTGGTGAAAAAAATTACGGCAATAAAAATAAACAAAGGATACAGCAGGCTCCAGATGAAAGGAATGAATCCAATGTAGTATTGGGTAAAAATCTCCCAGTTAGTGAGGCCGGTTTTGATAAAATCATCTGTTTTTTCGCTGGTATCAACGGCAACTGCAATTACCGTAAACAATAACATGCAAAAAATAAATGTTATAATCAGTTTTTTAAATATGTACCAGTCGAGAATCTTCATACCCAAGTGTCAAAAATAGCAGAAAAGCAGGATTTTAAGCGAAACATCTGAAAATAATATTCAACTTTAACGAATTAATATAGCCGGTACCAAAGTTGGGAATGGTTTGCTTTCAGCGAGCTTCATTTTTTCATCTATTTTTGCCTGAGCAAAAAAAGGAATTTCGGATGAATTGTTGGCGACCGAATTTTGTAGAAACATTATTATTTATGAGCAAAATTATGAGATAGAGAAATGGATTTTTTTACACCCATACAGATAGAAAAATTAGAACCGCCTGTAAAATATGGTGATAATATACTCTTAATCGGCTCCTGTTTTACCGAACATATCGGAAATGCCCTAATCGAACATAAATTTGAAACCCTTCAAAATCCGCATGGCATACTCTTTGACCCTGCAAGCGTATGCCACAGCCTCGTATCATATATTGAAAATAAAAAATATACAGAAAGTGACCTTTTTTACCTTAATGAACTTTGGCAGACCTGGCATCACCATTCAAGGTTTTCGGGAATAGATAAAGATGAAGTTCTGAAAAAAATTAATGCAGCGCAGGAAGAAGCTCATTCCTTTTTGAAGACAGCTGATTGGGTGATCATTACACTGGGTTCTTCATTTTCCTACAGATTAAATATGAATAGTCCTGACAGTGAAAAAATCAACCTGAAGGTGGCCAATTGCCATCGGGCACCGGGGCAATGGTTCGAAAAAAAAATGCTGACCATCGAAGAAATTATAGCTTTGCTTGACAACTGTTATCACCGATTGAAAATATTTAATCCTCATCTGAAAATTCAGTTCACCATCAGCCCGGTAAGGCATCTGCGCGATGGCGTGATAGACAATAACCGTAGCAAAGCCAGGCTGATAGAAGCGGTGCATCACATTGTAAGCAAGTTTCAGGGTACTTATTACTTTCCGGCTTATGAGCTGGTAATTGATGTGCTTCGCGATTATCGTTTTTATGATATTGATCTTGCGCATCCCAATTATCCCGCCACAGCTTTTGTATTGGAAAAATATACAGAAGCCTGTATTGATGAGCCTTCCCTGCAAATTATGAGGGAAGTGAAACAAATAATCACGGCACGGAAACACAAACCTTTTCAGCCGGATACTGAGGCGCACAGATTGTTTCTGCAGACACATTTTGAAAAAGCAAAAGCTTTAGGCGAAAAGTATCCGTTTCTCAATTTTACGGAAGAGTTAGCCTACTTTTCCCAAAAATAAAAAGAGAGACTCTTAGTGAATCTCTCTAAAAAAATTTGTTCTGATAATATTATTTTGTAGTCAGTTTGTAAATTGTCTTTGTATTGTAAACTTCACCCGGCCTTAACACGGTGTTTGGAAAACTCGGGATATTGATCGCATTAGGATGTACCTGTGTCTCGAAGCAGAAACCGGAGAAGGAGCCATATTGTTTTCCGCCTTTGCCTTCGATTTCAGGAGCATATTTTGCATTGTACAGGTGAACCAACGGCTCCGTAGTATAAACCTCTAATTTTACATCCTGCTCGTCGCAGTAAGCTTCAGCTGCCACATTTTCAATACCGGTTTTGTCCAAAGGGAAACTGATGTCAATTCCTTCATCATGGTTTTCAATTTTACCGGTTTGATTGTATTCTGTAAAATCATTGCGGGTGCCTTTTACATTCAACAAAACGCCGCTGCAGCAGAGGTTGCTGTCCTGCTCCAGATAATTGGAGGCATGAATTCTCAAATGATGGTTCAAGATATCGCCATCACCATTATTCAGGTTGAAGTAAGAGTGGTGGGTAAGGTTTACTGCGGTTGCCTTATCTGTTTCGGCTTTGTATTCGTAGCTGAACTCATTATTATCATTGAGCTTAAAAATAATCTGAACCTTCAGTGTACCCGGAAAACCCTCCTCGCCGTCAGGGCTTACATATTGTAAAACCAGTTCTCCATTATCTTTTGAAACCACATCCCACACTTTTTTATCATATCCTTCAATACCTCCGTGAAGTATAAAAGTGGGTTGTTGCCCGTTTACTTTATAGGTGGTGTCGTCAATGGTGAATGATGCTGTATTGATGCGATTGCCATAGCGACCGATGGCTGCTCCAAAATAGGGGTAATTTTTCAGATATTCCTCGCTCCAGTAGTCTGATGGCTGGTCAAATCCCAAAACAATATCGTTAAAAGTTCCATCGCTTTTCTTTACCTTTACAGACATAATGATGGCGCCATAATTGGTAATTTTCACCTCGGTGCCTGCATTATTGGTAAGGGTAAAAGTGTAAATCTCTTTGCCATTGGGATGTTGGCCACTTGATTGTTGCAAAATCTCATTCATTGTAAAAAGTTATTTATTAAATGTAAAAAAATAAAATCGCCATGAGCACAAATTTACAAGAACAATTTGAGAAACTTTACGGAAAAGCTGCCGAAAAAACTTTCTTTTGCCCGGGTAGGGTAAATTTGATTGGAGAACACATAGATTATAACGGCGGACAAGTGATGCCTTGTGCAATATCAATGGGCACCACCCTGTTAATCTCTAAAAATGATGATAATGTTTTCAGGTTCCACGCCGCCGATTTTCCCGAAACTGCCGACATTGAGCTAAAAGATTCTTACACCAAAACCGGCCCTGAATGGTACAATTATCCATTGGGTGTCATTCATGAGTTTTTGTTGAAGGGTATTCAATTATCTGGGCTGAATATGCTCTTCTCAGGCAATCTGCCTATTGGCTCCGGACTTTCTTCTTCTGCCTCCATCGAGGTGCTTACCGCTTATGCACTGAACGAAATATTTAACGGTGGTATGGACAGAGTTGAGCTGGCATTGTTGGGTAAAAGAGTTGAAAATGGTTTTATGGGCCTGAACAGTGGTATCATGGACCAGTTTGCAGTAGCAAATGGTAAAGAAGCACATGCTATTTTACTGAACTGCGACACCCTGGATTTTGAATACCTGCCTTTCGAAATCGGAGATTATGTTTTAGGTATTATTAATACTAACAAACCAAGAAAATTAGTTGAATCCAAATACAATGAAAGATTTGCAGAATGTATGGATGCAAAGGCCAAACTGCAGCAGAAATTAAATATCAACCACCTGTGCGATGTAAGCCTCGATGAATTTAATGCAAATAAAGACCTCATTGGAAATGCAACGGTAGAAAAAAGAGCCTATCACGTGATTACCGAAAACCAAAGGGTAAAAGATGCAAGAGCAGCGTTGACGGCAGGCGACATTAAGAAATTTGGAGAACTGATGTATGCTTCGCACGATTCTTTGCAGCATGATTATGAAGTGTCCGGTATCGAGTTGGATACTATTGTGGATTTCTGCAAAACCTTTGATGGTTGTATGGGTGCCCGCATGACAGGTGCCGGTTTTGGAGGATGTGCCATTGCATTGATTCATAAGGATAAATTTGATGAATTTGCCCAAAAAATCGTTCCTTATTATGAGGAAAGAATTGGTTACAAACCGGGTGTTTTCTCTTCAGTAATAGCTGAAGGTGTAAGAGAGCTGGTTTAAAAACTAGTAATTTGATTGAATTATTTTGAAAAACCGTCTGATTTCAGACGGTTTTTTTGTAGCCATAGAAATAAAAAACCCCGGAATCCCGGGGTTATGAAATATTGATTAACGTATAAAATTACGATGATATTTTTCCTTTTGCTTTAGCCACTACTTCTTCTGCAATGTTGTTAGGAGCAGGATTGTAGTGCGAGAACTCCATGGTGCTGGATGCACGACCGGAAGTGAGTGAGCGCAATTGGGTAACATAGCCAAACATTTCGCTCAATGGAACTTTTGATTTGATTACCTGTGCGCCGGCTCTGGTATCCATACCTTCCATCATACCACGACGACGGTTAAGGTCGCCGGTAACATCACCCATGTATTGCTCGGGAGTAATTACTTCTACCTTCATGATAGGCTCCAGCAGTACCGGTTTTGCTTTTTTGGCGGCTTCGCGGAAACCTTGTTTGGCACACATTTCAAAAGACATAGAGTCAGAGTCCACCGGGTGGAAACTACCGTCAAACACACGAATCTTCATATTGTCAACAGGATAGTTTGCCAACACCCCATTGGTCATGCTACTTTCAAAACCTTTTTGGATGGCAGGAACAAACTCACGTGGAATAGATCCGCCAAAAATATCATTTACAAACTGGAAACTCTTATCAGGGTTTTCTTTCTTCCAATCTTCGTCAACCGGGCCGATAGAGAATTGTATGTCAGCGAATTTACCACGGCCACCTGTTTGTTTTTTAAGTGTTTCACGATGCTCAACTGTGGCATTGAAGGCTTCTTTGTAAGCCACCTGTGGAGCGCCCTGATTTACTTCAACCTTAAATTCGCGCCTCATTCGATCAACAATGATTTCAAGATGCAGCTCTCCCATTCCCTGAAGGATGGTTTGGCCGGTATCTTCATCAGTTTTTACTCTCAGCGTTGGATCTTCTTCTACCAATTTACTGATGGCCATACCCATTTTATCCACGTCAGCCTGTGTTTTAGGCTCAATGGCAATAGAAATTACCGGCTCGGGGATAAACATGTTTTCTAATACAATGGGATGTGCTTCATCACAAAGTGTGTCTCCGGTTTTTATTTCTTTAAAACCAACAGCAGCGCCAATATCGCCTGCTTCAATAAAATCAATCGGATTTTGCTTGTTGGCAAACATCTTCATGATACGGCTGATACGTTCTTTTTTACCGCTTCTTACATTCAATACATACGAGCCGGCATCCAAATGACCTGAATAGGCGCGGAAGAATGCCAAACGACCTACAAACGGGTCGGTAATTATTTTAAACGCCAATGCTGAGAATGGTTCTTTAGCATCTGGTTTACGGGTTAGTTTCTTTTCCGGATCTTTGGGATCAGTGCCTTCGATAGCATCAATATCAACCGGTGAAGGCAGATAGCGACAAACAGCATCCAATGCAGCTTGTACACCTTTGTTTTTAAATGAGGAACCGCACATCATTGGTACGATGCTCAAATCTATGGTAGCTTTACGAATCGCTTCATGTATTTCATCTTCGGTAATGGTATCCGGATTATCAAAGAATTTCTCCATTAATGCATCATCATATTCTGCAACGGCTTCTACTAATTCGGCTCTCCATTCCTTAGCCTCTTCCAACATATCTGCCGGAATTTCTACCTCATCAAAAGTCATTCCCTCTGTTTCTGCGTGCCATTCAATACCTTTCATGGTAATAAGGTCCACAACTCCTTTAAAACTGTCTTCGGCGCCAATGGGCAGCTGAAGAGGAACTGCCTTGCTACCCAACATTTCACGCACTTGTTTCACCACATTTAAAAAATCAGCGCCCTGACGGTCCATTTTATTTACAAAACCAATACGGGGAACTTTATAGCGATTAGCCTGGCGCCATACGGTTTCAGACTGAGGTTCTACACCATCTACAGCCGAAAATAATGCAATCAAACCATCTAATACACGCATGGAGCGCTCCACCTCTACAGTAAAGTCCACGTGCCCGGGTGTATCAATGATGTTAAAAGAATATTGTTTGGTAGCTCCTTGAATGGGTTTCCCTTTATCGGTAGGGAAGTTCCATTTACAGCTTACCGCTGCTGATGTAATGGTAATACCACGCTCTCTTTCCTGATCCATGTAGTCAGTTGTTGCAGAGCCCTCATGGGTTTCACCCGTACGGTGAATCATGCCGGTATAACGCAAAATACGCTCGGTTGTAGTTGTTTTGCCGGCATCAATGTGTGCGGCAATACCAAAGTTCCTTTGAAATTTTAAATCTGCCATTTTATTCTCTGTTGAATTTATTTCTTAACCGGAAGACACTATTTAAAAAAATCTACTCCGGCTGCAACAAGAAATAATCAGGTTGCATTTTTTAAGTTTGCAAAGGTAAGGAAAATGTTGAAAGAGTTATTAATTTATGGCGATAAAGTTGAAAATATTCGGGTAGTTAAAACAAAATATGCTTCTGAAAAATTGAAGTGGATTTTAGGATTAACTATAATATCGGTAAGATTCCTGCAAATTATTTAGATTTTTGAGTAAAATATTCGTTCATGTTTTCTAAAATAGAAGTAATTTTAGAAATTTTGCAAGAACCGACAAGCCATTTTTTCGACTTAATAAGAACACACTGCCGCCAAGCCGAATACCGGTTTTTGTTATGAAATTTTGTTGATTTATGAAAATAAGTTATAGAAAGTCAATCAATTACCTATAAAATAGCTTTGGCTATCTGTCTGATTTGTTTTTTATGGGCTTTTCATCCACCATTTTTTCAATTTCTACTGCTAATTTTTCAATCAGATTGGAAGTAGCAATCAGAAAATTCTCCATATATGGCTTACTGACCTTTGCTACTTTTTCAGCTTTTTGTTCAATGACTACTTTCAGTTTTTCGGCAGCCCTTTCGGTTGCTTGGGCAGCTTTTTGCAGGCTTTCCTCCACCTCTTTTTCGGTATTTGTTTTCTTTGGCGCTTTCGGGTCAGTTTTAACTTGTTGATTATCAATAGGATTATTGTCGCTTTGCTTGGTTTGTGCATAAGATTGAAAAGCGACAAATGTCAAAAAGACACAAAAAACAGTTGCGTAAACGTAGGTTTTCATTCTCCGGATTATTTTATTTTTGTTAAAAGACAATGAAGAAGCAAAAATGGTTGCAATTTATGTTAATGCAAACCCAATTTTTTAGTCTAATATCAGAAGGAGTTGTTCAATTTCCTTCTGCATATATTGTTTGTTTTCATCGCCAAAGCATAAACTGAAATCTTCAAGCAGTCTTTGAATAATCTGCTTGTTGTTTTTGGGTAAAAAATATTCCGGAAAAACCGGTAGGTGCATCCGGCTGAAATAATTGTTGAGGTCGTTGTGTGTAAAGGGTTGCCCGGTTACCGGATCAATAAAAAAATCAATATTCAGATGCAGGTTCGAGCGGTTTTCTTCGGAACCCGGTTTCATGTAGGCAAGAATAAATTGTTTGGGAATAGAAATCAGCTTGACCGGAATATCCAGCAATTCGCAAAGCAACAGATATAGCGAACCGTTTCCGCTTTGGTTTCCTTTTTTCGACTCAATAATTTGATGTATCAGAAATTCATTTGGCGATGCATTGTTATTATATTTGCCTTTTAAGCCAAAATAATTATAAAGAATACTATTCAATACATGAATCTGCTCCATTGGAGTAAGGTAATTGTTGAGCTCCAGCCAGATATTTCTTTTCAATCTTTCAATATCTCGAATGACTTTTCCGGCTTTCAGTTCGGGAAATAAAAATTTGGAAACAAGTAAAAGACCCGGCAGGAGTTCGTGATGGGGCGCCTTGCTCCATTCTTTAAAATCGGTCAAAAGCACAGCGAAATGCAACTGATGAATCAGATGTTCTATTTTATCCTGCAATTCGTTGTCAAAAGTGTTTTCCCAAAGGTTTTCCAGCTCTGGAATGATGGGTAATCCATAAGAAATCAGGCGATTTTTTACGGCTTCAAAAACTTCCATATCGGGGTCTTCGAGAAGGTGGAGCAGGGCCGATATTTCTTTTTGATTATCCATTAATACAAATATATATCAGGGTGGAAGGCCGGGCAAATATTTAAATCCACATCGGTGGAGAACATTGTGCATCTAACATTCAGGCAAACTCACCGGAACATTTACGGCAAGTCCGCCGTCGGCCGTTTCTTTATATTTTGTACTCATGTTTTGAGCCGTTTCCCACATTGTTTTTATCACATCACCCAGCGACACAATAGCAAAATCAGGAACACCCTGCATGGCTAATTGAGCCGCAGTAATCGCTTTTATAGCGCCCATTGCATTTCTTTCGATACAAGGCACCTGCACCAAACCTTTGATAGGGTCGCAGGTCATGCCTAAGTGATGTTCCATTGCTATTTCGGCAGCCATCAACGCTTGTTTTTGAGAGCCGCCCAATGCTTCGGTAAGCGCTGCTGCCGCCATTGAGGAAGAAACGCCTATCTCCGCCTGGCATCCGCCCATAGCAGCAGAAATGGTAGATTCTTTTTTGAAAATGCAACCAATTTCTGATGCAGTCATTAAGAATTTGATTATTTTATTTTCATCATTGCCATCACAAAAGAGAATAAAATAATGCAATACTGCGGGGATGACTCCGGCAGAACCATTGGTGGGCGCTGTTACCACACGGCTAAAAGATGCATTTTCTTCATTAACCGCCAGTGCAAAACAACTCACCCAATCCATAATATATTTAAATGAATCGCCGCCCTTTTTGATACATTTCAACCATTCATCATAATTACTGTATTCATCATTTATAAGCAGTTTTTTATTCATTGCGGCAGCCCTTCTTCTTACTTCAAGGCCGCCGGGAAGTACGCCCTCGGTGTGGCAGCCACGGTAAACACAATCTTTCATCACCTGCCATATTTCAAGAATTTTTTTTCTTACTTCGGCTTCCGGCCGCCAAGCCTGTTCATTTTCATTCACTATTTCACTGATGGACAATCCTGTTTTGATACACCACGCATGAAGGTCATCCGGATCATTTATAGGGAAAGGTAGAACAACAGAATGGGCTGAATCTTTTCCCTCATCTTCTTTTTGTACAAATCCTCCACCTATTGAGTAATAGGTTTCGGCTACTTGCTCACCGTTTTCTAATATGGCCGAAAAAGTGAGCGCATTGGAATGGAAAGGCAGCGCTTCTTTAAAATGAAATTCAATATCCACCTCGGGAGTAAACTCAATTTTCTGCTCACCATTTAGTATAATTTCGTTTCGTAAGGCTATATTCTCAATGGTTTCTGTTATTTTATTTACATCGAAACTAACAGGGTCATGGCCGCAAAGACCTAATTGTACAGCAATGTCAGTACCGTGCCCTTTACCGGTTTTGGCCAGCGAACCGAAAAGTTTAACTTTTAGTTGCTTTATTTGAGACAATTGATTTTTAGCCATCATCTCATGTAAAAACCGCTCTGCCGCACGCCATGGTCCCAGAGTGTGCGAGCTGGAAGGTCCCACACCTATTTTGAGCATGTCAAATACTGAAAGCGCTTCGTAACTCATAGTTGTTTTTTTGTTTTAAAAAGATTTCTATGTAAATATACAAAGAGAGTTGAATGAAAGTTCGTGCGATGATGGTTAAATCTTCTTATAAAAAATATCTGTTAAGCAAGTTTTGAAAAAATCATAAGCACTTTCAAAGAAGTAGTCCGTTTTGTTTTTCGACGGATTAACTTTTACTTTCTGATGATTTTAAGCATAAAAGGTAAACAATGCTTATTTAAACCGAAGTAGGATTCGTTATTTTATCGTTTTTATTTCTTGTTCTTTAACTTTGTTCTCTTTCATGCAATCATCGCAACATTCACATAAAAGCTATGTTCAGGGTCTTATCCTTTCGATATTAAGCTACCTGCTTTGGGGATTTTTTCCGCTTTACTGGAAAATGCTTACTCAGGTGCCGGCGGAACAAATTCTTGCTCACCGGATTATCTGGTCTTTTGTTTTACTGGCTTTAATTGTATTCGCGTTGCGCAATAAACTTGTAAGGGGTTATCTTAAAAATATCAAAGTATTAGGCACTCTTTTTATCACCGCCATTATTATTGCCATTAACTGGGGCGTGTATATTTATGCCGTAAACAATAATCAGATTGTTGAAGCGAGCCTGGGTTACTATATCAATCCTATTGTGATAGTGATTTTTGCGATCATATTTTTGAAAGAAAGAATGAACCGGCTTGAAATATTGGCTATTGTTTTTGCACTTGCGGGCATCGTGTATCTGACTGTAGAAGTAGGACGACTACCTGTAATATCCTTGCTGCTGGCTACCTCTTTTGCCGTGTATGCATTGCTGCGCAAAAAAGCCAATCTTCAGTCAATGGCAGGTCTGATGATAGAAACCATGATATTGGCGCCTATTGCGCTGGGTTATCTCCTGCTTGTGGATCATAATGGAACAGGCGCTTTTGGCCATATCTCAACCTGGATTACAGTACTCCTGATTCTTGCCGGGCCGGTAACCACTTTGCCTTTGTACCTGTTTGGCATTGCGGCACCCAAAATTCCCTTGTCAACCACTGGATTTATTCAGTATTTGTCGCCTTCAATTCAGTTGGTATTGGGAGTTGTATTGTATAGCGAGCCATTTACTCATCCCGAGCTGGTTAGCTTTACATTAGTATGGGTTGGTTTGGGGTTTTATACCTTTAGTCTAATCGGGGGGTTAAGGAACAAGAGGGCGGCTACCTAAAAACTGTAAGTGAAATAACCTGCTTCGTGCTTATTATATATATTGTGTGTCTTATCCTTTCTTAGGTTTCTCCTGTCATGTTAATTTTTGCTTTTTTTGGTGCAATATCCGTCTTTTCATTTCTTTTGGTCAGGTGATGCGTTTTTTTCGTGCTGTAATCCCAAAAGTCGCATTTCAGTAACCTGATTTAAGAAATAATAGCAATTTTGAAATGAAACGAAAGAATTAAGCTTTTAAGCTAAAATACTGTAATTACAAAAAACTCAAGTTGTTTTAAGACACAAAAAAGCCACCTGAAATGGTGGCCTCTGTACCGCGTACGGGAATCGAACCCGTGATTCATCCGTGAAAGGGATGCGTCTTAACCCCTTGACCAACGCGGCATTTTCCGTTTTAAGGAGTGCAAAGATAGGAGTATCAGTTTTCATCGCCAAAAACTTTTACAAAAATGTTTCAACTAAAGTCAATATTAAACCAAAATTAGTTGCCAATGCCACTCCAAACACACTAAAAGCCGGAGTTTCGTCTCTCAATGCTTGTTTTTAGGCCCGAAAAAAATACTAAATTCTGAATTTCAATTTTTTATAAAAACGATATTCCATGTTTGACGGAGGCGGTTAAAATGATTAAAATCATACCATATTTTATAGTTTTAAACCATAAAATGATTAACTTTGCACCTCTTAAAAGTTCTTACATCATAAAAAATATATTAATACTATGAGTACAGTAAAAGTAGCCATTAATGGTTTTGGTAGAATCGGCCGTCTGGCCTATCGTAAAATTTACGGTCAACCAGGTATTGAAGTTGTTGCTATCAACGACTTAACAAGCCCTAAAGTTTTAGCCCATTTGTTAAAATATGACTCAGCGCAAGGCCGTTTCGAAAAAAATATTTCTCACTCTGATAATTCAATTACCGTAGAAGGTAAAGAAATTACCGTTTATGCGCAAAAAGACCCTTCTCAAATTCCCTGGAAAAATCACGATGTAGATGTGGTTTTGGAATGTACAGGTTTCTTTACAGATAAAACGAAAGCAGAAGCGCATCTGGCTGCCGGCGCAAAAAGAGTAGTGATTTCGGCTCCTGCAACCGGCGATTTGAAAACAGTAGTTTATAATGTAAACCACAATATCCTGGACGGTAGCGAAACTGTTATAAGCGGCGCTTCTTGTACTACCAACTGTCTGGCTCCAATGGCACAGGTATTGGACGAACAATTTGGTATCGAAGTAGGTATCATGACCACTATCCATGCTTACACCAATGACCAGAACACGCTGGATGCTCCTCATGCCAAAGGCGATCTGAGAAGAGCTCGTGCAGCTGCGGCCAACATCGTGCCCAACAGCACCGGCGCTGCTAAAGCAATCGGTCTGGTACTTCCTAATCTGAAAGGTAAATTGGATGGAGCCGCACAACGTGTGCCTACCATTACCGGTTCCTTGACCGAACTGACCGTTATCTTAAACAAATCAGTTACAGCCGAAGAAATCAACGCAGCCATGAAGGCAGCTTCTAATGAAAGCTTTGGCTACACCGAAGATCAAATCGTAAGCACCGATATTATCGGCACTTCTTACGGTTCTTTGTTCGATGCTACCCAAACTAAGGTGATGACAGTAGGCGACAAACAAATGGTGAAAACCGTAAGCTGGTACGACAACGAAATGAGCTATACCATGCAATTGGTTCGCACACTCGAATATTTTGCAAAACTCATCAGCAAGTAATCATCAATAAATTTACAGAAGCGGAGCATTAAGTTCCGCTTTTTGTTTATGTGAGATTTTTAGCAATGTGTTTGTCCAATGGTGATACCGGCTTCAGAATAAATAGCATCTTCGTTGCGACGCTCCGTTCAACTGCGGTAACACTACCGGGCAAAAAATGAAAAAGAAACGATTTTAGAAATATTAAATAAATTCATAACTTTATTTTTAAGTTTTCTCTTCTCTAATCTAAAATCTAACGTCTAACATCTAACGTCTAACGTCTAATGTCTAATGTCTAACGTCTAACATCTAAATAAAAATATTATGTCAAAATTTTCAAACTACAATTTCAAGGATCAGAAAGCGCTTGTAAGGGTTGACTTCAATGTTCCGCTAAACGAAAATTTAGAAATCACTTCCGATGCAAGAATGAGGGCTGCCGTTCCCACCATCAAAAAAATATTGGGTGATGGCGGCAAAGTAATTCTGATGTCGCACCTTGGCAGGCCCAAAACAGGCCCCGAAGATAAGTTTTCATTAAGGCACTTAGTTGCCCACCTCAGCGAGCTGCTTGATGGAGCGCCTGTACTTTTCGCCAACGATTGTATTGGTGAACAGGCTTATCTTACAGCCGACATGATGCGCCCCGGTGAAGTGTTGTTGCTCGAAAACCTTCGTTTTTATAAAGAAGAAGAAAAAGGTGATGAAGCATTTGCCGAAAAATTAGCAAAATTGGGAGATGTGTATGTGAACGATGCTTTTGGCACAGCTCATAGAGCCCATGCTTCCACAGCCATCATTGCAAAATTTTTCCCTGCTGAAAAGAGAATGTTTGGCCTGCTCATGGAAAACGAAGTAAACAGCGCCAACAAGGTAATGAAAGAAGCTCAAAAACCATTTACTGCCATACTGGGTGGCGCCAAGGTTTCTGATAAGATTCTTATCATCGAAAATCTGATGGAAAAGGCGACCGATATCATTATCGGTGGCGGTATGGCTTATACCTTCTTTAAAGCAATGGGTGGTCAAATCGGCTCTTCTCTTTGCGAAGAAGAAAGGTTAGATACCGCAAAGGATATTCTTACCAAAGCCAAAGAAAAAGGCGTTAACATCCACCTGCCGGTTGACAGTGTGGTAGCTGATAAATTTGATGCCAATGCCAACACCAAAGTATCAAAAAGCGATGCGATCGAAGAAGGCTGGATGGGATTGGACGTAGCTGATGAAGCACGCAAACAGTTTGGCGATGTTATCAAAGCATCAAAAACAATTCTTTGGAACGGTCCGATGGGCGTGTTTGAAATGGAGAAATTTCAGGCAGGAACCAAGGCTATTGCAGAAGCTGTGGCTGAGGCTACTCAAAACGGAGCTTTCTCATTAGTAGGCGGTGGCGACAGTGTTTCGGCGGTTAATAAATTTGGCTTCAAAACCAAGGTAAGCTACGTTTCTACCGGTGGTGGCGCCATGCTGGAGTTTTTTGAAGGAAAAGAACTTCCGGGCATTGCTGCGGTAAATGCATAATCAAAATATTATTTTTATGGATAAACTCACTGGCTGAAAAGTTGGTGAGTTTTTTTTTTGATTCTTTCAGTGTAAAGTTTAAGAGTGGCTTCATTTATCTAATTTAGAAAATGGTTTTTACCTATGACTAAAAAAGCCTTTTAAATCATTAACCGAATAATTATCTTTATTGCAAAAACAGGCATGCAAAAGTCCTTGATTATTTTTTCACTGATTTTGTCTTTTATAATGACTGAAGCACAACAAACTCAAAAGCCCGAACTCCACGGTAAAAAATGGATGGCAATCACCGGTAAAACGCTGGCAGCTACGGCAGGCTCCATGATTTTTCAAAAAGGAGGCAATGCAGTGGATGCCGCATGTGCCATGCTGGCGGCTACCTGCACCTTATGGGATGTACTCAGCTGGGGCGGCGAAACACAGGCGCTGATATATAATCCCAAGACCAAGAAGGTAATAGCCATTAATGCCTTGGGAGTAGCGCCCACAGGGGCGACAGTAGATTTTTTTAAAAGTAAAGGCATGGACTTTCCTCCAGAACATGGGCCGTTGGCTGCTGTAACCCCCGGAACACCCGGAGGTCTTTGTTATATGCTGGCCAAATACGGTACCATGAGCCTCAGAGAGGTACTTGCGCCTGCAATGGATTTGGCTTCCGGATTTCCGGCTGATATCCCTTTTGCACGCAGTGTCGCACGCAATAAAAAATTGATTGAGCAATGGCCCTATAGTAAGGCAGTTTTCATTACCCATTCGGGAGAGGAAAAGAGTACTCCACAACCTGGAGAAATATTTGTACAAAAAGACCTGCTGAAAACACTCGAAAAAATGGTGGAAGCAGAAAAACTGGCATTAAAGGCCGGTAAAAACAGGTATCAGGCGATTATGGCTGCCTATGACCGCTTTTATAAAGGGGATATTGCTCAGGAGTTTGTGAGAGGAAGCATGGAACAGGGCGGACTGATTACAATGGACGACCTTGCCAACTGGAAGCCCATTGAGGAGGAACCTCTGCACACTAATTATAAGGGAATTGAAGTATATAAGTTGCAACAATGGACACAAGGACCCGTGATGCTTCAGTGTCTGAATATTCTGGAGCATTTTGATTTAAAAAAGATGGGCTATAACTCTGCATCTTATATTCATACACTTTATCAGACGATGAATCTGGCTTTTGCTGACAGAGATTTTTACTATGGCGATCCTTATTTTCCACCGGAGGAACCCATAAAAGGCCTGGTGAGCAAGGAATACGCAAGAGAACGAACCAAATTGATAACCGAAGGTCGGAATAATGATTATGCTATGCCCGGTGATCCTTACCCTTATGAAGGAAAAGAGAATCCCTATTTAGATATCCTGAAACAAGACCTATGGCAACAAGATACCCTCAAAGGCAAAAACCCTGATTTTGTACCGGCTCATGATACTCGTACCGGTACGGCTGATGAGGAAGCCTATAAAGACAGGTTGTGGCGTGGCACTACCTCGGTAGAAGCGGCTGATGCCGAAGGCTGGGTGGTTTCTATAACTCCTTCCGGCGGGTGGATTCCGGCCTGTATTGCCGGTAATACCGGAATTGGAATGAGCCAGCGAATGCAGAGTTTTGTACTGGATGAAAATTTGAATCCTTTTAATGTGGTAGCGCCGGGCAAACGCCCCAGAGTAACACTTACGCCGGGAATGGCTTTGAAAGATGGGATTCCATTTCTTTCCTTTGCAGTGCAAGGAGGCGATACCCAGGATCAGAACCTGTTGCAATTTTTCCTGAATGTGGTAGAGTTTGGTATGAATGTACAGCAGGCTGCCGAAGCTGCCAATTTTAATACCAACCAATTATGGCTTTCTTTGGGTGGAAATAAAATTGACGACCGGAAACCAAAACCGGGTCATATTTTGCTCAATAAATCCACACCCGAATCGGTTCGAAAAGAATTGGAGAAAATGGGTTACATCCTGCAGTTTGATGAACGCACCAGTGGCCCTATCAATGCCATTTACTTCGATCGGAAACACAGCAGTCTTTGGGGAGGCAGTAGTAATTATGGTGAAGATTATGGTATTGGATGGTAAGGTATCCAATTTTTCATTGGCTGGTTACTACAGTTAAGTTAAAAGTGAAAAGTAAATAACTAAAAGTGATATTTAATTCATTATCTACAATATATTATAATAAACATAACACTACCTTACCTACTTAAAAAACCTAATTAATCAAGATAAAATTCAAACTCATCGTATGAAGCCTTTCTCCAGGCAAGATACCGGGTGGAAGGGGATATGGCAAACAGAGGCGAAAAGGTTTTTACCTTCACTGTTCTGCCATCGGGCAAAAACTCCAGAATTCGTAGCCAGCCATCTCCGCCATTTCCATGCCAGCCACCGCCCAAAGCCTGTGCATTGAAAGTCATCTGATTGACCGTTTTCCCGGCGCTATTCTTATCTGTTCTGAACCCAATATGTCTTTTTACTTCATCAGGTGCGGCAATATGACCCGAAAATACCATTTGAATATTTGTAGAGGGTTGCACCAATTTTTGCCAAACGGCAGCGCCATAATTTCCATCGGTTATTTCATATTTTTCATTTTCAATGTGTTCGCTTTTGTAGTTGAGATAGGAATGAGTAAGCAGAATTACGGTATGATTTTGATACTTTTTCTTTGCTAATACAGCTTTTGCCCAGTTGAGAATGGTATCGCGTGGTGCAAATTCGAGATTGAGTAATAGAAATTTTTTCTTCTGGGGAGACGTAAATTCATAAACAGCATTTTCAAGCGTGGGTATTTCCTCTGCATTTAGGGCTGCCTCACGTATCCCTTTTTGGGTTAAGAAATTTTTATCAATTGGAAAATATTTGTTGTAATTGGTTCGTCTGACGGTTATGTTGCTATAGCCATAATCGTGGTTCCCTGCTGCAACCATGTAGGGTACTTTTCCATCCAATCTGCCGAAAGATCTGGCGACGGCTTCCCATTGCGTTTTGCTGGGCTGGTCGGCATTTGTGCCATTAGGGTTTATCATTTCGTTTTGATTCACCAAATCACCGGTACACATAACAAGTTGAATATTAAGCTTTTCAATATTGTCTGCAATCCAGGCGGTCATCAATTCAAATATTGGCTGATTGCGGGCAAATTTCTGGTAGGTCTGAGGATCGGGCAACAAAATCATTGACCAGGAGTTAGAATCAGAAAGGGCCGGAGCTGCATACTTTTTTTTCTGGGCATCAGAAATTAGTACTATCAAAAATAAGATTGTAAATAATAAAAGTCGCTGCAAAAATCGTTTCATATTAGTTTCCTTTTGTTAAAGTAGAAATAGGAAAGAGAAGTAAATTTAATCATTACCGTCCGATTAAAATTAAAATTACCTATTCAATTTTTACAAACGACTGAAATTACTGGAGTTTCCTCAAAAATAAGCAAATTAAAGGTTAAAGTCTTATCAGGTGAAGGTTTGCACCGTTTTAGAAGTGCGAGCTTTTTTTTGGTTTAGTTTTTGGTGAGACTGTCAAACTGTCCGAAAAAAGTTTCTTCAAAAAACTGTGTCCATTTTCGTAAAATGCAGTTCCAATAAACATTTTAATACGATTATGGACACAAACTCTTTATCTTTCAACCGTTTCAAGGCGCAACTTAGTAAATTTTCAGGAATCATTTCAAAAGATTTTTATATTGAGCAAACGCTTTTTTGGAGTGCCTACTTTTTCCCAATATGCCATGATCGATGTTATTTTTGAATTGCTAAAAAAGGCAGGAACCGGAATAGAAGAAATAAAGTTCAAGGGCAAAACTGGCATTTCGTTAGATGACTTCCAACTCAGTTTGTTCCCAGATTAAAAAAAAGAGGAAACTCCAGTACCTTAAGGTTATAATATTTTTCAATCAATGTTTTTATTGAGTTCTGATTGCTTTTGGTTTGGCTTTTTTAATGCTATGCTATATATTTGAGAATTGGATTTTTAAATATTAAATTCTGTTTTAAATTGAAATTGCCGTATGCTAAAACCCATCCGTTTTATCTCTATTGATGACAGTCTTTTGGACCAACTTATGTTAAAGGAGTTGGCTGTGAGTTTTCCATTTTTAGAACATATCGGCAGTTTTAGTACACCATTGGAAGGCATTACAGCCATTAAAGCACTAAAACCCGATTTGGTTTTTTTGGATATTGAAATGCCAGGTATGAGCGGTGTGGAAATGTTGCGATTGGTTAGGCAATTGGTTCCTATTGCCGTTTTCATTACCTCGCACCCCGAGTTTGCTTTAGATGGATTTCAGCTATCAGCCTTTGATTATATTTTAAAACCTTTGGATGTAGAACGGTTTTCACAAACTGCCCACCGTTTGCAAGATTATTGGGCCATGAAACAAAAAGCCCTAGCCTATGAAGTGTTGATTGAAAAAGAAAGTTTGGTAATTAAAGAAGGTTATAACCAAATAAAACTACCCCTACAGGAAATTATTTATTTGGAAGCCATGCAGGATTATACCAAAGTGGTTACCGAAAAAAAAAGTTATCTTACCTTAACCACACTTACTGGTTTTTTGGAACATGTTGCGTCCGAAAAAATCATGCGTGTGCACAGAAGTTATGCCGTGGCATTGCAAAAAATTAGCAGAATAATGGGTAATCAAATTTTTTGCGGAGAGCATTTGATACCCGTTGGTAAAACATTTAGAACCGAAGTACAGCAGTTAAAACTATGAAAATAAAAATCCTTTGCTTATGGCTACTTTGCTTTTTCACTATGCCTTTTGCTATGTCCCAAACGGCACCCAATCTCAATGAAGCAAAAAACATCAGCGAAAAAATAAGTCTATGGCAAAAATATTGTAATGAACTTTTAACAGAAGCAAACAGTTCCAGCAATTACTCCAAATTGGCCGAAGCTGCAAAGCAAGGGATAGTATTAACACCTACAGATAGTATAAGATACAAAGCCATGTTTTCAGCATTTGCCGGCGTAGCTTATGAAAACATGAAGCATGTTTAAAGAGGCTGAAAATTATTATAAATATGTATTAGATGTAGCTCAAAAAATATCAATACCTAATAATCTTGTATTGGCACTTGCTCGATTGCAAATTTTGTATTCAATTACCAACCAATCAGCAAAATATAAAGAGGTAGTAGCCAAGCTACGAAGTATTGGGGATAGTTCCAGTAACCCCATTATAAAAAGAGAGATGTACATGGTACTGGGTGGATATTACCGCGAAATCAACAATTACGACAGTTTCATATATTTTCGTTTAAAGCATATTGAACTTTTTAAGAAAACAATTGACAAAAATTCAGCGTCGGATAAATTAAACCTGGGCTTTGCATATACTAATCTGGGTAATATGTTTAACGAATTGGCTCAGTATCCAAAGGCATTGGAGTACCTATATGAGGGTGCTGCCTATATTGGCGACAAAGCATTAACAGGCAATGAAGAAACCCTTTATATGTATTTTATGGATGCATTTGCTGGTTTAAAAAAAACCGATAGTCTATTAAAATATTACCGACTGATCAATAACAAAATGGCAAAAAGAGATACTTTGTACAATGTACTTTCTACTGCCAATTATCTTTTAGGAAAATATTATAAGAAGCAGATAAAAAAGAAAATGCTTATTACTTCGCGTCTTTGGCATATAAGTATGGGAAAAAAACAGATGAAATAGATGTACAAGTAAATTCCAATACGCTGTATGCTGATCTGTTATATCAACATGGTGATTTTTCAAAAGCACTATCTATTTTAAGAGATAATTTAAAAACCGATTTTGAGTTTGATAAACTTGCGCTGGCAAACACCTATTTAACTATGAGTAATTGTTTTGAGGGCTTAAAACAATGGGATAGCGCCTACACTTATTTTAAAAAATATAGTACTGGTTCCGAAAGTCTTTTGCAGGAAGCTGCCAATAAAAATATAGCTGATGCAGAAGCCGTTTACCAAAACAGACAAAAGAATTTGTTGATAAGTACAAAAAATATAGAACTTAAAAATGCTGCAAAACAAAAGCTGTATTTATTTATTGCATTAAGTTTGGTATTATTAATTGCATTACTATTATTTTTCATTTACAGAAACAAAAGAAATACTGCTAAAATTTTAGATGAAAAGAATAAGACTTTAGCAACATTAAATTCCGATCTTCATCAAGCAAATCAAACCAAGGCAAAATTGTTTAGCATCATTGGCCACGACCTGCGCAGCCCCATTAACCAGGTGCATCAATTTTTAAAATTGCAGCAACTAAACCCCAATGCCTTGAGCGAGCAGGACAAAGCCAAGCTTAATCAAAAAATACAAACTGCCACCGGCTCCTTGTTGGAAACCATGGAAGACCTATTGCTTTGGAGCAAAACCCAAATGAACGAGTTTACAGCCAAGCCCCAAACATTTAATTTATACGAGACCTTGCTGCCCGTGCAGCATTTGGCACAACTTAATATTGATGCCCACAACATTCAATTACAAAATCAAATCCCACAAAATATTTTGGTAAACACCGATGTACAATTTTTACAAACCATTTATCGAAATCTTTTGCAAAATGCCATTAAGGCCACACCACAGGGCGGGCAAATAATGGTATCGGCACAACAAAACGAACAAACGCTGCTTACAATTTTCAATACCGGCGAAGCCTTTACCCAGCAACAGTTTGAAGCTTATTTAAATACCGAGGCCAATAGCCAGTCATTACACGGTTTGGGCTTGCGTTTGGTACAAGAGCTTGCAGAAAAAATAAATGCCAAAGTAGTATTTGCTGCCAAAGAAAACGGAACGGAAGTAACGGTTGTTTTGGGATAAATTATTTTAGCCTATTAAAAATAACCATCGGTAGGCAAGCGCAAAACGAATTATTTTATCGCTTTCAAAAGCCACAACAAGTATTGAAATTATATGTATTTTACACCAACAGGTGGATGTATTCAATCGGTTGTAAATCCTATTTGTTTTTTATAATACGAGCCATAGGAAAAGATAAATTTTTAGATTACAAAACACCAATATCATTTACATACGAGTAATGTTTTCCCTTCATCGATTTTTACCCTCCCTTCATCGGTATGTTTTGCTATGCCACACACTTTACAATTAGGTTTGTAGTGTTCATCCTATTATTCATTATAAATAATCTATTGTATGAAAACAACACTCTTAGTTTTTGCCGGCGTGGCTGCCTTATGTTTTTCTTCCTGCAATTCTAATAGTCAGGATAAAAAAGTACAGGAAATCATTGCCAACGAGTTATCAAAATCGGCTATCAGTCTTGATGAAAACGATGCTGGTAAAACCGGCAGTTTTTCGGTTGATGCACAAAATTTCAATGGAAAAACCAGCACCCAGTATTTTGGCGATAAAATAAAGGATCAGTTTTCGGTACTTTGTCAGCAGGATGATCCGTTTGCGCTGTTGCAAATTACTTTTGCCAACGAAGCCGAAGCCAAAGGAAACCCAAAACCCGCCGATGGTTTTTACTCCATGGAACCGGGCGAAGCACATGTTGCCGTATCAGGTACTGACTTGGGAGATAAGGAGTTTGCAACCAAAGAAAAATCAACCGGAAGCATAACGGTTTCGGATCATCAAATTATATTAAAAGATTTACAAATTTTTAATCAGGACGGGGCTTCCAAAACTATCAATGCAACGGTAAATTATTAGTGCCTTTCCCTTCATCGATTATTCCCCATCGTTCATCGGTTACATTTGGCCACAGCCCTTTGCTAGGGTTAGTTTTGAGTAGAAAAATATCAATACGTTTTTATAACATACAAAAAAATCAATCACAATGAAAAATCAATTTTTAATATGCATTGCATTAGTAGCGTTAAACATTTCTGCTTGTAAAAAAAGTAAAGACAATATTAACCCTCCGGCAAACCCTCCCATGCAAACCATTAATCCAATGAAAGAAATTGCAAATAACAGCAGTATTACACGTGAAAATTCTGAAGGTGCCATCGGGCAGTATCAGGTAGGCATTCGGTTTCTGGTTTATAAACAAGGAAGTATTAAAAAATTAGGACTGCGCTCTCCATCAGCAGGTACATATCGTGTACAGTTATACACTTTTACTACCAACGACTCTATTACGCTCAACGCACCCTATATTTCAAATCCGCAAAGGTTAGCTTATGCTGATATTACCATAGATGCCAACGCAGCAGCAAGCGGTTCGGCAGTGTGGGCAAACATTCCTGAAGTGAAATTACAGCCCTGGAATACGGATGGTGCCGGCTCGGTTAAACACTACGGAGTTTGTTACAACGATTTGGATAAAACCCAGTACCAATATATATTTCCGGCTAATATGCAGATGCCGTTAAAGTTTGGAAATGGTGCATTGTCTGTATTTAGATATGCTTACCAACCTAACAATGATATTAACACATCTCCTTGGAATTTCGGTGGTGGAGGTGGAGGGTACAATAACTTGATTTACTCTGATATTCAGTTTGAGTTTGAAACCACAAAATAGTATAATCACTATTTTTTAGCCTTTCTTCCTATCGCTAAAAGTTTTTAAAAATGAACTTACTGTCTGTAAGTCTTTTTAAAAACTTTTTTTGGTTATAGCAAAAAGTTTACTCTAATAATCAAAATCGGCAAACTGCCAAAATTATAAATAGATATCCAGAAATATTTCAGGCTTACGCCTATCTCATTAGTCTAACATCTAACATCTAACGTCTAACATCTAACGTCCAACATCTAACGTCTAACATCTAACGTCTAACATCTAACATCCAAATCCACAGACGCTCCTAACCATGCCATCATTCCCATTCCGATTTCAATGGCATTTTCATCAACGTTAAAAGTCGGCGTATGTACTCCCGAAGTAATCCCCTTTTCTTTATTCATCACACCTAATCGGTAAAAGCAACCCGGAATAAGCTGTGTGTAATATCCGAAATCTTCTGCGCCCATTCGAATTTCAGTTTCAGTGATATTTTCGGGTTGTAAAAATTCTATTGCTTTGGTTCTGGCGGTTTGTACTAATTGTTTATTGTTAATTACACTGGGATAGCCGATATCTATATGCAGGTCGAGCTCGCCGCCCATTGATTTTACCAAATTTTCAGAAACTTGTGTGATAATTTGGTGTGCCTCCCTGCGCCATTTTTCATCCATCGCCCTAAAAGTGCCCATTAGTTTCACCTCGTTGGGGATTACATTGGTGGTAGAACCTCCGTTTATGGCTGTAATGGAAAGAACCGAAGGTGATTGAGGATCTTTTCGCCGGCTGATAACCTGTTGCAATGCAATTACAAGGTGAGAGGCAATTACAATCGGGTCAATACCTAACTGTGGTGAAGCAGCATGGCCACCTTTCCCTTTGATGGTAAAATATAGTTCATCTGCACTGGCCATTACTTTTCCTTCATTGAAGCCGAGTTTTCCACATTCTAAGGTGGGGTGTACGTGCAACCCAAAAATCGCCTGCGGAGCAGGATTTTCCAAAACGCCTTCTTTAATCAGCAGACTGGCACCACCGGGATTACGCTCTTCACCAGGCTGAAAAATGAGTTTTACTGTGCCTTCCCATTCCTCTTTTAATTCGTTAAGGATTTTGGCTGCTCCCAACAGGCAACTGGTGTGTACATCGTGGCCACAGGCATGCATCACTCCCGGGTTTTCCGATTTATAAGGAACATCATTTTCTTCCTGTATGGGTAAGGCGTCAATATCGGCCCGCAGGGCAATAATTCTGCTTTCAGGGTTCTTGCCTTTTATCAGACCAATAACACCTGTTTCGGCTTTAATCTCGAAAGGGATATTCCAGCTTTTTAGTTTTTGCTGTATGAATTGAGAGGTTTCAAATTCTTGATAACTCAATTCGGGGTGGGCGTGTAAATGTCTTCTGACATCAATAAATTCCGGAGCGTAAGCACGGGCTAAATTTTTAATTCTCTCAATCATCGGGCAAAGATAAGCGGTTAGGAGAAAAGGTAAAAAGGGTGGATTGAAAAAATGATATTGAAAAAAAATATTCTTTAACCTTAGGTTTCAAAAAGCTATCATCCGGCGAAATATACCGAAAAAATAAGTATGGAAATAAAGTAATATAATCAAAAATCATGCTCATTCATTTTCAATTGGCGGGGCGGGGGAGGTGAGCGGATTTTCACGAAAAAATTTTGCGAAACAAATCACAAAGTAAAACATATAAATATTTATCTAAGTAATATAATTAGTTTTTAAGAAAAGATATTAAAAAATAAAATAACTAATATAAATAGTCAATAAAAAAAACATAATAAATAGATTGTCAAAATGTTATAAAATGTATATAAATCAGTAAATAATATAAAATCATATAAAAAATATTGAAAAATCACAAATGCCGCAAAGTATCAAATAAAATTAAATGCTTAATATAAATAACTGATATACAATTAAATACATTATATATATCAATATTTAGGTTAGATAAATTTAACATTAAAGAATATTATTCTGTATAAAACGGTTTAATGGAAATAATTTTTCATTTTTGGGTAAAAACTGACAGCTTCTTCAACTTATTTCTTTTTGTAGAATAGAAAAAACAGCCCTGCAATCACAATGATTGCAGAAACAAAGGATGGCCATATATTAAATTTTTTGGATGTGGCCTGAAGTTGAAAAGCGCTGTTCATCATTCGATACGAATCCACCTTCCAACTGATGGTGTCATTGGAAACCGCTCCGTTTGTCTCCATCAGTTTTCCGGGCATCATTAATTTATAGTTGATGGATTGACTATTGAAATTAGAAAAAGTTCGAATGTCTTCGGGTTCGGTTATGGGTTTCATTGCTGCATTTTCTTCATCTGCTAAGGAATCAAAAGCGCTCGTTTTAAAATAATTGTTCAAAAGCCGGCCGATGTTAAAATTCAAGGCTTTATCCAAATCTAATTTCTGAACAATTTTAAACAAATTGTCTTTGGCATTTTTTACCTTCTCTTTGTCGGGTGCGTTCGGGAAAAGGTTCAAATGAGTTAATAAAGCCTCATACTGCATCTCCCAAATATTTTCGAGCATCCATCTGCCGAATTTATTTTCTAAATCTGCCGTAAAATCTTTAATTTCTATACCATTCATGCCTTGTAAAAGATTGGGCCGGCCGGTAAGCCAGAAGGAGGCTTCGTCCTTTGTAAGGTATTTGTCAATGGGAATTTTATATTTAATGGGTAATTGGGGAAATGTTTCTTTATAGGTATAAAAAGTATAAAACCATCTGAATTTTTTTTCAAGTTGGGCATTTACCCGAAGGTCATGCCAGCCATAATCAGATTTGAAACGAAAGGAATCCGACATTTCTTTAACGGATTTGAATTCCCTGATTGCAATTGCTGTGATAATCTTGTCTGTATCGTTTTTCTCCCATTTCCATTCTTTTACAGGCCAGTGTGAGTGGTAATCGGGTGTCCGATAGCTCCATTTTACCTTCCAGTTAGCATCTAAATCTACCGGAAATGGGTTTTTGGAGGTATCTCCCTGCATGAATTCGGGGCTTACAGTTTGAGAGAAAAAGCGGGTGCAGCTTCCATCATCATGAATAATGGTGGTCATATCTGTTGGGTTGCAACCATACCAGAAGGCCGCTGCCAACAAAATCAGGAGAATATTAACTGCTTTCATTTTTGTATAGTTTATTGATTATCAATATTTTTTTTGAAATTTGGACGCAATGACTTGTGAATAATTTGTTTTTAATTCATTTCTTTTTAATTCAAGTAAGAAGGTTCTGATTATGTTATTGGGTTCAATAGCTAAATGGGCAAATGGATACTCCGATATTCTTTGTTTAGTGTTTGAGAAATCATTTTTTGAAATGGGTGACTCAAAATAGGTCTGGTAGCAAAAAATTGCAATCAAAACGGCTGCTGCTGCTATGGTTAATTTTTTGAGCATGAAATATAATCCCTTAGCCGGCCTCAGGTTCGGCAGGTTTTTTATTCGGGTTATTACCGTATCGGCAGTTTCTTCAGCATTGGGCTGAACGGGCGGGTTATCTTGTAAATAACTTAATAATTGCTCAAAATTGTCTTTCTGATTCATTTTTAAATATTTTATTGAATTCCTGACGAATAAATTTTTTTGCCAGATATAAATTGCTTTTGATTTTTTCCGGCGAAAGATGGGTAATCACACTGATTTCTTCTACTTCCAGCCCCTCCAGTTCCTTTAGTGTAAATACCAACCGTTGTTTTGGACTTAAATTTTGAGTGATACGAGTAATTATTTCGGCGACTTCTTTGTTATTCAGCCTCATATCTGTATCATTTATCGAAAATTGCCGGGAATGCTCCTCTTGAAGCGGTAAAAACTGTTTTTTCTTTGCAGATCTTAAAAAATCAATGCAATAATTTGTGGCAATAGTATAAAGCCAGGTGTTGAAACTAAACTTTGGGTTATATTTTTCCAGGTTTTGCCAGACTTTTACAAATACTTCCTGAACTGTATCATTTGCATCTTCTTCATTACATATCATGCGGAAGGTAAAGGCAAAAATTTTAGGCTGAAAATGACAAACGAGTTTTCTGAACGCATCAAAATCATTCTTTTTGCTTTTTTCCACCAGTTGGGCAATCTGTTCCCTCTGCATAGATACTTCTTTAATATATTATACGTGGCAGCTATGCTAAGGTCGAAATTAATTGGGAGGTTTTTATAAAAAAAAGCGGGAACTATGTCCCGCAATAATTATATTAATATTTTATTCAACCTAATTGTGAAAAATTCCCTTTTAATAATGACATTGATTTTAGTCTCAATGACTATTTTTTCTTCGCGGGTGCTTTCTTCACCGGCTTTTTTTGAACTGCTTTCTTCGCTGGTACAATCTTGGTGGCCTGAACAGTGGCACCCGGTTTTGTAATGGAAGCTAATTTTATAGCTTCGTAAGCATTCACAATTCCACCTGAAACAGAAATGTCTGAAAGGAGCACATCATTATCGGTTCCCGGCTGCTTTACTTTTTTAGTAGGTTTGCTCACTGTCTTCATTATAATATCCTTAACCTGTTTTGCTGTAAGATCAGGATAATAACTCATGATAAATGCCGCCAGCCCAGCTACTACAGGCGAAGCCATACTGGTGCCTTGTTGGTTTTGATAGGTATTTCCGCCGGGTACGGTAGAATAAATCTGCATACCGGGTGCAAATACATCTACTTCTTTTTTCCCGTAGTTTGAGAACGGCGCTACCAATCCTTTAGCTTTTTCGTCGCCGCTGGCGCCTACTGTAATCCAATTAACCGGTCTGGTACCATCCAGATAATAGGCTGAAGGGAAGTTATAGGTAGTATCCACGTTTTTGGCATCATTACCTGCTGCGTGAACCATCAACACACCTTTACTTTCTGCGTATTTTACTGCATCGTCCACCCATTTTTTCTCGGGTGAAAAACTTTTGCCAAAGCTCATGTTAATCACTCTGGCGCCGTTGTCGGCAGCATATCTGATGGCCAATGCAATATCCTTGTCATGTTCATCGCCATCAGGTACGGCACGAAGGCTCATCAGTTTTACATTATCGGCCACTCCATCCATGCCTTTACCATTGTTTCTGTCAGCACCAATAATTCCGGCTACATGTGTGCCGTGCATAGCACCGTCTTTACTCACATAAAGGTTATTATTCCCATAAAACCGGTCATTGATATCGTTTTCATTATCGTTTACGATTTCACCGCGATAGTTTTTAGGAGCTTCCTTGGTGTTGTTGATTTTATCTACATCTTTCTGAATTTCATCCAAAAGCATTTTATTGGTAATTTCCTGATTATCATTTTCTCGGCAGGTAGCCATCAAAACCTCGCGCAATTGGGTGGCTAAAATGTTGGTGGGTTTATAATCTTTAAGATCGGTGCAGCTATATTCTTCCTTTTTTAAGTCTTTTTTGATAATGATATCGCCGCGCCTCATAAAATCAGCCATGCGTAATAGAAAATTATTTTCATCCTGATTGCCTCCTTCCTTCATCAGTTCATCCTTGGCTCTTACCCAGGTTTCATATTCATATTTTTCATCAGCAGGAATCTCGGCAGCGGTTTTGCCTTCATATTTGGTTTTTTGGCTCCAGTAATATCTTGCACCTTCAAACGAATCTTTTTCTACATTTTTTGAGCCATCATTACTTCCCAGAAAATTCCACCCGTGCATGTCGTCTTTATAACCGTTATTATCGTCATCCATGCCGTTTGCGGGTATTTCTTTTTCATTTACCCATAAAACGGATTTCAGATCTTCGTGCGTGGTGTCTATACCCGAATCAATAATACCCACAATAACCGGCCTGCTTTTTAATTTTTTTTGTTTTACAAATTCATAGGCTTTATCCATGCTTATACCATAGTAACCGTCAGCCTTCAGGTCTTTCAGGTGCCATCCGTGCGGCAGCGTGTCTTGTGCAAAAGCCGATAAAGAAGAAAAGAGAACAATCGTAAAAAGAAAGCTAATCTTAAATAATTTCATCTGTTTAATTTTTTATTTTTTCAATGGTTTGATGGAATTTGCTGAATAATCTTCCTTTTGGGTAGGATGGATTTGTATGGCTCATTTCACCTTGTTAATTAATATAATATTATTTACAAACCTGCAAAGGTAGCTATATGTTATTAATAATGAATATTAAATTGCTTTTTTGCAGGCATAATATCTCCTATATCAGACGACTGACAAAACAGATTTCTTCAAATGGAATTTCTAAATTAAAGTTAAGGTTCTTTTACAAGTCAAATTTGATGCCCTGTGCTAATGGCAATGCCGTACTATAGTTAATTGTATTGGTTTGCCTGCGCATATATGCTTTCCATGCATCACTGCCACTCTCGCGGCCTCCGCCGGTTTCCTTTTCGCCTCCAAAAGCGCCGCCGATTTCGGCGCCCGAAGTACCGATATTGACGTTGGCAATACCGCAATCGCTACCGGCATGAGACAAAAACTGCTCGGCCTCTCTGAGATTCAGCGTCATTATGGAAGATGACAATCCCTGCGGTACACCATTATGAATACTGATGGCTTCTTCCAATGTTTTATATTTTAATAAATATAGAATAGGAGCAAAGGTTTCCTCCTGTACAATAGAGTAGGAGGGTAGCACCTCGGCAATGCAAGGCTTTACGTAACAACCGCTTTCAAATCCCTCACCGGAAAGGACGCCGCCTTCTACAATAAAATGCCCGCCTTCTGATTTGCATTTTTCAATAGCGGCTAAATATGACTTGACAGCATCGGTGTCAATCAGCGGACCAACATGGTTGTGCTGGTCCAGCGGATCACCAATTTTCAGTTGCGAATAGGCATTCGCAAGCTTTTGTTTTACATTTTCATATACATCCTCATGAATAATAAGTCTTCGGGTAGAAGTGCAACGCTGCCCAGCTGTGCCCACCGCGCCAAAAAGACTTCCCAATACTGCAATATCAAGGTCTGCTTCTTTAGAAATAATGATGGCATTATTGCCTCCTAATTCTAATATCGAACGCCCTAATCGAGCGGCAACATGAGTGCCTACCGACTTGCCCATTCTGGTAGAGCCGGTGGCAGAAATTAGTGGTATTCTTTCGTCTTTTGACATTTGATCGCCTATTTCCCTGCGACCTACCAATAGGCAACTCACCCCTTCGGGCACATTATTTTTTGCAAATACTTCTGCTACTATATTTTGGCAGGCTACTGCACAAAGCGCCACCTTACTGGACGGCTTCCAGACACAAGTATCACCACAAACCCAGGCCAGCATTGTGTTCCAGCTCCATACAGCCACCGGAAAGTTGAAGGCAGATATGATGCCTACCACACCCAGTGGATGGTATTGTTCGTACATTCTGTGTCCCGGCCGCTCGCTATGAATGGTGAGGCCGTATAGTTGGCGGCTTAATCCTACTGCAAAATCACAGATGTCAATCATTTCCTGCACTTCGCCCATTCCTTCCTGCAGGCTCTTGCCCATTTCGTAAGAAACCAATTGCCCGAGCGGTTCTTTATATTTCCGCAATGCTTCACCCACCTGCCTTACCACCTCGCCGCGCTTAGGAGCAGGCCAGAGGCGCCATTGCAAAAAAGCTTCCTGTGCTTTATTGATTACTTTTTCGTAATCTTCGTTAGATGCGCCGATGATACTGCCTATAAATTTTGCGTCAACGGGAGAATAGGAGTCAATTTTTTCACCTGAAGGATTTAACCATTCGGTGCCGGTGCTGACGCCGGAGTTTTCTTGTTGAATTCGGAGTGCGGATAGAAAGTTCATAATACTGAAGTGAAAATTGTAGAATAATAATTATTATTTTTTCGGTTGCTCAATGTAACAAAATTTCTGCTTCTTTCAAAAACTGATTATTAAATGCAAAGAAATACCCAATAAACAAAATACTTAAGCTCGCGGTTTAATACTGCTCATTTTCGTTTGGGAAATCTTTGTTTTTCACATCTTCAATATAGTTTTTCACAGCATCTGTAGCCAAGTCGAAAATATTAAGGTATTGTCTCAGGAATTTTGGATGAAATTCATTATTGATGCCCAGCATGTCATGCATTACCAGCACTTGTCCATCGCAATGTTGTCCTGCGCCAATTCCAATTACCGGTATATGAAGATTTTCGGTTACTTCCTTGGCAAGGCTGGCAGGTATTTTTTCCAGTACTAATGCAAAGCAGCCTGCTTCCTGCAAGAGTTTGGCGTCGATTCTGAGTTTATGGGCTTCTGTTTCTTCTTTAGCTCTTACAGTATATGTTCCAAATTTATAGATAGACTGAGGAACAAGCCCCAAATGACCCATTACCGGAATACCTGCCGATACAATTTTCTTTACCGATTCAATAATTTCTTCGCCGCCCTCCATTTTCACGGCATGTGCACCCGTTTCTTTCATTATCCTGATAGCAGATGCCAGTGCAATTTCCGAATTGGATTGGTAAGCGCCAAAAGGCAGATCTACTACTACTAAACAACGATGAGCAGCTTTGATGACCGAAGAAGCATGATAGATCATCTGATCCAAAGTAATGGGCAAGGTGGTTTCGTGACCCGCCATCACGTTAGATGCCGAGTCGCCTACGAGAATAATATCAATTCCGGCGCCATCAATAATTTTTGCAAAGGAATAATCATAGGCCGTGAGCATTGCAATTTTTTCTCCGGCATCTTTCATTTTTTGAATAGTATTCGTAGTAATTCGTTTCGTTTCCTTGTTGATTGACATTTGTGTTGAATTATTTTTTAATAATAAAAAGGAATTCTTCTACTCTGTACATTTTGACATAATCAAAAAGTAGAAGAAAAAATTTGTAGTTAAAATGATTATTATACATTCTCAATAACCATTGCGCTGGCACCACCACCGCCATTGCAGATTCCGGCTGCGCCATATCGTGCATTGTGCTGTTTCAGAATATTGATAAGCGTTACAATGATACGAGCCCCGCTGGCGCCAAGGGGATGACCCAATGAAACGGCGCCGCCATTTACATTCACTTTGGCAGAATCCAAATTCAATCTGCGTGTGTTTTCAATACCCACTACACTAAAAGCTTCATTTATTTCCCAATAATCTATATTGCTTATATGTAAACCTGCTTTGGCAACTGCTTTTGGCAAGGCAAGTGCAGGTGTAGTGGTAAACCATTCCGGCGCTTGTTCTGCATCGGCATAACCAATGATTTTTGCTATAGGTTTAAAGCCCAAAAGTTCTGCTTTTGATTTACTCATCAGGAGCAATGCAGCAGCGCCGTCATTCATCGTACTCGCATTGGCTGCTGTTACGGTTCCTTCTTTTTTAAATGCCGGATTCAGAAGAGGAATTTTATCAAACTTCACATTAAAAGGCTCTTCATCTCTGTTCACAACGATTGGTTCTCCTTTTCTTTGCGGAATATCGATGGGGAAAACCTCCTCGTCAAACTTCCCTTCATTCCATGCCGACTGACTGCGTTTATAGCTTTCGATTGCAAAGGTATCCTGATCATCGCGGGTGATATTACATGCGCCGGCACAGAGTTCGGCAGCCATTCCCATTGCCTGCCCGTCATAAACGTCGGTAAGCCCGTCTTTTGCCAGACCGTCTATCAAGCCGGTATTGCCATATTTATTGCCCCAACGCAACGACTCTACATAGAAGGGAACATTACTCATACTTTCCATACCGCCTGCTATAACCACTTCTGCATCACCCAATAAAATGCTTTGGGCAGCCACTGCAAGAGATTTCATTCCACTGGAGCACACTTTATTAATGGTAGTACAGTTGACAGTGTCAGGCAAACCTGCAAATTTTGCAGCCTGTCTTGCCGGAGCCTGTCCGAGGTTTGCCTGCAAAACATTACCCATTATTACATCCTGAATTTCATCGGGAGTAATACCTGGTTTATTGATTACCGCTTTAATGGCTTCTGCCCCCAACTGTGTAGCAGTCAATGTTTTAAGAGCGCCTCCAAAACTACCCATTGGCGATCGTTGTGCAGCAATAATGTAAACTTCGTTTTGCATGATGATACCGGTTGTGTTAATAAATAATAAGTTACAAATATATTGTTGAATGTTCTAAGATTTCATTATTGCATCAAAAATCCTCTCTAATTTGCTGAAATGTTATTATCAAAAATCAGAAAGTAGTAACAATTTAGTAGTGTATCATTTATTATTGCCAGCCCATTTGTTTAAAAACGCTGAAGGCCTCTTTAGTTTTCAGGTAATTATAAAATTGCTTAGCTGTGTTGCTTTTATTTCCTTTTTGAGTGAGCGAGATACCACAGTCCCTATAAATGGTATATTTTTCCTTCAATCGAACAAAATCTGAATTTGCCGAATTGGCTTTCTGCCATATATTCCAGCTAATCCATACATCAATTTCGGTGTTTTCTTTCCATGCCTTTTCTGCTGCTCCGCTGTTTTCGGCAAAAACGATAATGTTGGATCTTATATCTCTAAAAGCGTCCATGTTTTTAAGACTTCCCAGCATATCTTCCCAAACACCTTTAAGTCCTGCCCCTTTAACCACCATGATGTTAATGCCTTTCCTTTGAAGATCTTGTATTTTTTTTATATTCTTTGGATTCCCTTTTCTTACAATTAAACCCGATGCCCTGTAATGGAGCGGATATATGGTGCTGTTGTCCATAACTGAACTGAATTCTGTCATGAAGTCGCTCATCATGTCTTCGGATCCGCTGTAAATTAAATCTGCTTTTTCTGTGGCATCTGCCTTCCAGTTTTTCAATGGACCTTTGGTAACAACAATTTTTTTATTATATAATTTTTCAAAATTATCTGCTATCTTTTGGATTACCGGATAAGGACCGCCGGGTCCATACACAAAAATCGTGTCTGACTGCGAAAGACCTTTGTAAAAGCAAAATGCTGTCAATGCTATAACTATATACAATCGGATCATAATTTTTTTAGTTCAATCTATATTATCAAAAATAAGTACTTTGCTGCTTTATTAATCTATTAGATATGAACAATATATTTGATTTAAAAGTTTTGAAAAACGCCGAATTATTGTTGCGTCTCACCATGATCGTTACCACGCTCACAGCCGGTATCAGTAAATTTTTCAGTCATGGTGGTTTTCGGGATTATTATATGACACAGTTTGCAAAAGATAATTTGCGCATACAACTTCCGGAAATTCTTCCAAATATTGGCTTGTCAATAATTCCTTATGTTGAAGTAGGACTTGGATTTCTTTTATTGATTCCCAAAACCCGCAGATTCTTTTCAGTGGTTTTTGTATTGTATTTTCTGGTACTGACTATCGGGCATTACATCCTTGAAGAGTTTTTGGAAGTGGATGTGGTACTGCCTTTGACTATGATTGGTATTGCTGCTTATATGTTGCCTGCCTATAGTTCATATCGTGAGATTTTTGCAAAATCAAAGACGGCAGTATAATTTTCTTAGTATTGTTTTTTTGTTATTTGCTATTGGATTAAATGCTTTTAAAAGTTAAGGTAAGTGTGTGTTGCTCTTAAGTACAAAAAATTTATTAAAATTAAAGGCATCTTTCAAAAAGATGCCTTTAATAATAGTTTTGTTTTGAATGTTTATCCAAATAATCCTTTTTTAAGTGATCGGATACCTTCTCCAATTTTGAAACCATTGTGATAAACTTCTATGCGATAATCGCCTTTTTCAAAACCATCATTATTCTGAATGGAGAAAGAAACTCCCTTTCTGGTTCCGCGTTCATATTCTACGGGTAGTTTGGCAGTAAAATTACGGTCGCCATCCTGACGTGTGGTCATTGCTCCTGAACCTAAGCTTGCATTTTGAATAATTTTTCCTTTTGGGTCCGATACAATTACATATAAATCAGCAGGGCCAGAGGTGGTGATTCGGTTTTCTACATTAAAACTAATTTGAAGTTTATCCACTCGTTTAGCAATGGTAGTTTCTTTTTCTTTTCCATTTCTTTTAATTTTTAGTGGTGTTATTATCATACCGGAGGCAGATAAAGTGCTACCCACATCAACGGTATTAGCCAATTCTTCGTTTTCGGCTGTTTTTGTCTGAAGGTTTTGATTCAGAACAGTTTTTTCTTCATTAAGCACGGTATTTTGAGCAGTCAATTGCTGATTTTCTCCTTTCAGCTTAGTTATCTGAACTTCCAAACGCCCTATCTGCCCATTCAGTTCGCCAATTAAATGTCTGGCGCGTTTTAAGTCTGCATCAGTGGCATTCTTGTCGTTTAAAATTTTGTTAATTTCTGTTTTTTTGGCTTCAATTTCTCTTTGCAATGCTGTTTTTTCACCTTGTAGGCTGTTGTTTGCTCCGGTGATGGAGTCTAATCGCATTTCTGCGAGATTAAATAATTGCCTTAGGGAATCAGATTCGGACATGGTATTGGCTATTTCGGCATTCTTTTCGGCAATGCTGCCCGTAGAAGCGTTTTTGTCCCATAGCATATAACCCCAGGTGCCAAGCAAGGCAGCCACTAACAGGCCTATTATTAAATTTCTGCCTCCGTTTGAATTTTTGGCGTAATTATTATCTGGCTGGGTTGATGAAGGATAATTTGTATTCGTCATTTGAAAATCATACTTTATTTTAAAGAAATTTTTTATACTGGTTGTGAAGCAGAAATTATGCCAAACTAATTTGCATATTCATTTGGTAAAAATCAAAATCGGCTGCTTTTTTCAAATAAAATAAATGGTTGTTTTAAATCCATTAGTTTTACACCATTCAAAAAAGGTGTACATAAAGCGATAAATGGCAATAGAAAATATCATAAAGGATTGGGATAGAGGGAAATATGCGCCCATATACTGGTTGGAGGGCGAAGAGGAATATTATATCGATAAAGTAGTCAACTACGCCGAAGAATATATTTTAACCGAGGAGGAAGCATCCTTTAACTTAACTGTATTTTATGGCAGAGATACCAATTGGGCGGATATAATCAATACTTGCAGAAAATACCCGATGTTTTCCGAAAAGCAGGTAGTCATTATCAAAGAAGCGCAGTATTTGAAAGGAATAGAAAAATTGGAGGCTTATATACAAAAACCACTTCTTTCAACAATTTTGGTTATTTCGCATAAAGAAAAAAAATTGGACAGCCGTACACGATTTGGTAAACTTGTGAAAGAAAAGGGGGTTTTTGAGAGTACCAAAAAACTGGCTGAAAACAAATTGCCGGATTGGGTGAATCATTTGGTTAGAACATTGGGATTAAGTATCACGCCTCTTGCAAGTACGTTACTGATTGAACATATTGGAAATGACCTAAACAGAATTGAAAGTGAATTGGATAAAGTCGTTCTCAATCTTGGCAAACGGAAAACTATAACGGAAGATGATATAGAAAAATATGTAGGCATCAGCAAAGAATATAATGCTTTTGCACTGCAGAAAGCCATCGCCAAAAAGGACAAACGAAACGCGATGAAGATTATTCAGTATTTTATTGATAATCCCGAAATGGCGCCAATGCCGGTTTTGCTGGCCTCGATATATTCCTTCTTCGGTAAGGTGTATATGATATATGGAAGCACAGACAGCAGAGATTCATTGGCTTCAAACTTAGGTGTAAATCCTTATTTTTTAAGCGATTATATAGAGGCTTCGAGAAAGTATGATTTACAAGCGGTGCAAAAAATTTTGCTGCTTTTGCATCAATATAATTTAAAAAGCATTGGTATCCACTCCGTTAATTTAGAAAATGAAGCCATTTTAAAGGAGTTGTTGGTGAAGATTATGTACTAATCGCAATACCATTAGAAACTCATTTCTTTTACAGCCATTTTCCCGATTCTGGGGGCCAGTGCCACACCCATTCCGCTTAGCCGCACGGCGCAGGTTATTCTTTTGGAAACCCGTTTTACAATCGGAAACTTTTCAGCTCCTACCGCCATGATCCCTGCCCACCGATGCGTGATTTCCGGCGTTTTACCCCGAAGGATAATTTCGGATAGAAAGCGCTCCAGCTCTGTTTGAATGACCGACGATGTGGACATTTCATCAGTTGTTTCCAATTCAAAAGCTTTATTTCTGGCGCCACCAAGCAATACCCTGTCATTCAGATTTCTGAAATAATAAAAACCTTCGTCATAATGAAAGCAACCTCTGATTTTCAGATTTTTTACAGGTGCAGTCAATAATACCTGACCGCGTACAGGGCGAAGATCCAATTCCGGCAACAATGGTTTTGAAAACGCATTGGTGCAGATAACCATTTGTTCTGCCTTTAATTTTGTGGGCAGATTAGTGGTGAGCAGGACACCTTCACTTTTTTCTTCAAATTCCTTTAACTCGGTAGCATACATAATTTGAACACCCATCGAAATCAATAATTGCGATAGCGCTGCCAGTAATTTGCCGGGGTGCAAAGCGCCTTCGAACTTATTTTCGAGCAAATGATTTACTGAATTAAATCCAAATTTTTTAATGAGCGAATCATTTTGTTTTATGGTTTTTGAAGAGCCGGTTATGCACTTCAGATGCTTATTAATTTCTCCCAATCGATTCAGGCTTTCATCAGTCTTCAGAAGTTCAAAACCGCCGCAGGAGTCGTAGTCTATTGCCTTGTTTGGGAAAATTTCTCTGATTGTTTTCAATCCCTTGAATCTGAGGTTGATTAACTGCATTGTTTTGTCAAGCCCCATCGTGTTGATGTCTGAGATGATTTCTGTAAGACTGCCAAAGCAAGCAAATCCTGCATTACGCCCTGATGCACCAAAAGGGATAACATTTCTTTCTATGATTAGCATTTTCTTTTTTGGAAATTTCTTTTTCAGGTGGAAAGCCGTCCACAGCCCGCTAAAGCCTGCACCAATGATGATAATGTCTTGTGGCGCAAAAAAAGCATCTTGCTCCCAAATGCTAATGTCGTGCATGATGATTATTTTTATAAATGTAAATTATTGTTGTCCGAGATAAATTTTAAATCAAGGGTGGTTTTTTGACCACCCTTTACCAATTTTGCAGTAACCAAACAAACAAATTGGATATGGACAAAAATACAAAATATGTCGGACAGCCGATATTTTCTCAAATACTTTCTATGATAGGTGATTCTTTGATACAATCGGCCTGCAAAACTCATCAGGCCGACAAGTTTTCAAAAAAGCTATGTTTCAAAGATCACCTCACTACGATGCTTTATTGCGTTTTTGCAAGATGTACTTCCCTCCGTGAAGTGCAGGCCGGGCTTGAACTTTGTGAGGGCAAGTTGAATCATTTAAACTTAGAAAGAGTACCTCCTCGAAGTACCCTGAGCGATGGGAATAAAAATAGAACTAGCGATGTGTTTGGTACATTGTACCAAAGCCTGTATCAGAAGTACAAGCACATTATCTCGGACAGCCTGCTGAAACAAAACATTGCCAGTAAGCTATACATACTCGATAGTAGCACCATTTCGCTGTTTAAAGCTATATTAAAGCCTGCAGGTCGCAAGAGGAACGATGGTAAAAGCAAGGGTGGTATAAAGGTGCATACCCTTTTAAAAGCCGATAGCAATATGCCCAGCATTATAAAATATACCGCTGCAGCATTACATGACCAGCGATTTTACGAGTGCATCAAAGAATTGCCCGATGGCTCCATTATTACTTTCGATAAAGCCTACATCAACTACCCCCAATTTGTAAAATTTAGCGAAAGAGACATCACCTACGTAGTACCGCAAAAGGACAACGCAGACTTTACAAGCATTAAAGAGTTGGCGCTAAAAGACGAGGAATCCAATGTATTAAAGGATGAAATAATATCGGTAAAGTACACTGATCAGGTAGAAGAAACCAGTATCAAAAGAACGCTGCAACTAAGGCGGATAGCCTATTACAGTGAAAAACATCTGGCAACATTTGTGTATTGGACTAATAATATGGAATTAACAGCAGCAGACATCATAGCCATTTACCAAAACAGGTGGCAGATAGAAAAATTCTTTAAAAAGTTGAAACAAAATTTCCCACTCAACTACTTTCTGGGCGATAATGAGAATGCTATTCAGATACAAATCTGGTGTGCTTTGATTGGCTTGATACTGTTGCAGGTTTTGTTCAACGAAAACAAAGCAAACATGGCATTTTCCATATTGGCATCCATCGTTAGTCTGCACCTGATGAATTATATAAGCATGACTGCCATCATAGAAAAATACAAACAGAGAAGAAAAAGAATAAAATCCGACCATCAGCACAAAAAGAAACGGCAAAACATACCCCCCAGTTTTCAAATCCAAATGAACTTTTGAACTTCAGCAACACTTTCAGAGCAAAAGAAAGGCTATTTTTGTATTATCTCGGACAACAATAAATGTAAATCATAATTCTTACTTAATTAAATATATTTGAGGCTTAAAATTACTGCTATGGCATACTGGTTGATAAAATCAGAACCTTTTAAATACAGCTGGGATCAGTTTGTGAAGGATAAAAAAACCTTTTGGGATGGTGTAAGAAATTATGCTGCCCGAAATAACCTGAAAGCCATGAAAAAGGGCGATTTGGCTTTCTTTTACCATAGCAATGAAGGAGTGGAAATTGTAGGAATAGCCAAAGTAGTAAAAGAAGCCTATCCCGACCCCACCATCGATGATGAAAGGTGGGTGGCGGTTGATTTTTCGCCGGTAAAAAAATTGAAAAACCCTGTAACATTAGCGCAAATTAAGGCTGAACCAAAGTTGGTCAATATGGATCTGGTTCGGTTAGGCCGACTGTCTGTGCAGACAGTAAAACCAGAAGAGTGGGAGCTTATTCTGCAAATGTCTTCTTAAAAAAGGTTACATTCTTTATGCAATTTGTATAAATGTGCATCATAGATGTAATTCTATATTGCCATAGTAGTTATTACCTCAATGGTCCGGACAGTGATGTAATGGATTGCTATTGAAAGCTGCCAGGTAGAACAGAAACATTTTACTAAAATCAAAAACTTAAAAAAATGAAAAGACATTTTCTGGCATTCCTGATGCTTATTCTTGCAACAAGTGCATGCAATCAGGCATCTCGTGATTCTAACAACTTCCCAACATCAGAAAAATCAGTAGCGCCGGGCTTGAAACTGGAGACGACTGAAGGTGTATCAGACGAATCAAACACCGAAAAATCTATGTCCAACAATGATGAGAGCCTTGCTAATATTGATTTTGACAAAAAAATCATAAAAAACGCCACTGTTCTTCTTGAAGTAAAAAATAATAATGATTACGCCCAAAAACTGAAAGACATTATCAAAAAACATGGCGCTTATATATCAAAAGAAGAGAACTATAATACAGAAGAAAAAGTTGAAACCGTGCTGGGTATCAGAGTGCCTGTTCTGCAATTTGAAGGACTTATAAATGAACTTGCTTTCGATGGTGCGAGGCAACTGGAGCGTAGTGTTTCCAGCGAAGACGTAACCGGGCAGATGATTGACGTAAAAGCCCGATTAGAGGCAAAGAAAGCAACCCGGGAGAAATATCTCGAATTTTTAAAGCAGGGTAAAACGGTGGAAGATGTGTTAAGGGTTCAGGCTGAAATAAATAATATTCAGGAACAAATCGAATCAGCCGAAAGCAGGCTGGCTTACCTCGGCAATCAGACAGAGTACAGCACCATTACCCTTACTTATTTTGAGCCAAAGTCGGGTTATGAATACAATGGGGAACCGGGTTTTTGGTCAAGAATCGGTAATGCATTTATAAATGGTGGGAAATGGTTTGTTGATTTATTTATTGCAATTGTCGCTATCTGGCCTTTCTGGTTGGCAATAGCAATCATCTGGTTGGTGATAAGGCAATACAGAAAAAATAAAACTATAAATAAGAATGTGTAGGTTTGAGGCATGAAGAAAAAATTAGTTGTACTAACGGGTGCAGGAATCAGCGCCGAAAGTGGTATCAAAACATTCAGGGACAGCGGCGGTCTTTGGGAAGGCTACGATGTGATGGAAGTAGCATCGCCCGAAGGCTGGCGCAATAACCCGGCATTGGTACTGGAGTTTTACAACATGCGGCGAAAAAATGTGGCAGAGGTACATCCCAATGCTGCTCACTTTGGGCTTGCCGAATTGGAAAAAGATTATGATGTGCATGTGATAACCCAGAATATTGATGATTTGCACGAAAGAGCGGGTTCTACTAAAGTGCTTCATCTTCATGGCGAAATATTTAGGATGAGAAGTGAAAAATCTTTGTCGCCTTCTTATGAAATCAAGGGAGATATCAATTTGGGTGATCTTGCACCCGATGGAGCACAACTGCGCCCTGACATAGTATGGTTTGGCGAGGAAGTACCAATGATTGCCAAAGCAACTCAAATAGCTTATGATGCGGATATTTTTGTGGTGGTGGGGACTTCTATGGTGGTGTATCCGGCGGCAGGGTTGATAGATGTGGTGCCACTGAGCAGCCCAAAATTTATCATTGATAAATCCATCCCTTCTGTAAGGACTACACGAAACCTTTTTACCATAGAGAAACCTGCTACTCAGGGCGTAAAAGAACTTCAGGAAATATTGAGAATAAAATAACCTGACGATAATTATTGCTCAACAAAAGCAATACCGTTTTGGGCAAGCTCTGAAAGAATCGGCTCATAAATTTCTCTAAGAACGGGGATATGCAGTCCTCTTGAAGTAATCGTACTGTTTAAAATTAATTTAGTAGCTATTGCCATCGGCAAACCTACTGTTTTGGCCATAGCAGTATGAACATTATCATCTCCTTTTACGATTAGTGTACTTTTGATGGAGTGCATAGTATTGTCTTTCAGATAATCAATTTCATGCAGCATGATTACCAAATCTTTATCGTCGGGTTGCAGTTTCAGTTTTGTTTCTAGCAAATACCTTGTGATATCCGCTGAAGTATGGGCATGTTCGGGAATGGGTTCATCACTATTTAAACCCAGATAATCAAACAGATGTTTAGTCAGTAAATGATCTTCTTTGTCAATATAACGATTCAGAAAATCGTCAACATTATCTGATTTGGTATAAAAATTCAGACAACCGTTAAACCATTTATGTATGCTTTTGCCTTTATAATTTTTGATGGTTGTTTCGTCTGCATTATCGGTGAGCCCTGCTAATATTACGGCATACCAGCCCTTACAGAAATCAGGATGCCTGAGTGTGGTTCTGATAAAAGTGTCAATATCATCCAGATTATATAAAGACATGTATGATAAAGAATTTCTATTTGGATAGTAAGCGTATTCACCAAGACCGGGAACGTTTACTGTTTCGCAATCTTCAAACACTTCATAATAATCCAGGTCGTATGTTTCGCCATGTTGTTTATACATGGCGCCCATTCTTCCGGAATTCACCACATTTATTGGGTTCCAACTGATTTTGTAATGCCATGGGTTATCATCACTTTCAGGGGCAATCAGGCCTCCGCAATGCGATCTGAAACTCGTTACCTTACCACCTTCACTTTTTATTTTATCAAATATCTGCATGGCGCTAATATGGTCAATACCCGGGTCGAGCCCCATCTCACAGAGGAAAAGCAGTTGATTGTCTTCAATTTCTTTTTCTAATTCTTTCATGTCTTTATCAATGTAAGAAGCAGTAAGTAAATGCTTTTTGCATTGAACACAATCTTTTGCAATCATAAGATGATGTGCCGGCGGAAGCATTGAAATGACTATGTCCGAGTCGTTGACAAGCGCTGTTCTTTCATCAGCATTGTTAATATCAAATGAGAAGGCTCTTGCGTTGGGATGACCTGCTGTTTTACTTTTTGCAAGATGTAGGTCTGCATCTACCACTATCAGTTTCCAGTTCTCGGTTTCAGATTGTTTTAATAAATAGTCTATTAAGACAGTAGTTGATTTGCCTGCACCAAAAAGTAAAATTTTCTTCATACAACACGCATTTGTTTAAAAGTCAATACGTAAAAGTTATTAAAGGTAATAAAAAAATAGCTGCGAATGAATATTTGCAGCTATTTGAAAATTAGTTTTTGTATGAATATTAACGCTTCTCAATTACCCCGCAACCAATTCTTGGCCCTGAGTTCCCTGTAGGTTGTGTTTTGTAATCATCTACACCTCCATGCACAATAATACCTCTGCCGATAATATTATTGATATTGCCTTCTTTTACAGACCATCTGTCGGTAGTTATCACTACCTTGCCATTGCCGTTTTTGTCTAAACTGATATTCCCAATATCTCCCGAATGGAATGGCGGGTTACCCCATTGTCCATGGTTTTCTTTGGTAGGGTTCCAGTGTCCGTGTGTATTATCGCCTTTATTTCCACAGTCGCCATGCTCATGAAAGTGAACTGCCACCGAGCTGTTGGCTTTTTCTTTAATATTTATTTTCATCACCATCGCTATTTGGCCATCTTTTTGTAAATAAAAATCTGCGCTACCCACATTGATAGCGGTATTGGCAGTAGATTGTAATTGCGCCGAAGCAATTAAATTTTTGGTATTTATTTTACTACTGCTTCCGCAAGAGGAGAGCGCCAGAAATCCCGGCAACAACAAAAAAAGAAAAAATTTCATAATTAGATTATTTTGAATTAAAATTGACTTTTGCAAGAGTTATAAAATCTGAAAAATTTTAAATTTATGCAAAATTAAATTGTTTTATTGTAGTGTTTAACAAATCAAATTGAAAATGGTTGAAAATAAAAACCCGTGGATTGTAAAAGGTGAAAAAGCGATTTATGACAATGCGTGGATAAATGTTACTGAGTATGATGTTATCAACCCTTCGGGTGGCAAGGGGATTTATGGCAAGGTTCATTTTAAAAACACTGCAATTGGCGTTATCGCTTTGGATGAGGAGCAAAATATCTGGTTGGTAGGACAATATCGGTTTGTACTGAATGAATATTCCTGGGAAATACCAGAAGGCGGCTGCCCTGAAGGAGAGGATTATTTGACAGCTGCAAAACGCGAACTCTTGGAGGAAACCGGATTAGTAGCCCAAAGCTGGCGACAATTGATGAAATTGCATTTATCCAATTCAGTAACGGATGAACTTGCTTTTGTGTTTCTGGCAACTCAATTGGATCAAAAAACAGCCAGTCCGGAGGATACAGAAGAGCTGATGGTGAAAAAGATGCCATTTGAGGAGGCGGTAAAAATGGTTGAACAAGGTGAAATAACAGATGCTATTTCAGTAGCTGCCATTCAAAGGGTGCAACTATTACTACTTTCAAATACTCTTTAATAAAAATTTATTTGCAATAAGTGAAAAGAATAGGACAAACTCAGTTCTCGCCTGATTTGCCGGATGATTCCCGGCTCAAAATGGTGAAGCGCGTCACCAAACTGATGGATGAACAATTTGCCATTGGTAAATTCAGGTTTGGACTTGATCCAATACTGAATTTTATACCTTTGGCGGGTGATTTGGGTGGTTTTACCGTTTCAGTTGCATTGATTTTAACAATGATTCAATATGGTGTTTCCGGTAGGGTCGCCGCAAAAATGCTGGGAAATGCTGCCGCCGATGCCTTGATAGGCGCAATACCGGTTTTGGGATGGATATTTGATTTCACTTATAAAGCAAATACAAGAAACGTCAAACTTCTTAGCGAACATTATACTCAGGGCAAACATCAAGGAAGCGCCACTCCAGTCATCATTTCTTTTATTATTACTGCTTTTTTTATTATGATTGCGTTGATTATTGTTTCCGTAATAGCATTTAGCTGGATAATCAGCTTTTTTTGGCAAGGCAATTAAAATTCAATTTTGATTTTGACTGACTAATTTATTTTCTTTGCCGGGTGAAACAATTCAGGCAACCACACAGGCCAAAGAAAAGCTCTTTGGTTATAGGCACAGATAATGTAATAACAGCGCTTAAAGAAGGTAAGGCGCTGGATAGAATATACATTGATCAAAAGGTAAATGATTCTGCTCATGGAGAAATCAGGAGGTTGGCTTCACAGATTGGAGTGCCTGTTAATTATGTTCCGGCTGCTAAACTCAATAGTTTTAATGTAACCAACCATGAGGGCTGTATTGCCATCATTTCAAGGGTACAGTATCAGAACCTGCAGGATGTAATCAGTTGGGTAGTGGATAATGGTGATGTTCCTTTGTTCCTGATTCTTGACGGAATTACCGACATCAGAAATATTGGTGGAATTGCCCGCACTGCGTGGTGCTGCGGCGTACAGGCTATTGTAATTCCCGATAAAGGAGTAGGCGCTTTGAACGAAGACGCCATATTGACTTCGGCAGGTGCATTAGAGAAAATTGCTGTGTGCCGTGTCAGCAGCCTGATGAAGGCTGTGGATGAATTGCACGCAAACGGCATTAAGGTTTTTGCTTCCGAAATGAAAGGGGCCACTCGTATTCAAGATGCAGATTTCACCATCCCTACGGCTATTGTAATGGGTAGTGAAGAAAAAGGAATCTATCCTGCTTTATTAAAAATATGTGATGAAAGAATCAATATCCCAATGTACAACGACTTTGAAAGCCTGAATGTATCTGTAGCCACCGGCATGATTTTGTATGAAGCAATGAAGCAGAGAGGCTTTGGAGAATGATTTAGCAGGAGAAAAATGAATCCGGCTACAGCGTTTAATCATTACTCAACTACCGTTTCTTCCTGTTGCCTTTAAAGCCTTTGTTTTAATCTTACAATCATTTCTTCCTTCCATTGGGTATAATCGCCTTCGATAATATGTTTTCTGACTTCACCAACTAACCATAGATAAAATGATAAATTATGAATACTGGCAATAGTCAGCCCCAGTATTTCACCACTCTTAAATAAATGTCTCAGGTAAGATTTGCTGTAATAATTACTTATTTCACAAGGCAATCCTTCATCAATTGGCGAGTAATCAAACTCCCATTTTTTGTTGTCGATATTGATGATGCCATTGGTGGTAAAGAGCATGGCATTTCTACCGTTTCGGGTAGGCATTACGCAGTCAAACATATCTACGCCCATACCAATGCACTCCAGAATATTCCAGGGCGTGCCCACACCCATCAGGTATCTGGGTTTTTCTTTGGGCAGGTGGTCGCAGCACCAGTCGCAGATTTCGTACATCACCGGTTCGGGTTCGCCTACACTCAGTCCGCCAATTGCATTCCCTGTTGCATCTTTTTCTGAAACAAATTCACAGGACTGTTTTCTCAAATCCTTGAAAGTAGCTCCCTGCACGATGGGAAACAAGTTTTGAGTGTAGCCGTATTTATCTTCGGTTTCATCAAATCGTTTGATGCACCTGTCAAGCCAGCGATTGGTGAGTTCTAAACTTTTTTTGGCATAATTGTATTCACTGCCACCGGGTGGACACTCGTCAAACGCCATAATAATATCTCCGCCGATAGTCCTTTGTATATCCATCACTGCCTCCGGTGAAAATAAATGTCTGCTGCCGTCAATATGCGATTGAAAAGTAACGCCTTCTTCTTTAATCTTTCGCGTACCGGCCAAAGAAAAAACCTGAAAGCCTCCGCTATCTGTCAAAATGGGCTTATGCCATCCGTTGAAGCGATGTAGTCCACCAGCTTTTTCTAATACTTCAAGACCGGGCCGCAGATACAGATGATAAGTGTTTCCCAAAATAATTTGAGAACCAATGTCTTTTAAATCATGAGGAGTCATGCTTTTTACTGTGGCTTTTGTCCCCACAGGCATGAAGACAGGAGTTTGAATTTCTCCGTGAGCGGTCTTTAGTGTTGCGGCTCTGGCCTGTCCAGAAGTGGCTTCTAAGGCGAAATGTTTTAGCGTCAAACTCATGACGTTTTAGATACTTGTCTCTCGACAGAAAGGCAAGCCATGTGAATCGTAATAAGTTAAGGCTTTTTAAGGTCTGTTAGGAATTCGTTATGATCTTCCCCTCTCTTGACCCCTTAGTCTTTCGTTGAAACAATTTAGTGAGATCCTACTTCAAGGGGGAAAAAGGATGCGTTTTAACTTGCTAACAAGTTTCTATCTTATTTTATCGCTTGCTGGAGCAAGTGCGTTTGCCAAAGTCACAAATACAAATAATGAAGCTGCACTGATCAGCCATCTAGAGCAGGTGGCATCCAACAGCCATCACTCGGTCAGTTACAGCTCAGCTCGCAAAGACCTTTTAGGTGATCTTTACTTAGAACGCACAAATAACACGTACTTCATCACTGATGTGTATTGTGAAAAGGAGTACCGCGCTCCTGGGCCAGGTAAAGTTCCCAATAACGCTGTCATCAATGTGGAACACACTTGGCCTCAAAGTAAATTTGGGGGCCGTGACCGCAGAATGCAAAAGTCTGACTTACATCATTTGTTTCCCACAGATTCAGAGCTTAACAGCATCCGAGGGAACCATCCCTTCGGTATTGTTGAACAGCCCACAAAAGTTTTAAAATGCCAAACCTCAAAAATTGGTAGAAACGCTCAAGGACAATTGGTATTTGAACCACCCGCTGCTCACAAAGGCAATGTAGCGCGTGCTTTATTTTACTTTTCTATTCGCTACGGTTTAAAAATTGACGCCACCCAAGAAGCAGTATTACGTCAGTGGCACGAAGAAGACCCCGTAGATTACGAAGAGATTGAGCGCAACACAGAGATTTCTCAGATTCAAGGCAACATCAATCCATTTATTGAGCATCCTGAATACGTGAATGCCATTTCTGATTTTTAGGCTTTACGAGCTATCACGATCATTGTGATCCGACCACTGGAAGTGAGTTCAGCACTAGAGTTTCTCACTTCCACATCCCAAACCTGAGTGGACCTTCCGATATGAACCGCCTTTGAGCGCGCAGTGATGGTCTCGCCAATTCTTATTGCTTTTAAATGATTCATAGATACAGATACACCCATGGCTGTTGACGTAGCACCATCAATCTGTGCGTAAGCTGAAATACTACCTACAGTTTCTAAAAGTGCTAAAGCAAGCC
>JAMLGU010000004.1 GCA_023957575.1 Chitinophagaceae bacterium | reverse complement strand
CAGCTTCAATCCGAAAAATCAAACAAATGAATTTGATTTGTTCATTCTCTGCAAAGGTTTAAATAGTGGCAAACCACTTGAAAAACCTTGCCCCAACTGCTTTGTAGTTTCCTGTAAAAATTCAGATGAATTTGATTTTTACAAAACGCTTTCTTTTGGCTTATGGAAGGCAAAGCATTTTCAACAGTTCCTTGTCGGTTCAGTTATTCCATTTTTACGGATAGATGATTTCAGGGCTACCATTAAAACACAAACGCAAGCAGTTTCAAAAGATAAGTACGCCTTTGTAAAAGATGTTCACAAAGTGAAGCTGATTGAAAGAAAGGAAAAGCAGATGAAAGAATATTTATTGCTCTTAGCTGATGTAAAAAGGGCTATGATTTACCGCCACTTAAAAAGGTAGTCCAAAAGGCTGCCTTTAGCTGATGTACCGCTTTTGCTCATTCAAAATTTAAGATGCAAAGATAGCAAGGCGGGCAAACGCACAGACCCATACTAAAAAAACCAAAAGACTACGGCATAAACACAAAGCCAACGCACAGGGCTATCATTTATTCCGTTTCCTTTTGGTTTTTTTATCCGCCTTGCAGTGAGAAGCATCTAAATTTTTTCATTATGCAAAAGCATCCACGTATTTCAGCAGGCAGCCATTCCGGCATTTGTCCTTTCACTTCAGTTGCTCTTTCATCATTTGTTCCTGTTTCCCGTTTCGGGTATCAGCGTTACATCCGCAGGGCTTCTTTCAATTGGTGTCCTTCGCCTGGCATCAGGGTTTATAATCTTCCTTGTGGTTGCTGCTTGTGGGTTCATTCCACTGGTCAGCGTTTCCTTTCAGCTTTGCCCTTTTAGGGCATTGCTGAATTGCGAAAGCATTCACGAATACCATGTTGAAAAAAACAAATAGCAACATGAGTAAAAAGAAAAAGCCCCACCAAACTGGTGAGGCATTTTCCTAACTGAAAGAAAGAACAACTTTTACGCAGCTTCAACAATGTTGAGGACGTTGTAAGCACCATTTTTTAAGGAGTACTGAACCCCGTTCACTTCCTGGAAGAACTCAATCAACAGCAGGTAAAACTTTGTACCGGCACCGGCAGGCACACCGGCTGGCGTAAGCGTTACTGGGGTATTGGTTCCATCAATTGGCAAATTGGTTACAGGACTATATTCAATTGCACTGATTTCGTTTGCGAAGTCCACATTTGCAAACGCACCTTTCAGGCTGATATGTGTTGCCCCGGAAGGGTAAGAAATATCATTAATTGGTACAAATGCAGGAATGTTGATTACTCCCGTTACAGGTGCTACCGTGAATGGAGCAAATAGCACTCCACCTAAAGCCGCATTATCGTTGAAGTCAAAATCCTTCAACAGTGCCAAGGCAGCAGGGTCAGCAATACCGATTGCAACTGTGCGTTCACCCCTTGCAGAAGTGGTATCGTAGTTTTTAATCTGTGTCATGATTTGTGTTAAACGACTGGTAACACGGTTGTCAGCAGCGTTCATCATCAAATTACGAACTGCATTGCGTAATACTTTACCAGCAGTTGCAGAGCTTCCAAATTCAGAACCGTTTTCACGGGTACGTTGAAAATTCGGGTCGTTTGCAATACGGTCAGCAGAAACACCGCCTTTGGTTTTCACCAAATGACCGTCCTGCGTTTTGTAGAAAGTCAACTCATCCAGAGTGCCTTCAATTTTTAAAATACCTTTTAGTTTTGCCATTGTCTAAACTTTTTATGGATTAGTAAATCTGTTTCCTTTTATGCTGCTTTATCAGCATTTGAAATCAAAAGTAGATGCACTATAAAGGCTCTGCAAATGTGTAAAGTCATCCGTTCCGTTTATTCCGCATTATTCCAACAAACACACTTTTACCGCCTATGAAAAACATTTATCTTTGCAATATCACTTTCATACTTAAAGCATAGCATCGGTATGGATAGTGTATTAAGTTGTATAATTGAAATAATGAATAGACTGTGCATTTATCCTAAAGACATTCAGGTAATCACAGGCAGAAGCGACAGGTATGGAAGAAACCTCATCAAGAAGATTAAAGACCACTTCAAGAAACAGCAACACCAGGTTGTTACTGTTGATGAGTTTTGCCAGTACATGGGCTTGCAACCGGAGACGGTTGCCAAGCAACTCAGGTAAGTAGAAATCTTATCTTTGCTTTTGCTGATGATAAGGCACAGCACACTCTCAACTCAACAACATTTTTTCTTTTCTTTGTTGCACCCTTGCACTTGTTTTAGTCGCCTTTGTTGTCTATTTGTTGCCCAATCTCTGTAAGTGCTTGATAATAAAGGAAGCTATAATTTTTGTATCGGAAAGTAAATATCTTTCCTTTTGTTGTCAAGTGCTTGTTTTTGTTAGATTCTAAAACAAATATTCATCTATTTATTTTAGCAAATATTTACAACTGCAATTAATGCATATCTCCGGCGGGAAACACTTTTTTGCTGGGCGTTTTATAGTCTTTTTCTGTAGCTATTATATTTCCGCGCTTGTCATATTCCACCCTCGATTGTTCCAGCAATCCTTCATGCTGCGGATACAGAAAACCCATTGCCGGCAATGCCGGTTTGCAGTGAATTTCTCTTTCGCTGCCGGGTATTTCATTCAACCGGACAGATTCTTCCGGCGCGGGAGAACACCACACCGTATCTATTATTTTTAACGCTTTCGGATTCCCCAATATCGATAAAAATCTATACCCGATAAGGTATATTTGTTATAATTTCATGCATTATTGCACCCGATAGGGTATTAATCAGAAGTATTTTCATATAATTATACCCGAAACGCTGATTGGAAAATTCCAGATTAAATGATAAACCAAAGATAAGAATTAGAAATACTATCAAAGAAATAGGTTTATAGAAAGCAATAGGCGAAATTAAAATACTATCCACATGTGAAGTAAAGCCTGTTCCCCCAAAAAGTCGTTCGAGTCTAAAACTATTATTGTTGATGAACTGAACTCTAACCCGTAGTTTTCTAATTTGGAAAAGCTAATAACAAACGTTCATTCGCAGAACTATCACTTTGCGACTTACGAATGGCCTCATTATTATAATGTAAACAGTACCAACATTTTACAGTTATTAAAAATTTATTTTAACAAATATTTGCACCCACAATCAGCACAATAACTTTTTAATAATATGTTTGCTCCTATCTTCGCGCCCAAAAATTAAACAATAAATTCGATTAAACAATGAAAAAACTATTCTTAGTAGTTGTAGGAGCAGGACTATTTTTAGCATCTTGCGTTAGTAATCCGGAAGGAGAAAAAGCAGCCGTTCAAGAGACACAGGAAGTAGCGGTAGCTAAGGGAGATTCATTCCAGCTAAACCCACAGGAGTCTGTTTTACAATGGACCGGACGAAAAGTTTCTGCTACGCACCATGGTAAAGTTAATTTCAAATCCGGAAATTTAGTTTTCAATAATGGTCTTTTATCAGGTGGTAGCTTTATAGTGGATATGCCAAGTATCACTAATGAGGATCAAGAAGGTGAATGGAAAGAAAAATTAGTAGGACACTTAAGTTCTCCTGATTTCTTTAATACAACTGAACATCCTGAAGCAAAATTTGAAATTACAGAGGTAAAAAAAACCGACAATCCAAATCAATTGGTCGTATCGGGTAACTTAACCATTAAAGGCATTACCAAAAACATCACTTTTAATGCTGATGTAAAAGAAATTAGCGATACTAAAGCTGTATTCAGTACAGATTTTAATATTGCCAGAGAAGATTGGGAATTAACTTACCCTGGCAAACCAGATGATCTGATTGCAAAAGAAATCAACTTTAAGGTTGATCTTGTCGCAAACAAAATATAAGTAATAAGCGCTTAAAAAAAGAGGCTGACCAAAAAGTAGGGCAGCCTCTTTTTTGTGTGTAGAAAAAAATTTTATTCAAATGCCAATAGCATGGACTTATCCTTGCTCTCCAATAAAGAACTTCCCATCAAAAATTCATCTACAGACCGGGCACATTCTCTTCCTTCACTGATAGCCCAAACCACCAAGCTTTGACCACGCCGTATATCTCCTGCGGCAAACACTTTTTTGATAGGCGTTCTATAGTCTTTATCCGTAGCCATTACATTTCCGCGCTTGTCATATTCCACACCCAATTGTTCCAGCAACCCTTCATGCTGCGGATGCAAAAAACCCATTGCCAGCAATGCCAGTTCGCAGGGAATTTCTCTTTCGCTGCCGGGTATTTCATTAAACCGGGCAGGCTGTCCCGGCGCCGGAGAACTCCATTCCAAATCTACTATTTTTAGCGCTTTCAGGTTTCCGTTTTCATCGCCTATAAAAGCTTTGGTGGCAATGCTCCATTGCCTGTTGGCACCTTCTTCATGGCTGGTGGTAGTTTTTAACAACATCGGATAGGTAGGCCAGGGCATTTCGTCTGTACGGCTTACGGGCGGTTTGGGCAATAGCTCAAATTGGGTTACCGAAGCCGCTCCCTGCCTGTTGCTGGTTCCCACGCAATCACTTCCGGTGTCGCCTCCGCCAATCACGATCACATTTTTGCCAGTAGCGGTTACCTCTTCTGTCAGGATATTACTTTCAATATCCCCATGTGCCAAAAAGTCTTTGCCATCAACCCTCTTGTTGTTTTGTTTTAAAAAATTCATAGCAAAATGAACCCCATTCAACTCCCTGCCCGGTATGGGTAAATCTCTGGGAACCGTACTTCCACCACATAAAACCACTGCATCAAATTGCCTCAGTATATCGTTGATATTGACATTGACACCTACATTGGCATGGCAAATAAATTCAACGCCTTCTTCTTTCATCAGGTTGATCCGCCTGTCCACCACCCATTTTTCTAATTTAAAATCAGGAATACCATAGCGTAGCAGACCGCCGGGCTTTTCATCCCTTTCATAAACCGTTACCGAATGACCGGCGTAGTTTAATTGTGTAGCTGCTGCCATACCCGAAGGGCCGCTGCCAATGACGGCCACTTTCTTGCCCGTTCTGACATTTATTTTTTTGGGCTTTACAAATCCCTTTTCAAATGCTATTTCGATAATATGTTTTTCTATTTCCTCTATCGTTACCGGAGGCTGATTGATACCCAACACACAGGCGCTCTCGCAGGGTGCAGGGCATATTCGACCCGTAAACTCCGGAAAATTGTTGGTGGAAGTAAGTATTTCGTAAGCCTGTTGATAATTTTTTTTATAAATCGCATCATTAAACTCAGGTATCACATTGCCCAGCGGACAGCCACTCTGGCAAAACGGTACACCGCAGTCCATACACCTTGCAGCTTGTTTGTTGAGCTTTTCTTCAGGAAACAAACCCACAAATTCACGGTAGTGTTTCAACCTTTCTTCAACCGGTCTCTTTTCGGGGGTTTCTCTGGTAAATTCTATAAAACCTGTTGGTTTACCCATTTTATTCTAAGATTTTAAAATAATAAATATTGATAGCGAATCGTGAATTAAACGTTTTCGATTACAGACGGCTTTGCCTTTAATATCTTTTTGTAATCGCTTGGGAATACTTTTATAAAATGTTTTATCTGATTTTCAAAGTCTTCCAATAAAAATCCGGCTACGGTACTGGATGTATTATTATAATGCTTGGTAAGCATTTCGTGCAGAAAACTAATATCGTCCACTTCAAGCGGATCCAGTTCTACCATTTCCTTATTGCAGTTTTTAGAAAATTTTTGATTGACATCATATATGTAGGCAATACCTCCACTCATACCTGCCGCAAAGTTCCGGCCTGTTTCTCCCAGTATCACTACTTTACCACCGGTCATGTATTCGCAGCCATGATCGCCGATGCCTTCTACTACAATGTTGGCTCCTGAGTTTCTAACTGCAAACCTTTCACCCGCCTTGCCTCTGATGAAGGCCTCGCCACCGGTAGCGCCATAAAATGCCACATTACCGATGATGCTGTTTTCTTCGGGTACAAATCCCGCGTTATTGTCAGGATAAATAATCAGTTTTGCGCCGCTTAATCCTTTGCCAAAATAATCGTTGGCATCGCCCTCCAGTTCCAGTGTAATTCCTTTGTTGCAAAAAGCGCCAAAACTTTGTCCGGCAGTACCCTTGAAGTTGAAATGAATGGCGCCTTCGGGAAGGCCTTCGGCACGGTATTTTTTGGTAACCTCGTGCGACAAAACAGTACCGGTTGCCCGGTAGGTATTGATGATATTGAAAGAGCCTTTTACAGAAGTACCTGATTCCAGGGCCGGTTTTGCTACCTCCAGCAATTTCCAGTCGAGGATATCTTGCATCAAATGATCCTGTTCTTCATAATGATACAACCCTACGCCTTCTGCGGCCGGTTCTTTGTAAAGAACGGGTGAAAGATCGAGATGCTTAAACTTCCAGTGATCAATATCGTTTCTCAATTTGAGTTCATCCGCTTGTCCAATCATTTCATTAACCGTGCGGAAGCCAAGCTCGGCCATTAGTTCACGAACTTCCTGTGTAATGAATTTGAAGAGATTGACTACATGGTCCGGATTGCCGGTAAATCTTTTTCTTAATTCTTTATCCTGAGTAGCCACTCCTACCGGACAGGTGTTCAGATGACATTTGCGCATCATGATGCAGCCTTCTACAATCAATGCTGCGGTGGCAATACCCCATTCCTCGGCGCCTAACAAAGCAGCTATCACCACATCGCGACCGGTACGCATCTGGCCATCGGTTTGTAGCACCACCCTACTACGTAATTTGTTTTTTACCAATGTTTGTTGTGCTTCGGCTACGCCCAATTCCCAGGGTAGTCCGGCATGACGAATAGAACTGATGGGCGAAGCGCCTGTACCTCCGTCATAACCCGAAATCAGTACTACATCTGCTTTGGCCTTGGTAACGCCTGCCGCTATGGTTCCCACTCCGGCCTTGCTCACTAATTTTACATTAATCCTCGCATGGCGGTTGGCGTTTTTCAGGTCAAAAATTAATTGCGCCAGGTCTTCGATCGAATAAATATCGTGATGGGGTGGTGGAGAAATCAGCCCCACACCGGGAGTTGAGTGCCGGGTTTTGCCAATCCACTCATCTACCTTGTGGCCGGGCAACTGGCCTCCTTCGCCCGGTTTGGCGCCTTGTGCCATTTTTATCTGAAGCTCATCAGCTTCTGAAAGGTACAAACTGGTAACTCCAAAACGGCCGCTGGCCACCTGCTTGATGGCGCTGCGCATACTGTCTCCGTTTTCAAGCGGGGTGTATCGTTGCTCGTCCTCGCCTCCTTCGCCGGTATTGCTTTTTCCACCCAGTCGGTTCATGGCAATGGCTAATGTAGTATGCGCCTCCCAACTGATGGAGCCAAAACTCATGGCGCCTGTGGCAAATCTTTTATAAATGTTTTCTGCAGGCTCTACCTCATCAATTGAGATAGAAGGACGGCTATGTTTAAAGTCCAGCAGGCTCCTCAGCGTGATGGCTTTTTCGCTTTGGTCATTTATCAGTTTGCTGTATTTTTTAAACAAACCATAATCGTTCATTTTGGTGGAATGTTGCAGCAGATGGATGGTCTGCGGATTAAACAAGTGTGTTTCTCCCTTCCTTTTCCATTGATACATTCCTCCGGTGGGCAACTGGTCAAAAGGTACCTGTTTCTGAGTAAATGCAAAACGATGTTTTACAAGTGATTCGCGTGCAATTTCGTCAAGACCGATACCTTCTATACGAGAAGTTGCGCCCGTAAAATATTTATCAACAACTTTTCTGTTAAGCCCGATGATTTCAAATATCTGTGCGCCGTGATAAGACTGGAAAGTGGAAATTCCCATTTTTGAAAACACTTTCAGCAATCCGTCTGAAATGGCCTTGATATAGTTTTTGTTGAGTTGCTCTATAGAAATGTCTTCCTTTATCTTGTCGCTTTCTTTTAGATTTCGGATAGAAGAAAATGCCATGTAAGGGTTTATGGCAGTAGCGCCAAAACCAAGCAGGCAAGCAAAATGATGCACTTCCCACACATCGCCGGCTTCTACCACCAGACCTACTTTTCCGCGCAGCCCTTTACTGATCAAATGGTGATGCACGGCTGACACAGCCAGCAGTGAAGGAATGGGGGCATGGTCGCTGTCAATGGCTCTGTCCTGCAATACCAAAACCTCAAAACCTTCATTAACAGCATCTTCTGCATAGCGACAGATTCTTTGTACACCCTTTTCCAGTGAGCCGGGTTTGCCATCAGCCACAAAGTAGCATTGCAGGGTTTTTGCCTGATAAATGCCGGTGTCAATACTTCTGAGTTTTTCTAATTCGAAGTTGTTGAGCACCGGTTGTTTCAGAGATACTACGTGCGCATCAATTTCGTTTTCGACCAAAGTATTCCCCACACTGCCCACCGAAATGGCCAGCGACATTACCATCCTTTCTCTGATAGGGTCAATCGGCGGATTGGTGACCTGTGCAAATAATTGTTTGAAATAAGAACTCAAATGTTGCGGCTGGTCGCTAAGAATGGCCAATGGCGTATCGGTACCCATTGCGCCAATTGGTTCTTTTCCGGTAATAGCCATCGGCATAATGATATCTTCCAAATCTTCGGAAGTATAGCCAAAAGCTTTTTGATATTTAAAAATCTGTTCTTCGCTCAGGTTGGTAAACATTACCCTTGGTTCGGGTAGCTCACTGAGCCTGATTTTATATTTGTTCAGCCAGTCTGCATAAGGTTTTTGAGAGCAAATTTGCTGTTTCAGTTCTTCATCGCTAATGATGCGTCCCTGCTCCATATCCACCACAAACATTTTTCCGGGTTGCAGTCTGCCCTTTTCCTTCACCATGCTTTGGTCCACCGGCAATGCGCCGGTTTCTGATGCCATAATTACACGGTCGTCTTTGGTAACACAGTATCTGGAGGGGCGAAGGCCGTTTCGGTCCAAAGTGGCGCCAATGATTTTGCCATCAGTAAAGGAAATGGAGGCCGGACCATCCCAAGGCTCCATGGTGCAGGCATGAAACTCATAAAATGCCTTTTTCACAGGGTCCATATCTTCATTGCCATCCCATGCTTCAGGTATCAGCATCATCATTACATGCGGCAATGACCTGCCACTCATGGATAGTAATTCTATCATATTATCTAAGCAGGCAGAATCGCTTTTTGCATTGCTGACGATAGGCACCAGCATATCCATTTCTTCTTTGGTAAACAAAGGCGATTCAAAATTGGTTTCACCCGACCGAAGCCAGTTAAGATTGCCTTGCAGCGTATTAATCTCTCCGTTGTGCGCAATGAAGCGAAACGGCTGTGCCAGTTTCCAGGAAGGGAATGTATTGGTAGCAAAACGTGAGTGTACAAGACCGAAAGCGCTTACAAGCCTTTTATCCGTCAAATCTCTGTAATAAGTTCTCACCTGCATACTGGTAAGCTGTCCTTTGTAAATAAGTGTACGGCAGGAGAGTGAGCAAATATAAAAACCTACAGGGTCTTTTTTTACTGCATTGCTGCCAATGTGGGTGGCATATTTGCGAAGCACAAATAGTTTTCGTTCAAATTCTTCGGCAGATTGAATATGAGCGGGGCGTTCAATAAAAACCTGCTCCATGTTGGGTTCTACCGATAAAGCCGAAGGGCCAATACCATCATTGTTCACAGGAACATCTCTCCAGCACAGAATTTTCATGCTAAGTTTTTCGGCGGCCCGGGTAAAAATATCCCTGCACTCTTCGCGCAGCCTGATTTCTTTCGGGAAGAAAAACATGCCCACTGCATATTTTTCTGGCTCTGGAAGCGTAAACCCTAATTGCAAACATTCATCATAAAGCAGTTCATGCGGAATCTGAATCATGATACCTGCTCCATCGCCGGTGGTAGGTTCGCAGCCACAGGCGCCACGATGTTCCATGTTTTCGAGAATGGTGAGTCCGTCAGAAACGGTTTGATGATCCTTGTTTCCTTTGATATTAGCAACAAAACCAATTCCACAAGCATCATGCTCAAAAGAGGGGTTGTATAATCCTATGTTTTTTGTCATATTTAAAAATTATTTAAAAATTCAATTTTCAATATGGAAAAACAATCGGAGTGAAAGGTAAATAAATGATTTTATTGATTAAAAATTATTTTAGGAAAATGAAATAAAAATAGAAAATATAAAATAAAATGCCATGTTTATTAAAAAAAATTCACATTAAAGCGGTTTCTATTAGAGTATTTATTCTACGGTAGAAGTCTGGTTTGAACATATATCTTTAGTTTGAACAAATATGTTCTGGAAAATGAAATTGTGTTTTTCTCCAAGAAATCATATTTAAAATTCAACATCTTTTGAAAACTACCCGAAATTATACTAAAAACTGCATTTGAATTTCAATTATTTGTGAAAGCTGCACTTTTGCTTGGTTTCAATAAAGAGAAAAATCCCACAAGATTATTGAATGATTATTTTATGCAATACTAAAAAAAGTACCGTTATTTTCCCTCTAATTTTTTCCGGGGAAATCTAATGGTACCTTTACCGACTTTTAAGACTAAGACCTTAATTTGCCTATTTAGTCTTTGCTTCGTCTTCTTTCAGTTTTTGAGCTTCTGCTTTTACCTGTTGTTCAGCATTTTTTTCTTCTTCTTTCACACCTTCTGCTGTCTTTCCAGTAGCAGAATCATCGCTGAGTACAGCCGAATCCTGCTGAACCTGAGTAGGATTCTGATTTACTGCTGTATCGGTTGCCGGTGTGCTTTCTTCTGCAGAACTGGTGCTTTCATTGTTGCACGCAAATAGCAATACTGAAGCCAAAAGAGTGGCTGAAATAAATAATTTTTTCATTGTAAATGTTTTTGCAAAAATATAATGGTTTAAAGGAAAGCGGGAATTTTTTTATACTAAATAGCCAAACAAGCGATCGTCTTTATTCAATTCGGTATAATTGATTCCCAATCTTTTCATCCTATTAATCAATCCTTCGTAATCATTCCGACGTTTCAACTCAATGCCTACCAATGCCGGGCCGCTTTCTTTATTGGTTTTTTGCATATACTCAAAGCGGGTGATATCATCATCGGGGCCCAATACTCGGTTTACAAATTCTTTTAAAGCTCCGGGTCTTTGTGCAAAGTTGATAAGGAAATAATGTTTCAGTTTTTCGTGTTGCAGGCTGCGTTCTTTTATTTCCTGCATTCTGTCAATATCGTTATTACTGCCACTTACGATACAAACTACGTTCTTTCCTTTTATTTCATCACCCATAAAAAACAGTGCAGCAATAGATAAAGCCCCGGCGGGCTCTACCACTATGGCATCTTTGTTATAAAGCCTCAAAATTGTAGAACATATTTTTCCTTCGGGTACCAGCATAATTTCATCAACCACTTTTTTGCAAATAGGGTAGGTGATATCACCGGCTCTTTTCACTGCAGCGCCATCCACAAAACTGTCAATAGATTGGAGTGTTACCGGCTGGCCGGCTTCAAAAGCTTTTTTCATGGAAGGAGCGCCTTCCGGTTCGGTGGCAATTATTTTTGTATGAGGGCTTACATTTTTGATGAAGGTGCCTAAGCCTGCACATAGCCCGCCACCGCCCACAGGGATAAATAAATAATCAATCTCTTTGAGGTCTTCCCATATTTCAACTCCCACAGTGGCCTGCCCTTCAATAATTTTTTCGTCATCAAAAGCATGAATGAAAGCCATTTTGTTTTCTGATGCATATTTTTTTGCCGAAACAGCACAGTCATCGTAGGTGTCGCCCGAAAGAATAATTTCAATATGATGGCCACCAAACATTCTGGTTTGGTTAATCTTTTGCATTGGGGTGATGGTGGGCATAAAAATCACTCCTTTAATATTAAGCAACTTGCAACTGTATGCAAAACCTTGAGCATGATTTCCGGCGCTGGCACACACTACACCACCCTCTAATTCTTCTTTGCTGAGCGAACTTATTTTATTGTAAGCGCCTCTTAGTTTGTAAGACCTTACAATTTGCAAATCTTCTCGTTTGAGATAAACGTTGCACTGAAATTTACGTGAAAGATTGGCATTTAGCTGAAGCGGTGTTTTTAAAACAATCCCTTTCAGTTTTTCTGCTGCTTTTAAAATGCTTTCAGGATTCATGGCGATTGTATTAAGGAAAATGGTTCGCGTCCGGCACGAACCATTTTCAAAATTATTATTAAAGTCTTAGTTTTTCAAAATACTATACCTGCTGATTTTCAGGTCTGAGGCTCCTAACGGTTTTTCCGGCCTGCCACATTTCGCTTTCACGAAGTTCTGCAAGTTCTTTTTCTAATTTTTCGCGATAATCCGGTTGCGAGTTGCTATCAATGGAGCGTTGCGATTCTTTGCCCGCTGCTACACTTTCATACAGTTCGTTAAACACGGGTTGTGTAGCCTCTTTGAATTTTTTCCACCAGTCCAAAGCGCCGCGCTGTGCAGTAGTAGAGCAGTTGGCATACATCCAATCCATGCCATTTTCGGCCACTAAAGGCATAAGCGATTGCGTAAGTTCTTCCACCGTTTCATTGAACGCTTCAGAAGGCGTATGCCCTTTGGAGCGCAGTACTTCATATTGCGCAGCAAAAATGCCCTGAATGGCGCCCATCAGCGTGCCACGCTCTCCGGTAAGGTCGCTATACACTTCCTTTTTGAAATCTGTTTCAAACAGGTAGCCACTACCAACTGCAATGCCGAGTGCGATTACTCTGTCAAACGCTTTGCCGGTAGCATCCTGAAAGATAGCATAGGAACTGTTCAAACCACGCCCCTGCAGGAACATACGGCGGAGTGATGTACCGGAACCTTTTGGCGCTACCAGAAAAACATCTATATCTTTTGGAGGCACAATGCCTGTTTGCTCATTGAAGGTGATACCAAAGCCGTGCGAAAAATATAAGGCTTTGCCCGGAGTGAGGTATTTTTGAACGGTAGGCCACAATGCGATTTGAGCGGCATCGCTTAGCAGGTAACATATAATGGTTCCGCGCTCCAATGCTTCTTCTATTTCAAACAGGGTTTCACCGGGCACCCAGCCATCTGCCACAGCTTTGTCCCATGTTTTGGAGTCTTTGCGCTGACCTACAATTACATTAATGCCATTGTCCTTTTGGTTTAAAGCCTGACCGGGGCCTTGAACGCCATAGCCAATTACTGCCACTGTTTCATCTTTTAACACTTCCTGCGCTTTGCTTAAAGGAAATTCTTCTCTGGTTACAACGTTTTCTTCAACGCCACCGAAATTTAATTTTGCCATTTTAATTTTTTTCTGATTTAAAAAAATTTGATTTAGTAATTATTTAAAATTTAGAAATACTTTGTTTAGACTATAATGTAAAAACATCGTCCGGCTCATTGAGGTATTCATTTATTGCCGTTAGCTCATGTGGTTCACTTGCTTCAAATTCTTTGATTTTTTTGTGAAAACCGTCGCTGGCTTTAATGATGGCTACTCTGGCGCTTCGCACAAATTCAATCAGGCCATAATTGCCAAATAATTCAATCAGCTTATTGGTTTCTTCTGTTTGGCCGGTGGACTCAAAAATGGTGTAATCATTTCTGATAACCACCACTCTGGCGCCATACTCTCTCAAAACGCGTTCAACGATCATTTTTTCAGCAACTTGTTGAGTTGGCAGTTTAAACAAAGCCAACTCCTGCCAAACGATTTCATTATTGGTATGGAAATAGGCTTTTAATACCTCTACTTGTTTTTCTATCTGACGGCATAGTTTTTTTACCACTTCTTCGGTTTCGCTAATAAGGATAGTAAAACGGTGGATACCTTCAATTTCTGACGGGCAGGTATTCAGGCTGTCAATATTGATTTTCCTTCTTGAGAAAATAATGGCTATGCGCGACAACAACCCTACCTGATCTTCGGCATAAACCGTTAATGTATAATCTTGTTTCATAATTTATTGATTTAAGATTTCGGAGTTAAGATTTAAGATTTTTTAATTTATTGATTTTTGTTGTTTTATTAATTTGAACAAAAATCGAAGTTAATTCATTTGCTTCCTTTAATAAAGCACTCAGCAAATCATTTACCCCAATGAGTTCTGTTTCATTCACAATCTCCAGCCAGTATAATGACTCATCTACTTCCTCTATCACTATCGCGCTCTTATTTATAAAATCATCGGTTGACTTTGCCCTTGCTGATGCTCTCGTGTTTACACCTACAGAACCGGAAGAACGAATTAGTTGTTTTGCAATTTCATAACCAACGGCATTTTTGGGAAACTCTTTACATAAATTGATAACATCAATATTGAATTTTTTAGTTCTGTTATGTAGTTCCGCCTTGGTCATTTCTTAGTAATAGACGCTACTTCTAATTCATAAATCACAATTCGTAAATCGCAAATTACTGAAGCCTTATTTCACTCACACTACAGCCCTGTGGCACCATTGGGAACACGTTGTTTTCTTTACCCACTTTTACTTCCAGCAGGTAAGTGCCATCGTGGTCGAGCATGGTTTTCAATGCTGCTTTGAGATCTTCTCGTTTGTCAATGCTGTTTCCTTCCAGGCCATAGGATTTTGCGAGCATCACAAAATCGGGGCTGGTGATGTGTACAAACGAATATCTTTTATCGAGGAAAAGCTGTTGCCATTGGCGAACCATTCCGAGGAACTCATTATTGAGTATCAGAATTTTTACTTTAGCGCCAAACTGCATGATAGTACCCATTTCCTGAATAGTCATTTGTATGCCGCCATCGCCCACCACAGCAACTACGGTTCTGTCAGGCGCGCCATAAGATGCGCCGATAGCAGCCGGAAGGCCAAAGCCCATAGTTCCCAAGCCACCGGAAGTGATGCTGCTTTTACTGTGATTAAACTTAGCATATCTACTGGCCACCATCTGATGCTGGCCCACATCGGTTACGATAATGGCATCGCCATTGGTCAGTTCGTTCAATGCTTCAATCACCTCGGCCATGCTCATGATTTCGCTGTCGGGATGCTTTTCGGGCTCAATACAAATTCTTTCTTCCTCGGCTCTGTATTCTGCAAATTTGGCCAGCCACTCAGGATTTTCTTTTTTCTCTAAAAGTTCGGTAATCATTGGAAGAGTTTCCTTACAATCGCCCCAAACAGGTACAGTTGTTTTTACGTTTTTATCTATTTCAGCAGGATCAATATCCAAATGAATCACTTTAGCCTGTTTTGCATATTTATCAAGGCGGCCGGTAACACGGTCATCGAAACGCATGCCTACTGCAATAAGCACATCACATTCATTTGTCAATACATTGGGACCATAGTTGCCATGCATTCCCAACATACCCACGTTCAACGGATGGTCTGAAGGAATGGCGCTAAGGCCCATGAGTGTCCATGCAGCCGGCAAGTTAGCTTTTTCGATAAATGCTTTGAATTCGTTTTCTGCCTTACCCAGAATAACGCCCTGACCGAAAACTACCAATGGTTTTTTGGCATTGTTAATCAGTTCGGCTGCCTGTTCTATGTATTGTTTTCTTACCACAGGCTTTGGTCTGTAGCTGCGGATGTGGTTAATCCTTTTATAACCTTCGTATTCAAATTTTTGTACCTGGGCATTTTTTGTAATATCAATCAAAACGGGTCCCGGTCTGCCGCTTCCGGCAATATAAAAAGCTTTTGCAAGCGCCTGTGGAATTTCATTGGCATCTGTTACCTGATAGTTCCATTTGGTGATGGGCGCTGTTATATTTATTACATCGGTTTCCTGAAAAGCATCGGTGCCGAGTAAGTGGGCAAAAACCTGACCTGTGATGCACACAACAGGCGTAGAATCAATTTGTGCATCAGCCAATCCTGTTACGAGATTTGTAGCTCCGGGGCCACTGGTTGCAAATACTACACCTGTTTTTCCGCTTGCGCTGGCAAATCCCTGAGCGGCGTGGATAGATCCCTGTTCGTGCCTTACAAGAATATGCTGTATTCTGTCAGTATAGTCATACAGCGCATCATACACCGGCATGATGGCGCCACCGGGATAACCAAACACAGTCGTTATCCCTTCTGTAAGAAGACATTCAATAACTGCCTGAGCGCCGGTTAATTCAACCGTTTTGTTTTCTTTTTTTCCGGCAGCAGTATCAGCCGGTTGTTCTATTGTTGCATTTTGTTGTAGAGTATCCATACTATAATTTTTATATTGTTGATTTAAAAAGTTTTACTAAAAATAATTGAATCAATAGAGCGATTGACTCGAATATCCCAGCAGGCTTTTAAAATCATGTTTTGTGATTTAAAATATAAATATGTAGCTGTTTTTTGACTCATTGTCCTAATTTAAAATGTTTAATCTTCGTCGGTAACGCAACCTTCAGAAGCATCTTTTACTAATTTTGCATATTTATATAAAATGCCATTAGTTACTTTTAATGCCGGTTTTACCCAGCCTTGTTTCCGTTTTGCGATTTCTTCATCACTAAGTTTTAATGTGAGTTTATTATTTATGGCATCTATTTCTATAATATCGTCATCTTGTACAAATGCCAGTAATCCTCCTTCGTGCGCTTCGGGAGTAATATGACCCACTACAAATCCATGAGTGCCACCACTAAATCTTCCATCGGTTATCAATGCTACTGATTTTCCAAGTCCGGCACCAATAATGGCCGAGGTTGGTTTCAGCATTTCGGGCATTCCCGGAGCGCCTTTTGGGCCTTCATTTCTTATAACCACTACATCGCCGGGCTTGACTCTGCCTTCCGAGATTCCCGCAATTAATTTTTTCTCTCCGTCAAAAACTCTTGCTGTTCCTTCAAACCGTTCACCTTCTTTGCCGCTGATTTTTGCCACACTGCCTTTTTCGGCAAGATTGCCATATAAAATTTGCAGATGTCCGGTTGCTTTTAAAGGTTTTTCGAGTGGGGCAATAATATCCTGTGTTTCAAAATCGAGATCAGGCACTTCTGAAAGGTTTTCGGCAATTGTTTTTCCGGTTACGGTCATGCAATCGCCATGCAATAAGCCTTTCTGGAGCAAATATTTCATTACAGCCGGAATACCGCCTTTTCTGTGAAGGTCTTCCATCAGGTATTTTCCACTGGGTTTAAAATCGCCCAACACAGGTACTTTATCGCTTATTTTTTGAAAATCATCCTGAGTAATTGAAATCCCCACACTCTTAGCCATTGCTATCAGGTGTAGAACGGCATTGGTGCTTCCGCCAATTATCATAATGATAGTAATTGCGTTTTCAAATGCTTCACGGGTCATAATATCGCGTGGTCGGATATTTTTTTCCATCAACAAGCGGATTGCTTTTCCTGCATCCCGGCATTCCTTTTTCTTTTCTTCGCCGATGGCAGGATTGCTGCTGGAGTAAGGAAGGCTCATGCCCATTGCCTCAATAGCTGAGGCCATTGTGTTGGCAGTGTACATGCCGCCGCAGGCTCCCGGCCCGGGACAACTGCATTTAACGATTCCTTTAAAATCTTCTTCGCTGATATCTCCGGCAATTTTATGGCCGAGCGCTTCAAAAGCCGAAACAATATTTAAATCCTGCCCTTTGTAATGGCCTGCTGCGATAGTGCCGCCATAGACCATTATTGCAGGGCGGTTGAGCCTGCCCATAGCCATAATAGAGCCCGGCATGTTTTTATCGCATCCGGGTACTGCTATCAAAGCATCGTAATATTGTGCGCCGCAAACCACTTCTATCGAATCGGCAATTACATCGCGGCTTACTAATGAATAACGCATACCATCGGTACCGTTGCTCATGCCGTCGCTTACGCCAATGGTATGAAAAACCAAGCCCACTAAATCATTTTCCCAAACGCCCTTTTTTATTTCAGCAGCCAGATCATTCAGGTGCATATTACAGGGGTTGCCATCGTAACCCATACTTACAATACCTACCTGTGCTTTTTTCAGGTCGTCTTCTGTAAGTCCCAGAGCGTAAAACTGCGCCTGAGCAGCAGGTTGTGTAGGGTCTTGTGTAATAGTCTTGCTGTATATATTCAGTTCACTCATTGATTTATAATTTTTAGATAATTGTAGATTTTCTTAGTTCTATATTTTCTCCTTTGGCCGATCCGGGAATCTTTCCGGCAATATGATCGCTCACCATATCGCCCACTACGCTGGTCGAATATGAATTGGCGCTGTCGATATCTTTGGTTACAAAACCATTCTGCAATGACCAGTTTACGGCTTCGCGTACCGTATTGGCTTCATCATTCAGTCCAAAGTGATCGAGCAGCATGGCCGCCGATAAAATGGAACCGGTAGGGTTGGCTATGTTTTTTCCTGCAGCCTGCGGATAAGAGCCATGAATAGGTTCAAACAAAGCAACTTTGCTGCCCACAGATGCAGAAGGAAGCATACCCAAAGAACCACTTAGCACGCTGGCCTCATCGCTTAGGATGTCGCCAAACATATTTTCGGTGAGCATCACATCAAACTGGGCAGGGTTTAGAATGATTTGCATGGCTGCATTGTCAACAAACAAATAATCAATCTGCACATCGCTATACCCGGCAGCCATTTCCTGCACCACTTTTCTCCACAATCTGGAAGACTCCAAAACGTTGGCTTTGTCCACCAAAGTCAGTTTTTTTCTTCTGATTTGGGCATGTTCAAATGCTAATTTGGCAATACGCTCTATTTCCACTCTGGAATAAACACAATCATCAGAGGCGGTATTGCCGTCTTCGCTCAAGGTTTTCTTACCAAAATATATTCCTCCGGTCAGTTCGCGATAAATTACAAAGTCAATATTATCGGCTTTCCCTGCTTTTAAAGGCGATAAATGTTGCAAAGCCTTGTAGGTAGTTACCGGCCTGATGTTGGCAAAAAGCTGCAATGATTTTCTGAGTTTCAGCAAGCCTTGTTCTGGCCTCACTTTGGCTGTGGGGTCATTATCATACTTGGGGTCGCCAATGGCGCCCAGCAATACCGCATCGCTGCTCAGGCATGTTTCGATGGTTTCATCGGGCAAAGGGTTTCCGGTGGCATCAATGGCGCAGGCACCCATCAAACATTCTTTGTATTCAAACTCATGGTTGAATTGTTCTGCAATGGTATTCAATACCTTTATAGCTTCATTGGTTACTTCGGGGCCAATGCCGTCTCCTTTTATTACTGCGATACTCTTTTTCACTGTTTTTAATTTTTAAATAGCTTGTAAACTAATATCTTTTTTGTTCTTGATTATATAATTATTGGATTTAGAATTCTGCAAGTTCAGAATTTTTTCAATACAATTTGGCAGGTCTTCATCATAATGGCTGATAAATATTACGGTTACGCCTGTTTTTTCAAATACTTCATCCACTATTTTTAAAATTTGTTGCGTTCTGATATTATCCAGACCCTGACATGGTTCATCCATTGCAAGGATCAAAGGTTCTTTTACCAATGCTCTTGCAATAAAAACCAGTCTTTTGTTTCCCGATGATAATTCTGTTAATCTATTATCGGCATACTGAGACAAAGAAAAATACGTTAGCCAATCCATTACTTTCTGCTTTTGCTTTTCAGAAAGCTTTCTGTAAAGACCCATTGTATCAAAATAACCCGAAGCAATGGTTTGAAATACAGTGATGCTTGGATCAAAGTAGTTTTGAAGTTCGGGAGACACAAAACCAATTTTCTTTTTGATATCCCAGATACTTTCGCCGCTGCCTCTTTTTTTGCCAAAAAGATAAAGCGGCTGCGAATAGGATTGCGGATTATCGGCTGTGATGAGACTTAAGAGTGTAGATTTTCCTGCGCCATTGGCTCCTTTTACCTGCCAGCACTCGCCGTGCATTACCTCCCAGTGAATGTTACTGAGGATTTGCTTTTCACCATATTTAATATTCACGCCTTTCATTTGAATAATTGGACCCCGAAATCCGTTTCTTTCAAAGGAGGGTATTTGTTTTTCTTCAATTATATTTTCCTGCTGAGATGTACTTTCATACAACTCGATAGGAGCATACGCCTTCATGCTGCCTTCTTCCAATGTTATAAAATGAGTAATGCAGCAAGGTAGTTCATGCGCATCAGCAATAAGTATAATGGTGGTGCCGGTAGCGGCCAACTCGTTCAATACAAGGTGAAGCGTTTTTCGGCTGTTGATGTCAAGACCGGTAAAGGCATTGTCCAAAATAAGAATGTCGGGAGCAGAAAGAAGATAACCGATGATTTGGGTTTTCTTTAATTCCCCGTTTGACAACTGAATAAGCGGGGAATTCGCTCTGTGAGTTAATTGAAACTTATTTAACCAGAAATCAATTTTTTGTTCATCCCCTTTTTGCAACAATTGTTGTTTTAGCGTAAGCGAGTCTTCGGCATCAGCGCTGTTAAATCTTTGCTGGTAATACAATTCGGATGTATTGGAAAGGTTTTTCAGTCTTTGAACTGCCGGAACAAAAGTAATTTTTGGTTTTGAAATAACTCCATCCTTAATAAATGATACCATTCCATTAAAAAAAACATTCCCGCATAGGACATTGGCTAACAGGGTTTTGCCACTGGCGGCGGGTCCCATTAAAGCTAAATGGTTACCCCTGTGCAAAGTGAAACAAATATTTTGCAAAAGGTGTTTCCCGCTACGCTTTACTGATACATTGTTTAATATGATGTCAAAATAAGAGATTGTATTTAATTTAAGGAATTGGGCTACAGCCCATTACATTTATAAATTATTAAACTATTGATTCTACTTTTTCTGCCATTTCTCTCAAATCGCTGTCCTCCACCTCCTTTTTAATATCGGCTACTGCCAAAAATTGTTGATAAAGGTCGTCCACCTGATTGCGGTCGAAGCTGTAACCAAGGTTTTTAAAGCGATAGGCCAATGCACTGCGACCGCTTCGGGCGGTTAAAACGATGTGAGAGGCATCGGCGCCTACCTCATGCGGTGCAATGATTTCATAAGTGGTGGCTTCTTTCAAAAAACCATCCTGATGAATGCCCGAAGAGTGAGAATAGGCATTGTCGCCTACCACTGCCTTGTTGGGCTGTACCACCATCCGCATTGTATCGGAAACCAATTTACTCATGGGGAGTAGTTTGGTAGTATCAATATCGGTGTATAAATTTAAACTTGGATGTTTTTTTATAACCATCACCACTTCTTCCAACGAAGTATTGCCGGCGCGCTCGCCAATACCGTTGATGGTACATTCTATTTGCCTGGCACCTCCAATGGCTCCGGCAATAGAATTAGCTGTAGCAAGACCTAAATCATTGTGGCAATGGCAGGACAGAATGGCCTTATCAATATTGGGCACATGATTCATCAGGTATTCCATCTTATATTGGTACTCGTGTGGCAGGCACGAACCTGTAGTGTCGGGAATATTCATAATCGTGGCGCCTGCATCAATGGTTGCTTCAATCAGTCGTGCCAAAAACTCCAGATCGGCGCGGCCGGCATCCTCGGCATAAAACTCTACTTCGGGAACTAAGTTGCGCGCCAGTTTTACGGCAGCTATTGCCCGCTCCAGAATTTGCTCGCGTGTAGCATTAAATTTATATTTTATATGGTTGTCAGATGAACCGATTCCTGTATGTATCCTCGGATTTACTGCGTCTTTCAATGCCTGAGCTGCCACTACAATATCGTTTTCTACTGCTCTGGTAAGGCCGGTAACTGTGGCATTCTTTATGGCTCTGGAGATTTCTTCAACCGATTTAAAATCGCCCGGACTGGAAACCGGAAAGCCGGCTTCAATGATGTCCACACCCAGTTCTTCAAGCTTCAGCGCAAGCTTAATTTTTTCCTCAGTATTCAGTTTGCATCCGGGGACCTGCTCTCCATCCCTTAATGTTGTGTCGAAGATAAAAACCTTTTCTTTAGCCATAATAATAATTTAGTCTTTAAAAATAAACTTATGTACCTTGTGAAAGAAACTTAATTGTGGGTTCAATTACATTTGATAAAAACCAAAAATAATTAGTAAGTAATTAATAATCAATGTAATATAGTGAAATAAATTACGATGTCCAATAAGAGTTCAGATACCCTTTTTCAGTTGATAAAATCGCTCGACAAAGCAGAAAAGCGAAATTTGAAGCTTTTTGTGAAGAGAAGTCATAGTTCCGAAAGCATGAAGAGTATTCAGCTTTTTGATGCTTTGGACAAGATGAATGACTATGATGAAAAGATATTATTGAAGAAAGTGCCATCTGTATCCAAACAACAATTATCCAATACCAAGGCATTGCTCTACAAACAGATTTTGGGAAGCCTGAGGTCATTGAAGGTTTATACCAATATTGATATTCAGCTTCGCGAAATGCAGGATTATGCGCGTATCCTTTACAACAAAGGCTTGTATATGCAGGCATTGAAAATCTTAGATAAGGTGAAAGACATTGCCAAAACATATAATCAATATACTTATATTCAGCAGGCATTGTTTTTTGAGAAGAAGATAGAAGCGCTTTATATCACCCGAAGCCTGCAAAACAGGGCAGATATTCTGTCCGGCGAAGCTGATGAGGTGAATACTTTATTAAGAAATACCAGCCGGCTTTCCAATCTGAACCTGCAATTGTACAGTTGGTTTATCCAGCACGGGCATGCCCGAAACGAAAATGACCTTAAAAGTATTAAGTTGTTTTTTGAAAACAATCTCCCCGAAAATGCAGCCCATTTAACCGGTTTTTACGAAAAAATATACTACTATCAGTCTTACGCCTGGTATGCTTTCATACGGCTTGATTTCCTTATGTATTACCGGTATTCTCAAAAATGGGTAGATGAGTTTGAAAACCATCCCGGCATGATTGAAGCAGAGACTGCTATGTATATCAAGGGTATGCACAACCTGATGAGCGCCCACTTTGACCTGATGAATAGCGAAAAACTGGCAGCCTGTATTAATCGCTTTAAAAATTTTGCAAAAACTAAATTGGTTCAGGCCAATGAGAATAACCGGGTGATCACTTACCAATATTTATATACTGCTGTTATTAATCTTCATTTCCTGGAAGGAACTTTTAATAAAGGATTAAAAATGGTTCCTTTTCTGGAAGAAATGCTTTTGCAATACGAAAAATACTTAGACCGCCACCGTGTAATGGTTTTTTACTATAAAATAGCCTGTTTGTACTTTGGCAGTGGCAATAACAGCAAGGCCATTGATTACCTCAACCGTATCATTCATCAAAAAGACGACCTGCGTACCGACCTGCAAAGCTACAGCCGCCTGCTGCATCTGATTGCTCATTATGAGTTGGGAAATTACAACCTTTTAGAATATCTCATTAAATCGGTGTATCGGTACATGGCCAAGATGGAAAACATCAGCAAGGTGGAAGAAGCGATGCTGAAGTTTTTGAAGAATTCATTGAATTTCAATACAAAAACTATAAAACCCGAGTTTGAAAAGCTGTTGCATCAACTCAAAAAGTATCAGGGCAACCGCCTCGAGTCGCGGGCATTTGCCTATTTAGATGTCATTAGCTGGTTAGAAAGTAAGATATACGGCCTGAATGTACAGGATGTAATACGACAGAAATATTTGAAGGATAAAGGGAAAAAGGGTTAGCGATGTTGTAAATACTTTAACGCCGGTGTGTTTTGCCGTAAGTATTGATAATCGGCTTCTTGCAAAAAAGTTTCTCCAGTTAGTACATCATTCAACTGGTTCATAGTTCTAAATCCGATAATGGCGCTTGCTACAGCATGGTTGTGCAGTACATATCCGATTGCCTTTGCGGAATTGCTTCGGGATGGCTGAATATTGTTCAGTTTTTCCTGTACAGATTTTACTTCTTCCATGCTCAACCCAAGGTAATCTTTTGCTTCTTTGCCTGCCAGACAGCCTTGTGCCAGAGCCCCTCGGGCCATTACACTGATGTTGCTGCTTTTTAAAAATGCAAGCATTTCTTCCTCGGGGCGGCGATCGAGCAGACTGTATTGCATCATCACGCTTACTATGCCGGAGCGGCGGGCATACTCCCTGATTACATTGGGCCGGATGCTGCTGATGCCATAATACCTTATTTTCCCTGACTCGACCAACCGCTCAAAAGCTTCAATGGTTTCATCTATCGGGTCTTCGATAGTGCCACCATGCAGTTGGTAGAGGTCAATGTAATCGGTTTGCAAACGACTGAGGCTGTCATCCACAGCTTTCAGGATGTATTTTTTGGTGGGATTCCAGGTCCAGCCGGTGCCGTCTTCCTTCCACCGGTTCCCCACCTTGGTAGCCAGAATGATGTTTTTTCTTACCGGTTTCAATATCCTACCCACTAATTTTTCATTTTCGCCTTTATTATACAAATCGGCAGTGTCGAAATAATTAATGCCCGAGCCTATTGCCGATTTTATCAATTCTTCTGCCTCAGCGCTTGTTGTTTTCAAAAGCGACATGCAGCCGAAACCAATTTCGGAAGAGCGGAGAGCTGATGGGCCAATGGGTCTGTAATTCATAACGAGAATTTAAAAAAGTATATAAGTATTTAGATTTTTAGAATATTTTATTTTTGCTTCGCTGCTACACAGAACATTTTCTTCCTTTTTGAAGTTAACAGCAAAGTTTGGGATAAAAAGATAGCGCCAAAAATAAAGGCTGTGAAAAAATTTCTAAAAATGATTTTCTCATCTAAACCTGCAGAACTTTCCCACAGTCATTTCCTCCTTCCTCACAGATCATTTCAAAGTGAAGCGGAGAAATCTTGTCGTTTTGGAAACGGTAAGTTTCTTCGCTTCGTGAGGTGACAGGAAAAAGAAATTTCGTTAGAATGATGAAATGAAAATTTATTTTCTAAATTCAATTTTTTTATCGCCATCCCCATGCAACTTCTTTTACCTGCCATTTTTTCTTTTCTTCTTTCAGGCTATAGAAAGCGTCAATACCTAAGTTTTTAAACAGAACATGGCATTGTGCAGAATCACCATTAATCGAGAGATTCAAAAAAAGCAGTTCAAATGAAGAGATTCTGGAAGGTGGTGTAGCTGCATCCTGTTTCCTGTTGAGTGATGCGCTCATTCCCAAAGTATCTATTTGCATTGATTGGTGATTAGAATCCAAATAAATTACTTTCTTGCCTTTCCATAATAAAGAATAATGATTTGTCAGATATTCTCCCTTTATTATTTTCAGTATTGAATCTTTATACAAAGGAACAATACTTTCAGTCTCTGGAAAATCAAGTACTGCCTGAAAAATTTGTGCCGTATCATATTGGGGCACTTTTACGGTATTGGAATTATTATCAGTACAGCTAAAAAAATGATACCAAGTAAAATATATGGTATTTGTTTAATCATATTGTACGTTTTTGTCATGATATTTCCAACTATATTGAAGCACATTCTCTTTGGTTATTGTTACTCCAAAAACTTGAGGTATAAGGTCACGTTTATTGCTTCGTTTTTAATCGCCCGCCGTTTTCCCTAAGCCATTGACGGGCTTCAGTAATATCGGTCTGGTAAACAGCGCTTACTTCATTTTTGTTACAAGATACAATAATAATACCGGAAATAAACAAGGAAATGGCAAGTAGATAAATTGGTTCTATAAAACATTTTTTCAAATCTCTTTTCTCTCAATCGTCCACCACCTTCCGTCCTTATGTTGCAGCAAACAAATTTCATTCACTTCAAAAGAGGAGTTGTAATGTTTTTCCTTGTACTCCTGCCAGGCCTGTATATAAGCGCGATGGTCCAGATCGCGGTAGCCAATGGTGATGTGCGGTTTAAATTTTCGATCCGACTCCCGTACTTCAATCCATGAAAAACGATTTGTAAAATGATGCAATAATTCCTGCTGCAATTGTGATAATGAATTATTCATTACCGGCTTCACAAATACTACCGGACGGCGACTGGTTTCAAAACTTCCGAAACCATCCAGAACCTGCAGGAAAGGCTTCATTGAAAAATCCAATTCCTTAAACCATTTGCACAATTCTTCGTGTTTTGAAATGGTCAGTTTAAAGGGAGGCTTTAGTGTGATGTGCGGCACAATTTTCAGCGCTGCTTGAGAATGAAAACGATTTTTGAAATCATTTTTGAACACATTTATTTCATCGCAAATATCCTATGGAGGTATGATGGCAATGAAGTAAATGTGTTCCTGAAAATTCATTTTCTATTTATTTTTTTCATACACCAATTGCCCGCCCACAAAGGTTTTCAGCGTTTGAATACCTAGTAGTTCATTTTCGGAAGTCTGCATAATGTCTTTATCCAGAATAATAAAATCAGCTGTTTTTCCTTTTTCCAAACTGCCTTTTTCCTGTTCTTCAAAATTGGCTTTGGCCGCCCAGATGGTCATTCCGCGCAAAGTCTGCTCTCTGCTTAAAGCATTTTCGGGCTGAAACCCACCCTCAGGAAAACCTTTCGCATCCTTTCTCGCCACCGCAGCAAAAAATGTTTTGAAAGTGGAAATATCTTCCACCGGAAAATCGGTACCCAGCGCAATCCATCCGTTTTGACCGAGCAATTGCCGGTAGGCATAAGCGCCTTTTACTCTTACGAGTCCTAACCGTTGCCCTGCCCAATACATATCCGATGTAGCATGGGTGGGTTGCACAGAGGGAATTATATTATTGTCACCAAAATAATGAAAATCATCCCGGTTGATAACCTGTGCGTGTTCTATACGCCAGCGCTTGTCGTTTTTGCCTTTCAGGTATTTTGAATAAATGGTCAGCATGGTTCTGTTGCCACTGTCGCCAATAGCGTGTGTACACATTTGCCATTCATTTTCGGCTATTACTTTTGCCACCGAATCAAAATGCGCAATACTGCTCAACAAAAATCCTCTCCAGCCCGGACGGTCGCTATAATCCTGCAAAAGACAGGCGCCGCGCGAACCTAAAGCGCCATCGCCATAAACTTTAAAAGCTCTGACATTTAAAAAATCTGTTTTTATTTTGCCGCGCGTTTTGAGCCAGTCATAATTTTTTTTACTATCGCTCAACATTGCGAAAATTCTCATTTTCAACTTTCCTTCTTTTTGCAGGGTGTCAATCAGTTCTATCGTTTCGTGATCGAGTCCTGCATCCACAATGGTAGTGAGGCCAACGGCAAAACAATTTTTTTGAGCTACTGAAAGAGCTTCTTCAAGTTGTTGTTTATCTGCCTGAGGAATAACCCCTGCAACAGTATTCATTGCATTATCTATCAGCACTCCCGTCAGTTTTCCGTTTTTGGTTTCAAAAGTACCTCCCTCAATATCATCACCCGGTTTTACTTCTGCCAGTTCGAGCGCTTTTGCATTAGCAATGGCAGCATGTCCGTCAATGCGGGTAAGATAAACCGGACGGTCCGGAAATAACTCGTTTAGTTTTTCGTTGGAAGGAAAATTTTTTACCTGCCAGTCGTTCTGATCCCAGCCTCGACCCACTAACCATTCATCGGCACCTAATTCTCTGTCGCGATGCTTACACTTTTCAAGAATTTCTTCCCAACTGTTTGTGCCTACCAGGTCTAATTTTTGAAGGCCCAATGCATATCCTACAAAATGGGCATGGGCATCAATAAATCCGGGGTAGATGAATTTACCCTCTACATTCAGTTTTTCTTTGGCGGTATATTTTTTTTCAAGGTCTGATAGTTTTCCTGTTTCTACAATTTTCCCGTCTTTTATTACCATCGCTTCAGCAACTGAAAAAGCAGTATCAACCGTATAGATGGCGGCATTATACACCAACAAATCTGCCCTGTTTTGAAATTGACAGGAACCAAAAACAATCATAAGAAAACCAGCAAACAGGTATCGCATTGATAAAAAATTTTGTTACGAATGTAAAACAAAAAAGGCGACCATGAAAGCCGCCCGTAAAATTATATTTTTATAAAAATCAGTTCAGATATTTAAGAATGTCATTGCTCATAGGTTGTGTTTTGGGTGAGAAAGTGGCAATCAACTCACCTTTTTCATTTATAAGAAACTTTCCAAAATTCCAGGTAACCGGATTTTCTAAGCCTTTCTTTTCAGCTTGTTCTTTCAGATATTTATAAATTGGCGCTGTTTCTTTTCCTTTTACAGAAATTTTTGCTGCCATCGGAAAGGTAACTCCGTAATTCTTTTTGCAAAAAGCTGCTATCTCATCATTGCTGCCCGGTTCCTGCCATAAAAAATTATTGGCCGGGAAACCCACAATCACGAGTTTGTCTTTGTATTTTTCATACAATTCTTCCAGACCTTCATACTGAGGGGTATTGCCACACTTGCTTGCAGTATTTACAATCAGCACTTTTTTGCCTTTGAAATCTGCGAAGTTTATTTTACCTCCGGTGAGTCCGTCAACCTTAAAGTCATAAATAGTAGTAGCATTTAAAATCATAGCTGTAAATAAAGTGATTAAAATCAATTTCATATTTCCGATATTTTATAAATGTATTTACAAAATAGAAGCGATAATGTTTAAAAGATTTTTACTGATAAAATACAAACGAAGAACAAATCTTCAACTTGCCACAAGCATTTAATCGAAATACTTTTCCTGAAAATTTGCCAAACAGGCTATTGTGGATAAACACGGATTATTTCAATCGTTCAATTTCGGTTCGAATTTGCTCAATTACTTGTTTGTTTGCTATTTCTCCATCTAAACTAAAAATGATAAATACATTTCCGTCAAAATCATTTTTAAAATTTTCAAAACTTGCTTTCATTCTTTCGGAAATGGAATAGTTCCCAAAATTTGATTGTGCCGTTACAGGTTTAATTTGTATTCCAAATGCTTTTTTGTCAGTTACATATCCAAGATAGTCAATGTCTCCTGCGTGATCTAACTCGGGTGTGCTTTCTTCAAATCTTACCTCGGGAAATACTTTTGCTAAACCGTTATTTACAACTGACTTTTCTCTCAGATAACCATCATAAGTTCGATTGATAGTTAGATTATAAATGTAGTTGTAACAATCCTCTTTGGTCAAAGCATTAAAAGCCTCTTGCCATTCAGGGATAACAACTTCTGTAATTTTTTCGTAAAGTCGCTCACCAAGCTCTTGAAGGCTTTCTTGTGTTATTTTGAAAGCCTTTTTTCCAGTTGTCGTTGCATTTTCAAAATACCATTGTTCCCATTCTTCAATCGTATTTGGTTGACATTCTCTGATTAAAGCCATAACAGCGCCAACTTTATTGGGTCTTGAAAGTTGATATGTTTGTGTGGCATAATTTAGCACTTTTTCTTTCTTGTTAAACTCTAACGAGTATTTTTTGATTTCTATTTTAGCCATTGGTTAATATTGAATTGAATTTTGTTTTGTACTTAAAATCTATGGAATTATCTACCAATGCTAATTTTTCTTTTAATAAATGAGCGTTAATGAAAGTTTTATTTTCCAGATAGAGGTAAGCCAGTAAATTATTATCACTATCGTGTTTTACCTCATCATACTTCAGAAATACTTTTTTTCCACGAACTTTATTTATTAAATATTCGGTGGCCTTCCCGTTTATTGCGGGATTTTGCTTAATCCCAATCAAACGAATAGTTAAATCATTGTTTAGACGAACAAGTTCTGGACTAATTATTTCCTTTACAGAGAAAAATTCTTCACGTTTTCCTGTACTCCTAGCGTCAATTTTAGAACCGTATTGAATTTTCTTAACGTCAATTTTTTTATCTAATTTGTGAGTGTCAACAAATTGATATGGCAATTCTTCTATTTGTTTTTCAAAATCAGATTTTAATTCCGGCTGTTTGATAATTTTGGTTTCTACCGTTGTAAAAGCATCGTCTGTTCCGATTTTTTCTTTTATTATGGCAATAAAATCTGGATTGATTTCATAACCAATAGAATTTCTGTTTAATTTTCTCGCTGCTAAACCTGTTGTTCCGCTTCCCATAAAAGGGTCTAAAACGGTCTCGCCAGGAAATGAAAACATTTTGATCAAACGATGTGGTAATTCTTCGGGAAACATTGCTAAATGTTTATCTTGTTTTGCTCCGGAAAAATACCAATGTCCGTTGAAATAGGTGTTCCATTCTTCATTGGTCATTGCCGAGTTCTGCTTTTGTTCTTTTGTAGGATTAGGTGCATGACCATGTTTTTTGAATAACAAAATATATTCAAAATCCAATTTTACAATTCCATTTCTCGGGTTTGGATAGCTTCCCATAATGCTTGCACCTCCCGAAGTGTTCATCGTAGTTGCTTTTTGCCAAATAATTTGACCCATAAAATCAAAACCTATCATTTCGCAAAACTTAATAATCTCTGTATGAATGGGAATGATTTTGTACCGTCCATAATAAGTTGAGCGTGCAAATTGATCTCCGATGTTAATACAAAGACGACAACCTTTGTGTAAAACCCGAAAACATTCCTGCCAGGTCAAGTTTAAATGATTAATATAGGTTTCGTAATCATCGTGAAAACCAATTTGATTTTCAGTTCCGTAATCTTTCAATTGCCAATAGGGTGGAGAAGTTACGATCAAATGAACACTTTCTTCTTTTAGTTCGTTCATTTGTCGGCTGTCACCATTGATGATTGTATGGTTTGTTATATTAAACATTCTATCTTTTTATTTATTACATTTGATACAACAAATTTACATAATTCTTTCGGGGTATTTTTGAATGGTGTACTTTATTCACAATGTACGCAAAAATCAAACATACGAAGCCATACACAAAGCAGCAATACTCACTTTTACATTGGCTTCTTCAAGAAGCGCTGTTGCACAAGATTCTACTGTAGCGCCTGTGGTTATCACATCATCCACTAATAAAATATGCTTTCCGGAAATTTTAGAACCATCAACAAGCTGAAATTTTCCTTCCATATTTTTCCAGCGTTCAATCCTGCTTTTTTTTGTTTGGGTATCGGTATGCATAGGTCTGATTACCGCATCTTCAATGATGGGCAGCTGCATTACTTCAGCAATTCCTTTACACAAAACAGTTGACTGATTATAACCACGTTGTCTTTCCTTATTTTCAAACAACGGCAAAGGCACCAATACATCAATATCATCAAAACGATTGCTTTCGCTTAACTGCATACCCATGAGTACACCCAATTGTTTTCCTAAATCTGAATTTCCTTTATATTTGAAACGATGCATCAGCGTTTGCATCAATCCTTCTTTGGTAAAATAAAATTGGGCTGTTGCTTTCTCAAACTGAATTCTACCGGTCAACATTTTTTCAACCGGATTAAAAGCATGTTTTTCAAACCCGGTTACAGGTAAATCATGAATACACCTCACACAAAGACGACTATCTGGCGATAAACCATCATTGCCACAGCCTTCACACACATGCGGGTAAAGCAAATGAAGCAGGGATTCTTTTATTGCTGAAAAGAATTTCATTAACTGTAAATGTATTTTCTACAGTCCTGCAGCTGCACTCATCTCCAGCATTTTATCTATCGGCTTTTTGGCTGCCAACCTGAGTTCTTCATCCATCAGAATTTCCGGTTGTTCATACTTCATTGCCAGATAAATTTTTTCCAATGTATTTCGCTTCATAAACGGACAATCATTGCAGGCACAGGCATTATCAGGCGGCGCCGGAATAAATGTCTTTTCGGGGCTTGCCTTTATCATCTGGTGCAGAATACCTGCTTCGGTGGCAACAATAAATTTAGTTGCTTCATTATTGATGGTATATTTGAGCAAACCCGTTGTAGAAGCCACATAATCAGCCAGACGCAAAATCGGTTCTTCACACTCAGGGTGTGCTATAAATTTGGCATCAGGATTTTCCTGAATGAGTTTTGTAATTTTCTCAAGACTGAAAATTTCATGTACCTGACAGGAACCGTTCCACAATACCATATTGCGGTTCAGTGTTTTGTTGAGATAAGCCCCTAAATTTCTATCGGGCGCAAAAATTATTTTTTGATCTTCCGGATAATTTTCCACTAAAATCTTAGCATTACTGCTGGTGCAAATCACATCGCTCAGCGCCTTCATACCGGCGCTGCAGTTGATGTAGGTAATCACCACATGATCGGGATGCTCATCTTTAAATTTTTTGAACAATTCCGGCGGGCAACTGTCGCTCAAGGAACAACCTGCTTTTAAATCGGGAATCAAAACTTTTTTGGTTGGATTCAGTATCTTGGCTGTTTCGGCCATGAAATGCACACCGGCAAAAACAATCATGTCGGCATCTGTTTTTTCAGCCTGCTGTGCCAGACCCAAACTATCTCCAATATAATCTGCAATGTCCTGAATATCAGCCTCTTGATAGTAGTGCGCCAGAATGACTGCATTCTTTTCTTTTTTCAGTTTTTCAATCTCTTCAAACAAATCGAGAGTAGGGTCAATGGGAATATCCAAAAAACCATTTTCTTCAAGGTTACTCATGGCGGTTTGTAAAACTTCAGTTGTCATAGCTTTTTTGATTTACGACTGCAATGTTACAAACTGATTTCAGTTTTTGCAATCAAAGTTTTTTTTAATTATTTTTAATACTAATAATAATAAGTATTATATATTTTTATAAAACACCTATTATTATTAGGGTTGTGGATTTGTGGATAAATCTTCACACTTTCGATTTACAAAAGTATAACTTTTAAGTTATTAACATGTTTGACGCAGAAATCCACAATCTAGTTGGTTAATTATGAAAGAAAAGAGGCTGTTTTCCACCTTGTGCCAAAAATTGTGAATTGAATAAGTTTTGAAAATTTTATTAAACATTTTTTGTTAATAGTTGCGGCATAAAATCAGGGTTATGGGCATAGGTGAGGATATTGTTGTATTGAATTTTAGTTTTGGGCTTTCTATTCTGTTTCATACTCACGTTTCACAGTCATTTATACACAATTATGCGGGCTTATTCACATATATTTGTGGAGAAATAATTAGAAATTTTAGCTTTTTGGTTGCCGTAAATTCAAATTAAATATCATTTGTGCATTATTTTAAATTAAAGTTTATGAAGAAGTGTTTGTTTTTCTTTTTACTGCTTGTTTGTTTCAGGTTTGTTTCGTTTGCTGATGAGGGTATGTGGCTGCCGCAATTATTGGAGCAGCTCAATGAAAAAAGAATGAAATCGTTAGGCATGAAGATCAGCGCCAAGGATATTTATAATGTAAACAAAGGAAGTCTGAAAGATGCTATTGTAAGTTTTGGAGGATTTTGTACCGGAGAAGTTATTTCGGATCAGGGTTTGGTATTGACCAATCATCACTGTGGATTTGCTTCTATTCAAAGCCATTCTACTATTGATAATAATTTACTGAGAGATGGTTTCTGGGCCAAAAATTTAGGGATGGAATTACCTAATCCCGATCTGTTTGTAACTTTTATTGTACGCATTGATGATGTTACTAAAGCAATACTGACCAATGTAACTGATAATATGAGTGAAAGAGAAAAACAAAAAACGATTGCAAAAAATATGGATGCATTAAAGAAAGCTACGCCCGTTGAATCTTATCAGGATATTTTAATCAGAGCATTTTTTGATGGTAATCAGTATTATAGATTTATTACGGAAACATATAAAGATGTGCGCTTAGTAGGGGCGCCTCCATCTTCAATCGGGAATTTTGGAAAAGACACCGACAACTGGACCTGGCCCAGGCATACAGGCGACTTTAGTATGTTTCGCATTTATGCCGATAAAAACAATAAGCCTGCAGGCTATTCTCCGGATAATGTTCCTTATAAACCAAAAAAGTCATTGACCATATCTTTAAAGGGAACAAAGGAAAATGATTTCACCATGATATTTGGCTTTCCCGGTCGCACTCAGGAGTATCTGCCTGCCATAGCGGTGGAAGAGATTGTGAACAGCAGCGATCCCATAAAGATTGATATCCGTACAAATGCTTTGGGCATTATGGATAAGTATATGCGCAGTGATGAAGGTATTAAAATTCAATACGCAAAAAAATATGCAAGTATTGCCAATGCCTGGAAAAAATGGCAGGGCGAAGTATTGGGATTGACAAAAACAGACGGAGTAGGAAAAAAGAAAAAATATGAAGCAGAATTTCTTAAATTATTAAATACAAACCCTACGTTAAAATCTAAATACCAACACGTTCTGCCTGAAATTACTGAGGCTTACAAAGAGATTAAACCTTATAATTATGCGAAAGATGTATATATTGAAACGACAGGTAAAATTGAACTGTACAGCTTGATAAACAGGATAAATGCACTCCGCATCGAACGGGATAAAAAAGAAAAAGGTAGATATTCAGAAAAACTGATTAATGAAATCAATCAGCTACCTGATTTTTTCAAAGATTATAACAAACAGGTGGACAAAGATTTGTTTGCTGCCATGATGCAGATGTATGTGGAAAAAAATGATCCTGCATTTGTAAGTCCGCAAATATTAGAAAGAGTAAAAACTTTTAATTATGATTATAAGAAATGGGCAGAAGACGTGTATGCCAAATCGGCTTTTGTAAATAGGGAACAGGTGATGAACCTGCTTAAAAACAATCCGGATGAACTATACAATTTGGCAGCAACGGATGTGATGGGACAAATTGTGAGTGAGTGCGGTAGTTTTTACAACAAAAACGTAAAAGTAAATGGAGACAGGTTGCAGGAAAAAATCAATGATTTGCAACGCAGTTATATGCAGGCCCAAATGGCGGTGATGAAAAGCAAAACTTTTTATCCTGATGCCAACAGTACGCTAAGGGTGGCTTATGGAAACGTGAAGGGCTTTTATCCGGCTGATGGTAAATATTATTATCCGTTTACCTATTTAGATGGTGTAATGGAAAAATATGTACCCGGAGATTATGAATTTGACGTGCCTCAAAAACTGCGTGAGCTGTACAAGGCAAAAGACTACGGACAATACAGTGTTAATGGAAAAGTGCCGGTTTGTTTTATAGCCTCCAACCATACTACCGGTGGCAATAGTGGCAGCCCTGCATTAGATGCCAATGGCAATCTGATAGGTTTAAATTTTGACCGGGCTTGGGAAGGCACCATGAGCGACATCAATTATGACCCGTCCATTTGCCGCAATATTATGGTGGACATCAGGTATGTGCTTTTTATTGTGGACAAATTTGCAGGAGCAAAAAATCTGATAGATGAAATGAAGATGGTGCGGTAGAGAAAAAGTTTTGTAATTCGGTTTAAAGTTTTACTACGTCAATTTATCAAGGTTCCATTTCCTTGTTTATTTTAACCATTATTATTTTGTCTTTTAACAAAACAGATAATATGATTAAACTAGTAATGAAGAAATTATTCAAGATTCTTCTTTTTTCAGCTTTTGCAATTTTTATTCAATGTAAAAATGACTCTTATAATTATACCAAAAAGCAAGAGAAGGAAAGTTATTTTTATGCTTTTAAAACGACATATTTAAAAAGAGCACTTAGAATAAGCTATAATAATTCTGAAGCTATTAACGAGGTTTTAAAATTGGATCATAGTGGTTTTTCTGATCCGTATTTACCGAATGAAGACTATTTATTGATTGACAGTATTATTCGTTCAGATTATTTACAAATACAAAAAGATTCTATTGAAAGTCTGGGAGGAGCTGTTGGAGAGGGGGCTGAGGGTAAAGCACCATTATATTTCATTTATGAAAAACTAAATGACAAAAAATTTAATCTATTTATAAAACAAAGATTTAACAATTACATGAAGCATCATAGATAATCAAAATGAAAGCAAAATATTATTTAATTATACTCCCTATGATTACTCTTTTTTGTGCCTGTACTGCCACAAAGCCCAAAGGTTATATTGACAAAAATGAGATATATCTGGAATATATATTTTATAAATCCTTACAATATGCTTATAATAATGACTCATTGTTTATGAATGATGCTTCGGCCGGGGTATTAATGGATTTGTCCGGCTTTTCAATCTTAGGTGAATTAGGTGATTATTTGGATAATGAAGCAAAAAGAAGGGCTGATAAAATAGAGCCGCACGAACTATTGGATTACAGAGGTAAAAAACCTATTTTTATTGACCTATTAGGCTACTATGAAAACAAAGAGCTGTCAAAGAAAATTTTAAAGGAAATAAAACTTATAAGAAGAAAAGGAAGGTATTGAAAAATAAATTCATTTGTTTAGCAATGATTAAATATATATTCAAATTTGTTTTTATTGTACTCATTATGGGAACGAGTTGTAGTTATCACTCACGTTCTTTTTCTAATGGTCAAATGAAAAAAATTTATATTAAACAGTTTAAGCTTACCTATATTAGAATGTTGCTATTAAAAGGGTATAACTATTCTGATGCTGTAAAAGAAATAATTGGAAAAGATAATAGTGGTTTTGCCGAACCTATTTTATTTGAAGAAGATTATCATTTAATTGATAGTTTTACTACAATTGATAATGATAAAATGAAATTAGATTCTATTGAAGGCATTGACAGGGCCGAAGGTGCACAAGGAAAGCGCCCATTAGGATATCTTATAGACATAATGAAAAGTAAGTTTTTGGATAGCCTTTCCAAAAGCCAATATAAGATTAATAAAAAGAAGATCTGATACAAATCGTGATGGTGAAATTTACCCTCCCAAGGCTTTTGAAGGAAATTTTTTAGAAATGAATGGTAATGGTGGTTCCGTATCTCCTTCTGTTTTTCAGTCTTTTGATGATTGTCGTTCATGATTGTTTTATGAAACCTATTTCCATTCTACGCTTTTTTCTGCTATTATCAGTAGTATTTATTGTATCTTGTAGCAAAAAGGCAGTTGATAGTGTTTACCTACCCGACTTTACCGAAGCGAGAGAATGGCTTAGGGAAAACGGGCAGACATTTAAAAATAGAAAAATTTTAGTAATTGACGCTGTTTGGCAACATGCTGAAAGAACCAACGTACATTCAAGCACTTTTGTTTTTTCCGACACGCAAAAGCCCAAACAAAAAATCTAAAAGAGCTTAAAATAAGCGAAGCGATTCACAAATATCGATAAAATTTTAAAATATCGTGAGTAATTTTGCCAACGTATAACAGAGACAGAAATAGAAACTAAAAAAAGATGTTTGAACAGACTTTTAAAAACATAGATGATATACTTTACAAGGACGCAGGTGCAGACAGAGAACTGGACTTCATTGAACAAACCTCTTGGGTGTTGTTCTTGCGTTACATTGACCAATTGGAAAGTGAAAAAGCGGATGAAGCCGCTTTGGAAGGAAAAGAATATCAATACATTTTGGACGAGCAATACCGTTGGCCAAATTAGGCAATGCCTCTTCGACAGGCTCAGAGGCCGTCACCAAAATCCAGAATGAAGGACGGTGAGCTTGCCGAACTGGACCACCACAAAGCCATGACCGGACCTGACTTGGTGCAATTTGTGGACTTGAAGCTATTTCCTTATTTGGCAAGCTTCAAGCAGAAGGCAAGTGATAACCCCAAATCCATTGAATATAAAATCGGTGAAATTTTTAGCGAACTGAAAAACAAGGTTAAAAGTGGCTACAATCTTCGTGAAATTATTGAAATGACTGATGAACTGCCATTCGGCAGTTCTAAAGACAAGCATGAACTTAGCCACTTGTATGAAACGAAAATCAAAAACATGGGTAATGCCGGTCGCAATGGCGGCCAATATTACACACCACGACCTTTGATTCGTGCTATGATCGAAGTGATCAATCCGCAGATGGGTGAAAAGGTATATGATGCCGCTTGCGGAAGTGCGGGCTTCTTGTGCGAAGCCTACGCATACATATATGACCGCATGGAGAAAAACACAGCCAACCTGAAAACCTTACAGGAAAACACATTTTACGGAAAAGAGAAAAAGAACTTAGCATACATCATTGGTGTAATGAATATGATATTACACGGTATTGAAGCCCCAAACATCATTCACACCAATACGCTGACCGAAAATATCAGAGACATTCAGGAAAAAGACCGTTACCATGTAATTCTTGCCAATCCACCATTTGGCGGAAAAGAACGAAAAGAAGTGCAACAAAACTTCGATATCAAAACAGGTGAAACGGCTTCTTTATTCTTACAACATTTTATCAAAAGTCTGAAAGCAGGCGGACGAGCGGCTATTGTCATTAAAAACACTTTTTTGAGTAATGCCGACAATGCTTCGGTTTCCTTGCTAAAGTATTTGCTGGAGAGTTGTAATCTGCACACCATTTTGGATATGCCAGCAGGAACATTTTTAGGTGCAGGAGTAAAAACGGTAGTGTTGTTCTTTACCAAAGGTGAGCCGACCAAAAAGATTTGGTATTACCAATTGGATCCGGGACGGAACATGGGTAAAACCAATCCGCTGAATGATGAAGATTTAAAGGATTTTGTGCTTTTGCAAAAGACATTTGCCGATGGTGACAATTCGTGGTTAGTAAATAGCGAAAATATTGACACAAACACCTTTGATTTGAGCGTAAAGAACCAGAACAAAAAGGAAGTGGTTCGACTTCGCTCACCACAAGAAATTTTGGAAGAAATGAAGGTGTTGGATGAAGAAAGTGCGGAAATCTTGGCAACTATTAAGAATTTGATATGAGCAATGAACTAATCATAACGCAAAAACATATTGAAGACAAGATTTTAAACATTCGTGGTGTACAAGTAATGATAGACTATCATTTGGCAGAACTCTACGAAGTGGAAACAAAAAGAGTAAATGAACAAGTTAAGCGGAATATGAATAGATTTCCAGAGTCTTTTATGTTTCAATTAACTAATGCCGAATGGGAAAATGTGCGGTCACAAATTGGGAACAGTTCTAACCAGTCGCAAATTGCGACCAGTTCACAAAAGCATCGTTCCACACTGCCGTATGTGTTTACAGAACAAGGAGTAGCAATGTTGTCAGCCGTTTTAAATAGTGAGATAGCTGTAAAGGTAAGTATTCAAATAATGAATGCTTTTGTAAAAATGAGACATATTCTTTTGGAAAACTCACTGATAAATTACCGCTTGGGGAAAATAGAGCTGAAACAATTAGAAACCGACCATAAATTTGAAAAAGTTTTTAAAGCATTAGAGGGAAATACCATTCCCACCCAAGGCGTATTTTTTGACGGACAGGTGTTTGATGCGTATGAATTGGCATCAAAAATAATCCGCTCTGCTAAAAACAATATTGTGCTCATAGATAATTATGTGGACGAAAGCACATTGACCCATTTAGCCAAAAAGAAAAAAGGCGTGCAGGTGTTTGTATTAACCAAAACCATTTCTAAGCAGTTGCAGTTAGACCTGAAAAAAGCCAACGAACAATACGGCAATTTTGAAGCCAATACCTTTACCCAAAGCCACGACCGGTTTTTGATTACTGACGGCAAAGAAGTCTATCATTTGGGAGCTTCGCTGAAAGACCTTGGCAAAAAATGGTTTGCTTTCTCTAAATTAGAGCCCAAATCGGTAGAAAATATAATGAACGAAATTAAGGAGTTAATATGATATCACTAGGAACAGTAAGCCCGAAGGGCTGTAATGATAATAACCTGAATATAAAATCAATAAAAATAGCAAACCCGAAGGGTTGTAATGATTATAAGCTGATAATGGCGAAAGGAAGTCAATCCCGAAGGGATGACATAATGATTTCACCCCTTCGGGGTTTTAGGGTCTCGAGTGGATTGTTTTTTTATAATCTTATCATCCCTTCGGGATTAAATACAGAACTGATATGAAGCAAAAGGAAAAAAAGTCTGAACTATGATTTATCTGATTCACCTGATTTTGATGATTCAAGAAATCAGGGCAATCCTAATCATCAAAAAAATCAAGGTTCAGGCAATGGGAAAGGTTGGGAAATAAAAAAGTTGGGGGAAGTTTGCAAAGTGATTGCAGGACAATCACCTGAAGGGAAATACTATAATTCCGAAGGAAATGGTATGCCATTTTATCAAGGGAAAAAAGAATACGGAGAAAAATATATTGGTGAACCAACAACTTGGACAACTAAAATTACAAAGGAAGCAGAAGCAGGAGATATTTTAATGTCAGTAAGAGCACCAGTAGGTCCTGTAAATTTTGCAACTCAAAAAATTTGTATTGGTCGTGGACTTGCAGCAATTCAAGCAGGAAAAAATATTGACAAAGAATTTCTATTCAACTATTTGATAAAACACGAAAGTGAAATTGAAGGAAATGCAGGTGCAGTTTTTAATTCAATCAATAAAACACAAATTGAAAATCTTGAAATCCCACTTCCCCCCCTCCCCGAACAACAACGCATAGTTTCCATTTTAGACAAGATTTTTTTGGTTATTGAGCGAAGTCGAAATAATGCCGAACAAAACCTTAAAAATGCAAAAGAGCTTTTTGAAAGTTATTTGCAGGAGGTGTTTGAGAATGGGAATGAAAATTGGGAAGTAAATTGCTTAGATGAATTAGGCACTATTACATCAAGTAAGCGGATATATAAAAGCGAGTATGTAAAAGAGGGTGTTCCGTTTTACAGAACAAAAGAAATTAAAGAATTATCCAACGGGAAACCAATAACTCTTGAATTATTTATTTCAAGACAAAGATACGAGGAAATCAAACAATCTTTGGGCGTTCCAAAAATTGGGGCTAATTCTTTTTTTGAGGTGCTATTATTATCTTTATGGTTATGGGACAAAAGGAAAAACAAGTAGAATCAAATGTATTATTTGAATTAAGCCGAATGATGGTACCGCGTGATTTATTAGGCTTTTTTGATATTGCGGAGGTAAAAGAATTCCACAAAGAATGGCAAATTATATTATGGGAAAAGCGGGAGCATGTTCCCACAAAGCTTAAAGGGTTTTCAGATGTAGTGTTGGATGGTTTTTGCAATCCGATAACTATACTCAGCCATGGATTTTCCACTAAGCCGGTCTATCTGGTAATGAAACGAAGGCGTTGGAAACGCTCCGGTACAGATGAGCATTTTAGCAACGAGTATGTGATTACCGAGGATTCGGCCAAATTAACTCCTGACATGGCGGGCTTTTTAAAAATATAGAATAGAGCAACACCCTGTAAACATAAGTTTTGTGGCTTATATGTTTGGCCTAAAGCCCAAAACGGTACATTATTGGTACAAAGAAGAGATAAGCGATTACCGAAAAGATATTGCAGCCGGAAAGTGGGGAGAAAAAAAGATACAAGTAATAGACAAGACCAGTGGGGAGGTAACAAAAGAAAAACCGGTACCCATAGCAAAAGCAGAAAATTTTGGCAGCCACATGACCATTGATGAAAAGCAAATAGGCAAAAAAATGTATACCATTATGACCAATGCCCAATCAGGGAAAATAGCTTTACTGGCACAAACCATGAAGCCGGAAGAACTCAAACAAGTAATGGAACACTACCTGCCGCACGTGTTGGAAGATGTAAAATCGGTCAGCTGTGACATGAGTCCTTCCTATAAAAAACTATGCAAAGACATTTTTCCCAATACACAGTTAGTGATAGACAAGTTCCATGTCATCAAGCATCTCTTAGATGCGCTGCAACAGGTACGCAAACAACTCAAAACCCAATATATTAATCAAGAAACAATTCTTGTAAAATCTGACACGGATGAACAACAAACACACTGGAGCTATATTGAACTATTGGAGCGCAGCCGCTATATTCTTTTCAAAATGCAAGATGAATGGGAGGAAGATGAACTGGAAATCATGCAACAACTATTTTACCGTTTCCCAATATTAGAAACAGCCTACCGGCTCACTCAAAAGCTGAGGTTGTGGTATCAGGGAAAAAACATCGGCAAATCAATGGACAAAATAGAACAAGAACTTTACAACTGGTGCGATGAAGTCAATCAATCAAAAATAGCAGCTTTCAGAGGAGTAAGAAAAATGATAGAAAAACATCAGGATGATATTGTCAACTATTTTAAAGAAGGACAAACCAATGCCAAAGCCGAAAATATGAATGGAAAAATCCAACGATTCTTAGCAAATAATTTTGGCATCAAAGACCGTGATTTTTTTATGTATCGAATAGCAGGCTATTTTGCATAGCACCTCAAAAAAAGAATTAGCCAAAATTGGAGATTTATTAATGTCAGCAGTAGGAACTATTGGTGAAATAATGGTAATTGAAAATGAAGATGAATTTTATTTTAAAGACGGAAATATTGTTTGGTTTAAGAATTTTGATAGTTTAGATACTAACTACTTAAAATATGCACTAACTGCATTTGTTGAAAAAATAAAAAGCCTTGCAATTGGGGCGGCATATAGTGCATTAACCATCGAAAAACTTAATAAATATCAAATCTCATTTCCAAAATCAAAAACAGAACAACAAACCATCGTCCATCAATTAGATGCCTTGCGAGCCGAAACGCAAAAGTTGGAAGCGATATATCAACAAAAAATTGCTAATTTGGAAGAGTTGAAAAAATCAATTCTACAAAAAGCATTTGCGGGGGAATTAAAAACAGAAAATCCCGAAGGGATGACATGATTATAACGATACAAACAATATGGAAAACAAAACCCCGAAGGGGTGATATTTATTCCACCCCTTCGGGGTTAAAACAATAAAAATATGGCAGGCACATTTTCACAAATCTACATCCAGTACGTTTTTGCCGTAAAAGGCAGAGAAAACCTATTGCAAAAACCTTGGCGTGATGAGGTGTTTAAATACATAGCCGGTATTATCAAAGGTAAAAATCAGAAACCCATTATTGTAAACGGTGTGGAAGACCACATACACGTTTTCGTAGGATTAAAGCCCGCAATGAGCATATCGGATTTAGTTCGGGACATCAAAAACAATTCTTCTAATTTTATCAATGAACAGAAGTTTATCAAAGGTAAATTTTCCTGGCAGGAAGGATATGGGGCATTTTCGTATGCTCATTCACAAATTGAAAATGTTTATCAATACATATTAAATCAAGAAGAACATCATCGGAAGAAAACCTTTAAAGAAGAATACATTGATTTTCTACAAAAATTTGAAATTGAATACAACGAAAAATATTTATTTGAATGGATAGAATGATAATATCACCCCTTCGGGGTTTAAGAAGATTTTATGGATATCTTTGGGTTATAATATTTACATCCCTTCGGGATTATAGAAGATGACCCTGAAAGTAAATCACGAAAATATGCGAGCTACATACCATTTTGGGCTTAAAACCTTATTTGATGGTTATTTGACCGCCTTAGAATTCTTATGTGATGGTTATGTGATAGATGATGTTGTTTTACATCATAACATGCTGAATTTCAATGAATTTTTATGTGATGGCTATGTGATAGGCCGCTCGATTTTATGTGATGGCTATTTGATAAAAGTAAAAAAATGAACGAAACCGAAACAAGAGCTGCATATATTGACCCTGCATTAAAAGCAGCAGGTTGGGGCGTTGTGGAAGGCAGTCGCATTCGCAAGGAATTCCCTATCAACAAGGGTCGTTTAATCGGGCACGGGCAGCGAAGCAAACCCGACAAGGCAGACTATGTGTTACAATACAAAAACAGAAACCTAGCAGTTATTGAAGCCAAAGCAAGAGATAAATACTATACCGAAGGCGTTGGACAAGCCAAAGATTATGCAGGGAAATTACAGGTTCGGTTTACATACAGCACCAACGGTTTGCAGATTTACCGCATCGATATGAAGGAAGGTCAGGAAGGCGATGTAACTTCCTATCCTACTCCGGACGAATTATGGGACTTAACCTTTCCAAAATCAAGCGAGCCGAATGCTGAGCTTGCCGAAGCATGGCGAGACAAATTACTTTCCGTTCCATTTGAAGACCGTGGCGGAACATGGCAACCACGCTATTATCAGGAAAATGCCATTACCAAAGTATTAGAAGCGGTTGCTAACGACCAACAACGCATTTTATTAACCCTTGCCACAGGAACAGGAAAAACGGCCATTGCTTTTCAAATTGCATGGAAACTGTTTCAGGCAAAATGGACGGTTCGACAAGCTGACCGTCCACCTGAAGAAGCTGAAAGAAGTCCAAGAATTTTATTCTTAGCTGACAGAAATATTTTAGCTGACCAGGCATTCAATGCCTTTTCGGTTTTTGAGGAAGATGCTTTGGTTCGCATCAATCCAAGCGACATCAAGAAAAAAGGGAGAGTTCCGAAAAACGGAAGCGTGTTTTTTACCATTTTCCAAACCTTTATGAGCGGGGGTTCGACAAGCTCACCCACCGCTCAATTGACAAGCTCACCCACCGCTGGCGAAGACGAAGAAATAGATTTTCCAGAAATAACGGACACTGAGCTTGCCGAAGTGGACGCATACGGATATATGTATATTCTTCAATGTGCTGATGGAAGCTTTTACACAGGAAGTACAAAAGACTTAGCATTAAGAATTGAACAACATAAAAATGGTGAAGGAGCAAACTTTACTTCAAGTCATTTGCCAGTTAAATTAGTTTACTATGAGGAATTCACAAGAATTGATGAAGCTTTTAAAAGAGAAAAACAAATTCAAAAATGGAGCAGGGCCAAAAAAATCGCACTCATAAAAGGTGATATTGAAAATCTAAAGAAATTATCAAAAAGTAAGTCTCTTACTAAAACAAAGGATGGTGAGCTTGTCGAACCATACTTTGGAGAATACCCAAATGACTTTTTTGATTTTATCATAATTGACGAGTGTCACCGTGGCGGAGCCAATGACGAAAGCAATTGGCGAGCCATTATGGAATATTTCAGCCCAGCCGTTCAGTTGGGTTTGACAGCTACACCAAAGCGAACCATCAACGCAGATACTTACAATTATTTCGGTGAGCCGGTTTATGTATATTCACTAATAGAAGGAATCAATGATGGTTTCTTAACACCTTTCAAAGTCAAGCAAATTGACACAACCATTGACGAGTATTTATATGCTTCGGATGACACCGTTTTAGAAGGAGAAATTGAAGAAGGCAAGAGATACACCGAAGCGGAAATGAACCGCATTATTGAGATTAAAGAACAGGAAGAGTATCGGGTAAAAATTTTTATGAGCCTGATAAATCAAAATGAAAAGACTTTGGTTTTCTGTGCTACTCAATTACATGCTTTGGCAATTCGTGATTTAATCAATCAATATGCAAATTCTAAAAATCCGAACTATTGTCACCGAGTAACTGCACATGACGGAAAAATAGGTGAACAACATTTGAGAGATTTTCAGGACAACGAGAAAAACATTCCAACCATACTGACCACTTCACAAAAATTAAGCACGGGTGTTGATGCTCCCGAAGTAAGAAACATTGTTTTGCTACGTCCTGTAAACTCCATGATTTAGTTTAAACAAATCATTGGTCGTGGAACACGTTTATTTGATGGCAAAGATTATTTCACCATTTACGACTTTGTAAAAGCACATCATCATTTCAGCGACCCTGAATGGGACGGAGAACCCGAAGAATCTGAAGGTCCTAAAACTAAAAGCATCCCGAAACCTTGCGAAGATTGCGGACAAAGGCCTTGTATTTGTGTAAAAGAAGAGACGGAGCCTTGCCCTGTCTGTGGTTACATATTATGCCGCTGTGATGATAATCGCCGCAAAATGATAAAGGTGAAATTGGCTGATGGTAAGGTGAGGGTATTTCAACACATGGTTAGTACTTCATTTTGAAGCCCGGATGGTAAGCCAATTTCAGCCGAAGAATTTTTGCGTTCACTATTCGGAACATTGCCCGAGCTTTTTAAAAGTGAAGATGAATTAAGAACTATTTGGAGCAAACCCGATACAAGGAAGAAACTGTTGGAAGAACTGACAGAAAAAGGTTTTGCTAAACAACAGTTGACAGAATTCCAAAAAATACTGAATGCTGAAAACAGTGACTTATATGATGTTCTGGCATACATCGCATTTCATTCCGACATTTTAGAAAGAGCAACACGGGCAGATAAAGCAAAAATTCATTTGTATAATTACGATCCAAAACAGCAAGAATTTTTGAACTTCGTTTTGAGTCAATATGTGAAACAAGGCGTTGACGAATTAGACGACACCAAAATTGGCGATTTGCTTGTGCTGAAATATCACGCCATCGCAGACGCTAAAAAAGAACTTGGTGACATTGCAAAAATCAGAAACACGTTTATTGGTTTCCAGTCTTATTTATATGACAAAAGAGTAGCGATATGACAATGAGTAGAGACAACATATCATCATCCTTCCATTTTATAATGATTAGAAAATTTGTTACCAGACTAAAGAATGAAGAAATGTGATGTAGAGTTTAAATTTATATGGAATGAGAAGATCAAAAGCGTCTCTCTTATTAAGCATGGCAGATATTTTAAGTATTACAGGAGGGCTGTGGGACTCCTACCATCAGTATGTAGGCTTCCCTAAAATTCGGCCAGAAGTACTTAGAGTTAACTATAAGCTCCCCATTTTTTGAACCACTTTCAATTAACCTTTTCAAATATCGTTTTTTTTGATTGATCGTTTTTTCTTCGTTTTATTACTTTTCCGTGTTATTCTCTCAGAAATTGTTCCTTCACCGTCAAAAACAACCCCTTCACCGAAAAGATGAACATTTTAACACAGGGAATGAAAATAGGGTACTAACTTTGAAGTAGTAATTAAACATTATTGTAAAACAATTTAAAATTCAAAACTATGGTTAACAACAAGCATATCGCTACTTTCATTATGGGCGCATTGGCAGGTCTTGCCGCCGGTAAATATGCCAGCATGACACCCGAAGAAAGAGAAAAGATGATGAACAATCTGAAAGAAAAAGCAAATGGCTTTAAGGACGAAGCCGTAAAAGCTGCCGATCAGGCAAAAGATTATTTTTCGGAACTTGCCACCAAAGGCACTGATACGATTAAAGAACATTTTCCCGGCGCAGAAAAATGGATGAATGATATTTTTGGCGCAAAGGAAAAACCGGCTGAGGGCGAAACCATTAATGTAGAGCCTAATGAAGGTGGAGCCAACATTTAGTAGGGCATCGTACAAGTGGAAAGTACGGATGGAAAAAGGGTATTAAAATATTGCTTCCTGCGGTTTTGCAGGTAGCATAATGAGTTGTTTATACCTGCGGGAACCGAATTCCCGCAGGTATTTTAGTTTCTTAAATCACCAGTACGCCCGTAGCCAGAAATTTAACCTGCGTTTCGGGCTGTGTAATAGCGTCAATTTCTTCCTGGCTCTTTTTGGCATCTTCGGCAAAGTGCTTCAGTTCATCTACCGAAACCAATTTTTTTTCTGCCTTTCCGTTTAGCACTACTGTTTTTCCGGCCAAAGCGGTTGGCACAAAAAATCCATAATCTTTAAATTTTACCTGCATCTGGGTTTTGTCGGGTAGTTCCATTTTTATCCAGCAACCTTTGTTGCTGCATACTTCTTTGACGGTTCCCTTAATTTTTCCGGTAAAAACAGTGTTTTTGTCAAGTGTTTTTGTCATTTTTTCCAAAGAAACAGCGCCTTTGGCAGATATTTTATCTCCAAAAGAATCTCCTTTGTTGGCCGGCCCGGCAGGGGGCTGTGCTATTAAGGCGGAAGCAAAAAACAATGCAAAAGCAAAAGCAAATAATTTTTTCATATAACAATAAATTTATGTGTTGCAAAAATAGGGAGAATAGGGTTAGATTTTGTAAATGCAGCCTACGGAATTTTTGGGTGAATGATTTTCTTTTTTAGTTTTTTGGCTTTAACAAAAATCTCCAATTCAAATTTCTTAATTTTGAGGCTTTATGGCGTTGAATGAATTTTTAGAAAAGCGAAATGAAGGCGAGGATTCTGAGATGGCGTTTGTGGACCACTTGGAAGAGCTGCGCTGGCATCTTATTCGTGCAATAGTGGCGGTAGTAGTGGGAGCCATAGGTTTTTTTATTTTTTCCAATGTTTTTGTAGATAAAATCATTTTTGGTCCCACGCGACCTGATTTTGTTTCGATACAATGGTTGTGTAAAATCGGTAGAAAGGTAGGTGTGGGTGATGGACTGTGCTTTACCAGCACGGCTGTAAAGTTTCAGGAAACCACTATGACAGGGCAGTTTATTGCTTCCTTTACAGTGGCATTTATTGGTGGTTTTGTTTTGGCTTTTCCATATATTCTTTGGGAAATGTGGCGTTTTGTGAAGCCTGCCCTATCCGAAAGAGAAAGAAAAGGAACTACCGGCATCATTTTTTGGGTATCAATTTTGTTTTTTATTGGTGTGGCTTTCGGTTATTTTATCCTCACCCCCCTGATGGTGAATTTCTATTTTAACTATAAACTAAGCGAGCAAATTGCAATTATTCCCACTTTTTCAGATTATCTTGAAAATATGATTTATACCACAGCCGGTATCGGACTGTTATTTCAGATGCCATTGTTAATTCTGGCGCTTTCCAAAGCGGGAATCATATCGTCTGGCCTGCTAAAAAGATACCGCCGCCATGCCTTTATGGTTATATTGGTGGCAGCAGCCATCATTACACCTACTACAGACCCTTTTAGTTTAGCCGTAGTAACACTACCTTTGTATTTGTTATTTGAAATTAGTGTGAAGCTGGCGGCAAGAGGAGAGGCGGCCAGGGCAAAAGAGGACGGCTCAATACAGGAGTGGAGTTAATGATTAATATATAATTTTGGTTTTTACGGATTTAGTATTAAACCGCTTGCTCAACTTTTGACACGTATTTTTTTGATTAAAATGCTTTGACATGAATAATATATTTGATTTTTCCAAACCAATTGCGATTGGTAGCGACCACGCCGGGTTTGAAATGAAGGAACTTTTGATTTCTTATTTGGAAGGGAAAGATTTAAAATACAAAGATTTTGGTACGTACTCGGCAGAACCCGCCGACTATCCCGACTTTGCCCATCCGGTAGCCAAAGCGGTGGAAGCGGGCGAGAATGCATTTGGCATTTTGCTATGCGGAAGCGGAAACGGGGTTTGCATCACCGCCAATAAGCACCAGGGTATCAGGGCAGCGCTTTGCTGGGATGCCGAAATTGCATCATTGGCACGAAGGCACAATAATGCTAATATTATTTGTATTCCTGCACGGTTTGTGTCAGAATATGTGGCCGAAGAAATGGTTGATGTATTTGTAAATACTGAATTTGAAGGCGGCAGACATGCTAACAGGGTAAACAAAATGAGTTGTTAATTATTACTCTACCTTTTTCAACAACACAATATAAGTGGGAAAGTGGTCGCTGTATCCTCCGCGATATAAGTCGCCACTGTAAGTGCGCATGGGATAACCTTTGTACTTTCCAATATTTTCTATCATATAATCGGCTTTAAAAACATTGTTTTTGTAAAAGAAGAGCCCTTCCTGCTTTTTATCGAGGAAAGCTTGCGATACAATGATTTGGTCAAAAAGGCTCCAGGCATCCTGATAGGCCAATGTACCGATACCATTTTTATAATAGTCCATCCAGGGGTTGTACAGTTCATCTTTATTAAGCTTTTTGAGATTGCCTGAGGCTTTCAGCCCTTTGGTTATACTGTTATTAGTTGGGTCGTCATTCAGGTCGCCCATTACAATGATTTTAGAGTCCGGCTCAATAATCAGCAGCGTATCAATCTGTCTTCTTACTGTTTCTGCTGCCGCCATCCTGCCCGGCTCACTTCTTTTTTCGCCTCCCGAGCGACTGGGCCAGTGGTTTACAAATACATGTACTTTTTCTCCGTCTAATAAACCGGTTACCCACAATACGTCTCTTGTGTAAAAAGCATCTTTGGAACCTTCGGGCAGCTTTACAAAAAGTGGTCTGCTCTTTTGTACTTTAAAATATTTGGGATTGTAGATCATGGCCACGTCCACCCCTCTGAAATCGCGTGAGTCATAATGCACGAATTTGTATCCGCGATGCGCAATTAGCGGATGTTTCAATAGTGTGTCCAATACAAAAGCATTTTCAATTTCGGCAGTTCCCAGGATTGCCACACCATCCGGGTTAATATCTGTGCCGATTTGTGACAACACCGTTGCTAATTTTTTTACTTTATCATTGAATACTGCGCCGGTGTAGGCTTTGGAGCCCTGCGGTGTGAATTGGGGATCATCGTTTTTACCGTGAAAAATTGTATCATAAAAATTTTCAAAATTGTAAAAACCCACTACAATCGGCCTATACTTAGTTTGGCTATAGCCTTCTGTAAGAAAGAAGATGATAAAAAATAAAAGGACTAATTTCTTCATGTCAGTTATTTTATTAATAATTTCCATTTAAAATCAATAATTCGTATCTTAGTGCAAACGATTTTTAAGCTTTTTAAATCAGGCTTGCTATTTAAATAAAACATGGCACCTGAATTTGATATTTGCTTTTTGTTATAAAGATAAACCTAACATTATGAAAGTTGCTTTTTGGCTACTCTTTCTTTTTTTTGGCAATTCCTTTGTTCATGCTCAAAACAAAACATCCTTACCGGCAGATACAATACCGGTGAGGGATACAACGGTGGTGGAGTTAAAGAGAGATATGGAAGATAATCTGCCGGTAATTAATCTGGAAGATGCCGATCTTGACGAAGGGGAACGAGCCTCCGTTTCTTCTATTCTTACTGCGGGGCGCGATCCGTTTCTGTCTCAGGCTGAGTATAATTTCAGTGTGATGCGGTTTCGGCTTAGAGGCTATGAGTCCGGCGCTAATGCAGTGTATCTGAACGGGATTGACTTTACCGGCTTAGATAATGGATTTACTCCTTTTGGTCTTTGGGGCGGACTGAACAACGTGATGCGCTCGCGTGAAACCTCCTATGGTCTTGATGCAAATGGCTTTGCCATTGGAAGCATTGCGCTCAATACCAATATTGACATAAGGGCCGGTGCACAATGGGCACAAACACAGTTTGGTTATGCATTTTCTAACAGAAATTACCGCCACCGCTTCACTTTTTCTCATGGTTCGGGCTTTAATAAAAAAGGATGGGCTTATAGTCTCGCCCTTTCTACCCGCTATGCCAACGAAGGTTATGTGCCTGGCACATATTATCGGGGATTGAGTTATTATGCTGCAGCCGATAAAAAAATAGGTGAGAAAAATACATTTTCTTTGATTGCTTTTGGCGCTCCCACCGAGAATGGCCGTCAAACCGGTTCGGTGCAGGAGGCAATGGACTTGGCCGGCACAAATTTTTACAATCCTGCATGGGGGTATCAAAACGGTAAAAAACGAAACTCGAATGTTTTGGAAACTTTTCAACCGGCTTTTATGGCGGTGCATGAATACAAACCCAATAATAAAAGTAGCTGGACTACCTCTCTCAGTTATGTTTTTGGCAAAAGAAAATTATCTGCTTTCGACTGGTACAATGCTCCCGACCCAAGACCGGATTATTACCGGTACTTGCCAAGCTATTATGCCATAAACCAACCGGAAATGGCCGTATCCATTGCGCAGCAGTATAAAAACTATCCCGATATGCTACAGGTTAACTGGGATCGGCTGTATCAGGTGAACAAAGGGAATAACGTAACTATAAATAATGTGAACGGCACTATTGGCAATAATGTTAGCGGTAAACGATCTTTGTATATATTGTCCAACAGGGTGAATGATACTAAGAGGCTGATGGCCAACACCCTTTACAATACCAAACTGACTGAAAAAATTGCTTTGACGGCAGGCGCTAATTACCAACAACAGGTGAATCATTACTATCAGGAGGTGAAGGACTTGCTGGGTGGCGATTTTTGGCTGAACGTAAATCAGTTTGCAGAAAGAGATTTTCCTGACAACCCTAATTCATTGCAATACGATGTGGATAATCCCAATCAGGTTAAAAAGAAAGGGGAGCAATATGGATACAATTACAATATGACCATGAACAGAGCAGCAGCCTGGTTGCAGTTTGTATTTACCCTTAGAAAATTTGACTTTTTTGCTGCCGGAGAAGTATCGTCATCATCATTTTATCGCACCGGGCTTACCCGAAACGGACTTTTTCCTAATGAATCTTACGGCGATGCGGTTAAACAAAAATTTATTAATTCATCTACAAAGGCCGGTGTTACCTATAAAGCAAGTGGGCGAAATTACTTTTTCGTAAATGGCGGCTACCTTACTACACCGCCGTTGTTTGAAAATGTATATATCTCTCAAAGAACCAGAAATACGGTGCAGAACGATCTGAAGAGTGAAACAGCATTGACTGCCGAAGTCGGCTACAAATACATTGCGCCAAAAGCAAAAGTCAGTTTGAGAGGATATTACAGTCAATTCAAAAATGGTTACGATATTATGACATTCTATCACGATCAGTATCAAAATTTTGTAAATTATGCATTAAGCGGAATTGATAAATTATTCTTTGGGGGAGAGTTGGGTACAGAGGTTAAACTCACTAACACACTTACTTTCAACGGTGCCGCAGCGGTAGGCCGCTATTATTACGACAGCCGTCAACATGCCATCGTAACGGTTGACAACAGCGCACAGGTTATTACTGAGCAAACCGTGTATTTAAAAAACTACAGAATTCCTTCTACGCCTCAGAATGCTTATAGCGGCGGACTGTTTTATCGTTCACCTAAATTTTGGTATATCAGTTTTACAGGCAACTATTTCAGTAATTCGTGGTTGAGTGTCAATCCGTTGAGGAGAACCACAGAAACCATTGGCGATGTGAACCCCGAAGACCCGATGGTGCAACAAACTGCTTCAAAGATTCTGGCACAGGAAAAGTTTCCGGATCAGTTTACACTCGATTTCTTTGGCGGCTGGTCTAAGCTGTTGCCACGCAAATATTATGTTAACAATAAGCGAACATATTTGGTATTCAATTTGGGTGTGAATAATTTATTGAACAATACGAATATTCGGTCAGGAGGTTTTGAACAATTGCGTTTCGACTATGAGAACAAAAACGTGGACAAGTTTCCGCCGAAATATTATTACGCTTATGGTCTCAACTATTTTGCCAGTGTCGCTTTTCGATTTTAATTGATTTAAAAATAATTTATATAAAATAATCATGAACAACAGATTTTCTTTTTCAGTATTCACGGCAGGTATCATTGTTTTAATGATAAGTTTTGTTGTATCATCCTGTAATAAAAAATTTGATGAACCGCCTTTGGGTACCGACCCCAATATTACGGCAAACCTTACCATTAAGGACTTGAAAGCAATGTATTCTTCCATCGGAAACTTTCAAAAGGTCAATGATGATAAGGTTATCAGTGGCATTGTGATTGCTGATGACAGAAGCGGTAATTTTTACAAACAAATCATTATTCAGGACGAAACCGGGGGTATTCCTATCCTGCTGGATGGAAATAATGTTTATACTTCCTATCCGGTAGGGCGTAAAGTTTTTGTAAAGGTAAAAGGACTAATGCTGGGCGATTATGGCGGGAATATTCAGTTGGGTCTCGACTCTGTTCGCTCGGATGATGGAAGATTCTTAAACCTGGGGCGTATTCCACAGCCGCTGTTTGACCAGTATATTCTGAAAGGTTCTTTCGGAAATGAAGTGAAACCCAAAGTGATTAAGATTTCGGAAATAACAAAAAACATTAATGATCCGGCATATAGTATGCTTGTTCAGATTAATAAAGCTGAGTTTGGCGATGCCGACCTTAACAAAACCTATGCCGATCCGGCTAATAAACAAACTGTTTCTGCAGTAAACTTCAATATAAGAACTTGTGATGATTCCAAAATCATTGTTTTAAGAAACAGCAGTTATGCCCGGTTTGCGGGAGCTAAGGTTGCTCAGGGCAATGGCGCTTTAATAGGGGTACCTAGTATTTTCAATGGAACGGTTCAGTTTTTTATACGTGATACTTCTGATGTGCAGTTTACCGATGCAAGGTGTAGCGCCCAGCCTGTTACTGTAAAGAGTATTGCAGATGTACTTAAATATGCAACACCGGAAGCCGACTCTACCATTCCGTTTGGTATAGCCATTGAAGGAACAATTATCTCAAGTACCGGTAATGAAGCTGCCGGTAACTATCGGTTGCAGGATGCTACAGGTGGAATAACCCTATATTTTGCAAAAGGCAGTAATCCGTCTCCCGGTACTTTGGGTGATAAATTAAGAGTAAATGTTAGTGGACTAAGGTTTAGTATGTTCAACGGAACCATTCAAATAAGTGATGTGAATAACGCTACCACCATTGGAAAGGGAACGATTACTCCAAGGGTAGCTACTGTTGAAGAGATAAAAAATAATCTTCTGGCATGGCAATCCACTGTGGTGGCAATAAAAGGAGTAACTTTTGCTGAGGGAAGTACTGCCTCTACGGGGAAGAACTATACCGTGAAAGATGCTACCGGAGAAATTACCACTTTCATTAGAACTACTTCGGGTATCATTGTTCCGGCTGCTGCGGATACTGTTTTGGGATATGTCAGCATTTATCAACCTGCCGGACAACCGGCTACCGCCCAACTCGTTTTGCGTACGCCTGACGACATAAAGGGAGGAAATACGGGAGGATTGTTTGCTGCTTCTTTTGATTTTGCCGGTGTTACTACCACCTCAGGAACTACCGACCCGACACCTTTGCCTACCGTTAATGGATTGATATTCAGCAACTTCACTGCTATTGGAGTGGGAACAAACTCAACCGGGGCTGGAAGATTTTCATTCTCCGGTTGGCCTTTGGGTGCTGCTAATGGTAGTGATGTATTTACGGGTGATATTGATTTGACTAAATATTTTGAAGTGGTGATTACTCCTTTGAGCGGTAAGAAACTGGATCTTACGAAATTGACATTTACATTGCAACGCTCCGGAACCGGTATAAGGCAATATTCAGTAAGATCGGGTTTGGATGCATTTAATACCAACTTACCTGCTTCCATTGAGCCCGCCAATGCAAATTTGTCTGTCGTTGGCACAAATGTGTTTCAGGTAACTGATGCGGCTACAACTGCTCAAAATGGCAGCACTATAACATTTGGAAGTAATTTTAAAAATCTTACTACTCCAATCACACTCAGGTTTTATGGATTTAATGCGGAATCAACTGGTGGAACATTTAGTATTGACAATGTGGTGATTGAAGGTAAGGCGTATTAATTAATTATAGAGTTTATTAAAAACCGAAATCTGTAAGGGTTTCGGTTTTTTGTTGGGTTGTATTAAAATTGTTTTTCCTTGTTCGTTTTTCATGGTTTTCTTTTACCTTTAATCGAATCGTATTTATCCTTAATCGAGAGATTGTCCGATTGAGTTACTGTGATTATGCTGTTGCGACATCTTCATTTTTTGAAATTAGTGTTCCTGCATGGAATTACTGCTTTTGGCGGGCCTCAGGCGCATATTGCTATGATGATGAAAACCTTTGTAAAACAAACGCCATACATTACCGAAAATGAATTGCTTGAGTATAATGCTTTTTGTCAGTTATTACCCGGGGCTTCATCTACCCAAACACTTACCTTGATTGGTTATAAGAGAGGTGGAATCCCATTGGCCGTGCTTACTTTATTGGTGTGGATTCTTCCTGCCTCTGCCATTATGGTGGCGCTTTCTTTTTTAGTGGGTTATCTCGATTCGGGCAGTACAAATCTTGATATTTTAAGGTTCATAGTACCGATGGCAGCTGGTTTCCTTATTTATGCCTGTTGGGCATCATTCTCCTTTTCGGTACATAATACAATTACTGTGGTCATAGCTATTGTTACCACTTTTGTTACTTTTTTCTTTTTTGGGAAACCGTTTATTATTCCTTTATTAATAGTACTTGGAGGATTTATTACCAATCTCAGCCATAAAAGAATTCCGCAGGTAGAAGTGGTACCTCGAAAGATAAAATGGTGGAATATCTGGCTGTTTGCCATTATATTTATTATGGCGGGGGTATTGAGCGAAACTGCTCGTAAAAACGACTGGCCCAACCGGAAGCCACTGAATCTTTTTGAAAACACTTACCGGATGGGGAGCATTGTGTTTGGAGGTGGCAATGTGCTGATGCCCATTATGTATGAACAATGGAGTGTAAGGCCGGAGGCTGTAAAAAATAAAAATCCAAATGTTGTTCAAATCAATAAAGATGATATGATGACGGGTATTGGATTAGTGAGGGCAGTTCCCGGTCCGGTTTTTTCAATCGCGTCCTACACGGGAGGGTTGGCTTTAAAGGATATGGGTGTGGGTATGCAAATAGTAGGAGGGCTTATAGGTATGGTGGGCATTTTTTTGCCCAGCGCTTTGCTGGTGTTGTTTTTCTTCCCTATTTGGAGCAAACTGAAGAAATATTCTGTTATTTACAGGTCTTTAGAAGGAATCAATGCTGCTGTTTGGGGTATCATGGTGGGTTCTACTATTTTTATTATGAAAGACATTTCCTTTTTTTCAGGCACTTCCGATGGGGTGGCTAATATGGCTGTAGTAGCAGGAACGGCTTTAGGATTAATTTTTACAAGAGTTCCGGCGCCTTTTTATGTGCTGGCCTGTCTTGTTTTGGGCTATTTTCTGTAGTATCCGCCTTTTTCTATTTCTTCAATTACGTTTTCGGGCATCAGGTAACGGATTGATTTTTTTTCCTGAATCAGCTTTCTGATTTCGGTTGCAGAAATTTCTAACAGTGGCGCTTTCATTTCTACAATGTCGGCATCGTGTCGTTCACTGATTTCGAAGCCCGGACGGTTGTATAATATAATGGTATAGTTTTTTAGGATATACTCATAGTTTTTCCATTTTGTAATATTCTGAAAACTATCGCCACCCATGATAACAAAAAATCGGTGCTGCGGATATTTTTCTGTTAAATAGGCCAGCGTTACAGATGTATAAGAGGGGCGCTCCAATGAGAATTCCACGTCGGTTACTCTCATCCGGTCGTCATCGGCCACTGCCAGATCGGTGAGGTAGTAACGCTGATTTTCATTTAGTAATGATTTGGTTTCTTTTAGCGGATTATGAGGCGATACCACAAACCAGATTTTATCCACCACAGCTTCATTTAATATATGATTGGCAATGATTAAATGCCCATGATGCACCGGATTAAAGGAACCAAAAAACAGACCGATATTCATTTAAATAATTGATTATCAACGATTTATAGATACAACAATATGTTTGGCCTCATCCAACCGAAGGCTAAGAACATATCCGGCTACAGATACTGAAACCGGATCTTTTAAAGGCGCTATTTTTACTATTTCAATATCTTCTCCCGGAAGGCATCCCATTTCCATCAGTTTCAAAAATATATCCTCAGTCGTAAATCTTACAATCGTTGCCTTTTGTCCGGGGAGCAATTCAGAAAGCAACATTTCCTGCTTTTTTACCATAAATGCAAAACTAAGCATTGTGGTTTGTGTTTTGTTTACGAATTTTGAAAAATAATTATGTCAACAAATAATTTTACGGTCAAATTTTTTTTCATCAAACCTGTACGGTTGAAATGCAGAAAGAAGCTTAAAAATTTTATCAATGAGTTTCTGAGGAGGGGTGTTGATTATCATTCAGGTGAAATCAATTATATATTTTGTAATGATGAAGATTTACTGCAGATCAATCGCGATTTTCTTCAACATGATTATTATACTGACATTATCACTTTTGATATGTCTGAAAAGGGTGGCAATTTCCTTCAGTCCGAAATTTACATTAGCGTGGATAGAGTGAAGGATAATGCCCTTAAAAACCAACGACCTTTTCGTGAAGAATTACATCGTGTTATTTTTCATGGAATACTTCACCTTTGCGGTTATAAGGATAAGACAAAGAGAGAAGAAGCATTGATGCGTTCAATTGAAGATAAATGCTTGAATGAATATTTCAATCTTGTTTCACAATAAACTGTTTCATGCTGAAACAGTGTTGCGTGAAACTATTACTTTTGCAAAATGAAACGTAAGCGCTGGACTCCCCAGGGTGAGGCTACACCCGAATTGCTCAAGGTGAGGGAAAAAAGAAGATGGCAGATATCATTAAGAAGATATGTGTTAGAAAAAAATCTTTGTTTGGCTTATGCGCCTTATTTTGGTTTAGATATTGAAAATATGCGCCTTTGGTTCGAGTTTCAGTTCAATGACGAGCTAAACTGGACTAATTTCGGAGAAAAATGGCAGTTTGACCACATTATTCCGGTTACGTATTTCGATTTTTCGAATGAAGAAGAGCTGAAAATGTGCTGGAATTTTACCAACCTCAGGGTAGAGCACATAAAGCACGGCAAAGACAGAGGCAAAAGACTCGATTTAATACATGCCCGCGAATATTTTAGGGAAATGTATGAAACAACAGGCTTCGAAATCTGTTTAAAATTATTACAAAAAATTGATTCAATCAGGCTTTCAGAAGCCATCAATACAAAAGCACAAACAGACTTCATTCATCAGAAGAAAGATTATCTGAATCTGATTGCTGATTATTCGCAGTTTGAGTTTGAGTTGCTCAATTCGGGCAGGTCAGTAGAGGAGGTAGAGAAAGAAATTAATTTATTAAAAAAACTTTTATAAAAAATAAGGATGTTTCCCGAATATGATGTTATAGTGGTGGGCGCCGGTCATGCCGGTTCAGAAGCGGCGGCGGCAGCAGCCAATATGGGTTCAAAAACCCTGTTGATAACCATGAATTTGCAGAATATTGCCCAAATGAGCTGTAATCCTGCGATGGGCGGCATAGCCAAAGGACAGATTGTGAGAGAAATTGATGCTTTAGGAGGCTACTCGGGCATTGTTACAGATGCTACCATGATACAGTTTAGAATGCTCAACCGCTCCAAAGGTCCCGCCATGTGGAGTCCGCGCGCGCAAAGTGACCGGATGCTCTTTTCGGCCAAATGGCGCGAAATGCTGGAGCAAACTCCCAATCTGGACTTTTATCAGGATATGGTGAAGGGTTTATTAATGAAAGAGGGGCGCCTGGTGGGCGTAGTAACCGGAATGGGGCACGAAATAAGGTCAAAAGCAGTGGTTTTAACCAACGGAACCTTCCTAAACGGAATTATTCATATCGGAGAAAAGCAATTCGGCGGGGGCAGAGTAGCCGAAAAGGCTTCTACAGGCATCACAGAACAATTAGTAAGCCTTGGATTTGAAAGCGACCGCCTGAAAACCGGAACGCCGCCCAGAGTAGATGGACGTAGCTTGGACTACTCAAAAATGGAAATTCAGGAGGGAGATACCGAAATAACCGGCTTTTCATTTACCGATACTCCGAAATTAGACTCCAAAAAGCAACGTTGTTGCTGGATTACCTATACCAATACTAAAGTTCACGACAAGTTGAGAACCGGTTTTGACCGAAGCCCCATGTATGCCGGAAGGATTGATGGGGTAGGCCCCCGGTATTGCCCCAGCATTGAGGATAAAATAAACCGTTTCGCCGACAGGGAAAGGCATCAGATTTTTGTAGAACCCGAGGGGTGGAATACAGTGGAGATTTATGTAAACGGTTTTTCTACCTCTTTACCGGAAGAAGTGCAATATGAAGCCATAAAAATGATACCCGGATTTGAAAATGCAAAACTCTTTCGCCCCGGCTATGCCATTGAATATGATTATTTTCCGCCAACACAACTAAAACACACATTAGAAACCAAGCTCATTTCCAATCTTTATTTTGCAGGGCAGATAAACGGCACCACCGGTTATGAAGAAGCTGCCTGCCAGGGATTGGTGGCCGGTGTAAATGCCCATTTGAAAATAAACGGAAAAGAACCATTTACCCTGAAAAGAAATGAAGCCTACATCGGGGTATTGATTGACGACCTGATTAATAAAGGAACCGAAGAGCCTTACCGAATGTTTACTTCCAGAGCCGAGTTCAGAACCTTGCTCAGGCAGGATAATGCAGATGCAAGGCTCACACCCATCAGCCATCAATTAGGTCTGGCATCGGCAGCGCGTTACGAAAAAGTGATGCAGAAGAATAAAAACACCGAAATCATCAAAAAGGCATTAAAGGAAAAAAGTCTGCGCCCGGATGAAATCAATCCCTTTCTTGAAAAATTGGATTCGGCGCCGATTACCGAAAAGCAGAAAGCAGAAAAGATACTGTTGCGCCCGGATGTTGAATTGGAGGAGCTGGCCACTGTCGTTCCGGACATAGGCCGTATGCTCAATGGGTATTCAAAAGAAGAAATAGAGCAGGCATCCATACAAATCAAGTATGACGTGTATATCGAAAAGGAAAGAGAAATTGTAGCCCGGATGAACGAAATGGAAAACCTTATCATTCCCGATACATTTGATTATAATAAACTCGCCTCTCTGGGCAGGGAAGCAAAAGAAAAATTAATTAAAGTAAAACCCCACACCCTGGGTCAGGCAAGCCGTATATCGGGTATCAACCCAAGTGATATACAAATACTGATGGTGTATATGGGAAGATAGTATAATGAATTGATAATCAATGTGTTGTAATGGGTGAAGATTGATAGGGTTTTAGAAATTTTAACTAAAAGACTTATTAAATGAATGATTTTCACCTGAACCAACTGAACAAGGTTTTAAATTATATAGACGATAATTTAGAGGGAAATTTAACGCTTGGCAAAATTGCTAAAATTGGAAATTACTCCTCTTTTCATTTTCATAGGCTTTTTCGTGCTTACACTACCGAAACGTTAAATGATTATATTTCAAGAAAACGCATCGAAAAAATCGCTTCACTTTTAATTAGAAACAAAACCCTGACTGTTGCAGAACTTGCTTATACTTATGGTTTTTCAAGCAACGCTGCTTTAACCAAAACTTTCAAAAAAACATTCGAAATCAGTCCAAGCCGATTCAGGCAATTAAGTTCATCTCAATACGATAAAGTTATAAAAAGCAAGAATGGACAAAAGTTTGAGAAGTTTGAAGAATACATTTGTCATATCAATAACTTAAAAAATTGGTTATATATGAATACAAATGTAATAGTCAAAGACATTAAACCCATAAAAATGGCTTATGTGAGCCATATTGGAATGCAGGGATTAGACCAGTCATTTTACAAAATCATCAATTGGGCTACAAGGAACAAATTGAAGAATGAAAAGGAATTTGAAATTATTCGAATTTACAACGATAGTTTCAAAATTACATCGGCAGATAAGGTGCGAATGGAAATCGGAGTTCCGATAGACGAAGCCCGCAATCCGGAGTTGGATATTCAATACAAGCAAATCGAACCAAAGCGCTGTATTACAGGTAGTTTTGAAATCAATCTTTTTGAATTTGAAAAGGCGTGGTCTTCCATGTTTATTTGGATGAATGAAAACGGATACAAGCCGGGAGCGCTAAAACCATTTGAAATTATTAAGAACAATTATAATGATCATCCGCAAAACAAATGTATTGTTGATTTGTATATTCCGGTTATTTAATTAGCTATTTTCATCTCAAGCGAAGCTTCTTTTTTACCGTCATTGTGAACGGATTGAGGAATTTTTTGCTTCCAGAACGATAAGATTTCTCTGCTTCGCTGCACTTTTTATCTCCTTTACCGCTTTATCTGAAACATATACGAATCCTACTCCCTCTCCGTGAGGAGAGGGCTGGGGTGAGGCGTTGCTGCGCATTGCGACAATGGCCTTGAAAAAAATGCGTTAAAAAAATGATTGAAGGTAGTCGTTAAAAAGCCGTCGTTGTTTGAGCGCCTATTAGTCTTCGTAATAAATGTAACTGCGGCGCGAGGGTTTAGACTACCGAGATCATTTTTAGCAATTTTTTTCAGAGCCTTGATTTTTTTTTGTTAGTTTTTTGTATCAAGGTTGAGGTTAAGGTTAAGGTTGAGATTGAGAGGAATGAAAAGAAATGAAGAACAGAATGAGGCGAAGTGCAATAAGAAATATCCTCGTTTCCAAAACGATGAGATTTCTCCGCTTCGCTGCGAAATGACGATCAAAGAGGATACGATTGACACTTCAACAGCGCCGGTCATTTCAAACATCGAAGGCGTTCTGCTAAATGGTACACAGTTAATATTAGAAAAGGTATTTAATCTTATTGGGTTCGGAGCCATTGACGATGATATCTTAAAACAATTAGTAATAGCCCGCCTAAGCCAGCCAATGAGTAAGTTGGCAACAGTTGATTACCTGAAGGCACATTTCGATGAAGAAGTAAAGCTTCATAAGATTTACCGATATCTGGATAAATTATACAATACGCAAAAAGATAGAGTACAGCAGATAAGCGTTGGCCATACTAAAAAGGTACTTGGCGGACAAGTCGGTTTAATGTTTTACGATGTTACGACTCTTTATTTTGAAACAGATTATGAAGATGGTTTTCGTGAAACCGGTTTTTCAAAAGATGGCAAGCATAGCCAGCCGCAATTAGTATTAGGTCTGCTGGTCAGCCGGGATGGGTATCCGCTTTCCTATTCTTTGTTTCCCGGAGAACAGTATGAAGGTTATACGATGATACCGATTGTTGAAGACTTTGTTAAGCGATTTGATTTAGGTAAAGACTTTGTGATAGTAGCCGACTCCGGCTTGATGAACAAAACCAATATTGGACTATTAGAATCAGGAGGCTACCAGTACATAATAGGAGCACGGATAAAAGGTGAAAACGAAAAAATAAAGGAATGGATTTTAGGTCTGCAACATCAGGACGATGTATTTTATGAGATGCCAAAAGGGAATGCACGGCTAATTATCAGCTATTCAGCAAAACGGGCAAAGAAGGATAAATATAATAGAGACAGAGGTATAGAAAGGCTGAAGAAAACCTACAAAAGCGGAAAGCTTACCAAGGATAGTATAAACAAGCGTGGTTACAATAAGTTCCTTGAGATATCGCAGAATGTTCATGTTACTATCTGCCAGGAAAAAATAATCGAAGATCAACGCTGGGATGGGCTTAAGGGATATTTAACCAATACAGAACTACCGGCTCAGGAAGTTTATTTTCAGTATAACAGTTTATGGGCTATAGAACGGGCATATAGAATAACCAAAGGTACAATTGAACTACGACCGATGTTCCATTTTTCGGAAAGGAGAATAGAAGCTCATATCTGTATTTGCTTCGTAGCATACAAGGTTTACAAGGAACTTGAGAGAATCATAAAATTAACAGCAATTGACCTTAGCGTAGACAAGGTGATCAATATTGCTAAAACGGTAGCAACACTCAAAGTAAAATTACCTGCCAGCGCCACCATCACCCGTAAAACACTCTTACTAACCAAAAAGCAAAAGGAAATTGCCTTCTTGTTCGATGAAAGTTTCTGGAAAAATATGGAAAATCAATTTGGGTGACGCATTGTCAAAGTCAGGAAGGGAAATTATCCGTTTAAAGAAAATTTTTATATGGTGTTGAATGCCGCTCTCGGGCAGGGCAAAGAAGTAATACCGGACAATACGCTACCTTCGGAGTATCAGATAGATTATGTGCGGGTGTATCAGAAAAAATAGGTGGAAAAAAATTATACTTGATTCAGCGAAAACTCAAAACTGAAATTGAGGTTGAAATAAAGTTTTGATTGTCTTGTTAAATCATTATCTGTAAAACAAAATCTGTGCCGAAAACTGAGAACTGCCGGTAAGCAGAAGGACATAAAGTGTAATTCCTCGGTAATTATATAAAACCATACCAAAACCAAACTCTTTTATTACTTTCGGGAAAAATAAGGATACATGCCACTTAGCTGGAACGAAATAAAAAGCCGTGCGCTTGCCTTTAGCAAAGAATGGCAGCATACCGAAAGGGAAGAAGCCGATGCCAAACCCTTTTTGATTGATTTTCTCAACATCTTTGGCATCACCCAAAAACGCGTGGCCACCTTTGAACACAAGGTGAAAAAACTGAATGATGCCGATGGATATATTGATATGCTTTGGAAAGGCATGGCACTCATTGAGATGAAAAGCCGTGGCAAAGACTTAGATAAAGCATACCGGCAGGCAAAAGATTATTGCCACGGACTGAAGGATTACGAATTGCCCAAACTCATTATAGTTTCGGACTTTGAGCGCTTTCAGGTGTATGATGAGGCAGGGGTGCAAACTAACTTTACACTTTCGGAATTAGTAAAGAACGTGCACGTCTTTGGCGTGATTGCGGGTTATGAAAAAAGAGTTTTCAAAGAACAAGACCCCGTAAACATAAAGGCCGCCGAACTGATGGGTAAGCTGCACGATCAATTGAAAACCATTGGCTACACAGGTCATGCACTGGAGCTTTACCTTGTACGGCTGCTGTTTTGCCTCTTTGCAGACGATACCGGCATTTTTGAAAAAGACATTTTTCACCAATATATTTTACAAAACACAAAGGAAGACGGAAGCGACCTGGCTGCCCATATAGCACAAATTTTTCAAACACTGAACACAGCCGAAGACAAAAGGCTAAAAGCATTGGATGAAGCATTAACCGAGTTTCCTTACATTAACGGGAAGCTGTTTGAAGAAACACTACCGGTGGCTGCTTTTAACAGCACTATGCGAAAAGCCCTGCTCGACTGCTGCGAGCTGGACTGGGGAAAAATTTCTCCGGCCATTTTCGGTTCGCTGTTTCAAAGCGTGATGGATGAAAAGGCGAGGCGAAACCTCGGCGCACACTACACCAGCGAAAAGAATATCATGAAGCTCATCAAGCCGCTTTTCCTTGATGAACTGCGTAAAGAATTTGAATCGGCATGGAAAGATAAAAACAAACTCAAAAGACTGCAAGGCAAAATCAGTAAGCTGCGCTTTCTGGATCCTGCCTGTGGTTGCGGCAACTTCTTAATCATTGCCTACCGCGAGCTGCGGCTGCTGGAGTTAGACATCGTGTCCAAGCTGCTGAAAGAAACGAAACTGCAGGTAGCCAACATCAACGATTATTTTCTGGTGGATGTAGATCAGTTTTACGGCATTGAGTATGAGGAGTTTCCATCGCAGATAGCCCAGGTGGCCCTCTGGCTGATGGATCATCAGATGAATGCCCTGGCAGGACTGCAGTTTGGCGAATATTATGTAAGAATACCGTTGAAAAAATCGGCTACCATCGTTTGCAGCAATGCACTGCGCACAGATTGGCAAAGCCTGATACAGCCCTATCCCTGGGAGAAACACGAAACGAGATTTCATTATATTTTGGGAAACCCGCCGTTTATTGGTAGCAAATATCAAAATGACACTCAAAAAGAAGATATGAAAAGGCTTTTGTTGAATGTTAATGGTTCGGGAGTTTTAGATTATGTTACTGCTTGGTATATTATTGCCGCTAAATACCTGCAACAATATCAATCGGAAGAAAAAGATATGCCCAAAACCAAGAGCGCTTTTGTAAGCACTAATTCAATATCGCAGGGCGAGCAGGTGGGCGTTTTGTGGAATGAATTGTTTAACGCTTACAAAATAAAAATTCATTTTGCACACCGCACTTTTAAATGGGGCAATGAAGCAAAAGGAAATGCTGCCGTACATGTGGTAATCATTGGATTTTCAAATTTTGATGTCTCTGACAAATATATTTACGAATATGAAGATATTAAAGGGGAGCCACATGAATCGTCTGTAAAAAATATCAACCCCTATTTAATTGAAGGAAGAGATATTTTAATAAAAAGCAGAACAAAGCCTATTTGTGATTGTCCTGAAATTATAAAGGGAAGTGAAACAACGGATGATGGACATTTATTGCTTTCTATTGAGGAAAAAGATTTTTTATTAGAAAATTATCCGAATTCAGATAAATTTATAAGACCCTTTATTGGAGGAGGAGATTTTATAAATGGTAAAACAAGATGGTGCCTTTGGTTAAAAGATGTTCACCCAAATGATTTCAGAAAAATTCCACTTGTAATGGAAAAAGTCGAAAAGGTCAGTAAGTTTCGTATTAATAGCCCAAAAAAAAGGACAAACAAATGGGCTGAATTTCCAACTCTTTTTTCGGAAGACAGGCAACCTGATTCAGAATACCTGTTATTCCCAAAAGTATCGTCTGAAAGACGTAAATATATTCCTTTAGCATTTCTTCCACCAACATATATTGTTAATAACACCGCTTCTTATATGCCAAATGCCACACACTATTCGTTTGGTATTCTACAAAGCGTTATGCACATGTCTTGGATGAGATATGTATGTGGAAGAATGAAAAGTGATTTTATTTATTCAAACACTATCGTTTACAACAACTTCCCCTGGCCGGAAAACCCAACGGAAAAACAAAAAGATACTGTGGAAAAAGCAGCGCAGCAGGTATTGGATAATCGTGCCGCATACCAAAACCCAAAAGAAGGCAAAGCAGCCGGCCTTGCCGACCTGTACGACCCGAACACCATGCCGCTCGATTTGGTAAAGGCGCATCAGGCCTTGGACAAAGCGGTTGACCAGTGCTACCGCCCGCAACCCTTTGCCAACGAAACCAAACGAATTGAATTTCTCTTTGAACTTTATGATAAATACACGGCGGGTATTTTTGCAGGGCAAAAAAAGTGATGAATCAATACAGAGGGCTAATACCCGAAGGCTGAATACGCCAATTATGCAGTTATCTGCAAAACGACTTGGTTTCATTCAGAAGGAATTACACCAACAATAGCGCCGGATTTTTAGCTTTCCGAAACAAAGGGTTTGTAAGATAATTCCTGCTGAATATGCAGGATGTCGGCAATAGGCAGGGCGCTCCGCTCCTCCTCATCAACGGCAACAGGAATCATTTTCTAAGAAGCCTTTTGCTTGTCTATAATTTGTGCTGCCTTTGTTTCAATTACGGCTCATTGATCTCCAAAAAAAATGGTTGTGCCACCGGTACCGGAACACAACCATAATATTTTATTGGAACACAAATCAAATTGCCTCAGCGGCCATCTTTTTTGCCTGCCTGTTTCTTTCAATTTCGTCCAGTATTACTTTTCTCATTCTGATGAAATTGGGCGTTACCTCAATACATTCATCCTGCTCGATGTATTCCATACACTCTTCCAGAGACAATTGTGTTTTTGGCGCAATATTGGTAGCTGCGTCGCTTCCGCTGGCACGGTGGTTTGTTAGTTTTTTTTCTTCAATACCATTAACTACCAAATCGCCCGGTTTTATATTTTCAGCCAAAATTTGCCCGGCATATACCTCTTCACCCGGGTCAACAAAGAAAGTGCCACGGTCTTGAAGTTTGTCAATAGAATATGCTGTGGTCTTTCCCTGAAATTTGGAAATCAATACTCCGTTGTTTCTGCCGGGAATAGCGCCTTTCCAGGGTTTATAATCATAAAAACGGTGCGCCATTACCGCTTCACCGGTGGTGGCAGTAAGCATTTGGGTACGCAGGCCTATCAGCCCTCTGGAAGGAACTTCAAACTCGAGGTGTTGCATTTCACCTTTTGTTTCCATCACCATCAGTTCTCCCTTTCGACGGGTTACTAAGTCTATCACCTTGCTCGAAAACGCTTCGGGCACATCTACTACTAAGTTTTCATAGGGTTCGTATTTATGACCGTCTTCTTCCTTTACAATCACCTGCGGTTGACCTACTGTTAGCTCATAACCTTCGCGGCGCATGGTTTCTACCAAAACGCCGAGGTGTAAAATACCGCGTCCGAAAACAATAAAGCTATCACCTCCTTCACTTTCTTCAACCTTCAAGGCCAGATTTTTTTCCATCTCTTTCCACAATCTCTCGCGCAGGTGGCGGCTGGTAACAAATTTTCCGTCTTTGCCATAAAAAGGTGAATTATTGATGCCGAAAGTCATACTCATGGTAGGTTCATCCACACTGATGGAAGGCAATGCTTCCTGATTTTCTACATCTGAAATTGTATCACCGATATTGAAATCATCAATTCCTACCACAGCGCAAAGATCGCCGGCCAAAACCTCGTCAACCTTTTTCTTTCCCATGCCTTCAAAGACATACAACTCTTTGACCTTAATTTTTTTTACAACACCCTCCGGTTGCATCAAGGCTATTTGTTGCCCTTCTTTAATACTTCCCCGGCCCACTTTGCCAATGGCAATACGACCAAGAAATGAAGAGTAATCTAATGAAGTAATCTGCATTTGCAGGGTTCCCTTATTTATATGAGGCGGTGGCACATGCTTCAAAATACCATCTAATAGCGGATTAATATTTTCGCAGGGTTCCAATGTGTCATTGAACCATCCCTGCTTGCCGGAGCCATAATAAGTGGGGAAATCCAGTTGCTCTTCGGTAGCATCCAACTGAAAGAAAAGTTCAAAAACGGCATCATGTACTTCATCCGGTCTGCAATTGGGTTTATCTACCTTATTGATAACCACAATCGGTTTCAGGTTCAGATGGAGCGCTTTTTGCAATACAAAACGAGTTTGCGGCATCGGTCCTTCAAAGGCATCTACCAGCAGGATAACACCATCAGCCATCTTGAGTACACGCTCTACCTCGCCCCCGAAATCGGCGTGTCCCGGAGTATCTATCACATTGATTTTTACGTCTTTGTAGGTAACTGCGGCATTCTTGCTGAAAATGGTAATTCCTCTTTCGCGCTCCAGATCATTATTATCCATAATAAGATCGCCGGTATCCTGATTATCCCTGAATACTTTGGTGGCACGAAGAATATTATCTACTAATGTGGTTTTTCCATGGTCAACGTGAGCTATAATAGCGATATTTCTTAAGTTCATTTGTTTTGTTTAATATTTTTTTGGAGGCGCAAAGTTACGAGTAACTTGTAAAAAATGCAGATTTTTTTACAAAAACACCCTATTTGCATCCAAAAAGAAATAAATGGAAACAAATGAACCTAAGAAAAACCGGGTAAATGATAGATAACTAAATTACTTTTTGGTTGCTTTACCGCCTTTCAGCTCGGCCTGCAATTCCAATAATTTTTCCCACTTTTCGGCAGCGGCTAATTTAGCTTGTTTGGCCCAAGTAGAAGGGTCATGTACCTGAAATTTGCTTCCGGCTGCTTCCAAAATGGCTTTAAGGTTTTTGGTCGTTGCTTTTGAAAGTTCTTTGAAAGACTGAATACCTTCTGCCTTTAATAATTGAGAAATTTTGGGGCCGATACCTTCAATTTTTGTGAGGTCATCGGCAGCAGGAGCCTCAGCTTTCACGGCTTTTTTGGGTTTTGCGGGCGCTTTAGCAGTTTTTGTTTCTTTTACAGTTTTTGTTTCTTTAGTTGCCTTTACAGTTTTTGCTTTTTTTGCAGGTTTTTCAACCTTGGCTTCCACCACTTCTTGTGTAGCCACCACTTCATCAACCGGTACAAAAATTACAGAATTTTGTACACCAAATACCGTATTATGAACGTAATCATCAGCATTCCAATCGTTTATCCATCTTCCGTCATTTAATAAATAACGAAACTGGTAAGATTTTCCTTCTTCCAATAATACGCTTGCTTTCAGGCTGCCGTCTTTTTGTACGGATAATTTAATAGCTTCCTCTAAACTCCAATTATTGAAATCGCCTAATAAAAGCGCTTCAGTAGCTTCTCCCAGTGCCTCTGCGGGGAGATTGAATGTGATTTTCTTCATTTCTTTTAATTTTCTGATTAGTAAAATGATATCTTTTTAATAAAATATCATTAAGTTTTTAATTCATAGTGATTTGTAAAACAGCTATGTTTTTGAGGTTGCAAATGTATGAATTTTAGTTTAAATAAATGAAACGGATAATTTATTATGCACAATTCCTGGATTCAGAATGTTCGTAAATTTTATCCCTTAAAGTAATAACAATAAATATGCAGATATTTATCAATAGGTAATAGGTTAAAAATTTATCAATTCCTCCATCACCTCCTTTAACCTGGGTCCGGCCATAAAATTTTTTTCTAAATTTTTATTGAAAGGAATAGGCGTATCTAACGAAGCGCAACGCATCACCGGTGCATCCAGCATGCTGAAGCAATGTTCGCCTATCCATGCGGCAATTTCACCGCCGATACCGCCTGTCAGCGTGTCCTCATGCAAAACCAAGACCCTGCCCGTTCTTTTTACCGAAGCCCGGATGGCTTCATAATCCAAAGGCAGCAATGTTCTTAAATCCACAATATCCATTGAGATTTCGGGATGCTCGGCGGCAAAATCTTCGGCCCATACAACACCCATGCCATAGGTGATGACGGATACTTCATCTCCAACCATCACCTGCCGGGCTTTGCCAATCTGTATTTCGTACATTTCATTGGGCACAGGCCCGCTAATACTGCGATACAGCCCTTTGTGCTCAAAAAAGATTACCGGATTAGGGTCGTTGATGGCTGCAATCATTAATCCTTTGGCATCTTGGGGGGTAGCAGGATATACCACCTTCAATCCCGGGGTATGCGTAAACCATGCCTCATTGCTCTGGCTGTGAAAAGGCCCTGCACCCATTCCGCCACCGGTTGGCATCCTGATGACTACATCGGCATTTTGTCCCCAGCGGTAATGAATTTTTGCAAGATTATTTACAATCTGATTGAAACCCATGGTTACAAAATCGGCAAACTGCATTTCTACCACCGATTTATAGCCCTCCAGACTCAATCCCAATGCTGCACCAACAATCGCACTCTCGCAGATGGGGGTGTTTCTGATTCTTTCCCTGCCATATTTTTCTAAGAAACCTTCGGTTACTTTGAAAGCGCCACCATACGCTGCAATATCCTGTCCCATGATGACGAGGCGGTCATTTTTTTCGAGCGACTGATCCAAACCATCTTTTATGGCTTCTATAAAACGTTTCTCGGTTTTTGGAGCTTCTTCAGTAGGAGTAATCTCCTGCTCATGCGGGGCATAAACATCATTTACCTCATCTTCGGTATTGACTATTATAGAAGGCGGATTCTCTGCCATTGACAATTCTTTGTCTATCTGTTGTTTGAGCGCATCGGTAATGGCCACAATATCATCCCGAGTAATTACCTGTTGTTCTAATAAAAATGTTTCAAAATTTCTGACGGGATCTCTTTGCCCCCAAAGCTCAAACAATTCCGGTAGCACATATTTGGTTCCGCTGGCTTCCTCGTGGCCCCTCATCCTGAAGGTCATACATTCCACAAGATAGGGCCGCTTGTTGCGGATGCAATATTCTCTTACGCCTTTAATAGTATCATAAACGGCAAGCACATTGTTCCCGTCAATGGTCACACCTTCCATTCCGTATCCTTTGGCTTTATCTGCCAGGCTGATGCAGCGATATTGTTCACTAACAGGAGTACTGAGTGCATAACCATTATTCTCCACCAAAAAAATAATGGGCAAATCCCACACAGAAGCCACATTCAGCGCTTCATGAAAGTCGCCCTCGCTGGTGCCGCCTTCACCGGTAAAAGCAAGTGTGATTTTATTCCTTCCCGAAAGTTTTTGTGCAAGTGCCACACCGTCTCCTACTGCTAATTGCGGTCCAAGGTGGGAAATCATGCCGCAGATATGGTGTGGCCTGCTGCCGAAATGAAAACTCCGATCCCGGCCCTTAGTATATCCATCCTGCATCCCTTCCCATTGCATAAATAGTTTATGAAGCGGCAGGTTTCGGGTAGTGAAAACTCCCAGATGGCGGTGCATACTCATAATCCACTCATCCTGCTGAAGCGCCAGTGTGGCGCCCACGCCAATAGCTTCCTGACCAATACCGCTGAACCATTTGCTGATTTTCCCCTGCCGGAGAAGAATCAGCATCTTTTCTTCAATGAGGCGCGGGTACAAAATGCTTTTATATAGATGAACCAACTGACCGTTGGATAAATCTTTTCTGTCGAATATCATAGCACAAATCTAATCATGATTTTAAGTATAATAAAACCCTGATAACAAAATAATCACTTCCCTTTTGAAATAATAAAATTATAACTCCCTTTTAAGTCCTGCCTTTTTGAAATAAAGGTCACTCTGACTACTTCATCGCCCCATACTTCCGACAACTTTCGATCCTTTAGTGATATTGTTTCCGTTGACAAGTCCAATTTCTTAAAATCATAATTCATTAACACTGTTTTACCTTCTCTTTCAAACGACAGTGTTCCGGGTTTAATCATTTTCGGATTGGACCAGACTAAAAAATGAAACTTCAACGGTTCATTTGTTGCCAAAAGTTCATAAGCATCATTAATTAACAACCCTTTATCTGAAAAAGTGTAGCTGCGCTGCCATGATTTTACATCGGCATCTTTGCTATAAGCGCCACTGATATCCATGCTTAATTTCTGTTGCTTGGGATTAAAACTTACATTCTTAGCCTTATACTGTAATCCGTACTGCTGCTGTTGCCCATTGATTTCGGGCAGGTTGTGATAATTGCTCTGCATTGTCCATATAGAATACCGCTCGCTGCTGAAAGTCTGACGGGTATAGATTCCTACTCCTGCATCTATAAAAAAGGGAATGGTGTCTATATAAAGGCAAAAAGTGCCCACGTCATTGTGATTGTGGCTTTCATCGTTATAACCGCCTTTTGCAGCAAAGAAGAAATTTTTGCTTTTCATGTAACAAAATTCGGTTTGCGGATACCAGGTAAACGCCTCGGAAGGAAGCGCCGGTTTTATGTTTTTAATTTCGTCATTGTACAACATTCCCTGCAGCGTTCTAAACATATCTCTGCCTGCAGCAATTTTTAATTCGTCTTTGTTGTTTTCAATCAAATAGGCTGCAAACGCCTCCATTTCTGCACTGCCCACTGCCTTACCATAACGATAAATCAGTGGTGCATTTTTTCCACCTTTTGCAGACGCATCTGCAAAATTGACAACCCAATTGTTGCCAACATAACTTCTTGAAATATATTCTCCCATCTTTTTGACTAACGGGTCATTGAAAATAGAAATTTTTCCCCCAGTGATATCATACAGTATTTGCAAATAATCGTACATCTTGCCGGCAGCATGTCCCCAGTAAGAAGGACCTTCTTCGCAAGCTCCGTCATCTTTATTGTAATTGATAAACTTGTCCACCGAAAGCATGGTTCTGTAAACCGCTTTTGAAAGTTTATCGGGGTCGTTTTCCATCAAAGCAAAAACCTGTAGCACATTACTATTGCACCAGGGATTCCAGTTGTTCACCATCTGATTCGGGTTTTTGCCAAAACCCATCCACCAAAAATGATCTTGTGTCATATAAGGCTGCATAATCCTTCTCTCTAATTCGTACTGCATTCTCTCAGAGATTAACGGCTCACGCTTATCGAACTCTGTGTGCAAAAAGTAGTAGATCCATGAAAACATGGAACCAATATCGCCGGATACCAGATCAATAATTTGCTGTTTGTGGTCAGGAAATTTTTTATGATTCAGTTGAATGGACAGATGTGCCGATGCTGCCCAGGTGGTCATCTCGCATAAGTTGAAAATGCCATTCATCAATTGATTAATAAACCGGCCCTTGCCCTCTGCCATTTCAGCCAGAAACAAAGAATAAACGGCGTTGATGTTTTTGTTATACGGTTGCTCCATAATACTGCGCGACCCGCTGAGTGAGAACTCCATGTAATCGGTAGCTTTGATTACCTTCCATTCGTAGCTTAAAAACCTCTCCCCCTCGCTGATGATATCGGTTTTTTCATTTTTAAAAAGTTTGTCCCAACCCGCCCGATTATTATAAGCCGGATAGGGTATCCATTTTTCTTTTGGCAAAAGAATGGTTTTCAAAAATTGTGCATCACCTTGTTTTTGAAGTAGGTTTCGGGGAGTGGAGGCGATAACCGATTGCCCGATGAAAATCAAAAAACAAACCAAAAACAAGCGATTGAGTTTTCTTAAATGAATCATATAAATTATTTTTAGATATTCTTGTAGTTTATAAATTTGAAAAGCCTTCTATTCATTATTCAGCTTGTCTTTATGTATTTTTGAAAAAATTTCCGTTGGGCTTGCATAGCAAATCATTATTTTTTTCTTTAAAAGTCAATCAATGAAGCGTAAAGGTATTATTTTCCTTCTGGTAGTAACCTGTTTTGCCATCAAATCTTTTTCGCAACCCAGACCCAATATCGTTTTCATCGTGTCGGACGATCAAAGAATGGAAGGCACCATTCATCATTTGGGAGGTAAAGAGGTTATTACTCCCAATTTAGATGCGTTGGCTAAATCGGGTACAGCCTTTATGAACGCTTATATCATGGGTGGCATCAGTGGCGCTGTGTGTGCGCCCAGCCGCAATATGTTTCTCACGGGCCGTAATATTTTTTCAATCGGTGGCGGAGAAGGCGTAGATATACCCAAAGGAAATACGACCATCGGTGAAGCCTTGAAGCAAAACGGTTATTTTACTTATGGCATTGGCAAATGGCATCAAAACTATTCTGCTTTTTATGATACCTTTATGGATGGCGCAGCCATATTCTGGGGTGGTATGGCACATGACCCCTACAACTGGAAGATGCAGTTTTACGACAGACGGGAACCGGTAATGAACAATCGTCATCATACCGAAGTATTTGGCGAGACAGCTGTAAACTTTATTAAAAATTACAATAAACCGGAGCCCTTCTTTTTGTATGTTTCTTTTATGTCGCCGCACGATCCGCGCATTACTCCGCCACAGTTCAAAGCAATGTATGATAGTTCAAAAATTGAGTTGCCCAGAAACTTTCTACCCAAACATCCTTTTGATAATGGCGAACTCATCATCAGAGATGAACAATTAGCTGCAACTCCACGGGTTCCACAGGAAATAAAAAACCATATTCGCGATTACTATGCAATGATGACACACCTTGATGTGCAGGTGGGAAATATCATCAATGCACTGAAAGAAAAAGGTCAACTTGAAAATACAATAATCATTTATGCCGGCGACAATGGTCTGGCGCTTGGTAAACACGGACTTATGGGTAAGCAAAATGTGTATGAACACAGTATAAAAGTTCCGCTGATTTTTTCGGGACCGGGAATTAAAAGCAATACTCGTTCTTCAGGTTTCGTTTATCTGATTGATATATTTCCTACAATTTGTAACCTGATAGGAATACCCGTGCCGGCAACCGTGCAAGGGCAAACGGTTTTGGGTAAAAATTCAAAAAGCAGAGAGGCTACTATACATATTTATAAAGATTTCCAAAAAGCAGTGCACAAAGGTCATTATAAGTTGATAGAATATAACGTAAAAGGTCAAAGAAATACTCAGCTATTTAACCTGGCCAAGGACCCTTATGAAATACACAATCTGGCAGTAATAAAAAAGTATGACAAAAAATTAAGAGAGATGAGAGGTTTGCTCGATGCAGAGATCAGGAAGGTCAAAGGAGGAAATTAGTGGGTTACTGTAGTTTGGATTGCAGTTCGTGTATTTGTGTGACTTTTAAGATTGTTGAATTTTCAACTTAGGTAAATATTTGAAGCAAATCACCGTCTGCCGAACGTTCAATTCTACCTTCTTACTCTAAAAATCATTGGCTATCTTTGCATTTCGCCAAAAAAGATAGAAATGCAAATTAAGAAATTCATCCGGCCACTTTTCATCATTGTTTTTACATTAGTTACTTACTCGGTTTCAAATGCACAGCAAACCATATCGGACATTAAATCCGTAAAAAAAACAGATGGGCACACTGCTGAGGTAACTTTTAATGATAACAGGCATTTTTATATTGATTTTTATGGAGAAAATATTTTCAGAGTTTTTTGCAGCCTCAACGGAGACAGGCCTCACGATCCTGTGGCAAAACCACCGGCTAAAATCTTAGTTGATCAACCCCGCAAAACTGTTTCCAAATTTATAATTGCGGATAATGGTAAAGAAATCAGCTTCACTACAAAAACTGTAAAACTGGCCATTGACAAGCAATCCGGCATTTTTAAGGCTTCCAATTTACTTACCCAAAAACCGGCCTTTCAGTTTCTGGCACCTATCAGTATTGAAAAGAATAAAGTTTCAGTAAGTTTGGCTGAGTTGCCCGATGAATATTTTTTTGGCGGTGGTGTTCAAAATGGCAGATTTACCCATAAGGGAAAAATTATCGCCATCGAAAATCAAAACAGCTGGACAGATGGTGGTGTGGCCTCGCCCAATCCCTTTTACTGGAGCGATGGCGGATATGGTGTGATGTGGCACAGCTTCAAACCCGGACGCTACGATTTTGGCGCTACAGAAAAGGGCAAGGTGAAATTATTTCATAATGACAGCTATTTCGATGTCTTCTTCATGGTGAATGATACTCCTGTTGCGCTGTTGAATGATTTTTATCAATTGACAGGTCATCCGGTATTGCTGCCTAAATTCGGATTTTACGAAGGCCACCTGAACGCTTACAATCGTGATTACTGGAAAGAAGATTCCACAGGTACCAGAGGAATCCTGTTTGAAGACGGCAAGCGTTATACCGAAAGTCAGACCAATAATGGTGGCATCAAAGAATCGCTAAACGGCGAAAAAAACAATTACCAGTTTTCGGCACGCGGCGTAATTGACCGCTATAAAAAACATGATATGCCCTTTGGATGGATTTTGCCCAATGACGGGTATGGCGCAGGTTATGGCCAGACGGGGACCCTTGACAGCAATATCCTCAACCTGAAAAGCTTAGGTGATTATGCGCGTGCCCATGGCGTTCAGATCGGGTTGTGGACTCAAAGTGACTTGCATCCTAAAGAAGGCATCAGCGCTCTACTGCAAAGAGATATTGTGAAAGAAGTGCGTGATGCAGGAGTACGTGTTTTAAAAACAGACGTAGCATGGGTAGGCGCAGGTTATTCTTTCGGGCTTAATGGCGTGGCTGATGTGGCTACCATCATGCCCAAATACGGAAATAATGCAAGGCCATTTATCATTTCACTTGACGGATGGGCAGGCACACAGCGCTATGCTACCATCTGGACAGGCGACCAGACCGGAGGCAACTGGGAATATATCCGCTTTCACATTCCTACTTATTTAGGTTCGGGGCTTTCAGGCCAACCCAATATTACGTCCGACATGGATGGTATTTTTGGCGGTAAAAATGAAGCAGTTAATATCCGCGACTTCCAGTGGAAAACCTTTACACCCATGCAGTTGAATATGGATGGATGGGGCTCCAACGAAAAATATCCTCATGCGCTCGGTGAACCGGCCACTTCCATCAACAGGATGTATCTGAAAATGAAAAGTGAATTATTGCCTTATGCTTACAGTATTGCACAAGAATCTGTTACAGGAATGCCGCAAATAAGGGCGATGTTTCTAAATGATAAAAATGATTTTACATTGAGCAAAGCCACCCAGTATCAGTTTTTGTACGGACCGTATTTTCTGGTGGCGCCCATTTATCAGAATACAAAAGGAGATAACTCAGGCAACGATATTCGCAACAATGTTTATCTGCCAAAAGGAACATGGATTGACTACTTCACCGGTGAAAAATATGAAGGTGGAAGGGTTATCAACTCGGTAGCTGCACCCATCTGGAAGTTACCTATTTTTGTAAAAGCAGGAGCCATCATTCCGGTTACACATCCTAATAATAATGTTTCTGAAATCGATAATAAGTTACGCAGCTATGAAATTTATCCAAACGGAAAAACTCATTTCACAGAGTATGACGACGATGGCGTAACCGAAGAATATTTGCAGGGCAAGAGCGTAACCACCTTGATCGAATCGGACTTAAGGACGAATGAAATTGCCACCATCACTGTATTTCCTGCAAAAGGAAATTATTCGGGTTTTGAAAAAACAAAAGCCACTGAATTTATAATTAATGCTACGACGAAGCCCAAAAGAGTTACAGCCTATATCGGCACAAAAAAAATAGCACTACAACCGGCCGGTTCCGAAAGCGAATACAACTCAAAATCAAACGTATATTTTTATACCACACCGGAGCTTAACAGGTTTGCCACTCCGGGAAGCGATTTTAAAAAAGTATCCATCAAAAAAAATCCTCAGATATGGGTAAAAACTGCTCCTTCTGACATCACAAAAAATACAGTGAAATTAGTTGTGGAGGGTTATGTTTTTGCACCAAAAGATGAATCCAAAAAACAAAGCGGGAAATTATCACCGGTTAAAGCAGCCGTTTCAGAAAAAAACAGAGAAGCCTTTAAACTGAAACCCGGCTGGCAGCCGGAGGCTCATGCTGATTACTACGAAATAGATTTCAACAAAATGCTGTACAGCACTATCCGTGATACTACTTTTCTTTTAGATGACCTGCAGCCCGAAACGGAATACCAATTCAAAATCAGGGCTGTGAACAAATCAGGTGTTTCACCCTGGGCTTCTTTTGCAGCAACCACCAAATCCAATCCGCTTCAGTTTGCCATCAAAGGTATCAAGGCGCGTACCAGTGTCAGAAATCAGTCCGGAGCAAGCATCAACAACCTGTTTGACTTTGACGAGTCGAACCTGTGGCATACCCAGTGGGGTTCTGCTGCGGTTCCTTTTGATATGGTTATTGACCTGAACAGCGTTAACCAGATCGACAAATTTCAATACCTGCCCAGAGAAGGAGCCGGAAACGGAACCCTGCTGAAAGGAAAGGTTTACTACAGCAATAACAAAACCGACTGGACAGAAGCAGGTTCATTCGACTGGAAACGAAATGGTGATACCAAGGAGTTTGTATTTGCAACCAAACCGACAGTGCGTTACATCAAACTCGATGTTACAGAGGCTGTCGGTAACTTCGGTTCGGGAAAAGAATTGTATGTGTTTAAGGTTCCGGGTACGGAAAGCTATTTGCCCGGCGACATTAATAATGATAAGCTGATTGATGCCAATGACCTTACCTCTTATATGAACTATGTGGGACTGCGTTCCGGAGATGGCGATTTTGAAGGATATATCAGCAAGGGCGACCTGAATCAAAACGGACTGATTGATGCCTACGATATATCTACAGTAGCCACTCAGCTCGAAGGCGGCGCCTGGGAACAAAGCAGAGATACACTGGCAGGAAAGATTGAACTGGTTCCCGATAAGCAGAATTACAAAGAAGGCGAAACCATCAGTATTTTGGTGAAGGGCTTAGGTCTGAAAGTTGTGAATGCACTCAGTTTTGCACTGCCTTACAATCCGGCTGATTATGATTATGTGGGAATTGAGCCATTGAATATGAAGCAGTTGGACAATTTCACCCGCGACCGCCTGCATACCAACGGCCAAAAGGCATTGTATCCGACCTTTGTAAATGTCGGTGATAAAGAAACGCTTAACGGTAGCAATGATTTGTTTATCATTAAATTCAAAGCCAGGCACGACCTGACTTTCAGCCTGAAACCCAAAGACGGTATGCTGGTGGATAAAAGGTTGGAAGAGCTTAAATGGTAAAAGTTGTTGAAAATATCTGATTAAAGTAATTGAAAATAAATTAAATTCCTTTGCAGCTCTGCGAAAAATCGGTCACGCAAAGAAGCTAAGAGCGCTAAGGGTTTCTTTCACTTATTGGTGCTTCAAAAATCCCTTTGCGACTTTGCGTCTCTGCGAGATATCGTTCACGCAAAGACGCGAAGAACGCTAAGGGCTTCTTTCACTTATTGGTACTACAAAAATCCCTTTGCGGCTCTGCTCATCTGCGAGAAACTACTCACGCCAAGACACAAAGAACGCCAAGAAGAATCTTTGCCATTAATAAGTCGGAGCTGCTATAACTCCTTTGCGACTTTGCGTCTCTGCGAGAAACTACTCACGCCAAGACACTAAGAACGGTAAGGGTTTCATTCACTTATTGGTGCTACAAAAATCCCTTTGCGGCTCTGCGCCTCTGCGAGAAATCATTCACGCAAAGACGCGAAGAGCGCTAAGGGTTTCATTCACTTATTGGTGCTACAAAAATCCCTTTGCGGCTCTGCGCCTCTGCGAGAAACTACTCACGCAAAGACACAAAGAACGCCAAGAAGAATCTTTGCCATTAATAAGTCGGAGCTGCTATAACTCCTTTGCGACTTTGCGTCTCTGCGAGAAACTACTCACGCCAAGACGCGAAGAGCGCTAAGAAGAATCTTTATTATTTAAAATCGTGCCCACCATAACTCCTTTGCGACTTTGCGTCTTTGCGCGAAATCATTCAGTCTTTGTGCAATCGTTTGCCGGTGTTTTTCTTTGTTATTGACCTATATTTTCAGTTACTTTGAAGAATTTCACCTGAATTCATCAGCTTGTTAATTAAAATTATTCATTCGATTATGAAAAAAAAATCGTTACTGATCATCATTGCATTGTTTATCCTTTCCTCAGGTACTCTGTCTGCCCAGAAAATTCTGGAAGGATTTAAGTATGCCAATGAAAAAGCGCCCGTAGGAAACGAGTGGGAGTCGCCACAGGAACTGGCGCTGAACAAAGAACAGCCCAAGGCTTATTATTTTTCCTTTCAGGATGTAAACAGCGCCCGCAAGGTGCTACCCGAAAACTCAAAATACTGGCAGTCGCTGAATGGCATCTGGAAGTTTCATTTTGCCAAAAACCCTGCTGAAAGACCAAAGGATTTTTATCAGCCTTCCTATAATGTTTCAGGTTGGGACAATGTACCCGTACCACTTAGCTGGAATATTTATGGTATTCAGAAAGATGGCAGCCTGAAATATGGTGTACCCATTTATGTAAATCAGCCGGTTATCTTTCAGCACAAAGTGGCGGTGGACGACTGGCGCGGCGGCGTGATGCGTACCCCTCCTCAAAGCTGGACTACCTACGAATACAGGAATGAAGTGGGTTCTTTCAGAAGAGATTTTACAATTCCTGCAGACTGGAATGGCCGTGAGGTGTTTTTGAATTTTGACGGAGTAGATTGCTTTTTTTATCTGTGGGTAAATGGCAACTATGTGGGTTTTTCCAAAAATTCCAGAAATCTGGCAAGTTTTAATATCTCTCGTTTTCTGAAAAAAGGGAATAATACCCTGGCGGTAGAGGTTTACAGAAGTTCGGACGGATCATTTTTAGAATCGCAGGATATGTTTCGACTACCCGGTATTTTCAGAACCGTAGCGCTTCATTCAGTGCCAAAGGTTCAGATCAGAGATCTGAATGTAATTCCGGACCTGGATGAAAATTATATTAATGGTTCGCTGATTATCAATGCCGATATCCGCAACCTGAGCGGTAAAACAGCCAAAGGATATAAATTAGTATATTCTCTTTATGCCAATAAATTATTTGCCGATGATAATACACAGGTGAGCAATGCAGCTGCCTCGGCAAACGTTGGCGCTATCGCCGCTTCGCAAAACACAAAAGCATCTGAAGCAGTAATGAAGGTTGCAAGCCCCAACTTATGGTCGGCTGAAAAGCCATATCGCTATACTTTGATTGCCGAACTTAAAGATGCAAAGGGTAAAACTGTAGAAACTGTTTCGACAATTGTCGGATTCAGAAAAGTAGAACTAAAGGACACCCCTGCCGAAAAAGATGAATTTGGCCTTGCCGGCAGGTATTACTACATCAATGGCAAGACGGTGAAACTACGTGGCGTTAACCGGCACGAAACCAATCCATCAGTAGGCCATGCCATCACCCGCGAAATGATGGAAAAGGAAATCATGCTGATGAAGCGTGCCAATATCAATCACGTTAGAAACTCACACTATCCTGATGATCCTTACTGGTATTTCCTTTGCGATAAATATGGCATCTATCTCGAAGATGAAGCCAATATCGAATCGCATCAGTACTACTACGGCGCGGCTTCCTTGTCGCACCCACCCGAGTGGAAGGCTGCACACGTTGCCCGTGTAATGGAAATGGTACATGCCACTTACAATCACCCGTCGGTGGTTATCTGGTCATTGGGTAATGAAGCCGGTCCGGGTAAAAACTTTGTAGCTGCTTACAATGCACTCAAAGAAGTGGATAAATCGAGGCCGGTACAATACGAGCGAAATAACGACATTGTAGATATCGGCTCCAACCAGTACCCCTCCATCGCCTGGATGCGTGGCGCAGTGAAAGGTAATTATAAAATCAAGTATCCTTTCCACGTGTCGGAATATGCGCACTCAATGGGTAATGCCTGCGGCAACTTAGTGGACTACTGGGATGCAATGGAGTCAACCAATCATTTTATGGGCGGCGCTATCTGGGACTGGATTGACCAATCCATGTATAATAATGACAAAAAAACAGGTGCCAAATATCTGGCCTATGGCGGTGATTTTGGCGATTTCCCCAATGACGGTCAATTTGTAATGAACGGTATCATCTTTGGCGATTATGAACCAAAGCCTCAGTACTATGAAGTGAAAAAAGTGTATCAGGATGTAGTTGTTTCCGAAAAGGATATCAAACAGGGAGATTTTGAAATTTTCAATAAATTTTATTTCAAAGATTTGTCGGGATACGAAGTAAAATGGGCACTATTAGAAAACGGCCTGCCAGTTAAAACAGGTATGGTGAATACAGGCATTATTTCACCCAGACAGAAAAAGACAATCAATATTCCATACACATACAATTCGCTGAATCCCGCATCGGAATATTTAGTAACCATTCAGTTTTTGCTTAAAGAAAATCAACCCTGGGCCGACAAAGGGTATGTGCAGGCAGAAGAACAGTTTTTGGTAAAAAATGCTACCGATCGCCCCTCAATAGCTGCTGTTTCAAAAGCAGGTAATTCTGGAAAAGCGCTTTACACTCCTGCAGCCGGAAATATCCAGACAGTAAGCGGCGATAATTTCACTGCCAAATTCGATACCGAAACAGGCAGCATTTACAGCCTTCAGTACGGCAGCAACAAAATCATCGAAGATGGTAAAGGGCCGCGTATCAATGCATTACGCGCATTCGTCAACAATGACAACTGGGTATATGAACCCTGGTTTACCAACGGGTTGCACAATCTGAAACACAAAGCTACTGCCAGCCATTTTACCCAAAACAGTGATGGAACGGTTACTGCAGCTTTCACTGTCATTTCTCAGGCGCCCAATGCCGCCAAAATTCTGGGTGGAACCAGCTCGGGCAATAACAGCATTGAAGAACTGACGGATAAAAAATTTGGCCCTGCTGATTTTAAATTTACCACCAATCAAATTTATACCATTTACCCCGATGGTTCTGTAGAACTTCAGGCCAGCATCACCTCCAACAAACCTAATCTGATACTGGCACGCTTAGGCTACGTGATGAACATTCCACAGCAGTACGGAAATTATACTTACTACGGCCGCGGACCTTATGATAATTATCCCGACAGAAAAGCAGGTTCATTCATTTCTCAGCATAAAAGCACAGTGGCAAAACAGTATGTAAACTTCCCCAAGCCGCAGGACATGGCAAATCGTGAAGAGGTGAGATGGGTGGCGCTCACCAACGATGCAGGCGAAGGTGCAGTATTTATCAATACTAAAGAAGAAATGGCAGCATCTGCACTGCAATACAATCCGGTGGAGCTGATTACTGCAAGACATCCATATCTGCTTCCCAAACCTACAAATACTTATCTTGAATTAGATGCAGGCGTAACCGGCTTAGGAGGAAACAGTTGCGGACAGGGCGGGCCATTGGAGCAGGACAGGGTAAAAGCGCTTCAGACTGATGTGGGCTTTATCATTCGTCCGGCTAATAAGGATTTGACTACAACAGCCAATGTATCGCCTGCCGGCAAAACACCTTTGTCCATCACCAGAGACGCTACAGGTACGGTGGAAATTAAATCAGCCGGAAAAGAAGCTATCAGCTACAGCATCAATAATGGCCCTGTGCAAACATACAAAACGGCCATCCCCCTCAAACAGGGTGGCGAAGTAAAAGCATGGTTTAACAGCGATCCTGACATTAAGGTATCCAATACATTTGAAAAAATTGAAGCTATTCAAACCACCGTTATCAATGCCTCCAGCATGGAAGCGGGTGAGGGCGATGCCAGCCACTTAGTAGATGGCGATCCTACAACAATATGGCATACCATGTACTCGGTAACAGTGGCCAAATACCCGCACTGGGTTGACTTTGATATGGGGCAGACGCGCACCATCAAAGGATTTACCTATCTGCCAAGGCAGAATGGAGGCAATGGAAACATTAAAGATTACAGTTTGCAAATGAGTGATAATGCCAAAGACTGGAAAACGGTCATCGAAAAAGGAACTTTTGAAAAAAACAGTTCACTGAAAACAGTTATTTTCAACAAACCCGTTACTACGCGCTATATCCGCTTTACAGCACTTAGCGAACAAAACAGACAAGATTTTGCTTCTGGTGCCGAAATGACATTTTTGGCGAATTAGCACCCAAAGTATAATAATCAAAAACCAAAAGTTGCTCAGCAACTTTTGGTTTTTTTTTGGGAAAAACACAAATGGGCTATTATCTATAATTCATTAACCATCCGATTCATAACAAAAAAGGAATCACAGCTTTTCTTTCTGCAGGATAGTCTGCAAAATGCTGTCTGTACCATTTATGGTGCGATAGTGCCCTTGGAATCAGGTTAGCCATTGTCCATACAAAAAAAGCCAGGCCCGGCAGGCTCCAGGTAAGGATAGCAAAACCACACCACTCAATGCTTTCTCCCAGCAAATTAGGACTGCTCACAAATCTGAACATTCTTCCCTGAGGAATTTTATAGCCGGTTTCGCCCGGTTTGCGCAAATTAATCAGTATTGTGTCCGACTGCCAATTAATGACAATACCGGTAATAAAAATCAACGTACCAATAATAAAAGGAGTACTGGTAAGCCAACTCAATTCATACACTCTGAAATTTCCGAGGTAATAACCAATCAGAAAACCGTTCACCAAGTTAAACGTCATACCCATCAGCATAATCAAAACAGGCATTTTTTTACCGGAAGTTCGCAATCGAAATGGAAAAATAAGGCTGCGGTTGAGATAATGAAAAGTAAAGAAAGAAAAGATAATATAATTGGCAATGGATTGTTTGTTTTCGCCTGTAAACACAAAAAAGAAAAAAACCGCCACCACAAAAATTTCCATGATGATCCATCCTAACCGGTTGTCAATCAATGGCCCCCAGGTGGTTTTGGTATGCCTGCCATAAGGCGCAGTTATAAACAACAAAAGGATAAATATCATTACGGCAAGCAGCATCCATCCTATCGTAAAATTTGTATATTGTTGAAAATCCATATCTGTCTGATTATATTTTTCCGGCTTGTCTGAACCAGTTTACCGTATCGGTAAGCGTTTCTTTCAAATCTCTGGCAGTATATCCCAACTCCGCCTGAGCTTTGGCAGTAGAAATCAGTTTATTGCCGTCCTGCAATATATCAATATATTCCTTATCATATAAAGGTTCTTTTTTAGTGAGGGCTGCATACAACTTTACAAACGGCAGTCCGATAGTTGCCACGGCCAGCGGCAGTTCGGGCAGTCTTTTTTTGACTCCTTTTGCTTCAAGTACCAAGTCTGAAAACTGCTTGAGTGTATAGTATTTCCCGCCTAAGAGATAGGTTTCGCCTTTGCGTCCTTTTTTCAGTGCGGCAATAGCGCCATTGACCACATCTCGCACATCTACAAAATCAAACCCACCCTTTACCACAGCCGGAACATACCCTTTGCAAATATCAATGATGGCTTTCCCCAATTTTGAAGGCTGGTGGTCAGGCGGCCCCAGCACCGAGGTCGGGCACACAATTGAAACATCCAACCCTTCCTCAGCAGCCTGTAGCGCCAGTTGATGCCCGTCCCGTTTTGTCTGGTCATAAAAAATAGCTTTATTATTCACAAAATGACGGGTTTCATCCAAGGATTCGGAATATGGTTTTTGCGAAAAAGCATGTATCGAACTGAAATGAACTAATTTGTTGATACCTAATTCTTTGGCCATGCTCAACACATTTCCGGTGCCCTCTACATTGATGTCCGCTAATTTTTGATTATAGTGATAACCTAAGTCAATAATACCTGCCGTATGGATAACACCATCGCAGCCCGACATCAGTTCCTTCAATGATGCAGTATCCGAAATGCTTCCACGCACGATAGTTATTGGTAAATCCGAAATACCGGTATCCACGTGATGCACAAGCGCTTTCACCTCATACCCTTCGGATAATAAAGTATTGCACAGACAAACTCCAACATGCCCGCCGGCACCCGTAACCGCTATTTTCATCTTTCGAAGATAATAAGAAGCGTTGGTATTTGATGTTTCTTTTGGTCAGCGTATAATCTTTATTTTTTCCTAAGCAATTTGACCGTTTAATAACCCATTAATTGTATTTCCTATTGTCAATTATCTTAGTAAAACATGTATTTAGCATTTTCCTCTCCATAATTTCAAAAATTAAATAAATAATACACCCGAATATTTCTTTTCTTTGTAACTTTCAGACCCGAATTATCAAATTCAAAAATTATAAAATATCAGCCTTGGGCTATTAATTGTTAAATCATTAATATAATTATGAGCTACTCCAAAGCAAAATCAGCAAAAGAACTGTCGGTGAACGGCAAAAGCTACAAGTACAGTTCAATGAAAGACCTTGATGTAAATGTTGAACGCTTGCCTTTTAGTATTCGTATTTTACTTGAAAATGTATTACGAAATTATGACGGCTTCAGCATTACCGACGAGCATGTGAACACATTGCTGCACTGGCAACCGCAACCCGAAGATAAAGACATTCCGTTTATGCCGGGTCGTGTATTGATGCAAGACTTTACGGGTGTGCCTGCTGTGGTGGATATGGCATCGCTCCGTGCAGAATTTGTGCGTCATGGCAAAGACGGCCAAAAGATTAACCCTGCCATTCCGGTGGATTTGGTGATTGACCACTCGGTACAGGTGGATTATTACGGCACCGATTATTCCTACGGAAAAAATGTGGAGCTGGAATTTGAGCGCAATAAAGAACGCTACGAGTTATTGAAATGGGCGCAGAAGGGGCTGAATAATTTTACGGTTGTTCCTCCCGGAATGGGTATTTGCCATCAGGTAAACCTCGAATATCTGTCAAAAGGTGTAGATCAAAGAGACGGATGGCTATTTCCCGACACTCTGGTAGGTACCGACTCGCATACACCCATGGTGAATGGTATTGGCGTTATCGCCTGGGGTGTAGGTGGCATCGAGGCAGAAGCCGCTATGCTGGGCCAGCCCATATTCTTTACATGCCCCGAGGTAGTAGGTCTGAAACTGACCGGAAAAATCCCCGACCATTGTACCGCTACCGACATGGTGCTCACCATCACCCGCATGCTGCGCGATGCAAAAGTAGTGGGTAAGTTTGTAGAAGTATTTGGAGACGGCTTAAACAACCTCTCGGTTACCGACCGCGCCACCATCGGCAACATGTCGCCCGAATTTGGCTGTACGGTTACTTACTTCCCAATAGATGAACGCACCTTAGAATACATGCGCTCTACCAATCGCTCCGAAGAGCAGATACAAATTGTAGAAACTTATTGCAAAGAAAACCTGCTGTGGAGAACAGGTAATGAAAACATAAAATACTCCTCAGTTGTAGAATTAGATTTATCCACATTGGAGCCTACTGTTTCGGGACCAAAACGCCCTCAGGATAAAATTTTTGTAAAAGATTTAGGCACTAAGTTCTGCGAAGTGCTGAAAAACGAATTCAACCGCGAGTACGTGCCAAAAGACGAGAGAAACGATTCGGCATGGTTGAAAGAGGGCGGCTCCGGTACCGAATTTACCTTTGGCAAAGTTCCCATTCAAGGCGAAAGCCATTCAGAGGTAATTACAGATAATGAACACCACTCGGTAAGAATCAAACAGGCTAATAAAGAGTTTGTATTGAGCGATGGCAGCATCGTGATAGCAGCCATCACCTCCTGTACCAACACCTCCAACCCTGCCGTAATGGTGGGTGCAGGCCTGCTGGCAAGAAATGCTGTTGAAAGAGGTTTGAGAACAAAATCATGGGTTAAAACCTCTCTTGCTCCGGGTTCAAAAGTAGTAACCAAATACTTAGAACGCTCCGGGCTGAATGTGGATTTGGATGCGCTTCGTTTTCACACAGTAGGTTACGGATGTACCTCCTGCATCGGAAACTCGGGCCCACTGCCTCCTGCCATTGCTACTGCGGTGGATAAAGGCGAGTTAGTAGTGGCCTCCGTACTATCAGGCAACAGAAACTTTGAAGCAAGAGTGCATCCACAGGTGAAAATGAACTTCCTGATGTCGCCGATGTTAGTAGTGGCTTATGCACTGGCAGGAAGGGTGGATCTGGACCTGATTAACGACCCTATTGATTACGACCCCAATGGCGAACCGGTTTATCTGAAAGATATCTGGCCTTCGCGCGAAGAAATTGCCAACACCATCAACGATTGTATGAAGCAGGAAGACTTTGGCGAAGTGTATGACGTGATCTTCGATGGCGCTACCGACTGGCAGAATCTGGAAGTAAACTTAGACCAGAGTTTTGAATGGAATGAAAGTTCTACCTACATCAGGGAAGCGCCTTTCTTCGAAAACCTGAAGGCAACTCCCGACCCGGTAACCGATATTAACGGCGCCAGAGTGCTGCTTTATTTGGGTGATTCTGTTACTACCGACCATATTTCGCCTGCCGGTTCGTTTAAAGAAGATTCGGCAGCCGGTAAATACCTGACAGCCAATGGTATTCACAAAGCTGATTTCAACTCCTATGGTTCGCGTCGCGGAAATCACGAGGTAATGATGCGCGGTACCTTTGCCAATGTGCGTATCAAAAACAAAATTGCTGACAGAGAAGGCGGTTACAGCCGCCATATCCCCAGTGGAGAGGTGAAAACAGTGTATGAAACCGCCATGCAATACAAAGACGAAAACACGCCGTTGGTTATTTTGGCAGGTAAAGAATACGGCTCAGGTTCTTCTCGCGACTGGGCAGCAAAGGGTACTTTCCTGCTGGGTGTAAAAGCAGTAATTGCAGAAAGCTTCGAACGCATACACAGAAGCAACTTAGTGGGTATGGGTGTGGCACCGTTGATTTTCACTGACGGGCAAAATGCCGAATCTTTAGGCCTGGATGGCACCGAAACCTACAGCATCAGCGGATTGGCCGAAAACCTGACTCCACATAAGATGCTCGATGTAAAAGCCGTTCATGCTTCCGGCAAAGAAACCAATTTCAAGGCAGAAGCCCGGTTTGACTCTGCAATAGAGATTGAATACTACAAAAACGGAGGTATTCTACAGTATGTATTGCGGGATTATCTGAAGAAAAATTAAAATTCTCAAAATAGAAAACCGCTCAGAAATGGGCGGTTTTTTTATTAGCAAGTTGACTGCTTTTATTTATTTTTCAACATTAAGAAATTAAGGGTCATTAAGCTTTATATGCTTTAGGCTATAGGCTTTAGGCTGTAAGCAAGTGACGGCATTTATTCTTTTTTCAACATTAAGAAATGAAGAATCATTAAGTGATGATTGCTTAATCGAACCTTAATGTTTATTGCAGCAGATATATTCGTGCATTCGTGGCTTTCCTTATTCGTTTTTCAATTTCTTCCATCCTGCTTGTTGATACTCATCCTGCATTACATGGCGCCTTACTTTTTTATGAGTTTACATACAACCGTTGCTGCAAAGAAAATATGTTTTACAAATCACTAATCGGCTTACCCTGCCTAAATGCAACTAATGCTCAAACAACTGTTTATACAGAAAATCACCGGCAAAGTCTCCACCCTTATTCCACCGTTTTTTTGCAGGGCGGCCTGCCAGAAAGGGGATAAAGTGTTTTTGTAATTCGTGACCTAACCTGTCATATATATGTACACTGTTGGGGATTTTTAACTCGGTGGCATACCGGTTAATAATCACGCTTCCAAAAATTCCTCTGTCCGTTCTGTTGGCCGGTACTACCCTATCCTTGAGGCCATGTACACTTACAAAGGGCACATTTGTGTTTTTGAGCCAGGTACTGTCAAACATTCCCCCCCAAAAATTGATAACTGCTACTATTTTATTTGGATTTACAACGGTATCAGCAGGAGAAAAAGCATGACCTTCGGACGCGCCCATCCTTGAAATGCTGCTAAACACTGACTGCAAAGCAGTGATTCCCCCGGCCGAGTTGCCTGCTAAAATGATTTTTGTGGTATCTATCCCAAACCGAACATATTCTTTTTTGAAAAATGCCACCACGCTGTTCACATCTTCCATTGCATCTTTGCAGGCATTCATCAGGTTATTACGATCTGACATAGATTTTCGGTTAGTGAGCCTGTAATTGATGGCGGCACATACGTATCCCCTTTTTGCAAAGCGTTTGCTCCAGATGGGTGTGCCGCGGGAGGTTTTCTTTCCAAACCTGAATCCGCCACCATGTATCCAAATGATAAGAGGTCGGGCTTTGTTAGCGTCATTTTCCGGTTGATATACGTCCATCAAAAACGATTTTGCTTTTTCTCCGGCAGGCAAACTGCTTTTATAACTGATATTTTTTTGAACAGCAACTTTAGCAAAAACCTGGTCCTTAAACCTTTTTCCTTCAATAGGATTATTATTTGCATAAGCCGAAACAACCGCTCCTGCGGCAATGCTCATTGCCATACAATACCTTAGAAATGAATGTAACATTCATAAAAGTATGAATAATTTGCTAAAAATAATTTTTCGCACCTAACCCGGCCGAACCTCTCCCCCGTCATTTCAATCACTTTTAAATATCACATCGACCAAAGGGAGATTTCTCACTTCGCTTCGCTCCGATAGAAATGACGATGCTATTGAGGTGTCATTTCGCCCCTCCTTGATCGTCATTTCGCAGCGCAGCGAAGAAGTCTTATCCTTTTGGAAACGAGGAGATTTCTTATTGCACTTCGCCTCATTCTATTCTTCATTTATTTTCATTCCTCTCAACCTTAACCTTAACCTCAACCTTAATCTTAATCTCAACCTTGATACAAAAAAGTAACAAAAAAAATCAAGGCCATTAAAATAGGCAACCAAAATGAGGTTAATAATTATTGGTTTGTCTTACAGATTAGACAGTATTTTCTGCTGCACTTCCTTTAACGCTTCAGGAGTTACTGTAAGTTTTTCCTGCGCAAAATTCAGGTCGTTGGCATTGTTCAATGGTATGAGGTGTATATGGGCATGCGGTACTTCGATGCCTACCACACTAATGCCGCAACGGTTGCAATCAAAACTTTTTTCAATAGCCTTTGCAATGGGTTTGGCAAATACCAGCATTTCGGCCAGATATTCATCCGACAAATCAAAAAGATTATCCACTTCAATTTTTGGAATGACTAAGGTGTGCCCCATCCTCAATGGAAAAATATCCAGAAAAGCGTAAAATTTATTATTTTCGGCTATTTTGTAAGAAGGAATTTCGCCCGCTATAATTTTTGAGAAAATAGTCATATTCAAATATTTAAATCAATTAACAATTACACTGCTTATTCTTTGCATGAATAGAAATATCATCCTTGCGCAAAGAAACTACTTTATTAATCTTTTACCTATAAAACCAGCTTTTACTACTCCTGCTTTGTAAGCTTTTCGGAATTTTCGGCAAACTGCAATTTATCTATAAATTCCTGAATATCTCCGTTTACAAAAGCATCCAGATTATAAGAGGTTAGATTGATTCGATGATCTGTTACCCTGCCCTGTGGCCAGTTGTAGGTTCTTATTTTGGCGCTGCGGTCGCCACTGCTCACCATACTTTTACGCTGGCGTGCAATTTCTTCTTCCTGTTTTCGCACTTGTTCTTCGTACAGTTTAGTACGCATCATACTCATCGCTTTTTCGCGGTTACCAAGCTGAGTGCGTTCAGTTTGGCAAATGACCACTGTTCCTGTAGGAATGTGTGTAAGCATCACTTTGGTTTCCACTTTGTTTACATTTTGCCCCCCGGCGCCACCGCTTCGAGCGGTTTCCATCTTCACATCACTTTCTTTGAGGTCAAAATCTATCTCGTCTGCCTCCGGCATTACTGCCACAGTGGCTGCCGAAGTATGCACGCGGCCCTGTGTTTCGGTATTGGGTACTCTTTGCACCCGATGTACGCCGCTTTCAAATTTTAGTGTTCCATACACGTCATCGCCCGTCACTTCTAATTGAACTTCTTTGTATCCGCCTACTGTTCCTTCATTTTCGCTGAGGATAGCTGTTTTGAACCCTTTTTTCTCACAATATTTAATATACATGCGCAGCAAGTCGCCTGCAAAAAGGCTTGCTTCATCGCCTCCGGTTCCTGCCCGAATTTCAAGAATCACATCCTTTTCATCCTGAGGGTCTTTGGGTATCAGCAATTGCCGGATATGTGTTTCCAGTTCTTCTTTGCGTTCTTCCAGCAGTGGCGCCTCTTCTTTTGCCATTTCTCTAAGCTCTTCATCATTATCATTCAGCGCTTCTCTATTAAACTCCTGATCGCTTAAAAGCTTTTTATATTCTTCATAAGCCACTACAATTTTTTCAAGGCTGCGATATTCTTTACTGGTAGCAGCAAATTTTTTATTGTCTCCTACAATTTCAGGATTGGTAAGCGCCACTCCCAGTTGGTCATATCTGGCTTTTATAGCCTCTAATTTATCTAACATTTCAACAGATTGTTTATGTGTTTTTAGGGCTGCAAAGGTAAATTATTTTGCCGGATGAGATTTAATAAATTAGAAGAAGCATTCAATTCTGGGAAAATCAGGCTAAAATAACAGCATACCTATTAATAATTTGTTGTAACTTGAATATCAATAAGCTACTGTCGATAAAATATTATATAAATGCCATAGATCAATATGAAAATTTTAAAAAATATTATTTTTTTATAAAAATCCATTTCATAATTTCGTAAAAGCATTAAATTAACAACAAAAAGTAAATTCATTTTAATAAAATAGAAAACAATGAAGAAAAATATTTTTATTTTTATATTATTGTCTGTTTCGCTTTTTGCCTGCCAAAAAAACACTGATAATGTTTTATCAAGCAAAGAAGAAACGCTTACCAAAAATAGTTGGGTAGCCGAGTCGGCAGGGGTGAAACAACAGTTGAGTTTCAACAACGACAAATCATTCAAGTTTGGCGCTGCTCTTTCCGGAGTTTTTGGCGCTTACAAATTCAATTTTGCAGTAAATGTTTCCGGCAACTGGATATTGCAGGAGGATAACGTTTTCATCAGCAATCTTAAAATTGAGGTATTGAATAACGGAACACCCGTAACTAATCTGAAAGCGGCAAATGGCTTATCCTCTGATTTGAATAATTTGATTGCAGAAATGTTAAAGCAGTACAACAAATACATTGAAATAGATGCCAATGGCAACATAAAACTATCAAATGATGCGGCTAATAAATTTGTGTGGGCGATAGAGAAGATTAATGAAGGCAAACTGGTTATTACTATAGCCGATAAGAAAATAGAGTTTAAACGAGCATAAAAGAATATAAATGCAAGAAAAGAAGGCTGTTAAAAATGATGACAGCCTTTTTTAGCCAAATAAAATTTATCTAATTCAACCCATTATTATACCTTGCTTACTTTGCTGTCTTTTCAAAATAAACCGAGCTATTTTTTACCCCAAAAATGTAACTGATTGATATTGTTGCAACTGACAGGACGTAACTTAAAATGAGTAATACCTTCTTTGAAAAGAATGATTTCCTGATTTTTTTTGAGATGTAGCCTGATAAATCCGTTTTCCAAAGGTTCAATCACCGTAGTTGCACTGCTTGTTTTCAAAATGCTTTTTATACCCGTGTTAATAATGCAGGGCTGCCCTGCAAGGCTTTTAATGCGTACCCACTGCGTTTCTCCGTCTTTACGAGAAGCAGAAATTAAAAAAGCGCCTTCTGTCCGCAGGTTTTCAAAAGCCACATCTTTCCAGATATCCGGTATGGCGGGGAAAACTCTGATTTTACCACTCCAGCTTTGTAGCAGCAAGTCCTGTATGGAAGCTGCCGCAGCCAGAGGGGTTTCTATAACCGGCCCTGTTTCTAAATACATGGTGTTACTTTTTACGTATCTGTCAAGAAGCTGATTCAGATAGTCCACTGCTTTTTGGCCTTCGCCCATAGTGGCATAGATGGATGCCCCGCCGGTAAAGGAATATCCCTGTAAAACGCCCTTGAAACTATGCCAATGATTAAGAGATTTAAGTATCAATGCCCTGTTTTCGGGTTGATCCCAGTTCATGGTGTAGAGCGGATATATCATCAGTAAGTGTGAGTAATGCCGGTGCGATTGATTGAAGGCCACATCTCTGCCAATTCTTAACCCTGTTTCATCCTGCGGATAATCAATGAGATTTTTAAGAATATCCTTCCATTTTGAGGAGAGTGGATCAACCGGCGCCAAATCCAATAAAGTCTGACATCCCCATCTCAATAACGACAGATCGTAATTACAGTCGCGGGTAACGCCTCCGGGATATTCGGGAGAGTAGCTATAAGGCAGATGCCATTTGCCGTCATTTTCTTTGTAAACTAATTGAAGGTAATAGTTGATGCTTTGTTTGAGCAATGGAATCAGTTGTTTTTTGATCTGCGGATCCATTGTATAACGATAATGCAGCCAGTAGTTGTGCAGCAGCCAGGTAAGATTGCCTAATTCCAATTGGGCATCAGTGGCAGAAGGGTCTCTTTCTTTAAAAACTTTTACGGGGCTGTACATGTCCAACCCACCGGAACGTCCTAAAGCCATTGTGTTATGCCGATAGGGTTCGGGTACATTCAAGACCAGATTATTTTGGGCGGCATCAATCATTTGTAAAAGACCTTTGGCAAGCGAAAGCCGGTTGGCGGCATACATGGGCGAGTAAATGAGCTGCATATTCAGATTGAACCAGTAAGCCGGCCAGGGGGTGTAGCGGTACCAGGGGCCCATCAGATCAATCGGTATCTTGCCTTCACGGGTGGCAGATGCCATCTTGTATTGCTGAATCCAGTAGAACGACTCCATCCGTGCATCAGGAATGGAAATAAATGACTCGGGGTAAAACCTGTGCCACCAGTTGCAGTGTTGAACGATTTTACCGGCGATATTTTTTTCAGAAACAGTATTGATTTGCTTTTCTGCTTTTGAAACAGAAGAACCTTGTTTTTCAATTTGAACGGTAATAAACAGGAATTCTTTTTTATCCGAAACATTTGTCTTCCAGGCAGTAGTGTAATCGCCTCCGGCAAGTAAAGGTTGCCGGCAAAAGGATATGTTTTTTCGCTCAAATAATTTAAAAGGAGGATTAGGACCATAACCTTCGGGTACATCAGACATGTATTTTACACGACTGCTTACTGACTCTTCGGGTACAAACCGGAAGTTTGGTTTTTCGTTTCCGGATGATTCGGTTTCAAAAACGATGATATCCGATTGGGATAAAGTTAAGGTTCGCCATTTAATGGAGCCTTTGGTAGTAATTAGTTCTCCTGTTGCCTCCGCATCCCAAAGATGTAATCTTGCGCTGTTTTTTAAAATTTTACCGATGGGTGAAATCATAAAATGTCCGATGGGCAGTCGGGCCTTACCGTAGAGATGTGAAATTTTTTCCCGGCGATGATCTGTAACATCAGTTCTGCCTTTTTCGAGCCTGAAACTGTTCTCATCTGCCATATACAGCATAGCACCGATTGAACCGTTTCCGGTGAAAACACCGTCCTCCCATCTCGTGGTAAGGGTGTCGTAAACCATATCATTTCGCGAAAGAAATGATGCCCAGTCTTGTACTGATGAATTCTGAGCATTTGCCATCCACCCGGTTAAAAGAAAAATCAATAATAAAAAAAACCTGTTCATATTGAATGGCAAATGATTTACAGAAATACAGAAATCCTCTTTTAATAATCTACTTTATAATCCTTTTTCACCGGCTGACCGCTCCATACTTTTTTGCCGGTCCAGTCTGCAGCCGGGTCGGTCCAGAAGGGATCATTTACCGGAAGGCCCAACGGTAAGAAGCTAAGTGTGGCCATGTATAGACTTCCTGTAGAAGTATATTGATCGGCCACCATGGGTTGATGTCCATTGAAACCTAATACTAACCAACCTTTGGCATCGAAGTTTTGATTGCCATCGTAGAGATTGTAATGCACTTTGGTTAAGGCGCAACGAACCTGAGCAGGCAACACCCATTCCGGCAATTGATGCATCAGGGCTGTTTGTGCCAATGCCTGAAATGCCGCAGAGCGATAGGTAATAGAACGACCAAAAGCAGGGAAGGTACCATCAGGTGCAATCAATCGTTCCAGAAATTCAGAATAACGCACCATTCTTTTTACTGCCTGCTGATAGGCTGATTCTACTCCATATCCCTTTTGATTGTATTTTGTTGCGGGTTTGGTCTTTAGCGAAGCCAGCAAATCAACCAGCATCGGATGAATTACAAACGAATTATAATAATCCATACTGAACTTAGGCCCGTCATTATACTGGCCATCACCGGCATACCATTCCTGCATTTTGTTGATTGCGAAATCAATTCTTGCGGGATCAAACTCTTCACCAACCGCCCTAAGGAAAGCTTCATTGATGGCAGCGAATAAGAGCCAGTTGTTATAACTACCCGAACGATCACGAAGTGATTTATATTCCGAAACAAATCGTTGTTTCGTAACTTCATCCAAAGGTTCCCACAAAGCCTTTGGCGCCCTGAGAAAAGCATGTGCCAGAAATGCAGCATCAACAATCGGTTGGTTATCTGTTCTGAAATTCAGATAATCCGGATTTTGGGGGTTCACAGCATTGGTCAACCCTTTTATCACTGCGTCTTTATATTTTTTGCGCAACATTCCTTCGGGCGAATTATCATCCGGTAATTCTAACCAGGGGGCTATCCCTGCAAGGCAGCGGCCAACCGCTTCCAAGTAGGTAACTTCCTTCACATTTTTATAATATTGAGGACCCAATTCAAGCGGCATATTCTGCCTGAGTGTACCATTTGCCAGATTATTGATCACCGGCCAGGCTATTTTATCGAGTGTTTTCACCCAGTAAGCCCGGTCCTGTACACCGGTGGAAACCACAGCCGGTTTGTTTTTTTGACCGAAAAGAAAAACCCCAAAAAATAAAGAAGTGGTTAGAAATATTATTCGCTTCAAAATGAGTTCAATTTAAGTTATTTTAAAAACAATAGCCTACTCCCCTGACCCTTTATTGAATCAGCGCCTGGCCTTTGTTTATGCGGTTGAGCCTGATTAATGATTCCAAAAAATAATAATCGGCATACACCAATGGCACGTCAATTTCTGACTGATGCGGAATACTGCCTACACAATGCTCGATGATGAAATCGCCATTGGTTCCGGGTTTGGCAAGGTAAGCAGGGCCGGCCAATGACCGGATCATTTTGATAGCAAAATTTTTATACTTTTCCGACTCTTTTCCACTCACATAAGTACTCAATTCAAGAAGTCCGGAGGCGGTGATAGGTGCCGCAGAAGCATCACGATATTTAGTCGTTACCTTATTGGCATAGGATTTTACTCCGGGTGTATAGCCGGGCTCATTAGCATTGAAATCCCAGTAAGGAACGCCATCCTCAGGCAGGTTTTTATTATTGATAAAATAATCGGCAAGGCCAATAGCTGTTTTCAGAAAGCGAGGATCTTTGGTTTCCCGATAGGTCATGGTGAAACCATAAATTGCCCATGCCTGCCCGCGCGACCAGGTAGAATTATCGGCATAACCTTGAGCTGTTTCTTTAGCCACTACCTTTCCGGTAGTACTGTCATAACAAATGACGTGGTAAGAACTGTAGTCGGGTCGGAACTGGTTTTGCATGGTTGTTTCAGCGTGTTTGATGGCAATATTTCTGTAATAGTTATCGCCTGTAATTTTTGTGACAAAAAACAAAAGTTCCAGATTCATCATGTTGTCAATAATCACCGGAAAGTCGTAAGATGCATTTCCATGCCAGGAGTTGAACCTGTTCCACGATTTGATGGAACCAACGGTAGCATTATATCTGGAGCAGAGTGATTTAGCTGCATTGATCAGTATGTTTTTATACTCAGGTTTGCCGGCCAGACGGTTGGCATTGCCATAACTGCAATACACCATAAAACCTAAGTCATGATTGCCGGTATAATATTGAAGCGGTTCTAATTTTTCGGTCCACTTCACTGCTTCGGCTTTTATCGAAGGGTCTTTGGTAAATTCATAAGTGTACCAGAGATTGCCGGGGAAGAAGCCCGGCGTCCAGTCGTACATAGAGGTTGTAGCCATCTTACCTTCTTTGTTGGTAGTGCGGGGATAGGCGCCGTTTTTTACTGAAAATTTTTCATCTGCTGTTTTCAGCATATTGTTCAGCATGGTGGTGGCATTTGAGAAATTGTTTTTAATAAAATCATCAGAAACGCCTGTTGCTGATTTTTTGGATGTTGTACATGCAACAAAAAAAATGATGGCCTGTAGTGCAAAAATGTAATTTGATTTAAACATGATTTGAGAAAATTTTTAATAAGGACTTTATATAATTTAAATAAAGAGCAATCTAAAAACCAAAGGCTATATCAATATTGCTTAACTTTGCTCAAAGTAAAACTATTGATATAGCCTTTGGCTGCGGATTAATATCCGACTAACAGAAAGTCGTTATTTCCATCCGGGGTTTTGAGTTAATGTTCCGTTACTCAAACCGATTTGACCGGTAGGCAATGGCCATAAATAATCCTTCTGAGTATCGAATTTTCTTTTATCGGCTACCTGAAAGAGTACATATCCGTTTAACATTGGAGGCTTAGTGCTGCCGCCATAGTCTAAACCGTCAAAATATTTGCGTCCCAGAATAGGCTTGGGGAGCTCGATTTCTGCAGTTTTCCATCTCAACAAATCCCAATAGCGAAAACCTTCATACGCCAGCTCAATGGAGCGCTCTCTGCGGATTTCATCGCGCATATTTAATCCGTTGGCATTTACAAATGCATTGGTCAATAAAGGCAGTTTTGAAGTATCGTTGTTGGTAGCTCTTTTTCTCAACAGATTAATTGATTTGTCCAGATCAGCATCGGATATACTTCCATTCAATTCATAAACTGCTTCGGCATAGTTCAGTAACACCTCTCCGTATCTGATAGCAATGAAATCAAGGAAGATATTCGGACTTATCAAAAAGTCAGCCTGACCGGTCCAGTATTTTTGTTGATGGTACCAGTATGTATTTCTGTATGTGGGGTTGCCACCCGAAATAGAAGCATAAGGATCGCCCACTTTGAACAATGTTAATACCAGCCGGGGGTCTCTGTTTTGATAATCGGTAAGCAAACCGGTTTCTTTACCATTAGAGTCCAAAGGAGATTTTCCGGCAGGCAACCCATCTGAATAAAGTGCGAGCATTACAAAAGCACGGGTAGCAGCATTTTGTCCGTCGGTATTGTAAGGACGCATATAACCGCCGTTATTTGCTACAACATTCTGTATGTCTTTGCCATACAATCGGGCAAGGATATTTTCTTTGTTTTTTGAATACGTCTCACCAGGATACCTAAACAGGTCCTGAAAACTCATGGCTCCGGTGCCGGTAAACAAGCTGTGTTTGCCTTCGTTCATTACCGTTAATGCAGCATCTCTGGCAATTGTGAAGTGTTTGGTGGGGTCTTTCGGTCCTTTTAATTCAGGCTCTCCATGGTATTTTTCCCAACTGCCCTCATATAGCGCCACTCTCGATTTTAATGCCAAAGCAGCACTGCGTGTTACACGTCCATATTCTTTGCCTAACTGTCCGGTAGTAGAGGTGCTGCCTGATATTTCATCAGCCTGCGGGCTGTTTGCGGCTGCAAAATCCAAATCTGCATAAATGGAGTCAATAACTGCTCTGCGATCAGATCTTGGGGTATAAAGCGCTTCATCATCGCGTCCGGTAATGGTTCTGCCGATGTAGGGTACATCTCCATAGATTCTCACTAATTTGAAATAGGCCAATGCTCTGAAGAATCTTGCCTGAGCAATGGCATAAGTTTTTAGTGCATCGTCAGGAATACCTGCTGCTTTTTGTAATATATTGTTTGCAGCTCTGATGTAGGCGTAATTATTATTCCAGTTGCCATCGCCCGATGGTACATTTCGGGAACCGTCGCTGATGGTATTAAATGTGCCGCCAAAAACATTTGCCGCAAAATCACTGTTTAAATCATCTAATGGTGTACCGAAATCGGGAACACTCTGATACAGATAATTGACACCGCCCATTAAGTCATTCGTATTTTTCCAAAAAACAGGATCGGTAATCACTGTTTTTGTGTTTTGCTCCAACTGCTTGGTACAGCTGCCTGCAAACAAAGCAGCCGCAAACAAAGAAAGGAGCATAAATCTATTTTTATTATAATCTATTTTCATTTTGTTAATATTTTATCGTTTTACAAAAATGTTTTTAAGATTAAAAATTAACATTTAATCCTACTGCATAACTGCGCCACATGGGATAGCCGAATGTTATCCTGTCTGTATTTTCGGGATCATAATAGTTAAACCACATACCTGTTTTCTCCCACATATCCTGACCTGAGAAATAGATTCTTATGTCGCCAATAGCTCTCCAGTTATGCACCTTCTTTTGTAAAGTATAGCCCACTTGCAGATTTTTCAGACGTATATAACTTGCATTTTGCACCCAATGAGAGGATGTAACATTATTTACTCTATCGCTGAAACGGATAGCCGGAAATTTTGCGTTTGGATTTTCGGGTGTCCAATAATCCTGATGAATGGCCCAAGGCAACCTCCAGCCATCATAAAATGCAATGGCTGCATAAGGTTCAATTAGAATGCTTCTTTTACCCACTCCATTAAATAGAACTGAGAAATCGAATCCTTTCCAGTTAAAACCTCCGTTCAATCCGAATACGTAACGAGGATTCGTATTACCAAGATAAACCAAATCGCCGTGATTGTCGGCAGTATTTATTCCTTCGTTAATCAGGCCATCTCCATTTATATCAATTAATTTGATGTCGCCAATTCCTGTGTTCGGCGTTCTGCGTGGCGTATTTTGAACCTCTTCTGCTGTTGTAAAATACCCATTGGCTTTATAACCAAATATTGAATTGGTGGACAATCCCGGTAATGAGCTGTTGATTCCTGCACCATAAGATACAGATCCATCATATTTGACTACCTTATTAACGTCATCGCTCAAATTGGCTGTAATAAAGTAACTACCGTTTCTAAACACATCATTCCAGTTGATGGTAAGCCCCCAGCCTTTTACCTGTATTGCGGCTAAGTTGGCCTGGTTGGGCGTTACGCCAAGAAGTGCAGGAAGTTGCTGGCCAACAAAAACGTTATTATTCTTTTTGATAAAATAGTCATAGTGCAAGCGCAATTTTCTTTTAATTATTTCAAGATCTACGCCAAAGTTGGTGGTTTCTATGATTTCCCATGATTTACTATCGGCCGGTAAATTTCCTTGATAAAAATAAGCTGTGCGTGCATCATTAAAGGGATAATATCCTCTGTTAAGCGGTCCCTGAAAGTCATAGTTATTTGAGTTGGAATCTTGTGTTTGAGCACCACCTGCTGTACCGTAGGATGCTGCTATTTTAAATTCGTTTACCCAGGGCAGCGCATTTTTAAACCAATCTTCCTGTGTTAAACGCCAAAATATATTTCCGGCATAAAAGGTTTGAAATTTATGCCCGGGAGCCAATCGGGAACTACCATCCTGACGCAGCGTTCCTTCAAAATAATACTTGTTTGCAAAATTGTATGACAATCTTCCAAAATAAGAAAGCCAGGTATTAACCTGAATGTTATCGGCAACGTTCGTAACATCGGCTTGAGGAAGCGTAGTATAATTGAGTGTTGGGAAATCATTCAGCAACAAAGCATTTTGTCTGGCCTGAATCCAATCATACTGATAAGACTTGAACTCATAACCTCCCAGCAGGTGAAAAGTATGTTGACTAATCACGTAATTATAATCTGCTGTAGTAAAAAAGTTTTGAGAAACACTGAAAGGCCTTGTCTTAATAAGAGAATTGGTTTGGTTGAGAGGTGTGCCGGGTACCGGATTCATATTTTTATCTATAGACCAGCGAGGAACGGTACGATTAAACACAGTGCGGTTAGAAAGCACTAATCCGGGACTATATACTGCCCTTAAATCCAGCCCTTTCAGTATTTGTTTTGCAGATAAGCTAAACACGCCGTTCATATTATATCTGTTATCCTGATCATATCCTCCGTCTTTTAGTATAGGATAAGCAGAAGAAATGGTGCCTATAAAAGCATATTTAGTTTCATCAGTACCCGGGGTAAATATTGGATTTCGTGCAGCACGAATGGAATAAACATTGTACATTAGACCCTCACCTGTTACTCCCACAGGTGGAGCATCAATATTTTCCTTTGTAAAGGATAAACGACTATCTAAGCTGAAAATTTTTGAAAACTTTGTATTATAATTTAGCCTTGTATTGAATTTACTATAGCTATCCGGTCCAAACTTAAATACACCTTCTTGTTCCAAAAATCCTGCTGAAATCAGAAAAGTTGATTTGTCACCACCTCCGGAAATAGTCAAATTGATATTTTTTTGCGGGCTTTGTTTGCGCATCAAAACATCCTCAAGGTTGTAATTGTAATAGTAGTCCCAAGCGTTAGTATTAGTATTCCATACATCATTGACATTTGGGTCATCAAACCAACCGAGTTGTTCATCGGTAAAATCGGCATTTTGATTTGCAAATTTGCGGGCTGCATTTTGTAATTCGCCTTGTCTTCTGGAGCTAATCAACTCGGGTCGGGCATAAGGGGTTCTGAAAGTGTACATTGAAACGATTTCCACATTGGTTTTTTGGTTCAACCGTCCGCCTTTGGTAGTAATCAATATAACGCCACCTCCTGCTTTTGCTCCATAAATAGAGGCAGAAGCAGCATCTTCCAATACAGAAATACTTTGTATATCATTGGGGTTCAGGGCATTAATATCTCCCTCAATACCGTCGATGATAACCAGCGGCGCATTGCCCGCTCCCAATGATGTAATACCTCTGATGCGGGCATTGATGCCCTCTCTTCCGGGCTGTCCATTGGTGCGTGTAATAACCAGACCGGGAGCTGTTCCCTGGAGGGCAGATAAGGTATTGGTTACAGGTCGGTCTTTCAGCAGCTTTTGATCAACTGATAAGACAGCGCCGCCTACATCTCTTTTGATTTTTGTACCATAACCAACCACCACTACATCTTCCAAAGAGGTGGTAAGTGATTTAAGTGTAATTGTAATCTCTGAGCGGCCATTTACGGGGACCTCAAGGCTTTCAAACCCAACATAAGAGATAACGAGGACTGCATTTTTTGCAGCAGCAATGTTAAACTGTCCATCATCGTTAGTTCGAGTGCCTGCCATAGTAGCTTTGACTATAACAGAGGCGCCGGAAACGGGTTTACCCTAATCGTCTAATACAGTGCCGGTTACTGTATTGACCTGACCCAGGCTAAAAAGGGGCAAACAAAAGATAATCATAATTAGCACCCCAAGTCTAATTATGCTTGCCGCGAGGGCTCTTTTTTTCAATAGCATAGTGGTGAAATATTAAAAATAAAAAATAAAGGGACATGTTTCTTTCAAAAAAAACATTGCACAATTTACAACAAAGACAATAAAATCAACTTCTTTTTTTGAGAAAAAAAGGGACAGATTTTTGTCTATCCCTTTAATATTTGCTTCTCTTGAGATCTCCCAAAAGTATGAAAATTCAATAGTTTAATAAATCCATCCCGGGGTCGGTTTCAGGTTTTTATTCAACTCTATTTCTGCCTTTGGAACCGGCCAGGTGTACCAATAATCGCCAATCCATTCATAAGTGGTACCTCCTGTATTTTCGGTGCCACCCCAAGCATGTTGTGCTACTTTTTGGTCAAACTTCGTTTCCTTTAAAGTTTTCCAGCGCATTTCGTCAAAGAAGTTTACGCCTTCACCAATCAATTCACGACGACGCTCATCACGTACATAATTGCGGGCAGTGTTTTTATCGGCAAAAGAAGACGACATTGTAGGAATTCCTACTCTGTCCCTTACCTGTTTTACTTTCTGCATGGCGCCTTGAAGATCACCCATTTCAACCAGTGCTTCAGCCCACATCAATAACACATCGGCATAGCGAATAATTGGTTCATCCACCGGATTTTGCTCACGACGGGCATACTCTAATCCTTCTCCAACAAATTTGCGATGTATGTATTTGAATTCTGCCTGAGCATTACAAGTGCCGGAAGTATAATACGTACTTGGGAGATTTTTATTCAAATTGGGCTCGGCACCTGATTGATCAACATAATATTTTCCGGTAACAGGAAATCTGAAGGTGTACATTCCTTCCGCGGAGGAATTACTATTCACCCCCTTAAAATTAGCATAAGGAGTAACTACATTAAATGCCAGACGAGGATCTCTATTGGAATATGCTGCTTTTAGTCGTGCTTCATTACCTTCTTGTAAGTATAATGCTTTTGCACTGCCATCCAATTTATTTAACTCGGCATTAATAACATTTGTAATAGTTGGATGAACCTCCATTCCATTTACTTTTTGGTCTCTCAGGAAGAACACTTTTCTTTGAGCGGTTGAAATACTCGATAGTGCATCCCACTGAGGGAAAAAGTCTGACCAATTAAATGGCTTTACAGTAGTTGGATTTACTATAACCTCATAGAGGTTCACCAATGCCGGCGTAACTTGCAAGTCGGTCCAGCAACCCCGGCTATCTTTAGAACCTTGTTGAAATGCTGCGCAGAACTTTTGAAGGGCAGTACCATAACCGGTAGGTTCTTCAATATACTGCACGCTCAAAATCATTTCTTCGCAACGCTCTTGTGCTACCTTAAATAATTGCTGATAATTCGAATATAATTTATAACCCATTTCCCCTACTTTAGAAAAATCGGCAGCAGCCAAATCATATTTATTTGTCATCAGATAAGCCCTGCCTCTTAATGCATAGGCAGCTCCCTTACTTGCACGACCCTCACCTTGTATCTGATTATTAGGGAGATTAGATTCATTAATGGCATCAGTCAGGTCTTTAAAAATTAAATCCCAAACTTCTGATTCTGGGCTTTGGCCTTTATTGGCATCAGTTGGGCTTATAGGTTCTGTGTAAATTGGTACTCCCAAACCGTCACGACCATAAAGCTCGTTCAACCTCATATAGAAGAATGCACGCAACACTTTACATTCAGCTACAAGTCTTTTTTTCTTTTCCTCCTTCATTTGCGCATCGGGTATATGCGCAATGGCATCATTGGCACGGTGAATACCATCGTAGCACCATTTCCAATGATGAGTAAAATAACCGGCGCTTGGCTTTACTGTACTCGAAAATAAATTGTCCAAATTGTATTCACCCTGACCGGTCATACCAAATGCTTCATAGCCATAGTACCCAATGTTTTGAGCTGTTCCTATTAGCCCATTACTCCTTACCGGACGTTGTAATGAATAATACACCCCAATCACACCTTGATCCACTAAACCTTCAGTGGACCACATGGTTCCCGAAGAAATTTTATCATTAGGTGATGTTTCCAATAATTTCTTGCACCCGGGCAAAGCCCCCAATGTATAAATTACCGTTATTAATAATAATATCTTTTTCATATCTTGTTTTATTAGATTAATTAAAAAGTAAGTGTCAAACCGCCGGAAATCAATTTTGCAATTGGATAAACGATAAGTGAGCTACCCAATTCCGGATCTACACCCTGAAAATCTTTGTTTTGGATTGTCAGCAGATTTTCGCCTGATACAAAAACACGAAGATTACTAATTCTGGCAGAATTTAACCAGTTTTTAGGCAATGTGTAACCTACCTGCAAAGACTTCAATTTAAAATATGAAGAGTTATACAGGTAAAAGGTATTGGATGTCATGATCGAACTGGCAGACAATAATCTTGGAAATTTATTATTGATTTTTGCATTCGGGTCTGTTGCCGGATCATAATTATCATAATCAGAATTTGCTTTTACGGCGTCATAAAAATAATATTTGGTCCAGGAGTCCGCAGGAACCACATCGCCGGTGTTTGACAGAATAGAACCGTTAGCTCCTCTATCATTAATGTAATGGTAGGAGCCCAGTCGGCCTGCCCAAAGCATATTCAGATCAACTCCCTTCCAGGCAGCAGTCATATTTAAGCCAAATACAAATTTTGGAACAGAGGATTTACCCGTAAATTCTCTGTCATCATCATTACCATACTTACCATCACCATTAACGTCTGCCATAATCATCTGACCATACCAGATATTTGCAGCGCCAGAACCAACTTTATTATTATTAAATGAATAACCGGCGGCTATCATTGCTTTCACCCATTCCAAATCGGCTTTGGATCTAATCATACCATCTTTAGGCCCACCGGCAGGATTAACGGTTCCATCAGCATTTGTATAACTGCCATTCCCCGAATAAGGACGGCGCAGGAACCATTCGTCAATCATGTGCCCTTCTACACGGCGCGTATCTCCGCCGGTTGACACATCGGCCAGATTAGTATAACGCCAGGTGGGATTGCCCCATATATCCAAAGTGTTAGGGTCCTGCTCGTATCTCAAGGAGCCTTTAAAATTAGTTACATGGTTTGCATTGTAGCTAATATTAGCATTGATGCCATATCTGAAATCTTTTCCTGCTCTGTCATTCCATCCCAAGGTCAACTCAACACCTTTATTTGTCATAGAAGCTGTATTGGCCATCGGTGCGCTGATATTTCCCATTGTCAGATAAATGATGGATGCAGTGAGAATATCAGATGTATTGCGCACATAAAAATCCAACTCAGTATTTAAACGGTTGTTGAGGAGCCTTGCTTCCAAGCCCAGATTATAGGTGGTTAATTTTTCCCATGATAATGTCAGATTCTGAATTGTTTGCTGAATCACTCCATTTGCCACCTGCTCGTTAAACACATTATTCACTTTTTGGTACAGTGTCTGCCAGTCATAGTTACCACTTACTGTATTACCCAGTGTGCCATAGGAGGCTCTTAATTTCAGGTAATTGATATAATCTCTTGCAGAAGCAAAGAAAGATTCTCTACTAATAACCCATCCTGCTGAAAATGAAGGGAACATTCCTGTGCGTTTGCCGGGTGCAAATTTTGAAGAGGCATCCGAACGGAAGTTGGCTTCAAACAAGTATTTGTTGTCATAAGCGTAATTGGCACGCCCAAAATAAGACAACATAGCGTAACCTCCTTTTGCATTACCTCCGATTGCTTCCATAGTAGCAGCAGATGTAATGTCTGTAATACTCCAATCCAATAACCCCTTTTTTGTAGCACTGAAACCACTGCTTTCATATCGGTATTGTTCATAACCGGCTAATCCGCCTACATCATGTTTACCAAAAGAACGCATATAACGTAACAGAAGATTAGCGGTATAACTATTTGAATTATAAGAATAACGATAGGAGGTTGCCTGGTCTAAGTTTCCAAGACCCTCCTTTGGAGTTTCAAAACTCTCACGAAAACTATATCTTGGCTGATTTTGAGAGTAGTTTTCGTCTGCCCGAATATATTCGCTATAATTAAACCTGGCTTCGGCTACCAACCCTTTCCAAATATCAACATTAGTGTACCAACTGGTATTAATTCTTGTAAAATTGTTCATACCGCCATTGGCTGCAACCTGTTGAAGAATATTGTCTTTTTGGGTAGTGTTCGGGTCCTCACTGGCTCCATATTTTCCCTGATAAATGGGTGTTATAGCTGGGAATGCCTGAAGCAAGAAGGTCATAGAGGTGCTACCCGGTTCTTTATACTCTTTGGTGGCATAGGTTTGGGTTCCAAAAGTAATCCTGTCTGCTATTTTTGTTTCCAAATTCGCGCGAATATTGAAGCGCTGCATTCCCGTATTTTTTAGAGTGCCGGGATTGTTTTGATACCCTAATGACAGTAAATAGGAAGAAGCTTTTCCGCCTCCTGTAACGGAAGCGCCATATCGCTGGTAGTACTCAGGTTGGAAAAGTATTTGTGCCCAGTCGGTATTGGGGAATGCCAGCCAGTTTGGAATAGTTTGTCCGGTAACAGGATTGGTATAAGTTCCATTGGGATTGGCATCTGCAGCTCTCCATTCATCTATAGTAGAATAAGCATAGTCAGGAGAAGTGGATGTGGGGTTTGCATTCAATTTTGCTATATTATGCAACTCCATCCAATCGGCAGTATTTGCCATAAATTTTAAATCTGTTACTGCTTTCTCACGTGCATATAGCGTATTGATGGAAACCTTCGGCGCTTCATTTTTCTTACCTTTTTTGGTAGTTACCAAAATAACACCATTTGCGGCACGGGAACCATAAATAGCTGCCGAAGAAGCATCTTTCAGGATTGAAATACTTTCTACATCATCAGTATTTACAGGAACCATATCGGCAACCACCCCGTCCACCAAAACCAAAGGATCACTGTTATTGAAAGAACCTGTTCCGCGTACACGAATTGAAATTCCTTCTGCACCGGGGTTGCCTGCACTTTGGGTTACTCTCACGCCCGGTGCAGCGCCACCCAAAGTAGCCGCAAGGTTCATCACCGGTCTGTTGGCAATCTTATCGGCGCCAACAGAGGTTACAGACCCCGTCAAATTCACTCTCTTCTGTACACCATAGCCCACTACCACCACTTCATCCATACTGCTGGCAATAGCTGTTAAGGCTACTATTATTTCATTCTGATCACCAACTTTTAACTCTTGTGCATTATAACCCACTGCCGAAAAAACTAATACATCTCCCACATTGGCATTTATAGTGAAACTTCCATCTTCTTTGGTTACCGTACCTACAGATGTTCCCTTTACAATTACTGAGGCGTGTGCCAGAGGCTCGCCTTTATCGTTCATTACAGTACCGGTAATGGCTTTTGCCGCAATAATTTCAGTAGAATAATTGAGAAAAATATTATTTGATTTCTCAATTGACCATTTTACCGGCAGCCCTTCCAGAATCCTGTTCAATACAGTCTTATTAATAAGGACATAATTTAGTTCTTATTTCAAAATATATTTTGTATATTTGCACATGGCTAATACAAAACGTAAGAACAAAGATGCTCAGGAAGAGACTCGCTTTCGGATAGTGGACTACTTAAAAAACAAACGGGGCACTCAAAAGCAGGCTGCCGAGATATTTTCTGTATCAGAAAGGAGTGTAAATAAGACATGGAATAAATACAAAAAAGAAGGCAAGCGTTCACTGTTGAATAAGAAGCGTGGCGTAAAAGGAGGCAAGAAGATAACCGGCCAGCAGGCTGCCGAACTTCGACGGTTGATAAAGGATAAGATGCCCGACCAGTTAAAACTGGCCTTTGGTTTATGGACACGAGCCGCCGTACAACAGCTTATCGAACAGAAATATGGCGTTGTATTAAGCGTGAAGCAGGTGGGGCGATATTTAAAAAGCTGGGGCTATACACCGCAAAAGCCCATCCGCAAAGCATTTGAACAGAAACCCGAGCAGGTAAAGCAATGGTTGGAGAAGGAATACCCTGCCATAAAGAAGCGGGCAACTAAGGAGAAAGGAACGATTTATTTTGGAGATGAAACCGGTATGCGAAGCGACCATCAGGCAGGCAGAAGCTATGCGCCTAAAGGCAAAACCCCCGTGGTGAAATCAACAGGACAACGGTTTTCGCTCAATATGATTTCAGCTATCAGCAATAAAGGTCATTTACAGTTTATGCTGATAGATAAGTTTAACGGTGATGTATTTATTGATTTTTTGCAACGAATGATTCGTTATAGTAAGCAAAAGATATTCTATGTAACGGATGGTCATCCTGCACACAAAACAAAAAAATTGCAGGCGTGGCTGGAGGAAAGCAAACATCGAATAGAGGTGTTTTTCATTCCGCCCTATAGCCCTGAGTTGAATGCGCAAGAATATTTGAATCAGGATGTAAAGACAAATGTTATCGGCAAAAAGCGCCCTATCAATAAAGCTGAAATGCGCGCCAACGTTGAAAGTTTTATGAATGAAAGAAAAAGCAATAAAAAGCAGGTGCAAAAATATTTCCATGCAGACCACGTCAAATATGCAGCATAGAAAATTAATACGAACTAAATTGGGTAACGATTAATAATATCTGCATTTACAACATTTACCGAAATCAATTTATTGCCGGGCAAAACATCGTTACTGTAGTTAAAACGGTAAGAAGTTTGCTTTTCAATGGATTTAAACACTTCGGACAGTGAAATGTCTTTTGCATTCAGGTTGATTTTTCCCTGCGCAAAATTTGTAGCCGACACCTGCATGGCAAGCAATAAGAAAATAGCCGAAATTTTCATAAATAGAATCGTTTTTTTGATGGACAACGTATTTGCCGATACGCCTCCATAACCTTTCTTTTTCATATTTTTGTTTTAAGCGATTAATAAATGAACATCAGCAATTGCTTAATTTTTCACTGATGTTGTTTTTGGTCCGTTGGGAGGATGTTGCCGCATTCTCCCTTTTTTATTGAGTATTTTATGTAATCATTTGATAATTAATGGTTTAAGATGATGAAAAAATATTAGTCAATTATTAAAATGTTATTGTTTAAGGAATAGTCAAATTTTTTAAGACTTTTCAGGGCTTTTAATGCCTCTTCTAAGCTGTAATTATCTAAATACACAGTGTAATGAAAACTCTTTGATTGATTTGTTTTAAAAACAACCTGAATATTAAATTGTCTTTCAAGCTCGGCAGCTATTTCTACCAAAGGTTTATTGACGAAACTCAGATGGTTTTGAGTCCAGGCAGTTTCGGAAATGATGCTATCGTGTATAGTTGTCACCTGTGTCAGATCCGCCTCCGGTATCTTTATTTCTTCTCTGAATATTTTTGTATTAATGTCTTCTGGCTTGGCAATGGTGTATTTTTCCATGGGCTTCAAAATCACTTTCTTAGCCGATTTTTCTGCCGGTATCACCTCTACCTTTCCCTTTATCAGGGTAGTTTCAAATATACTTTCTTCGGGATAGTAGCGAACATTGAAAACGGTTCCCAATACTTTCACGTCCGCCTTATCGGTATGAATCACAAAGGGCATAGCGGCATTGTGCGACACTTCGAAGAAGGCCTCACCCGTAAGTTGAACATTTCTGGTTTTTACATTAAAATCAGGCCCATAGCTCAATTTACTGTCTGCATTTAACACTACAATACTACTGTCGGGCAGTACAATTTTGGTTTTGGAGCCTTTATTGGTAGTGGTGGAAACAAGCTGTTTGGAAAACTTATTTATTTTAGTATCTGAATAATTATAGAAAAAAGCAGTGCCTATTATCAGTATAATGGAAGCAGCTACTGCCGCAATTTTTAGAATGGAATAAATTTTCTTAGACTTGTTTTGAGGAGAATTGCCGGTTGCGGAATCTCCGATTCTTTCTTGGAATTTTTGCCAGTGACTGTCAATATACTTTTGTTCAAATTGTTGGTTGTGGTCAAACAAATTTGTTTTATAAAGTTCTTCTATTGATTGGGCAAATGCAGCGAACTCGGGATTGCTATCAATCATTTGTGATAGTTCCCTCAGTTCCAATAAAGACATCTCTTTGGATTTCTTTTTGGCAAGCAATTCTATGAACCTGTTTTCCTGCATTTATTATGGGCTTCCTGTAATGAAAAGACACATAACAAATGTTTTACCCCCAAAGAAAATTGGAAAAATTTATGGGAATCTTTTTTTTGCCTTATTCCGGAATAGCAGGCCATTCTTTTGGGCAATTTCAAATAATCGTCTGAAAGCAATATTCATCTGGTTTTCAATAGTTTTTACAGATAACCCCATCGTATCAGCCGCTTCCCGATAACTCAGGCCTTCTTCCTTTATAAGCCTGAAAATAAGTTTACACCTTGCGGGCAACTGATGAATGGCATCCATTATAATTTTCAATTCCTGCTTATCGGAATACTGATTTTCTGGGTTTTGCGGGCTGATAAGTTCTTCTTCGCCAATATGGTCGAAGTTCGCATAGTTTATGGTTTTATTTCAGCTGAGATGGTTAATGGCTCTGTTTTTGGCGGCTGCGTACAGGTAATATGACAGTTTATTGATGGTATGCAAGGTTTTTCGGTTGTGCCATAAATTGACAAACAAATCGCACACGATATCTTCAGAAGTTTCTTTTTGCCCGATAATGGAGTGAGTATAATTGACAAGTTGGATGAAATAATGCCTGAACAATTTTTCAAAAGCAGACTTATCGTCTTTTTCAACAATAGAATGTATCAGATATTTCAATTCCTTATCATCCATTGACTGCAAAGGTATGCAAATGATAAAGAATTGTTAAAAGAAAATAATTCTTATGTGAAATGTCCTAATCAGATGATAGTCAATGTTTTACATTTTTTGAATAGTTCAGTTTAAAGAATATCATGGTTAACGACATTCCCAAAACCACCACATTGGTCAGAACAATTACCATATCGCTTTTCAAAAAACCATATACAATCCACATTACCTCATTGATGGCCGCTATCAAAAACATGTTTAAAGAAATATCCCGGGCAGATTTTTCTCGGTAGGTTTTTATCACCTGAGGCAAAAAAGTAAGTGTGGTAATGAAACCGGCGCTATATCCTAAAATATCTACTCCATTCATTTTGAATAGTTTTTATGGTTTAATTCGAAATTTGATGGCAAAAATAATAGAAAGAATTTCTAAATATTAAAGAATTAAGTGCATTAGGTTAACAGAAATTAATATATTTAATCCGAAAAATTCTGCTTTTTTGAAAACCGACCTGTACATATTCTTTAGAAAAAATCCTTTTGTCAGGTTAATCATACCGCTTTCTTTAGGAATTGTATTTCAATGGTATCTGCAAATTCCATTTTTTATTAGTATTTCTTCGTTGGTTATCGGACTTTTGTTTTTGATTATTTATAACCTCTTTTCTTTGTCTCAGAAATACAGATTATCAATGATTTACGGATTGGTAATCCATTTGGTAATGTTTTTTCTGGGGATGCTGCTGGTGTTTACCAAAGATATCAGACACGAAAATAACTGGTTTGGTAAAAAATATCTGCCCGATATGACCATTAAAGCCATCCTTGATGAACAACCGGTTGAAAAACCCAAATCTTTTAAAACTGAGGCAAAAATCACGCAATTGATTACCAAAGACAGCAGTTTTAATGTTGACGGGAAAATAATTATCTATTTCAAAAAAGATAGTTTTAACCAACGGTTGAAACCCGGAACACAAATCATTTTCAACAAAGTGCTGCAGGAAATCAGGAATACAGGCAATCCGGGTGCCTTTGATTATAAAAGATATATGCTTTTCAACAAAGTAACGCATCAGGCTTACCTCACTTCTGATGATTTTCGTTTGTTGAATGAAAAAGATATTTCCTGGTTTGAATCGTTTCTTTATTCGGCAAAAACTTATGTGTTGAATGTATTCAAACGATTTATTCCTGGAAAGAAAGAGCGTGGCCTTGCTGAAGCGCTTCTTATTGGATATAGAGACGATCTTGATAAAAACCTGTTGCAATCTTATACAAATACCGGTGTGGTACACATCATTGCGGTATCCGGAATGCATCTGGCGCTAATATTTCTGGTACTTGATTTTGTATTTAAACCACTGCTTCGGCACCGTAAGACAAAATGGCTTCATCCTGTATTAGTTATTTCAATTCTCTGGATATTTACCTTTATAACAGGAGGCGCGGCATCAATTGTTCGTGCTGCCGTAATGTTCACCTTTGTGATGATTGGCAAAACACTAAAGAGAGAAGCTTCTATTCATAATATTCTGGCTGCATCTGCTTTTTGTTTGTTGCTCTACAATCCTTTCTGGCTATGGGATGTAGGCTTTCAGCTTTCATATACTGCAGTTCTGAGCATTGTTGTTTTTTACAAGCCGCTTAATAATCTGGTTTATTTCAAAAATAAATCTCTTGCCTGGCTGTGGAGCCTGCTGGCAGTGAGTATTGCCGCTCAAATACTTACTACACCGCTAAGTGTTTATCATTTTCATCAGTTTCCGGTTTATTTTCTACTGACCAATTTGTTTGCAGTGCCTGTTTCGAGTGTGGTATTGATCGGGGAATTAATTCTGGTACTTCTTTCTCCAATAAAATTTCTGGCTGTTATTCTCGGCAAAATCCTTGATGGCTTGATCTGGTGGTTGAACACATTTATAGAACGGTTAGAACAATTTCCATTTGCGCTCTGGAGCGGATTACAAATCAATACTATTCAAACGATTTTACTTTTTATCTTAATTGCCGGTGTTGGCTTCTGGTTGTTTCAAAAAATGAAAGCAGGATTCTGGATAGGCATTGTAGCGCTGATTCTGTTTTTCGGAATCAGGTCTTACTCGTTTTATGAAGCAGCGAGCCGGAAAAAACTGATTGTTTACAATGTGCCTAAATACCAGGCGATTGATTTCATAAATGGCAGGAAATGTTTTTTTATAGGCGACCTTGAAATTATTGAAGACCCCGCACTTACTAACTTCTATCTGAGGCCTTCAAGAATTGAACAAAGGATTACTCCGGATTATCAACTCCCCGGGTTAAAGATTTATGAAAATCAGTTTATCTTCAATAATAAAAGGATAATAATAGTAGATGCGCCCTTGGTCAATACAGATAAAAGCGTTTCTGCAAATGTGGATGTGGCGATACTTTCAGGTAATCCTAAACTATATATTTCAGATTTGATAAAACAAATCACTCCTGCTCAAATAATTATTGACAGTTCGGTGCCAGCATGGAAAGCGAGTTATTGGAAAAAGGATTGCGACTCACTTCAAATTCCCTATTTCGATGTGAGTGAAAAAGGCGCTTTTGTTATGAATTTCTGATAACGTACTTTTGCGGCTCAATTTTTTAAAAACCTAAGGGATGAACAAGAAAATTCAATCAGCATTAATTTCAGTTTTTTATAAGGATGGCCTCGAGCCGATTGTTAACGAACTTTCAAGGTTAGGGATTACCATTTATTCCACCGGAGGCACCCAAAAGTTTATTGAAGACTTAGGCATCAATGTGGTACCGGTAGAAAACCTTACGAGCTACCCTTCGATATTGGGCGGCAGAGTGAAAACCCTTCATCCATCAGTATTTGGAGGCATTTTGGGAAGAAGAGATCTGGAGAGTGATCGTAATGAAATGCTTGAATATAAAATTCCGGAAATTGATTTGGTGATTGTGGATTTATACCCTTTTGAAGAAACCCTGGCCAATACAGATGATGAAAAGGCAATCATCGAAAAAATTGACATTGGCGGCCCTTCGATGATCAGGGCTGCTGCCAAAAACTTTAAAGACGTATTGGTGGTGGCTGCCAAAAAGGATTATGCTGCGATAGAGGAACTGCTGAAAACCCAAAACGGAGAAACCACTATTGAGCAAAGAAAAAGATATGCTGCAAAAGCGTTTGAAATAGTAGCTCACTATGATGTGGCTATTGCACATTATTTTCTGCCTGATGGCGGCGAATATTTTCTGGAGTCATCTCCACAACCACAAATTATGCGATACGGTGAAAACCCTCATCAGCAGGGCGTTTTCTATGGCAACCTGAATGAGTTGTTTAAAAAACTAAATGGCAAAGACCTTTCGTACAACAATTTGGTGGATGTGGATGCAGCGATTCAGTTGATTAAAGAATTTAATGTTGATGCTGCAAAATCATCTGAGCAGGAAGTAGTATTTGCCATCATCAAGCATACCAATGTGTGTGGTGTGGCGCAGAGAGCCTCCGTTCATGAAGCCTGGAAAGATGCGCTTGCCGGAGATCCTGAAAGCGCTTTTGGCGGAATATTGATAACAAATGGAACTGTGGATGCACAAACAGCCAATGCCATCAATGAGCTTTTCTTTGAAGTGCTGATAGCGCCCGGTTTTGAAGAAGCTGCCTTACAAATTCTGAAATCAAAAAAGAACAGAATTTTATTGCAATTAAAAAATTTACCAATCAGAACAAATCAATTTCGCTCCATGCTGAATGGTGTACTGCAACAATCCAATGATGACGGAAACTATAATGAATGGACTGAGGCCGGCGGCAGACAAACAACAGAAGAAGAAAAAAAGAACCTGATTTTTGCAAATATTATCTGCAAACATTTAAAATCCAACGCAATTTGTTTAGTAAAAAATAATCAATTGATTGGTAAAGGTTGTGGTCAAACCAGCCGGATTGACGCACTAAGACATGCTATTGAAAAAGCAAATCAGTTTAACTTTGATTTAAAGGGCGCAGTGATGGCAAGCGATGCCTTTTTCCCGTTTGATGATTGTATAAAACTGGGTCATGCTGCCGGTATCGAAGCCTATATTCAGCCAGGCGGTTCAATAAGAGATAAAGACTCTATCGAGTATGCCAAAGAAAATAACCTGTCGATGGTACTAACCGGTATGAGGCATTTTAAACATTAAATAGAAGATAAATTAAGTCGAAATATCTTCGAAACCACGAAAAAGACGTCATTAATCACAGACTCATTTCGTGGTTTTTTATTACCGAATATGCCGGATAGGGGGCCGGTTTTATAAATAAATATAATTTTTACCGGCCATTCCCCTTTTTAGGGGATAGATAAACAATATAATTTACTTTTTATTTGTAAATTGAATTGAGAACTTTTATCGATGGTTCTAAAATAATTTAAACAGAATGATTACGGTATTTATCACAGATGATCATTACATGGTTGTAGAGGGAATAAACGCATTGCTTGCCAATGATAAGGATATCAAGCTCATTGGTTCTGCGTCTAATATTGCTTCCTGCAAAAGCTTTTTGAAAAACCAACAGCCGGATGTTTTGCTATTGGATATTAATTTACCGGATGGAAACGGTATAGATTTTTGCAAAGAACTGAGAGCGCAATATCCATCCATGTTTATATTGGGTGTCAGTACATTTAATCAGGTCAGTTATATCAAGGAAATGATGAACAATGGCGCTTCGGGATATATACTGAAAAATGCTACTCAGAAAGAACTCTCTGAAGCCATACACTTGGCATCAATAGGTAAGACCTATATGGCTTTTGAAGTAGCGAAAACATTGCATGCCGCTAACAATCAATCTTCAGATAAAATAATATTAGGAAGAAGAGAGAGCGAGGTACTGAATCTGATTAAGGACGGATTTACTAATTCGGAAATTAGTGCAACCTTAAATATCAGCACCAATACTGTGGATACCTACCGGAAAAGCTTGTTGTCAAAGTTAGGGGCCAAAAATACAGCAGACCTGGTCAGGCTGGCCTTTTTGCACAAATTAATTTCACTTGAATAATATTGTAGTGAAAAAAAATAGCTTTGCTTTAAGTTTATATTGAATTAAAAATTACTTACATTTACAGAGCATATTTTTACAGATTTGTAGCTTGTTGAATTAAAATATATTTTCATGGAAATCAGAGTGCATACCGACAATCATATTACAGGCAGTGAACATTTTTCAGAAAAATACTCGGAAGAGCTAAATAAAAAACTGCATCGTTTTACCGAATATCTTACGGGGGCAGATATTTATTTTGTAGATGAAAACAAAGCAAAAGCAAGTATTAACGACAAAAAATGCACAATTGAAATAAAGATTAAAAACAAACCACCCGAAGCGGTTTCTCATAATGCCGATACCATCAGCCTCGCTTTTATTGGAGCTATCGACAAAATGAAACATTTATTAGACAGTCGCATCGGAAAGCTCCATAACAGATAATTATGGCTTTCTAATGAGTTAGATATTGCTCCTGATACTTCCATTAGAGTATGAAGTGTGATAAACTATAAAGCTGTCATAAGCATCCTTCCAACCTTTGAAAATGCCTTCATCAGCAAGAGAATTGTTGTGCCAAATCATGCAGAACATACCGTTGACAGTTTTCACTTCGTTATAAAGTTGTTTCATCTCGGCTAATGCCTGCTCGGGATTATCCCCTTTATAAAATATCGAAGTAGCTTCCATAAAACAAAATGGTGTAATGAGCAGGTCGGTTTCCTTTTCATTTTTTAGGTCGTACCAGAAAAAAGATGAAGCAACAGATGCTCTGAAACCGTTGCTGCCGGCATATCCCATTGTGAAATCTCTTCTTATGCCTGCGCTCAATAATCGCAGGTAAGTTTCAGGTAAATTCATTTTTAAATAATGCTGGCGCGAAGATTGAATGTCTTCTCTTGCAATTTCCGATAAAATATTTTTCTCGCTAATCAACACTTTTTCATCCTCATTGCTTCGATAGGAAGGATGCAACCCAATCGAATATTTCTTTGAATGTCGCTCAATAACACTCCTCATTGCCGGATTTTTGGGAGAAATATTTTTATCAAATTTTGACACAGTTTCTGCCACCAGGAAAAAGTAAAGTGGATTTAATTCGCCAATTTCATGAAGTTCGTCTAACCATTCAAATACATCAAAAGGATCTTTTTGCATACCGGTTAAAACTTTCAGACGATGGGCAACTTCCCTAAATCTTATAGTTAATAAATCCAGTACCACATTTGCCGAATTACGCCAAAAGCCCTTGTGGCGGTAACTCCAGGCCATGTCAATATCATAAGTGGGCAAAAATTGAAACCTACTTTCTTTAAATGTATAATCAGGATATTTTAAAAGAATTTGGCCTTTTAATTGTTGTAACCAATAGTTAATGAGTGGTCTTTTCAGAAAACCTCCCCGATAGGCTAATGAACTCTGATAGGGAAAACGACCGTGTTTATCGGGGATAAAAGGCAGGTATTCCTCAAAACGACTCAACAGAAAAAAAGCGGCTGCAAAAATATCAAAGCCTGTTTCACTTTCGTTTTGAAAAAATATCGATAATTCGTTATTTTTTGTACACTGAATATCCTGCTCAACAATTATATTTTCAAATAAGATGGTGTGTGGGAAAATATGCAGGTAATTTCCATTCACTCTTTGATTACTGTAATTGATTTTAGGCTGGTGCGAAGCGATAAACTCCTCTGCATCGGAACTAATCCTCCATTCTTCATTACTGATTTCGTGCGAAAAAAAATGAATAATATATCGAAGTCTTGGAGTAATATTTTCAGAGAAAACAAGCATAGTGGCAAAGAAAAAATTTTTTGTTTAAACAACTGCCAATTCAGTTATTTTCCATACTTCTCCACCCATTGCTCGTTAAAAGATTTTTTTGGAAAGTCCAACTTGCTTCTGCCTTTTGTCCAAGGTGATGCCACCATGTTTATGAATTTTGTTTTCACATTACCATTCACCATATTCATCCAGCTCCTTCTCAGCATTGCTGTCCTCCAGCCTTTCCAGATTACTTTTTCGGCCATAGGTGCAAAACCTTTCAAAGACGCTTCATGACGATTTTCAAGCAGTAGGCCGTGAATGTTTATCTTCATGGGACATACCTCGGTGCAGGCGCCGCACAATGAAGAAGCATGGCTCAAATGTTTCCACTCTTTCAGGTCTTTCATTTGCGGGGTGATAACCGAACCAATGGGACCACTGTAAGTAGTAGCGTAAGTGTGGCCGCCAATGTTTTTATACACCGGGCACACGTTCAGGCAAGCGCCACAGCGTATGCAATGCAACGCTTCTCTTACTTTTTCGTTGGCCAGCATTTTGGTACGGCCATTATCAAGCAGTATTACATACATTTCATCGGGTCCGTCTTTTTCATTCGGTTGTCTTGGTCCGGTTACGATGGTGCTGTATGAAGTAATTTGCTGTCCGGTACCGTAGGTAGAAAGTAATGGCCAAAATAGTGCAAGATCATTGATTGATGGGATCACCTTTTCAATTCCCACAATCACAATATGCGTTTTAGGCATTGAACAACTCAGCCTGGCATTCCCTTCATTTTCGGTCAATGCAATACCTCCGATGTCAGCAATTATAAAATTGGCACCGGTTACTCCCACCTCAGCTTCTGCATATTTTTTCCTCAGCTTTTCTCTGGCTACCAGCGTTAACTGGCTTGCATTAAAAGACGGATCAGTATCTAATTTTTCGGCAAACAGTTCAGCTATCTGGCCTGCACTCTTGTGCATTGCCGGTGTTACAATGTGATAAGGCGGTTCGCCTGCAAGTTGTTGAATATATTCTCCCAGATCGGTTTCTATGCTTTCTATTCCGTTTTTTTCAAGGTTATCATTCAGGTGAATTTCTTCTGTTACCATGCTTTTGCTCTTCACAAGCGTTTTGCAGTTTTTTTCCTTGCAAATTTTGAGTACTGCTTCATTAGCCTGGGCGGCATTTTCGCACCAGATTACCTTAGCGCCTCTGGCGGTGATGGCGGTTTCAAAATTTTCTAATTGCAAGTCCAAAGTTTCAATCGCTTTCCATTTAATATTTTTAGCCCTTTCTTTGGTTAATTCTAAATCTGCAAACTGCTTTTTCCCTCCCGGAACGGCAGCATTATATTTATTGATGTTGAAGTTGATTACCTTTCTGTGCTCACGGTCGGCTGCTTTGGCAGCGCTTTTCTTTTGAAATATAGAAGATTCGTGTGACATAATTAACTGATGAAGTATTTATACCTTCTAAGCAAACCTACATAAAAAAAATCAGAAGCAGTATTGATTTCAGTCATGGTCAAAATATTTCATGATTTCAAAACACTTATTCGGCAGCTTCTTTTTTATATGCTGCCACCTGTTCAAGCGCTTCATAAAACGCTTCTCCATATTTTCGGATAAGAGGTTCTTTAAGAAACTTGTAAACGGGCACTCCTAATTTTTTACCCAGAATGGTGGCAGGATGGCACATTACTTCGCGAGGCTCATAATTGAGTCTTTCATAATCTCCGTGTTTTCCTTTGTAAGCAATTATTGGGTATAAATGGCAACTGATCGGTTTTTTCCAGTTGATTTCACCTTTATTATACGCCTGCTCAAAAGCACATTTGATTAAGCCGCTTTTCTCCCGATAGGCATACACGCAAATTTCATTGTCGCTGGGGAGAGTAGGTGTTACCCATCCGAATTCTTTATCGTAAACGTATTTTCCATGTTTTTCTATTTGCTCAATGGCATCTTTGGTCAGGTATTTTTTGATGGTTTCGTAATGTTCTACTACCAAATCTAATTCTTCATCGCTTAATGGAGCGCCTGCATCTCCATCCTCACAACAACCTCCGTTACATTTGGGAAGATCGCATACAAAATGTTTTTCTATTATATCATCACTGATGATTTTATTATCTATAACAATCACTTTTTCAAAATTTAAATGATAATTCTGTTCCTTTTTTAGAACCGGTAAAAAGTAAAAATGTTTTCCTGAAAAGGGAAAATATTATTCCCGATTGATGCTCACCTTAACAGACTTTACCCTGTTTTTTTCTGTTTCCAACACAGTAAACTCAAAATCTCCCGATCGTACTACGGCATTATTTTCGGGCAGTTCACCCGAAAGTTCCACAACCAATCCGCCGATAGATTCATTTTCTCCTCTCACTTTGTCAAAGGTGTCAAAAGGAATTTTCATGGCTTTGCACACATCATTCAGCATGGTGCGGCCTTCAAAAACAAAGGTATTGTCGTCTATTTTTCGGATACTGCTTTCTTCCTGATCAAACTCATCCTTAATATCACCTACCACTTCTTCCATGATGTCTTCCATTGTAACAATGCCGCTGGTACCGCCAAACTCATCTACCACCACAGCAAAATGAATTCTCTTTTTTTGAAAGTCAACCAAAAGATCTTCAATCAGTTTCGACTCCGGTACAAAATAAGGGGGTCTGATTTTTGAATGCCATTCATATTCTGAAACGTTATTTTCATATAGAAACGGAACCAGTTCTTTTGTGTTCAAAATACCCACAATATTGTCAAGGTTTTCTTTGTAAACCGGCAGCCTTGAGTATTGCAGTTCTTTGATAATTTCAATCAGTTCGTTGTAGGTGGTTTTATACTCAATACCACTCACATACAACCGGCTGCGCATCGCCTTTTTGACTGATATTTTCCCAAACTTTACAATCCCCTTGATGATATCTTTTTCTACAGGCGAAGTGTCGTCATTTGTTTGTATATCAATTGCTTCATCTAATTGATGATATGAGGTTTCATCCGCCTTATTGGCGCCTACGCCTCGCCCGATACTGTCGGCAATAGACACAATCCATTTGCTGATGCGCCTTAAAAACAGGTGGATTCCTTCTACAAACAATATAAGAATTGACCACTCAAGGGCAAAGCGTAAATTGTTTTGAGATGCCCACACTCTTGGAAAAATTTCTACCAGAAATAACAATACAAAAGCTATTGCCAAAAATTTTAATGCAATTGCCCACTCACTGCTAAGATACTCCGGCGGAATATATTGATTGATTAAATAATTGGCCAAAACAATGATGCAGATATTGCAAAAGGTCTTTGCTATCAGCATGGATACATACACTGATTTTGGCTCTTCGAGCAAAGCCAGAATTCGCTTTGATGATACCTGCTGCTTTGTTTTCAACACATCCACATCTTTATCGTCCAAAGAAAAAATGGCCGCCTGAGTTCCGGCAATAGAAAATGAAATGACGATTAACACGCACAGTAAAATCACCAGCAGTGTAGTACTTTGCACATTTGCCGGCAATTCTAATAAGGCTAACTTATCTGTAATGTTTAAAATGGAGTCCTGCGGGTCCAAATTGGTTTATTTTTGTGAAACTATTATTATTGTTATACTTTCTTAAAAGTGTAGCAAAAATATATGATTTATTTTATCTAAAAAGGATTCGGCTCAATGTTGTCATTTTCGCCTCCCTGATTGTGATTCATATCAAAATGATCCGAAGAAGCAGTTCCTTCCGCTTTTTTATCCAACATAATTAAATTTTCTCCTACTATTTCGGTTACAAATTTCTTTACGCCGTCTTTGTCATCCCAATTTCGGGTACGCAATCTCCCTTCAATATATACCAGGCTTGATTTGTGAAGAAATTTTTGTGCCAGTTCGGCAAGGCCGCGCCACAGCACAACAGTATGCCACTCAGTTTGCGAAACCAATTTGCCGGTTCTGTCTTTAAATGTTTCGGTGGTAGCCAAAGGAAATTTTGCTACTGCAATATTGCCATCCAAAATCTGTATTTCAGGATCTCTGCCCAAATTTCCAATCAACATAACTTTGTTAACGCCTCTCATAATATATTTTTTTCTTTTTAATCTTATTGGCTCCTAATAACTAATAAAATTAATTTTTTTACTTAATTAAAAAAAATTTATTGCTGACCCGAAGATTTCAAATACTCTCTGATGATTTTAGGGAAAGAAATATTTTGGAGCAAACTCCTGTCCATCCAAATATATTTTGATAATGCAGCCGGTGTTTTTGTTACTTTTAGTTCGATAAAAATAGCATGAATTACCTGATGGGTGAGCTTTTGAATAAATGGTTTCGATATTCTCAACAATACGGCATCTTTATTTATCCACCCTGCCTTTTGCACATTCTTAATTAAAGCATTGATGTCTTCCTGCTTTTGAGTTTCTACCACAGGAAATTCGTGAAGATGTAGCCAAATGTCTTTTTCAAGTCTTTCGCGCAGTGCAATTTTGCCTTTTGACTCAATTACAAAAAAGTAGAATTGTCTCTTTTTAACGATTGTCTTTTTGTTTTTCACAGGCAACATTTCCACCCTGTTTTGCAAAAATGCCTTACAGGATTTTTTGAAAACACAGGGTTCGCAAATCGGGTTCACCGGTTTGCACACAGTAGCGCCAAAGTCCATCATGGCCTGATTATGACCGGCCGGATTTTTTTTATCCAGAACCATATTGGCCAGGTCGGTAAACAGATTTTTACCTTCTGTAGTATCAATCGGTGTGTCGATCCCAAAATATCTGGAGAGAACCCTGAAAACATTTCCATCCACCACCGGATATGGTTGGTTAAATGCAAAGGATGCTATTGCTGCCGCAGTGTAAGGCCCAATTCCCTTCAATTTTAAGATTTCATGATAATCATTAGGGAATACGCCATTGTATTGTTCAACAATTTCTTTTGCCGTGAATATCAGGTTTTTGCAACGGGTGTAATAACCCAACCCTTCCCATAATTTAAATACTTTTTTTCCATTGGCAGCAGCCAGATCCTTAATAGTGGGAAAGTGTTTTATGAATTTTTCATAGTAAGCCAAACCCTGTTCTACCCTAGTTTGCTGAAGAATAATTTCGCTCAGCCATATTTTATAAGGATCCTTCTCTTTTTTCCAGGGCATTGCCCTATCATTGAATTTCAGATCCCAAATTTGTAATTTTTTTGAAAAACCCTTGTATTTCAAACAATTATGGATTAACTTCGTTGAAAAATAAATAGCAAATTTATCTTAAACATAATATTTGCAATAAGTAATTATATTTTTTTGACGGAAATTCAAAAAAGATGTTGTAACTTGTTGTCCTACATCACCATTATAAATAACAATTAATCTTTAAGTTATGCGAAAAGCCGATTTAGTAAACAAAATTTCTGATAAAACGGGTATTTCAAAGGTAGATGTGTTGATAACCCTTGAAACAATGTTTAAGGAAGTGAAAGACACACTTTCGTCCGGAGAAAATATTTATATCCGTGGTTTCGGCAGTTTTATTACCAAAAAAAGAGCCTCTAAAATTGGCAGAAACATCAAGAAAAATGTGGCTGTGCATATTCCTGAGCATTATATTCCTGCTTTTAAGCCTGCCAAAGAGTTTACAACCGAGGTGAAAAAACTGAAAGAAGTAAAGCCCGATGACGGCCCGGGAGAAGATATATAGGTTTTTAATTATAAAAATCTAAACATTTTTTATCCTTTGGGGTTACATTTGCATACTAAAATTTTTTGATAGTGAAGAGACCCCAGTTAATAGTTGTGTTTACAGCTATTGTATTAGTGCTTTTATTGACTTTGTTTGGGCGCACTGCCCATAAACCTGTTCACTCTGATGATGATGGTCATGATCATAGTACGCAGCCAAATAATGGACAAAGTATGATATCCGAAATTTCTTTCGATACTTTGCTGGCAATTTCCAAACAATCTTTAACTCCCGACCTGCTTAATAAATTAAACACATTAGAAAAAGATACTAACAATAAGTCAAACAATATCAATAAGATAGAGGCAATACATCAATTGGCGCATTTTTGGAAAGATGATGGAAGGGCTTATATTCCGTATGCCTGGTACACTGCAGAAGGGGCAAGATTGGAAAATTCAGAAAAAAATCTCACCTTTGCAGGCCATTTGTTTTTGGATGCTGTTCGGCAGGAGCAGGATGCAATTATAAAGAGATGGATGGCTTTGCAGTCAAAAGATTTGTTTGAAAGGGCTTTAAAAATCAATCCTAACAATGATTCGGCAAAGGTGAGCATGGGTGCCGCATATATTTTTGGAGGTATTTCTGAGGCACCAATGGAGGGAATAGCCAAGGTGAAGGAGGTGACCGATAAGGACAGTACAAATGTATATGCCCAAATTACACTGGCAACCGCTTCCATGATGAGCGGCCAGATTGATAAAGCAGCAACAAGGCTTCATACCGTATTAGTTGTGCAACCCAAGAACCTTCAGGCATTGTTAATGCTGGGCGATGTAGCCGAAAGACAAGGCAATAAAGAGGAGGCAATAAAATGGTATAGCCAATCATTGCCTTTGATTACCCGGGATGACATAAAAGCCGAATTGGAAAAAAGAATAAAGGAACTAAAGAAATAAATTTATTTAACAATATTTAAAATCAATAGAATATGCCTTGTGGTAAAAAAAGAAAGCGTCATAAAATTGCAACGCACAAACGTAAAAAAAGATTAAGAAAGAACCGTCATAAGAAGAAGAAATAATTAATTCATCTTTAAAAGGGTCCTGTTTTTAAAATTAGTATGAAACATATCCTGAGCGTAAAGGCTTGTTTGTAAGCCTGATTTGGATAGTTTCATACTAACTATGATTTTGCTTCATTTGGTAATAAGCCGGTTGTGTGCGGTATTTACACCATCAACCTTAGCCATATTCCTTCTCTTTTGCACATAATAGCTGATACCTTAATATTTTTTACCGGGGCATGTATTCTCATTTATGATAATCATTAAATGAACAAGGAAGTTATTATTAATGCTTCTCCCGTAGGAGTAGAAATTGCATTATTGGAAGATAAGAAGCTGGTGGAACTGCATAGCGAAAAAAATGATGCACGTTTTGCCGTGGGTGATATTTATTTGGGAAAAGTGAAAAAACTTATTCCGGGGTTAAATGCCGCATTTATAGATGTGGGGCACGAAAAAGATGCTTTTTTGCATTACACAGATTTAAGCCCTTATGCAAAATCCTTACTTAAATTTACCAACCTGGCGATAAATGCCACAGGGCCGCTTGATTTTTCAAAATTTGAAGTGGAACCGGAAATTATAAAAACCGGAAAAATAAATGAAGTGCTGGGCGGAAAACCCAATGTGCTCGTTCAGATATTAAAAGAACCCATTGCCGCCAAGGGTCCGAGGCTGAGTTGCGAAATCTCAATCCCCGGTCGCTATGTGGTGATTACGCCTTTTAACAATATAGTAGCGGTATCAAAAAAGATTCATTCATCGGAAGAAAGGAAAAGGCTGCAAAAAATTGTGGAGGCAGTAAAACCCAAAAACTTTGGAGTAATTGTAAGAACAGCCGCCGAAAGTAAAAATACCGCCGAGCTGCACGAAGACCTTACCAATCTGGTAAACACCTGGAACCTGCTGCAGGAGAATCTGAAAGGCGCTACAGCGCCTGCCAAAATACTGAGTGAACAAAACAAAACCAACAGTATCCTCAGAGATTTATTGAATGACGATTTCAACAAAATCGTTGTAAACGACAAAAGCATTTATGGCGAAACCAAGAGTTACCTGCAGCGCATTGCGCCTGAAAAGGCAGATATTGTAAACCACTATCAGAGCCCCGGAAATGTTTTTGACTCCTTTGGGATTACCAAACAGGTAAAAGGCTCGTTCGGAAAAACCGTTAACCTCAATAGTGGCGCATACCTTATTATTGAGCATACAGAAGCCTTGCATGTAATAGACGTGAACAGCGGATACAAGAGTGTGGGAAATAATCAGGAGCAGAACGCTATGGAAACCAATCTGGAAGCGGCACAGGAAATTGCCCGCCAGTTGAGGCTCAGAGATATTGGCGGAATCATTGTGGTTGACTTTATTGATATGAAGCAGTCTGATAACAAAAAGCAACTGTTGGACAAGATGGAAGAGTTTATGAAAACCGACAGAGCCAAACATTCGGTGCTGCCCATTTCCAAATTTGGACTGATGCAGATAACCAGGCAGCGAATGAGGCCCGAAGTGCATATCAATACCCAGGAGATTTGCCCCAGCTGTCATGGCACGGGCAAAATTGCCTCTCCTTTAATTCTCGAAGACGAAATTGAAAAGAATCTGAAATATCTGATTACCCACAAACATAAAGGGATTAAATTAGTAGTACACCCAATCATTTATGCCTATCTCACAAAAGGAATGTTTTGGAACAGCAAAGCGGCTAAATGGAGAAAGAGACTTGGCGACAAATTTAAAATCGCACAAAACTCAACCTATCAGTTTACTGAATACCACTTTTTTGATAAAAATGAAGAAGAAATAAAAATGTAACATATTTGACTTTGCTTGTCATCCTGCAATAGTTTTCTGATATTTAGTTTTCAAAAGGGCAGTATAGTGAATTGTTCTGCTCTGATTTGATTTATCAAAAAATCTATAATTTCCCTTAAATATGTTTTTTTCTGTGTAAGCCTAATTATTTCAGCAGGTTTAACCAAAAAATATTTAACGGGAATTAGTGTTTTTTAAATTTTTTCAACTTTCCCAAAAACTAGCTTTCACTAATTAGCTCTAACTTAGCCTGCTGAATTTTTAAGAGTATGAAAACAATCAGGATTTTTATTACCGGCGGTACTTTCGATAAGGAGTATAATATGCTCAATGGCGAACTGTATTTTAAGGACACGCATCTGCACGACCTCCTCGAAATGGGTCGAAACACCGTACCTGTAGAAATAAGAACACTGATGATGGTGGACAGTCTTGAAATGAGTGACGAAGATAGAGAGCTGATTGCTCATCAGTGTAATCAGGCCGATGAAGAACGCATCGTAATTACCCATGGAACCGACACGATTGCAAAAACAGCCCAATTACTGGCAAAAAAAATAAAAAACAAAACGATTGTACTTACCGGAGCCATGATTCCCATAAAGTTTGGTAGCTCGGATGGTCTTTTCAATCTGGGTAGCGCTCTGGCTTTTGTGCAGTCATTACCTCATGGAGTGTATGTAGCTATGAACGGGCGGTTTTTTAATGCCGAAAACGTACTGAAAAACCGACAAACAGGTTTTTTTGAAGAAATAAAAGGCAGTTAATCACTTGCCTCAAACAACGAAAATTTTTTATTCTAATCAGGATTTTTAGTAATGGTCATAATGAAATATGGTCAAAATCAGTAGGTTTCTGATTATCCGGGCAATTATTTTCCCGATTCCTGACACAGAGATTATATTTTTGCGGCATGACAACAGAAGAAATACAGCAGATTCAGTTTGAGGAAGGCGCCGCTTTGCTTATTGATAAACCTCTTGACTGGACATCTTTTGATGCTGTAAGAAAAGTCAGAAATCTGATTAAAATAAAAAAAGTGGGACATGCCGGCACCCTCGACCCTCTGGCTTCAGGTCTGTTGATCATCTGCACCGGAAAATTTACCAAAAAGATAAATGAATACATGGCTAAGGAAAAGGAATATACCGGAACCTTTACCCTTGGTGCGGTTACGCCTACTTATGACCTCGAAAGCGAACCTGAAAATTTTAAGCCTTTTGAGCACTTAAGTCCTGCAGATATTGAAGCAGCTACCAAAAAATTCATTGGTGAAATTGACCAGGTGCCACCCATCCATTCTGCTATTAAAAAGGACGGTAAACGGGTATATGAGCTTGCCCGCAAGGGGATAGACGTGAAATTGGAGCCACGAAAAATTACGATTTCCGAATTTGAAGTCAACCCGGCACAGCTACCTGAAGTGCAGTTCAGGGTGGTATGTACCACCGGAACCTATATCAGAAGCCTGGCACACGATTTTGGAGAGGCATTGGGTTGTGGCGCTTATCTCAGCAGCCTGTGCCGTACCCGTATTGGCGAGTTTCACCTGAAGGATGCTGTCAGTATTGGCGATTTTGAAAATGCGATAAAGGAAAAGAAGCGTAAAGAGCCTAAAATATAAACGGATAGCCGATACCAATTTGCAACTGACTTCCTTTGAAAAGCGGATAAGCAAAAAACTTATTTTGATAGGCAGCATTTTCAGGCGAAGGGCTTGGGTCTTTGACCTTGTAGCCGTAATCGAACCGGATGACAAAAAATCCAAAATCGATCCGCACACCGGCGCCGGCGCCAATTGCAATGTCTTTTCCCAATTTTGAAAACCCAAATATTTCTTCTTCTGTTCCGGCAGCTTTTTTCAGCAGCCATACATTACCCATATCAGTAAACACGGCGCCGTTGATAGGGAAGCCCGCCAATTTGAATAATTCGGTTCGATATTCTAAATTGAGCTCCAATTGTAAATCGCCAAATCTGTCGGGTATGCTGGCGCTGTCGCGAATGAAGGAATGAACGATGGAGCCGGGACCCAATCTGCGAAGTTGCCAGGCGCGCATACTATTGGGGCCGCCGCTATAGTATTGTTTAAAAAACGGTAGCTGCGACCGTTTATCAGGGTTTTTTGTAAAGTCAAATTCATAGCCGATACCGGCAAATCCACGCATTACAAAAGAAGAACCGTTTGCCATTTTAAATAATCGGCCGTACTCTGCATCAACTTTTAAAAAACGATAAAGCTGTCTGTCCAAAAATTCATTGGAAATCAAACCTGTCAATAGCCCGGATTCTTCCAGATTAGCCCTTACTACGTTTACCACCCGCCTAGACCGGCTCGACCAGGGCATTGAAAAGTTGATAATTCCTGATGAAATAAAACCATCAGTAAATATATTTTTGATAGAAGGGTTGTTATTAATTAATTTATCTAAACTGTCCTTTTTAATAAGATTAGAATATTCAATATTTGGGATTCGCACACCTAAATAATAACTCTTTTGGTTTCTGAAATTATTTTCGGGCACCCATGAAAATTCGTACCCCCAGGAAGAATTAATGGTAGTGAGGTTAAAAAGAAAGTTTCTATCTGTTTTGGCTCCATTCAGCGTCAGTACCGATTGTATGGTACCGGGAAATTTTGTTTCAAAATTTCGATGCCCCGGGAAAATAAATCGGGGGTAACTGACTGAATTTCTCAAACTTATCTGTTGAGTTTGTACAAAACTTCCCTGCCCCAGATTAAATTCGACGCCATATCTTAAATTAGAGGAAGCCAGATTGGCGCCTCTTAAAAAATTACGGTTTTGTACTCCAAAATTTACACCCCATCCCAAAAAATTTCCGGCCAAAGCGCTTTGGTTATAACCGGTTTCAAAGTTTGTAGTAAAATTATATTTTTTTGCAGGAGTGAGTTTTACCAAAAAATCAACCGTATCCTGGCCTTCTTTTTCTCTTGGATTTTGCTGAATATCCACTAATCGCCAGCTACCCAATGTGTTGAGGCGGTTGAGTGTTTTTATATATTTTCGTTGATCATAAAGTTCTCCTCGTTTGAAATAAATATTTGGGGTAAAAATTTGGGGTTTAAACTTTTTGTAATGCTGCACCACTGTTATATCTCCAAAAACATCTTCCTTCCTTTTTCTTCCTGTCGAGTCGGCGTTTACATCAGGATATACCCAAATGTTTCCCACATAATACTTCTTGATTTTAGAAGAGTCAGTTATTGGACTGAGCCTGATATCTACATTGGCTTTAGGATTGAGTCTTCTTTGTTTAATTCTTTCCAATTGTTCAATTTGTTCAAAAGGGTCAAGCGATGGCGTCAGCAGCGAAATATCAAGTGTATCCCAAAGTGCATAAATCAGGTCTCTCGAGAACCTAAGATAACCGTTGTTTTTGTATCTGTCCACCAATCTGTCCATTTCGGCTGATATGGCAGAAACTGCAAAAGGACTTCCTTTTTTAATGAGAGACCGTTGTGCAAAACGATCGGCTATTGCCTGAAGACTGTCATAACGCATGGAGTAAGCCAATGAGTCGATCCTTGTAAGCTTGCCAGGCCAAATAAAAAACTTAATATGAGTGCGAAGTTGGTTTTCCACAGGTTTTACCTCTGTTGTAAAGTGCATTGAATCTGAAAAATAACCCTGAGAGTGAAGGTAATTGTGCATGAACTCCAATGAGTTACTTATAGCCATACTGTCAAGTCTGGCAGGTTTTTTCATTACCCCCCAAAACACTTTATCTACTTCACGCGACTTCAGGCTGTCTTCGAGTTGGGCATAAAGGTTGTCTTCTAATTCTACCTTGTTGTTTTTGGACATGTTAGTGTCTTTTACAGAAATCGATGTTTTAAAAACAAAAGGTTCATTTACTGGATATTTCTTTACAATTGTTGCAATTTTGCAGGAATGTAATAAAAATGCTATCATTAAGCCGGTAATGACAAAAGACAGATTTTTAAAAGGTATGGATAAATTGTTCAAATTATATAAAAATTAATTCCCTGCAATGCTAAGTAAATCAGAGGTCAAATATATTCAAAGTTTATCCCAAAAAAAATTCAGGGGCGAAGAAAATCTATATATTATTGAAGGCCCTAAAATAATTGATGAAGCCCTTACGGTGGTTCCTCAACACTTAAAAATCATTTACGCCCTGCCGCAATGGATAGAAACAAATAAAAATAAGGTATCCGATATTGAAGTAAAAAAAATAACAGAAGGCGATCTCGAAAGAATTTCATTGCTCAAAACACCCAATAAAGCGCTTGCGTTGATGGAAATTCCCTGGAGTGAGGGCTTTTTGTTGAAAAAAAATAATCTGACATTGGTTCTTGATGGTATTCAGGACCCGGGCAACGTGGGCACCATCATCCGTATTGCCGATTGGTTTGGTGTAGCGCAAATTATCTGTAGCGCCGACTGTGCCGATGTGTATAACAATAAAGTGGTGCAGGCTACAATGGGCAGTATCTTTAGAGTAGAAGTGTTTTATACCAATTTGCCCGAATGGCTATCGGCGCAGAACGATGTTCCTGTAATTGGCGCAATGCTTGATGGAATGTCCTTAAATTCTTTTGGCAAGGTAACAAACGGGCTGCTGGTGATTGGCAATGAGTCAAAAGGTATTCGGCAGGAAGTGCTGCCTTATGTAAATCAAAAAGTTACCATCGAAAAAACGGGACATGCCGAATCCTTAAATGCGGCGGTAGCCACCGGTATTATTTTGTCTTATCTGAAATGAATGGCCTTTACCGGTTGCACTTTTCTTACAATATAGGTAGGAATCATCAATACCAGCATACATACCAGAAAAGTTCCTGCACATATTGCAAGCACTTCTGGCGCAGAAATTTTTACGGCAGCTTTGTCAAGGTAATAGGCATCTTCCTGCAGCTTTATAAAACCGGTTTTTACCTGCAGATACAAAATTCCCAAAGCCAATATCACGCCTGCCACAATACCCGAAAGTGTGATTATGAGGCTGTATCGTAAAAATATTCGCTGTACTGCCCAATCGCCGGCGCCAATAGCCTTTAATATTCCTATCATCCTCATCCGCTCCAATACCAGAATAATCAGGCAGGTAATCAGATTGATAACTGCTACCACTACCATGATGGCAATCAACACGTTGCGTGTAACATCCTGCATATTCAGCCAGTCAAAAATATTGGGCGTAATTTTTTGAATGCCCTGAGCGCTCCAACTAAGCGGCATTTCGGGCAGGTTAAGGATTTGGTTGGAGATGCTGTCAATTTTTTTATATTCTTTCAAAAAAATCTCATATCCTCCCACCTGATTGGGCAACCAGTCGTTCAGGCGGCGTATCAGCTTGATATCGCCGATGGCAAAGGTTTTGTCATATTCTTCAATACCGGTTTTGAAGATGCCGGTAATAGTCAGTCGGTCAGGCCGCTGGCTGCCATCCGGGCGAATAAAATAAATCAACACCCTGTCGCCGGTTTTCAGTTTCATCTGGTCAGCTGTATGTTTCGAAATCATTATCTGCCGGCTGTAGCTGCTGTCGTTAAATACCGGCGGATGCCCTTCGATGATAAAATCTTTGATATGATTGAAGTTGTAAGTGCTGTCGAGACCCTTTACCAGAACGCCTTCCAGGTCATCTTTGGTTTTCAGTATGGCATAGCGGGTGGCAAAGGGATGAATCGTTTCTACCTCAGGAATGTTTTTTATGGCAGTTATTAATGAATCATTAGCCGTAATGGGCAATTCTTCGGTTATGACGGACTGGTAAGGCTGAATTTCCTGCAGGCGAATATGCCCCCAGAAGCTGAATACCTTTTCGCTCACCTTTTGCTGAAAACCGTTTGCAAATGCCAGTGTGATAATCATTACTGCTACACTTATGATAGTGGCAATAATGGATAGCCTGATGATGAATCGGGAGAAAGAACGCTGTCGGTTGAAAGCGATTCTATTTGCAATAAAGGAGGAGATATTCATTATTTACAGGCTAAGGAAATTCAAAGGACATAAAGTTAATCATGTCCTTTGAAACCCGAAGGCCCTAAACTAATTATTTAAATTTTTTAGCATCTTCTATAAATTTGGCCAGCCCGATATCGGTTAATGGGTGGTTAAGCAATCCCAATAAAGGAGCCAAAGGAGTAGTACACACATTTGCACCTGCTTCGGCGCACTGAACAATGTGGTTTGAGTTTCTGATAGAAGCTGCAAGTATTTGAGTTTCAAATCCTTGTACAGCATAAATATGTGCAATTTGCTCAATCAGCTGCACTCCGTTCCATCCCGTATCGTCAATGCGCCCGATGAAAGGTGATACATAGGCAGCGCCTGCTTTTGCAGCCAGAATGGCCTGCCCGGCGCTAAAAACAAGCGTACAGTTGGTTCTGATACCATTGTCGGTAAACCATTTCATTGCCTTCACACCATCGCGGGTCATTGGCACTTTTACCACAATATGCGGGTGAATGGCTGACAGTATTTTTCCTTCTTCAATCATCGAAGCAAGGTCCACTGTAGTAACCTCGGCGCTCACATCACCATCTACAATTTCGCAAATCGTTTTGTAATGTCCCATTACGGCATCATGACCTTTAATACCCTCTTTTGCCATCAGTGACGGATTGGTAGTAATGCCGTCCAAAACGCCTAAATCGTGCGCCTCTTTTATCTGGTCTAAATTAGCTGTGTCAAGAAAAAATTTCATTATTGTATGTTTTAAAAATTAAATATAAGCGGGTTTATTGTCTTTTTTCAAATTTTTCGCCCTGTAAAGCTATTATTATTAATTGATATTCAAAAATTAAGAACAATATTGACCGCTAAACGGGTTAAAATATAACGGGTTAGGTTGAAAAAGATTGGTTTTATGTAAAAACCGCTCGGATAAGAGTTGTGGTTTTACGCCGCAACACAGATTAAATAAAAAACAGTAATCGACCTAAAACCCCATATTCAATCATTGTAACATAAATCACCCGTTACCTTAAAAATTTTACCATTTTTTGCAATAAATAAAAAATAAAATTATGTCTTATCATTTTTCAAAAACAGTTACCGGCAGTTGGGATGAAGCCAGAGAGCGAGTAACCGAAGCATTAAAGAAAGAAGGTTTTGGTATTCTTACCGAAATCAATATGCAGGCAACTTTGAAAAACAAACTGGGTGTTGACCTCCGCCCTTATGTAATACTCGGCGCTTGCAATCCCAACTTTGCGTATGAGGCGCTCAAGGCAGAGCCGTACATAGGCACGATGCTGCCCTGCAATGTGATTATGCAGGAAACAGGGGAAGGAAATATCGAAATATCAGCCATTGACCCTGTGGCATCCATGATGGCAATAGAGAATGAACAACTTACAGGTGTAGCATCAGAAGTAAGGAGTAAGCTGCAACGGGCGATAGAAAGCCTTTAGAAAAAAATTAAAAGGATAATAAAAAATAATTGCTTTTCAATCGTCTCGTTGGGCTGGGGTTGAATAAATTGCGTTAAAAAATTACCTTTTTGCCTCATTCTGAACGAATCGAAGAATCGCCTCGTTTCCAAAAGGATAAGATTTCTTCGCTGCGCTGCGAAATGACGGTAGGAGAGACTGCGAAACGACGATTCAATAGCATCGTCATTTGGAATGGAGTGTAACGGAGTGAGAAATCTTTTGCTTCCAGAACGGTGAGATTTCTCCGCTTCGCTGCGAAATGACGATCAAAAAAGGCTGCGAGAATGACCGTGGTTTTATAGTTCTATGATGGACTGTTTAGGTTAGGCATTGCTGCGCATTGCGACAATGGCCTTGAAAAAAATGCGTTAAAAAAATGATTGAAGGTAGTCGTTAAAAAGCCGTCGTTGTTTGAGCGCCGCATGGACTTCGAAATAAATACAACTACTGCGCGAGGGTTTAGACTACCAAAATCATTTTTAGCAATTTTTTTTACAGCCTTGATTTTTTTTGTTACTTTTTTGTATCAAGGTTGAGATTAAGTTTAAGGTTGAGGTTGAGATTAAGGTTGAGAGGAATGAAAAGAAATGAAGAATAGAATGAGGCGAAGTGCAATAAGAAATCTCCTCGTTTCCAAAAGGATAAGATTTATCCGCTTCGCTGCGAAATGACTCCTCAATAGCATCGTCTTTTCGAACGGAACGCAGTGGAGTGAGAAATCTTTTGGTTTCTGAACGATAAGATATCTACCTTCGGTCGATATGACCGTGACGAAGAGTGAAATGACTGTGGGAAAGTATCGCAGGTTTAGGCAAGAAAAAGGGGTGGAAAACATTTCCTCCTGCAAAAAAGCTGCATAAATTTGTTATTCAAGTATTTTTATGAATCAAAATATAAAGGACTTTCTGGACGAACGAGCAGCGATATATGAGCAGCCCGGCTTTATCAAAGATGATCCGATTTCCATTCCGCACCGGTTTACCAGATTGCAGGACATAGAAATAGCCGGTTTCTTTGCGGCAATTCTAGCCTGGGGGAACCGTAAATCCATCATCAACTCATGCCTCCATCTGCTCCACCTGATGGATAATGCGCCTTATGATTTTATTATGAATGCTGATGAGGAAGACGAGATCGATTTTATGAATTTTGTACATCGCACATTCAATGCTGCCGACCTGTTTCATTTTTTTGACTTTCTCAAGTTTCACTATTGGTTTTTAGAAGAGATTTCGCTTGAAACTGCTTTTTCGAAACATCTGAACCCCGAAGATGAAAATATCGAAAATGCACTGATTGGATTCTATAATTCATTTTTTGATGAAAAATATTTCGGCGACTTTGCCGATAGAACCCGAAAACACATTGCTACACCCGAAAAAAAATCAGCCTGCAAACGGCTGAATATGTATCTGCGATGGATGGTCAGGAGTAATGAAAAAGGAGTAGATTTCGGACTTTGGAAAAAGATAAAGCCATCACAGTTGGTCTGCCCTCTGGACATTCATGTTTCAAGAGTGGCAAGGCATCTAAAGCTGTTAAACCGCCCTCAAAACGATTGGAAGGCAGCGCTGGAACTTACGGCGCAACTAAAACAATTTGATCCCGATGATCCGGTAAAATATGATTATGCCCTGTTTGGACTGGGAGTGGTAGAAAAATTTTATTGAAGAAACTAACCGTTCTGATTATTTTGATAAAAATCAATAGCTTTTTTTACGCTACCCTTTTCAATAAGAAGTTTTTTTGCCTGTTCGTAATTATCAATTCCCGTTTTCTCCATCACCATTTTGGTACCTCTCTCCACTAATTTTTCATTAGTAAGCTGCATATTTACCATTCGGTTTCCCTCTACCCTGCCTAATTGAATCATGGCTGAGGTAGAAATCATATTCAGCACTAATTTTTGGGCTGTGCCGCTCTTCATGCGGGTACTGCCGGTTACAAATTCGGGACCTACAATTACTTCTATCGGATAATCGGAGTACTGACTCACCGGAGCATCAGGATTGCAGGATATGCTTCCGGTGGTAATGCCTCTTTTCTGACATTCTTTCAGGGCGCCTATTACGTAGGGCGTAGTGCCGCTTGCGGCTACGCCTACCACTGTATCGTGCTCATTTATTTCATGCTTTTCCAAATCCTGCCAACCCTGCATGGCATTATCTTCTGCATTTTCTACAGGGTTTCTGATGGCAATATCGCCACCTGCAATAATTCCAATCACTACACCGGGAGGCATCCCGTAGGTGGGTGGTATTTCACTGGCATCCAGTATGCCCAATCTGCCACTGGTACCGGCGCCAATATAAAATAATCTGCCGCCAACCAGCATTTTGTCGGCAATACTTTCTACTAATTTTTCTATCTGTGGAATCACTTTTTCTATAGCCAGAGGAACTGTTTTATCCTCCTGATTCATAGCAGTTAATAGCTCCAGCACCGTCATTTTCTCCAAATGGTCATAGCGACTGGGTTGCTCAGTTATTTTTTCTCCCGACATATATTTACTTCCTTTTTGTTAAACTGAATGATATTCAACTAATCCGATCATTGGCTTTTGCAATACCCTACCCAACTCAAAATTATATACGCCACAAAGTTCTTTTAAAATATCCCTGAAACCAAAAGAAACACCCCCGACAAAATTTATGGGATATTTCCAGGCTTCATTAAACTTGCAAAGGTGAGTAAAAAAGAAATCATTTAACCCATCTTCAATTATGTTTTCGATCATATAATGGCCTCTGTTTTCTGCCAAAAACTTGGCAAAAGTGGCAAGATACCGATTGGCCAATGGCTTTTTATATACGTTTTCCAAAATTTCGGTCTTGTTGGTAACATAAGCCGCATCAAATCTGGCACGCAAATCTTCATCAAAAGTGTTGTATAAATAATATTGAATTACTTTTCGTCCCAGATAGGCGCCACTGCCTTCATCGCCCAGCACATAGCCCAATCCGGGACGATTATTTGTTATCTTTTTGCCATCATAATAGCAAGAACTGGACCCTGTTCCTAATATACAGGCAATTCCTTTATTGTGTACGCAAGCGCCCTTTGCAGCCCCCTCTACATCATGGGTTACATTTATTTTTTTCCCCTTAAACAGGGTTTGCAGACTCTTTTTTACTATTTTTTTATTTTCAGGATTAAAGCAGCCGGTACCATAATAATGAATCACGTCAATATCGAATTTTTTTAATTTAGGAATTAATTCCTTTTGCAAAAGTTCGGTTATCTGACCGGTATTTAAAAAATAAGGACTAATGCCCGCCGTAAGGATAGTTTTTGTTTTGCCGTTTTGTAAAACACACCATTCGGTTTTGGTGGCGCCTGCATCTGCTATCAGTTGTGTTAATGACATATTTTTATTGAAGTAAATTACTGCTAATTTAAGTTTAAAATCTGAAGAAAAATCCAATATTATATCATATTTTGAAGATTTGAGAGATAACAACCGTTAAATCTTCAAAAACATAACCCTTTTTCTTTCAAATAACCCAAAAGTTTGGGTAATTTGCACCCCTTATTATTTTTTTTGAATTTTGATGAAAAGGAAACTTGAGGTTTGGCAACCATTATTATATTCTCTGGTATTAATCGCAGGCATGTACATCGGCTACAGATTTAGCAAATCGCAGCCTGAAACCGGTTTTTTTGAGCAAACCGAAGGCTCATCACTACAAGAAGCGCTGGATATCATAAAACTGAAATATGTTGACTCCGTAAGAATAGACACGCTTCAAAGCAATGCCATCAGGGAAATGATGAACGAACTGGACCCTCATTCGGTGTACCTTCCTCCAATTGACCTGAAAGAAACCAATGAAGACCTTTCGGGTAATTTTCAAGGAATTGGCGTAGAGTTTAATCTTACCAGAGACACCGTAAATGTTACCTACGTAATAAAAGGCGGTCCGAGTGATGTGGCCGGAATACATATAGGCGATCAGATTTTAAAGGTAAATGATATTGCCCTTACCGGAATGAATTCTGCTAAAATAAAGAATGCCATACGTGGCGAAAGAGGTTCTAAGGCCTTGTTGCAGATTTTGAGAAACAATAGTCTTCAAACTATAACTGTGGTAAGAGGAAATATACCTACACCAAGTGTAGTGGCTGCATATATGATTGACAAAGTAACCGCTTACCTGAAACTTGACAAATTTTCCTCTACCAGCTACCGCGAGTTTATGGAGAATATGGACAGCCTTAAAAAGTTAGGAATGAAGGATTTGATATTTGACCTGCGAGGAAATGGCGGTGGATATATGGAGCAGGCAGTGGAAATTGCAGATGAATTTTTGGACGGCGATAAGCTGATTGTTTATACTGAAGGAACCAACAGCGCCAAAAGGGAATACAGGTGCAAACGACCGGGAATTTTTGAACAAGGTAAATTGGCAATTCTGGTTGACGGCCTCTCGGCAAGCGCCAGCGAAATTGTGGCAGGCGCACTGCAGGACTGGGACAGGGCTACCATTATCGGACGACGTACTTTTGGAAAAGGTTTAGTGCAGGAGATTTTTGAATTAAGTGATGGCGCAGCCCTCAAACTTACGGTTTCGAGATATTACACACCATTAGGCAGAAGTATTCAAAAATCTTATGCCGCCGGCAAAAAAGTGTATATGGATGAAGTATGGGAGCGCTATGCCAACGGACAAGCATTTTTTGCGGATAGCAATAAAATAAATGTAGGGAAAAAATACATAACTCATTCCGGCAGAGAGCTTTATGGAAATGGCGGCATCATGCCTGATATTTTTGTAGGCATGGATACCACCAGAGCCTCGCGCGACATTAACAAGCTTTACTTTAATGGCTCTTTCAATGACTTTGTATTTCATTATTATTTAGACAACAAATCATTACTAAGTCCTTACAAATCAGTGAGTGAGTATGCCCGAAATTTTGAGCCGTCAAAGGAAATGTGGCAAAAGTTTGTAACCTGGAGCCAAAAGGACTCTGTCAATTTATCTGTTATTCCGGCGCTGGAAAAAGGAAAAGTGGAAGACAGAATGAAAGCTTATTTAGCAAGGTTCAGATGGCGCGATAACGGGTATTACGAAGTTTTAAACACCAAAGATTCGGCGGTACAAAAAGCAATAAAAATATTGGAAGCCAAATAAACCGGAAAAGCTATTACCGGAGAAGATTAGTCCTTGAAAAATGTGCTAATTTTTATTGATTAAAAACCTGAACGGCTTATGTTGATCTTCATGTAGAAATTTCATCAGTCTGGTTCTTTTGGAAGTAATTGTATTTCTGTTTACCAACTCATGTACCCTGCAAAACTGGCTGATGGTTTCAGTTCTGGCAAAAATCTGATGCAGATTTCCCATTTCTTTTTCAAACACAATTGAATCAAGTTCGGTTTCCCTGATCAAAAATATAATATCTCTCGCCGAATGGTTCATTTTGTATTTGAATTGATTTTATTACTACTGAAAATTAATGCTTTTTGCAATAATAGCAATAAATAATTTCAGCTGCCAATTTTGGGAAAGTCTTTACCTGCCCAATATTTCTTCTAACTTATCATCCAAGTCGTCGCCACGCAAATCCTTTGCTACAATTTTTCCTTCAGGATTGAGTAGCAGGTTGCGAGGTATAGCGGTGATACGGTATTTTTGAGCCACTTCATTTTCCCAACCTTTGAGGTCGCTGACATGCGTCCAGGTTAGTTCATCTTTCTTTATCGCTGCCAGCCATTTACCCTTATCCTCATCCAGAGAAACACCCAGCACGGTGAAATTTTTATCCTTATACTTGTTATAGGTTTTTACTAAATTATGGTTTTCACGACGGCAGGGCCCACACCAGCTTGCCCAGAAATCAATCAACACATACTTTCCTCTGAACTGCGATAATGAAACCTGTTTGTCATTTACATCAGCCTGCGAAAAATCGAGCGCCACACTACCCACAGTATTAAATTTAGCATCAATTACCGCCTTTTTCAAATGCCCGCCAAAAACATTGGCAGTAGCCTCCGATGTTAACATATTAACGCGCTTTTCGAGCAGTGCCACATCCTCTGTTAGCCCGATGGTGGATAAAATAACCAATGTGCTTACCGGAGAAGAAGGCCTGGTTTTAATATAATCATCAATATCATTTTGTAGCTTGTCAATAGAAGAGTCCAATGCCGGTTTTGCTTTTTCATCACCCATCTGAATCCTTTGTGCCAGTAAATTCAAGGCCTGAAACTTCGGCACAAAATCATTCTGAAAATTCATAAAATCAGCTTGGGTTTTTGAGCCGGTATATTGCCAGTTGTCAGGATCATCATTCACCGATCCCGTTATTTTTACATTTTCATTACCCAAAAAAACTGCGGTTTTTAAGTCTTTGCCTATCATCAATCCAAGCAGAGAAGGGCCTTCCAATTTTCCAGCTAAATGAAAGCTGCCATTTTTCGACACAGCCTCTGCCACCGGCGATCCGGGATTTTCGAGGTCATTCAACACTATTTTTGTATCATCGGCCAAACCTGATATTGAAGCATCAATATTCAGTTTTTGAGCAAGTGTAAATAAAGGAAGCAAGATTGCAAAAATAAATAGCACACGTTTCATAATATTATAATTAAATACCGGTGATGAATCAGGTTGTTTTTAAAAATTTTTGTTTTATCAATTAATAATACTTTCTACAAATAATTGGGCTGCCTCTGCAACAAATTCGGTTTTCCCAATCGCTTTTATAAAAGCCGAACCAATAATTGCGCCATTGGCATAACAGCAGGCATCCGAAAAAGTTTGTTTATCTTTTATGCCAAAACCTACCAGCACCGGATTTTTCAGGTGGTAGCTTTGCAGTTTTTGCAAATATTTAACCACTGCGCCAAAGTCCTTTTCGTTACCTGTGGTAGAAGAAGATGATACAGCATACAGGAAACCCGAACTCAGCGTATCTAATTTACGCACTCTTTCTTCTGAGGTTTCGGGTGTAACTAAGAAAATAAAACTGAGATGATACTTTTCCAGGATACTTCGGTATTCATTTTCAAATTCATGTGCCGGAAGGTCGGGCAGAATTAAACCATCAATACCAATTTTGGCAGCATCGGCGCAAAAATTCTCAAATCCATATTGAAGAATCGGGTTCAGATAGCCCATCAGCACCACAGGAATCGAAACCTCGTTTCTGAAATCATTCAGTTGTTCAAAAAGTTTTTTGATGGTCATGCCGTTTTTCAGCGCAATGCTGCTACTGTTCTGGATGGTTTCGCCATCGGCCAAAGGATCGCTGTAGGGTATTCCCAGTTCAATAATGGCAGCGCCACTTTCCTGTAGCGCCTTCATAATGTGCAAAGTGGAGTCAAGGTGGGGATATCCTGCCGTACAGTAAATATTGAGAATGTTTTTTTGCTTTTGCTGAAATAATTTATCTAAACGGTTCATCTTTTATATTCATTTGTCGGAAATAGTTACGACATTCATTTCCGGATTTTTTCAACCTTATTTTGGTCTTGCCATTTCGCGCATATAGGTTTCCATATCTTTATCGCCTCTGCCGCTCAGGCAAATTACGATATTGTCATTTTCACCAAATTTGATTTGATTTAGAGCTGCCAACGCATGGGCGCTTTCCAATGCAGGGATGATGCCTTCCAATTCTGCCAATAGAAATGCTGCCTCCAAAGCCTGAGCATCGGTGGCATTCAGAAATTTTCCCCTGCCTGTGGCAAACAGATTGGCATGCATCGGGCCTATGCCGGGATAATCTAATCCTGCCGAAATACTATGCGGCTCTACCACCTGGCCATCAGCAGTTTGCATTACATAGCTTTTACTACCATGCAGGATGCCGGGTGTACCTAATTGTGTGGTAGCAGCGCTTTTTCCACTATTTACTCCGCAGCCTCCCGCTTCAACGGCTATAATTGCTACCGAAGGCTCATCCACAAAATGATAAAAAGTACCTGCCGCATTGCTGCCCCCACCCACACAGGCGATTACTGCTTCGGGCAATTCTTTGCCTGTTTTCTCTTTCAACTGCCATTTTATTTCCTCACTGATAACACTCTGAAACCGGGCTACCATATCCGGATAAGGATGCGGACCCACCACCGAGCCGATGATGTAAAACGTATTTTCTGGATGGTTGATCCAGTCGCGGATGGCCTCGTTGGTGGCATCTTTGAGGGTTTTGCTGCCACTGGTTGCCGGCCTCACTTCGGCTCCCAGCATCTTCATTCGCGCTACGTTGGGCGCCTGCCGTTCAATGTCCTTTTCACCCATATATACAATACATTCCAATCCTTTGAGTGCGCAAACCGTAGCAGTTGCTACGCCATGCTGGCCGGCGCCGGTTTCGGCAATGATTCGCCTTTTGCCTAATCGTTCTGCCACCAAAATCTGACCGATGGTATTATTAATTTTATGTGCGCCGGTATGGCAAAGGTCTTCGCGCTTCAAATAGACATTGGTATTATACTTTTCGCTTAATTGCGAAGCAAAATATAATGGAGTTGGACGCCCTGCATAATCGGTCAAAAGGGATTTATATTCTTTCTGAAAAGATTCACTGTTAATGATTTTCAGATAGTTCTCTCGAAGCTCTTCTACATTGGGATACAACATTTCAGGGATATATGCTCCGCCAAACTCACCGTAATAACCCAATTCATCGGGCTGCTTGAAACTTGCCTGCATGGTTGAAAATAATTATTTTGAAAGTGGATAAAGATAATAAAACCTTCATTTCTCAGGCAAGAAAAAACGTTAGCTGCTGCATTTATTTAGAATTCCTGATAGCGTCCATATCTTCCCTGAAAGAGGCCGATATTAACTCCTGCACGTATAACAGGCACAAGATCAACTCTTTCGCTCGAGGTGCCATAATGTTTAACATTTACATAAGGGCTGTTTCTGTTCTTTAAAACATCAAACAATAAGGACATATAAAAGAAGGTAGTACCCCCCTTCACCCGGCCTGAGGCAAACCCAGCTCCCAATAGCAATGAAGAAGCATCCTTTGTTGAAGACGTTACATTCCCTCCCAAGGCCCTGTAACTTTGTGTGGTAAAATTATGCTCAACCTGTGCCTGCGCAAACAAGAAGGGAACCGGATAAGCTCTTAAAAATACGCCCGGGCCATATACAAACTGTTTCAACTTATCATTCACAACCATATAATCCCTCTGGCCTGTATAGGCAAAATTTAAAACCACACCGGCATCAAAATAGTCATTTAGCTTATACCCCAGCATCGGATTGGCGCCCAGTACCGATCCCCCACTGTAAAAGGCAAGTGTTGCGGTACCACCTGTAAACAAATTGTGTTTTTTAAACCCCTTTTCATCTATCCTCTCTTCTCCATCCTCGTTGGCATTTCTCACTTTTGGTCCATTATCCTGCGCAAAGGCAGATGAAGCCATCATCAATAATAAAATGGAGAACAAACAAGCTATACAATAATTTTTTTTCATCGGAACGGATTTTTATATTGGGGTCAAAGATATAAAAACAAATGATATTCATATTTTCGGAGGAAATACTTTCCTATTCTGAGTATCTCAAATTTTAATCTTAAACATCCGCTGTACAATCAGCGTAATCCAGGTGCCGGCAACAAAAGGAAAAGTGAGCACGCCACCCACCGCATCCAGAATATGATATTCAACCAGTGCAATATGTATAAAAATGGTAATCAAAGTACCAATAGCTATCAGCAACAGATTGATTTTTTTTGCCCCCGAAAATGCAATGGCCGTCAACACAGCGTTGAAGCCAAAAAGCCCCAACTGTACCGACTCGACATTTTGCTTCAAAGTCAATGAAATTAAAGCGCCCAGAAAAGAAGCAGCCAAACCATACATGGCAGCCGGACGATTACTGATGAGTACGCCAATAAAAAACAATACGCCTGAAATTTTCCCTGATTGAAAAATGACCTCCCCAAAGCCATTGGTAGGTATAAATAGGGCATTGTAAATACCAAGATCAAGTTTTGATTGAATCAGGTCTGTTGCAGGAATTCCAGTGTAATTTTGTAGAAAATAAATAATAATCCACGATACCAGAATAAACGGAAATGTGTAGGCTGGTATATTTTTTCGAATAAACAAAAACTGCAGTACCGATGCTAAACTACCACCAAAAATAACCAGTAACCAGATTGTCCATGACTCTTTGAACAGAAATACCAGAACTACACCCACCAATGCAGCACTGAAGCCGTACAATCCGGCATCTGTTTCTTTTTTACCAAAATTAAAAGCATGTGCAGTAATGGTTCCTGCAATTGCCGCTACAATGGCAGCCAGACCATATTGCCATTTTTCTACAAACAAACCAAGCGCAAATAATAAACCTGTCCGGCGGTTTTCCTGCAGCATTATCTGGCTCAGTCCTTTTAGTATTTGATTGGTAAAAACGCTTATCCCTTTCCCGACATTCATTTTGCAAAGGAAAGGAAAATGTTATGGATATATGCAAAAGCTATTTAGTCAAAAAAAAATCCGCAAACAATACCCATAATAGCTTTCTGATATGATGGGCATTGCATGCGGAGAGGCTATTACTGCTGGTTTTAAAACCTCAAAACTGCCAATATATTTAAAATTATAGACTTATAACTTGCCTTTACCTCTTGATTCATCATCCATGCGCTGAATATCCTTTAGTTTATCCCCAGAAATAGGATGCACATAATCCCAAAATGCCGCAACCTGAACAATCTTCCATTGCCCGTTAATTTTTTCCATCACTCTGGTTTCTTTACTGTGCAGATACATATTTTCTCCCTTGTCGCTGTTGAACTGATCCCAGGTAAGGAAAGCTACATTGTGTCCATAAAATTTGTACATTATATTTTTGCGTTCCACCCTGCGCTGGCTGGAGTCGGGTACAGGATTTTCGTGAATATAAGACCCAACCACCTTATCAATATTATCCCATCCTACACTGGCATCAAAAGTGCCGTCCTTATTGCTCCAACCCTGAAACGCATAATCAGTTTGAGCAAAGGTAGATTGCCAACTTTGATAATCCCGTGCAAAAAATGAAGTTGTTTCCTTTTGAATTACAGCAAGAATTGCATCTTTTTCTTTTTGCAACTCTTCACCTGCTAATTCCTTCTCTGCATTTTTACAGGAAAAGAATAATAGAACCGAAAAAAGAATTAAGAAAACCTTTGGTAATTGAGATACAAAAGTGGGTATGAAACCAGTTCGTTTCTGAAAACTAAAATGAGGACCTTTCATAACGATTTATTTTTGGTGGTGAAAAAATCAATCTTGCAAGCGCTTCCTCCAACTCTTTTTTAATAAAATCCGGTTTCGGAATTTATTTTTATTTACACCCAATGAAGATAAAAATTTTTTTTGATTAATCAAAAAAGAATTAATCATTAAAAATGATTATATTTGTTTCACTCAAACAAATTAGTCAACACTAAAAACGATTTCGCATGTCCACCTCACCAAAAAGATACCTTATCCGTTTTATAAACGGACAAAAGGCAAGTCAACAAGAAGAATTTGATTTCTCAAAATCCGAACTGACCATCGGTCGGGATACCGCCAGCGACATTCAGTTCGATCCGGAAACCGAATTAGTGGTTAGCCGCAACCACGGAAAAATCATTAAAAAAGCAGAGGATGTTTTTATTATTGAAGATAATGGCTCCCGAAACGGAACCTTCGTCAATGGTAAAAAAGTAGAAGGCTCTGTATTACTTAATCCGGGAGATGAGGTAAAGTTAGGCGCCAATGGCCCTTCCTTCATCTTCGACCTCACCCCCAGGCCGGGCGGGCCCTTGCCTACACAGTTGGTGAACATCAGCCCCGCCACTACCACTATTGATATAGATGCAAAAACTACTACGCCTACTGCAAAATCGGCCAAATTTGCCTATTGGTTGTTATTGCCGGTGTTATTGCTGATAGGCGGTGCCGGTGTGCTGTGGAAAGGAAACCAAAAAACGGTGGTAGCAAAAACGAGCGGTGAGGGCGATTTGGTAGTACAAATCTTTCCATTGCCGGCAATAATGCCGGCCGCTTACAAGGTATATGCCAATCCCGCTGCATTAGATGGAAGGTATTATTTTGCCAAAATAGTAATTGATAACAAGGGTACCGGCATTTTAAATGATGTTAAGGTAGAGTATTCTATTCCCGGCATCATAAACTGGACCACCGCTTCTGATTCCAAATTTATTTTGCCCGGCGGATCGGCTGTTACAACCATTTACCCGCAATTCCCGCAATCTGTTACTCAAAAAACCACAGAATCGGCAGAACGGGCTCAGATACGTATTACCTATACATCGGCAGGTAAACAGGAAAAATATGAAAAAACCTACCCATTCTCTATGTTGAGCCGCAATGACTTTTTATACACTAATATGCCTGCAAGTGAGGTAACGGGTGTTAAAGATCTGGAGGATAATAATGATTTGGCTCCGGTTTTCATCACACCACAGGATCCTATCGTAAAGTACTACACCCAACAAATACAGGAAAAACTTTTAGCCGGCGAAACAGCTTCTGTAGGCAATAAGTCGGATGAAGCCATTCGTTTTATGATGGGCGTTTATGAAGCCACCCGGCGTACACACATGGTGTATAGTGGAACAGGCGGCGCTTTTGTACAAAAAGGAGATATTCAAGGCACCATGCAAAAAATAAGGCTGCCACGCGAGGTTATTACCGGAAATACCGGCCTTTGTATTGAAATGTCTTTTTTATATGCCAGTGTTTTTGCTGCCGAAGGATTGGACCCTGTAATATTTTTCATCCCCGGCCATGCTTTTCCGGGAATAAAATATAATGGTCAATTATTTGCTATTGAACCCACTGCTGTAGGTGGCGAAGGATTAGGCCATATTGCCAGTCCGTTTGAGGCATTTCAAATAGGAATGAAAGAAGTAGATGATTTTATTAAAAATGTTCAGGCCGGCGATCCCCGTTATACTTTAATTGATGTGAATGACCTGATTGCTAAAGGCGTGCATCAAATTGAACTGACGGATGATGCTTTCCTTCGTACTAAAGTAGATGAAATGGCAGAAAGATTTGCAGTGGGTGGCCCATTCGTTTTTAGTAAAAATTAAGGTGGTTACGTTTTGTAAAAACATTAAAAAGTCATCAGACTGAACATTTAAATTTTGAAAAATGAAAACTTTACAACTTCTTATATTATCAATTTTCATCTGGCAAATAACCGATGCACAAATTAAGCCTGAAACACTACAAATTAAAACGGATGCCAAAGTAGATTCAATCGGTAATGCATTATTTACCATGTCGGGTAAATTAACTGCCTCACAATGGATTGCATGGAACTATATGTATGGCGGAGGTCAGGCATCAATGGTGAAGAGAACCATTGAAAGAGCGGCAAGTCCATACTACGTTTATGATTTTAAATATTCACCCAATGAAATGGACAGAACTTTTACCATTGAGTATAAAGCAAAAGGGGTAGTAGAATATTTAGGTAAAAATAAATGGGTAGCCACCATTGGGTCCAAAGATATTCAACCGGTAAAACTTACACCCAATTCTGTTAATTATGTGCAATCCGAAGCAAACGGTAACGCAATTTTGCAAAATAATATGACTTTTACTTTCCCCTCCGAGACTACGAATATGGATTTTGATAAAGATGAATTTGGAAATGTAACGGTGAAATACAATTGCCCCACAGAAACGGCAGTGGTGTCGGGAGATAAAGACTTAAAAACAGCCGGCTATTCGCTTCTTGGCGCCGGGGTTCTGGCATTGCTGGCATTGGTAGCGCTACGAAAAAAACTTTAAAGCCTCCTTATGTTTGGGTGGTTTACAAAAAAAAAGCAGGAAGTAATTGTCAGCGCTTTTAATGAGCCGATTGCCTTAAAAGATATGGTAGTAGCGGTTTTGTCGGATGTAGGCATGGTTAGAACCAACAATGAAGATGCAGCCATAATTTTAGTTCCCGATGACGAGGCAGTATTGCATAAAAGAGGGTATTTGTTGATTTTGGCCGATGGAATGGGAGGGCACAACAGTGGCGAAGTTGCCAGCAGAATAGCTGTGGAGGTGTTTGGCAGGGAATATTACAACAATGATCTAAATATTATTAAATCCCTGAAACATGCGCTGGAAAAGGCAAATAAGGCTATTTATGAATCGTCTTTGACCGATGCGGCTTTAAGAGGTATGGGTACTACCATTACAGGTATAGTAATAAAAAATAAGGAAATTTACCTTACGCAAGTGGGAGACAGCAGGGCTTATTTGTTTAAAGGTGATGTGCCATCTCAGTTAAGCAAAGACCAAACCCTGGTGCAATACAAAATAGATAGAGGCGAAATAAGACCGGAAGAAGCTGGCACCCATCCCGAAAGAAATGTGCTTACTAATGCCTTGGGCACCAAACCATTTATTGATGGTGAGATAAAACTGTTGCAATTTGATTGGAATGATGATGTATCTATATTGCTTTGTTCTGATGGACTTTATGAATATGTGAAAGAAAAAGAAATGGCCGAGCTATTAAAAGCCGAAATAAACATCGAAAAGGTAGCTATGGAAATGGTAGAAAATGCAAAAAACAGAGGCGGGCATGACAATATTACGGTAATAATCGCATCAAGAAAAGGCAGTATCAACAAAAGGCCGCCAAGAGATACTGAACCCGGGTAATAATGAAAAATTAAAAATTAACCTTCTATATAATCAAGCGCTATGATAGGAACAACCATACAAAATTATCAGGTTTCTTCATTATTGGGTGAAGGGGGTATGGGAAAAGTGTATTTGGCCACCGACACACTTTTAGGACGAACGGTAGCCATAAAAAACCTGAATGTAAATCTTACAAGCCAGCCACAATTTTTAGAGCGTTTTAAAAATGAAGCCAAAACATTGGCACGTCTTTCGCATCCCAATATTGCATTGCTATACAACTATTTGCAAAAGGACGATGATTATTTTATGGTGATGGAGTATGTGGAGGGGCAAAACCTTGACCAGTTGATTCGCAAGAAAAACCGCTTGCCTTACCAGTTGGTTGTACCTGTAATGCTAAAAGTATTGGAGGGCCTGAGCCATGCTCACGCAAAAGGAATTTTGCATCGCGACATAAAGCCGGCCAATATTATGCTTACCAAAGATAATGATGTAAAGCTGATGGATTTTGGAATTGCAAAGGTGTCCGATGCGGCTAAACTGACCCAGGCCAGCCGCGTAATAGGTACTATTGAATTTTTAGCTCCTGAATTAATCGAAGGTAAAGACCCATCTGAGGCTTCTGATATATATGCCGTTGGGGTTACAATTTATGAAATGCTGACGGGTAAACTTCCTTTTACCGGAAAAAGTGATTATATGCTAATGCAGGATATTGTAAAAGAAAAACCGGTAAATCCTCAAAAATTGAATGTTGCAGTACCAAAACCCTTGTCCGATCTGGTACTGAAGGCTCTTGAAAAGAAACAAGAAAAAAGATTCCTAAATGCTAAAAATTTTCTGCAGGCTTTGAAGGCAGCTTATCCGGAATTACACGAAATTGATTCAAAATACATTGACCCCGAGGCGCCCGCAACAACAGAAGGTCCGATAATGGGAAAACAAGAGGCGATACCGTTAGCTGCTGCTCATAGCAGTAAGCCGGCAACTACCGTGGTAGATATGAACGCCAACAAATCTTCCGGTAAAAAAATGGACATTGCTGCCCTGTTGCAAAATAAGTTCTTTTACCTGGTTCTTGTTGGGATTCTGGTGGTTTTTTCATTGGTCAAAATATTTTCTTCATCAGACGCTTCATCAGACGAAAATAAAGACAGCCCGGTAGCTACACTAAATAATAATGTGACCAAAAATGACAAAGAAGAATCGCTTGTTCCCCTTCCCGAACAACCAACAGTAAATGAAGATTCCATTAATTTAATTTTGAATAAAAAGAAGAAGGAAGAAAATAAAGGTCAGTCCGAACAGTCAGGCATCTCTGATAAGAAACCGGCGGAAAATACAAATTCCAAAAAGCCCGGAAAAACAGAAAATGAAGAACCGCCGCCAAAACCGGCACCCAAACCGGAGCCGCCTTTAATATCAGAACCGGTGAAATTGAGAGCATCAGCAATACTTTTATTGCGAGAAAACATCACTCCTGAAACTGCAGAAGATGGACAGGCCGTGAGTTTCAAAGTAGTGGCGCCTGTAGAAATGAGAGGTGATGTGATCATTCCGTCCGGCGCTATCATTCATGGTCGGATCAAAAAAATTGGCAAAATAAGAATGGATTTAACTTTTAATTCAGTTACAGCAAGGGGGCGTAGCATGCGTTTGGAACGGTCAGAGAGTAGTGGTAACATTCGCAATGTATTGTCAAAGGAGAGTTTCAAAACCGGTCTGAGAGGTACAATGTATCCTTAGACATCGCTTTGAAACGGGAGAATGAAAAGGATTTTCCACTAAAATTTCGTTCCTTTTCAGACTAAGGCTTCATCATCGGTGAAAACATATTTTGCAGCAATCATTTCATCGTTTTCGGCTTCTCTGGCTTCCTTTTCGTAGCAGCAATTGTGATAGCCGTGAAACAGGCTATGCCAAAGGTATTTTGCAATAAAAGGCAGCAATCCGTGTTGTTCAAATTGCGCTACGTGTTTCAATTCGTGCCGTACCCATCTTTTGTTTCCAAGAAATTTCTTACGGCTCACTCCCCATACGTGAATGGTCTTCCCGATTACAATGGCGGCACCGGTACCTCCTAATTTTTTTGAGGCAATCCTGGCAATCCATGAATTTTCTTTTATGGAAACCTTAGTCATTTATTATTTCAATGCCTTTAATATTTGTTCGGCATGAGCCTTGGTGTCAGGCCTTTTGAAAATTTTAATGATTCTTCCCTGTTCGTCAATCACAAATGTGGTGCGCAGCACTCCGGTAATAATTTTACCATATAAATTTTTTTCTCCCCAAACTCCATATTTTTCAAGAATTGAATGAGTGGGATCCGCAATCAAAGGAAATGGGAGATCATATTTTGCCTCAAACTTTTTATGACTACTTACCTCATCCGGGCTTACACCCAGTATGGCAAAACCATTTTCTTTCAACAGATTTTCGTTGTCGCGCAGGTTGCAAGCCTGTGCCGTACAACCCGGAGTATCGTCCTTGGGGTAAAAATAGAGTACCAGCTTCTGTCCGATAAAATCTTTCAGAGAAATTTTTTTGCCATTTTGGTCTTTGCCTGTAAATGCAGGCGCTTTTTGACCTTCGGTTAAATGTGTTGCCATTTTATGTTTTTAGAAACTGCAATTTAACCCCTATTTTATATTTTTTCAAATAGTTGAAAAAAAAGAGCAACTATATTTGTTTTTACCAAATTTTTCATAACACCCCAATAAATAAAACTGTTTTGGGAGGCTTCATATTTGGGTAAAAGTTACATAAACTCCCAACCGATATCGCTGCGGTAATACATGCCATCAAATTTAATTTGTTGCAAAACCGATTTTGATCTGGAAGCGGCTTCGGCTACATTTTCTGCAAAAGAAGTAACACAAAGCACCCGCCCGCCATTCGTTACAACTTGCTGCTCGTGCATTTTGGTGCCTGCCTGAAAAATAATACTGTCTTCGGGAATTGAAGAAGCCGGAGGGAACACGATTTTAAAACCTTTTTCAAAACTTCCAGGATAGCCGCCGCTCACCGCCATCATGGTAACGGCCGTTCTGCTGTCGGTTTCGGTACTCATTTCATGCAATCTGTTTTGTGCTGCTGCCATACAAAGGTCAGCAATATTTGTGTGTAGCCTTGGCATTACCACCTCGGTTTCGGGGTCGCCCATACGGCAGTTGTACTCAATGATATATGGGTCTTCATTTACCTTTATCAACCCGAAAAAGATGAATCCGGTATAATCAATATTTTCTTTATAAAGTCCCTCAACGGTAGGTTTTATAATTCGGTTGGTGATTTTTTGCATAAATGCATCATCGACAAAAGGCACCGGGCTCACTGCGCCCATACCACCGGTATTGAGGCCGGTATCTTTTTCGCCTATTCTTTTATAGTCTTTTGCTTCGGGCAGCAATACGTATTCCTTGCCATCGGTTAATACAAACACACTGAGTTCAATGCCGTCCAGAAATTGTTCCACCACCACTCTTTTGCTCGCATCGCCAAATTTTGCCTGTTGTATCATGGCGCCAAATTCTTCAATCGCCTCCTCGTGGTTCTGGCAAATAACAACACCCTTTCCTGCTGCCAGTCCGTCTGCTTTTAGCACAATAGGCAATGAATGATTTTGTAAATATTGAATACCTTCTTCAAAACTTTCTTCTGTAAACTCTTTGTAGGCAGCCGTAGGAATATGGTGTCTTTGCATGAAGGCTTTAGCAAATGCCTTACTTCCTTCTAACTGAGCGCCAAACTGAGACGGGCCGATAAAATGAATATGCTTTAAAGAGTCGTTTTTTTTAAAAAAATCGCAAGCGCCTTTTACTAATGGCTCTTCCGGTCCGGCTATTACCATTTCAATTTGGTTTTCAAGGCAGAATTTGCCAATTCCTTCAAAGTCGGTGATACTCAGGCTGATATTGATGCCGCATTGTGCAGTACCCGGATTGCCCGGCGCTACAAAGACTTCGTCTCTGCCGTTACTGTGTTGTTGTATGTTCCAGGCTAAAGCATGTTCGCGCCCGCCCGATCCGAGAATTAATATCTTCATATTTTGATTTTTGATAAATAAAGTGAATCAATAGATTCCGTTTTTAAAGTCTGCAAATTTAAAACATTTGATCAGCTTAGAAAATGTAATAAACTGAGCACCGGTTTCGGTCAGAAATAAATAATAAAGAAGGTTTGAAACAGTGCTAACCTATTAATTTTCCTTTCTTTAGGAAAAAAGTAAAAATATTTTTTTCAACTACGGCAATAGAGATAAATAATCAATTATCAACTACCGTTCTTCTTTCAAATAGTTTTCAAATTTGGAGACTCTCAGGATTTGCGCGGTTTTAAAGGGGTTGTGTTCCAATAAATCATTATCTCCGGTTATTAAATAGTCAGCTTTGCTATATTCGATCAGGTCTAGCAGAAAATTGTCCTTTGGATCCCTATCGATAAAATGAGTGGATTTGATATCAACGTTTTCTGCTAAAGCCTCCAATAGTTCAAGAAATTCCTTTACACTTTTTTTAGAGAAATATTTTTTAAGTTTTTTTCTTTGTGTTACAATTTTGATTTCTTCGAGTAACTGATCTGTAGTGATAATAGTAATATTGTCGTCCAAAATATAATTTACCAGTTGTGATAATTTTTTACCTATCAGGAAACTAATCCATACATTGGTATCAATAATAACCCTAATGTTTTTGCTTGTCATACAGCATTTGCCTTACAGATTCCACTTCCTCGTTAATTGTATTTTCATCAAGGTTGTCTGTTTTAAATTCTTTAAGTATTCTTGACAGCTTGGTGTTTATTACTTCTTTTTCCAATTCTTTGCTGAGGCGCAATTTTTCTTCTTTCGATAATTGTTGCACTATCGAAAGAATTTGCTCAAAAGTTAAATCAATTTGTAATGCCGCTTTCATTTCAGGTTTTTTCTTTTTTCAAATTTATTAAATTTCTCTTTAAATATTTTGATTGATGCTATATAAAAACTGTTTTTTTGCTCAAAACTAAAGATTGCCGAAAATATTTATCTTTAGCGGGTCTAAATTAATCAACAAAATAAACGATAATGAGTAATTCTGTAACGAAAGCGGCAAATATGAGTCATCCCAAAGGAATTTATCTTTTGTTTTTTACCGAAATGTGGGAGCGGGTAAATTATTTTGGAATGAGAGCCATTTTCATTCTTTTTCTTACCAAAGCGCTGATGTTCAGCGATCAGGATGGCTCTACTATTTATGGTAGTTTTACGGGTTTAGTATATCTCACGCCTTTGTTGGGCGGTTACCTGTGCGACAGGTATCTGGGCAACAGAAAGAGTATTATAACCGGTGGCATATTGATGGCTATTGGTCAGTTTATTATGTTTTTATGTGCCAGTGTACTTGAGAACAGAGATCTTTCTATTACCCTGATGTGGATAGGGCTGACGATTATGATTATGGGGAATGGTTTTTTTAAACCGAATATTTCTACAATGGTAGGGAAATTATATCCCAAAGGCGATCACCGGATTGACAGTGCATTTACTATTTTTTATATGGGTGTAAATGTGGGCGCTTTCATTGCTCCGCTAATATGTGGTGGCGCATGGGTTGTGGGCGATATTCATACCTTCAAATGGGGCTTTTTGGCAGCATTTATTGGAATGATTATCAGTGTGTTGGCATTTTACTTTTATCAAAACAAATATGTGGTTACAGCAGAAGGCGAACCAATCGGAATGCCGGTTCAGAAATTAGATTTAAAAACACTGGGAATGATCATCGGCGCTACTCTTTTATTGTTTTTTTTATTATCATTTAAATCTTTTTTCAAATTAGACTGGGATGTGGCCTGGTATCTGATATTAACCGCCATGATTGCAGTACCGGCATTAATCATTACCGATAAATCGCTTACCGCACAAGAGCGCTCAAGAATCTGGGTGATTTTTATTATTGTGTTTTTTGTCATCTTTTTCTGGAGCGCCTTCGAACAGGCAGGCGCTTCGCTTACCTTGTTTGCCGACCGAAATATTGACCGAGCCATCAATGTAAAAATCCCGAAGGAGGTATTGGTTATTTTGGGTATTGCTATTGCGTATTTTGCATCTCGAGCGCTTGTCTGGCTGTTTGAATGGAAGAAAATGATCATTTATATTGTTACCGGATTGGCTGCGGTTATTATGCTTTGGTTAGTATTTAACGGAACCCTCACAGGTCTTCATTTGACCGAGTTTACGGCAAGTTGGTTTCAGTCTGTTAATCCTTTGGCAATTATTGTATTAGCGCCTTTTTTCACTTTTTTGTGGGGATGGTTGGATAAGAGAAAGATGGAACCTGCATCGCCTGTAAAAATGGTTTGGGGCATTGCCATTTTGTGTTTAGGATATATTTTAATCGCTTATGGTGTGAAGGGAGTGGACAGTCAAACCAAAATTGCGATGTGGTGGTTAGTTGCCCTGTATGTATTGCACACCATTGGCGAGCTGTGTTTATCACCTATCGGATTATCAATGGTTTCAAAATTGGCACCTGTCCGGTTTGGTTCTTTGCTGATGGGTACCTGGTATCTGTCAAGCGCTTTTTCCAACAAATTTGCCGGAACACTCAGTTCTTACATTCCTCCTTCTGCAGAGGACGTGGCGGCAGGTATAGCCCATTACCGGTCATTATTGGGTTTTCAGATTACTAATTTGTACGATTTCTTTACTGTATTTATAGTAATGAGCGGCGCTGCTGCAATTATTTTGTTGATACTTAGCGGTTGGCTGAAGAAAATGATGCACGGGATCAGATAGATATTTAAGATTGATTACCTCTTGTAATAATAAAGGTTATTATTGTTTTATCGAGATAGTATTAAAGACAAATCTGATCTTCTTTTGTGAATAATTGAAACCTGATTTCGACGGGGCAACTAATTTTTTTTTCAATATTACTTCAACTGTTTAGCTTTGTTATTAAAACAAAACAAGCTATATGCAAAATTCTAACGAGCCGAAAAAGTTTATTCCTTTTATTGCTCCCGAAACTTCAATGCCCGAGTTTACACTTAAAGCGCTTATCATCGGTCTGGTGATGTGTGTAATATTAGGCGCAGCCAATGCTTATCTGGGTTTGCGTGCCGGTATGACCATTGCTGCAACCTATCCTGCTGCCGTAATTGGTATGGCTTTGATTAAGGTTATGAAGGGTAATATTCTGGAAGAAAATTTTGCCCGTACAGTAGGTTCCATTGGTGAATCGGTAGCCGCAGGAGCTATATTTACCTTGCCGGCTTTCTTTGTAGCCGGTCTTTGGGACCCGTTTTTTACAAAAGGACATTTAATCACCTCTGCCATCATATTAATAGCCGGCGGTATTTTGGGCATCATGTTTGTGGCTCTTTTGCGCAAAGTGATGGTGGAAGATGTGGAGTTGCCATTTCCTGAATCAGTGGCTGCGGCTGAAATTCATAAAACCGGCCGCAACTCCGGTAGTGGCGGCTCCTTGTTTTTATTTGGTGCAATGGGTCTTGGCGCTTTAATTCAGGCACTGGGGCAAATGAATTTTTTCAGAATCAGTTATGATAAGTTTATTGAACTGAAAGCTCAGCTGATACCAAGCACTTCAATCAAAGTACAGGGTGGCGCTTTGTTGAGCGCTCCGGCAGTAAGCCCGGCCTACATGGGTGTAGGCTACATCATTGGGCCGGTATTGGGCGCTTTAAACTTTAGCGGGGGATTGATAGCCTGGGGCCTGCTAACCCCTGCCATCTATTATTTTGTGGCTCCTTATTTTGACGCTAATTTTTTAAACTTATGGGCTGCAGAATTTGTAAAGGCATATCCAAAATTTACAGCAGCCGAAGCATTGGAAAAAGTGAGCAGCCACGAGTTTCAGATTTCCCAAATCTGGCGCTTAATTGTTCGCCCGATTGCAATCGGCGGTATGTTGATGGGTGCAGGATTTACATTGTTCAAAATGCGCAAAAGCCTCTCAGTGGGTATTTCGCGCTCTATCAGTGATGTAAAAAAGGCAGCCTCAGGGGGACACACAGCATTGAGGACAGAAAAGGATATCAGCTTTCCTTACATTATGCTGGGTATTGCTTCTGTAGCCGTGGTAACATTTCTGATTACGTTTTTTATATTTAAAACGTCTTTTCTTCCTGCTATTGTGGCGGCAACGGTATTAATCGTTTTGGCTTTTTTCTTTGCAGCTATTTCGGGGTATCTGGTAGGCATTATGGGTTCCAGCAATAATCCCATCAGTGGTTTAACACTCACTGCTTTGGTGGTTACTGCACTCATTATGGTGATTATGGGCGTGGATGCCAATTCCGGGGGAGTAGCTGCAGTTTTGGGTGTGGCGGCAATCGTGTGTGTGGCGGCGGCTGTTGCAGGCGAAATGCTTCAGGACCTCAAAGCGGGCCATATTTTAGGCGGTACTCCCTGGAAAATGCAGATAGGCGATATCATTGGAGTAGTGCTGGCCGGTGCGGTGATGTTCTTTGTGCTAAACTTCTTAAACGAAGCCGATATTGCTCAGGGTAACATGCCTGTGGCTCAGGGCGGCGGATATATTGGCGGATTCGGAAGTAAAAATCTGGCAGCGCCTCAGGCAGGTCTGATGGCAATGCTTTCCCAGGGAATTGTGGGCGGTCAAATGACCTGGCCACTGATTATTTTTGGAATGTTGATGGGGCTGGCATTTATATTAATGGGCGTAAAAAGCCCGATGCTGGTGAGTGTGGGCATGTATCTTCCTCTTGAAACTACTTTTGCTATTTTCATTGGCGGCATCACCAAAGGAATTGTGGATATGGTAGCCAAAAAAAGGAAGTTGAATGAAGCTCAAAGAGCTAGGGTTGACAATGTGGGCGTACTTCTTGCTGCCGGCCTTATAGCCGGAGAAGCGCTTACCGGCCTTGCCTTTGCTCCTTTTAAAATAGCCAATATGAATATTACGCAGAGCCTTTATTCCAACCCTTCGATTGTGATAGGCTTTACAATTATTATTCTGGTAGCACTTGGGCTTATTTTTATCCCTATCAGAAATGCAGGAAGAGCAGATGAACCGGCGCCTCCATCAGCTAATTTTTAATTAAATAACTTTAACAGTCATCCATGTCTGGTAAGGAGATATGCTGCCGGACATGGATGACATTTTTAAATAAAAAAATCTTGACTTCTACCGAAAAGAAAACCGTCAATTATTTTGAACTGGTTCCAATACTTTTGTGTGAACACATTGTTGAACCTTCCGGGTTAGTAACGGTATTGGTTCCTCGTTTCAGAAAAGAATTCTGGAAGAAATTGCTGCCGGCAAGACTAACCGAAAGGGATATTAAAATCCATCTGGACGAATTGGGTTCTGCTGTGTGGCTGCAAATCAACGGCACTAACAATGTTAGCGCAATATGCACTCATTTGAACAACACCTTTGGCGAAAAAATAATTCAGACAGAAGAGCGTGTTACCAAGTTTATTTCCCGGTTGTTTGGAAACAATATGATTTCTTTTAAACAGGATGAAGTTTAAAAATATTTTTTATCATTTGTAACTTTGGTTACTAATACGCTGGTTGAGTGTAGATAATTTTAGAAAAAATTGCCATGTCTAAAATTGTTATACTCGGAGCCGGAATTGCCGGTTATACTGCTGCCTCACATCTCAGAAGAAAATTGGGGAAAGAACATGAAGTTTTAGTGGTTTCGCCCAACAGTAATTATCAATGGGTGCCCTCCAATATCTGGGTGGGCGTGGGAAGGATGAAGCCAAAAGAAGTTATTTTTCCTTTGGCGCCACTTTATAAAAAGAAAGGGATCGGGTATAAACAGGCCAAAGCAGTTAGTTTTCATCCCGAAGGAGATATGCAGGAAAACGCTCCTTATGTGATTGCAGAATATGTGGTTGGAGAAAATAAAGGGAAGCAGGAAAAGATTACTTATGACTACCTGATTAATGCCACAGGGCCCCGGCTTGCCTTTGACCAAACAGAAGGACTAAATCCCGGTGAAAACAATATGTACTCGGTATGTACCTACGGACATGCCGAACACGCAGCACAAGGGCTAAAAGAATTGGAAGAAAAACTAAAAAATTCGGATAAAAAACTCAAAATACTCATTGGTACCGGCCACCCGAAAGCTACCTGCCAGGGTGCTGCTTTTGAGTATATTTTAAATGTAGAAAACGAACTGAGAAGAAAAGGGCTGCGCGATAAAGCTGAAATTACCTGGATTTCAAACGAATATGATTTGGGTGATTTTGGTATGGATGGCATGTTACTTTCTTATAAGGGATTGAGAATGAAGTCCTCCGAAATGGTAGAAATGGTTTTTGAAGACAGAGGTATCAGGTGGATTCTGAAAGCAGGCGTAACCAAAGTGGAGCCCGGTAAGGTTTACTATGAAACGCTTGATGGCGAATACAAGGTAGAAGAATATGATTTCGGAATGTTGATACCGGCTTTTGCAGGACATCCGTTTAAAGCTTATGATAAAAATGGTGAAGACATTACGCCTAAATTATTTCGTGGGTTTATGGTAGTTGATGCCGACTACAGCGAAAAATCTTATGAAAAATGGACAGTGCAGGATTGGCCCGAAACCTACCAGAACCCGCATTATCAAAATATTTATGCGCCGGGCATTGCTTTTGCACCGCCACATTCCATTTCAAAACCCAGAACAAGTAAAAATGGTAACCCGATTTTCCCGGCACCTCCCCGAACAGGTATGCCATCGGGCATTACCGCCAAGTTAGTGGCAGATAATATTATTGATGAGATAAAAGGGATAAAATCAAGCATACATAAAGGGTCTATGGGTAATATGGGCGCTGCCTGTATTGCATCAGCCGGATTTGGATTGACAAAAGGCTCTGCCGTAAGTATCACCACTTTTCCCATTGTGCCGGATTATGAAAAATATTCAAAAACAGGCGGCAGGGATATCCGTAAAACCTTTGGCGAAATCGGGCTGGCCGGTCATTGGGTAAAATATGCACTGCATATCGGTTTCCTTTGGAAAGCAAAAATGAAACCTTTTTGGTGGCTGATACCCGAATAATTTTACCAACCTTCAAAAACTAATATCATGTCTGAAAGAATATCGAAATTTGAAAAATTTAAGATGCAAAACCCTGTTATCCAGTTTTTTAAGTTCTTTTTCCTCAACTTCCGAATCCTGAATGTGGTTGCCAAAGGACATGGAGGAACAAGAGATGAAGCGTATAAAGACAAAAGATAAAATACCGCTTTTACACTGCAATTGCTTTTTAGAATGCTCTTTCCTCCAGATGGTCGGCAAGTTTTAGTTTGTCCACTCCGTTCTTCAACCACTCGGGCATTGGCTTGCCTTTTAAGTAATGATCAAAAAACTCCATCATACGGACAGCATAATCTTTTCTGTTTTCTAACTTGGATAAACCATGATTTTCTCCCTTATACTGTAACATTACCACCGGTTTTTGAAGCCGCCTCAAAGCATTGTAATATTCAACTCCCTGAGTAAAATCTACAGCGCCATCTTTATCATTGTGCAATAATAATAAGGGGGTTTTTACATTCTTTACATGATAAATAGGAGAGTTTCTAAGATAAGAATCCCAGTTTTCCCAGGGCGCCCCTCTGAAACGGCCTTGTGAAGCCTCAAAAATTGACATATTGCCGCCGCCGCTGTTCCAGTAAATAAGGTTGTACATACTTACCATATCTGTAAGCGGCGCTCCTGCTGCTGCGGCTTTAAACATATTAGTTTGCGTAATCAGAAATGCAGTTTGATAACCACCCCAGCTATGTCCTGTAATGCCAATTTTGTCTGCATCAATCACACCGGTTTTGATTGCTTCTTTAACGGCAGGAACTACCGCCCACACGGCGCTCATTCCAGGGTCATCGAGTTTATAAACAATATCGGGAATAAATACTGCATATCCGTTTCCGGTGTACATGGTAGGATGCCAGCCTCCGCCGGGAAAAGATGGATTTGAATAATTATGGGCTGTTTGCGATAGTTTTTCGTAATAATAAACCAGGGTAGGGTACTTTTTCCCTTCCTGATAACCGGCCGGTAAAAATAAAGTGCCTTGAAGGGAGTCTCCTTTTTCTGTTACATAATTCACAAGCTTTATTCCCGCACTCCACAAATATTTATTGTAATCGGGGGCATTTTTTGTTATCTGCACCGGATCTAACAACTGATTGTTTGCTGCAAAATACTCTGTAGGTTTATTATTATCTTCCTTGGAAAAAACAAAAACATCAGCATTTTTAGATTTTAATAAACTGTTGATGGTTACATCATCCCAAATTAGTTTTTTGGAACCCGAGTTCAAGCCCTGTTTACCGGGTTCTATTCGGGCAATTCCTGCTTTTTTATTCTGCTCGCCATACACTCTGAAATATTGGGGCTTTGAATAATCATATCCTTTTTCTTCCGGGTCAAGCGTAAACCTGTTTTGATATCGGGTTTTTGTGGTTCGACCGTCTTTTGTGAGGTTAGAGGCGCTTTTTCCGTTGGCAGCTATTTGCCAAATGTCCCAGCCATCACTTATCAGTACATAACGACTATCGTTGCTCCAGCCCAGAAATCCGGTTAAAGGTTTGGTAACATTATGATCATCTTCTACATCAACAAAGCTCACCGGCAGTTTCCCGGTAAGATTGATAGAATTTTGTGAGGGGATATCAAAAACGTAATAATTGCCATCTTCGCCATACACAAATTTTTCACCGTCTATCGAAGCTTTGGGTCTGGATGAAAACGAAGGGGAATAAAATTTTTTCTTAAACAATTTGCTGTTGCCGTTTTTAAGATTTACAATGTATAAATCTGAATATGACTGACCGTTCAGGCCCTGCTCTAACTGATAGGCATCCACATCCTCGGCTAATGCAAATTTTTCATTGGGGAAAATATTCAAAAGTCGTTTGGTGCTGTCGTTCAATTGTGTAAAGTTTTTGGTACCGATGTCATACATGGCGATATATGAAAAATTTTTATCCTGCTGCTCCATTACCTGCTGCACACTTTGTAAGCGTTTGTCTTTCCAGTGCCAAATGGTCATATCAGGTTTAGCGGCATCGTTTTTCTTTTCGGGTGTAGGTTGCGGCATTTTCATTTTTGAGGTATCGGTTCTGGCCAAAACCTTTTTCAGGTCTTCGATGGATTTAATACTGGTGTCTGCTTTTATTTTTTCAAGCGTTAAGGCCATAGTATCCTTTGAAGGCGCTGTTAATTTTTTCTTCATGGCGGTATCTGCTGCCAGTTCTTTCTTTACGGCTTCAAGCGTATTGATGCCAAAGAAAACACGGGTCATATCTTCAGACCAAAAAGGAGTTCTTTCTCCACTGATTGTCATCTTAGCCGGAAAATGTGCAGAGTCTTTTACAGGATCGTAGCTGAAAATTTCTGGTTTGGCAGAAATATTTTTAACGGCAATCACAGCTCCTTTATCCTTTTTAAATTTTTCGTCCTTAGTCATTTTTAAGGCAGTAAGCGCATCTTTGTCCTTTTTCCAGTTGAGCGATTTATAAGTGGTTTTATCATTATCCAAAACAATTGTTTGTTGATTTTTCAAATTAAAAACATACAGCCCGTTTGCAATTTTATTGGCGGCATCTACAGCGTAGGCCAATAAGTCTCCCTGTGTATTGAAATCAAATTCGCCCACATTTCCAATATTAATTATTTTTCCGCTTTCCAATTCCAGTACCACTAAGTCAAAGGAAGTTGTTCTGCTTGCCATAGAGCCGGCCTGACCGGCAATTGCCGGAGCAGCTCCTCCTCTGTCTGGCGTTATTGTAAATGCCAGATAGGTTGACTGCTTATTATTCAGTTTAAAACCACCCACTTTTTCAAATTCGGTTTTTTTATCTTTAAGTAGATCTATCACGTACAGTTTATCACTGCCCCTGGGAGCCATTGGGTTTTTCATGGCTGCCTGCATTTCCTTATACTTTGGTCCTTCTTTATACACTAACCATCGGCCATTTTCCGAAAATTGAAACGATGGCATAGAAGTGCCGCCAATTGAATACTTTTTTACAACAGTATCCTTTATTTTTTGAACAATCAATTCTCCATCGCCTTCTACAGTAAGCATGGGATAGGCAAACCATTTGCCGTCAGCCGAAATTTTTACGTTCATGGGCTGCATTGACTTCCAATTGGAGACATCTTTCCAGTTTATCATTTTTGCAGTAGTGTCTTTGGCAGGCTTTTGCGCATGAAGGTTTATTGAAAAAAGGAAAATCATTCCGAATAACAAGCTCTTGTTCATATAAATTACAATTTATTTTAACGGTCGTGAAGGTATGACTATTTAAAACGTTTTTAATGTCTCTTATCAATTTATTTGGCCGCTCCAAAAATTGTACTAAATCGAGTCAGTTTCCCTAATTTTATTCCATGATTGAAGGTACCACACAAACGGCATCCAAAAGGGTGATTAATGGATGGGCAATGTACGATTGGGCAAACTCAGTTTATAATCTCGTTATTACCACTACTTTTTTTCCAATATACTTTTTGGCAGTTACCAATGGAAATGGCACACATGAGGTAAGTTTTCTGGGGCGCAAATTTGTAAACTCTTCATTATATGATTATATTTTGGCAGTAGCCTATCTAATCATTGCGTTGTCTTATCCTATACTTACTTCAATAGCAGATACACGGGGCAATAAGAAAAATTTCATGCGCTTTTTTTGTTATTTAGGCGCTCTTGGGAGCAGTTCACTGTTCTTTTTTAAATCGGACACATTAGGCTTTGGTATTATTGGTTTTATGTTAGCCGCTATGGGTTTTGTAGGCAGCCTTGTTTTTTATAATGCTTTTTTACCCGAAATTGCCGCACCTGAAGATAGGGATCGAATAAGTGCACGAGGTTTTTCGTTTGGTTACATCGGCAGTGTCATTATGCAAATGGTAGGCTTTGCTTTAGTAGTATTTATGTCGGATCAGGGGCTGGCTACCCGCATTACCTTTCTATTGGTTGGAATCTGGTGGTTTGGCTTTGCCCAAATAACCTTTGCCCGGCTGCCCAATGCAAAAGTAAAAGCAAAGGCAAAAGGCAATATTTTTAAAGACGGCTTTGCCGAAATCAAAAAAGTTTATAATCAGATAACACATTTGCCTGTATTGAAGCGGTTTTTAAGAGGTTTCTTTTTTTATAGTATGGGGGTGCAAACGGTGATGCTGGCAGCTACTATTTTTGGCAGCAAACTGCTAAAACTGCCCGATACCAAATTGATAATTACGGTAGTCATTATTCAATTGGTGGCCATACTGGGCGCATGGGGTATGTCGCGGCTGTCGGCTATATTTGGAAATTTAAAAGTCTTGTTAGGTGTTATTATATTTTGGATATGTATCTGCCTGTTGGCTTTTTATACAGCAGGCATTGTAGAGAATGGCTACAGCGCCGAGTACTATTTTTATGGATTAGCGGCGCTGGTGGGCCTGGTAATGGGGGGGATTCAATCATTAAGCCGATCTACCTACTCCAAGTTGATGCCCGAAACAAAAGATACGGCATCTTTTTTCAGTTATTATGACTTTACCGAAAAAGTGGCCATTGTAATCGGAATTTTTATATTTGGTTACATTGAAGAAATTACAGGCAATATGAAAAACTCGATATTATCTTTGATCATTTTCTTTGCCATAGGTTTCTTCTGGTTGTTTACAGCATTACAAAAACAAGGGAAATTGAAATTAGTCACTGAATCATAAAAATTATGAACCTTTATAGTATTAATTGCGGGCATTTTAAATTAGATGGAGGCGCCATGTTTGGCGTGGTACCCAAAAGCATTTGGAACAAACTGAACGCTGCCGATGAAAACAATATGTGTAGTTGGGCGCTTCGCAGTTGGCTCATCGAAGATGCGGGTAAACTGATACTTGTGGATTGTGGCATGGGTAACAAACAGAGTGAAAAATTTTTTGGCCATTATTATCTTCATGGCGACGATAATTTGGACAAAAGCCTCGCTGCTTATGGGTTTCATCGGAACGATATTACCGACGTGTTTTTAACACATCTGCATTTTGACCACTGTGGTGGCGCTATTGAGCGGGATGGCGAAAAACTGGTTCCGGCATTTAAAAATGCTGTTTATTGGAGTAATCGGGAACACTGGAAATGGGCTACCGAACCCAATGCCAGAGAAAAAGCCAGTTTTCTGAAAGAAAACATTTTGCCAATTCAGGAAAGCGGGCAGTTACGGTTTGTAGAGAAAAAAACGCATGAATTTGGAAAATTGGAATCGGCGCCATTCTTTAATGATTTTGATATTAGATTTGCAAATGGCCATACGGATGCCATGATGTTGCCACAAATAAAATACAAAGGAAAGACAATTGTGTATATGGCTGACCTGCTGCCTTCCTATGCTCATGTTCCATTACCCTATGTGATGGGTTATGATACCCGGCCACTGATAACAATGACCGAGAAAGAACAATTTTTAAATGAAGCGCTGGAAAACGATTATATTCTGTTTTTTGAGCATGATGCTGCTCATGAATGTTGTACGCTTCAACAAACCGAAAAAGGAATCAGACCGAAGGAGTTTTTTAAATTGAGCGAAATTTAAAACTTCTTTATCAGGGCGCTCATTGGATTTTTCAAACCCTGAAAACTGGTCATATCTATTCTGACCTTACCAACAATGATGGGGCTTTCAATTCTCACAGGCATACGATTCCTGTCGTCTGTTACCCATACAGTCATTTTTTCGCCACCTTCAAAAATGGTTCCTTTGATGGTAAGTGGTTTAAAAACAATCGTTTTAAATTTCCCATATTTAGTGCTGATGGTTTCTTTTCCTACATAGCGAACATACATTTGGAATATCTCGTTATCCAAAAATAAATTAATTGGCACTCTGTCATTAACGCGAAGTTTATTGAAATCAATATTGCGGGCATAAAATACGGCGCTCATTACATCATGCACACAGGTAGGAACTTTAAAAACGCCTTCATTAGTGATGGCGGTATTTGCCGATTTATTGAAATTGACATTTTCATATTTTTTATAGCCGCCTTCGTTCACGTTTCTTACAAATTTTAACGGCTGCATAGTTTCTACATCCATATAGGTTTCATAAACATCTTTTGCCTTATATGCCCATTCATAAGAAGGCAGTGTGCGCCCTTCACCAACGATATGGTAAACATTTCTGCCATTTAGCTTTTCAAGCGTGGTAGTAAAAGAACCCACCCCGGCCGATACGTTTAAAAAATTTCCGGGAACTGAATAATATACTGAAAAACCCACCTTTTCTCCAGGTTGAAAACTCGTGTTTTCAATATAACAACTTGCAGTAGAAGCTGATTGGTTATTGTTAAAAGAAATATCTTTTTTTCCCGAAATCATCAGGAAAACAAAAGGAATAATCACTAACTTAAATGTCTTCATATTTATTTTTTAAAATCCTCCTGATACCTAAGATTAGCAAACTGCCTATTATAGCCGGTATCACAAGGTTTATTATCCATACGCCGAGTGTTGTCAAACTTATACCTAAATGGTTAGTATTAAATAAGCCCAGCAATTTTAAATTAATTTCATTTTTCAAGGTGAGGTCCGTAAAAAGCGCAATAGTTGGTATGATGGCCATCAATAAAAACATTGCACCCACAGAAATCCAAACCTCACCAAAACCCATTACTACTCCAAAAAACTGCAATAACAAATAGTATTGCAATATAAATATAAAATATCTACCTACTGATAATGATAAAAATCTTAACAATTTAGTTGCATTATACTGCTCCAACGCCTCAATTACCCATGAAAACTTCTGAAAAGCCGGCAAAGTATTAATTATTTTTACTAACCAGGCAATTCTGAAATAAAACAGTAAAAATACAATCAGAACTGCAAAAATACCCCAAAAAACAGATCTTATCCATGCTATTGATAGTAATCCTGCCTCCGCAATAGGCTCCCGCAAAAAATACAACGCTATGAAACCCATAAATATAGTGGTAATCAACTGGCTCATGCTGCAAACAATGGTTAGGGAGGCTACTTTAATACGTTTCCCTTCTTCTACATACAATACCCTTCCAAAATACTCTCCAATTCGGTTGGGTGTGGTCATTGAGAATGAAACTCCCGATAAGACGGCCTTATATGCTGTTAAAAAATTGACCTTTTGTATTCCTTTAATAGCCAGCTGCCACTTAAAAGCCTCTATACCCCAATGCACAAACATTAACAAAAAAGTGCCAATCAATAAAAATACCGACGGGCTTGAGAAAGCCGCCTTTATATATTGCCAGGATTCTCTGAGTCCTGTTTGTGACTTTATTTGGTTATAAATAGACCAGCTTAACCAAACAAATAAAACAGGCCCTAAAAAATAGTTGATGAATATTTTTATATTTTTGGGAACCTTCATGAATTAAAACGGTAAATATATAATTCTTGCAAAGATCAGGTAAAATAATTTTAGGTATTGATCCCGGCACATTAATAATGGGTTATAGCGTTATTGAATGTACCGGAAATAAGGTGCATTTACACGAAATGCGCTCTCTGAAACTCAATAGCCGCATCGAAGGTTATGAAAGACTGCACCTGATTTATCAGAAAGTAACGGAAATCATCAAAGAGTTTAAACCTCATGAATTTGCCATTGAAGCGCCTTTTTTTGGTAAAAATGTGCAAAGTATGCTCAAATTAGGGCGTGCACAAGGAGTTGCTATTGCTGCTGCCATGCAGAGTCACTTGCCCATTACCGAATACTCTCCCCGAAAAGTAAAGCAAGCCATTACCGGAAATGGTAATGCGGCTAAAGAACAGGTGTGGGCGATGCTGCAGCAGATATTGTCGCTGAAAGAAATGCCGGATTACTATGATGCCACCGATGCGCTGGCTGTAGCCATGTGCCATCATTATCAAATACATGCTCCAGTACACAAAAGCGGCACACTTAAAGGATGGGATGATTTTTTGAAAAAAAACCCATCGAGAATCATCAAATAAATGGTAAGAGAAATAATTTTTCTTGCCTAAACCTGCGGTACTTTCCCACAGTCATTTCACTCTTTGTCACGGTCATATCGACCGAAGGTAGATGTCTTATTGTTTTGGAAAGGAGGAGATTTCTCACTCCGTTTCACTCGAAAAATGACAGGAAAAAATAACTGTCCTAACACAATTTTTCAAAGACATCTTCAGGTAGCAGCTGAATTGGTTGTAATATTTAATATTTCAGAATTTAAAACTAATCTATTGCCTGCTTCAAGTCTTCAATCAGGTCTTCCGCATCTTCAATGCCCACACTCAGCCTGATAAGTGAATCGCTCAATCCGTTTTTAATCCGCTCTTCTCTCGGTACAGAAGCATGAGTCATGGTGGCAGGATGATTGGCTAACGATTCTACACCTCCCAGACTTTCAGCTAGCGTAAATACCCGTACAGAGCTGAGTACTTTCTTAACTGCCTCCATGGATTCGTCTTTCAGTTCAAAGCTAATCATAGCGCCAAAATCGCGCATCTGCTTCTTTGCAATTTCGTAGCCGGGGAAATCTTCAAACCCGCACCAGAATACTTTCTTCACTTTATCATGCGATCTTAAATATTCAGCTACTTTTCTTCCGTTTTCACAATGCCGCTGCATCCGCACATGCAGGGTTCTGATGCCGCGCAGCACCAAGAAACAATCCATCGGGCCCGGAATGGCTCCGCAGCTTTTTTGTATGAAGAATAATTTTTCACGTAGTTCGTCATTGTTCATCATCAGCGCTCCCATTACCACATCGCTGTGCCCTCCAAGATATTTGGTTACAGAGTGCATCACAATATCTGCCCCCAGGTCAAGCGGATTTTGCAGATAGGGAGAAGCAAAAGTGTTGTCCACGCACAACAATGCATTTGCTTTTTTGGCTACCTGTGCCACCGCAGCTATATCGGTAATATTCATCAATGGATTGGTTGGAGACTCTGCCCAGATCAGCTTTGTATTAGCGCTCACTGATTTCTCTACATTTTCAATATTTGTTGTATCAGTATAAATAAATTTTATCCCAAACCCTTCCCACACTTTTGAAAACAACCGGTAAGTGCCGCCATACATATCAGATGCGGCTATCACCTCATCGCCCGGTTTCAGCAGTTTGATTACCGCATCGGTAGCAGCCACCCCACTGCCAAATGCCAGTGCATGTCTGCCATTTTCCAGTGCTGCCAATGCAGTCTCAAGTGCAGTGCGGGTGGGGTTCCCTGCGCGAGAGTAATCGTAACCCTTATGCTCGTTGGGTGCAGATTGGGCATAGGTGGAAGTTTGAAATATAGGAGTAGAAACTGCGCCGGTAGAAGGATCAGGGTCGGCTCCGGCATGGATAATCTTAGTATCGCGATTCATTATTTATTCATTATTTATTGTCAAAAATAGCAAATGAAAGCTATAATTAAGCTACCTGGCTTTTTAAACAGATTCTTAACAATAAAGAAAAGGAGCATCTGTAACAATTTAAATCTAAGAAACGATTCCTATTTAAAACAATTCAATAATGAAAGTGATTAACAAGATGCCATATCGTTTTTCAAAACAGCCTTTCACCCTTAGGTTTCTGCTTTTCGCCGCCATTTTACAGGGCTTTCGCCCAAAAGCTGTTGCCTGCAGGCCTTTGGCAATACTATTTTTGACTCAGAAACAAACCAATTATTTATAAACTTTTAAAAAAATCAACAATGAAACATTTAATTCTTTTTGCCGCAGTCATCTTTTGTCTCAGCTCAACAGTAAAGGCTTCTAACCCTTCGGAAGTAAATGACAAAGTACTTCACACCTTTCACCAGATTTTTAAAAATGCAGAAGATGTAACCTGGAAGTCTTCAGAAAAACTGAATGAAGCCAGTTTTGTACAGGGAGCCATCAGAACAAAAGCCATTATCAACAATAAAGGCGATTTGGTACAAACCATCAGGTATTATAAAGAAGAAAACCTGGCAACAAATATTTTGTACAGTGTAAAAAAAGCTTACACAGACGAGGAAATTTGGGGAGTAACCGAAGTATCAAAAGATTCAGGAGTTCATTATTTTATCACTCTTAAAAATGATAAGAACTGGTACAATATCTATGTTGATCAAAACGGAGACATCTCTCTGAAGTCCAAATTCATAAATGGAGATAAATAATTAAATAATCACAATATTCTAAATATTTCTCATGTAAAAATCGGAGAGGGTATTCTTGCCTTCTCCCTTTTTTTTAACTCCCAATTCCCATCAACCTTTATCAATAACTTCTTCCAATGGTATCGCATGCAGCTTTTATCAGCGAATTGTCATTATTGGCATCCTGGCCAAACTCCCAAAACATTATACCGTTTGCAACCTGCTTGGCATAGGCGGCTTTCTTTTTTACGGTAGGTTGCCCATTGTAATAAATGGTATAGTTAGAAAAGCCGCCAGCGGTTACAACAGCAGAATCTGACAGAGGACTACCTCCCTGCGAAAGTATGGATCTATACGTGAGTGTGGTATTGGTTTGAGTAATTCCCGATGGTCGGCCATACACCGGTATTCCCATTACACATTTTTGAACCGGCATACCTCTTGTATTCAACCAGTAGTTGAGGCTGCTCACTGCCATGCTGAACGAACTATGCTGCCTGTAAGGTACGGTGGTACTAAAATCATCATAAACCATGATATTGAAAAAATCAACATAGTTGAACAACTCGCTTTTTATTCCGTCTCTGATATTGCCGGAGTAAATACCGGGAGTGATGGCAGCGGTTAAATAATATTTTGCATCTACATGTAGCGAATCTGAAAGCTGCTTCATCATTACTGCAAATGTTTCGTGGGTGCCATCGGCTGCGGTAGGGTACTCCCAGTCCATATCAATACCATCGAGTTTTAGCAGACGAAGTTTTTTCATCACGTCATTTATAAAAATCAGCCTTGAGGAAGGTGATGCACAGGCTTTGGCAAAATCGGCATGAGCGCCATTGATGCTTAAAAATACTTTGACACCGTTAGCCTTAGCCCTGTTATAAACCGAATCAAATTTAGTTTGTGTATTAAAATCCAAAGTACCCGAAGCGTTAACACTGGCAAATGCATAATTAATGACATTACACATTTTATACATCCTGTCAGGATACTCGCTTACTATTCTGTAGCTGGGGAAGTAACCCACTACATAAAACCCAAAACCCGGAGGCATCTGAATATTTACCGGCGGTGGAGGCGGAGTAGGAGGAGGCACCGGAGCGTTTTTTTTTCGACAACTTTGAATCCCGAAGACTAAAATTGTCAGAATGGCAAAAAATAGGGGAAAAATAGTAACCCTTTTCATTAAACTTAGAAATTGAAGGTTTTGGATTTAATTCAAATCAAAATCGATGGTAAATCTACCAATTTTACCTGTATTTCTCAAAAAACCTTACCTTCACGCTTTTAAAACGCAAAAAATATTAATTATGGCAGATGTAACACTTACCGCTTACAATGTAAAAACTAAAGAAAAAAATGTACCTATTCAGGAAGCTGTGGTTTCAAGAACAGCCAAAGGAGGCTACATTGCAAAAGGCCATGACGGTAAAGGCAACAAATTAACCGCCCTTCTTGGCGAAGCAAAAGCGCTGGCTGCAATCAAAGCCGGACTTGCAAAACAAGACTGGTAAACCAACAAATAATATTTAATAAAAACAGGCTGTATCATCATTATTGAAGATACAGCCTGTTTTTATTCTGCGTATTTTTGGTCCGATTACAGGTTAATCATCAATGGCATTACCAGCATCAGTAGCTCTTCACTTTCTTTTTGATCCATTGGTTTGATGAGGCCTGCCTTGGTGGGTGTGCTCAGTTCCATATACACCTCTTCGCTATTGGTAGCGCCCAGCATTTCTATAACAAAACGGGCATTAAAGGCTATCATTAAATCTTCGCCATTATACTGGCATTGCATTCTTTCGTTTCCTTCAAAGCTGAAATCCACATCCTGAGATGAAAGTTGTAACTCACTGCCGGTGATGTTCAACGCTACCTGATAGGTGCTTTTATTACTGAAGATGCTTACCCTGCGAAGCGCTCCCATGAAGTCCATACGATTTACGGTAAGCCGGTAAGGATTGCCCTGAGGTATCACCACTTTATAATCGGGGAATCGCGCATCTATCAGGCGGCAACTCATTTGCAGGTTGCCATGAGTTACAAATAAGTGATTCTCATTATAGTTCAGTGTGATTTCATCTTCATTGTCAGGAAGGGCCGATTTTAGCAATGTCAATGGCTTACGGGGAACAATAAACGAATCTTCCTTTGGGCAGCTTACATCGTTCCTTTTATATTTTACCAATCTGTGGGCATCCGTTGCCACAAACTGGATACTCTCGGTATCCAACTCAAAGAAAACTCCTGTCATGGCCGGCCGCAAATCATCGGTACTGGTGGCAAACAAGGTTTTATTGATTCCTGAAATAAGGGCCGAAGAGGTCATAGTAAAAGAGGTGGTGTCATCAGCCACCGGCTCCTTAGGAAAATTTTCAGGGCTTTCGCCCATCACCTTATACTTTCCATTGTCACTGGTGATTTCTACTCCATAATTACTGTCAATATTGAATGAAAGTGGTTGGTCGGGTATGTTTTTTAGCGTATCTAACAATATTTTGGCAGGGATACACACTTTGCCATTTTCTCTGGCTTCAATTTCCATCTCGGTTCGTATCACTGTTTCCAAATCGGTAGCCACCAGTGTAAGCCGGTTCTTTTCAATTTCAAAAAGAAAATCTTCCAATATGGGCAGCACAGTATTGGTGTTAATAACGCCCGATATGTTCTGTAACTGTTTAAGCAACGCCGAAGATGATGCAATAAATTTCATCTGTAATATTTTATATTTTATAAATCTTGCTAATGGCGAAACTACTATTTTATTGTTTATTCTCTCAAAAATCTATCCTCAAAATTTTTGAGTTGTGAATAACTTCTCATTAGGGCTGATAAATGTATATTTTTGAACCGTTTTTAGGCAGAAACATTTCAGAAGATGAATACAAATACTCCTTTAACACCCGAGCAGGCGCTCCAAAGGCTGAGGCGCTACTGTGCGCACAGCGAGCGTTGCCACAGCGATGTGGTAAGTAAGCTGTACGACTTAGGTGTGTGGAAAAAGTATCATGATGAAATTCTGGCTTCGCTTATTGAAGATAATTTCCTGAACGAGGAACGGTATGCCAAACTCTTTGCCGGAGGGCATTTCAGACAAAAACAATGGGGCCGGAAAAAAATCAGGTATCACCTCAAACAAAAAGGCATCAGCGAGTATTGTATTAAAACGGCAATGAAAGAAATAGATGAGGATGACTATCTGAAAACACTTCATCAACTTTTTACAAAGAAATGGCAAAGCCTTTCAGGTAATAAATTTGCCAAAATGAAGAAGACTAATGATTTCCTGGTGCAGAAAGGGTTTGAAACAGAACTGATTAACCAGTGTTTTAAAAATAAGGAACTTTAAAATAATGATGACATGAACAACCTGAGTTTTACATTGATACAAACACACCTTCATTGGGAAGACAAGGTAGCCAATCTGCAAATGCTGCAACAGAAGATTGAAAGCATCAGCCAGAAAACGGAAATAGTTGTGCTGCCCGAAATGTTTTCTACCGGTTTCAGCATGAACCCGGCCAAATTAGCCGAAACGATGACCGGCGATACAGTGCAATGGATGAAAAATATCGCCGGCAGGAAAAAGCTGATTCTCACCGGCAGCCTTATTATTGAGGAGGCTGGAAAATATTTCAACCGGCTGATCTGGATGCTGCCCAATGGACAATACGGGCACTACGACAAGCGGCACCTCTTTGCCTATGCCAATGAAGACGAACAATATAGCGCCGGTAGCAAAAGACTGATAGCATCGGTAAACGGCTGGAAGATTAACCTGCAAATTTGCTACGACCTTCGTTTCCCTGTTTGGGCCAGGCAAAGCCCTGCCGACAATGAAGAAGCCGAATTTGATGTGCTGGTGTATGTGGCCAACTGGCCGCAGAGCCGTGCCACCGCCTGGAAAACCCTGTTGAGGGCGCGCGCTATTGAAAATCAATGTTTTGTGATAGGTGTAAATCGTATTGGAAATGACGGAAACAATATTTACCACAGTGGCGAAAGTACTGTGGTGGATCCTTTGGGTGAGGTTTTGTATCAGAAAGCAGATGAGGAGGACATTTTTACCATCAGTTTAGATAAAGAAAGATTAGCGGCTGTGCGTAGCAGGTTCCCATTCTGGAAAGATGCAGATAAGTTCAAAATTTTTTAATACCTAAGTTGATTATATATAAGATTCTTGTGTATATTTGATTTAACAAAATACATAATGAACAAAAAAGTACTTTACAAAGGATGCTTAGAGCCTATACTGCTAAAGCTGTTGCATGAAAACGGACGCATGTATGGGTATGAAATTACCCGAAAAGTGAAAGAACTCACTGCCGGTGAACTGAACATTACCGAAGGCGCTCTGTATCCACTGCTGCACAGGTTAGAAGCAGATGGCGTGCTGGAAGCCGAGATGGAAAACATCGGCAACCGGGTGCGCAAATACTATTCGCTCACACAAAACGGCAGAAAAGAAAAGGTGAAGGCGGTATCGGAATTAGAAAATTTTGCCCAAACGCTTCAATTATTACTAAATCCCAAACCTTCGTTCTGATGCTTACAAAAGGACAAATACAACAGATTGACACTTATCTCGAAAGCATCGGGATTGAGTATTTTGACTTCAGGCATGAATTGACAGACCACATAGCGGAGGAATTAGAACGGAATTTGCAACTCCGAAAATCGGTTGATTTTGATGCAGCGTTTGAAGCAGCAAAAGCACATTATCCGACTAAAGACCTTATTGAACAGCAATTTATTGCTAAACTGGATGCTTATAATCCGCTGAAAGAGTGGAAATATTTTAATGGAAAAAGAATATTGAACAGCATTGCTGTTTATACGGCGGCCATATTGCCGACATTTTTGATTTCAGGAAAAAATTTGAATTTTTTGCTAATAATCTATGTGTTCTTTTCAGTAGTGGAATCATTAAGAATGATTTTTTCCTTCAGGGCGAAATATAAACTTCCCGGCAAGAAATTAATTATCTACTCGCGTGAAACCCTTTTATCTCTTCTTGCTCCATTTCTGATTTCTGTTTTTTATTTAGGTAAATCAATGATCAATGGGAAGTTTTTCGATAAGCCGGTGCCGATAATTGGTTTTATGATATTGGTGTTTATAATGGTGTTTGCAATTTTTGCTCTTCAAACTCATCTGGACTATGAGAAGGAAAGATATTTAAATGCCAAAAGACGTTATCCTTTTCTTTTTGAATCGTAGCAAATGCTTACTCAGGAACAAATACAATATCTTCATCAGTTCTGTACAAAACATTATGTACGGTTTTACGACCTGCAATTAGAATTAGTGGATCACCTTGCCAATGCTATTGAACAAAAGATGGATGAAAACCTCAAATTGAATTTTGAGCAGGCATTGGATAAAGTGTATAAAGGATTTGGTGTTTTTGGCTTTGTCAATGTGGTAAAAGAAAAATCAGCAGCCATCGAAAAATCATTTATGAAAGAATATTGGAAAATATTCACCTCTTATTTTACCCCTCCAAAGTTGGTTATCACTGCTACTGCATTCAGTATTGTAACTTTTTTTTCGTTGTTGTTTTATTCCGATGCGCTGCTACTGATATATGCAGTGGCTTTTTCAATTTTTGGTTACTGGTCGGGTTATTACTGGAAGAAGCGATACCCTCATCCGGTAAAACCTTTATTAAGTTACCGTGCCGACAGGAGTTTCTTTTCACTTCAGTTATCCTGGTTGCTGCCCTGGATATACGCTTCGGTTAAACATCGCTTCGGCTGGGTAATTATAAATGAACGATTTGAGATAGCCTTTTTTGTGCTTTTTTTCACATTGATTATCGTATTCATTCTTACGGATTTTGAAGCGTATAAAAAAATGTATGATAAAACGCGAAGAGAATTTCCAATGGCTTTTCAAAATAAATAAAAATGATTACTGAGGAACAAATACAACATCTCCACCATTTTTGCGTAAAGCACTATGTACGGTTTTACGACCTGCAATTAGAATTAGTGGATCATCTTGCCAATGCTATTGAACAAAAGATGGATGAAAACCCAAAGCTGAATTTTGAGCAAGCCTTGGATGAAGTGTATAAAGGCTTTGGAATTTTCGGCTTCAGCCGAATTGTATCAGAAAGGGATTTAGCGCTACGAAAAAAGTATCAAAAAAGTTTTTGGAAATATTTTCTTTCCTATTTTACGCCGCCTCGTCTGGCGCTCACCTTTCTGATTTTCTTAGCGCTGAATGTGCCCATATACTTTTTTCAAAAGCAATACATTCACAGTTTCTTTATTGCTTACACGATCATTGGGGGTGTTTTTGGTTTGGCAGGTCTTGTCATCGCACTTAAAAAGTTTAAAAAGCCCAAAAAGCAGCTTTTACTATTGCAGAGCAACGGTGGTGTTTTTGGAATTTTTGCATTTATACTTCAACTACCTAACTTTTATTTCAATCTTTTCTTAGAAGGAGAAAATGGGTATCAGATGCAATTTTCGAATATCCATATATTGTTGGTTACGGGTGTATTTACCTTAATCTTTCTCTCATCTATTGCATATTTTGACACTTACCGGAATTTGTATTATCAGGCAAAAAGCGATTATCCTTTGGCCTGGGAGCAGGAGTGAGGAAAATATGCTTAAAAATTTTCAGAGATTTTCTGTATTAAAAGCAGTGGTAAAATAAAAAAATAGACCCCTGTAGAAACAGGGGTCGCAACCAAAACTAACTGCTTATGAGAAAATTGACTATCTTTTTTTAATCACTATTCTTACCATTTAAACGAAAATTACTTTCGAATAGTTGCAACCTATATGTTAAAGAATTATTAATAATTTTTTACCAATAGAATGTATAAGAACAACAATAAAAAAGGCACATAAATCATGCCAAATAAGTTCAATTTATTAATTATTTAAAGAATCCCTGAATCAAATCGGCAAGACCGCCACCTTGTTGTGATTGGGACTGCTGATTATTTTGGGCTTTTTGAGTTATTGTATTAATCAGGCTTTCCAAGCCACTACTTTGTTGTTGCTCCTGACCTCCTTGCATAAACTGGTTCAATAAGCCTTGAAGATCGATACCGCCTCCTGAAGATTGCTGACCGCCACCTGTGAAAGCGCCAATAAGGTTGCCAATATTGAAACCGCTATCTTGTGGGGCATTGCTTACTGTGCGTGAAACTAAATTGTTGAGCACTCCCGGAATGAGATTATTGGAAATACCATTGGCTACTGCAGGGCTGAGGTTCATTTTTTTTACCAGATTATTAGCCAGGTGGCCTACCATCATGGCTACCACCGGATTTGATAATAAATTTGAAGATTTTCCTTGTCCCTGCCCAAATAGCGAAAGAATTCCTTGCAAGCCGCCACCGCTTAAAATATTTTGCAAGCCGCCTGTAATCGTATTGGCTGCCTCAGCCATTACCTGATTGTTCAGATTATTGGGAACATTTTGATTTTCTACTACAGATTGTTGTCCTTGTTGTTTTACTAATTCTAAAATTTGCTCAAGCATGATAAAAGTTTTAAATATGAAAAATAGGGTTACAGTTTTTAAATATTATGATTTTTGTTCTTTTCGTTTTTCCACCATCTGAAACTTATATAACCAACGACTAATAGGGGAACAAAACCCAAATAAAGAATACCGGTGTTTAAACCACTGGCAGGCCCGTCGCCTAACTGTTGTGCTGTTTTGGTACAGATGGAGCACTGTGCAAACATCTCCGGTGAAAAAATGCCGGCTATGAAAAAGAGTACAATAAAAGATAATCTTTTCATCTTACGAATGTAAGTAAAATAACAGGAAATATGATTAAAAATTTTTGACTGCTTCTTTATACCGTTATCAAATTAATGATTTCACCTTTTCGATAACCTGCTTCAGATTACTTGCATCTTGCCCACCTGCTGTGGCAAGATTTTTTTGGCCTCCTCCGCCACCTTTAATTAGAGGCGCAATTTGCTGTTTGATAATTTGTCCGGCATCTAATCCCTTAGCTGCCACTACATTATCAGCAATGGCAATGGCCACTGATGGTTTACCGCCTATATTTGCTGCCAGAACGATTACAAAATCCTTCAGATGATGCTTTAGATCGCCGCACAGTTTCTTCAGTGCATCCATATTGGCTACCTCCACAATGTCGCCAATAAAATTGATCTGATTAATAATTTCGTCTTTTTGCAACAAGCCATTGCGGATGCTTACCAGCTCTCTGGCTTCCAAAGATTCTACTCGTTTCTCCAAAGCAGATTTTTCGGTCAACAGTTTTTCAATAGCTTTCAGGGGTTCTTTGCTCTTCAATATATCTGATAATTGCTTGCTTTGCTCTACTTTATCAATCAGATAATGGAAAGCCGCTGGTCCTGTTAATGCTTCAATTCGCCTTACCCCGGCGGCTATTGCGGTTTCAGATGTAACCACCAATAGCCCAATCATTCCGGTTTGGCTTACATGTGTTCCTCCACAAAGCTCCAACGAAAAATCGGGGTCGGCAATGACCACTCGTACCATTTCTCCATACTTTTCGCCAAACAATGCCATAGCACCCAATTTCATTGCCTCGTCTTTCGGCATTTCTTTGATGGTAACGGGTATATTCTGACGAATTTTGGCATTTACAATCATTTCCACCTGCCGCAGCTCTTCATCGGTGATTTTTGCAAAATGAGAAACATCAAATCGTAACACATCAGGAGAAACCAAAGAACCTTTTTGCTGCACATGAGTACCCAATACCTGGCGCAGCGCCGCATGAAGCAGGTGTGTGCCGGTGTGGTTGTACATGGTATTCAATCGCTTTTCATAATCCACTATTGCTACCACTTCACTATCAATTGGGGCTGGAAGTTTATTGGTATAATGAATAATCAGGTCATTCTCTTTTTGGGTATCCGTAACTTCAATTTCTTCATTACCAATCTGCAAAATGCCTTTATCTCCTACCTGTCCGCCACTTTCGGCATAAAAAGGGGTTGTTTCCAGCACAATTTGATACTGTTCATTGCCTTTTGCTTTTAATTTCCGGTATTTTAATATTTTGGTGGATACGTTTAAATCATTGTATCCAACAAATTTTACAGGACTATCTTCATGTACCTGCACCCAGTCTTCGGCATCAATGGCTGTGGCAGCACGGCTGCGGTTTTTTTGCTGCTGCATTTCGGCTTCAAAACCGGTTTCGTCGATGTTCAGATTGTTTTCAAATGCAATCAGCCGGGTAAGGTCAATTGGGAAACCATAAGTATCATAAAGCTCAAATGCGCTTTTGCCGTCTATATTTTTTTCTGATGTTTTTACGATTTCATCAATTCTGCGTAACCCTTTTTCCAATGTTCTTAAAAAACTTTCTTCTTCTTCATGAATTACCTTGCTTACAAATGCTTCCTGTTTTTTGAGTTCGGGAAAAACACTTTCAAACTGGTCGGCAATCACAGCCACCAATCTATGCAGCAATGGTTGTTTGTAATCGAGATACGAATAATAATAACGCACTGCACGCCGAAGAATACGCCTGATTACATAACCCGCTCCGGTATTGGAAGGCAACTGGCCGTCGGCAATGGTAAAACTGATGGCGCGGATATGGTCTGCCAAAACCCTGAAGGCTACTGCCGTTTTCCAGTTTTTTGATTCGGGTGTGGCTTCGGAATCATATTTTTTCCCTACTATTTTTTCTGTTTCACCAATGGTTCCCGAAAATACGTCTGTATCATAGTTACTGGTTTTGCCATGTAAAACTCTTACCAAGCGCTCAAAGCCCATTCCCGTATCCACGTGTTTTTGTGGCAGAGGTTCCAGACTTCCGTCTTTTTTTCGGTTAAATTGAATAAATACATTATTCCAGATTTCAATCACCTGAGGATGGTCGGCATTAACCAGGGTCTTTCCATCAATGATTTTTCTTTCTTCATCAGGCCTGCAATCCACATGAATTTCGGAGCAGGGACCACAGGGACCGGTATCGCCCATTTCCCAGAAATTATCTTTTTTCTTCCCTCGCAGGATTCGATCTTCGGCAATATGTTTCTTCCACTCATTGCAGGCTTCATCATCAAAGGGCAGTCCTTCCAGCTCATCGCCTTCAAATACGCTTACGTAAATCCGGTCTTTTTCAATTTTGAAAACTTCGGTCAGCAGTTCCCAGCTCCAGGCAATGGCATCTTTTTTAAAATAGTCGCCAAAACTCCAGTTGCCCAGCATTTCAAACATGGTATGATGGTAGGTGTCCACACCCACTTCTTCCAGGTCATTATGTTTTCCGCTTACACGCAAGCATTTTTGAGTATCGGCCACCCGTTTAAAGGCAGGTGTTTTATTGCCTAAAAAATAGTCCTTAAACTGGTTCATACCTGCATTGGTAAACATCAGGGTCGGATCGTTCTTCACTACTATCGGCGCCGATGGCACAATTTCGTGTCCTTTGCTTTTAAAAAAGTCAAAAAAAGCCTGTCTGATTTCTGTACTTGTCATAAGGCTGCAAAATTAGTACTTCTGGGTTCATTGTAAATTGATTAATTTGTAGATTTGCATCTATGGCCAAACATAATTCGCATACTCAGGGTACCTTTTCTTTTTTTGATGAAACCGAAAAAAAGGAACCGGTACCTCAACCCAGAAAAAATACACTGAAACCTCCGACTCAAATTGAAGTGGAGGACGCATCGGCACAAACACAAAGACCGGAAGAAATGTTGGCAGAGGAGCCTGTTGTTCAAAATATGGAGGAAGAAGCCGAAGTTAAGGAAGTGATTGAGTATGTTGGCGAAGAGAAAAAAATGGAAGAATCGCAGGTTGTTTTTGTGGAGGATACAGATGAAACAAAAAAAGATGAATCTGAAAAAAAATCCACACGCGGTAGAAAATCAGCAAAAGAACACAGTCTGGCAGCAGAATTAATACAAATGCCTGATGATGATGTATTGTTTCAAAAAAATTATTACAGTATGGGAGAGGTTACAGCCATGTTTAATGAAAATTATTCGCTCATCAGGTACTGGGAAAGTGAATTTGATATTTTGAAGCCGAAAAAGAACAAAAAGGGAGACCGCTTTTTCAGACCGGAAGACATTAAAAACCTTCAACTGATTTATGATCTTTTGCGTAGGCAGAAATTTACCATCGAAGGAGCCAGGGAATATCTGAAAAATAATAAGAGGGCGGAAGAAAAATTTGCCGCCATTCAGTCATTACAAAGAATAAAAGATTTTTTTCTTGAATTAAAGGCGGGGTTGTAGTGCAACCTATTGCTTAATCCTTAATCTATTCTTTATGAAAAAAATAATTCTACTTTTTTTATCTGCAATTTTTATGAATATGACGCAGGCACAACTTTATGATGTCATTTCCGACAGAGATAACAGCAAAATGTTTCGTGGTTTTATTACTGAAAGTATTTTAAAAACGGACTCTTCCTGCAAATGGTATAGTGAAGCGCAGGATATTTATACTCCCAAAGAAAAGGTGGTAAGTACGGTTAAGCAAAATAAGGACAGTATCAGTTTCCTTATTTTTTTGGGTACCTGGTGCGAAGACTCCCATTATGTAGTGCCCCGAATTATGAAAATATTGGATGCCGCCGCTTTCCCAAAAGACAAAATAACCTTTGTGGCGGTTGACCGTAATAAGAAGGATTTGACCCATCTGGCAGAAACGCTACATATCACAAATGTACCTACAATTATCGCGTATAAAAACGGAAAGGAATTAGGCAGGGTGGTAGAGTACGGCACTACCGGAAGGTTTGACGAAGAAGTGGCAGCGCTGCTTACTCCCAAAAAATAATTTTATTCTCCATCTTTAACCTTAATGATGTTGATATCGCTTGATTTCCCTGAAATTTCAATTTCTGTTTGTTCAAGAAGATTCAATATTTCAAGATTAATCTGTGTTTTGGCCTTGTTGAACTCAGCCATTGGAATCGGTTTGGTATAATAAGTGCAGTTGATGACAAAGGCAGAAGCGGTAATATCCGAAAATAGGGCGCTGCTATCAACAATTTCATCACGCTCCAGCGTCTTTTTTATGCCTTCAATCAGCGATTGTACTTTATTCGGAGGGGTGGATACCGAAATGGAGAGCGACAGGTCTGCACGGCGTTGTGTTCTTACGGATAAATTGTCCAGAATAGTATCCGCCATCTGTTTATTGGGTACGGTGATGTAAGTTTTTGCATCACTGCGAATGCGGGTGCTTCGCAAACCTATTTTTTCGATGGTGCCGCTCACGGCATTGGTTTTTACAACATCGCCCGGAGCAAATGGTTTATCGAAAAAAATAATAAAGGAAGCAATCAGATTTTCAAGATTTTCTTTGAGCGCCAGTGCAATAGCAGCGCCCACAATGCTCAGGCCCGTAACCAATCCTTTTACATCGTATCCAAAAGAGTATTTCAATACAAGAATAATTGCCATAAGCCCAGCCAACACCTTTATAAAATCTTTGAAGAAAAAAATGGGTTGGGCATTGGCTGTGTCGCCTGATTGTATGTAGTGGTCTTTTAAAATTAATACGATGAAGTCTATACATTTAGTAACAAACCGAAAAAATGTAATAATCAATACTGCATTGGTAACCATTCGTATTAATTCTTTCAGAGAGATACGGTATAAATTGAAGTCCAGAATTTCGGGGAAAGTTAATTTATCCAGCGCTACTACTGTCACTAATATCGCCAGAAACAATCCAAGTGGTTTAGTAACCAGTTCCCTGAAGGTTTTGATATCAATGGTTTTCCATTGTATTTTGACAAATCTAAAAATAATTTGGGCAATATAATGGGCGATATATTTTTTAACAAGAAATACAAACAATATTATAGCGGCAACCAGAATATATTGCCCCACTAAGTTATTCAGCACTTCACGATTCAAAAATTCGTACATTTAAAATTGATTTGCCCAAAAATATTACTTATTGTCGTATCCGGTTACTTTAAGAGAAATAAATTCAAACCAGAATCATTTAAAACGTACAGATATTTATTGCCATAAAAAAACCGGCGACTTTGGATAACAGAGCGAGGTACCGTAATATGACTGTATTGAGCTGACTTGAAGTCATATTTGTAATAACCGTCATGTTTTGTGCCATAAAAATATTGATTGGAGATACCGATATTTTGCCACAGGGTTATTGGAATTTTGGTTTTAAATGTGCCGTAATAGTCAAAAACAAAAATACCGGTTAGGGAATCGTAGAGATATACGTATTGATTATAATCGAAAATCCTTTCGGGAGAAGGCGCCAGATCAAACAATTGACGGAAATCGGCGGTTTGCAAAATAGTGTTACCGTTTTCGTCTATTTTTTTGAGATTATTGTCTGTTTCGTCAAAAATCCAGATTTTGCCATCATAAGCCAATCCTGCAGCAGATATGTTAAACATGTTTTTTTTGCGCAGGTCAATCACTGATTTCTGGTTCAGCATACCGTCCAAAAGGGTTATCGTGGCATAGTCTTTGGCGTACAGCAAAATTTTAAGCGGGTTAGACACGTCCACAATTGAAATATCGCCAAGTTTTTTAAGATTATTATAGATGGCGATGGAATCACCATCGGCATTTAATTTTTTTAGCTGATTGAACGCGCTGAGGAGGTAAATATTTTCCATATTATCAATGGAAAAAGAAACATAGTTACCGGAGATTGTCCTCAATTTTTGCAAAATGAGTTCCTCTTGCGAAGAGACAATGTCTGTTAACAGGATGGAAAATAAAAATATTGCAAGTAAGTGTTTCAATAATTCCGTATTATTTTATCATCATTATTTTGATAAGACAGTAGCCTTACGTCATTGCCATCAAACACCGCATAAGTGAAATAATGAATCCAGTCGCCCAGATTGATGTATCGGCTCTTACTACTCAGACGATAATCGATGGGTAAATGGCGATGCCCCATAATAAAAAAATCGTAATTTTTTTCGGTCAGCTTCTTTTTACAGTATTGTATCAGCCATTCGCCGTCTTCGCCAAAGAATTTTGAATCGCCGGTTCCGGTTTTAGCACGGCTTCGCTTGCTCATAAGATTGGCCAAACCCATGCCCCATCGTGGCGGTAAGATGCCAAAAAGCCATTGGCTAAGAGGATTTCTGAAAATCTTTTTCAGCCGTTTGTATCTTTTATCGCCCGGCCCCAGGCCGTCGCCGTGGCCAATCAGGAATTTTTTACCGTTCCATTCAAATTCGGCAGGTTCATAATAAGTTTTCATTTTCATTTCCTGCTCAAAATAATCCTTGACCCACATATCATGGTTGCCCACAAAAAAATGGAGCCGGATACCGGCATCGGCCAATTCGGCCAATTTGCCCAATAAGCGTACAAAGCCCTTGGGTACCACATATTTATACTCAAACCAAAAGTCGAAAATATCGCCAACTATAAAAATTTCGGAAGCAGTGTTTTTAATTTCGTCAAAAAATCGTACTGCCCGCTTTTCTCTGTTGAGGCTTTCTGCATAAGACGGAACCCCCAGATGAAAATCAGACAGAAAATAAATCTTTTTTAGTCCTTCACTTATCAATTGTCAACAATCTATTATCAGTTATCAATTACCGGTTTCCTTTTGCATACGCTCTCATATCGCCGCTTTCTACCACCGGCCGGTCGCTCACGTCTCTGTCGTACCAGTAAATCCAGGCATTTACTACCTTATCGCCAATAAACACATCCGTAATTTCCCTGCTGTAAAATACTTCCTGACCTTCTTCGGGGTAGAGGCCTTCGTAGTCGTCCAACTGTGCCAGGGCAAAAGAAAACTCGGCTGTATTGCGTATTTCGTAAAGCTCTCCTTTAATAAAACGTCCGGTATCTGTATTGACCACTACCGGATGGGTGCCCAAGTCGTACATGGTGCCTTTTACAGTAGCTTCTCCTATCAGATGAAAATATCTTCTGATGTACTCATAAGAACTTAGATGGAAGCCGCTTAAAAGCGAACCGTAAACAAAAAGATGATTCGTTTGCATAGTTGCACTAAGATAAGTAAGTTATTTTGAAAAAAAATGAAATTTAGCCGACCGTAACTGTTTTTGCTTATACTGGTAGCATTTTTCTATAAAAACATGGATAAAGTAAGGTAAGTTACTATAATTCAAGCGATTGTTGATTTGGTATTCAAAACCATTCGCTTTTTCAATCATCTGAAATAAATCAAAATTTTGCTGTTGACAGCTTACAGCAAAACGGTTTTTCATAAGATAATGGGCCAGATATTCTTGTTCGGTTTGACCGGGTGTAGGTACTAAAACCGATTTTGCTCCAACAGCATGGATATCCATCACTGAACTATAGCCACTCCGGCAAATAATGATGCCTGCTCGGTTCATTTCTTTGTTCAGTTGACCGCTGTTCAGATGGTTATATATATTTATATTTTCAGGTAAAGTTGGGTGTTCTTTTTCGGCAGGCAGTCCACGCACAATCGTTGCGGTTCCTTTATAATTAATGATTTGGTCTGTAATTAATTTTTCAAAAACCGAGCGTTGCGGCTCAGGCCCCGATAAAATGATGAGTAAATGATTGTTGTCAATATTGGTTTCGAGTTTTTTCATTCTGGTTAGTGGACCAATATAGTAAGCAGGTATTTTTGGCATCTTCTGAGGATGTGAAAGGTCTCCGGCAAGATTGGGATGATCTTCAAAATCGGGAATCCAGCATTGATGAAATCGGTTTATCTGGTTGTAATTTATTTTTTGCAATAATTTCTCAGCGAGGGAGCCAAGAGGGTTTTTGATTAAAAGCTGGTGGGTAATAAAGACGCAAGGAATACCACTGGAGTGCAATCCATACCTGTTGTCGCTGATAACGGCATCTATTCGGTAATCTTTGATTGTCTTTTTAAGCCATTTGTGTTCCTTACTCATTGCCGATAAAATACGGGGAATCTGCATCAGCATTTTGAAAAACAGTTTTTTGGCAGAAGCCGCGTACTTCACGTTATAACCTTCTAAATAAATATAGGTGCAATGTGGAAATTCTTGTTTTAATAATACCTGTTGGTTTTCATTTCCCGCGATAATTACTTCCACATCATTATTAAGTAATTCGGAAATGATTGGGATACAGCGTGTGGTGTGTCCCAGCCCCCAATCAAGCGGCGCAATCAGAACTCTTATTTTTTTTAATTTTTCAGGCATTATGAATGCAATGCCGACATTGCGGCAATGCAATATATTCCAAATTCAGCAAATGGAAATGTAAGAAACGATTGGGAATTTTGTAACGAATGATAATTTCTACCCGGCTTTAACTACTTCTCTCACTCCTTCTTCTGGACTTGTAATCCTGAAATCGGGAAAACGATTTTTAAATTTATCGCATTTAAAAAAATAGTTACGCTCATTCTGATACATCACATCGGTCAACTCTCTGAACAAGGATACAAATAACCCGATTAGTTTGACAATTTTGCCTGGTATGGCTTTAAATTTTGCAGGCTTACCCAATTCCTTTGCAAACATTTCAACCCATTGCTTACCGGTTACTTTTTCCTGTGCTGTAGGCAGATGCCATACCTGCTGATAAGCATTGGACGTGTTGCCGAGTAGCGCAGTCGCTTTGGCTGCATCCGGAGAGTAAGTCATTGTATGGTATGTAGAGGGGTCGCCCAACCATATTGCCGGTTTCCCCTCCTTCAATTTCAGAAAAACGGTTTCAATCATAACGCTATTTTTGATATTTGGCCCATAAAAGTCCGACGATCTGACAATCATTGCTTCAATATTCCCTTTGTGAATTTCGGACAACAGATTCTGTGCTATTTCTGCTCTTACCTTGCCCTTTTTGCTCACCGGACGCACAGGCGTTTCTTCGGTCAGGTTTTCTAAATAATCCGGATCGTACATATAAGCATTGTCAAAAAACACGAGTTTGACGTTGTACTTTTTGCAGGCATCAATCACATTTTGCATAATTATCGGCCATTGCTCCTTCCATACTTTGTATTTGTAATCCAATCCAACGGTCAGATAAGCAATAGAACTGCCTTTAATGGCTCTTTCGGTAAGCTGTTTATCCATTAGATTGCCCGGCATGATTTCATCCGTTTCATTTACTTTTTTGGGATGACGGCTTACCAATCTAATTACAGAATCGTACTGTGAGAGTTCTTTTGCCAATGCGGTGCCAATAGCTCCGCCGGTGCCTAAAATAGTTTGCATAATTTTTTTTATAAAATTAAATAAAAAATTAATGTTTTGAATGTTTATACAGGCTAATTCTTTTTTTGAGGTGCTATTATTATCTTTATGGTTATGGGACAAAAGGAAAAACAAGTAGAATCAAATGTATTATTTGAATTAAGCCGAATGATGGTACCGCGTGATTTATTAGGCTTTTTTGATATTGCGGAGGTAAAAGAATTCCACAAAGAATGGCAAATTATATTATGGGAAAAGCGGGAGCATGTTCCCACAAAGCTTAAAGGGTTTTCAGATGTAGTGTTGGATGGTTTTTGCAATCCGATAACTATACTCAGCCATGGATTTTCCACTAAGCCGGTCTATCTGGTAATGAAACGAAGGCGTTGGAAACGCTCCGGTACAGATGAGCATTTTAGCAACGAGTATGTGATTACCGAGGATTCGGCCAAATTAACTCCTGACATGGCGGGCTTTTTAAAAATATAGAATAGAGCAACACCCTGTAAACATAAGTTTTGTGGCTTATATGTTTGGCCTAAAGCCCAAAACGGTACATTATTGGTACAAAGAAGAGATAAGCGATTACCGAAAAGATATTGCAGCCGGAAAGTGGGGAGAAAAAAAGATACAAGTAATAGACAAGACCAGTGGGGAGGTAACAAAAGAAAAACCGGTACCCATAGCAAAAGCAGAAAATTTTGGCAGCCACATGACCATTGATGAAAAGCAAATAGGCAAAAAAATGTATACCATTATGACCAATGCCCAATCAGGGAAAATAGCTTTACTGGCACAAACCATGAAGCCGGAAGAACTCAAACAAGTAATGGAACACTACCTGCCGCACGTGTTGGAAGATGTAAAATCGGTCAGCTGTGACATGAGTCCTTCCTATAAAAAACTATGCAAAGACATTTTTCCCAATACACAGTTAGTGATAGACAAGTTCCATGTCATCAAGCATCTCTTAGATGCGCTGCAACAGGTACGCAAACAACTCAAAACCCAATATATTAATCAAGAAACAATTCTTGTAAAATCTGACACGGATGAACAACAAACACACTGGAGCTATATTGAACTATTGGAGCGCAGCCGCTATATTCTTTTCAAAATGCAAGATGAATGGGAGGAAGATGAACTGGAAATCATGCAACAACTATTTTACCGTTTCCCAATATTAGAAACAGCCTACCGGCTCACTCAAAAGCTGAGGTTGTGGTATCAGGGAAAAAACATCGGCAAATCAATGGACAAAATAGAACAAGAACTTTACAACTGGTGCGATGAAGTCAATCAATCAAAAATAGCAGCTTTCAGAGGAGTAAGAAAAATGATAGAAAAACATCAGGATGATATTGTCAACTATTTTAAAGAAGGACAAACCAATGCCAAAGCCGAAAATATGAATGGAAAAATCCAACGATTCTTAGCAAATAATTTTGGCATCAAAGACCGTGATTTTTTTATGTATCGAATAGCAGGCTATTTTGCATAGCACCTCAAAAAAAGAATTAGCCTTTATACATAAGAATTAAATAATAAGTTTAAAATTCTAAATTTGTTATTTAGGTTTTCTCACATAATCATAAAGCCAATATAGATAATTGTGTCCCAATTATTGGACTGCATCAGATGAAATATTTTTCAATCAATTACTTCGAAAATACCAAAAATTAAATGCTTCATCCCTATATCAAAGGACTGAAGCGCAAAGAAAACATACAATTGGCTTTAAGTGCGCTAACGATTGCGTAAATTAAAAACGCAAACTATTTGGGAAAGACGTGTTTTTTAGTTTAACTTGTGAAAAATACAATTAAAAATTTGCTTGTTTACTAAAATGGAATACAGAGAAATAGGAAAAACCGGAATGAAGGTTTCCGCTCTGAGCTTTGGGGCATCATCTTTAGGTGGTGTTTTTCGTTTGGTGAAGGAGGCCGAAGCCATTGAAGCAGTACATACGGCTGTGGGCAATGGGATAAATTTTATTGATGTATCGCCCTATTATGGTCATCTGAAAGCCGAAATTGTTCTAGGAAAAGCATTAAAAGGTATAGGGAAGACCAAATATTATCTTTCCACTAAGGTTGGTCGCTATGGAAGGGATGGGAATAATTTTTGGGATTATTCTGCAAAAAGATCTGTTGAAAGCGTGTATGAGAGTATGGAACGGTTGCATCAGGATTATATTGACCTTATTAATGTTCACGATATTGAGTTTGCCGATCTTGATCAGATATGTCAGGAAACGCTTCCAGCGCTTGTGGAACTTAGAAATAAAGGAATCGTAAAGCATATTGGTATTACCAACCTTACACTCCGGCATTTTAAATATGTGATTGACCATGTGCCATCCGGAACCGTGGAGGCGGTACTTTCCTTTTGCCATTATTGCCTTAATGACGATTCTTTATCGGATTATTTTAGCTATTTTCAAAAGCATGATATTGGCATTATCAATGCTTCTCCCTTTTCGATGGGGCTGCTTACCGAAAGAGGAGTTCCTGAATGGCATCCTGCGCCTAAGCCATTAGTGGCAGTTTGTGGGAAAGCAGTAGATTATTGTAAATCGAAAGGAAAGTCAATAGAACAACTTGCCATAAAATTCGCTATTTCAAATCAGGCGATTGCTACCACCTTGTTTAGTACCGCTAATCCAAAAAATGTGCTAAAAAATATTGCCTGGTCAGAAGCAGCATTAGATCTGGAGCTATTAAATGAAGTTCAAAAAATTCTGGAACCTCGTTTCAGAGATACATGGTTGAACAGTTAAATAATTGATTATGAAGTCTATACAAATAATTGAAGAAGGGAAAGTATTGGTAATTGAACGCGAGATACCCATAATTAAAGAAGATGAAGTGTTGGTGAAAGTGAAATATGTAGGTTTTTGTGGGTCTGATTTGAATACGTTTTTAGGTAAAAACCCAATGGTGAAGCTACCGGTTACTCCCGGACATGAAATTGGTGGGATCATCGAGGAGGTAGGCAGTGATGTTCCGAATCATTTTAAAGCGGGTATGGCATGTACAGTAAATCCATATACAAGTTGTGGTGAATGTTCATCCTGTCGTAACGGGAGCGTAAATGCCTGCGAATTTAACCGGACAATGGGCGTGCAACGTGATGGCGCTATGGCCGAATACATTGCGATTCCATACAATAAATTACTTACAGATGATATTATTTCTGTTCGTGATTTTGCTTTGGTAGAGCCCATGAGTGTAGGTTTCCATGCCGTATCCAGAGCCGAAGTTACTGATTTGGATTTTGTAATGGTACTCGGCTGCGGTATGATTGGTGTAGGAGCTATTGTCAGAGCTGCACTCAGGGGCGCTAAAGTCATTGCAGTGGATATTGATGATAAAAAATTAGTATTGGCTAAAAAGCTTGGCGCTTCTTTTACCATAAACAGCAGAACGAATGATCTGCACGAAGAAATATTAAAAATTACCGGTGGTTTTGGGGCTGATGTGGTGATAGAAGCAGTAGGCAGCCCATTGACTTATGTGGCAGCCATCAACGAAGTTGCTTTTTCGGGCAGGGTAGTGTATATTGGTTATGCAAAAAATGAAGTATCTTTTCAAACGAAATTGTTTGTTCAGAAAGAACTGGATATCAGAGGCTCGCGCAATGCCCTACCTTCCGATTTCAAGGCTGTGATGGAGTATATGAAACGTCAGAGATGCCCCGTAGATGAACTGATTTCAGCGATTTATCCGCCGGAAAAAGCACAGGAGGCGCTGGTAAGCTGGGCAGCCAATCCGGGTGAAATTTTTAGGATATTAATTGAGTTTTAAATTTTAAAGGGATGTACACGGTTATTGATGCACATGCACATCTATGGCTAAAGCAGGACACTTTGGTAGATGGCTTACCGATAAAGACATTGACAAATGGCAGGTCTTTGTTTATGGGCGAAACAAGACAGATGCTGCCGCCTTTCATGGTGGACGGACAGAATACAGCTGAAGTGTTTCTTTCAAATATGGATTATGCACAGGTAGCCGCAGCTGTCATTACTCAGGAATATATTGATGGAAATCAAAGCCCCTATTTGGCCGAAGTGCAAAAAAAATATCCTGAAAGATTTCTTTGCTGTGGATTGATAGATGTGTGGCAACCGGATTATGTTAGTCAGGCCAAAAATGCGATTGAGGAAGGATTCAGAGCTATTAAGATACCTGCTAACCGAATTTTTTCAGGGGATAAAAGAATCTATCTTACGGATAATAATCTAATGCAGGTTTTTGCATTGATGCAGGAGCGGCAAATGATTTTATCTATTGATCTTGCAGATGGAGACATGCAGGTTTCCGAAATGCAAGAAGTCATTGCTTCATTTCCGGAACTTAAAATTACGATTGGTCATTTTGGAATGGTTACGCGTGCAAACTGGCAGGAACAGATAAAACTGGCGCGGCATAAAAATGTAATGATTGAATCCGGAGGAATTACCTGGTTGTTTAATGATGAGTTTTATCCGTTTACCGGCGCTGTTTGGGCTATCAAAGAAGCCATCTCGTTAGTAGGAATAGAAAAGTTGATGTGGGGGTCTGATTATCCAAGAACCATTACGGCTATTACTTATAAAATGTCGTTTGATTTTATTTTGAAATCAAATCTTTTATTGGAGGAGGAAAAACAATTGTTTTTAGGCGAAAATGCAATTGGGTTTTATGGTTTCAATAACTTACCCCAATTGCCTTACATTAAAAATATGTGTGAATAAAATATCTATATCATGAAATTCTTTCGTTTTCAAATATTGGCTTTCTTTTTGTTTTTTGGGTTAAATAGTTTTGCAGCTCAGGGTAAAGAATCTGTAATCATTCATCTGCCTGAAAATTCATCTCAACGTATAGAGTTTGGCGCCAATGAATTGAAAAAAATGCTGAACCAAAAAGAAATAGAAGTTTTTATAGCAACCTATAAACAAGTTAAGGCGAAGAATAAAAAAGAACGTTACACTTTAAAAAATGCAAGGCACATATTTTTAATTTTAGAACAGAAAACTATAGATGGCCTTAAAAAAGAAGGCTTCCGGCTCGAAGAAAATGACAATCAGATATCGGTAACCGGAGCTGATGCATCTGGTGTTTTGTATGGTTGTCTCGAATTGGCGGAGAGAATTGCTACTGAAGGGGCTTTGCCAAAACATTTAAATTTTACGGATGCACCAAAGATGGTTTTGAGAGGGCAATGTATCGGGCTACAGAAGCCTTTTTATCTACCTGGTAGAAATGTATATGAATATCCTTACAAGCCTGAAACATTTCCCTGGTTTTATGATAAACAATTATGGATTAAGGTTTTGGATTCAATGGTTCATAATCGAATGAATTCTTTGTATTTGTGGAATGGTCATCCTTTTGCTTCATTGGTAAAATTGAAAGAATATCCTTACGCTTTGGAAGTAGATGATGCTACTTTTAAAAAGAATGAAGAGATTTATAGTTTCTTAACTACTGAAGCAGATAAAAGAGGAATCTGGGTGATACAAATGTTTTATAATATCATCATTTCAAAACCATTTGCAGACAAAAACGGGTTAAAAACACAGGAACGTGAAAGACCTATTATTCCGATTATTGCAGATTATACTCAAAAATCAATAGCTGCCTTTGTTGAAAAATATCCGAATGTAGGATTATTGGTAACCTTAGGCGAGGCAATGGAAGGCGTGGGACAGGATGATATTGATTGGTTTACCAAAACGATAATACCCGGGGTAAAGGACGGCCTGAAAGCATTAGGCAAGACTGATGAACCGCCAATTGTTTTGAGGGCGCATGATACCGATGCTCCATCTGTGATGAAGGAAGCCCTTCCTTTGTATAAGAATCTCTATACAATGGCAAAGTTCAATGGAGAAGCATTAACTTATGAAACGCCCCGAGGCACGTGGGCACAACTGCATAGAACATTGAGCAGTCAGGGAAATGTGCATATTGCCAATGTTCATATTCTGGCAAATCTGGAACCCTTCCGTTATGGAGCCACTGATTTTATTCAACGCTCTGTACAGGGTATGGAGAATGTGCTGGATGCTCACGGCCTGCATTTATATCCGGAGTCTTCCTTCTGGGACTGGCCCTACAGCGCCGATAGCGTTCGGGGAGGAAAAAGGTTACTGCAAATTGAACGTGACTGGTTATGGTATAAATCATGGAGCCGGTATGCATGGAACTCAACCCGTGATTATAAAGAAGAAGATAAATACTGGGCTAAACAATTGGCCACACAGTTTGGAACTAATGAAGCGATCGGTTATGAAATCCTGAAATCATATCAGGAGTCGGGCCATATTGCTCCTAAACTTTTAAGAAGATTTGGAATCACAGACGGAAACCGTCAGACACTTACATTAGGAATGTTGATGACGCAACTTATCAACCCCTACCGATATGGCTTGTTCACCTTACTTTATGAAAGCGAAGCGCCCGAAGGAGAATCGCTTGCCGAATATGCCGAAAAAGATTGGACAGGGAAACAGCATGTCGGAGAAACACCCATGACTGTAATTAATGAAGTGAAAGCACATGCTGATAAGGCTATAGGCGCCATAGATAAAGCAGCAAAAAATGTTACTAAAAACAATGATGAGTTTGAAAGAGTAAAGAACGATGTATATGCCTATCATGCTTTGGCATATCACTATGCCAAAAAAACCGAAGCAGCATTGTATGTACTAAGATATAAATATTCTGATGATATAAAAAACTTAGATAAAGCGCTCCAGCTGTTGCGTGAAAGTGTGGCTGATTACCAGAGATTGGTTAAGTTAACAAAAGGAACCTACCTGTATGCAAACAGTATGCAGACTCAGCAAAGAAAAATACCGATGCGTGGGGTGGATGCCACCTATAAAACCTGGGCGGAAGTATTTGTTCCTTTTCAGATGGAACTAAAAATATTTGAGCAAAGAATTGATTCTTTGAAAAACAGTAAAGGAACCTCCATTCAAAAAATAAATTCACTTCAAAATGCTATAGTGAAGTTAAAAGGAGGTCATTCAAATTTTGTAATTGATAGTCTTCAACAGGTATTTGCAGATACTAATTTTACAATCCGTTCTTTTGCACCTGAGCTAAAAGGACTCAAAGGAGTGAAACTATCTTTTAAAAAACAAATTGCTGAAGGCACAAGTATTAGCTTTACCAACTCTAAGCCTGTAAAAGTATTGGTAGGGTTTTTTGAACCACAAAAAGCAGCCTTTACAAAAGATACCGTGTTTCTGAAAGCGCCTGAACTGGAAACCAATGCCTTAGCCAATGATTATGGACAATCTGATACAAAAATTGCAAATGCGATAGTGCTGCCGGGAATGCCTCAGTTGCATGTTCATACGTATGATTTTGGAGCCGGAAATAATATTCTGAAATTGGAAAAGGGTGTAGCGTTGATTCTTGGATTTATAAATGCCGATGCCCCTTTAAAAATATATGATGCTGCTTTGTATGAAAGCGGGAACCGAAAAAATGTTGATTGGTTATTCGAATAAAATAAAAATTAATGATGAAATATATTATTAAAACGATGCTGGCCATGCTGACATTTAGCAATATTTTGGTTGCGCAGCAATTTTATGATGTTACCAAATATGGAGCCAAAAAAGATAGTAGTACGAAAGCAACATTGGCAATAAAAAAAGCGATAGATGCTGCTTCTAAAGCGGGTGGCGGTACGGTTTATTTTCCGGCCGGAAAATATCTGACCGGTCCTGTTCACCTGAAAAGTAATATAACGATATTTATTGATGCCGGCGCCGAATTACATTTCAGTGATGATTTCGACGATTATCTTCCCATGGTTGAAAGCCGTTATGAAGGAGTGGACGTAAAAAGTTTTTCTCCTCTGTTTTATGCGTACAATGTCGAAAATATTGCAATTATGGGTCGGGGGATTATTGAAGGTCATGGTTCAAAATGGTGGGATTTTGTAGAAGGGTACAAAAACGACCAACCACGAAGCAAATGGCAGCTGATATTTGACAAAGAAAATAAAGACATTCTTTTACCGGATAATCCCAAGCAAATGAAAAGGGGATTCTTACGACCACCGTTTATTCAGCCAATGTATTGTAAAAATGTGCTGATTCAGGGGATTACTATTCGAAACTCTCCATTCTGGACTATTAATCCGCAGTTTTGCGAAAATGTCACAGTTCATGCGGTGACGATTCAAAATCCACAAAGAAATGCTCCTAATACGGATGGTATCAATCCCGAAAGTTGCAGCAATGTACATATCAGCGATTGCCACATTAGCGTAGGTGATGACTGTATTACGATTAAGTCCGGAAAAGATTTGCCCGGCCGTACCAAAGCCATACCTGCTGAAAATTATACCATTACAAATTGTACTATGCTGGCCGGTCATGGCGGCGTAGTCATTGGCAGCGAAATGAGTGCAGGTGTAAAAAAGATAGTTATCAGCAATTGTGTCTTCGATGGAACTGACAGGGGTATTCGTATAAAGACAACTCGCGGGCGAGGTGGTGTTGTGGAAGATATTCGTGTAAATAATATTGTGATGAAAAATATCAGAGATCAGGCGATAGTACTCGATATGGAATATGCCAAGGCGCCTCCGGAACCGGTTTCAGATAGAACGCCACAGTTTAAAAATATCAGACTAAGCAACATCACCGCGCAAACAAATGAAGCCATGTACATCAATGGGCTTGAAGAAATGCCGGTGCAGGAAATAAGCCTTACTGATGCTGTATTTGATGCAAAAAGAGGCATTACTATCAAAAATGCAAAAGATATAGAACTGCATAATGTTCGTATCAATACAGAGATGGGCAGCTCGCTAAAGATAGAAAATTCTGAACGTCTGTATCTTGACAATATCAATACTGCAACACCTGTTCCGACGGCATCTGTTATTCGTTTAAATAATGCGAAGGAAGTGTTGGTTCAAAACTGCTGGCCCTTTGCCGGTACAGATAATTTTCTGGAGATAAACGGAGAAACAACCAGAAGCGTTATTATTAAAAACAATATTTTAAATGATGAATTGATATTAGTAGGAAAAGAAGTAGATACAAAAGTGATTAAAAAATAATTAAATAGGCAATCAAAAATTTTTTAAAAAGTAATGTCTGAATTAAAATCTGTTATACTCGCTGGTCTGTTGTTAGTTGCAAATATTTTATTCGCTCAGGATCTGACGCTATGGTATAATAAACCTGCTCAAAAATGGGTAGAAGCGCTGCCAATTGGAAACGGACGTTTAGGCGCCATGATTTTTGGTGGAATAGCAAGTGACAGAATTCAGTTTAATGAAGAAACATTGTGGACGGGTTATCCTCGAGACTATAACAGACAAGGAGCTTACAAATACTTAGATTCAATTAGGAATTTATTATTTCAAGGGAAACAAAAAGAGGCAGAGGATCTTGCAGGTCGTGAGTTTATGGGTTTAAAATCTGCTGAAGGCGACAGAAATGCATGGATTAAAAAAGTATTGGCAATCACTAAAGAAAAGGTAAATCCTTCACAGGAAAATTATAATGATGAGAAATGGAGTACTATTAAAGTGCCTGCTTATGATGGCTGGGAATCAATAGGCCATGAAGGATTGGATGGCGCAGTTTGGTTTCGTACCCGTTTTCATTTACCAGAAGAGTGGGTAGGGAAAAACCTGATAATTGATTTGAATAAAATTTATAATCAGGATTACACTTATGTAAATGGAGTTCTTGTGGGCAGCAAAAATGATGATGAAACCAGAAAGTATATTATCAATAAAAACATATTAAAAAAAGGGGAAAATACAATTGCAATTTTGGTTTTAAATTTTTCAGGCAAAGGCGGTATTTTAGGTTATAAAGACCCTTCAAAACCAATTGGTCTATATCCTGAAGATGGGGATGAAGCATCGAAGATTTCTTTAAATGGATTGTGGAAATATGTTGTACAGAATGATGATGTACCTGCCATAGGGCAATATCAGGCCAGTTACCAACCTTTTGGCGATTTGTTTTTGAATTTCAATGTTGAAGAGTCAAAGGTGAATAACTATAAGCGAATGCTTGACCTGACTAATGCGGTGGCATCAACGACTTTTGACTATAATGGAGTGCAATACAAGCGTGAATATATTGCCAGCGCTCCTGCAAATGCAATTATTGTCCACCTCACTGCGGAGAAGCAAAAAACCATCGGCTTTGAAGCATTAATAAATAGTCCGCACAGTAAGTTTCAGGTGCAAAAATTAACCAATAATGCACTGCTGCTTTCTATTCAGGTAAAGGATGGCGCTTTAAAAGGAAAGGCTTTGGTGAAAGTAATTTTAAAAGGAGGAACAATAAAGAACACTTCAAAAAAAATTATTGTAAATGCTGCTGACGAAGCCACCCTGTTTTTATATGCAGCTACCAACTTTATCAACTATGCTGAGGTGGCAGAGAAAGCTGAGATTCCGGGATTGAAAGAAATTCTAAGCCAAAATTCCTTTCCTTTCAATAAATTAAAAGACACACATATCAATGAGTATAAAAAATATTTTGATACTTACTCAATTCAGTTTTTTAATTCTTCGAAACAAAACTTCAATAATCTGACAACCGATAAAAGGCTTGAACAATTTTCCGTTAATAATGATCCTTCATTTGTAGCGTTGTATGCCCAATATGGTCGTTATCTTTTGATAAGTAGTTCGCGTCCCGGAACCCGCCCTGCTAACCTGCAAGGTGTCTGGAATGATTTATTAGCACCTCCGTGGGGCAGCAAATACACAACTAACATTAATCTGGAAATGAATTATTGGCCGGCAGAGTTATTGAATCTCTCACCCATGCATCAGCCCTTGTTTCAAATGATTAATGATTTATCAAAAACAGGAAGTGAAACAGCAAAGCAATATTATAATGCTCCGGGATGGGTGTTGCATCACAATACAGATTTATGGAGAGGCGCGGCGCCGATCAATGCTTCTAATCATGGAATATGGCCGACCGGTGGCGGCTGGCTTTGTCAGCATTTATGGGAACATTTTCTTTTCAACCGAAATTTAAAATTTTTACACGATACTGCTTATCCTTTGATGAAATCTTCTGCACTGTTTTTTAATTCTGTTTTAGTAAAAGACCCGAAAACAGGCTGGTTGATAAGTACACCTTCTAATTCTCCCGAGCAAGGCGGATTGGTGGCAGGCCCTACTATGGATCATCAGATTATCAGGGCTTTATTTAAAAACACAATTGATGCTTCGGAGATTTTAAATATTGATAAAGATTTACGAAAAGAATTAAGAGATAAAATTTCTAAAATTGCTCCCAACCAAATAGGTAAATATGGACAGTTGCAGGAATGGCTCCAGGATGTGGATGACACTACTAATAAACACAGGCACGTTTCCCATCTTTGGGCAGTGTATCCGGGCAATGAAATCAACTGGGAAGAAACACCTGATCTGATGCGGGCTGCAAGACAATCACTGATTTACAGAGGAGATGAAGCTACCGGCTGGAGTTTGGGCTGGAAAATTAATTTATGGGCAAGATTTAAAGATGCAGACCATACTTACAAACTCATTCAAATGCTTTTAAGTCCGGCAAGGGGTGGCGCGGGTAGTTACCCTAATCTGTTTGATGCACACCCACCCTTTCAGATTGATGGTAATTTTGGTGGAGCAGCCGGCATCAATGAATTACTTATTCAATCGCACACGCAGTATATAGATATTTTACCCGCGTTGCCCGAAAATCTTGCGAACGGAGAAGTAAAAGGCGTAAAAGTTCGTGGTGGCTTTGAAGTTGATATGAAGTGGGAAAATGATCATTTACAAACGCTTACTGTTCGCTCTTTGGCTGGTGAAGAAATGATTTTAAGATATAGATATAAAATAGTTAAAATACCCACTGTTAAAAACGGAGTATATAAATTGAATGGTAATCTTGAAGAAAAATAAAAAATACAGACATAACAAATTGAACTCAGATAATAGACGTCGGATTTCTTTTTTTTCAGAGAAAGTAAAAAGATTTTGCACATCTAAAACCACTTTGGATAGTGGCAGAAGTCTTTTCTTTCATCATATTATTTTATTGCTCTTTCTTTTTGTTTTATTGGGCAATTCGTCTTTTGCGCAAACTCGAAAAACTATATCTTTAAATTCTTCATGGCAAACCTATTTACTGAATCAGGAGGATACAAATAATCAATGGAACAGTAAATCAAAAATTATACAAACTGTCTCTATTCCTCATAATTGGGACGACTATTATGGGTACAGGCGGTTGTTGCATGGCAATCTCCATGGGTCAGCTATGTATAAGAAAACTTTTTCAGTTCAAAAGGAAAAAGGAAAAAAATATTTTCTGTTTTTTGAAGGTGTGGGTTCTTACGCAACAGTGTGGGTTAACAATAAAAGAGCCGGCTACCATGCCGGCGGTCGCACTACTTTTACATTGGATGTAACACCCTTACTTCAATCAGGAAAAAATGATTTGCTGGTTCGTGCTGATCATCCGGCTCACATTCGTGATCTTCCCTGGGTATGCGGTGGCTGTAGTGATGAACGTGGTTTTTCCGAAGGTTCACAACCATTGGGCATCTTTAGGCCGGTAAGTTTATTAATAACAAATGAAGTAAGAATTCAACCTTTTGGAATTCACGCATGGGCCGACATTAATAATAAACAGGCTACGCTTTTTATTAATACTTCTTTAAAAAATTATAGTTCTGATAAAAAGAATGTGCAGATAACACATCAGGTTTTGGATCAAAAAGGAATAGTATGTGCTACCACTGTAACTGATAGGATAATAATGAATAATGATTTTGAAACTGTTTCAAAAATTAAGCTTACATTAAAAAAGCCAACTCTATGGTCAATAGAAAACCCGTATCTCTATAAAATTAAATCAACAATTAGATCGGGTAATCAAATAATTGATCAGGAGGTAACGGATTTTGGTTTCCGTACTGTGCAATGGAATACAAAAACGAATCAATTTTTTCTGAATGGGAAGCCTGTTTTCATCAATGGAGTAGCTGAATACGAACATCTGATCGGACAAAGCCATGCCTTTTCACCGGAGCAAATAATATCACGTGTAAAATGGTTACAAGCTGCCGGATTCAACTCATTCAGAGATGGACATCAGCCCCATAATTTGCTGTACGGAAAACTGTTTAATGAAAGGGGTATTCTCTGGTGGACACAACTATCAGCCCATGTTTGGTTTGATACACCCGAATTTAAAAACAACTTCAAGCAGCTTTTAAAAGAATGGGTGATAGAAAGAAGAAATGATCCGTCTGTAATTATGTGGGGTTTACAAAATGAAAGTACATTACCAAAAGAATTTGCAAAAGAATGTACAGAGTTGATTCGTTCCTTAGATCCTACTGCATCCATACAAAGACCGGTTACAACCTGTAATGGAGGAGAAGGGGCTGACTGGAATGTGCCTCAAAACTGGACAGGCACTTACGGCGGTAATCCTGATGCTTATGGAGAAGATTTAAAAAAGCAGGTTCTGGTAGGTGAATATGGCGCCTGGCGTACTTTGGATTTACATACTGAGGGAGGTTTTCTACAAAATGGCCCGGTGAGCGAAGATCGGTTCACACTCCTGATGGAAAAGAAAATCAGATTAGCCGAATCGGTAAAGGATAGTGTTGCAGGTCATTATTTCTGGTTGCTGACTTCTCATGATAATCCCGGCCGGGTTCAGGGTGGAGAAGGTTTTAGAGAAATGGACAGAATCGGTCCTGTTAATTACAAAGGTATGTTGACGCCCTGGGAAGAGCCTACCGATGTATATTATATGTATCGAAGTAATTATGTGACGAAAGAAAAGGAGCCGATGGTTTATATAGCTTCTCACACCTGGCCTAATCGTTGGATGAAGCCGGGTATAAAGGATTCAATTATAGTCTATTCAAACTGTGAGGAAGTAGAGTTGTTCAATGATATTGATAATGTTTCTTTTGGGAAAAAAAGAAGAGGCGCTATCGGAACTCATTTTATGTGGGATAAAGTCAATATCCAATACAATGTTTTATATGCTGTTGGATATGTAGATGGAAAAATTGTTGCCAAAGATACTTTAGTATTCAATCATCTTCGAGAGTCGCCAAATTTTAATAAATTATATTCTGGTGCTCCAAATATCTTGAAGCCTCAACCGGGGTATCACTATGTTTATAGAATTAATTGTGGAGGTCCCGACTATACCGACCAGAATGGAAATATTTGGAATGCTGATAAGCCACTTGTTGATGAAAAAAATAATCTTGCAGGATCGCAATCATGGTCAAATCTTTTTCCTGAAATTCCTTCAATATTTGCATCACAAAGAAGAACTTTCTCTCCCATAAAAGGCACTAATGACTGGTCTTTGTTCCAGACTTTCAGATATGGAAGACATCTGCTTAAATACAGACTGCCTTTGCCAAACGGAGATTACAGGGTGGAACTGTATTTTGCAGAACCCTGGTTGGGCATTGGTGGAGGGATGGATGCCAGTGGTATGCGATTATTTGATGTTTCCATAAATAATAAAACCGTCTTAAAAAATATTGACATTTGGAAAGAGGCGGGCGCTAATAAAGCGCTTAAGAAAGAGGTGAATGTAAGAGTTGACAATGGTTTGATGACAATTGAGTTCCCTCAAACTCTGGCAGGGCAAGCGATAATTTCTGCCATTGCGGTAGCTTCAATCAAATCGGGAATACAAGCTGCAAGATATTCAACAAATACCTACGACTTGCAATGCGATAATTGTAAACAGCAATCCTGGAGTGATATTGGAGATGATCAATATTTAAACGACAGGGTGCAGATTAACAGCTTACCTTCTAACTTATTTGGAGCAGATTGGATTCAATTTTATAAACAGTCTAACTATAATGTTTCATTCAAAGTGAAATCCGAATCCGACATTTTTATCGGCATTAAGGAAAATGAAAACACCGACCTGATTAGAGATTTTGAAAACACCGGAACAAAAATTATTACCGATGAAAACGGAGAATCTCAGTATAATATGTATCGAAAAAGAGTTTCGCCCGGATCGGATTTGAATTTTAAATCCGATAGACCTTTTCTGGTTTATGTTTTACCTGCTTCAGACATGCAACCGGCTTATGATTTGAAACCGGTTACCTCATATAAATCAGATGTTGCTATTATAAGCGATAATGTTGAGAAAAAAATAATTTTAAACAATGAGCGAACAGTAATTACTACTGATGGAGAAGCAACCATTAGCTGGCCGATTACAACGGGTGTGGCTGATATTTATTCCTTCACCATTAAGTATAACAGCGCATCAGAAAAAGGAATTTTGGGAAATGTGCAGGTGCTGGATGTTAGTGGTAATACAATGGTAGAAGAAAGCACCCGGTTTAAGTTTACCAAAGAAGGGAAATGGAACACAATAACATTTAATACCGGAAGTATGATTAATGCCGGTCATTATAATGTAATATTAAAAGTAAAGAATGGAAAGGGGCTCATTGTCTCTAATATAGATATTCAATAAAAAAACAAGATGCTCAGATTTTCGTTGATTATAATTTTTTGGACTTTGGCGATGCAATCCTATTCGCAAAAGCCTGAGGCGTTGAATCTTAAATGTGAGTATTCAATAAATCCTTTAGGGGTAGATGAAGAACAACCTTTTTTAAGCTGGGAAATTCATTCAACCGCGAAAAACATTTCACAATCGGCTTACAGGATAATGATAGCAGATGATAGTTTGCTGCTGGCAAAGGAGAAAGCTAATGTTTGGGATTCGAAGAAAGTTATTCAGAAGGAGAGTTTTGTTTTTCTTGATACCGGGAAAAAATTAGAAGCTTCGAAAAAATATTTCTGGAAGTTAATGGTTTGGGATAACCGGAACAGTGCGTCTTTCTTTAGTAAAATTGCATCCTGGCAGATGGGATTAATAAATACCAACGACTGGAAGGGAGCCAGATGGATTGCATATCAAATATTGCCGGACAAGGATATTCATGTACCGCATGAGCATGGTAACGGAAACAAAACCTGGGGGAAAAGACCGGATATTTTGCCACTTTTCAGAAAACAATTTGAAATATTTCAACCTGTAAAAAGGGCTACAGCCTTTGTATCGGGGCTTGGTCATTTTGAAATGAATATTAATGGTCGAAAAGTGGGAGATCATTTTTTAGATCCCGGATGGACACAATATTCAAAGGAAGCTCAGTACGTTAGTTTTGACATAACTAATTATTTAAATAACGGGCCCAATACCTTAGGTTTCTTCCTTGGAAATGGATTTTATTATATTCCCGGAGAACGATATCGGAAAATGACCGGCGCTTATGGTTACCCTAAGCTAATCGCAAGAATCAAGATTGAATACAATAATGGATTGGTCGAAGATATTGTAACTAACGATACCTGGAAGACATTTCCTTCTCCAATATTTTTTTCCAGCATTTATGGTGGAGAAGATTATGATGCAAACCTTGAACAAAAAGGTTGGGATGAAAATAATTTTAATGATGCAAATTGGAAAAATGTTGTTGTTACGACCGGACCAAAATTGGTGGCGCAAAAAGGAGCGCCGATAAAAGTAATGCAGAAGTTTTCTCCTGTGAAGCAGATAAAAATTGCCAAGGGTGATTGGGTTTTTGATTTAGGGCAAAATGCTTCCGGCATTCCTGCTATTGAAGTAAGTGGTAAGAAAGGGGATACAATTCGCATCTTCCCTTCCGAACTCCTGACAGACAGCAATACTGCAAATCAAAAATTTACAGGCAGACCACACTATTATACTTATGTATTGAAGGGGGAAGGGAAAGAAGTCTGGCACCCGAAGTTTTCTTATTACGGATTCAGGTATCTACAGGTAAAAGGTATAGAGCCTGAAAGTGTTGATAGTAATGAATTGCCGATATTGCATAAAATTGAAGGATGGCACATCAGAAACAGCGCTCAATCATCAGGAACTTTTTCAAATTCAAATGAACTGTTTAATCAAATTCATCAATTAATTCTTTGGGCGGTCAACAGCAATATGGTAAGTGTGTTTACAGATTGCCCGCATCGTGAGCGGCTTGGCTGGCAAGAGCAGGTACATCTTATGGGAAATGCCATTCAGCATAATTATGATATTTTTTCTTTTGCCGGGAAAATTCTTCGCGATATTAGAACACAACAATATCGCAATGGCCTGATTCCTTCAACTGTACCCGAATTTACAGTAATGCATTTTGCTGATGATAATTTCAGAGACTCGCCGGAGTGGGGTAGCACCGGAATCATTTTTCCCTGGTATTTGTATGAATGGAGTGGCAATAAACGTTTCTTATTAGAAAATTATGAAATGATGAAGCAGTATTTCGGCCACTTGCAATCAAGAGATAGTAGCCATTTATTAATGTTCGGGTTGAGTGATTGGTATGACATCGGGCCCGAACGCCCCGGTTTTTCTCAACTGACTCCAATGGGACTTACGGCAACAGCCTATTACTATTATGACGCAGTCATTCTTAGTAAAACTGCAAGACTGTTAGGAAAAACTTCGGAAGAGGAAGAGTACAAACTAATAGCCGAAAAGATAAAAACAGCTTTCAATAATAAATTCTATGACAGAAACACAAGACGATATGGAAATGGAAGCCAGGCTTCTAATGCTATTTCGCTCTATATGGGACTTGTAGAGAAAGAAAATAAAAATGCAGTGTTGAATAATTTGATAAATGATATTGAATCCCGGGGATATTCTTTCACTACCGGCGATATTGGACACAGATACTTGTTAAAAGTTCTGGAACAGGCAGGCAGAAGCGATCTCATTTATCGAATGAACAGCCGAAGCGATGTTCCCGGTTATGGGTATCAATTAAAACAAGAAGCTACTGCACTTACCGAATCCTGGCAGGCATTACCCACTGTTTCAAACAATCATTTTATGGTAGGCCATTTGATGGAATGGTTTTATACCGGACTGGCCGGTATCGGGCAAAAAGAGGGAACTGCAGGATTTGAAAATATTATTATCAAGCCACAGCCGGTGGGTGATATTCAAAAGTTGAATGTAACTTATCACTCTGTAAAAGGAGAAATTAAAGTAAATTGGAAGTCAAGTAAATCAGCTTTTGAAATTGAGGTTGAAATTCCGGTTAATTCGAAAGCAGAAATAATTTTTCCAAAAGGTTATAATAAACAAACGATACAGGTGGGATCGGGGAAATATCATTTTAAAGTGAATAAATAAATCATGTTTCAAAAAATTATTTTTATTCTTATTTCTGGAATCGTATTCATTAATGCGGGTAAATCTCAAAATACGCAGGTGCCCGAATCTGTTATGATAAAAATTTATAACGAAGTAAAAACACCTTACAAATATGGATTAGTGTTGTTGCCTCCCGATACATCTAAAAAAGTGGATTGCCCTACCATATACAGAATCGGGAAGAACTGGTATATGACTTATCTGGTTTTTGATGGAAGAGGTTATGAAACATGGTTGGCTACCAGTAAAGATTTACTGAACTGGAAAACTCTTGGAGTACAATTACCTTTTACATCCGAAGGATGGGATGCTAATCAGAAGGCAGGTTACAATTCATTGGTGAATACAAAATGGGGTGGGGAATATAATTTGAATAAGTTTCAAAAAAAATACTGGATGTCTTATTTTGGAGGCTCCGCCTCCGGATATGAACCGGAACCACTTTCAATAAGTATGGCTTATACCCACAAAAAACCTGGTGAGGCCTTTGAATGGAATCGTTTACCAAAACCCGTTTTAGAAAGTTCAGATACTGATGTGCGCTGGTGGGAAAACCGAAATAAGCTATTCAAGAGTTATGTAATCAGAGATGAAGCCGGAAAAACCGGGCATAAATTCATCATGTATTATAATGCGGTGGGTGATTCATTGCCCGACAATAAAAAAACGCGTTGGTACGAGAGAATAGGAATGGCAGTGTCTGATGATATGGTAAACTGGAAGCGCTTTCTTACAGATCCTGTAGTGCATCATCCTGTAGGGATTACCGGTGATCCCATGATTCAAAGAATAGACAATGTGTGGGTGATGTTTTACTTTGGAGCCTTCTGGCAGCAAAAGACCGGAGCGTTCAATCGTTTTGCCTGTTCCTACGATTTAATCAACTGGACAGATTGGAATGGAGATGATCTCATTCATTCATCTGAAAACTATGATAAAAAGTATGCTCATAAATCTTTTGTATTAAAACACAAAGGGGTTGTGTATCATTTTTATTGTGCAGTAGATGAAAAAGATAACAGAGGCATAGCAGTAGCAACCTCTATAGATAAAGGTAAGAGTAAAATTCATTTTTAGTTTTCCGAAAAAATGATAATTATTTTTCAAACAACAAAAAATTAGAAGCAGTGATTAAGAAAGGTTTTATATTATTGGTAACAACATGGCTCTCGAGTATTGCTTTTTCGCAGAGGATAATTGATGATTTTAATAAAGATTGGAAATTTCACCTTGGTGATAATATAACCTACAGCCAAAAAGACTTTAACCATGTAAGTTGGAGAAACCTTGACCTGCCGCATGACTGGAGTATTGAAGGAAAATTCGATTCTACTCATCCTACCGGAAATGCCGGTGGAGCGCTACCCGGAGGAATAGGTTGGTACAGAAAAACGTTTTCAATTCCTGCATCATCTAAGGGCAAGAAAACATTTATTGAGTTTGATGGAATTTACAGAAATAGTGAAGTATGGGTTAATGGGAACTTTCTGGGTAAATGGCCTTACGGCTATACCACATTCAGATACGATCTTACACCTTATCTTCAGTATGGGACTGAAGAAAATATAATAGCAGTACGTGTTGATAATTCACAACAACCCAATTCACGTTGGTATAGCGGGTCGGGTATTTACAGAGATGTGAGATTAATTACTACTGGTGCAACTTCCATTGACCACTGGGGATTATTTATCACTACTCCGAAAATTACAAAAAATGAGGCTACTGTTGATTTAAAAATTAATCTTGAGGCAGATGATAAATCCGAAATTTCTATATTGTCTAAGATATTTAATGCCAATGGAAAACTTGTTTCACAGATATTTTCTTCAAATCTGGATGTTAATGGTTTAATTCATCAGACAGTAAGCGTAAAAAATCCTGTTTTATGGTCAGTAAAGAATCCTTATCTGTACAGATTGGAGACTCAAATATTTCAGAAAAACAAATTAACAGATACTTACACTTCAACCTTTGGTATTCGTTATTTTGATTTCGATAAGGATAAAGGTTTCTCATTGAATGGGGAGCCAATGAAAATTCTTGGTGTATGTATGCACCATGATTTGGGAGCATTAGGAGCCGCCTTCAATAAGTCGGCAGCCCGAAGGCAATTGCAGATTTTGAAAGATATGGGATGCAATGCTATTAGAACAGCCCATAACCCGCCGGCACCTCAGGTTTTGGACTTGTGTGATGAAATGGGTTTTTTGGTGATGGATGAATCTTTTGATATGTGGGCCAAAAAGAAAAATAAGTATGATTATTTCAGTGATTTTCCGGAATGGCATCGTAAGGATTTGGAAGCAATGGTATTGCGCGATCGCAATCATCCATCTGTCTTTATGTGGAGTATTGGTAATGAAATCAGAGAGCAGTTTGATGCTACCGGTATTACGCTTACCAGAGATTTAGTGAAAATTGTGAAAGACATTGATCCTACGCGCCCTGTTACCTGTGCATTGAGCGAAAATGATCCAAAGAAAAATTTTATTTACCAATCCGGGGCATTAGATGTAGTGGGATTGAATTATCATATTGAAGCATATCAAGATTTTCCGAAAAATTATCCTGGTGAGAAATTTATTGCTACTGAAAATGTATCAGGTCTTGCCAGTCGTGGCCATTATGATATGCCTGCAGATTCATTGAGATTCTGGCCTCCAAGCTCCCAATATAAATATGTTCCTGATGGAAATGCTGATTACACGGTTTCTGCCTATGATAATGTGGCGGCTTATTGGGGTAGCACTCATGAACAAACCTGGCGAATTATCAAAAAGCATCCTTATCTGTCAGGACTTTTTGTGTGGAGTGGATTTGATTTTTTGGGCGAGCCGGTTCCTTATCCTTATCCGGCAAGAAGTTCTTATTATGGTATTATTGACCTGGCGGGATTTCCTAAAGACGTGTATTTTATGTATCAAAGCGAATGGACTGACAAGCCTGTTCTTCATCTGATGCCTCATTGGAACTGGCAACAAGGACAAGTGGTTGATGTGAAGGCTTATTATAACAATGCGGATGAGGTAGAGCTCTTGTTGAACGGGAGGACTTTAGGGAAAAGACAAAAAACAGATACAACTTTTCATGTACTGTGGCAGGTACCATTTGAACCGGGTGAATTAAAAGCAATTTCTTATAAAGAGGGGAAAAAAGTTCTGGAAAAAGCCATTCGAACATCGGGAGAACCTGCAAAAATTGAATTAATTACAGATAGAAACATTGTCAATGTAAAGGAAAACGAACTTGCTTTTATTACCATTCGTGTTTTGGATAATGATAACAACCTCGTTCCTTTTGCAGATAACCTGATTACTGTAGAGACTTCAAATAATGCCAAAGTGATTGCAATGGATAATGGTTACCCGGCTGATTTGAACGACATGAATGATAATCAGCATCATGTATATAAAGGGTTGGGTCTGGCTATTATCAAAGGATTAAAAAAGGGTCAGGTTCTGATCAAAGCTACTGCTAAAGAATTGAAAAGCAGTCAGATAAAAATAAAGATTATAGAATGATTATTCCAACTAAAGAAAAAAAAGTCTAATGAGAAGTTTAATATAACGAACTTATACAAACTTAATACATTCGCTTGGCTGTGTTGATTCCCTGATGTGAATTTCTGAAGGGAATACTATCGTCTCTGAAACAGACCCTTTATATTTTTTGTCAATTAATTGTATAAGTATAGAGGCCGCTTTTTGACCCATTTCAAATGCGGGTTGTACTATGGTAGAAAGCGATGGGTTCAAAAATCTGGCTATAGGAGAGTTGGAATATCCAATTAGTTTAATATCATTCGGAATCTTAATGTTTAACTCATTGCAATTTTCAATGCAAGGCAAAATAAGCTCTTCAACAGAAGCTAATATACCATCGGGTATATTTTGTATCAATAAATTTTTGATAATCATCTTATTTTCTTTTTCATAATTACCACATTTGACAATAAGTTTTGGATCGTAGGTCATCTTTTTATCAAAAAGAGCATCTCTGTAACCTTTTAGCCTTTGTTTGTCAATATTTAGGTGTTCCGAAAATGATAGGTAAGCGATCTCTTTGCAACCTACTTCAATTAAGTGTTTAGTTGCTAAATAGGCACTCTTGTAATCATCTGTCACTACTTTGGGTGCCTGTAATTTTTGACTTACTCTGTCGAATAAAACCACAGGAAGATTATGTTTAATAAGCTTATCAATGTGAGTAGTTTCTTTTGTTTGCGATGAAAGAGAAATCATTACTCCATCTACCCTGCCATTATGCAATAACTCTAAAGTAGCTTTTTCACGTTTAAAACTTTCGTTTGTAGGATAAATGAGAATATGATAGCCCATAGGGTATGCTATACTTTCTATCCCTTTAATTGCTAATGAAAAGAAATTATTATCCATTTCTGGAAATACTATGGCAATAGTATATGTTCTTTTATTACGAAGTGCTATTGCTAATGGATTGGCCTGATAATTCAGTTGTTTAGCCTTTTCCAGAACTCTTTTTTTCGTTTCAAAACTTATTTCAAAACTGTCATTGAGTGCTTTTGAAATGGTTGCAATTGATAAATTTAGCTCTTTGGCAATTGTTTCCAGATTAATTTTAGCCATTATTCTATAAAATTTTTATCCCAAGTAGTTGATAATCTTTAGGTTAAATAAAAAAAATTACGAAAACCTTTTCGTAAAAGAAAATGGGCTAATTCTTTTTTTGAGGTGCTATGCAAAATAGCCTGCTATTCGATACATAAAAAAATCACGGTCTTTGATGCCAAAATTATTTGCTAAGAATCGTTGGATTTTTCCATTCATATTTTCGGCTTTGGCATTGGTTTGTCCTTCTTTAAAATAGTTGACAATATCATCCTGATGTTTTTCTATCATTTTTCTTACTCCTCTGAAAGCTGCTATTTTTGATTGATTGACTTCATCGCACCAGTTGTAAAGTTCTTGTTCTATTTTGTCCATTGATTTGCCGATGTTTTTTCCCTGATACCACAACCTCAGCTTTTGAGTGAGCCGGTAGGCTGTTTCTAATATTGGGAAACGGTAAAATAGTTGTTGCATGATTTCCAGTTCATCTTCCTCCCATTCATCTTGCATTTTGAAAAGAATATAGCGGCTGCGCTCCAATAGTTCAATATAGCTCCAGTGTGTTTGTTGTTCATCCGTGTCAGATTTTACAAGAATTGTTTCTTGATTAATATATTGGGTTTTGAGTTGTTTGCGTACCTGTTGCAGCGCATCTAAGAGATGCTTGATGACATGGAACTTGTCTATCACTAACTGTGTATTGGGAAAAATGTCTTTGCATAGTTTTTTATAGGAAGGACTCATGTCACAGCTGACCGATTTTACATCTTCCAACACGTGCGGCAGGTAGTGTTCCATTACTTGTTTGAGTTCTTCCGGCTTCATGGTTTGTGCCAGTAAAGCTATTTTCCCTGATTGGGCATTGGTCATAATGGTATACATTTTTTTGCCTATTTGCTTTTCATCAATGGTCATGTGGCTGCCAAAATTTTCTGCTTTTGCTATGGGTACCGGTTTTTCTTTTGTTACCTCCCCACTGGTCTTGTCTATTACTTGTATCTTTTTTTCTCCCCACTTTCCGGCTGCAATATCTTTTCGGTAATCGCTTATCTCTTCTTTGTACCAATAATGTACCGTTTTGGGCTTTAGGCCAAACATATAAGCCACAAAACTTATGTTTACAGGGTGTTGCTCTATTCTATATTTTTAAAAAGCCCGCCATGTCAGGAGTTAATTTGGCCGAATCCTCGGTAATCACATACTCGTTGCTAAAATGCTCATCTGTACCGGAGCGTTTCCAACGCCTTCGTTTCATTACCAGATAGACCGGCTTAGTGGAAAATCCATGGCTGAGTATAGTTATCGGATTGCAAAAACCATCCAACACTACATCTGAAAACCCTTTAAGCTTTGTGGGAACATGCTCCCGCTTTTCCCATAATATAATTTGCCATTCTTTGTGGAATTCTTTTACCTCCGCAATATCAAAAAAGCCTAATAAATCACGCGGTACCATCATTCGGCTTAATTCAAATAATACATTTGATTCTACTTGTTTTTCCTTTTGTCCCATAACCATAAAGATAATAATAGCACCTCAAAAAAAGAATTAGCCAGAAAATGTTATTTTAACAAATATAAATTACTTTGCCATATAATCCTTAACGAGAGATCGAAAGAACCACGATTTGAGTTAGTATTATGAAAATTGAAAACGAAACGATAGCTTTTTGATTATTATTTTAAACAATTTTTTATTTTAGATTCATTTATTTTTTTAACAAATTAACTATTACTATGAGTTTATTCATTTCTTTATTTAATTGGAAGAAGCTTTTGGGGATGTTTATTGTTGTCTTTTTAATTCCAAGTTTCTTAATGGGTCAGGCTAGTCGAAAAGATATAACCGGAAGGGTAGTGGATGATGCAAATAATCCGATTGGCGGAATAACAGTAACCGTGAAAAACGGCAACACTGCCACTTCTACAAATGCGGACGGGTCTTTCGGTATTAAGGCCAATATTGGAAATATACTGATATTTACCTCTGTGGGTTATGAAACTGTTGAGGTAGCAATAAGTTCAACAGAGAGTCTAATAATTGTATTAAATGAAAAAAAGGAGATTCTTTCTGATGTGGTAGTAATTGGTTATGGTAAAGGAAGTAAAAAAACTTTATCAAGTTCCATTACCAGCATTAAGCCAGAAGAATTAAACAAGGTTGTTACAGGCGATATTGGGCAATTGTTGCAAGGAAAGGTTGCAGGTCTTAATATTACAGCAAGTGGAGACCCCAACCGGTCGGCCTCAGTTACACTTAGAGGCCCTTCCACTATTAATAGCCCCGGTGGTCCATTTTATGTAATTGATGGAGTACCAGGAGCCGATATTGCTGCTATTGCACCAGATGATATTGCCTCCATTGATGTATTAAAGGATGCAGCCGCTACTGCAATCTATGGTAACAAAGCATCAAATGGTGTAATAATGGTTACTACTAAGAAAGGACGAACTGGAAAAATGCAAGCTTCCTACAATGGGTATGTAGGTTTAGAAAAAGTCTCCGGAGAATTAGACGTAATGAATGCCGACCAAATTAAAGCATTCGTTGCAAAAAGCGGTATCAGCATTTCACCAAATGATGATTTTGGTAAAAATACAAATTGGATGAAAGCAGTGGAGAGACCTCAGGCTATTTCTCAAAATCATAATATTTCTTTTAGCGGAGGATCCGAAAAATCATTATACAGCGCAAGTTTAAATTACCTGAATAAGGAAGGGATATTGCTTAAAAGTAATTTGCAACGCGTTATTGCCAGATTAAGTTTAGAGCAGTTTGTTCTAAATGATAAGGTAAAATTAGGATTAAATTTATCTAACGCCAGTAGCAAAGCACAAAATACGCCACTGCGAAATGTAGTTTTGCTGCAGGCTGCTAAGCATTTACCCGTTTCGCCGATTTATAATGATGATGGTTCTTATTTTGAAAATTTTAATACTCCTGGTTATTATAATCCGCTCTCTTTGATTAACAATGCACAGGACGACACAAAATACAACACTTTGTTGGGTAACTTCACAGTGGAAGCAAATTTGCCCTGGAATTTCAAATATAACCTGAATGCTTCTTATCAAAAGAATACATCATTGCATGGTGAGTATTACAATAGTTATTATAGTTCCAATTATAAATCAGGTTTTTATAATAATCCTGACCCTGGTTTCTCAGGTCGGTGGTTATTATCATTTGGAACGAATGGAGCTGCCTATCGCAGTGCTTATGAAAATAATTCTACTACTGTCGAATCATTTTTGACTTGGGATAAGAAGATAAGCCGACATTCAATTAACTCCGTGCTTGGTTATTCATGGCAGGAAAACAATTGGGGAGATGGGCTACAAGCTAATAACACTAATTTTGTTTCAGACTATACCGGATATTATAATTTAGGATTAGGAAATTATAACGCGGTTAATGGTTATGTGGTAGATTTTGGTAATACTGTTTTTCAAACTACCAGATTTATTTCAGACTTCCTGCGTGTTAATTACAATTTTGCAGAAAAATACCTTTTGCAGGCATCTATCAGGCGTGATGGAAGTTCGGTCTTTGGAACCAATAACCAATGGGGGTACTTTCCGGCCATTGGGGTAGCTTGGCGTATTAATGAAGAAGAATTCTTAAAAAACTCTAATTTAATCAGCGATCTTAAATTAAGATTTAGCTATGGAGAAACCGGTAATGCGTTTGGCTTTGGGGCTTATACCGCCAAACAATTATTTAGCAGTCGGGGTACTTATTACAATGCAGGTGTTTTTGCCACTGCCATTGGAGTTACACAGGGGTCTAATCCTGATCTGAAATGGGAGGTTACTTCTACCAAAAATCTTGGTTTAGACTTTGGCCTGCTACAAAATAAAATTTCAGGAACATTGGATTTCTATGAAAAAACAACAACTAATATGATCTTTGGATATTCTGTTAGCAATACTATTGTGCCGGGAGGTTTTGTTTGGGGTAATGGCGGTAAAATTAGAAACAGAGGTATTGAGTTAACACTTTCAGCTACTCCGGTTTCAAATAAAGTATTCAGGTGGAATACATCTGCAAACTTTGCAGTAAATAAAAACCTGATTTTGAATATGGACGGCCCTGAAAAATATGGAGTTTCGTCTGACTCAATAAGATACACCAGGCCTGAAGGACCCGGACAAACGAATACTTCATTACAAATACTGAAGGAAGGATATCCAATCGGACAGTTTTTTGCCTTTAGCTATGCAGGCAAGGATGCAAATGGCAATTCTCAATTTGTAAAGAAAAAGGATGGTTCTTTAACTACTGCGCCTGCTATTGGAGATGATTATTTTTACTTGGCCAACCCACATCCTAAACTATTATTAGGTTGGAATAATACCCTGAACTACAAAAACTTCGATTTCAATTTCTTCTTTAGAGGTGTATTTGGCAATAAAATATTTAATGCCACCAGAGCTGATCTGTCCTATACTGTAAATGCGGCAGTGATTAATATTTCTAATCAGGCAGTTAACGATCTGATGACTGATGCAAAAAATAATTCATATTCTGACAGGTATATTGAAAATGGCTCCTATGTTAGATTGGATAATGCTACTTTAGGATATAAAGTACCTGTTCAAAACAATATTATTAAATCTTTGAGATTGTATGTAACTGGAAATAACTTATTAGTTGTTACCAAGTATTCAGGTATAGACCCTGAGATTAATCAAGGTGGTATTGCACTGGGTGTGGATTACAATAACTTTTATCCCAAAACCAGGATTATTATGTTTGGCTTAAACTTTGGGTTTTAATAATACCTTTTTAGAACAATTAAATTAAATACGCAATGAAAAAGATACTTATATATTCAATTTTTTCTTCGATAGTTTTATTATTGTTTTGGTCCTGTCATAAAATAGACGTGAAGCCCAAATCACTTTATACGGAAGACGTTTTTCCTCAAACAGTAGATCAGTTTCAGTCTGTGATTGGACCAGTTTATACCAGTTTGAGAGGACATTATGGTCTTACTTACTTTTTTATAACTGAAGCTACAACCGATGAGGCAATCTTGCCGGCTTATGGTGGAAACTGGTTTGACGGAGGAAGTTACGAAAACATGCATCGTCATACCTGGACCAAAGATCACAACTGGGTAGGATCATCTTGGGCTGATGCAACCGGACTTGTGGGCCTTTGTAATCAAACAATGTATATTTTAAGAAATGCTCCTGAAGGTGATGTAAAAAATGCCAGTTTAGCAGAAGTAAGAGCAATTCGCGCCTATGCTTTTTGGGAGTTGATGGATTTATTTGGTGGAGCGCCACTTGATACTTTATATCCCAGCCCTGGACTGCAGGCAAAAGCAAGTCGTACAGAATTATTCAATTTTATAGAATCAGAATTAAAGGCGATTACCCCTTTTCTAAAAACAACGGTAGATGCCTCTACTTATGGTAAACCTACTCAGTACTTTGCCTACAGTCTTTTGGCAAAAATGTATTTAAATGCAGAGGTTTATACAGGCGCCAAGAAGTTGAACGAATGTATCAACGCTTGCGATATGGTCATCAATTCAGGGAAGTTTGCAATAGAACCACGTAACACATATTTGCAAATGTTCTATCCCAATAATGGACCGGCCATGAAGGAATTTATCTTTGCCATTCCTTTTGATCCAGCTACACCTGATGGGTATTTCTTCCCTGCTCGGTATGATCTCAACAGAAATCTTGGAATGAAATACCGATACTCAGGTGCTACACCGGGCAATAATACTAATCCATATCCGGTAGTAAATTTGACAACAGGTAATGGATTAGTAAATACTAAGCCAAGTGGTCCGCGTGCTACCTTGTCTTCTTATCTTAATTATTTCCTTGAAGATGCAAATGATATTCGTTTAAAACAATGGTTGTATGGGCTTCAAACCTGGGATAATGGCAGCCCATTAATGGTCAAAACAACCAAAAAGGGATATGACCAGTTTTATGCCGGAGCAGATGGTACTGCTGAATATATTTATCAACTAAATATAGATACATCTATAAAGTTGAGACAAAATGTAACCTTGTTTGATTGTGGTAATGATGAAATAGCCTGGAATCAAGGGGCAAGAAATATTAAGTTTTTCCCTGATGCAGGATCCATCACAAGAAATCAAAACAATGATGTGCCGGTTTTTAGATATAGCGACATTATCCTCATGAAAGCAGAAGCAATTTTAAGAGGAGGTACTGCAACAGGTGGTCAAACAGCTCTTTCGCTGGTAAACCAAATAAGAGCCAACCGCTCTACTTCAGCAGCCTGGACTTCGATAGATTTAGAGCAGTTATATAAAGAACGTTGTCGTGAAATGGTTTGGGAATGTCAGCATCGGACTGATATGATTCGCTTTGGAAAGTTTGAAAATATTTATGGATTTAAAACAAATACAGATACTTATCGTCGTATTTTCCCGATACCAACTTCGGCGTTAAATACAAATAACAAACTGGAGCAAAATCCAGGGTACTAAAGCTAATTGCTTGTTCTTTTTGCGGTCAAACCCGAAGTGGATTCACTTCGGGTTTGATTTTAGAGTTACTAATAGCAAAAAGTCAAATAAAACAACGAAATTTAAGTATTTATTAAAAGCAGGATATAAAATGAGAAAGTGGGTGATCACAATAATTTTTTCTTTTGTATTAATTCATGCTACTGCGCAAAATGTAATACAATATGTGCAGCCACTTACAGGAACGGCACCTTCTACTACCGTATCTGCTCTGAAACATAGTGAAGCAGGGTCAGAAAAAAATGCAAATACAATTCCTGCAGTTGGGTTGCCATTTGGGATGACGCAGTTCACTCCGCAAACCCGGTTTACTGAAAGAAAATGTGTACCGCCCTACTTTTATAATGATAGTTTGTTTAGTGGTATTAGAGCTACACATTGGATTAGTGGAAGTTGTATGCAGGACTATGGAAGTTTTACTATAATGCCTGTAACAGGAAGGCTGAGAACGGCTAAATCAGGTTATCAGTTTCCTTTTTCTCATAATAATGAAACGACTTCGCCTGCTTATTATCAAATGCTGTCACCTATGCACAACTTTAAACTGGAATTGAGTGCTACCCTTCGATGTGGGGTTATAAAGCTCACCATGTTGAAGAGTGATAGCCTGCATCTATTGTTTATACCCAATAGCGATTATGAAACGAGTAGGGTTAGTATCAATACCTCAAAGTATGAAATTAACGGTACCAATACTGCTCATCGTATTTATCAGGGGGTGGGACAAAAAGCCGGATTTGACGGCTGTTACTATTTTAAACCAGATAAAAAATTTATAGCATCCGGCACGTTCATTAAGGATCAGGTTTTTAATGAAAAGGAAATTATAAATAAGCAAGAGGGAGGCGCTTATATCAGTTATTATTTACAAAAAGGAGAGTCGGTCGAGATATATGTTGGTACTTCCTTTACATCCATACAGGGCGCAAAAAATAATTTTATCGCGGAGGTAAATAATAAGAGCTTTACTCAGATAAAAGCATTGGCTGAGCAGAAATGGGAAGCCTCTCTGGGTATGGTTAAAGTAGAAACTGATAAAGTGGAAGATAAAGGCAAGTTCTATACCGCATTGTACCATGCTTTGCAGCACCCACGATTGATGAGTGACGAGGACGGAACCTATCCAAAATTTTCGGGTAATTATGAAGTAGAGAGAATATCGAAAGGCGCCTATTTTGATGATTTCTCAATGTGGGATATTTATAGAGCACAGTTACCTCTCATAGAACTTCTTAATCCGGAGTTGACAAACCAATTTGTGCAATCTCTGATTTTAAAGGGTAAGCAAGGCGAATGGATGCCTATTTTCCCCTGCTGGAATAATTACACTGCTGCCATGATAGGAGATCACTCATCAGTGGTAATCGCATCTGCATTTAATAAAGGTATTAGAAATTATGATATAAAAGAAGCCTATCAACAGATGCGAAAAAATGCATTTGAAACACCTGAGGATACGGACTATAAAAACGGGATGGGCAGGCGTGCACTCCCCTCTTATCTAAAATATGGGTTTATTCCAATGGAAGATAGCGTGCCCGATGCTTTTCATAAAAAAGAACAGGTAAGCCGTACACTGGAATATGCCTACGATGATTACGCCCTTGCCTCTATTGCAAAGGCATTGCACCAAAAAAATGATTATAAGTTATTGAAAGCCCGTGCTCATAATTATAAAAATATCTTTGATAAATCTGTGGGAATGATGCGGGGAAAGCATTCGAATGGAGACTGGACGGCAAGTTTTAATCCTGATATCCGCGAGGCGTATATTACAGAGGGAACACCGAGGCAATACACTTTTTATGTACCACAGGATATTACAGGCTTGGCTAAACTAATGGGAGGCAAAAAAGTATTTGAAAAGGCTTTAGACAGCTTATTTATAAAGGGAGAATACTGGCATGGAAACGAGCCGGGGCATCACATTCCTTTTTTGTATAACTATACCCACTCACCTTTTAAAACGCAGGAGATTGTCAGCAATATTTTAAAGGAAGAATATGCCGAAGGTCCCGGAGGATTAAGTGGAAATGATGATGCGGGACAGATGAGTGCCTGGTATGTATTTGCATCACTTGGTTTTTATCCGGTGGATCCGGTTTCGGGTAAATATGAAATCTGTACTCCTCTTTTTGATAGGATTACTATTCAATTAATAAATGGAAAAACCTTAGAAATAAGTAAAAAAAAGCAGTCGGAGAATTCTGTTTATATACACAAAATTATGTGGGATGGGAAACCCTATAAAAAAAAATATTTTACTTATTTTGATATTCTTAAGGGAGGAAATCTGGTATTTTTTCTCTCAGACGACCCTATTTATCAAAAAAAGAAGTAAAAAATCGACCTTCCTAAAGAATTTGGATTCCTGTTTTTAATACTATATGGCATTAGTAATTTTGAATAAAATTTTAAAAAATAAAAAAATATTTTGTAATTGTAAAAAATACATTTATTTTTGCAAAAGATTTGCTATGCTGGTTGACGTTTGCTTTTGTATATAACCAAAGTAGTAAAGAAAACGAGCTTTTTTAATTATTGGTTATTTTTTTTAAATTGGAAAATGATTTTGTAATTAAAAGCACTTTAGACGATCATTTTGTTTATTCTAATAATAATGTAATTTTTAAGCCATGCAATTAATACGACAATTACTTAGTTGGACACGTCTCAAATTTGTATTACAATATAGTCATATCGGTCTCGCTAAGCGGGTTCCTTTTAACATTTTTGATATGAAAAAGTCTTTGCTTATAATGTTATTGATACCGGCATTAGTATCCCATGCTCAGTCTCATACCTTTTCAATACAAGTAAATAAATTGGGGGCGACAGTTTCACCAAATATGTACGGTGTCTTTTTTGAAGACATAAACCTTGGTGCAGATGGTGGTATTTATGCGGAATTAATCAAAAATCGATCCTTTGAATTTTTCAGGCCGTTAATGGGTTGGCAGGTAAATCAAAAGCCTTTTAGAGAAGGCTCTGTAATGGTATTAAACAGGGGTAGCCAATTCAAGACAAATCCACGATTTTTGAGGGTTACACTTAATGCTGGTAATCAATCAAATATATCCTTAACCAATGAAGGGTTTCGTGGTATGGGAATTAAAAAAGGGCTGCGATATGATCTTTCTTTTCTGTATCGTACCGCTTCTAATAATATTAAAATACGTGCCAGCCTATTGGGTAGTAATAAAAATGAAATAGGATCGGTATCTGTTACGCCTACTGCAAATGCTGACTGGAAAAAATACGATATTAGTTTTAATGCCTTAGATACAGCTTTAAAGGGTGCCTTTAAATTGTCATTTGAAGGAGAAGGGATTATTGATTTGGATATGATCTCCTTATTTCCCTCAGACACCTGGAAAGGCCGTCCTGGAGGTTTACGTGCAGATATGATTCAAATGTTGGCAGATATGAAGCCTGGCTTTATTCGATTTCCCGGAGGATGTATAGTAGAAGGTTTTGATATTTCACAACGATACCAATGGAAAAATACTATTGGCCCTATAGAAAGTCGTCCTACACTCATTAACAGGTGGAATTTTGAGTTTGCCCATCGACCTGCACCCGATTATTTTCAATCATTTGGATTAGGTTTTTTTGAATATTTCCAGATATGTGAAGATATTGGTTCGGAGCCATTACCCATTCTTAATTGTGGTATGGCATGCCAATTTAATTCAGCAGAACTTGTACCTCTCAATGAACTACAACCCTATATTCAGGATGCTTTAGATCTTGTTGAATTTGCTAACGGAGATGAAAGTACAATATGGGGTAAGGTTAGATTTGATATGGGGCATCCGAAACCCTTTAATTTAAAAATGATTGGGATAGGTAATGAAAACTGGGGGCCTCAATATATAGAAAGGTTCAAATTATTTCAGAAAGCGATAAAAGAAAAATATCCTGAAATTCAATTAATTGCCAGTTCGGGTACTGATCCCAATGGAGAAAGATTTGATTATTTAAATAACAGTTTACGTGCATTGAATACAGATTTTATAGATGAACACTATTATCGGCCGCCACAGTTCTTTTTTGAAAATGCCTCGCGCTATGATAGTTATCCACGAAATGCGTCAAAAGTCTTTGCAGGGGAATATGCTTCGCACGTTAAGGGAATACCCAATGGAGTTACCAAAAATAACTGGTTATCTGCCCTGTCTGAAGCTGCAATGATGACTGGATTTGAGAGAAATGCCGATGTTGTTCAGATGGCTTCGTATGCACCTCTGTTTGCTCACGTAGATGGTTGGCAGTGGACTCCGGATATGATTTGGATAGATAATCTTAATATTTATGGTACCCCCAATTATTATGTACAGAAACTATTTTCATTAAATAAAGGTACTAGAGTGATTCCCATTCAATTAGATGGCAGCCCCGTAGCAGGGCAGGATAGCTTATATGCATCTGCTACTATTGATGAAAATAAAAAGGAACTGATTTTAAAAATTATAAATGCAGAAAATAAATCTAAGGTGATCAATCTGAATTTTATTGGTAAAAAGATTTTAACTTCTTCGGTGAAATTAATAGAATTACAAAATGATGACCTGACTGCCTGCAACTCCATTCAGTTGCCGGGGAATATTTCTCCTATAGAATCTGTTATAAAAATTAATAATAAGAGGCCGGTAATTACTGCAAAGAGATATTCCTTTAATATAATCAAAGTGAAATACTAATAATATTATAACACCCTTTAGCATTAAAGTGATTCTAATATTTAAACATAAAGCTTTCTCAAAACCGCTCTGTTTTGATAATTCGAGTATTATTATTAAAAAGTGAATGCTTTATGAAATAAGTCAATAGAATCCATATCCCCGAAAAAATTATTGGGTGAAACGAAGTTGACAAGTATTAATTCTATAAGATCAAAAAAAATAATAAAAAATAAACAGATGAAAAGGATAACTATTTTTTTCTTAGCGATTGTCTTATTTGGCAGGATAAATGCTCAGGATAGCTACTTGACCCTGAATATCAATGATGCAAAAACAACTATCTCAAAGCATATATACGGACATTTTTCTGAACATTTGGGCAGATGCATTTATGATGGTTTTTGGGTGGACCCCAAATTAAATGTGCCAAAGAAAGACCGGATAAGATTGGATGTGGTAGATGCGCTTAAAAAAATAAATATTCCAAATCTTCGCTGGCCAGGCGGATGTTTTGCCGATGAATACCATTGGCGTGATGGCATTGGTGACAGAAGTAAAAGGCCAAAGATGGTGAATACCCACTGGGGAGGTGTAACCGAAGATAATAGCTTTGGAACTCACGAGTTTTTACAATTGTGTGACTTGCTGGGTACCGAGCCTTATATTGCCGGTAATGTAGGTAGTGGTACTGTAGAAGAAATGTCAAAATGGGTAGAATATTTAAACTCTGATGGCGATAGCCCAATGACCCAATTAAGAAAACAAAATGGTCGCGACAAACCATGGAAGGTAAGTTTTTGGGGAGTGGGAAATGAAAGTTGGGGATGCGGTGGAAACATGACGGCAGCCTATTATGCAAATGAATATCGACGCTATGCTACTTTTGCTCGTAACTACCCATCAGCACCATTGAAGAAAATTGCAGGAGGAGCAAACTCCGCCGACTATAATTGGACAGAAGTTTTAATGAAGAATATTCCCCACAACCTGATGTGGGGTATCAGCCTGCATCATTACACCATACCTACAGGCATCTGGGGCAAAAAGGGGGCAGCGACCCCCTTTGATGAGGCAGAATATTTCAATACTATGAAAAACTGCCTTTTTATGGATACGTTGGTAAGCAAACATATTGCCATCATGGATAAATATGATCGTAATAAACGTGTGGCTCTGGTAGTGGATGAATGGGGGATATGGACTGATGTAGAACCCGGAACAAACCCCGGATTCCTGTATCAGCAAAATAGCTTACGCGATGCATTGATTGCTGGTACTACACTTAATATTTTTAATAATCATTCCGATCGAGTGCGGATGGCTAATCTGGCACAAACGGTAAATGTGTTGCAGGCAATTATCTTAACCAAAGGCAATGAAATGTTGCTGACGCCCACTTATTATGTTTTTGATATGTACAAAAACCACATGGATGCAAAATGGATCCCTTTTACTCTTTCATCACCTGATTATGTAAATAATAACAGTAAACTTCCGGCAATAAATGTTTCCGCATCAATAGATTCATCAGGAAAAGTAAATATAACACTGGTTAATATAGATTCGAAAAAGGATATTACCATTCATGCAGATCTTAATGATAAGTCCTTTAATAAAGTTAGTGGGCGGATTTTGACTTCAGGCTCTTATACCGATATTAATACTTTTGAAAATAAAAATAAGGTAATTCCTGCCAGTTTTACCGGAGCAACTATTTCTAACGGTAAGATTGAAGTGAAAATACCAAAACTAAGTGTAGTAAGTCTTCAGTTATATTAATCCCAATATAGACACATGAAAAAAAGAAATCAGATTTTATTTATTTATGTTTTACTGCAAATAATGTTTAGTACAGCATTCGCTGCTAATGCAGATTCTGTTTATTTATTTGCCTATACTAAGGATGAGAATGTCTCCCGTAACCCGATATGTTTTGCCTGGAGCCGCAATCAGGAAGACTGGTTCACGATAGGCAATGAATATGGGTTTTTGCGAAGCGACTTTGGAAGATGGGGTAGTGAAAAGAAAATGTTTTCTCCATTTCTTTTTAGAGACAAGAATGAAATTTGGCATTGTGTGTGGAGTGTAAACAATTATGATCAGTATCTCGCCGTTGCCTCTTCCAAAGATCTTATCAACTGGCAGAGCCAGATATATCCCAAACTGAAAACCGGGTTTATGAAACCTGTGGTCGAAGATGGAGTTGGAAATTATGTAATAAAATTTACGACTACTGAAAATAAAAATTTTAGGATTACTACTACTGATTTTAAAAGTTTTTCAAATCCGGTGGAGTTGCCCTCGACACAATATATTTATAATGCTACAACAGTAAGACTTCCTAATCGTGTGGCCAAAGGGCAAATTCATAAAGTATCATGGGATGTAGTCCAAAAATTACAAAATGAAGTCCTCAGTCGTAATCAATTAGATCAGTTGTATGCCGAAACTACTAACGACGATAGTACTCGGTTTTTCAGTTTGAAACCATTGGCAGTATCCTTGCATTTGCAACCCGATAAAACAAAATCCATTAGTAATTTATTGATTGGAGCATTTTTTGAAGATATTAATTATGCTGCAGATGGTGGGTTATATGCAGAATTGATTCAAAACAGAGGTTTTGAATATTCCCCGGCAGACAAAGGATATAGAGATTCAAACTGGAATAGTTCTTATAGTTGGTCTCTGAAAGGGAATGGTAGCATATTTGCAATAGATAGCATTAATCCGCTGCATGAAAATAATAAACATTATGCAGTAATCAGGACTACCGCACCGGGAGCCGGACTTATTAATACTGGTTTTGACGGGATTTCTGTTAAGAAGGGAGCACAATATAATGTTTCTATTTTTGCAAAACAATTTGAAAACTTAAAACAAAGTATTCATATTGCCCTTATTAGTGAAAAAGGGGAAGAATTAGCTACGTCAACACTCAAAATCAGTGGTAACCATTGGAAAAAATACGAAACAGTTCTATTTGCAGGCTCTTCTGCTTCTGGTGCTGTGCTCCAAATCAAACCACTCTCAACCGGAACGCTTCATTTGGATATGATATCCCTGTTTCCTCGTCAAACCTTTAAAGGCCGAAAAAATGGGTTAAGGGCTGATTTGGCAACTGTCATAGCCAATATTAAACCCAAATTTATTCGTTTCCCGGGCGGTTGTGTAGCACATGGAGATGGCATTGCCAATATTTATAACTGAAAAAACACTATTGGGAATTTAGAAGCACGAAAACCTCAGCGGAATTTATGGGGGTATCACCAGAGTATGGGCTTGGGGTATTTTGAATATTTTCAGTTTTGCGAAGATATCGGCGCCGAACCATTGCCGGTGGTGGCTGCGGGTGTTCCCTGTCAAAATTCGGGTACTGGTGGTACGGGACAGCAAGGTGGCATCCCCATGAGTGAGATGGATAATTATATTCAGGATATAATGGATTTAGTAGAATGGGCAAATGGTGATATCAAAACCAAATGGGGAAAGATTCGAGCAGAAGCCGGACACCCTAAACCGTTTAATTTGAAATATATTGGTATTGGTAATGAGGATCTTATCAGCGATGTATTTGAAGAGCGGTTTAAAATGATTTATAATGCCATGAAACAAAATCATCCTGAAATTACTGTTATTGGTACAGTAGGCCCATTTTATGAGGGTAGCGATTATGTGGAAGGCTGGAAACTGGCAGATAAACTACAAGTGCCAATGGTGGATGAACATTATTATGTGTCGCCTGGATGGCTAATTTATAATCAGGATTTTTATGATAAGTATGACCGCTCAAAATCTAAAGTGTATTTAGGTGAGTATGCTTCCCATCTTCCAGGAAGACCAAATAATCTTGAGATAGCTTTGTCTGAGGCGCTTTACCTAACTGCAGTGGAACGAAATGCGGATATAGTACAAATGGCATCTTATGCGCCCCTGTTGGCTAAAGAGCGACACACCCAGTGGAGTCCGGATCTTGTGTATTTTAATAATGATGAGGTGAAGCCAACTGTGGGGTATTATGTGCAGCAATTGTATGGAAACAACTCCGGAACGCAGTATATCCCGGTACAAATTTCAATGTCAGACAATAATCCAGCTGTAAGAAATCGGGTAGGATACTCGGTAGTTAAAGATGAAAAGACAGGAGATGTAATTATTAAAATGGTGAATATGCTCCCGGTAGAAGTGAAAACTACTATTGACTTATCTGGAATTTCTATTACGGGAAAAGGTACAAAAACCACGTTGAAAGGCGTACCAGCCAGCCGTACTGAGAAACCCTCTGTTGAATACTGTATATATAAAAATGAGGAAGTATTGCCTCCTTATTCGTTTTCAGTTTTAAGATTTCCTTCAAAATTGAATGAATAATTTGTATAGGAAGGAGTGCGAAAAACAAGGATTTTTTAATTGTTAATAACTTTTTGGCTCAAAATATAAATACTTAAACAGGTTTTTTTTACAATTTTCACCAATTAAAGAATAACAATAATTCCCAATTATTTTGAAATAATATTCACTTCTGCAAGTTTTTTTCATTGTATAATGAATCATAAAATGAAAATACTATGAATATTAGAAACAAAAATTGTTAAAATTATTTCCTATTTTTATTGTATGCTATAATTGTCCCAAAGTGAAGAAAATGAATAGAAAATATATAAATAATTGAATATTAATTAATTATATAAAACAGATAGCTGTAATTTTGAAAAAAAAAATAATTGTAAAAAAAACAAAAAATAATTTGTTAAAATTAAAATCAATCATATATTTGTGAAAAGAACAATTAATAAATTGATTAGTGCCATTTGAATTTGTTCATAAATTTTTAAGACCAAGGAATTAGTTTACTATTATAATCCAATCTAAAACAAAGTTGATCTTGTATGAAAAAAACAAACTTTAAGATTTCTTTTGTGGAATTTCTATTGTTTGCCTTGTTCCTACTGGCAGATAATACTTGTTTTTCACAAACTCCCCAACTTAAATTAAGGGGAACAGTTCTGGATAGCGCAGGCACAGGAATGCAGGCAGTAAGCGTGCGTGCCTTTTTATCCAATCAGGCTATGTTGACAGATGCAGAAGGTAAGTTTACCTTAAATGTGTCGCCAAATGAAACGCTTGAATTTACTTATGTGGGCTACTTGACCCAGCAAAGAAAAATTTCGGATCTGCGTCCGGATGCCAATGGCGAAGTCTTTTTAACGTTAGTTATGGTAAGGGATAACCGAGCCATGGATGAGGTTGTTGTGGTTGGTTTTGGTACTCAACGTAAAAAGAGCTTAGTGAGTTCTGTTACCAATGTTAAAGTGGAGGAATTAAAAACTTCTACCGGAAACATCACCAATGCTCTTGCAGGGCGGGTAGCAGGTATGATTTCTTTTCAAACGAGTGGCGAGCCGGGAAGAGGTACAGATAACTCGCAATTTTACATTCGGGGTCTTTCCACATTTGGAACCGGAAAGCAGGATCCGCTAATTTTAATTGACGGTATCGAATCCACGCCTACCGATATGGCACGATTGCAGCCTGATGATATTTCAGATTTTTCTGTGTTGAAAGATGCCGCAGCGTCGGCTGTGTATGGAGCCCGTGGTGCCAACGGAGTTGTATTGATTAATACAAAGTCAGGTAAATCGGGCGTTACAAAATTTGACTTTAGGGCAGAAAACAGGCTTTCTACCAATACAAAAAACTTTGCCTTTGCGGATAATATTACCTACATGCAATTAGCCAACGAGGCCACACTTACCCGTTCACCTAATGCGGTGCAACCTTATACCAAAAATAAAATAAATGGTACCATAGCGGGCGAAGATCCCTATCTGTATCCAAGCAATAATTGGATTGATCAGTTGATTAAAAAATACACCTTAAATCAAAGTTATAATTTAGGACTTTCTGGGGGTACATCTAAGGCAAGATATTATATAGCTGGTTGGTATCAGATTAATAATGGTAACCTGAAAGTAGATCCTGTCAATAATTTTAATAATAATATCAAACTTCAAAACTATTCTCTGCGTACCAATGTGAATCTTAATATTACCTCCACTACTGAATTGATAGCAAGGATGTATGGCCAGTTTGATGATTATAAAGGTCCCATCGGAGGAGGTGCATCCACTTATTCTAAGGCAATGTGGTCAAACCCTGTCATGTTTCCAGCGGTATATCCTTCCAGTATGTTACCATTTATAGAGCATCCTCTTTTTGGTTCCAGTCCCACCTTTTCATCAGATGGAGGTGTAACTTCTACGCTCTATGTGAATCCTTATGCAGAGATGGTGCGTGGGTATAGCGTGTACAAAACGTCTAACTTGATGCCTCAGTTGGAGTTGAAACAAAACTTAAAATTCATTACTCAGGGTTTATCTTTTCGGTCGATGGCCTATGTAAGAAGGATCTCAGCATTTACTATCAACCGTTCTTATAATCCTTTTTACTATATGCCGGAAGTAAATCCGCAAACTCAGACTTATACTTTGAAAGCCTTAAATGATGGTTCGCTTACCTCAATAGGTACTGTGGGTACCGAAACTCTCAACTATGCTGAATCAGAAAAATCGGTTAATTCCATGATTTGGGCTCAGGGTGCATTTGATTATAGCAGAAGGTTTAATAAACACGATGTGAGTGGTATGGTAATCAGTTATGTTTCAAGTTATGAATCCGGAGCGGGAGGAAACGTAACCGCTTCCCTTCCTCAAAGAAATACCGGTGTTTCAGGAAGGTTAACTGGTCACAAAACGTTAGTTTAAGCTATGGACTTTAGTCCAAGGTTTTAGCTTCTACAAATATCGTTGTATTTTTGTCAAATGGAAAATGTTGCCAATCGTAAAAGTAGCCATAGTGTTCATCAATTGCATGTTCATATAGTATGGAGTACAAAGTATCGGTATGGTGTAATGCGAGGCGAAGTGCAGATTCGATGCAGGGATTTAATACGTCAGATGTGCGATACGATGGATATACGGATACTAAAAGGTGTAGTGAGTAAAGACCATATTCATCTGCATATAAGTTATCCGCCGAAGTTGTCGATAAGCGAGATTGTGAAGCGTTTGAAGGGTAGAAGTGCGAGATTGCTGATGGATGAGTTTGTAGAATTGAAGAAACGTTATTGGGGTCAACACTTGTGGGGCATAGGCTACGGAGCTTGGAGTAGTGGAAATATTACTGATGAGATGATTCAGAATTATTTGGAACATCACAGGGATAATCCAAATAGCGATGAGAATTTCATTCTTGAGTGATTTTAATGAACTTTCAGTTTACAGTTTTCAATGCTGTTTATAGCAAGTTCAAATGACTTTCAGTCAATGTACTCAACCTATGGATTTGCAATCCATAGTTGTTTAGTCATAAAAAATTAAATAACAAAAAATATGATGTAAAGATATCAACGCTGTTTGAGTACATAAATAGGAAGGTAAAAGTAAATTACTCAAACAGCGTTTTTTAATAAAAAATATTGGTAAAAGTAGGTTGCAAACTTGTTTCGTTTGGTAAAAGCGCTTCCTAAACTGACCGATACAAAATATTATAAAATACATTATGAAATTTTTAAAATTTTCTATTCTTTTTTTTATTGTAATCAGTTTTTTCGGCGCATGTAAAACCTCATCCAAATCTACTTATAGCAAGGAAAAGAAATATACTGCCTACCTTTTTTCATATTTCACGAGTAATCGCAAGGCAGATGAATCCATTCATTTTGCAATTAGTATGGATGGACTTCACTTTACGGCTTTAAATAATAATCAGCCGATAATTAGTTCGGAAAAAATCAGTTTGACCGGGGGGGTAAGAGATCCGCATATTCTTCGTGGCGATGATGGGGAAACTTTTTATATGGTTGTTACAGATATGGTAGCAGCCAATGGATGGGATTCCAACAGAGGGATGGTATTGTTGAAATCGAAAGATTTGGTAAATTGGACATCAAGCACTGTCCATATACCAACTGCTTTTAAAGAATTTGAAAAAATAAATCGTGTTTGGGCGCCACAAACCATTTATGACCCAATAGAGAAAAAATATATGGTTTACTTCTCGATGCGTGAAGGTACCGAACCGGATAAAATTTATTACTCCTACGCCAACAAAGAATTTACAGCGCTTGAAACGGTACCAAAACAATTATTCTTTAAACCTGATAAAGGGGCAAGTATTGATGGTGATATCATATATAAAGACGGGAAATATCATTTATTTTTTAAAACAGAAGGCTCTGGAGCTGGTATTAAAGTAGCTGTTTCAGATAAACTTACCGAGGGCTATCGTCTTATTGATAAGTATGTGCAGCAAACCAGAGATCAAGTGGAAGGTTCTGGCGTATTTAAACTAAATGATGGCAGCGGATATATTTTGATGTATGATGTTTATACAAAAGGGAAATACCAGTTTACTAAAACAACTGATTTTGAAAATTTTAAAATCATTGATAGTGACATTATTATGAATTTTCATCCAAGACATGGAACCGTGATGCCTATTACTACCAAAGAGGCAGAGCGATTAATAAAAAAATGGTTAAACCCTCAAGATGTAATCCTTTCTTATCAATCTAGACAAGTTAAAAGGAATAATATTGTATTTGACACTGCAAATAAGAAATTGTATCTACCGCTTTTGGCAGGAAGTTCATTGAAAAATTTTGATCCTCAATTTGCTAAATTTCCCGGTGTAACTATAACTACCTCTAATAGTGATTTTTCAAAAGGTGAGGTAAAATACAAAGTAACGATTCCCGGCAAACCTGCTGAGACCTTTACAGTACAAGCACTTGAAAATAATAACCCGGTATTGAATGGCTATTATGCTGACCCATATATTCTGTATTCTAACAAAACAGGGCAATTTTATTTATATCCTACCAGCGATGGTTTTGTAGATTGGGCGGGAAATTATTTTAAGGTATTTTCTTCTTCCGATTTGGTGCAGTGGAAAGATGAAGGAGTGATACTGGACTTACCAAAAGATGTGAAATGGGCAAAAAAGAATGCCTGGGCGCCAACAATTATTGAAAAAAAAGTAAATGGACAGTATAAATACTTTTACTATTATACAGCGGCTCAAAAAATTGGTGTAGCTGTGGCTGATACCCCTACAGGGCCATTTACAGATTCAGGTGCGCCAATAATAGCTACTAAACCGAATGGCATTAAAGGCGGGCAGGAAATTGACCCTGATGTATTTCAAGATCCGGTGTCGGGAAAAACCTATTTATACTGGGGGAATGGTTATTTGGCAGGAATAGAGTTGAATGATGATATGATTTCTACAAAACCCGAAACGCTTACTATCATGACACCGGACAGAACCTTTCGGGAGGGAGCTCATGTACTATACAGAAATGGAGTTTATTATATAATCTGGAGCGAAAATGATACTCGTAGTCCTGATTATAGAGTAAGGTATGGGATGACCCGATCACCGCTTGGAAAGGTGGTAATTCCTGAAAACAATATTGTACTTCAAAGAAATGATACATTAGGTATTTATGGTACCGGACATCATTCAACCATAAAAATCCCTAGCAGGGATGAATGGTACATTGTTTATCATCGCTTTACATATCCCAATGGAATTAATATGGGAAATAATGCAGGCTTCCACAGAGAGACTTGCATAGATAAGATGGAGTTTAATACAGATGGAACTATTAAACAAATAGTACCTACACATCGGGGAATCGCACCGGTTAAGTTATGAGAGCGTTTAATTTTTTATTTAAAGAATAATAATATGAATTTTTTTGCAAGATTATTTTTTTTATTACTGATAGTTTTAGGCTGCAACATTGTAGTATATGCCCAGCCAGGTTTTGGCAAAGCAACGCTTTTGAATGAGGATTGGAACTTTACCTTGGATCTAAAAGGTACAGTTGCTACCCAACCTACTGCAAATGCACAATGGCAGCAGGTAACTTTACCACACGACTGGAGTATAAAGAAACAACTCTCTCCAAAAAATGCTAGCTGCATGGGATACTTACCGGGTGGTATCGGATGGTACAAAAAAACGGTTGTTGTACCACAAACGAATAATAAAGTATATCTATATTTTGAAGGTGTGTATAACCGGAGTGAAGTATTCATAAACGGGAAATCAGTGGGGAAAAGACCAAACGGGTATATCTCCTTTATGTATGATATTACTCCATACGTTCAGTTTGGAAAATCAAATGAGATTTTGGTAAAAGTGGATCATCACCGAGCTGCAGATTCCCGCTGGTACACTGGTTCTGGAATCTATCGTGATGTGTGGCTGGTTACAGCAGATCCGGTACATATTGCACAATGGGGAGTATCTGCCTATCCTACCTTCAAGGGAAATGATGGCGTCCTAAATGTGGAAGTAAATCTTGAAAATAGTACCCAACAACAGCAAAAGCTTACAATTGTAAACGAATTACTTAGTAAGCAGAATAAAGTTGTGGCTAAAGCCAGTAATGAACTATTATTAGATGCGGCCAGTTCAGGCAGTATCAATATTGAAATGAACGTGTCCAATCCTGAATTGTGGAAACTAAATAATCCTACCTTATATACACTTCGTACAAAAGTATTGAAAGATGGTAAACAAATAGATGCAAATACCACAATTACAGGCTTTCGAAAATTGACGTTTGACCCCAATAAAGGGTTTGCTTTAAACGATCAGTGGATGAAAATGAAAGGGGTTTGTTTGCACCATGATGCCGGAGTGTTGGGTGCTGCAATGTATAAAGACGTATGGCGCAGAAGACTTATCAACTTAAAAACCATAGGAGTGAATGCCATTAGAACCAGTCACAATCCACAGGCGTCTTCATTGTATGAGCTTTGTGATGAGTTAGGGTTTTTGGTAATGGACGAAGCTTTTGATGAGTGGGAATTTTCAAAGCGTAAATGGATTACCGGATGGAATCAGGGGACACCAGGCTTTCAGGGTACCAACGATTTTTTTGAAGAATGGGGTGAAAAAGATTTAGGTGATTTAGTTCGTCGGGATAGAAATCATATTTCCATTTTTGCCTGGAGTATCGGGAATGAAGTAGATTATCCTAATGATCCCTATTCGCATCCTATATTGAACGGATCCTCCGAAAGTGGTTTTACGCAAAAGATTTTAGGAGGATATAAAAAAGAAGCACCTGATGCTATGCTCTTGGGGGTGATTGCTAAAAGGTTAGCAGCGGTAGTAAGAGAAAATGATCGCTCTCGCCCGGTGACTGCAGGATTGGCAGGCGTAGCTATGTCCAACGAAACAGAATATCCCGGGGCATTGGATATTGCCGGATATAATTATACTGAAGGTCGTTACGATAGCGATCATAAGAAATATCCCAATCGAGTTATTTATGGTAGTGAAAATCGTCACGACTTCGATGCTTGGAAAGCTGTAACCCAAAACGAGCATATCTTCGGCCAATTTTTGTGGACAGGAATCGACTATTTAGGCGAATCCGGCAAGTGGCCTTCCAGAGGTTTTTATTCTGGATTGTTGGATTTTGCAGGGTTTATTAAGCCGAGAGGTTATTTCAGACAATCACTTTGGGATGAAAAACCAATGGCATATTTGGGGACTTATCCTGTACCTGGGATTGGTAATAATAATATCAACCCTACTCAGGATGTGTTGTCGCAAACTGAGGGAGTGAAAGAAAAAACACCTTCAATGGATGCCTGGCCGGTTTGGAATTATAAAAATGACCAACTAATTAGAGTGGTTTGCTATACTAATGCAGCCAAAGCTCGCTTACTGTTGAATGGTAAACAGGTAGGAGATTTGAAAAAGTACGATGAAAAGACAGGAATTATTTTTTGGGATATCCCGTTTCGATCAGGAACACTTAAAGTAGAAGGAATGAACACGAAAGGAGCAATTGTATCAACTTACGAAATAAAAACTTCCCTTGAGCCGGTAGCTATTAAGTTATTGAGTCTTGACCGTTCAGTTTATAAAAATCCTGATATTTCTCAAATAGCAATTCAGTTAATAGATAAAAACGGGGTACCTGTTATTTTGTCCGATAATGAGATTACTTGCCAAATTGATGGCAATGGTGAACTATTAGGACTGGAAGGAGGTAATAATACTGATATGGGAGATTATACAGATAATAAACAAAAAGTATATCATGGAAAATTAATGGCATATATAAAAAAGGTAGAGAATAAAAATAAAATTAAAGTTACTTTCAAGTCGCCTTCCTTAAAATCACTTGAAGTTGTATGGTGAGTAGTACTAAAAGAAGAGGGTGAAAGTTGAAAAATTAATTAAAATTTTAAAAATGACTTATGTTAAGAATAGCTTCAAAAATGAAATTATTTGTTGGCATGAAAGAAGAATATCAACGGCGACATGATGAAATTTGGCCTGAACTTCATTCTTTACTTAAGGAAACCGGCATTAGTGAATATTCTATTTTTCTTGATGAGGAAGCGAATGAGTTGTTTGCGATTATGAAAGTTGAAGAGCATAATAAAATGGCTGAATTAGCAGCTAATGAGATTATGAAAAAATGGTGGCATTTTATGGCTGACATAATGGAAACTAATGAAGACAATTCTCCCGTTTCCATTCCATTACAAGAGGTGTTTTATATGCCTTAGGCTTTTGTGAAAGGTGAACTCGGGAGTTTATGAGAAGCGGTATAAGTCAAAAATCGGGTATTTTTTTCTATTGTTTCTTTTTCTGAAGGGTGTAAAGTTGTTTGCTTTTACAAAGCCTTTTGTAAAAGTAATAATATTAAGAGACACTAAACTTATTATGTATCATGCCTATTAGGTTTGTATTTATATATATTTTTTTAGCAACACAAATATCTCTTTCAGGGCAACAGGATTACAAGTTTAGGCATATTAATATTTCAAACGGACTTTCCAATAATACGGTTCGTGCCATTTTTCAGGATAGTAAAGGGTATATGTGGTTTGGTTCTGATGATGGCCTTAATCGTTATGACGCTTATAGATTTATTTCCTTAAGAAATAAAATACACGATTCTACATCCTTACCACATAATTATATTAACGCTATAAATGAAGACAAGCAAGGAAATATTTTAATCGGCACCGGTCAGGGAGTCGTATCGTATAATGATGCCTATGGATTAAAAAAATTATTTTATTCGCGCTATCATCAAAAGAAAGTTCAAACATTTTCCTCAAATGTTTTGAGTATCGATGTGAGATCTGACGGGCTTATTTTGTTAAGCACTTATGAAGCAGGGCTTTTGAAAGCTTATTCCGGCGAAACAATATTCAAACAGGTGCCTTTTTTTAACGGTAAAGAGATGGAAATATCCTATTCTTTACAAGCAGTAACCATCGATGCGCAACAAGTATGGGTTTATATTGAGAATAGAGGAATTGCAAAGTTTGATGAAAAGGCCGATGTCATCAGTTTGGTACAGGATTTGGATGGAGTGGGAACCGTAAATAAAATGGTAACTGATAAAAATGGAAATCTATGGCTTGGTTCAACTAATGGGTTATATAAATATTCATTAAAGGAAAAAAGGGTTATCAAACGGTGGTTTCAATCACCAGGTCAACTTTCTGCTAACTACGTTTCTGGATTGACTTTTGACAATGATAATAATTTATGGATTGCCCTTCAGGGTGGTGGGGTCAATGTACTTAATACTGATACCGAATCTTTAAGGTATTTCACTTCCGGAGAACAGTCAGGCTCACTCTCCAATCGAAATGCGACTACCGTATTTATTGATTCAGAGGGCAGAAAGTGGATTGGTACTTTGAATGGCGGTGTCAATGTGATGGACGATATATTAAACCGATTTATATCTGTAACACATCAGCCTCATGATAACAATACCCTTGCCGGTAATACTGTAACTGCCATAGCGGAAGACGGAGACTTTCTTTGGTTTGGTACTGATGGTTTTGGGATAAGTTTATGGGACAGAAAAAACAATAATTTTACAAATTATAACCATTTTGTTAATAACACTATTACTAATATTTGCAGGGATAAAATGGGGAATCTGTGGGTAGCAACATTTGGCGGTGGCATTTATCAATTTAATAAAAAAACCCGTTCCTACCATCGCTATTCATGTTTTAATCCGGTAACAGCAAAGGAAAATACAATTATATTACGAATTTATCAGGACAGGCGAGGTGATATTTGGGCTACTACTTTTCAGGATGGCAGATTATATAAACTTAATAGTGCTACTAATAGTTTTGAGGTTTTTGATCAGTCTATTGGAGATATGTTCTCTCTTTATGAAGACAGTGAAGGAATGTTTTGGGGAGGCAATAACAAGTTAATTAAAATTGACAGAGATAATAAAAAACATCAAAGTATAGATATCGCTAAGACGGTGCGTACTATTTTTGAAGACAGAAACTTAAACCTATGGATAGGTACGGAGGGTGGAGGTCTTTTATTAATTGATAAAAAAGATCTGAAAGTGCTGGCAAGATACACGGAATCGGAAGGACTCAGTAACAATTCGGTCTTAAATATCCTTGAGGATAATCAGGGTGATTTATGGATGAGTACTTTTAACGGACTATCCAGATTTAATCCCCAAAAGAAAAAATTTCTTACTTATTATGAAAGTGACGGGTTGCTAAGTAACCAGTTTACCTACCGTGCTGCACTGAAACTTCAAAACGGAGAATTAGCGTTTGGCAGTATTGCGGGGCTGAATATTTTCAATCCGGCAGATTTGAAGTACAGAAACAGGATGCCCCCTTTGATTATTACAAGTATCAGAATTAATAATATTTCTCTATCTGAAAACAAACACACCAAAATTAAAACAAGTGGTGGTCAGATACAAAACATTACTATTCCTCACGATCAGGCCTTCCTGTCCTTTGACTTTGCGGCTTTAGACTACTCCACTCCCGACAAGATAAGGTATGCTTACCTGCTTGAAGGGTGGGATAAAAGTTGGAACTTTTCAAAAAACAGATCAGTAACCTATAATAACATAAGGGAAGGCGATTATACCCTTAGGATAAAATCCACAAATGCAGAAGGAGACTGGAATCCAAAGGAAACATTATTGAAAATAACTATTTTACCGCCTTGGTATCGCTCAGTTTGGGCCTATCTTTTCTATTTATTAGCAACTTTTAGCGTCATCTATTTTTATTTGAGATATTTGACAAATAAACAAAAACTTGAATATGAAATAAAATTGGCAAAACAAACAGTAGAAAATGAAAAGGAATTAAGTGAGCGAAAAGCTACATTTTTTACAAATATTTCACATGAGTTTCGAACCTTGCTTACCCTTATCATCAACCCAATTAATGAATTAATGCAAAAGGAGGATGAAGAAAAGCCGATGGAAGTACAGATAGCTTATAATAACTCTCGAAGGATGCTTGGGCTGGTAGATCAATTGCTATTATTTAGGAAAGTAAACGCCAATCAGTCTGATATTAATATTGCACCTTATAAAATATATGATTTATGCAGGGAGGTTTTTGACAGCTTTCAATATCAATCAAAATCAAAAAAGCTGGAATACTCCTTAACTTGTGATGAAGAGGACACAATATTGTACGTAGATGCGGAAAAAATTGAAATTGCTGTATTTAACCTTTTGTCTAATGCCATAAAATATGCCCCACAGGAAGGATTTGTGAAGTTAGAAATAAAAAACAGTATTCAAGAAGTAGAAATTTCTATTACGGATAATGGCAACGGTTTTTCAGATAAAGTGGGTGACAAAATATTTAATCCTTATTATCAGGTAAAGACCCTTGAGTCTAAATCAAAGCCGGGTTTTGGTATTGGTCTCAATATTGTAAAAAATTTTATTGACATACATAAAGGAAAGATAAGTTATAAGACAGAAACGGGTAAAGGCACTACATTTATAATCAATCTATTGAAAGGAAAACATCATTTTCCGGAGAGTGTTTTGCGTGTGGAGAAAGAGAAAAGGGATCAACTGGCAAAAGAGGTTATGATGGCAAATATTGGCGCTAAAACAAATTTTTCTGAGGATCTGCAAGATGAGATTATTTCGACAAAAAAAAGTCTGCTTGTTATAGATGATGACGAAGAATTATGTCTTTATATAAAAAGCATATTCTCAAATAGTTATGATGTAACTATTGTCTTGAACGGGAATGAGGCATTTGAACTGGCCTCAAAAATGGTTCCTGATGTTATTATTACTGATTTGAATTTAATTGGCGGGCTAAACGGAGATGAGCTTTGTATTAAATTGAAGGCAGATCCAAAATTAAAACACATCCCTGTTATCATGATTACGGGTAATGAAAGCCCCGAAACAAGGTTGCGATGTATTGAAACCGGTGCCGATGATTATATTATTAAACCTTTTGATAAGGCTTTGCTCAAAGCAAAAGTGGCTAATTTTGTGGCATCTAAAACTAATTTGCAGCAGTATTTTTTAAATCATGTAACCCTTAAAAATGAAAAGCCCGAAATTTCTGAAGAAGAAAGGGCATTTCTGGATCTTTGTGTAAAAGTGGTAGAAGAACACTTATTTGACGATCAATTTGCAGTAATTTCCTTGGCAAAGGAAATGGGAATGAGCCATTCTTCTCTATATAAAAAAATAAAGCAACTCTCCGGACACTCAATTAATAGTTTTGTAAGAATGATTCGCCTTAGAAAGGCAGCTCTTCTTCTTATAAATACCAATAGTAATGTAAATCAGGTAGCTTTCGACACCGGATTTAAGGATTTAAAGCACTTTAGGGCTCAATTCAGTAAATTATTCCATTGTACTCCTTCAGAGTATATCAAAAAGTACCGTACATCTTTTCAGGGAAATTTTAGGATGAAACAAAATAGCAAAAGGGAAAAAAGCTGAACTCACTAATTTTTACGAATAATACCCCTTTTATTACGATTTTACCCCTCTATTTGGCCAAAGTCACTGTTTAATTTGCACTTGTATTTTTCACAATTGTTAATTGCTTGTGAAAGAAATAATAAAACTCAACTAAGATTTGAAGAATTTCAGACAGATGTTTTTTATGATATTACCAATAATTTAAAAGTTAAACCAATTTTATAAACAAAAAAAACGATTGTATGAATGTAAGATTACTCGTTTCCCAAAAAAAGCCAGGCAAAATTTTGCTATTGTTATCCTTTTTGTTATTTATTTCTTTTACCATTAATGCTCAGCAGGTCATTAAAGGGATGGTTTTAAATGATGAGGGTAAAGCTTTGCCCGGAGTTACCGTTGCAGTATCAGGCTCCGGCACGGCAACTATGACAAATGACCTTGGTGTCTATACTATTGCTGCCACCAAAGGTCAAACGCTGGTTTTCACAAGTATTGGCTTCGTTACCAAAGAAGTCGTGATAGGCGATAACCCCGAGATCAATATTACGTTGGTTGCTACATCAGCCAAGGCAATGGATGAGGTTGTAGTAGTGGGTTATGGTACCATGAGAAAAAAGGACCTGACAGGAGCGGTAGTTCAGATAAAACCAGATAATCTGGCGAATGAAAATCCAAATACTGTTCAGGACATTCTAAGAGGCACACCGGGTTTACAGGTGGGCTACAATGCTTCTGCAAAGGGGGGCGGCTCCATGCAGATACGTGGCCAGCGATCGGTATATACCTCAGGCGGTCATAACGACCCTCTGATTATCTTAGACGGTATGATTTTTTATGGTGAGCTTTCAGAGATCAACCCGGATGATATTGGACAAATTGATGTTCTAAAGGATGCTTCTGCTGCAGCGGTTTATGGTTCAAGAGCAGCAAGTGGTGTTATCATCATTACTACTAAAAAAGGAAAACAAGGTAAGCCTATTGTAAATTTCAGTGCAAATGTGGGTGCCACAACCAAGAGCGCTTATCGGGAAGTATTTGGCCCCGATGCTTATATGAAATACCGTGAAGATTGGTATAGGAAAGATACTTATGGTAAAAATGCCACAACTGGAGCTTATGAGGCCTATCAAACTTCTTCTATGCTAAGCAAACCTGGTTATTATGATAGTCCCGAAAATCTGGGCAAATATGGCGTTTCTATAGAGCAATGGCGTGCTTATACTACCAACGCAAGCGGAGAATCTGATGCCAGCATATATGCTCGACGCTTAGGGCTGGAAGGAGGTGTCTTAAAGGATTACCTGGCAGGAAATACATTTGACTGGTACAAACACACTTTCCGCAACGGATTTAATCAGGATTATAATGCAAGTGTGTCCGGCGCCAGTGATAAAATGAATTATTACATGTCTTTGGGCTATCTGCGCAATGAGGGCGCTGTTAACTATAATGATTATCAGGCTGTACGCTCTAATTTAAAGTTGGAAGGAAAGGTAAATAAATGGTTAGAGATTGGTGCGAACGTTAACTTTCAGAACCGCAGTGATGGCGACCTTCAGCCCGGACTGGGGTTAAACTACTGGGATGCTAACCAGATACGTAATTCCCCCTTTAGCCACTACCGCAATGAAGACGGAAGTCTGGCTCAATATCCAATGGGCGATGGAAGTATAAAAAGGGGTGTCAATCATGATTTTGACAAGCAATATCTGGAACTTGAAAAGGGATTTACTGTATTGAATACAATATGGAATGCCAAAGTAAAGCTACCTTTTAATATTACTTATTCATTCAATGCATCGCCACGATATCAATGGTTTTACAATCGTTACTTTATGTCGGCAGCTTTGCCCGAATCTGTTCCTGTAAATCGGGGAGTAGATCGTGAAAGCTCCAAACGATTCGACTGGTCGCTCAATAACACAATCACTTGGGATCAAACATTTGCCCAAAAGCATCGTTTGACGCTGACATTGGTACAGGAGGCTGAAAACCGCAGGTATTGGTCAGATGTAATAAATGCCCGAAATATTTTGCCATCTGATGCACTTGGGTTCCACAATACCTCAAATGCAACAAAAGAAAACAGCTCTTTCTCTACCTATGATTCGCATGAAAGCGCTGATGCGTTGCTTGCTCGCCTTTTCTATTCGTACGATAACCGGTATATGCTGACTACTTCGGTTAGGCGTGACGGATATTCTGCATTCGGACAAAACAATCCTTACGCAGTATTTCCTTCTCTGGCATTTGCCTGGGCTTTTACCAACGAAAAATTCCTTAGAGGAAATGACATAATCAGTAGCGGAAAATTAAGGGCATCCTGGGGTGAAAATGGGAACAGATCGCTGGGGGATCCTTACATATCATTGGCAAATTTAGGATCAGGTTTAGGTGCAACTATGGGTTATATACTGAACAACGGTACAATGGAAGAAGTGAAATACCTGCTGGTGGACCGTATGGCCAACCCCAATTTAGAATGGGAAAAAACAGCTGCGTTCAATTTGGGACTTGACTTTGGATTTTTGAACGATCGCATTTCCGGGTCTGTCGATTATTATTCCATGAAAACTCATGATATGATTATGGGGCAGCGACTCCCACCTTTTACAGGATTCTCCAGCATCACTACCAACTTGGGTGAAGTGCGGAACAAAGGGTTTGAAATTTTCATTAGTTCGCAGAATGTCAGAAACGAAATATTGGAATGGAAAACAAGCCTAAGTTTCTCGTATAACAAAAATACCATCAAACATCTTTACTACCAGAATGAAAATATACTGGATGCACAGGGAAATGTTATCGGCCAAAAAGAAATGGATGATAAATCCAACGGCTGGTTCATTGGTCACCCTATTAGTGCAATATGGGATTACCGTGTAACAGGTATCTGGCAAACCAGCGAAGCTGAAGAAGCTGCAAAGTATGGTCAGAAACCGGGTGATCCTAAAGTGGCTAATAATTATACAGCTGATGACAAGGTAAATGCAAATGGCACCACTACACCGGTGTACAATGATAAAGACCGTGAGTTCTTAGGTCAGACGGCGCCGCCCATTAACTGGCAATTACGCAATGATTTCACCTTTTTTAAAAACTGGAATTTTTCATTTAATATATATTCCTATATGGGGCATAAAAGCCTTTCCGGTGAGTATCTGAATAAGGATAATGGCGGTTCTTTAATTACTTATAATTTTAATACTTTCGCTAAGGAATACTGGACTCCCGAAAACCCAACCAACAAATATGCGCGGTTAGATGCTATGGCTCCGGCTGGCGCAGGTGCCAGTAAGTTGTATAACAGGTCCTTTATTCGTTTGGAAAACATAGCACTTGGTTATTCACTGCCAAAGGCATTAAGTAGCAGACTGAGTGTTCAGAAAGTTAAGCTGTATGGTTCTGTTCGTAATGTAGCTGTATGGCAAAAGGACTGGGAATATGGCGATCCTGAAACAGGAGGGCTCGCTACACGTCTTTTCACACTTGGATTAAATATAACATTCTAAAAATACTCTGACATGAACATATTTACATATAAAAATAAAAAAGCATTATCAGCGTTAACATTAATAATTGCTGTATGCGGATTGGCATTGATGGGTGGCTGTTCCAAAGATTTTCTAAAACCGGATCCCCTCTCTATTTATGAGCCTGCCACTACTTTTAGTACCGAATCGGGTTTAAAGGCAGCTCTGGCCATCAGTGACAGACATATACGTTCTTACTGGACAAATACAGGTGCAAATACCAACTCAGTTGTTATAGGAACTGAATATATGTTTTCTGACCTGGCTGTGTATGGAAAAACTGATGTGGATGGTAATTCTGTGAACTACAATTTCGCCGATAATCTGAAACCTACCGGAGGCGCTGCCGGTCCGGGAGGTAATGATGGTAATTATATTAATCACTATTGGGAAGAAACATACAATGGTATTAAATATGCAAATACTATTCTGACTTATGTTGATAAAGTGGGAAGCCTCAGTGAAGCCACTAAGAATGCTTATAAAGGAAGGGCTTATTTTCATCGTGCGTTCCGTTATCTGGCTTTGGTTTTTCAATATGGTGATGTGCCATTGATCACTAAGATACTTGAAGTACCTAAACAGAATTATCGTAGTACAAAAAAGGCGGCCATTCTTGACATGATTACAAAGGATATGGAATTTGCGGTTGAGTGGGTCCCTGAGCAAAAAGATATGACATATATCGGCTCGGTCAATAAAGGCGCTTGCCGTATGCTGCTCATCAAATGTTATTTGGCTACCGGGCAATTTCAGAAAGCTAAAGATCAGGCTGATGTGTTGATCAATCAGTCCGGATATACACTTATGAAAAATACATTTGGTACTTTTTATCCTGGTGGAGAACCTCAAACATGGAAGATTACTCGTAATGTAATCTGGGATCTGCACCGACCAGAGAATAAGCTAATTGCTGCCAATACCGAAACAATCATGGGTATTCCCAATCGTGGAGCGCAATCCAATATTGCTTTTGCTACGATGCGTATTTTTACGCCACTGTATAACTCAGGCAACCTGAAAACGCCCGGTGGACAGAATGCGTTGGATCTGTATGCTCGTAATAATGCCAATTATCGTGCAGATCTTGATTATGGACGGGCGTTAGGACGTGGTATCGGCACTTTTCGCCCTACTCCTTTTGCTCAAAAGGGCCTATGGGTTGTTAATGGAATTGAGGATGTGGATGACTTGCGACATAACAGCAGTGTTGGTAACTGGGTAAGAATGGATTCGCTCAAATACGGTACTGCCGGTAATGCTTACAGGGGACAAAATCTAAAGCTATATCACCCAACTACCGGAGCCCTTTTGTGCGCTGATACCATTCGTTCCTGGTTTCAATGGCCGCATTATAAAGTATTTATTACTGATGCTGAGGCCGAAGCCAATCTGGGAGCTAATGCGTATGCTGGTGCCTCAAAAGGCAGCAATGCTGATTGGTACCTGTATCGCCTGGCCGAAGCTTACCTGTTGCGTGCAGAGGCTAAGTTTTATCTTGGAGATGCTGCAGGAGCTGCAGTGGATGTAAATGAAATAAGAAAAAGAGCCGGTTGCTCTCAGCTTTATACCACCGTTACGATTGGTGATATAATGAATGAGCGTGCCCGTGAGCTATATCTCGAAGAGTGGAGACACATGGAGCTAAGCCGTGTTTCCTACTGTCTGGCTTTAAGCGACAAGCCTGATGAATGGGGGAACGTGTATAGTGTTGATACCTATGACAAGTCTTCAGGTACAGACCTGAGTGGTGGAAGCTATTGGTATAAACGTGTTATAAACAATGGAGGTATTTATAATCGTGGAGGAATTAACTCTAACAATCGCACACTTAATTACAAAATGGATAAATGTAATCTTTATTGGCCAATTCCAAATTCTTCCATTACTGCAAATAACAAAGGCGTATTGAGTCAGAATTATGGTTATGATGGTTATGATGCCGCTACTCCAAAATGGGATACCTGGCAGGAAGCTGTGGCTGACGAAGATAAAACGGAATAGATATGAAGCTAAAGTTATTCATTATTTCGGGGATGCTGTTGTTGGTGTACAATAGTTATGCTCAAAAAAATAACAAACAGAAAGTTCCTGCTAAAAAGCAGGTGCTTTCTGTTATGAATAAAGCAAATCAATATTGGCAGGCTACACATTCCAATCCGGGATGGGCATTTTGGGATGAAGCGGCATACCATACCGGCAATATGGCTGTTTATGAAATTACCGGTAATAAAAGGTATAAAGACTATTCGAAAAAATGGGCAGAGAAAAACAATTGGATGGGTGCCACCTCTAATGATAAAACTGAGTGGAAGTATAGTTATGGAGAAACGAATCAGTATGTTTTGTTTGGTGACTGGCAAATTTGTTTTCAAACCTATATAGATTTATACAACCTTGACAAAATAAAGGATCCTAAGAAAATAGCCAGAGCCAGAGAAGTAATGGAGTATCAGATGAGTACTCCACAAAACGATTATTGGTGGTGGGCTGACGGGCTATACATGGTGATGCCTGTGATGACGAAACTGTATAGAATTACAGGTAATCCACAATATCTGAATAAGCTTGGTATATATTTTGAATATGCCGATTCTGTTATGTATGATTCTGTTGAAAAGATTTACTATCGAGATGCAAAATATATTTATCCCAAACACAAAAGTATAAATGGTAAAAAGGATTTTTGGGCTAGAGGAAATGGATGGGTTTTTGCAGCAATACCCAAGGTTTTAAATGATCTTCCTAAAACTGACCAGTATCGAAGTATGTATATAGACAGGTTTAAAAACATGGCGGTCACTATCAAAAATACCCAACAGGCAGAAGGCTATTGGACTCGAAGCATGCAGGATCCACAACATGCTCCAGGCCCCGAAACGAGCGGTACTGCATTTTTTACTTACGGATTGCTTTGGGGTATGAATAATGGCTTTTTGGATAAAAAAGAGTATGCGCCCATAGCCATAAAAGCATGGGAATATCTTACTCAGGTTGCAATGCAACCTAATGGTAAAATTGGGTATGTACAGCCAATTGGTGAAAGAGCTATTCCCGGACAAATAGTAAACAAAGAGGCCACATCGCCCTTTGGTGTAGGAGCGTTCTTGTTGGCAGCGGCAGAAATGTATAGATATGTTCAATAAGATAATTAATACCGGGAGTATAAATAATATTCTTTAAAATGAGTTATATTAGCTCACTTTCGGAACTGAGGGATAATGGAGTGAGCAGTATGAAATGAGCTATCGGCCTCTAGCAAATCCCCAAAGTTGATTGCTTTGCGATATTCCATCCGACCACATAAAATAATAATAGATGAAAAGAATAATATGCTGTCTAATCGTTATATTTTCTGCGATTCAAATATTTTCGCAGTCTTTGGAAATTGCCGATTATGCAATTCAAAAAGTCGATCTGCGTCAAGTCCAGCTTACTGATAATTTCTGGCTCCCCAAGATTCGCCAGATTCAGCAGGTCACTATTCCATTCGCCTTACAGAAATGCGAAGAAAATGGTCGGTTTGAAAATTTCCTGACAGCAGAAAAAGTGATAAAAGGCGGTACCGGCAAAGTATTGGGTAAAATGCCTTTTGATGATACGGATCCTTACAAGATCATAGAAGGAGCTTCTCTTACATTAGTTTCATCTCCCGATAAAGAGCTTGAGACGCTACTCGATAAATATATTACTATCATAGCACGGGGGCAGGAATCTGATGGTTATTTGACAACATGGCGTACTATTAATCCTGCTGTACCACCGTCCAAATGGGTGGGTGAATGCAAACAAAGATGGGATAATTTGGAAATGAGCCATGAACTTTACAATAGCGGACACCTTTTTGAAGCTGCTGCAACACACTATTATGCGACAGGAAAGAAAAATTTGCTAAATATTGCACTAAAAAATGCAAACCTGCTGGTTAAAGTATTTGGCGCACCTGATAATTACAGTATTCCCGGTCATGAGATTGTAGAGACCGGTCTGATAAAACTCTATTTAATTACAGGTAATAAAGATTATTTCAGTCTGGCTAAAAAATTCATTGACCTGCGTGGCACATCCGAACACCGGAAGCCACGTGGAGAATATTGGCAGGATGCAAAACCGGTACTGGAGCAGGATGAAGTAGTGGGGCACGCTGTACGCGCAGTATATTTTTATGCAGGTATCACTGATGTAGCAGCTATAACAGGCGATGAAAAGTATAAAACCACTATCAAGAATTTATGGCATAATATGGTTCATCAGAAAATGTATGTAACAGGTGGTATAGGCGCTAAGCACGAAGGTGAAGCTTTTGGAAAGAATTATGAATTGCCTAATCTTTCTGCTTATAATGAAACCTGTGCTGCAATAGGCGGTGTAATGTGGGCTGACAGGATGTTTCGCACTTTTGGAGATGCAGATTACTATAACGTACTGGAACGCATGCTCTATAATGGAGTATTGCCGGGAATTTCGCTCGATGGCAAGGCTTTCTTCTATCCTAATCCATTGGAATCTGATGGCGTGTATAAATTTAATCAGGGAAACCTTACCCGTGCGGGCTGGTTCGATTGCCCATGCTGCCCTACTAACCTGATCCGATTTTTGCCATCTATACCGGCATTAATTTATGATACAGATAAAGAGGGGATCTACGTTAATCTGTTTGCTTCCAACAAAGCTAATTTGCGCTTTAATAACGAGGATGTAAATATTATTCAAAATACTCAATATCCCTATGGAGCCAATGTGCAGTTAACTATAAATCCAGTTAAGAAAACAACTTTTGCTCTTAAAATACGAATACCGGACTGGGCAAGTGATAAGACGGTATCGCAACTGTACGTTTACCAGAAACCGGTTTCAAAAGGCGTTACATTATTTGTGAATTCTAAGAAGCAAAACTACCAGATAAAAAATGGTTATATAGTAATTAATAAAAAGTGGAAGAAAGGCGACAGGGTAGAAGTGAATTTCCCTTTTGAAGTAAGAAACGTTTCATCAAACTTGCTTGTAGCCGAAAATAAGGGGAAGACTGCGGTACAGTGTGGCCCACTGGTATATTGCATGGAAAGAATTGATAATCAGGAAACGTTTGATAAAGTCTTTGCTCAATCCGATTTTGAAGTGCGCTACAATGCGAATAAATTAGGAGGTATTAACGAAATTATAGCTAAAGACCAAGCGCAGCATACCTGGAATTTTATTCCTTACTTTACCTGGTCGAATCGTGGTGTAGGGAAAATGAAAGTATGGGTTAAAAATAAATAGCTTTTTCTTTATACCGTATATAGAAATTTTTTGCGAAAAATATATTATTCCAACTATTGTGGTCAGATATATCCACTTAATAAAAAATAAATAAATGAAAAAAAAGTTGATTTTATTTTTAGGGCTGATATTGCAAACGTCAATTTGCTATCATGTTTTTGCACAGCAGGATTTTCGTAAATGGGCATTAACCCCTCCAATGGGCTGGAACAGTTGGGATTGTTACGGATCTTCCGTTACAGAAGCCGAAGTAAAAGCTAATGCCGACTATATGGCAGCACATCTGAAGCCTTATGGTTGGGAATATATAGTTGTTGATATCAGGTGGTTCGTTGAAAATGATAAAGCTGGCGGATATAATCAAACAGACCCAAGGTATATTATGGATGAGTTTGGGCGCTACCTGCCTGCGGTAAACAGGTTTCCATCCGCAGTAAATGGAGTCGGGTTTAAAGCATTGGCTGATTATGTACACGCCAAAGGGCTTAAGTTTGGTATTCATATCATGAGAGGTATTCCCAAAGAAGCCGTTGCAAAAAAAACACCCGTAAAAGGAGCCTCAGTTACAGCCGATCAGATTTATTCTACCGAGATGCAATGCAAGTGGCTAAAAGACAACTATACTATAGTTGCTTCAAAGCCGGGCGCTCAGGAGTATTATAACTCCATTATGGATCTATATGCTTCATGGGGAGTAGATTTTATTAAGGTTGATGATCTTTCCACTCCTTATCACCAACCGGAAATTGAACTAATCCGCAAGGCGATAGATCAAACCGGTCGCCCTATTGTACTAAGTACTTCTCCCGGCGATACCCCCTTTGAAAATGCTGAGCACATCAGCGCTCATGCCAATATGTGGCGAATGGTAGATGATGTTTGGGATGTATGGAGTCACATGATCCACCTGATGAAAGTAGCGCAGAACTGGTACCCTTACATAAAGCCAGGCACCTGGCCGGACTGTGATATGATTCCGCTGGGAAGAATATCTATACGTGGTGAAAGAGGAGGCGATAGGCAAAGTCGTTTAACAAAAGATGAGCAATATTCGCTAATGACGTTTTTTACAATCTTCCGTTCTCCTCTTATGTTTGGCGGTGATATGCCGAGTATGGATCCATTTACTTTGTCATTGCTTACCAATAAAGAAGTATTGGAGATGCATCGGCATGGTTCAAAAGTACGTCAGCTATTCCAAAAGGATGGTAAGCTTGCGGTAACCTCTGTTAATGCCAAAACAGGAGCAAAATATCTGGCCTTGTTTAATATTTCGGATAGCAGGGAGCCAATGACCATTGAAGTGCCCTTATCAGAACTGGGGATTAAGAAAAAAGCAAAGGTTGTCGATATGTGGACTAATCAGTCATTAGGAAAATTACGCAATAGTATAAAAGTTGAGGTTCCTATGCATGGCAGTAAATTGTTTTATCTGAAATAGCAATATGAACATATCCCTAAGAATACTGAAATATGTAAAAAAATAGATGATTAAAAGTAACCAAAAGCAATAGCCTGTTCGATACCAAAGATTATTTATAATAAATGAGAAGCTTATTTATTCTATTCCCGGTTTTTGTCTGCTGTATTTGTACGGCATTCGCACAAAATGCTCCTGATGATTTAGGAAAAGTGTTGCAACAAAAGCATGTAACCAATCAGTCTCTGTTTAAAATAGATCAGCCCGATTATCAGCGTAGCCCCTATACCGGCATGACCCGAAAACATTGGCGAGACGCAGCATTATATTTATTGCGGGGAGCCTTTAGTTATATTGACAAGATAGATGACCCTATGCAGTTTCCCAAAGAGCCCGGGAAAAGCTATCCCAGATCAGCATCGCAGGTGCCAACAGAAAAGCTGGAAGGGTTAAGCCGTACTTTATTTATAGCCTCACCATTGTTGAAAGAAGACTCTAATCTGGTTCTTAACAATATCAGAGTTGCAGATTATTACAGGCGCCAAATATTAAACCTGCTGAATCCTAAAAGTGAATCGTATATAAAACCACAGGAAAAAGGCGGCGGCCCCAGTCAAATTCTTGTTGAGTTTGGAGCATTGGCAGTCTCCTTGTTTTATGCGCCTGAAGTGTTGTTTGATCCATTAACTAAAGAGCAAAAAGATTTATTGGCGCATACAATGTTGAGTTATGCAGATGGCAAAACGGTACCATCCAACTGGAAGTTCTTCAACATTTTTGTGTTGAGTTTTTTTAAAATGAAAGGTTATACTGTTAATGAAAAACTATTGGTTGAGTATTTAGAAAAATCGCTGGAACATTATCGTGGCGGTGGGTGGTACAATGATAATCCGGCGTATGATTATTATAGTATGTGGGCTTTTCAGATGTATGGACCGCTATGGGCAGAATATTTCGGAAAGAAATATTATCCGGAATATGCCAAAAAATTTCTCAAAAATTTTGATGATCTAAAAATAACATATCCTTATATGTTCAGTAAGGATGGGGAAATGATCGTATGGGGAAGAAGCATGACCTACCGAATCGCTTCTGTTGTTCCATTTGCATTGATGGGTTTGCAAAATGATCCCAAAGTCAATTATGGCTGGATGAGAAGGATCGCCTCTGGAGTAATGAAACAATTTTTAACCCATCCCGAATTTTTAAAAGATAATGTTCCCACGCTTGGTGTCTATGGCCCTTTTGAGCCTGCAGTGCAGCCTTATAGCTGCCGGGGAAGCGTGTACTGGATGGGGAAAGCGTTCTTTGCTTTAATGTTGCCTGATGACAGTCCTTTCTGGACAGCAACAGAAAATAACGGTGATTGGGATACAGAAATGAAGAAGAACAAAGTGTATAATCATTTTGCTGATACTGCCAATATATTAATTACCGACTACCCTAATATAGGCGCTTCGGAAATACGCGCCTGGTGTAAAGTAAAGCTGATAGGAGCCTGGGAAACTTTCCGCGCCAGCGAAAATTACAACAGACTCTCTTACAACAGCGCCTTTCCCTGGCAGGCGGATAGTGTGGATGGTGTTGTATCCATGAACTATATTATAAAAAACACAAAGAACGAATGGGAACCATTACGATTATATGATTTCAAAAAATATGATAATGATGTTTATTACAGGGATGCGGTGCTGGAAACAAACCCTGATATAAAATTGAAGCTGGCAGATATTCCTCTTCCCAATGGGATATTAAGAGTTGACAAAATAAATGCTAATGTGGCAACAGAGCTGCGACTGGGTCATTATGCCTTACCTCAGATAAAGGGTGCCATTAAAACAATAAAGAAAAAAGTTAAAGGAAAAGATGTAGTTATTATTGACAACGGGAGATATCAATTGGCTATGATCAGTTATGCAGGCTGGGATAAGATATACGATGTTGATACCAAGGACGTACATCCCCAAAGTGAGTATAGCCGTGTGGTAAATGTATCTGGTAAGCTGGATGCAGGAAAGGAGCGTACTTATATAACGCTGATGCTCTGGAAACAGTCTGGGCAAAAGTGGAAGGATAATGAATTAGTTCCTATTGATAAAATAATTGGGAACGCAGAGTCATTGAAAATATTCTTCAAAAGCAAGGGTATGAAGAATCTTATTTATTAAGCTAAAGACCGAAGAGGGCTGAATTTAACATAAATTTTTTTGATAATTTTTTAAAACAGTTGGAATGAAAAAAAGATGTTTGCTTTTATTAATGTATTTAGTTGCAATAAATGTTTATGCTCAAACCAAACCCGACTGGGAAAATCCTGAAGTATTTGCTATTAATAAAGAAAATACAAGGGCTACGGCATTACCTTATGCAACCGAGGCACAGGCGCTTACAAACGATTATAAGGGGTCGCCTTATTACCAATTACTGAACGGGAACTGGCAATTTTACTGGGTGGAGAAAGTAGCAGATGTTCCTGAAGGCTTTTATGAGGAAGGTTACAATGTAGGTGTTATTTCTCCATCGAAAAAGGGAGTACCTAACCAGATCTCCGGGAAATCAGGCTGGACATTAATGCCAGTGCCGGGTAATTGGGAGTTTAATGGTTTTGGCATCCCTATGTACGTAAATACCGGCTTTGGGTTTCCCAAAAATCCACCATTTATTGACAGGGAGTTTTCTCCAACGGGTGCTTACAGGCACGAGTTTGATATATCCTCAAGCTGGGATGGCAGAAAAGTATTTCTTCATTTTGAAGGCGGTACCAACTCTATGTATGTTTGGGTAAATGGTAAAAAAGTAGGTTATACAGAAAATGCCAAAAGCCCCTCTGAGTTTGATATCACGCCCTATATTCGCCCCGGGAAAAACTTATTGGCCTGCGAAGTACATAAGTTTAGTGATGGCACTTATCTGGAAGATCAGGATATGTGGCGACTGGGAGGCATCAATCGCAATGTGTATTTATATAGTACTGCTCAAACTCGTATTTTAGATTTCTTTTCTCATGCTGATTTGGATGCTTCCTATAAAAACGGCTTATTTAGTACAGATGTAAAAATTAAAAATTATGCCAATACAACTGCCGGACAAGTAGTAGAAGTAAGTGTTCAGGATAAAGCGGGAAGAAAAGTATTTGCACAATCTAAAAAGATCAGCATAGCGCCCAACGCCATCGACTCTTTATTGTTTGAAGGTACGGTAAAGGCGCCGTTGCAATGGACGGCCGAAACGCCCAACCTTTACAATATGATTATTACACTAAAAGATGGCAAAGGAAATATTATAGAAGCTACATCACATCGTATCGGTTTCAGAAAAGTAGAGATCAAAGATGGACAGGTGTTTATTAATGGAAAGAAGGTTTTATTTAAAGGAGTTAATCTTCATGAGTTTAATACAAATACCGGTCAGGTAGTAGATGAAGCTGTTATGCTGCGAAACATACAACTGTTCAAGGAGCTTAACATTAATGCAGTACGTACTTCTCACTATCCACAACAGCCGCTTTGGTATAAGCTGTGTGATGAATACGGTATTTATTTAGTTGATGAAACCAATCTCGAGTCGCATGGGCTGGGTTATGGGCCGGATAATGTTTCTAATTTTCCGGAATGGCAGGAGGCTCATCTTGATCGGGTAAAGAGACTTATTGAACGCGATAAAAATCATGCTTCAGTTATTTTTTGGTCTCTGGGTAATGAAGCTAGTAATGGAAAAGCTTTTTTCACTATGTATGATTGGGCAAAGGCCAGAGATAAAAGCCGTCCTGTTCAATACGAACAGGCTTATCAGAGAGACAGAAATACAGATATTATCTGTCACATGTATCCGTCATGGTCAGATATGCTACGCGATGCAAAAAAGGATCTGGGTCGCCCATACATCATGTGTGAGTATGCCCACGCTATGGGTAACAGTATGGGTAACTTTCAAGACTATTGGGATCTGATGCGTACCAGCAAAAACATGCAGGGTGGCTTTATCTGGGAATGGTATAACCATGGTTACAAAACCAAAGATGAGCAGGGTCGCGAGTATTGGGCTTATGGTGGTGATCTGTATGGATATAATAAGCTGAATGAAGGTAATTTCTGTATGGATGGAATCATTAGCCCCGATCAACAGTATCTTCCGCATACGCATATTGTTAAAAAAGTATATCAGAATATATTGTTTGAAGCGAAGGATATCTCCAATGGAGTAATTACCGTTATTAACGATTTTAAATTTATTCCTGTTACACCGAAAGATTATACTTTCAAATGGGTGCTGTTGAAAAATGGTGAAACCGATGCTACAGGCAACTTTGAAGCGACTATTGCAGCCGATTCAAAGAAAGATATAAAATTAAATCTACCTAAAATAAACTCGGCGGCAGGAACAGAGTACTATTTACAGGTATATGCTTATACCAAAAATGCGACCCAGTTTTTACCTGCAGAATTTGAAAGCGCCAAAGGAGAATTTGCACTTTCCGGTAATAACTATTTTGTTCAGTCCGTTAATAGCGGTTCAGCTGTTGAAAAGAAAGTAGAAGGCGACAAGCTGACGCTTTCTGCTAATGGCATCTCTTATGAGTTCTATAAGAACTGGCGCGGACTTGCCTCTATCAACAGTTCTATCGGGTGGTTATTTGGAAAACTTCCCAAAGTGAATTTCTGGCGTGCGCCTACTGATAATGATTTTGGCTCAGGGGAGCAATACCATCTTCGTGTATGGGATGCCGCTTCCCATACTCAAAGTGTAAGCTTCAAAAACCTTGAAGAAAAAGAGGGTACGGTTACCTTAAATTATCGTGTAAAACCTGTAGGTATTGAAGCTGAGGTCAATGTTGCTTATACAGTGAACAAGGACGGAAGCCTGACCATAGGGGCTAACTATAAAGCGCTTTCCGATAACCTTCCGGAAATGATGCGTTTTGGAATGAACATGGAACTTTCTAAACGATTCAATAATTTCACATGGTATGGTCGTGGTCCTTGGGAAAACTATGTGGACAGGAATGAAGATGCATTTATGGGTACCTGGAATGGTAAGGTAGAAGACCAAGCCTTCCATTACTACCGCCCTCAGGAAGCGGGCAATAAAACAGATGTTCGTTGGCTTACGCTCAAAGATAATAATGGTAAAGGTATTCGTATATCTGGTGCGCAACCATTATCTGTAAGTGCCACAAATTATAGAACAGAGGACTGGGATCCGGGTACTACCAAAAAACAACAACATGCATCTGATGTTTTACCTGCTGATCGGGTGATACTAAATGTAGATTTGTTCCAACGTGGTGTAGCCGGTCTCAACTCATGGGGCGCAAGACCATTGGATCAGTATCGTTTTCGCGAAAAGGAATATAAATACTCTTATACTATTAGTTTCATTCAATAGATCAGTTTTTTTCTGGAAGTGCTTTATTGAAAGAATTAAAAAATGTTCAAGCTCGCACAGATGCAAATGAAGCAGATGTTAATAATATTAAATAGTTTATAGTAGTGTCTAACAAAATTTGTAAACAGATTCTTTGGATAATGCTATTTTTTCTCTTTAGAGAAGTTAATGGGCAAACCATAGTAAATGTAACTGATGGCTGGGCAAAAAATAGCGTGAACACGGTGGTTTTTCGTAAGAATTCCATTACTTCCTACAAAGGCTGGCAATTCATTTCATTTTATAATGAAAAGCAACAAGTGGTGCTGGGCAAAAGGAAGATAGGAAGTGCAGAGTGGGAACTAAAGCAAACTCAATTTAAAGGGAATTGCAATGATGCTCATCGTTCTATAAGCATCATAGTGGATGGAGATGGTTTTCTGCACATTGCGTGGGATCAGCATGATAACCGACTCAATTATGCAAAAAGCGTGGCGCCCTTGTCGTTGGAGCTTTCAGAAAAGATATTAATGACGGGTAAGAATGAATTACGTGTTACCTATCCTGAGTTTTATAATATGCCCAATGGCAATCTATTGTTTTTATTCAGAGAAGGAGGGTCGGGGAATGGCAATCTGGTTATAAACCAATATGATCTTTATACTAAGACATGGAAACAACTTCATTCTAATTTGATTGATGGCGAGGGTGAGCGGAATGCTTATTGGCAGGCTTTTGTGGATACAAAGGGTACTGTGCATATTTCATGGGTTTGGCGTGAAAGCCCTGATGTGGCAAGCAATCATGATATGTGTTATGCGCGCTCCACAGATGGTGGTTTGCACTGGGAAAAGTCAACTGGTGAAAAATATGTACTTCCTATAAATGTTCGTACTGCAGAATATGCTTTCCATATCCCACAAAATAGTGAGCTCATCAATCAGACCTCTATGGTTGTTGATAAGAAAGGAGTCCCTTTCATAGCCACTTATTGGCGCAATGAAAATGAAACGGTTCCCCAATTTCGATTGATTTACAAAAATGAGAAGGCTTGGATTACTCAAAATCTATCATTTAGAACGATGCCCTTTAGTTTAAGTGGGGGCGGTACCAAAAAAATCCCTATTTCGAGACCACAGGTTGTCGTTTGGAATCGGAGGCTCAAAACTAAGGCCGCTGTCTTATTTAGAGATGATGAAAGAGGAAGTAAACTATCTATAGCCGTAAATAAAAATATCAAAAAAAACAAATGGCAGGTAAAAGATATTTTTAAGGAAGATATAGGGTCTTGGGAGCCATCCTATGATACAGAACTCTGGCGGAGTAAGGAATTGCTTAATCTTTTTGTACAAAAAACAATCCAGAGAGACGCTGAGGGCAGGTCGGAGCTTATGCCTCAAATGGTAAAAGTAGTAGAATTTAAGCCATGAAGATTTGATAAAATTGAATAAGAGAAAGAGGCAATATTATGAATGTTTAAAAAATTCTAACTACCTTTTATACCAAGTGCTATTATTAAATGGTCCAAATGTTATTAAAAAGAATATAATCAAAACTGCAAATTCTTATCATTTCTGTTTAGGTAATAGAGTTAATCATTTTACTTATAAAATATTTTATGTCTTCTAATTTTGTAAAATAGATATTGGGAAATACTTTTTTAAGTTTTGCCTGTATTTTTTCGACAGGATTTACCTCAGTGCTATATGATGGAAGAAATACTAATATAATAATTCAGGGGATTATGGATAGGGAGAAGATCTACCGACTGAGGGTTGGTAATTTCCCAGGCCATTAATCATTTGTACTCTGATACGCCGGTTTTGTGTGAATAACAATATCAATCGGCAGAAGGAAAGGGTAATATTTTTCCATTATCTGCCAAATTTTTTATGTAGGTACAGAAACAGTACTACTCTTTCATTATTCCTTCAATATTCAATTGGATAATTGTCTCACTTCCTTTTTCCTGTATTGCTCAGAGGCTCCTATCTTTACATTCATTAACCGGATTCTATGAAGGATAATAACATACATAAAGAACGCCACCTGAGATATGCAGCAGAACTGATTCTTGCTTACAATGGAGATGAGCCGTTTCACCTTTATCTGAAAAGGTATTTCAGAGAGCACAAAAAACATGGTTCAAGAGATAGAAGGAATATTACTTCGCTCTGTTATCATTATTTCAGATTAGGCAATGGCATCCTGAATCCTATGCGTATAGATGAAAAACTATCGTTGGGAGATTATCTTAACAGTAACACGCCTGATATTTTACATGAAAGATTAAAAGAAGAAACCGGGCATTTTGATGCCTTGCAGATTTTTCCCTTTAACGATTACCTGAGCAACCATATAGAAAAGGAACTTTTCAACTTATCTTTTCTACAGCAGCCTCTACTCTTTGTTCGCATCCGTCCCGGCTTCCGGCAACATGTTTTAAATGTTCTATCAGAAAATAAAATACAGTTTGAACAATTGAATGACAATTGCCTGTCGTTTGAAAATAACACCGCTATTGAAAAACTGTTTCGCACAGATAAAGAAGTGGTGATTCAGGATTACAACTCACAACAAGCAGCGCTGTTCTTTGAAAAGATGGAAGCTGCTCCACATCCCCAAATCAACATTTGGGATTGCTGCGCAGGCAGTGGCGGAAAATCCATTCTTGCAGCAGATTTTTTCAGGCGTTACAAACTAACTGTATCCGACAAACGAAAATCCATTTTGGCAAACCTTCAGAAAAGATTCAGAAACGCAGGAATAAAAAACTTCAAAATCATCATGGCTGATCTTTCTAAACCTGTATCGAAAATTACCGGAGGCCCATTCGATCTGATTATAGCCGATGTGCCTTGCAGCGGATCGGGCACCTGGGGTCGCACACCCGAACAAATGCACTGTTTTGATAAAAATGAGATAGATGAATACACTGCATTACAAAGAACTATTATTACCAACAGTATTTCTTATTTAAAGAAGGATGGCTACCTGCTTTACCTGACCTGCTCTGTTTTTGAAAAAGAAAATGAAGACAATACGAAGTTTCTATCAAAAGAAAATGGTTTAAAAATTATGCACCAACAATATCTGAAGGGATACGAAATGAAAGCTGATACGCTTTTTGGTTCGTTGATGAAAAAGATTTATTGATGAACGCATCGCAAAATTTCGTCCTGCTTTTGATCCTTCATGCCCGAAAAAATACAACCTCCTAAAAACGTACCTTCAAACGAACGGTATCCATGCATACCTCAGTCACCAAAACCTGCTGTTCCTAACCAATCCTGCCAGGCTAACTCAAAGTTATCTCTGATACCCATTCTGCGATGCTTAGGAGAATTAACTAAAAACAATCAGCCGAACAACCAGTAAGCCTGACCACCGATGTTTTGTTCACTTTCCTGGTCAAGAAGCAAAACCTTTTTACCTACGCTGGTTATTTCATACGCGGCCACCAAACTGGCTAATCCGCTTCCGATGATAATAATAAGATGTCTCATGTTCAATATATTTTATGATGCCTTCAGTTAAAATTAAAGAATCATTGATGAAGTACGATAAAACAAAGGATTGATTTTACTCATAGTAACTGCTAACTATAGCAATAAAAATATCTGTTGAAAGGAATGGAATGTGTAGTTCTCAATCATTCTCATCCACATGGTTCTTTTTAAATCTCCGGGTAATCTGATCGAGTAACAACTTATAGACAGGAAGAAAGATGATAGAATTGATTAGAATCTTGAAAACATAATCAACCCAGGCTATCTCAACAAAATTCTCTGCCAAATAGGTATCAGAAGTTTTGTAGAAGGCTACAAAAAAGAAAGTAAATGTATCTGCCAGGTTACCAAAAATGGCTGAAGCTAACGGCGCATACCACCAACGCTGAAGTCGGCGCAGTGTATTAAAAACAAAAATATCTATAAGCTGACCGATTATATAGGCTGAAAAACTGGCCAAAGCGATTCTGAAAACAAACAAATCGAAAGTCTGAAGACGGTTAATTCCCAACCATTCACCACTCTTGAAAAGGGTTGTAATAACATAAGAAATAACGAGGGCAGGCAACATGGCATACAACACAACCACCCTGCCCTCGTTTGCGCCTAAAAGCCTTACGGTGAGGTCGGTAGCAATAAAAATAAAAGGAAAAGTAAATGCTCCCCAGGTAGCCTTAAAGCCTATCACCTCAATAGGAAACTGAACTAAATAATTACTACAGGCAATTATAAATATATGAAAACCAGCCAGGATAATAACCAGACTTTTGTAGCTTTTAACGGACATATTTTGTTTCTTAGTTTTTTAACGTGGGAGAATTTCGAACCACGTGCACTTTTCATTTAAAGGCGCAAAGTAAGTACATTCATTACACTTTTTTTGATAATAACTTTAATTTGAGTAGCTTTATACCAAGTAACATTATTAATACCTTTAGTTAAATAAGGGTACTTGCTTTCTCTTCTTTGCAAACGTTTGCGTAGATTTATTTGTAAAAAAGACAATTGCAAAATATTTTTACGTTGTCAATTTGGTTATTAATAAAACGAAGGCTTATATGAAAGTTTCTATTAATCATTGTTTCTATTTAGTAATACTTACTTCTGTAATTTTCTTAATTCCAAATATTAAATTAGTTGCCCAAAATAATTCTCAACAGGATAATGAATACAGATCGGTAATTGAAAATCGTGCTACAAAAATCTTAGTGAAGCTGAGCATAACCGATTCAACTACTTTTTTTAAAGTAAGAGATATTATTGCAAGTCAATACATTGGCCTTAAAAACATACATGAACGCAGAGAAAATCAAATAAAAGAGATTAAAGAGAAAAATATCGAAAATAAAACAAAGACAGAAGAACAATTAAAATCAGTTCAGAAAAATACTGATAATCAATTAGATAAACTTCACAAGACATTTCTTTCAAACCTGTCAAAACATTTGTCCCCCGCCCAGATTGAAAAAGTGAAGGATGGAATGACTTATGGGGTACTGCCAATTACCTATAAAGCATATCTGGAAATGATTCCACGACTAACGGCGGAGGAAAGAAAATATATATATGATGCCTTGGTAGAGGCGCGCGAACACGCTATGGATGCAGAAAGCAGCGAAAAAAAGCATGCTTGGTTTGGGAAATACAAAGGGCGCATCAATAATTATCTGTCTGCAAGAGGTTATGATATGAATAAAGAAAGTAAAGATTGGCAAGAACGTATAAAACAACAGCAACAGAAAAAATAACTGACATTTTCAAAATCCCAATAAAACTGAAAAGTATGTTAAATAAGTACATTTTAAAAACGGTAGCTTTTCTTGTTGTATTTGCTCTATTCAATACAACAATATTTGCCCAGACAAAAACTGTTACCGGCCGAGTAGTAGATGGCTCAAATACTCAGCCATTACATGGTGTAACAGTTAAGTTAAAAAACAGCACTCAATCTTCTTTAACTAATGCAGATGGTGTATTTACAATTAATGTTCCGGTTCAAGGAGCTGTATTAGAGTTTTCATACATTGGCTATGAAAATGGTGAAATGAATGTTCCGGCTTCCGGCGAGATTTACTATGCTATGACAAAAATTGATGTAAAGTTGGATGAAGTGGTAGTTATTGGTTATGGTACTCAGGCCAAAAGAGATATTACAGGCTCCGTTGCAACTGTAGATATGGATAAGATAGTCGATTTACCTGTAAGTAGCATAGCCGAAGCACTGAAAGGTCAAATACCCGGTCTGAATGTTTCGGGAGGTAGCCAAAGGCCCGGCGATAATGCCACATTGAGTATTCGCCAGCAGTTTGGTTGGAGTAAAGATGGTAGTAGTACTTTGCCATTGATTGTAATTGATGATGTTATCCAACTGGATCCAAATACTGGTTTGCCGACCATGGATCAGTTTAATGCGTTGGACCCCGGTGAAGTAGAAAATATTACTGTATTGAGAGATGCGAGCGCCGCCATTTATGGTTCGAGGGCTTCGCAAGGGGCAATTATCGTAAAGACAAAGAAAGGGAAAGCCGGTGCAGCAAAAATTTCTTATTCAGGAAAATTTGAGTTTAATGATGCGATTAGTTTTGGCAAAACAATGAGCGCTTACGAACACGGAATTTTTTCAAACCGTTTTGGACGTGCATCAGGTTGGGGAACCAATTCATATTTTGATGAAAATGAATTAGCCGCCATGAAGAACTTAAATTACGACTGGCTGAAAGAGGCATGGAAACCGGGCGGCGCTATGCAACATTCCTTAAATGTAAGTGGAGGTTCAGATAAAGCTACTTATTTTGCCGGAGCAGGGTATTATACTCAGAAACCCAACCTCGGAAGTCAGGATTATAATAAATGGTCTTTCAGAACGGGTGTGGATGTAAAAGTGGTAAATAATCTTAAACTATCTGCAACTATCGGCGCCAATAATTCAAAAGTTGAAAAATCATTTACCAAAATTAGTATTAATGATGGAGCCTATGCATCAGGTTCAGAGCAGACAGACTATACAGTATTATTACACATGCCAAAATATATTCCTTGGCAATATACGGTGAATGGTGTTACAGAATATCTTTCTCCGGCACTTGGCGCCAATAGGGTACAAACCACTCCGGTTGGTCAGAATAATATTGCCGGATGGAACTATTTTGCCTTATTAAACAATGGATCATTTACAAAAGATGACAATCAGGCATATAATACCAATTTTTCATTGGAATATAAAGTTCCTTTTATAAAAGGTCTGGCATTAAAAGCTTCCTATGGCATTAATTATTCTACCAGCAACAACGATCAGGCAATGCTGGGGATTAGACTTGCTGCTGCTACAAATACAAATCAGGCTGGTTTCCACCTTTATTCTGATGATTCAAAATGGTTTGTAGGTAATAATGACAACCGTTCAACAGTTCGTTATTCTGATGTAATAGGCATGGTGCAACAATCTAACTTTTTTGTTACTTATGACAATAAATTTGGAAAGCACAATGTGGCTGCAATGGCCTCGGTAGAAAAGGGCCAGCAGGATTATCAAAAGAAATTTATTATTTATGACAAACCCATTATGGGCGCTTACAATGGTTCTTCACCTTCAGCAGGTACTTTAAACCCATCCAACACTTATGTTTATCGTACAGAAGGTGGTAATCTGGCTTATTTAGGAAGAGTAAGCTATGATTATGACAGTAAATATCTGTTGCAATTTCTATTCCGTGCTGATGCATCTACGAAGTTTGCCCCGTCTAACTACTGGGGATTCTTTCCGAGTCTTTCGGCAGGTTGGGTGATTTCCCGCGAAAATTGGTTTAAAAACAGTATCGATTGGATTAACTTTCTGAAACTGCGTGCTTCAATTGGTAAGGCAGGAAATGACAATCTGAAACCTTGGCGTTGGATGCAAACTTATGGATATGCAGCCGACAAAGGCCTTGGTTTTGGTAATATCAATGGGGGGTTATTGGTTTCGGGCCTTACTCCGGATGCAACACCAAATCCAAGTGTGACATGGGATAAATCAATCAAAAAGAATATTGGTCTTGATGTAAATGTTCTAAATAATCGTTTATCAATTACTTATGACAGATATTGGGATCATATTACAGATATGTTGATGACACTTGCCGGACAGGTGGGTGTGCCGATTTCGGTAGGCGGCGCTTTTGCAGAGCAAAACTATGGCGCTATAAAAACCTGGGGTTCTGAAATTAGCGCTACCTGGAAAGATAGAAAAGGTGATTTTTCTTATAGCATTGGTCTGAACTTTGGAACCAGTGACAACAGGGTAACAAAGTATTTACCTGTTCCATTTGATTATCCCTCCAAAAATCAGAGAAGAGAAGGTTATTCCACCATTTTCCCCGCCTGGGGATTCCTGGTATGGAAGGGTAATGAAGGCGGTGACGGATTATTGCGTACAGATGCTGATATAGATGCCTACTGGAACTACCTTACTAATCTTGCTAGTGCGGCAGGAACCGCTCCTTCTTACTTGGGTATCACTACAAAATCCGGGGTTAAGAAAGGAATGTTAGCTTATCAGGATCTTGCAGGTGCATTGAATGCAGCTGATGAAACAATTGCAGGACAAAACGGACAGATTAAAGTAGATGAAGATTATGCCAAATTAGTTAATAAAAATAAAACGCATGGCATTACTGCCAATATTTCTTTATCATGGAAATCATTGTCTCTGAACACACAGATTGCAACATCATGGGGCGGATATAATAGTATAGATTATGTAAAACAAGGTACCAGCTCAGGTCAGATATTCTGGTCGCATGAGTCATATCTGAACAATATGTATGACACATTAGATAATGTGAATGGTAAATGGCCCAATCTGGCATATTATGATCAGAACTCAAAAAATTCTGATTTTTGGCAAATTTCAAATTTCAGAAGTTATGTCCGTAGCTTGATAATCGGTTATACGCTTCCAAAAACCCTTTCTTCAAAATTGAGAATGGAGACTTTGAAAGTGAATCTGGCCGGATTTAACCTTTGGGATTTCTACAATCCATATCCCGAAAAATATCGTAATATGTATGATGATCCAAAAGTGGCTTACCCTACATTGAGAACATGGTCTATAGGAATCAATGCAACCTTCTAATATTTAATATTTAATTAACATATAATTCAATAAATATGAAAAAGTTAAAAATAGTAAGCTTCCTGATTTTGAGTGTGCTTGTTTTGATGGGGTGCAAACAAAAATTTTTGGAAGACATGAAAAGTTTTGATAAATATGATGAAAGTATTTTTTCAAATGATGTATTGACCGGTTGGTATATTGACCGCCTGTATTTCGATTTTTTCTCTGCTTATAAATCTCCGATTGTATCTGTTGTTGGTTTGTATAATGATACCAGAACGAGATCTACCGAAGAAATAGGGGGTACCATTACCGATTATATCAATCCTCAGAAAACGCTGGTAGATGCGAATCAGGCAGATGCCTACTACGGTGTGGCGCTTGCAGCTAATGCAGCTAATAACCCTTATACTCGTATAAGAACGGCTAATTTCTTATTAGAAAAAATTGATGAAAAAGGACAGGGGTTAACACCAAACTTCAAAAAAACTGCAAGAGGCCAAATGTTCTTTTTGAGAGCTTTGCAATATTTTGACCTGATGCGTGTGTATGGTGGAGTGCCAATAGTTACTTCAGTTCAAATTGCCAGCCCTAACGACCCGTCCATTCAACTGCCCAGAGCAAAAACATCAGAGGTGGTTGCACAAATTACCGCTGATTTTGACTCTGCTGCTGTCCTCTTGCCTGCTACCTGGCCAGCAGGAGATTATGGCCGTTTTACCAGTGTAGCAGCACTGGCAATGAAAAGTCGTGTATTACTTACCTATGCCAGTCCTCTGTTTAATGCAGACTGGGATAATCAGGGAAATGATCGTTGGCAAAAGGCTTTAGATGCCGGTCTGGCAGCTGAGTCTGCCTTAACTTCTGCAGGATATGGCCTTTATGGTTCAAGTGCAAAAGACTGGGCAGAAATGTGGTATAAGAATGATAACTCTTTCAATAAAGAAGTTATTATGGTACAATTGATGTCCAATGCTGTTGCTTCTTCCGGAATTAACAGTAACGGTTGGGAAAGAAGTATTCGGGTTACCAAACAAACAGGAGCCGGAGGTATTTCAGCTCCCAAAGAGATGGTTGATTTGTTTCCGTTGGCTAATGGCGCCAGACCAACCGAAGCAAATGGTTATGATTCGGCTCACTTTTTTCTGAACAGAGATCCGCGTTTTTATCGCACATTTGCTTTTTCTGGCATGAAGTGGCCCACCAAAGAAACTCCAACTGAAGTGGTATGGTTATATAGATGGGCTTACACGGGCAATAAAACAGCTTATAGTGATGGAAATACAGTAAGTAGCCCGGTTGTGGTTCGCAAAATGACGAACCCTAATGGGGCAAGTACGGTTGCTGGACTTGCCTATTCGGGTACAGATATTTTTGAGTACAGATATGCCGAATTATTGTTAAACATTGCCGAATGTTATGCTGCCAAAGGCGATATAGGTAATGCTGTTAACTATCTTGGCAAGATACGTGCAAGAGTTGGTATTCCTGCTGCAAATAATTATGGTATTGGTTCTTTATCTTCAAAATATGCCGCATTGGAAGCTTGTTTGTATGAGCGCAGGGTGGAGTTGGCTTACGAAGGCAAACGTTTTTGGGATGCACAACGTTGGATGCTATACAATGATGATGCTTCTGCCGGAAATAATACTTGTGCCAAATTGGGAATAGACCCAATTAACGGCACAGCGCGTACCGGAAGATTATGGCAATACAAAACTGTTGCACCCAATGCCAATGATCCGCTTACGGCTGCCCGTGGTTCTATATCCATTGATCCTGATGCAGCAGATTTTAATACTCAGTTGAATAACTTAAAAACGTTTTTTGATAACAACATTACTGTAATTAGCACAGACCAACCAATGGATAAAGATGGTTCTGCCAAACCGGTATTTATTCAGTTTAGACAGAACTATTATATCTCCGGACTGAATACCACGGCATTATCGCTTAATCCCTGGCTACAGCAAACCATAGGTTGGAACGACTACAGCAATGCTCCGGGTACTTATGATTATAAGCAATAAGTAATTGATATTTCAAGGTTCATTTCTGAAAAAATTTAGAGGTAGAACCACAAACCAGCGCTGCAATTATTCTTTTTTAATAACGAAAAAGGAAGTACAGCGCTGGTTTTGTAGAAATTCTTTTATAGAATGTTAATTGCTATGATTTGACATTGATTTTTTAATTACCTTTTGAAGCAGTATCTTAAAAATTGATTCTTGCTCAAAAAAACAAAAAGTTTAAAGAATGTATCAAAAACTCATTCTTCTTGCTTTAATCTCACTTGTATCTTTTGCAGGTCTTAAAGCACAATACCCTCAAGTCTCTAAAGAAGATCAGGAAAGGTCCAAAAAATTAATTGATGATGCGGAAAGACATTCCGATTCGATGTGGACAATCGCCTATCCGATTATAAAAAAAGAGGCTACAGAAGGTCGGCCTTATATTCCATGGGCTTCGAGGTACGATGAACTGCCTCATGCTTCGATTCCTGCTTTTCCCGGTGCTGAGGGTGGCGGCAAATATGTACTGGGTGGTCGTGGTGGAAGAGTACTGGTCGTTATTAATCTGAATGATGATGGACCTGGAAGTTTTCGCTGGGCTTGCGAGCAAGGTGGAGCAAGAATTGTAGTGTTTAACGTAGCTGGTATTATTCGGCTTCAATCACCCGTAATTATCAGAGCGCCATACATTACCATTGCGGGACAATCTGCTCCGGGAGATGGTGTGTGTATAGCCGGCGAAACAATATGGGTTAATACGCATGATGTTATCATCCGGTATATGCGATTCAGGCGTGGTGAAACCTGGGTAGGACGAAGAGACGACGCTATTGGTGGTAATCCGGTTGGAAACATTATCATTGACCATGTGTCAGCAAGCTGGGGTCTGGATGAGAACATGAGTATGTACCGGCACATGTATAATGATAGTACCGGCAAAATTGAAGATAAATTTGGGACAGTAAATATCACCATTCAAAACTCAATTTTCAGCGAATCTCTCGATACCTGGAATCATGCGTTTGGCAGCACCTTGGGTGGCGAAAACTGTTCTTTTATGCGTAACCTCTGGGCCGATAATACAGGTCGCAATCCATCAATAGGTTGGAATGGTGTATTTAATTTTGTAAACAATGTGGTTTTCAATTGGGTACACCGGAGTATTGATGGCGGTGATTATCGCGCGCAATACAACATCATCAACAATTATTTTAAGCCGGGGCCGGCTACGCCAAAAGATCAAAATGTTGGACATCGTATTTTGAAACCTGAAAGTGGCCGTAGTAAATTACCTTATAAGGTTTATGGCCGTGCTTATGTGAATGGCAATATTATGGAAGGCTACCCTGAAGTGACCAAAGATAACTGGAACGGTGGTGTACAGATTGAAAATGAACCGAATGCAGGAGAACATACTGCTTATATGAAACAGAATAAACCTTTAATTATGCCGGATTTGACAATAATTTCTGCCGATCAGGCTAAAAGATTCGTATTGGCAAATGTGGGCGCTACTTTGCCTAAGCGAGATGCGGTGGATGCCCGTATTGTAAAGCAGGTAGAAACCGGTAGAATTGACAATAAACCAATCTGCCCGTTGCCTGAAACCCAGTTTCAGCATAGAAGGCTTCCAATTGATTCCTACAAAATTGGTATTATTACTGACCCCTGTCAAGCCGGAGGATATCCCGAATACAAAGGGATGCCATACAAAGACACCGACAATGATGGGATACCTGATGAATGGGAAAGAAAAAACGGACTGAATCCTCATAATTCTTCAGATGCTTCAAAAATTGCAAAAAACGGTTACAGTAATATTGAGAACTATTTAAATAGCCTGGTAAGGCTGGTGACTGTGGTTCCTACATTTGTGAAAAAATAGTATTTCTATAATTTTTTAATTGGCAGAATGTATTTTAAAAAATATATATTGAAACAAACTCTTGTCGGAATTATTCTTTTTATAGGAAATAGTATTTCGGCTCAATATCCTAATATTCCTAAAGCTGTACAAGACTCTGCAGATGCCGCCATGTTACAGGTGGAAAAACGGTCGGATGAAAGATGGAAATTAGCTTTGACTGTTGTAGAGGCTGAAGCAAGAGCAGGACGACCTTACATTCCCTGGGCAGCAAAACCGGAAGATTTACCACAGGCCCGTATTCCGGCTTTCCCCGGCGCCGAAGGTGGTGGCAAGTTTACGCCTGGTGGTCGAGGCGGAAAGGTGTTGGTTGTAACCAATCTGAATGATGATGGCCCGGGAAGTTTTCGTTGGGCTTGCGAACAGGGTGGTGCCCGAATAATTGTTTTTAATGTTTCAGGTATAATATGCTTGAAATCTCCGGTTAATATCAGAGCGCCATACATTACTATTGCCGGACAAAGCGCACCGGGTGATGGAGTGTGTATAGCCGGTGAGTCAGTACTGATTGATACGCATGATGTTATCATCCGATACATGCGTTTTCGCCGCGGGGCTACAAAGGTTACCCGTAGAGATGATGCACTGGGAGGCAATGGTGTGGGCAATATTATGATTGACCATGTATCTGCAAGCTGGGGACTGGATGAAAACATGAGTATGTACCGCCATGTTTATGACAGAGAAGGTAAAAATGAAAAATTGCCGACAGTGAATATCACTATTCAAAATTCAATATTTTCGGAAGCGCTTGATACATACAACCACGCCTTTGGCAGTACCATTGGCGGACTAAATACGCTTTTTGCCCGAAATCTCTGGGCTAATAACATCAGCCGAAATCCCTCTGTTGGAATGTATGGCGATTTTAATTTTGTAAACAATGTTGTGTTTAACTGGTGGAATCGTAGCGCCGATGGAGGTGACAATAGATCATATTATAACTTCATTAATAATTATTATAAGCCCGGACCAATTACTCCTGCAGGAGCGCCAATCAGCTACCGGATACTAAAACCCGAATCAGGAAGAGATCCTGCCAATAAGAATAATTTTGGTAAAGCCTACGTATCTGGAAACATTATTGAAGGCAACGCAAAAGTAACGGCTGATAATTGGGATGGAGGTGTTCAACCCGATGTTAAAGATGTAGAGGCAACCAATCAAAAAATCAGGATGAATAAACCGTTATTTTTGTCACCGGTAACTGTGATGGATACTCATGAAGCTTACGATTATGTTTTAAAGAATGTGGGCGCTTCTTTGCCCAAGCGTGATGCAGTAGATAGCCGGATAGTGGAAGAAGTAAGAACAGGAAAAATTATTTTTGCCAAAAATGCGAAACCGTTTTACGGAAGATTTATAAAGCGCCGTCTGGCAGATGATTCTTACAAACAGGGTATTATTACACATCCTTCCCAGGTAGGTGGTTATCCAAAATACAAGGGTAAGCCCTACAAGGATAAGGATAAAGACGGTATCCCCGATAAGTATGAAAAGGGAAATGGATTAAACCCTAAGGACCCTTCAGATGCTTCGCAAATAGCCAAAAACGGGTATAGTAATATCGAAAATTATTTAAACAGTTTGGTGGATATTGATACGGTACAACCGAAAAAGAGTATTGAGAAGTATTAATTTTAATTTTTAAACCGGCAATTGTGCTACTATTTATCTTTTCTTGCGTCGCACTCTTGTGCTTCAGTAATTCTGTTCGGCAATTTTTAAGAGTTGTTGTACAGAAACAGTATCTTTTTGTACAGATTGTAATAGTGATTGCTGCTACTTCCTCTTTTTCTCAAAAACCCAAACCCTTTCTTCCGATTCAAATTGAAAAGGGCATTATTAAATACAATCCGGATACCCTTACCGGAGATCGGATACCCGATTTTTCGTTTTGCGGTTATCGTGCCTCCGAAGAAGAAATTCCTATGATTCCTGTGAAAGTGGTAGTGCCTTTAGTGAGGGGCGATGCAACTGCAACCATTCAGGCTGCCATAGACGAAGTGGCAAAATTAACGGTTGATAAAAATGGTTTCAGAGGCGCTGTGTTGTTGTCCAAAGGAACTTATGAGGTAAGCGGTCAAATAAAAATAACTGCCTCAGGCATTGTATTGCGTGGTTTTGGATCACAAGGTCAGACAATTATATTGGGTAAGGGAGTGGACCGTGATGGATTGGTCAGAGTTTTTGGAAAAGAGGATAAAAAAATTCAAAAAGAACACCTGATTTCAGATAAATATGTTCCTGTTGGCTCCAGTTCTTTCAGTGTAAATGATGCGAATCATTTTAAAATGGGCGATAAAGTGTTCATTCGCAGGCCATCTGTTAAAGAATGGATTGATGGTTTAGGAACCGAGACTTTTGGCGGTGGGGTATCGGCATTGGGATGGAAGCCGGGCGATATTGATTTATATTTTGATAGAACAATAACAAAAATTGAAGAAAATATAATCACTGTTGACGCTCCATTGACCACTTCGCTCGATGAAAAATACGGAGGCGGATGGATAGCCGGATATGAATGGCAGGGAAGAATAAATAATGTTGGTATCGAGAACCTGACACTCCTATCTGATTACAATAAATCAAACCTGAAAGATGAAGAACACCGGTGGGTGGCCGTCAATTTTGAAAATACAGAAGATAGTTGGGTACGTCAGTTAAGTTTTAAGCATTTTGCAGGATCAGCTGTTTTTATCAACAAATCTGCACGTAAAATAACTGTTGAAGACTGTATAGCCACAGATCCTGTTTCGGAAATAGGCGGTCAGCGAAGAAATACCTTTTTTACTCGTGGTCAACAAACGCTTTTCCAACGATGCTATGCTGCTAACGGATTTCATGATTTTAGTGTAGGATATGGCACTACCGGCCCAATAGCTTTTGTCCAATGCATGTCAACAAGACCATTTAGCTTTAGTGGTACTACAGGTAGATGGGCTTCGGGCGTTCTTTTTGATGATATGAATGTTGATGGTAATGCTATTCGTGTGGGTAATCGCGAACAGGATGGGAGAGGCACCGGCTGGAGTGGGGCCAATTGTCTTTTTTGGAACTGTACAGCCGCCATGATTGAATGTGATAAACCACCAACTGCCCAGAACTGGTCTTATGGCTCCTGGAGCGAGTTTAAGGGAAAAGGATTTTGGGCAGAGTCTAATAACCATCTGAATCCGAGAAGTATTTATTATGCACAGCTTGCCCGGCGATTGAATAAAGATGTAACCCGTCAGGCTTCAATTCTTGAAATTGGTACTGAAGCTTCCAGCAGTCCAAGTGTAGCAGTAGCACATCAATTGACTAAAGAAGCTTCTCAAAAGAAAATTACTTTAGATGCATGGATTCGCAATGCTTCAAAACGAAACCCGATAAGCACAGAAACCGGCGATGCCATAGTCATTAAGCCGGTAAACGCAACTAAAGAACCTGTTAATCTCTTAGCCGGAATCAGGTTAAAGTCAGGAAAACTTATTTTGGTAAAGGATAAATCATTGGTGAGCGGCGGTATTTCGGGAGTTCCCTGGTGGACAGGAGGAGTAGAAGGTAAAGAATTGGAAAATGCTAAACAAAAACCGGCAATCACACGATTTGTTCCCGGCAGAGTGGGTGCAGGCCTCACCGATAATCTGGATGAAGTAGTGGATTGGATGAAGGCAAATAATGTGGTGGCTTTAAATCAGCATTATGCTTTGTGGTATGAACGTCGCCGCGATGATCATGAGCGCATCCGAAGAATGGATGGCGATGTGTGGCCGCCGTTTTATGAACTTCCGTTTGCACGAAGCGGAAAGGATACTGCCTGGGATGGATTGAGTAAATATGATCTTACAAAGTATAATACCTGGTATTGGGAAAGGATAAAGGAGTTTGCTTCGCTTTGCGACAGGAATGGTCTGGTATTATTACACCAGAATTATTTTCAACATAATATAATCGAAGCGGGCGCTCATTATGCCGATTTCCCGTGGAGACCGGCTAATAACATTAATAATACCGGTTTTATAGAACCTGTAAACTATGCGGGTGAAAAAAGAATCTTTTATGCCGAACAGTTTTATGACCTGTCTAATCCGGTAAGGCGTAAGTTGCATCAACAGTATATCTGGCAATGCCTTGAAAATTTTAAAGATAACAATTCAGTTATACAATTTACAAGCGAGGAATTTACCGGCCCGTTACATTTTGTAAATTTCTGGTTAGAAAGTATTAAAATCTGGGAGCAAAAAAATAATAAAAAACAACTTATCGGACTAAGCGCTACTAAAGACGTACAAGATGCTGTTTTAAATAATTCGCAAAAAGCAGGTTTGGTTGATGTTATTGATATTAAGTACTGGCATTATCAGGCTGACGGATCATTATATGCCCCCGAAGGGGGAAAAAATCTGGCACCCCGACAATGGGCAAGATTATTGAAACCTAAAGCAACATCTTTTGAGCAGGTTTATCGGGCCGTTCGTGAATATAGGGATAAATATCCCGGCAAAGCAGTGATGTACAGTGGAGATAATTATGATAAATATGGTTGGGCTGTGTTGATGGCCGGAGGTTCGTTGCCGGTATTGCCGAAAGAAACCGATAAGCAATTCCTGAAATCAGTTTCAACCATGAAGCCTTCTGATAAATTGGGAAAATATGCTTTATCAGATACTAACGGCTTTATTATTTATACCGAAAATGCAGAATCGGTTTTATTGGATCTTCAGGATAGAGAGGAAACATTTACAATTCGTTTTCTGGATGGTAAAACAGGATTATTATCTGACCATGAAATGAATGTTTCGGGAGGAAATAAAATACAAGTAAAGTTGCCGCAAAAAGCAAATATTATTTGGGCTGAGAAACTGAAATAAATGAGCAATTGAATATCTGAATCGCAAACGTTTGCGTATTTTTATTTTGACTTCAGTCAATTGAAGTGTAACTTTATTGCTGGATCACGGATTTGCAGCTATTGTGAAATCGGCCGTATTAAAAAAATCAATTTTATATAATAAATTTAAATTGTGGTGCTTAAAAAAAATTTACCTGAAATTAAAATTGTAAAAATGACAAATAAAGTTATTGATTTTATTTTATATGAATCAAAAATAATACAGTAAGATTTTAAGTTAATGGATATTAACATTTGTATATTAGAGTTTTTAAAGTATCGATTTTTCTCGGAAGTAGTAGTATAATTTTTAGGAGCCTCTTATAATTCTCATTTTGTATGAAAAAAAATATTTTGATTCTTGCTTTGTTCTTCACTTCTGTCTCTTATGCACAACAACCACATTGGTTAGGCATGTCAGAAAATAAACGATTTTTTGTAACACAGGATGGAAAGCCCTTCTTTTGGTTAGGCGATACCGGTTGGCTATTATTTATTAAGTGTAATCGTGAAGAAACACTGCATTATCTGGATATAAGAAAACAACAGGGGTTTAATGTAATACAGGTGATGGTGCTGCATACTTTGAGCGCCAAAACTGTATATGGAGCCGGTGCGATTGAATCCAATGATGTATCAACGCCAATCGTTACTGCGGGAAATAATATTAATGAACCAGGAGCCTATGATTATTGGGATCATGTAGAATGGGTAGTGCAGGAAGCCGCTAAGCGTGGTATTTATATGGCTTTGGTACCGGTGTGGGGTAGCAATGTGAAGGAAGGAAAAGTGAGTGCGGCTCAGGCTACTATTTATGGTAAATTTTTGGCTGAGAGATTTAAAAATTACAGTAATATAATCTGGCTCAACGGCGGTGATATTATGGGGAGCGACCATAAGGAAGTATGGGAAGCGCTTGGAAAAACCATTAAGAAATATGACGCGCGCCATTTAATGACTTATCATCCAAGAGGCAGATATACTTCGTCTGACTGGTTTCTCAATGAGTCATGGCTTGATTTTAATATGTTTCAGAGCGGACACAGGAAGTATGCACAGGATACCAGCAGCCTTGAAAAACATCGTTTTGGTGAAGATAACTGGAAGTACGTGGTAAATGATTATGCACTGAAACCAACAAAACCTACTCTGGACGGCGAGCCTTCTTATGAACATATTCCCGAAGGATTGCATGATAGTTTAAATCGTAGATGGAACGCTGCTGACATTCGCCGATATGCGTACTGGAGCGTGTTTGCCGGAGCAGCCGGTTTTACTTATGGAGATAATGCTGTAATGCAGTTTCATACTATGGGAGAAAAAGGCGGCGCTTATGGTGTGCGCGAAAATTGGAAAGATGACATTTATGCTCCGGGAGCTCAACAAATGCATTTTCTTAAAAGCCTCATGCTGAGTAAGGACTATTTCAGCAGGATACCGGCTCAGCAAATTGTATTAAATAATTCGGGTAAACAATACGAATATCTTTTGGCTACCAAAGGAAAAGATTATGCAATGGTTTACACATTTATTGGAAAAAACTTTTCAATAGATGCCTCAAAGTTGGATTTTAAGGCGAATAAGGCAAAATGGTTCAAGCCGGCAGATGGCAGCATACAAAACGCTAAATTTAAAAAGAAAGGCAATATTCTGTCATTTAATCCACCGGGTAAGAAGGAAAGAGGAAATGATTGGGTTTTAATAATTGAAAATTAAAAGATGAAATCAAGATTATTACTTTTCATACTTGTATCATTGTTTTTAACATCCTGTTCTTCGGGTGGATATCTTTTTACCGGCTTTCATGAACCCGCCGATGAAGGTCTTAGATTGCTGTACAGTTATGATGGATTAAAATGGCAGGATTTAAACAAAATATTTCTTAAGCCGGAAATAGGAAAACAAAAAATCATGCGCGATCCTTCAATGGTGCAGGGTCCCGATGGGGTCTTCCACTTAGTATGGACCACCAGTTGGAAGGGAGATAAGGGCTTTGGGTATGCATCTTCGCGGGATCTCATGCACTGGACCCAACAAAAGTTTATAGATGTGATGAGCCATGAGCCAACCACCGTAAATGTTTGGGCGCCCGAATTGTTTTATGATGATGTGGCAAACGATTTCATAATTATTTGGGCTAGTACAATTCCCGGGAGGTTCGAGCGGGGTATTGAAGCCGACAGTAATAATCACCGGATGTACGTTACTGCTACTAAAGATTTTAATACCTTCACCCCCACGCAACTTTTTATAGATCCCAAGTTCAGTGTTATTGATGCTGTGATTGTGAAACGGGCAACCAATGATTACGTTTTGGTTTTGAAAGACAATACCCGCCCGGAGCGAAATTTGAAAGTTGCTTTCAGCAATAACCCATTGGGTCACTGGAAAAATATTTCCAATCCTTTTAGTGATCATTTTACCGAAGGGCCTACTGTAGTAAAACTAAAAAATGAATGGGTTATATATTTTGATTCCTATCAGAAAAAAACTTATGAAGCGGTAGCAACGAAAGATTTTATTCATTTTACTAACATCAACAATAAAATAAAAATTCCCGATGGGCATAAACATGGAACTATCGTTCCGGTAAAGAGGAAATTTATAAAGAAATTAAAAAAAGAAAGCAGAAAAATGTAAATTACGTATTTCAGATTAAATAAGAATAGAATAAAATATGAGATACCTTTTAGCTGGTTTATTTTGCATCATGACCGTAACCGGTAATACACAGCGAGATACTGCTAAGTATATAGGCCATACATTGAGTAATGTAGATTATCATCACGGACAATTAACTCCGGTAGTGGGGGTGCATAATATTCAGACCTTTCGGGCCAACAGAGAACACCCTGAATGGGCTGGAGGCATGAACTGGACATACAATCATCAACCAATGATTTGTTACTGGAATAATACTTTCTATCTCCATTTTTTGAGTAATCCCGTAGGAGAACATATCGCGCCCGGAGCCACTTATTTACTTTCTTCACAAGACGGATATCATTGGAGCAATCCTATTACCTTATTCCCGCCCTATAAAGTTCCGGATGGTTTTAAGAAAAATGAGGATACAGCCGTTGCTCATAACATTGATGCAGTCATGCATCAGCGAATGGGATTTTTTGTAGCTAAAAACAAAAAGTTGTTGGCGCTGGGATATTACGGTGTTGCGCTATATGCTAAAGATGACCCGAATGATGGTAATGGTATCGGTCGTGTAGTCAGAGAAATAAAAACTGACGGAAGTTTTGGCCCCATATATTTTATTCGATATAACCACGATTTTAATGAAAAGAATACCAATTATCTTTTTTACAAAAAATCTAAAGACAGAGGATTTGTTGAAGCATGTGATGAACTCTTGTCTCAACCATTACAGATGCAGCAATGGGTTGAAGAGGCAGACAGAAACGATCCCCTAATTCCACTCCAAAAACAGTTGAAGGCATTTAGCTACTATCATTTACCCGATGGAAGAGTAGTAGGCTTCTGGAAAAATGCGCTGACCAGTATATCTGCTGATGGCGGCAAAACCTGGATGTATAGTCCGCTGCGCGCACCTGGATTTGTAAACTCGAATGCCAAAATCTGGTCACAGAGAACCGATGATGGAAAATATATTACGGTATATAATCCATCAGAATTCAGATGGCCTCTTGCTTTGTCAGTGAGTGACGATGGAATAAGATATAAAAATCTCTTATTGGTGAACGGCGAAATTACTTCTATGCGTTATGGAGGTAATTATAAATCTTACGGGCCTCAGTATGTACGTGGTATTCAGGAAATGAATGGTAATCCATCCGGAGGTGATGCCTGGGTTACGTACAGTGTAAACAAAGAAGATATCTGGGTGGCAAAAATACCAATACCGGTAAAAAGCAATGTTTTAAATGATGTGAATGAGGATTTTAATTTAATACAGGATGGGCTAGAGTTGAACCAATGGAATATTTATAGCCCGTTATGGGCGCCGGCTTCAATTGAAAAATCGAATGGAAAGAAATTTCTTTCTTTAAAAGATTTTGATCTTTTTGATTACGCCAAAGCAGAAAGAGTAGTGCCACTTTCGGAGAGTGTAAAAATTGAGTTTAGTATTGCTCCCCTGCAAAATGATCATGGAAGGTTGGATATTGAAATTCAGGATGCAAAGAACACTGCTTGTATTAGATTCTCTTTCACTCCAAGTGGAAATATTGTTACAAAGGCGGGATATCGTGAAAAGACTTTGGCAAAATATGAAGCCGGAAAGCAATATGATTTTGTAGTGGAACTGAATACCCGCACTCGCCTTTACACGGTTTCAATTAATGGCAGCAAGCCCAATAATAATATAATTTTTGCACCTATCCACAAAGTGCATCAGGTTTGCTTCAGAACTGGCGAAGTAAGACGTTTCCCCGATGCGGACACTCCTACCGATCAAAATTATGATTTGCCAAAGGCAGGCGAAAAGGACAAAGAAGCAGTTTTCAATATATACAATTTTAAATCAATTAAGCAGTAATGAAAAAGGATGGTTATATGAATTTTTATGAACCCGGCTTTACTGCTACTATTAAGCAGTGTTGCGTCGCACTCTTCAACGTCCGGTTCACTACGCTGCTTTTACTTTTATTGTCTTTTTTTGGCTTTAGCAATTTCAGCCTGGCTCAAAAATCTTTTCAATTAAATTATTCTCAATTTGATCATTATATAGACTATTTCAACAAGATGGAAGATGAGCCGATGGTGCAGGCAATATCTAATGCTGATGTTCGAAATTGGATGCAGGAAAATATTCCACTTTTTGAAGCTCCCGATAAAACAATTGAGGAAATATTTTATTTCCGTTGGTGGACGTTGCGAAAACATATTAAGGCAACACCGCAAGGCTATGTGATTACCGAGTTTTTGGTCAACCGGTCCTACGCTGACAAATATAATCTCATAAGTAGCGCGTTGGGGCATCATATATATGAAGCTCGCTGGTTGCATAATCAACAATATCTTAATGATGATTTAAATATCTGGTATCGCGGCAATAATGGAAAACCATTGAACAAACTCAGGTTTTACAGTAGTTGGAATATTGATGCAATCTATAACCGCTATTTAGTAAATCAGAATATTTCTTTTTTGAAGGATTATTTGCCTGATCTGATAAAAGATTATCAGGCTTGGGAGCATGAAAAAAGATTTCCCAATGGATTGTTTTGGCAGTTTGATGTGAGGGATGCAATGGAAGAAACGATCAGTGGTGGAAGAAAAGAAAAAAACCCTCGCCCTTCAATTAATGGATATATGTACGGAAACGCCAAGGCGCTTGCCAAGATTGGCGGGCTAATTGGTGATGATGGGATAAAAGATCTTTACAATAAAAAAGCCGACACCTTAAAGACATTAGTACAGCAGAAACTCTGGAACTCGAACTCAAATTTTTTTGAAGTGAGAAAAGATGCCGGAGATACACTTGCCAATGTGATGGAAGAAATTGGTTTTATACCCTGGTATTTTAATCTTCCTGATTCAAAATTTAATGTTGCCTGGAAAAAACTGATGAATCCCGAACATTTTAATGCACCTGTTGGAATTACTACAGCCGACAGAAGTCACCCTCAGTTCAGATCGCATGGCTGCTGCAAGTGCGAATGGGATGGCGCAGTGTGGCCTTTTGCATCAGCACAGACGCTGACAGCCATGGCAAATTTGTTGAATAACTACCAACAGACTTATATATCAAAAGAGGATTATTTTGACCAGTTAAAAAAATACGCAGTATCGCAACACAAAAATGGTAAACCCTATATAGGTGAATATATAGATGAAAAAACCGGAGAGTGGCTTACCGATGATAAGCGTGGAAGAGATTATAACCATTCAACCTTTAATGATCTTGTGATTACCGGCCTTGTAGGATTGCGTCCGAGGGCTGACAATATTATTGAGATAAATCCCTTATTGCCGGCGAAAAAATGGAATTGGTTTTGTTTGGATAATGTAATGTATCATGGTAAGGTTATTACTATAATTTGGGATAAAACAGGTAAGAAATATAATAAAGGAAAAGGTCTTACTGTTTGGGTAGATGGAAAATTATCGGCAAAGTCGAAAAAACTAAAAGGGATTTTTGGTAGTTTGTAATGAAAAAATATTTGTTTATAATTTTATTATTTGTTTTTGCGATTCAGGAAAGTTTTGCAAAACTTATTATTCCTAAAATTATAGGAAGTAATATGGTATTGCAACAAGGCGAACCTGTAGCGGTTTGGGGCTGGGCTAACCCAGGTGAAACCATTTTGGTAAAATTTCAAAATCAAGTGAAAAAAGTGATTTGTGATGATGGCGGAAACTGGAAAGTAATGTTATCGCCAATGAAAGCATCTATATCGCCTGAACAAATGGAAATAAATGCCAGGGCTGAATCAATTAAACTTAACAATATCCTGGTGGGTGAAGTATGGCTTTGTTCGGGCCAGTCCAATATGGAATTTGCAATGCGCAAAATCAGTAAACTATCACCACCACCGGGAACCGACTGGCCTGTTGACGAACTCGAAAAAGCCAATAATTCTCAAATTCGTATCTTTTTAGTAGAAAGAAAAAAAATGCAGCCTGATTCTGCTCATAGTGGCTGGGCAGTTGCTCAAGGTGATGCATTGCGTAATTTTAGCGCTGTTGGTTATTTCTTTGCGAAAGAATTACAAAAAAGATTAGGAGTACCCGTTGGTATTATTTCGGCGGCAATTCCCGGCAGTAGGATTGAACCCTGGATGCCTGCCGAAGCAATAAAAATGCAGGCGTTTTTCAAATTGAATAAAAATAGTCCGGTAGGGAAAATTGATGGAGATCCCGGAAAATTCTATAATTCAATGATTGTTCCTCTTATCCCCTACACATTAAAAGGTGTTTTGTGGTATCAGGGTGAAAGCAATTGTTTTTTGAATGAAAGAATTCAGTACAGTTATAAAATGAAATCATTGATTGACTTTTGGCGGGGCCAATGGCGAAATCCGAAAATGCCTTTTTATTATGTACAAATTGCACCCTATTATTACTCTAAAGCAACTGACAGGGAATATACGGTATATAGCGAACCTGAATTTTGGGAAGCTCAGGCCGCAGTGTTGAAACTTGCTAATACAGCAATGATTGCCACACTTGATTTAAATGACGACCCTAATGATTTGCACCCTGTAAACAAATGGGATATCGGAAAGAGGCTGGCAAATGCCGCATTAATAAAAACCTACCATAAAGGAAATGGTGTACCAATGGGGGTAATATTCAAAAGAATAATGAGAAGAGGCAATTCATTGGTTCTGGAGTTTAAATATTCAGATGGAGGTTTAGTAAGTAAAGGCAATAAGGCATTAAAAGGTTTTGAAATTGAAAACGATTCAGGCGTTTTTACCGAAGCTAAAGCAGTCATAAAGAATAATAAAATTTGGTTATCTTCAAAGGGGATAAAAAATCCCAAAACGGTAAGATATGCATGGCGTGAAGATGCACCTGCAACATTATTTAATAAACAAGGGCTGCCGGCTTTGCCATTCAGAACATCCGGCTCTGTCATTAAAGAATTTAAGTAAATGAATAAATTTTTCACCATATTGTTTTTGTGGATGGTTACTCAGGGTTTGGCACAACAAACTGAAGTACAGTATTTGAGTGGCCGTGGAAATGAAGATATAGTGCAATGGGATTTTTTATGTACCGGTGGAATGAATAGTAACAAGTGGACTAAAATTGGAGTTCCTTCTTGTTGGGAGTTGCAAGGTTTTGGAAAATATGATTATGGATTTGCAAAAGATAGTGTTCGCGGAAAAGAAACCGGCTTTTACAAAAGAAAATTTTTAGTTCCTTCAACATGGAAAGATAAAGTAATCAATATTGTATTTGAAGGTGTGATGACTGATGCTGAAGTTAAGATAAACGGTAAGATGGCCGGCCCAAAACATCAGGGTGCTTTTTATGTCTTTAAATATGATATTACCGGATTATTAAAGTACGGAAAAGAGAACCTGATTGAAGTGAAGGTTGATAAACACTCTTCAAATAAATCGGTTAATGCAGCAGAGCGTGAAGCAGATTACTGGATTTTTGGCGGCATCTTCCGCCCCGTTTGGTTAGAGGCATTGCCGGTTTCTCACATTAAAAATATTGCGGTTGACGCAAAGGCGGACGGAAGATTCAGGGCTGATATTAGTACAAGTGGTAAAGCCGATGCGGTATTGATGCAACTATATGACGGCAATGGAAATCAAATTGGGAAAACTATTTCAGCTAAGGTTTGGAATGATAGCTCAAGAATTGAAAATATATTTGACCGTATAATTTCTTGGAATAGTGAAAGCCCTGTATTATATAAAGCAGTTTTTACAGTGTTGATAAATGGAAAAATTGCTCACACAATTTCCCGGAGAATAGGCTTTAGAACTGTTGAAGTAAAGCAAAGAGACGGCATTTACGTAAATGGTGTAAAGATGAAATTTAAAGGAGTAAACAGACATTCATTCAGATCGGAAAGCGGAAGAACAACAAGCTATAAAAACAGCGTGGAAGATGTGCAGCTTATCAAAGAAATGAACATGAATGCTGTTCGTATGAGTCATTACCCTCCTGATGGCCATTTTCTTGATGTGTGTGATTCTTTGGGATTATATGTGATTGACGAACTTGCCGGCTGGCATGGACATTATGATACTCCCACAGGAACAAAATTAGTGAAAGAAATGGTGGAACATGACCGGAACCATCCTTCTGTTGTCATCTGGTCCAATGGGAATGAGGGAGGCAGTAATCCCGAATTAGATAAATGGTTTGAAAAATATGATATACAAAATCGGGTTGTGATTCATCCCTGGCAATTACACAATGGTATTGAGACACAACATTATCGTCAATACAATTATGGAGTAGGTAATTATGATAATGGTAGAGAGATAGTGATGCCGACTGAGTTTCTGCATGGCTGGTTTGATGGCGGTCACGGCGCTGGCCTCGAAGACTATTGGAATGTAATGTGGAATGAACCATTACATGCCGGAGGTTTTCTTTGGGATTTTGCAGATCAGGGTGTGATACGGAGAGATCTGAACGACTCAGTAGATACTGACAAACACCGTAGCGCTGATGGAATTGTAGGACCACATCATGAAAAAGAGGGAAGTTTCTTTGCTATTAAAGAAATCTGGAGCCCGGTATATATAGAAAGGAAGGAAATTACGCCTCAGTTTGATGGCAGATTAAATATTGAAAACAGATACCATTTTACAAATACAAAAACATGCAGTTTTAGCTGGAAACTGAAAAGATTTAATTGGAGTAAAGAATTTGAAATTACGGGAATAATCACTGCGCCAGATATTCTGCCTTTACAAAAAGGATATATACAAATGGACCTGCCGGAGAACTGGGATGACTATGACGTGTTGTATGTAACGATAAAAGATCAGTGTCAAAAGGAATTGTTTACCTGGAGCTTTACAATTACCCAACCAAAAGAAATGGCTCACAGGCTGATTGAAAAAGATAGAAAAGAAAATGATATTTCAGTTACGACTTCCGGAGATACTTATGATGTTTCTGTGGGAGAACTGCGATTAAAATTCAATAATACGAATGGATTATTGAAGGAAGTGCAAAATGCCCGGGGAACAATACCTTTAACTAATGGACCGATAATTCAGGAAGGCGTTACCAATTTTAGCAATATTTCCTATGAATTTGATGATGATAAGAACCTGATCGTTTCTTCTTTGTACAATAAAAAAAATAGTTATAATACTTTAAAGTGGACAGTATATCGAAATGGTTGGATAAAATTGGGGTTGAATTATTTTCCTGATTCTTTACACACCAAAATGTTAGGTATCAATTTTGATTTTCCTGAAAAAGATATTCGGTCAGTAACATTTATGGGTAAAGGCCCATACCGTGTTTGGAAGAATCGGCTTAAAGGAGGTCAGTTTGGTGTTTGGAAAAAAGAATATAATGATACCGAAACAGGAGAACAATGGAACTATCCTGAGTTCAAAGGTTATTATGCTCAGTTTTATGGAGGACAATTTAAAACAGACAAGCAAAGTTTTATAGTAGCTACCGAAACAGATGATTTGTTCTTAAGATTATATTCTGCAAAATGGAAAACCGATCAGTGGCATAATTATGAGCCTTGGTTTCCTTCCGGTGATATTTCGTTTATGAATGCCATCCCTTCTATCGGCTCCCGAACACAAACAAGGGAAACAACCGGTCCTATGGGACTTGATAATATCTATTATGATTACGAAAAGGATCCATCAAGGGCATTGCAAATAGAATTATGGTTTAATTTTAATAGTGTTAACTAAAAATCATGAGGGTAAAATTATTATTGGTTTTTTTGTGTTTCTCTTATTTTGGTTTATCTCAGGTGCAGGTTTTGAATCTGCTGGTAGAAGGCCAGTCAAGCCCGATTGGAATTGCTACAATTCAACCACGATTTAGCTGGCAACTGAATTCAGAAAAACGAAATGTGAAACAGACTGCTTATCAAATTTTGGTGGCAACATCTAAATTAAACCTTGAAAAGAATATAGGAGATGTATGGTCATCCGGAAAGATTGATAGTGAAGAAACGGTTAATATACCTTTTGGTGGCAATAATTTAGAATCCAATCAATACTATTATGTGAAGGTGTGGATAAAAACCAATAATGGAGATGAAGCCTGGAGTAAACCGGTTTTTTTTACAATCGGGTTTCTAAATACATTAGAATGGAAAGCGAAATGGATAGGGTATGACAAAGCCTTTTCCTGGGATAGTGTTTCTCAATGGTCAAGACTATCAGCAAGATATTTCAGAAAAGAATTTAATACACAAAAAACGATTAAAAAAGCTTTTGTAAATCTTGTAGGGCTTGGGATGTATGAGCTTCATATTAACGGAAGAAAAGTTGGAAATAAGGTATTGACCCCGGCACCAACTGATTATCGAAAGACTGTTTTGAGTAACACCTACGATGTTACGGAGCATATTAAAAAAGGGAAAAATGCCATAGGTGTTATTCTTGGTAATGGCCGCTTTTTTACTATGAGGCAAGACTATAAGCCTCAGAAAATAAATAATTTTGGATATCCAAAATTATTATTCCAATTAGACATTATTTATGCGGATGGGTCGAGGCGGACTGTAGTTTCTGATCAGAGCTGGAAATTCACTGCTGATGGTCCCATTAGAACCAATAACGAATATGATGGTGAGGAATATGATGCTACAAAGGAATTAGAAAATTGGTCAATAATAAATTACAATGACTATAAGTGGTTGGTACCACAGTTAGTAAAAGCCCCGGAAGGCAAAATAGCGCCTCAGCCTAATCCTGCTATGAAGGTAATGAAAATCATAAAACCCAATTCAATAAAGAAAATTAAAGAAGGGAACTTTATTCTGGATTTGGGTCAAAATTTTGCCGGTTGGCTTCAGATAAAAGTAAGAGGGAAGAAGGGAGATATGGTAAAGATGCGTTTTGCAGAGAGCCTTCAAGCCGATGGGGAATTATATGTTGCCAACCTGCGTGATGCCAGGGTTACCGACGTTTATACCTTAAATGGAAAGGGTGAAGAGGTTTGGCATCCTGTTTTTGTATATCACGGTTTCAGATATGTGGAAATAATCGGGTGGCCCGGAGATCCTGAATTAGAAAACTTTGAAGGACACCTTGTATTTGACCAAATGCAGACAATTGGATCTTTAAAAACATCCGATGAAACCATAAATCAGATTTTGAAGAATGCATGGTGGGGCATTGCATCTAATTATAAGGGAATGCCGGTGGACTGCCCGCAACGTAATGAGCGACAACCTTGGTTAGGCGATAGGGCGCAAGGCGCTTATGGCGAAAGTTTTTTGTTTAATAATGCTTCTTTATATGCCAAGTGGCTTGATGATATACAACAATCTCAAACGGAAGAGGGGGCAATACCCGATGTTGCTCCTGCATTCTGGAATTATTATAGTGACAATATTACCTGGCCTGGAACCTATATTCTGGTTGCACAAATGTTATATCATCAATTTAATGATAAACAAAGTATCTTCAAACATTATTCGTCTATGAAGAAATGGATGATGTATATGAAATCAAAATATTTGAAAAATAATATTCTTACAAAAGATAAATATGGCGACTGGTGTGTGCCACCCGAAGACTTAAAAATGATTCGTTCGCAGGATAGTATGCGAAATACAAACGGACAACTGATCGCGACAGCTTATTACTATCATTTGTTAGGGATAATGACTGATTTTGCAAGAATATCAAAGAATTATCAGGATGTTGATATTTATTCTAACTTACAGGAAAATATAAAGACGGCATTTAACAGCAGGTTTTTTAACAAGGAAACAGATCAGTATGATAATGGCACTGTAACTGCAAACCTGTTACCCTTCTGCTTTGGCATGGTTCCCGAAGAAAATCGTGCGTATGTTTTTGAAAATATTCTAAAAAAATTGAACACTGATAATATGCATATCAGCACCGGAGTGATTGGCACACAATGGCTGATGCGAACTTTAACTCACAATGGTAAGTCGGAAGCAGCATTCACTTTGGCTAGTAATACTACCTATCCTAGTTGGGGTTATATGATAAAAAATGGAGCCACTGCAATTTGGGAATTATGGAATGGCAATACCGCCGACCCTAAGATGAATTCTCAAAACCATATTATGCTTCTTGGTGATTTATTAATCTGGATGTTTGAAGATGTAGGAGGTATTAAAGCGTTGGAACCCGGATTCAGAGAAATTGAAATGAAACCGGCATTTGAGTCAGGACTGAAATATGCTGATGCCTCATATCAATCAGTTCACGGCGAAATTAAAAGCAATTGGTCTTTAAAGAATGGAAAATTAAGTTGGAGAATAACAGTTCCGGCAAATACATCAGCGGTTATTTATATTCCTGAAGAAGACCACAAATTAATCAAAGAAGGCGGTCGGGCAATTTTGGAGGCAGAGGGCGTTTCTTTATTAACAACACAAGAAGGAATGACCTCATTGAGGCTTAATAGCGGGACTTATTTTATTGAAACTTTAAAATAATTTTATAAAAAATGAACAATTACTTTCGTATGAAAAAATTAAATATAGTAAAAAGTGCAATCATTTTACTTGTTATGATTTTTCTGGTTACACCTTCATCGGCACAAAAAAACAGGTGGAAGAAAGGTGTTTTAGTGGACGAGTTTATTTATGAATCCGCTTCTTTTCCTGAGGCACATGCTTCTACTATCGCGGAGACACCCGAAGGATTGATTGCGGCATGGTTTGGAGGTACTAAAGAGGGGCATAAAGATGTTTGTATTTGGACCAGCCATTTGAAAAATGGGAAATGGACAAAGCCTGCTATGGCAGCAGATGGTGTGCTCAGCGATTCTGTCCGTTATGCCTGTTATAATCCGGTTCTGTATCAAGTGCCAAATGGCGATCTTTTATTATTTTATAAAATTGGGCCAAATGTTGCCGGTTGGACAGGATGGCTTAAACGCTCGAAGGATAATGGCCATACATGGAGTGAGCGAGAGGCATTGCCTCAAGACTATCTGGGACCCATTAAAAATAAACCCGAACTCATTAATGGTGTATTAATTTGTCCTTCAAGTACAGAAAAAAATGGCTGGAAGGTTCATTTTGAATATACTAACGATTGGGGGAAGACCTGGACTAAGTCGGAACCCATAAATGATGGAGTAAAATATTCAGCTATTCAACCTTCAATTTTAAAATATAAAAATGGTGATTTACAAGTTATTGGGAGGACTCGTAATACAGTTCTTTATCAGTCGTGGAGTAAGGATGCAGGTAAGACATGGAGCGAGATGAGTTCGTTGAACTTACCTAATAATAATTCGGGGACTGACGCGGTAACATTGAAAGATGGCAGGCAGTTATTGGTTTATAATCATGTATTACCTGATTCAACATGGGTTAGGGGGAAAGGACCAAGAACGCCATTGAATGTTTCCCTTTCCAAAGATGGTGAAAAATGGTATGCTGCTTTAGTACTTGAAGATTCTCCGATTAGTCAGTACTCTTATCCCTCAGTTATTCAAGGCAAAGATGGAATGGTACACATAGTATATACCTGGCGCAGACAAAAAATTAAATACGTTATGATTGATCCTTCTAAATTAAAACTGACAGCAATCAAAAATAAAAAATGGCCGGGAGCTTTAAAAGCTAAAAAGGGAGTAGTTACAGACGATTAATAATAAATCTGAAAATTGATAAATCATTATATAAATTGAAACACATTCCGCTTGTAGATCTCATTATCATTATTCTGTACCTGTTGGGTATGGTATGGATTGGATATTATTTTTCAAAGAAAAATAAAAGTGCCGACCAGTTTACAAAGGCCTCAGGTAAAATTCCGGGCTGGGCAATTGGTTTGTCAATCTATGCTACTTTTTTAAGTAGTAATACTTTTCTGGGAGTACCTGGTAAAGCCTTTGGCAGTAATTGGAATGCTTTTGTTTTCAGCATATCTATGCCGATCGCAGCTTATTTTGCTGCTAAGTACTTTGTTTCGTTTTATAGAAATACAGGAGAAGTATCTGCTTATACACATCTTGAAAAACGATTTGGTCCCTGGGCAAGAGCGTATGCAGTTATATGTTTTATTCTTACTCAGTTTGCAAGAATGGGCTCCGTCTTTTTTGGGATGGCGCTGAGTCTGCAGGCGTTGTTGGGTTACTCAATGGTCTCTATCATGTTAGTGATGGGCGTTTGTATAATTATTTACACCGTAATGGGCGGAATGGAGGCGGTAATATGGACAGAAGTAGTGCAGGGAATTCTAAAAACTCTCGGGGCCTTGCTGATTTTATTTTTAGTGATTAAAGCGATTCCGGGAGGTGTAGAAAAAGCATACCAGATTGCCCATGCCAACAATAAATTCAGTTTGGGAGATATGAAGATGAATTTCACTACTTCCAGTTTTTGGGTCATATTGCTATACGGCTTTTTTATGAACCTGAATAATTTTGGAATGGACCAAAACTATGTACAGCGGTATCATACAGCAAGTTCAGACAAAGAAGCAAAAAAATCTATTTGGTTGTGTGTGTATATGTATGTGCCTGCATCGTTGCTCTTTTTTATAATTGGTTCTGCATTATTTTCTTTTTATTCTTTACATCCCGAACTTACAGAAGTATTAAAACAGACAGCAGCTGCGGAAAGATTGGGTTTAAATGCATCAAGTGCACAAATTAAGGAATTGGCAGCAACGATGCAACCGGCGGATTATGGAGACAAGGTCTTGCCACACTTTATGGTAAATCATGTTCCAAAAGTATTTTTAGGGTTAATAATAGCGGCTATTTTATCCGCAGGAATGAGTACGATTAGTTCTGGAATGAATGCATGTGCCACCGTATTCTCAAAAGATATTTATAAAAGATATTTTAAACCCGACCTGACTGGAAAAGCAGAGTTGAGATTACTACATATTGGTACCATTGTATTCGGACTTATTGGTCTGGGAACCGGGCTTGCAATGTTGGGTATTAAGAGTGTGCTGGATGTGTGGTGGTTACTTTCGGGCATTTTTGCAGGTGGCATGTTGGGTCTCTTTTTGTTAGGTATTATGAGCAGGCAAACAAAGGGTGGTCAGGCATTAGCTGCCGTAGTAGTAGGAATTTTAGTCATTTTGTGGCTAACCTTCTCTCCTGAGCTTCCGGCCGATTTTGGTTATCTGCGATCCAGTCTGCATATCAACATGGTAATTGTTGTGGGTACACTTGTAATATTATTTACAGGAGTGTTATTGACACAATTAAAAAATAAACTTAAAATAAATACGAAAAAATAACTGAATGATGGATAATAAAAAATTTGTTCCGGTAATGATTACGCCTTTCAATTTGAAAGCTGAAATTGATTATGATGCTGTTTCGGAACTGGTTGAGTTTTATTTAAAGGCTGGTGTCAGTGGCTTTTTTGCAAACTGCCTGAGCAGTGAAATGTTTAGCCTCAGCGAAGACGAAAGATTGAAGCTTACAAAACATGTGGTAGAGCGTGTAAATGGGAAGGTGCCCATTGTAGCTACAGGCTCATTTGGTCTTACACTGGAAGATAAGGCTGATTTTACCAAAAGGATTTATGATATTGGAGTAGATGCCGTTATTATGATAGCCGGCCATTTTGCAAAAGTGGATGAGGGCAATGATGCCCTATTGAGAAACTTTGAAAAGATACTTTCTTTAACAGATAATATCCCTTTAGGAATGTATGAGTGCCCTTCTCCGTACAAAAGGATTGTGGAACCTGAAGTGTTTAAAAAATTACTGGAATTTGAACGCTTTATTTATCATAAGGACACCTCTATTACGCACGAGAATGTGAAGGGAAAGTTAGATGTATTGCAAAAAACGAAATCAAAACTTGAGTTTTATGATGCACATACGCCAAATGCTTCTTTTAGTATTCAAAATGGAGCAACAGGAATGTCTTCCATTTCGGGGAACTTCTACCCCGAAGTGTTGGTGTGGATGGTGAATAATGCCAATAATCCCGAAAAGAGGGAGGAGGTGGATTGGTTGCAATCAGAATTAACAAGAGTTGATCCTACGATTCATATTGCTTATCCCATCAGCGCAAAGTACTTTTTGGCAAAGCGAGGTTTATCAGTACGCAATATTAGTCGTGCCTATTCAATGCATCTTACCCCAGAACAAAAAGAGGATATGGATGCTATTCATAAAGACTTTTTGAAATGGTGCGAAAGATTGGAAATTGAGCCTGTAAAATTATAAAATCTAAAAAAGTGGGTTATGCAATTATCTGTACGTAATAGAATTCTTTTTGTATTTTTTATACTGCTATTTCCTATTCTCACTATTGCACAAAATGATAGTGATCATCAGTATGCAATGTCCTTAAAAGATGTATTATTTGATATTCAAAAACGTTATGGAGTGACGATCAAGTTTAATGAGGAGATGGTACAGGGAAAAGTATTGAATTATGCACAATGGCGTTATCGCCCGGATGTGGAAGAAACGCTGAAAAACATTTTATCGCCTTTTGACTTGAAAGTAAAACCTGATGGGGCCAACAAATATAAACTTAGCCCTTATGAATATTATCGCTGGCCGGTGAAAGAAGGTTGGGCGCAATTAGATGATATTGCTTCGAAGTACAATAATTTACAGGAATGGATTGAAAGAAGGAATTTATTACTGCCTTGCATCATGGATGCGCTGAGGCTTTCAAAATTACCTGCTTACCCGCTAAGCAAGCCTATTGTTACGCCCGTAAGAAAGTATAAAGGATATTCGGTTCAGAATATTGCAATAGAGATTTTGCCAGGCGTTTGGGTAAATGGTTCTTTGTACAAGCCATTGAAGTATAGGGGTAAAATACCGGTAATTCTAAATCCTGACGGGCATTGGCCAAAACATCGGTATCGTGCGGATTGTCAATACCGTTGTGCCGCATTTGCAAAAATGGGGGCAATGGCTTTTAGCTATGATTTATTTGCCTGGGGCGAATCTTTATTACAATTTAAGGAAGAAGACCATCGGCGCAGTCTTGCTGAGAGCATACAGATTTTGGGATCAATCAGAATTCTGGATTATTTGCTTTCATTACCAGATGCTGATGCTGAAAGGGTGGGCATTACCGGTGGCTCCGGAGGTGGTACGCACACTGCTTTGATGACTGCTATTGACACCAGAATAAAAGCATCGGCCCCTGTTGTAATGATTTCTTCTTATTTCTATGGCGGATGTCCTTGTGAAAGTGGTATGCCTGTTCATGCATGTGGAGGAGGCACTGATAATGTTGAAATTGCAGCAATGGCTGCTCCGAATCCTCAGTTATTGGTGAGCGATGTAGGAGACTGGACGGATAAAATGCCTGAGCATGATTTTTTATATCTCCAAAAAATTTATAATTGGTATGGTAAAAAAGATAATGTGGAAAATGTACATCTGCCAAATGAAGGACACGATTATGGTATAAATAAACGTATCGCTGTTTATAAATTTTTTGCAAAATATTTTAACCTGAACATTAGTGCCATTGAAGATGAGAATGGGAATATAGATGAAAGTAGTATTACCATTGAGCCTGAAAATAAATTGTACGTATTTGGCGATAATGGCGAAAAGCTTCCTGCAAGGGCAGTTCATGGATTTGAAAATTTGGAAAAGGTATTTTATAATGCAATTAAATAAAGAAAATACAATTCAGAAATCACTAAAAAAAGTATCAGGTGTCATTGTTGCATTGGCAATATTAGTTGGTTTTGCAGCTTGTTCGGCTTCAAAAAAGATAACGTCCGACCCGAGATATAAAATTGGACTGATAGATTTAATGTTGCTAAAACGTCAGAAGTTAAGCGCCATCCCCCTTACCAAAGAATTGGGCGCCGATGGCCTTGAAGTAGATATGGGAGGCTTGGGACAAAGGCCAACATTTGATAATAAATTATTGATAGATTCGGTAAGGTTACAATATTTAAAAACAGCAAAGCAAAATGGAATAGAATTATTTTCTCTGGCCATGACAGGTTATTACGCTCAGTCATTTTGTGGAAGGCAGGAATGGAAAAAATCGATTGAAGACTGTATAAAAACTATGAAGTTGATGAATATAAAAATGGCTTTTCTGCCAATGGGTGTACAGTGTGATATGAAACAAAATCCCGAGAAGAGAGCTTCGGTTATTTCCAGGCTTAAAGAAGCAGGAGCAATGGCTTCTAAGGCAGGTGTTATACTGGCTATTGAGACATCTCTGTCTGCATTTGAAGAAGTTCAATTATTAAAGGAGATTGCCTCTCCTGCAATAAAAATATATTTCAATTTTTCAAATCCGTTAAAAGAAGGTAGAGATTTATATGATGAGTTAAAGATATTAGGTAAAAACAATATTGCAATGATCCATGCAACGAATAAGGATAGTGTGTGGCTTCAAAATGACCGAGAGATTGATATGTATAGGGTAAAAAGAATATTAGATGAAATGGGCTGGAAGGGATGGCTCGTTGTAGAAAGGAGTAGAGATGCTACCCAGCCGAGAAATGTAAAGTATAATTATGGCGCCAATGTGGCTTATCTAAAAAAAGTGTTTCAGTGAGTAGAATAATCATAAATATCTTTTGTTGGATCATTGTTTTTTCAGTTCAAAAATCTGTAGGTCAGATTTATGTATCACCCGATGGTGATGATAATAATAATGGAACGATGACCCAACCGAAAGCAACTTTGAACGGAGCATTGAGGCAGGCAAGAGAGATAAGAAGATTAAGTTCCATTAAGGATACAAAAGATGTGAAAATTCTTTTGCAGGACGGAATGTATTTCCTTGAGGAACCTGTCATAATTAGGCCAGAGGATAGCGGTTATGATGAATATTTTACAATTATTGAGGCGTTAAAGGGGGCGAAGCCTATTATTAGTGGCGGTATCAAAATAAAGGCTTGGAAGAAATTAAACAATTATCCTGCAAAACTTCCGATTTTGTCACGTGCTGAAGTATGGGTTGCGGACGTACCGTTGGTAGGTGGACAATTGTTCAATTTCAGACAGTTGTGGGTAAATGATAAGAAAGCAACCAGAGCAAAGAGTGCGAATGGGAATACGATGCATCGCATATTAAATTGGGATAAGCAAAAACAGGCGGCAGTTATTCCGTCATTGCCTTTTGCTCATCTGCAAAAAGAAACAGGGTTAGAAATGTTTATCCATCAATGGTGGGAAATAGCTATTCTTCGAATAAAAGCTTTAGATGTATTCAGAGACAGTGCTAGATTATTTTTCTATCAGCCGGAAGCAAAGATTCAAAGTGAGCATCCCTGGCCTGCTCCCTGGCTTTCTGAAGAAACTGGGAACTCAGCTTTTTTTCTCACCAATGCGTTACAATTTCTTGACGAACCGGGCGAATGGTATCTGGATGTACCCGATAGAAAACTTTATTATTGGCCTCGTCACGGTGAAGATATGAGTAAAGCAAAGGTTATCGCTCCTTTTCTTGAAACGCTTCTGGAAATCAAAGGAACTAAAGATACCCCCGTCAGGAATATTAAAATTAATGGTATTAGTTTTCAACATACCGGGTGGATGCGTCCTTCGTTGCAGGGACATGTGCCTCATCAGGCGGGTATGTTCATGTGGGATGCCTATAAAATCAGGCCTGCAGGTACTCAGGAAAGACCGGCTCTGGATAATCAAGCATGGGTAGGGAGGCCAACAGCAGCAGTAGCTATTGATTATGCAACAAATATCAGGATAAATGATTGCGATTTCAGTCATTATGCTTCTTCAGGGTTAGACATGCACAAGGGAGTAAAAGCATCAACTGTAACCGGGAATCTTTTTAAAGACATTGGGGGAACAGCTTTACTTGCAGGTGTATTCAGCGAACCGACACACGAAGTGCATATCCCCTATAATCCTGAAGATGAAAGAGAGGTAACGGATAATATTTTGATTAAGAATAACTTTATTACAGATGCTTCTAACGAAGATTGGGGATGTGTGGGTATTGGTGCCGGTTATGTTCGAAATATCATAATCAGTAATAATGAAATTGAAAATGTATCCTATAGCGGTATAAGCATAGGATGGGGCTGGACACCGCAGACTAATATAATGAGCAATAATAAAGTTATTAAAAATAAAATCCACCATTATGGAAAACATAATTATGATTGTGCGGGTATTTATACTCTAAGCGCTCAACCCGGATCTGTTATTGCAGAGAACTATATAGATAGTATTTATAAAGCGCCTTATGTTCATTTACCTACGCATTGGTTTTATTTATATACGGATGAAGGCTCCTCCGAAATTACAATTAAAAACAACTGGACTCCCACAGCAAAATATTTGCAGAATAATAATGGACCTAATAATATCTGGAATAATAATGGACCTGAAGTAGATGAACTGGTTAAGAAAAATGCAGGAATTGAGAGTGAATACAAAATGTTGACAAAAAACAGTACGGTAAGTAATGTGAGCCTGCCTATAAATAAACAGAGAAAAGAACTTATGGAATTAATAGTGCATGATGAAAAAGAATTTGATTTAAATAAATTGAAATTACTGCTAAATCAAAACGGTATGGATAGAAGTAGTATTTATCAGTGGAAGAATCATTATATTATCTACAGCTATGTGCAAGATATTGGAGTGATACAAGGTCGTATAAAGAATAACTTTTCAAAAACAGAGGTTCGGGTTTATCATGATTTGTTTTATGAATTTGATAAACAAAATCATTGCAATGACAAGACTTTAGCAAGCGAATGGGATTATGTAATAATGACTGCCAATCTTGTAAGCGATAAGAATAAGCAGCAAGAGTATTTGGATTATCATGCTACCCAGTTTCAAAAATGGCCGGAAGTTTCACAAGGATTTTGCAATGCAGATTTTCAAAAACTGTTATTATTTAAAAATGGGAGACAATTGATGTTGATTATTGCTATTCCGAAAGGAGAAAGTTTGGAAAAATTGAATCCTAAAACGACTAAAAATAACCCACGGGTAAATGATTGGAATAAGATAATGGCCCCTTATCAGGAAGGAATAGAAGGGACAAGCCCGGGCGAAAAATGGGTTTTGTTTCAAAAGAGTAATTAAATCATAAAACGTATAATAGAAATATGATGACAGAAAAAAAACTATCAGTTGCTATTTTGGGACTTGGCGAAGGGAGAAGTACTATCAGCGCAGTTTTAAATAGCAATAAGTTGGAATTGAAGAATATTTGTGATGCTAATGAAGCGCTTTGTAAACAGCGGTGCCATGAATTTGGATTTATAAAATATGCCACCAATTATGATGATATATTAAAAGATGAAAACATTGATATTGTAGCTATTTACACTCCAGATTATCTCCATGCCGAGCATATAAAAATGGCTTTACAAAGCGGAAAACATGTAGTGTGTACCAAGCCGTTTATAGATAATCTGCATGATGCTAAGGACTTGTTGGAACTACAGCAAAGAATGAACAAAAAAGTTTTTATAGGTCAAAGTTCACGATTTTTTGAGCCGGCAATAAGGCAGCGCAAAGATTTTGAAGAAGGAGAAATAGGCGATCTCATTACGGTTGAGAGTCATTACCATGCTGACCATCGTTGGTTTTTGGAAAAGAAATGGGCGCTTGAAAATTCTTTCAAATGGCTTTATGGCGGATTAAGCCATCCGGTAGATTTCATTAGGTGGTATATGCCTGAAATAGAAGAAGTAATGGGTTATGGCATGATCAGTTTTAATGCAAAAAAAGCAGGATTAAAAAACGAGGATGTAATGCACTTTATTTTCCGTGCAAAAGATGGCAGGGTTGCAAGAGTGAGTGGGGTATATACTTCACCAATTCAGCCGACTTATCGGGAAAGCGGCATGAGTACGGTACTTCGTGGCACCGAAGGAGCCAACCAGGCTGACTATCATGAGTTGCGGTATGCAATCACTAACAAAAGAGGGGAAGAAAAAATAATCACCTGGGGAGACAAGGCTTTGAAACATTATTTTCGTTTTGAAGGACAAAGCCACCATGCAGGTGAGTATCAGAACTATCTTGAATACTTTGCAGACTCTATTACTCACGGTTTTACTGCTTACCCCGATATAAAAGAAGGTATTGGCACTGCGGCATTATTACAGGCAATGGATAAATGTTTGAGTACGGGAAAACCGGTTTTGATTTCTGAAATTTTAAGAGAATATGATATTGATTAAAATGAAGATTACAAATAGAGGAACAGTAGATGTTTTTTCAGGATAATAAATGCTTAAAACTGGGCGGTAAAAAACAGGAACAATGATTAAAAAAATATTCAATTCTTCAATTTATCTGAATACTAAACTAATTTTTCTTACAAGGGAAAAGCAATTTAAATGAATAATATTTTATCCAAATTACAAACGCCTGACTATGTAATCGTCGTAGTATATCTGATGGTGCTGCTATTGATTGGTTACAAAGCGAGTTTTGGAAAGAAGCGGAAAAAAGATGAAACCCTTTTTCTTGCGGGGAAATCATTGAATTGGTACAACATAGGGTTTAATATGTGGGGTACCAATGTGGGGCCCTCTATGCTTCTGGCATTTGCAAGTATTGGATATGCCACCGGTATTGTGGCCGGAAATTTTGAATGGTATGCTTTTGTATTCTTATTTTTATTGGCAATTGTTTTTGCGCCTATTTATCTTGCCAGTAATGTAATAACGCTTCCAGAATTTATGGGTCAGCGTTTTGGAGATACTACCCGTACTGTATTGGCCTATTATGCGCTTATCAAAATGTTGATTTCATGGCTTTCACTCGGGCTTTTTGCAGGTGGATTCCTGATACGCCAGATCTTGGGGATTCCAATGTGGCAGTCGGTAATTGCTTTGGTTTTGTTTGCCGGATTATTTGCTTTTGCCGGTGGATTGAAAGCGATAGCCCGTATTAATGTTTTTCAGATGATACTTCTGCTTGTTGTGTCATTCCTTTTATGTATTTTGGGGTTATACAAAGTGGGCGGTATTCAGGCATTAATTGACAAAGCCCCACCACACTATTGGGAGTTGATTAAACCTGCTTCGGATACTAATTACCCCTGGCCTGCTATTTTATTAGGATATCCGGTTTCGGCTATTGCCTTTTTTTGTACCGATCAGGCAATGGTACAATCGGTATTGGGTGCTCGTAATCTTGAACAAGGGCAATTAGGTGTAAGTTTTATAGGGTGGTTAAAGATATTTTCCTTACCACTATTTATTATCCCCGGAATCATCTGTTTTGTTTTGTACCCTGATTTGGGTGATCCTGACCTCGCTTACATGACAATGGTTACGAACCTGTTTCCAACCGGACTCAATGGATTGGTGATTGTCGTTTTAATCGCTGTATTGGTAGGAACAGTGGGTTCTTCATTAAATGCATTAAGCGCCGTTTTTACCACAGATATATATGCAAAAAAAATTAATCCTAATGCCTCTACCCGGCAACTTATAAAAACCGGACGGATTACGATATTGGTTGGATGTGTAATTGCCGTATTGATTGCTATCGCTATTGATAATATAAAAGGACTGAAACTATTTGATATTTTTCAGGCTGTATTAGGTTTTATCGCACCTCCTTTGGCCGTTGTATTTTTGCTGGCTGTATTTTGGAAAAAGACATCACGTAAGGCTGTCAATTTCACATTGTCATGGGGTGCGGCCTTGAGCCTTGGAGTAGGTGCGTTATATCTGTGGGTATTCCCATCGGATCAGTATAGCTTTTGGCCACATTATCTTTTACTATCGTTCTACACTTTCGCTTTATTGTTTTTATTAACGGTTTTAATTTCACTAACAGATAAAACCCCTGTCCGTTATACGGTAGTTGATAGAAAAAATGTAAGCCCGCCTACCAAATTGGTTAAACGAGTATGGGGCGCTTTAATCATTGTAATGATAATATTATATCTGACTTTTCATTAAACAGGAATTAAAAAAAATGTTATGACTGCTATTTTCGATTTTTACATTTTATTAAAAAGGCTGCTGAGAAACAATTCTAAATTTTTTGTTGCAATATTTTTATTTGTTTTCTTAGTACAAATAGGTTTTTCTCAAAATGCCACCTGGATTTGGTATCCGGGAGATTATGAAATCTGGCTTTCCAATAAGATGCAGAACCGCCGTACTGAACGTGGCACGTTTCTCCCTGTTTTTTGGAAGATGGATAGTCCTTACCCATTAATGGATTTTCATAAAATATTCGAACTGGCAAACCCTGAGGAAGTGGAAATCGCTGTTGAGGGTGAATATAACGTAAAATTGGATGGAAAGCCTTTGGAAGGTATGCCTTCAAAAATAATGGTACCGGCCGGCCGGCACAAGCTGAATATTAAAGTGTTCAATCAGGCCACAGTTCCTTCGATCTTTGTAAAAGGAAAAACAATAAAAAGCGATAATTCATGGCTGGTGACTTTTGAGGATAAGGAATGGATAGATGAAAGCGGAAAGGCTTCTGACGTATCTGCCACCAAATGGTTGAACGCAGGTAGTTGGAATTTTGATAGTAAAGAAAACAAACCTTCTCAATTTGCTTTATCTCTTAAACCAATGAAGGCAATTAAGAGTGAAAAACTACCAACGGGAAACCTAATTGATTTCGGTAAAGAAACCTTTGGGTTCATTAAGTTTCATAAGCTGATAGGGAAGGGAAAATTGAATATTTATTACGGAGAAAGTAAAGAAGAAGCATTGGATACAGCTTATACAGAAACCTATGATAAACTTATTGTTGATTTATCCGCAGAGAAAGATTCTGTATTGACATTATCAAAAGCGTTCAGATATGTAAATATTATATCCGAAGGAGATGTAAGTTATGATGATGTGTCTATGTTATACGAATTTCTGGATGTTCCCGATAAAGGCTACTTTAGGTGTAATGATCAGGAAGTGAACAATATTTGGGATGTGGCCGACTATACTATGCGTCTCACCACCCGGGAATTTTTTATAGATGGCATTAAGCGCGACAGATGGATTTGGAGTGGCGATGCCTATCAAAGCTACCTCATGAACTATTATCAGATAAATGATAATGCCTCTGTTACGCGCACTATGTATGCGCTTCGCGGAAAAGATCCGGTTACCAGTCATATCAATACAATTATGGATTATACTTTTTATTGGTTTCTGGGTATTTATGACTATTATTTGTACTCGGGCGATAAAACCTTTCTGGTTCAGAATTATGACCGTATGAAAAGTTTAATGGACTATGTATTGTCGCGAAGGAATAAAAACGGATTATTGGAGGGCCTTACCGGTGATTGGATTTTTATTGATTGGGCTGCCGGGCTCAGCAAGAAGGGAGAGGTGAGTTTTGAGCAGTTACTTTTTGCCCGAAGCCTTGAAACGATGGCTCTGTGTGCCGGGCTCGTGAATAAGAATGAGGATGCAGAAAACTATACTGCACTTGCCTCTGATGTGAAAAAGAAGTTATTTGATTTTTATTGGAGTCAGGACAAGCAGGCCTTAGTGCATAGCCGGATTGATGGGATACCCACCGATAATGTTACTCGTTATGCCAATATGTTTGCAATATTTTTCGACTATTTCAATGATTATCAAAAGCAGTTGGTAAAAAACTCAGTGCTGCTGAATGATAATGTACAGAAAATTGTTACGCCATACATGCGTTTTTATGAGTTGGAAGCGCTGTGTGCATTAGGCGAACAAAATTATGTTTTGAAGGAAATAAAAAACTATTGGGGAAATATGCTGAAGTTGGGAGCCACTTCGTTTTGGGAAGAATACAATCCTGAAAAAAGCGATGCAGAACACTATGCCATGTATGGAAGAAAATATGGAAAGAGCCTTTGCCACGCCTGGGGAGCAAGCCCCATTTATCTGTTAGGAAAATATTTTCTTGGTGTTAAACCTACGGCGCCCGGATATGCCCAATACCTTATTCAACCCGAGTTAGGCGGTTTAAAATGGATGGAAGGAAAAGTGCCAACGCCTGCCGGAAATATTGAGATGTATGTAAATGATAATAATATAAAAATAAAATCTCCGGTAGGAGAGGGAACACTTTTAATAAAGAGTAAAAAGATCCCTAAAACTAATTTCGGAACTTTTATAAATAAAGGAAATAATCAGTATGAATTAACCTTAGAAAAGGACAGACAATATAACATTTCCTATCATAAGTTATAGGTCTTTTTAAACGTATTTATTATGAAAATAAAAAAATTATTATCCTTTTTGCTGTTATTGATAAATATTAATCTCTTTGCTCAAAAAGGATTAGTAGGCACTTCAAACAGCCCTTATGCAAAACTATATTCACTCGGAATGGATGATGTGAAACTGACTGACGGTTTCTGGGCAGAGCGGTTTAATGTTTGCAGGGATGTAATGGTTCCTCAGTTGTGGAACATTTATACAAGTGATACTGTTTGTTATGCTTTCAGAAATTTTAAGATAGCGGCCGGATTGCAATCCGGTAGTTTTCAGGGTCCCTCATTTCACGATGGTGATTTTTATAAAACTCTTGAAGCTGTTGCTGCTATGTATGCCTCTACTAAAGATATAGGTTTGTTTAATAAAATGGAAGAGGCTATCCGCGTGATATCCTTAGCGCAAAGAGAAGATGGTTATATTTATACAAAAAATATTATAGAACAAAAGGCTTCAGGCGAAAACAAATTGTTTGATGATAAGCTTAGTTTTGAAGCATATAATTTAGGACATTTGATGACAGCAGCCTGTGTGCATCATAGAGCCACCGGAAAAAATAATCTTTTGACCATTGCCGGGAAGGCTGCTGATTTTTTGATCGGCTTTTATAATTCGGCTACTCCCGAACAGGCCCGCAATGCAATATGTCCTTCTCACTACATGGGTCTTGCAGAGCTATACAGAGAAACAAAACAACTGAAATATTTAAAACTGCTTGAAAAACTGATTGATATACGTGGAACCGTAGAAGGCACTGATGATAATAGCGACCGTGCCCCATTTAGAGAAATGCAAAAGATCGTTGGACATGCAGTCCGGGCTAACTATCTGATGGCAGGGGTTGCTGACTTATATGCAGAAAACGGAGATATTACTTTATTTAACACATTGAGCAAACTATGGAATAATGTGATGCTTACAAAGATGTATGTTACCGGAGGATGCGGCGCCTTGTACGATGGAGTTTCTGTCGATGGCACTTCTTACAATCCGGATACAGTGCAAAAAGTGCATCAGTCTTACGGACGTGATTATCAGTTGCCAAACTTTAGCGCACATAATGAAACCTGTGCCAATATTGGAAATGTACTCTGGAACTATCGCATGTTTTTACTTACCAAAGATGAAAAATATTTTAATGTTGTTGAGCTGGCTTTGTATAACAGTGTGCTGAGCGGTGTAAGTATGAACGGGAAAAATTATTTTTATACAAACCCATTAGCGCATACTCAAAACTATCCATATCACCTGCGTTGGGAAGGCGGTCGTGTTCCCTACATTAGTCTTTCCAATTGTTGCCCGCCTAATACTGTGCGCACAATAGCCGAGATAAGCAACTATATGTATAGCGCTGATAAGGATGGTTTATATCTGAATATGTATGGAGCAAATAATTTAAATACTACTTTAAGTAATGGTAATAAAATTTCTTTGCAGCAAATAACCAATTATCCGTGGGATGGTTCTGTAACTATATGGGTAAAATCTGCAAGCCAAAACTTTCCGTTGCATTTAAGAATTCCCGGATGGTGCAAAAAGGCAGATATTAAGTTGAATAGTAAAGTAATAAAATCTGATATTCCCGGCGGACAATACTTTGCTTTAAAATCTATTAATCCTGGTGATAAAATTGAATTGGTAATGAATATGCCTGCCATGCTTATTGAAGCCAATCCGATGGTAGAGGAAACACGCAATCAGGTGGCGGTAAAACGAGGCCCTGTTGTATATTGTTTAGAATCAACCGATGTTCCCGAACAAAACATATTTAATATAATCATTCCTTCGTCTATTAAATTTACTCCCCAGCCGGCTCACATTGATGGCGGTAACATAATAGCGCTATCGGGTGAGGCTATAAAGATTTCGGACAACAAGTGGAACAACACATTGTATCGGGAAATAGATAATGAAATGAAGAATGTCAGGATAAAATTGATTCCTTATTATTCCTGGGCAAATCGTGAAAAATCTGATATGACGGTTTGGATGCCTTTAAAAAGATAAAATTATGTTACCAACTTTTGAACTACTATCATCTTCCTTGCGTCGCACACTTCAGCTGTGGTACATATCCCAGCTGATATTCTTCGTTCAGGCTAATGCACAATTGGTAGATAAAACACCGGCTCCGGTACCGGTGGCTCCTTCGATTTATAATCGTGAACCTTACGAAGATCAGATGGTAAGTGGCATTAATCGTGATGCGGCAAGAGCTACAGCTTATTCTTATTCAACCATTGAAGATGCATTGAGAAATAATCGCGAAAATAGTGGAAGATTCATTTCATTAAATGGTGAATGGGATTTTTCATTTGCTTTAAAACCGGGTGATGAACCAAGAGAATTTTATAAAACAAGGGTGCAAAATTGGAAGCAAATTGAAGTGCCTTCTAATTGGGAATTAAAAGGGTATGACAAACCCATTTATAAAAGCGCTGTGTATCCTTTCCGTCCCGTTAATCCACCTTACGTACCAAGAGATTATAATGGTGTCGGGTGTTATCAGAAAACATTTGTAATTCCTCAAAACTGGAAAGATCTGAATGTAACACTGCATTTTGGTGGTGTGAGTTCTGCATACAAGGTATGGTTAAATGGAAAGTTTTTGGGTTATGCAGAAGACAGTTTTTTGCCTTCTGAATTTAATATTACACCTTATTTGATTGATGGAGAAAATATTTTATCCGTTTGGGTGATTCGTTGGAGTGATGGCAGTTTTCTGGAAGATCAGGATCAATGGAGATTGAGTGGTATTCACAGGGAAGTATATCTGATGGCAGAGCCTAAATTTAGAATAGCAGATTTCTTTTATCAAACAAAGTTGGACAAGGATTATAAAGATGCAACGCTGAGTATCAGACCGAGAATTGAAAACCTTTCTGGCACTGAAATGAAAGGTTATATGTTAAAGGCCCAATTATACGATGAAAAGCAACAGCCTGTATTGAAACAACCATTATTAAAAAATGCTGAAGATATTTTGAACGAAGTGCATCCAAGATTAGATCGGGTTAAATTCGGACTTTTAGAAACCATCATTCCGGATCCTAAAAAATGGAGTACTGAGGAGCCGAATCTTTATACTTTGATATTAAGTCTTGAAGATAGCGCCGGTAATATTAAGGAAGTGAAATCGTGCAGGGTGGGCTTCAGGTCTATTGAATTCAGGAAGGAGGATAGTAAGTTATTGATAAATGGAAAACTTACCTATTTGTATGGCGTTAATCGTCCGGACCACCACCCGACTAAAGGTAAGGCTTTAAGTCGTGAAGATATATTACAGGACATTGTAACTATTAAAAAATTTAATTTTAATTGTGTTCGGCTTTCTCATTACCCTAGTGATCCCTATCTGTTAGATTTATGTGATGAGATGGGCATTATGGTGATTGATGAGGCTAATCATGAAACGCATGGATTGGGTGGCAAACTTGATCATGATGCTACCTGGGCTTCGGCCTATCTTGACAGGGTGACCAGAATGGTTTTACGCGATAAAAATCATCCATCAATCATTATGTGGAGCCTGGGCAATGAGGCGGGCAGCGGTCCCAATCATGCGGCTATGGCGGGTTGGGTAAAAGACTTTGATATCACGCGTCCACTGCACTATGAACCGGCAATGGGAAGTCCGCGAGAAGATGGCTACATAGACCCTTCTGATTCGCGCTATTTAAAAGCAAACGACCACTCACACAGAATACAAAATCCAAAAGACCAGTATTATGTGGATGTAGTTAGTCGCATGTACCCTGCCCTTTATACAGCGCCTTTATTAGTCAATCAAAACAACGGAGATCATCGTCCTATCTTTTTTTGCGAATATGCCCATGCCATGGGCAACAGCGCCGGAAATCTAATAGAGTTCTGGGATCAGTGGAGAAGTTTGCCGCGTGTTATTGGCGGATGTATCTGGGAGTTTAAAGATCAGGCGCTGACAAAAAATGATGCGAATGGAAAATCTTATTATGTATATGGTGGAGATTTTGACGAAAAATATTTTGATGATTTTACTATTAAGGGTATTGTAAATGCGGATGGTTCTCCGAAAGGCGTAATGTATGAATGTAAGCGAATCTTTCAGCCTGTTCAGGTTGAATGGGCTGATAAGGGAAAAGGACTTATTAAAATAATAAACTCAAGCCCCGTAAAAAATACTAAGGATTATGATCTAGTTCTTAAAATCAGAACTGAGGGAGTTATTACTTCAAGTCATAATTTACCTTCTGTAGATGTTCGGCCTGAAGATAGTACCGTTATTGACATTAGTAAATTTATTCCAAAACAAAAAGAAAAGGAAATGCTCATAGATATAAGTTTTAATCTCAGAAATAATACTCCATGGGATTCAAAAGGATATTCTATTGCTTCCAATCAATTGAATGCAACTGCATTGAGCAGGCCTTACGAATTCACTTCTACAATTTCTTTTAAAGAAATGGGAAATAATTTTCTCGCCGAAGGAAAAACTTTTAAAGTTGCAATCAATAAGGAGAACGGCGCATTATTTTCATATATTCTGGATGGAAAAGAAAAAATCTTTGCTCCTTTATTACCTCATTTTACAAGGCCTCAAACAGATAATGATAAACGAGGGTGGAAAACGCAAAATGTGTTAAAACGGTGGTACGAAAACCAACCAAAGCTAACGGGTGTAAAAGTGGATATTCAAAACGGAAAAGAAGGTATATTATCTTCTTATCAAATGGTGAATGATAGTGTGGAGATAAAAGTGTTTTATACTGTGAGCAAAGAAGGTGTTTTAAAAGTTGATTATTCTTTAGTAGCAGATGAGCATTTGCCTTGTATTCCTAAGATTGGTATGCAAATGGGGATTGATAAGAACCTCACTGAACTTAAATGGTATGGCCGTGGTCCGATGGAAAATTACATTGATAAGAATTATGGCGCTGATATAGGGATATATGATTTGAATATTTATCGGTTTATGGAAAACTATGTGGTGCCACAGGAAAATGGTAACCGCACCGATGTACGATGGATGCAACTGAAAGAGAAAGCAGACAAAAACGGAATTCTCATAACGGCTGATAGCCTGCTTAGTATGAGCGCCTGGCCTTATACTGAAAAAAATATTTCCGAAGCAAGGCATACGATTGATTTACAAGGTGCCGGTTACATCACATTAAATATTGATCTTATTCAGATGGGTGTGGGAGGAAATGACAGCTGGAGTGAGGTGGCAGCGCCTTTGGGGCAATATCAGATTAGGCCGGGTAACTATAGCTACTCTTTTTATATTTCTCCTCGTGATATTTTATTGAGAAGGAAAGTTGGCGAAACAAAAAAACAGTAATAATGAGGACAATAAAATATTTAATCCTGTTTGTTGCTTTTATTAGTATTTTCTCTAATGGATTTACTCAGCATAAAAATCCGGTAGAAACTGCCTTTTACAATCCGCCGGCTGAGGCAAAGCCATGGGTATTGTGGTATTGGATGCACTCCGCCGTTTCCAAAGAAGGGATTACCGCTGATTTGGAAGCGATGAAATCAGTGGGAATTGAAGGCGCCTATTTAGTGTGTATATACGACACAGTGAATCGGATACCATTTGATAAACCGGCCAGACAATTATCTCCATTGTGGTGGGAAATGGTAAATCATGCTTTTAAGGAATGTAAGCGCTTAGAGTTAAAACTGGCTTTTCATGTAAGTGATGGTTTTGCATTAGCGGGCGGCCCCTGGATAAGACCCGAGCAATCCATGCAAAAACTGGTCTGGTCAAAAACTTATATTAGCAGCGCTCATTCCGGTGTCATCCATTTAAAACAACCTGCTGCTAAGGAAAATTTTTATAAAGACGTTGCCGTTTTTGCGCATCCGGCCAATTCTTCTAATAACTACCAAATCAATCTTCCTGAACCGGTTGTTTCTACCGGCACAGGAGCAGATGTATCTTTTTTAAGTAAACCGGGAGATGATTCCAAAACCTTCAGAAGTGATACTACCTGTTGGATACAGTATCAATATAATGAGCCATTTACATTACGCTCTTTAAAAACACATACAGGAGGCAACAATTATCAATCCCAAAGACTGATTTTACAATCAGGTAATGATGGGAAAAATTTTAAGACCATTATGAGAATGCAACCTCCTCGGCATGGATGGCAGGATACTGATGAAGATTATACCTTCTCTATCCCCGAGACTACGGCTACCTATTTTCGTTTTGTATATGATAAAACCGGTACAGAACCGGGCTCCGAAGACTTGGATGCCGCAAAATGGAAACCCACATTAAAACTCAAAGGTCTTTATTTGAGCGATGAGCCGGTTATCAATCAAATTGAAGCTAAAAATGGAAGTATATGGCGAGTGGCAGAATATACAACATCGTCAATGGTTTCTGATTCTGAAGTGGTCCCTTTCAATCATATAATTAACTTAACGGATAAAATGGACGCAGATGGCAGACTGAACTGGCAACCTGCTTCCGGTAATTGGGTGGTAGTGAGGATTGGCCATACTTCTACCGGACATGTAAACGCTACCGGAGGCGCTGCTAAAGGTTTGGAGTGCGATAAATTTAGTGAAGAAGCAATTAAATTTCAATATGATAACTGGTTTGGAAAAGTATATGAAAACACTGACCCCGGTCTGGCTGAGGAGGTGCTGAAAATTTTTTATATTGACAGTTGGGAAGCAGGCAGTCAAAACTGGAGCGCTAATTTTCTGTATGAATTTAAAAAAAGAAGAGGATATGACTTGTTGCCTTATCTTTTAGTGATGACGGGGGTTCCTATTGAGAGTGTTGTTAAGTCAGAGAAAATCCTACATGATGTGAGAGAGACTATAGCCGAACTCGTAAACGATATATTTTATAAAACACTCAGAAAACTGGCTGATGAAAAGGGTTTGAAATTTACTGCCGAAAACGTATCGCCAACAATGGTGAGCGATGGCTTACTTCATTTTAAAACGGTTGATTACCCGACAGGCGAGTTTTGGTTGAACAGCCCTACACATGATAAACCAAACGACATGTTTGATGCAATTACTGCTGCACATATTTATGGAAAAAGAATCATACAGGCAGAGGCATTTACTACGCTCAGGATGGATTGGACGGCACATCCGGGTAGCTTGAAGGCGCTTGGCGACAGAAATTTTGCAATGGGAATTAATAGAATGGTTTTTCATGTAAATGCTTTAAATCCATGGTTAGATAAAAAACCGGGAATGACCTTAGGAGGAATTGGTCTGTTTTTTCAGAGAGATCAAACCTGGTATAACCAGAGTAAAGCATGGATTGACTACATAACAAGAACTTCTGCCGTGCTGCAACAGGGAAATCCGGTAACGGATATTGCTGTATTTACCGGTGAGGAGATTCCAAGGCGCTCCGTTTTGCCGGATCGTTTGGTGAGTACACTGCCCGGTATTTTTGGCAATAAGAGAGTGGCACAGGAAAATATTCGTTTAAAAAATATAGCTCAACCACAAAGAACAAAGCCAATAGGCGTAAGCCATTCTGCAAATATGGCTGACCCTGAAAGCTGGACAGATGCGCTGCATGGTTATAAATATGATTGTTTTAATCCGGATGTGTTGATGCAGATGACTGTGAAAGACGGTAAAGTTTTTACCTCCGGTGGTGCCGCTTATTCCGTTTTGGTAATTCCGGGGAAACACCCGATGCAGCCGAATCAATTTTTGTCGGTAGAGTTGGCAGCCAAATTATTACAATTGGCAAAGGACGGGGCAAATATTATTATACCACCTGAAGGTTGGGGAACCTATGAATCAGGCGAAAAAGAGTTGGAATTCAGAAAGATTTTATCCGAATTTTTCAGCAAACAAAATAAAAAAGGACAAGTTGTTGCTGCGCCTTTTTACGATGAAAACTTTGAGCAGTTTGGTGTACAACCAGATGTGAAATTGTTGAGTGGCAAAGATACCATAGCGTGGACTCACAGAAGAACTGAAAATGGAGAAGATATTTATTTTGTTTCAAATCAGCTAAATGAAAAAAGAAAAATAGAATTGAGTTTTAGACAAAATGCAAAGGGCATAACAGTTTTCGACCCTGTTTCGGGAAAAGAAGTAGATGATTTTACTTATAAAATTGGCGCTGATAGAGCAATAATTAATCTGGATTTTGAACCCGCTCAGTCATTCTTCTTTGTATTTGTTGAAAAAGCAAGTGGTTACAAAACAAAATCATCTGCGCCTAAATTTAAGAGTGAAAAATTGTTGTCAAAAGGATGGCGTATTCAGTTTGATCCTTCTTATGGCGGGCCTCAGGAGAAGCTGGTTATGAATAAGCTGAAGTTATGGAACGAAAGCGATGATCCGGGAGTTAAGTATTATTCAGGTAGCGCTGTATATTACAATCAATTTGACATAATGAAAATTAAAAAAGGGAAACCTGTTTGGATTTGTTTGGAAAACGTCTATAACCTTGCCACTGTAATGATTAATGGTATTGATTGTGGAACTATATGGGCTAAACCCTATAAATTGGATATCTCAAAAGCAATAAAACAGGGTGTGAACAATATTGAAATAAAAGTAGCCAGCACCTGGCATAACCGGCTTATTGGTGATCAACTCTTGCCCGAATCGGAACGAATTACCTGGACTACCGCGCCTTTCATTCTGGAGGGGCGGCCATTGTTGCCTGCAGGTATAGAAGGAAGTGTAAAAATAGTGTGGTAAAATAAAAAAAGAAGCGGTTAGGCTTCTTTTTTCTTTTCGGCTACTTTCTTTTTGGGAGGATTTGCCGGGCGGCTTTTCCCGAAAGAACCCATAAAACGTTTTCCTTTTGCTGTTTTTTTATCTCCTCTTCCCATGATTAAATTATTTATGTTGTGCAAATGTAAGGGTTGTTGAATAAAAAATGCCCCGAATTTTGAAATTCGAGGCAATAAATGCAATACGCTCGTTTAGATTTTTGAAGATAACTCCTTACCTGGCTTAAAGCGTGCCACTTTTTTTGCTTTAATTTTAATAACGGCGCCTGTTTGTGGGTTGCGCCCGTTTCTTGCAGCCCTCTTCGTTACAGAAAAAGTACCAAATCCCACCAAGGTAACTTTACCACCGCCTTTTAAAGTTTTCTGTACAGCAGTAGTAAAAGAATCTAAAGCGGCATTAGCCTGCGTTTTTGTAATGCCTGCATCGTTAGCGATTTTTTCAATTAATTCACCTTTGTTCATAAATAAATTTTTAATGATTTTTTAACTCAACAAATTTAATCTGAATTTTCAAATAATTATCTCATAGTTTGGAAAACAATCTTTTGGTCAGTCGGGCAAAACCCGCGCAGGATAAGTGTTTGCTTAAATTTTGGAAAAACAGAAAAGTGAAAAATAATCAGATAGGGTTGCTGAAACCCTTACCGGCAAAGGGTTTCAAAGGAAAACGAGTTCAAGTATGGGGCTGGCAAAGGGTTTAATTAAATATACAATTATTTTTTAATAGTGATTGCGGGTCAAAAAATTTTATGCACAATCAATTCACAATCTCCATAATGGTGCGAAAAGAGAAAAATTGATCGCCCCATTTGACAAAACTTTCGTTTCGCAAAGCCTCTGCAAATTCTTCAAAATAGGTGTTCAGTATATCCTCATTTTCTGTAAAATATTGCACCGCGTATGTAATCCCTTCTTCATCGTCATGCTCTTTTAATTTTAATAAAATGCCTTTGGAAAAGCAGCCTGTTGCCACCATTGCCGGAATATGTTCTTTTTGTATCCATTGCAGCCATTCCTCATGAATGGCATGGGCCACCTTAGTTGTTACATTATAAATTATTTTTGGTTGCATTGTCATTTTTTGAGCTTTAAATATACGGGGCAATGATCGCTGTGTTTTACATCGGGGAAAATATCGGCATCCTCTACCTGACTTTTTAGAGCATCGCTTACACTGATATAATCGATCCTCCATCCCTTATTGTTAAGCCGTACACTGGGAAAACGCTGGCTCCACCAACTATACCGATGCGGCTCGTCAGGGTGAATTAAACGGAACGTATCAATCATCCCATTATTGAAAAATTTATCCATCCAGGCTCTTTCTTCCGGCAAAAACCCGGAAGCGTTTTTGTTCCCTTTAGGATCATGTATATCCATTTCGGTATGGGCAATATTATAATCGCCGCATAGAATCAGTTTCGGATGGTTTTTGCGCAGTTCATTGAGGTAATCAAAAAATTCGTTGAGCCATTCATACTTATAGGTTTGTCTGATATCACCGCTGGTTCCCGATGGAAAATAAGCATTGATAAGTCTTATTTCCCCAAAATCCAATTGAATTACCCTTCCTTCTTCATCGCTAATACTGTGTCCCGTCCCGTAAAGGATATTATCAGGTTTTATCTTTGTAAAAACAGCCACACCGCTATATCCTTTTTTTTGGGCAGAAAACCAGTAATCTTCATATCCCAAATCATTAAACAAATTATGATTTACATTTTCTTTCAATGCCTTGGTTTCCTGCACACATACAATGTCTGCGGGATCCGTTTTTAACCAATCGATAAAACCCTTGTTGATAGCTGCTCTTATACCATTTACATTATAGCTGATGATACGCATTGTGTGAAATTTTTGTTCAAAGGAAATAAATAATGTGTGAAATATTGTAAATTTTATTTTAACTTTCACTCTTAGTTATAAGAAATGAGTAAAGTAAAAAAGAAGAAGAAAGTTAAAATACAAAGATTGATACCGGCAAAAGAACAGGTGTATCTTGAAGGGCCTAAGAGCAGAGGCTATGAATTGGGGTTTTTGATCAGAGTATTCAGGCAATTTTTAAGAGGGTTCAGAACACTTCATTTTATGCCGCCATGTATAACCGTTTTTGGGTCTGCAAGATTTGATGAGAACCATTTGTATTACAAAAAAGCAAGAGAGTTTGGGCAGAAAATTGCCGAATTAGGTTTCTCTACTATGACGGGTGGAGGTCCAGGCATTATGGAAGCTGCCAATCGTGGTGCTTTTGAAAAGGACGGCACCTCTATTGGCTGCAATATTCTTTTGCCTTTCGAACAGAAGTATAATCCTTATCTGACCAAGTCCGTCACTTTTGAACATTTTTTTGTAAGAAAAGTATTGTTGGTAAAATATAGTTATGCATTTATCATCATGCCGGGCGGATTTGGCACCATGGATGAGTTTTTTGAAACTTTAACATTGGTGCAAACCAATACAATCACCGAGTTTCCCATTGTGTTGTTTGGTAAGGAATACTACAAAGACCTGATAGCGGTGATTGAAGATATGGCCGAAAAAGGAACGATAGCCAAAGAGGATATGAGCCTGGTATTGCTGACAGATAGTATTGATGAGGCAATGAGTCATATTGCACGCTATCTGAAATCTAACTATACCATCAAAAAACGATTCGTCAGATTACCCTGGTTTTTTGAAAAAAATTAGTTTATTTTTTCCCAATCCGGTATAGCCTACCGTTTTTTCCGTCGCATACTGCATATAAGGCGCCATCCTTGCCTTGAATGATATCCCTGAAACGTTGGCCTTCGTTGGCCAATAATCTTTCTTCGCCTTTTACTTGGTTGTTTTCAATGACTAACCTTAAAATATGTGAACCGCTCAGGCAACCAATAAACAGATTGTTTTTCCACTCGGGAATTAAATTGCCATTGTAAAAAGTCATACCACTGGGCGATACTACCGGATCCCAATAATAGACAGGCTGTTCCAACCCCTCCTTTTGAGTAATGCCATCGCCAATGATTTTACCACTATATTCAATACCATAAGTGATGGTAGGCCAGCCATAGTTTTTACCGGGTTTTATCAGGTTTACCTCATCGCCACCTCTGGGGCCAAACTCATTTTCCCACAAATCGCCGGTAACAGGATGCCAAGCCAGCCCCTGCACATTTCTATGTCCGTAAGAATAAATTTCGGGTTTTGCGTTAGGGTCATTCAGAAATGGATTTCCTGCTGCGGGTTTGCCTTCTTTTGTGATTCGAACGATTTTCCCAAGCGCCGAATTGAGTTGCAATGCCTGTGGCCGTGATTGCAAACTGGATCTTTCTCCTGTGCTTACCACCAGATTTCCTTCTTTATCAATCAACACCCGAGAACCATAATGAAGTGTGCTTTTAAACGCAGGAAGCGCCCTGTAAATGACAGTGGCGTTTTCAATCGTTTTTTCATCAACTGCCAATCGACCTTTGGCTACTGCTGTGAGTGTTCCTTCGGGTTGGTTTTCGGAAAAACTCCAGTAAACCATGCGATTTTTTGAAAAATCGGGGTCAACATTTACACCCAATAATCCGCCCTGTCCTTCAGAATTGACAGCAGGAAGGCCGGTAATGGGAGCGCTCAACTGACCGGCCTGGGTGGCGATGCGCATAGTACCTGCCTTTTCGGTAATCAATAACCTGCCATCCGGCAAATTGGCAATGCCCCAGGGGTTTACCAATCCATCCGTGAGCATTGTTACATCTAATTCTGTTTTGGTTTTTACACCTGCCACTCTTGTTTGTCCTTCAAAAGCCGGTTTAAACTGAGGGCTATTGGGGGCCTTGGTTTCCACCGGGGGAAGTGGATTGTCTGTTGAAGTTTTACCATTGGTTTGGTTTGTTTTGCAACCCGCCAAAAGAAATATTGAGGCAAAAAGAATGATTATTTTTTTCATACAGATGCGATTGATAACTTATGACAAAAATTGAATTAACGAAACTACTCAATTTTTGTTAAATGATTTTAACGATTTCATTTTTAATTAATTTATTTTTACAAGTTGGTGAGAATAACTTTTTGAATAATTGGCTGCGCATAATTTATATAATGAAACTGATCTGTTTAATAAAGTGGCTTTGGGCGATGAAAAAGCCTTTAAAACCATTTTTGACAGTTATTGGCCACAGGTTTATGGTACCTCCTTGCATTTGACCAAAAAACCTGAACTTGCCCGCGACCTTTCTCAGGATATTTTTGTAAAACTCTGGGAAAACAGAGAAAAGCTGGCAGGTATTGCCAACCCTTCATCGTATTTATATACGCTTTCGCGCAACCTTGTAATTGATACCCTGCGCAAAAAAGTCTTTAATGCTTTCAATATTGATTTTTTTGGTTGAATATCGCAATCTTTATCGGAGCGACACAATGATTTACCCTGAACGAAAAAAGCCTCTGAGAATCAGAAGCTTTCTGTGGTGTGGTGGTGTGGGCTCCGATCTTTATCGGAGCGCCCCAAGGATTTACTTAAAATGAAAAAGCCTCTGAGAATCAGAAGCTTTCTGTGATGTGGTGGTGTGGGCTCCGATCTTTATCGGAGCGCCCCAAGGATTTACTTAAAATGAAAAAGCCTCTGAACAATCAGAAGCTTTCTGTGCTGTGGGCTCCGATCATTATCGGAGCGACACAATGATTTACCCTGAACGAAAAAAGCCTCTGAGAATCAGAAGCTTTCTGTAGTGTGGTGGTGTGGGCTCCGATCTTTATCGGAGCGACACAAGGATTTGCCCAGAAACGAAAAAAGCCTCTGAACAATCAGAAGCTTTCTGTGGTGTGGTGGTGTGGGCTCCGATCTGCATCGGAGCGACCCAAGGATTTACTTAAAATGAAAAAGCCTCTGAGAATCAGAAGCTTTCTGTGGTGTGGGCTCCGATCTGCATCAGAGCGACCCAAGGATTTGCCCAGAAACGAAAAAAGCCTCTGAACAATCAGAAGCTTTCTGTGGTGTGGTGGTGTGGGGCGGGATCGAACCGCCGACACAAGGATTTTCAGTCCTTTGCTCTACCGACTGAGCTACCGCACCATTTTTTCAACACTTTCCCTTTCGGGGCAGCAAAAATAGAGGTTTTTTTGATAATTCCGAAATCAAAGTTCAAAAATCTTAAATTTCTTTTACATTCCGTATTGGCTAAGGAATTTAATTCTCATAATCTTTAATTGTTCTAAGCTGAAATCAAACTCAGACAATTCACTCTGTGCCACTTCTAATGAGGATGTTTCGCAACTTTTGAAATAGTCAATAATTTCTTCCTGATCGTCATCGTCCAGCATTTCGTCGATGGCATAGCTTAGATTCAGTTTGGTACCGCTTGCGGCAATTGTTTCCATTTCTTCCAGCAACTCATTGATTGTCCAGTCTTTATTCTTGGCAATCACTTCCAGCGGAATTTTCTTATCTGTCTGTTGAATAATATACACCTTATTGCCGCTTTTGTTTATTACGCTCTTCATCACAAAATCATCAGGACGCTCAATATCATTATCCTCCACATATTTTGCTATCAATTCAACAAAGGGTTTGCCAAACTTTATGGCTTTTCCTTTGCTCACGCCCTGACATTTTTCCAGCTCCTCCAACGTAGTTGGATAAAGTATGGCCATGTCTAACAATGAGTTTTCGAGGAAGATTACAAAAGGCGGCAGGTTTTTCTTTTTCGCTTCCTTTTGCCTCAGTTCTTTCAGCATGTCAAACAGCCGCTGGTCGGTAGCTGCTCCACCAACAGCGTCTTTGCCTTCATCATCATCTCCCTGAGCTTCCTCAAACTTATTATTGAGTATTACTTTGAAAGATTTGGGTTTCTTCAGATATTCAAGGCTTTTTGCTGTAAACTTCAAAACGCCATACTCCTCAATGTCTTTCTTCAAAAGACCCTCCAGAAGCATGTGCCGGATGAGCGAGTTCCAGAAATGCGCATCCTTATCTTTACCAATACCAAAAGTTTTGAAATTTTCGTGCCTGAACATTTTTACCTGCGGCGTTAGTTTGCCTATCAAAATATTCACCGCATATTCGGTAGCAAATCTCTCATCTAATTCTTTTACAACCTGCAATACCTGTACCACCTGTTCTTTGGCTTCAATCTTTTCTTTAGGATGCAGGCAGTTATCGCAGTTGCCGCAATTATCATTGGAATACACCTCGCCAAAATAGGTAAGAATTACCTTGCGCCGACACACGCCGCTCTCGGCATACGCCACCGTTTCATTGATCAGTTGAGCATTGATTTCTCTTTCGGTAAGTGGTTTGTCCCTCATCAGGTGTTCCAGCTTGCTCACATCTTTGTGCGAGTAGTATAGCAAGCACTTTCCTTCCAGCCCATCGCGCCCGGCACGCCCGGTTTCCTGATAATAGTTTTCAATAGATTTGGGTATATTATAATGAATCACAAAACGGATATCGGGTTTGTCTATTCCCATACCAAAAGCAATGGTGGCCACAATTACCTGTACGTCTTCATTCAAAAACTTATCCTGCCGTTCGGTACGCAATTTACTGTCGAGTCCGGCATGATAAGCCACAGCTACAATACCATTAGCCATCAGAATATCGGCCAGTTCTTCGGTTGTTTTTCGGTTGAGTGTATAAATAATACCGCTCTTTTTTTGCATTGATTTGATAAATCGCACGATGCTTTCATCCGTTTGCCCCTTTTTGATTTTCGGCACAATTTCATAATATAGATTAGGGCGATTAAAGGATGAAATATAAATAACCGGATCTCTCAGTCCCAGATTTTTTACGATATCGCTCTGCACTTTGGGTGTAGCAGTAGCTGTAAGCGCAATAACAGGAATCTTTTCGTTTATCTGGTCCATCATTTCGCGTAACCGTCGATACTCCGGTCTGAAGTCGTGCCCCCACTCGCTGATGCAGTGCGCCTCGTCCACAGCAAAGAAAGAAATATTCAGATCACTGAAAAACGAAAGATTTTCCTGTTTTGTAAGGGTTTCGGGCGCTACATACAGTAGTTTTGTTTTTCCGGTGATTAAGTCATCATGAACTTCACGAATTTCCTTTTTCGATAAGGTAGAATTAAGAAAGTGAGCTACTTCATCGTTACTGTTATAGCCTCTTACCAGGTCCACCTGGTTTTTCATAAGCGCTATCAGAGGCGATACAATGATGGCTACACCGTCCAGAACCAGTCCCGGCAATTGATAACAAAGGCTTTTGCCACCTCCTGTGGGCATAATGACAAATGTATCCCTGCCGGACAGGAGTGATTCTATAATTTGTTCCTGATTTTCTTTGAAGCCCGAAAATCCGAAGTTTTTTACAAGTTCGTCTTCAAGATTGAATTTATGAACCGGTTTTTGTTCGCTTGTCGTATTTTTCTTCTTAGCAGAAGTTTGTTTTTTTGTCGCTTTTGCCGTCATTATATGATTGTCTCAGTTTTTATCAAGTAAATTGTTTTAAAAGTTACGCCTAATTTTCACAATAAAAAAATAATATTTTTTTAGAGGGTATCGAATATACGAAATCCTGAGTTATTGCACGATCTTAAAAAGTTAAATTTTTATTATCTCCAAAAACAAACAGAATCAATATTTTTGCCAATAAGTACACTATCTGATGATTGAAACCGAAAATATTCTCAATATTGCCAAAAGAACGATTGAATTGGAGGCCGATGCCATTGCTTCACTTGTGTTGACTAAAGACTTTGAAAAAGCTGTTTTAACCATAAATAACAGTTTGGGCAGGGTAGTAGTGAGCGGAATAGGAAAAAGCGCTTTGGTTGCCCAAAAAATAGTGGGAACCTTTAATTCCACCGGAACGCCATCTATCTTTATGCACGCTGCGGATGCGCTTCATGGCGACCTGGGCATCGTGCAGGAAGGTGATGTGGTAATTATTTTGAGCAAAAGTGGTAACAGCCCCGAAATCAAAGCGTTAGTACCATTAATTAAGAATTTTGGCAATATCCTTATAGCTATTGCAGGGAATACCAATTCTTATCTGGCGCATCATTCAGATCTTGTGCTGGATACTACCGTTAGTCAGGAGGCCTGCCCCAATAATCTGGCGCCTACGGCCAGCACTACTGCCCAGATGGTTATGGGCGATGCGCTGGCGGTTTGTTTAATGCAATTAAAAGGGTTTAAAGATGCTGATTTTGCAAAATTTCATCCCGGAGGAACATTAGGCAAAAAGTTATACCTGCGGGTTGCAGATATCTATGTAGAAAACGAAAAGCCTTTTGTATATGCTCACAATTCGCTGAAAGAAGTGATTGTGGAAATCACCAAAAAACGGTTGGGCGTGGCAGCAGTGATAAATGAAGACAATGAACTCATTGGCATCATTACCGATGGAGACCTGAGGCGTATGCTTGAAAAAAACAGTGATATTGAAAACTTTTCGGCAGCCGACATTATGACCCGAAGCCCCAAAACGATTGAGGCAGGTGAATTGGCGGTGAGCGCATTGGACATCATGCGAAAAAGCTCGATTACGCAATTGGTGGTAATAGAAGGTAAAAAATATTTAGGAATCATTCATATACACGATTTATTAAAGGAAGGATTAATTTAAAAAATAATGGAGAGCAATCAGTACATAGCAATAATGGCAGGCGGTGTGGGCAGCCGGTTCTGGCCCAAAAGCAGAACGGCCTATCCCAAACAGTTTCTGGATATTCTGGGTACCGGAAAAACACTAATCCAATCCACTTTTGAGCGGTACAATAAGGTGGTGCCTGCCAAAAATATTTATGTGGTTACCTCAAAAGACTATCTGGATATTGTAAAACAACAGCTTCCGCAGATACCTGTTGAAAATATTGTGGCCGAACCATTTAGAAAAAATACGGCTCCCTGTATTGCCTATATTGCCTTCAAAATTCATGAAATCAATCCCGACTCGGTGATGATTGCAGCGCCGGCCGACAACCTCATCAGAGATGAAGAGAAGTTTTTTGAAGTGTTGAAAAACGGATTAGAATTTGTAAAACATATTGATGCCCTTGTTACAATTGGCATTAAACCCACCCATCCGAATACCGGTTATGGTTATATTCAGCACGACCACTCCGAGGTAGCGCCGGGTATTTATAAGGTAAAAACTTTTACCGAAAAACCGAACCTTGAATTAGCAAAAGTTTTTTTGAAAAGTGGCGACTTTCTTTGGAACTCCGGTATCTTCACCTGGAGGAGCAAAACCATTTTGGCTGCATTTGAAAAACTGTTACCCGAAATTCATGACCTGTTTATTGGTGAAAAAGAAAAACTGAATACGCCTCAGGAAAAAGAGATCATTGAAGATATTTATGCCAAATGCCCGAGTATTTCGATTGATTTTGGCGTTATGGAAAAGGCCTCCAATGTATATGTGTTACCATCGTCGTTCTACTGGAGCGACCTTGGCACCTGGACCAGCGCTTACGAAAATATGGGTAAGGATTATTTTGGCAATGCCGTGGTGGGTAGCGATGTGATGGTTTTTGATACACAAAACTGTATGGTTCATGTACCCGATAAAAAATTAGTATTGCTTCAGGGGCTGGAGGATTATATAGTGGTAGATACCGACGATGTACTGATGATTTGCAAAAAAGATAAAGAGCAGGAAATTAAAAATTTTGTGGCTGAGGTAAAACGAAACAAAGACGAAAAGTATTTGTAATCAAATTGTATTGACATTTTTTAAAATGATTTTATGCTGCAAAATATTCCGATACAAAATATAATGTTTTTGGATGTGGAGACGGTTCCTCAGCAATTTTCTTTTGATCGGTTGGCCGAAGATTGGAAAGAATTGTGGACCCGAAAGGCCGCTTCACTGATTAAAAGCAGAGAAGAAGAAACCGTAGAAAGCATTTACGAGCGTGCCGGTATTTATGCCGAGTTTGGAAAAATCGTTTGTATCAGTTGCGGTATTGTTACCGGTAGCGAAAATAACAGAGGAATGATTCTTAAATCATTTGCAGGAGATGATGAAAAGGAAATATTGAGCGCATTTTCAGAAATGATAACCAAATGGACTGCCAATGAACAGAAGTTTCTGTGTGCCCACAACGGCAAGGAGTTTGACTTTCCATATATTTGTAGGCGACTGATAATCAATGGGTTGCCAATACCATTGGTATTAAACTTAGCCGGCAAAAAGCCCTGGGAAATCAATCACCTGGACACCATGGAATTGTGGAAATTTGGCGATTATAAAAGCTATACCTCCCTCAACCTGCTGGCCCATGTATTGGGTGTACCTACGCCCAAAGACGACATTGATGGCAGCATGGTAGCCGAAGTGTATTACAAAGAAAAAAATATTGACCGTATTATCACCTATTGTCAGAAGGATGTGATAACAGTAGCTCAGATTTTTTTGAGAATGTGTGGAGAAGAGTTGATAAAAGAAGAAAAAATTGAAATCAAATAGATAAACCGTTTGCGCTAAACAGGCGTCCATTTATTGTTTACCTTTGAAAACGGAACATATAATCCTCTTCATTCATTTTTTTAAAAATTATCTCTATGCTGTTTTTAAAAAGGACTACCTGTCTGGCCATGTTTTTTCTGCCTCTATTTGTAAATGCTCAAATTACTGATCAATACAAAGGTGGCTCCACAAAAAGAACCACTAATACCAAAGCAGATGCAGTGCTGAATTTTCCTGCATTATCGAAGAAAATATACAAACAGGGCTGGATAGATTTTAATAAAGACGGTGTTAAGGATATTTTTGAAGATCCGCTGCAACCGATAGCCGCCCGTGTTCGGGATCTGTTGCAAAAAATGACGCTTGATGAAAAAGCAAATCAGCTTGCTACGGTTTATGGCTATGGCGCCGTACTGAAAGACAGACTGCCCATGCCGTGGTGGAAAGACAGCATCTGGAAATATGGCATTGCCAATATTGATGAGCAACTCACCGGTTTGCGAACCGATACAATGTTTGCTTATCCCTACTCCGACCACACAAAAGCAATCAACATCATTCAACGCTGGTTTATCGAAAATACCAGATTAGGAATTCCGGTGGATTTCACCACCGAAGGAATCAGAGGCCTTAATCACATGAAGGCAACTTATTATCCGTCTCAACTCGCTCAGGCATGCACCTTCAATTATGATCTGGTACATCAGATCGGACGGGTTACCGGCAGAGAAGCTAAGGCTTTGGGATACACAAATGTATATTCACCGATTCTTGATGTGGCACTGGATCCGCGCTGGGGTCGCATTGAAGAAACTTATGGAAGCGATCCGTTTTTAGTGGGTTCACTGGGTGTTGCCAATGCCAGCGGTTTGCAATCTCAGGGAATAGCTTCCACAGCCAAGCACTTTGCCGTTTATGGAATTCCGCTTGCAGGGAGCGATGGCGGAGTGCGCACCCACCCGATGATCGCTCCGCGGGAAATGATGGCCAAATTGCTGGAACCATTCAGAATGGTGATTGAGCAGGCGGGCATAATGGGTGTAATGGTTTCTTACAATGATTATGATGGTACCCCAATTATGGCCAGCAAATACTTCCTAACCGATCTGCTTCGCAAACGGTTTGGATTTAAAGGATACACCGTGAGCGACAGCCATGCTTATGAAGATCTGTATGAAAAATATTTTGTTACAGACAATATGGTAGATGCTGCAGCGCTTACCATCAATGCCGGACTGAATGTGAAAACGGCTTTCAATTCGCCTACACCGTTTATCAACGCTGTGAAAGAAGCGGTAAGTCAGGGAAAAAATTAACCAGGCCATGCTCGATGAGAGAGTGGGCGAAGTGTTGAGCGTAAAATTCAGGCTGAAACTGTTTGATGAACCTTATGTTTTAAATCCCAAAGCTACTGAGATTGTTCACAATCAGGAAGCAGTCAGCCTGGCATTAGATGCAGCACATCAAACAGTTGTTTTGTTGAAAAATCAGAACAATCTTTTACCCTTAAAAGATTTAGCGGGTAAAAAAGTGGCGATCATCGGCCCCAATGCAAAAGAAAAGAAAAGCCTATTGAGCAGGTATGGCCCTGTACATACAGATGCAGTAACTATTTTTGACGGATTATCGCAGGCGCTTACTGGTGCAGAAATACTATATGCCGAGGGTTGCAAACATACTGATCCTAAATTTCCCGAGAGTGATATCAGGGATTTCCCGCTGACTACTGCCGAAGAACAACTTTTGAACGAAGCAATAGGTGTGGCAGCTCAGGCAGACATCATCATTCTTTCAGTAGGCGATAATGCCAGAACGGTGGGTGAAAGCGCTTCTCGCTTAAGCCTGAAACTGCCCGGTCGCCAGGAATTTTTGATTGATAAAATGATGGATTTAAACAAGCCGGTAGTTTTAATCAATACCAGTGGTAGGCCAATGAGTTTTGTTTCGGCTGCCGAAAGAGTACCTGCGATCATTCAGAATTTTTATGCAGGCGAATTCAATGGTACTGCAGTGGCAGATGTGGTTACAGGTAAGTATAATCCTTCAGGCAGGATGCCGGTAGCAGTTTTGAAAACAGTAGGACAAACACCTCTTTCTTTCCCCATGTATCCTGCAGATGCCAAGAGTGGCAATGCAGCGGTAACCGGGTTTTTATATCCGTTTGGTCACGGTTTAAGTTATACTCAATTTGCATACAGCAATCTTCAGATTGATACGACAGGATTTGCAAAAACAAATCATTTGAAACTATCATTAAAAGTAAAAAATACCGGTAAGGTAAAGGGCAGGGAGGTAGTGCAGGTATATGTTAAGGACAACTTCAGCAGTTTTATTACTTATGCAAAAGAATTGTGTGGTTATACTCCGGTGCTATTAGAGCCCGGGGAAGAAAAAACAGTAGAATTGAAAGTAAGCAGACAAAGTCTTTCGCTGTTGAATGAAAAGTTAGAATGGATTATGGAACCCGGAACCTTTACCTTCTTCGCAGGTTCTTCATCCGAAGACATAAAGCTGAAGAGAACGGTCGTTTTTTAAGAAAGCGTTGGATAACCGAAATGATGTAAGTGAAAATAATGGCAAAAAATGATTAGGCATTAATCTAGCCCCGAGAGTACAAAAGGCGATTTTGAAAAAATAAATAGTTTTCCCTCAAATACGAATCCAATGTATTGATGCGTGTATTGTTGGTAAATCTTTTCCATTATTCAATATTTATTTTTGAGGCGGAACGCTAATAGGTTCACGTGAATTATGCTGGTTTTGTATATGAGTCCCTTCTCTGAATGTGTTTGACATAGTTTGGTTTGAAATAGACTTCCCATTTACGATATTGATAATTTTTATGGTTTTATTCATTAGTTCGCCATTCCTTCTAATAATTATTTTTACAGGGAGATATGAACCTTGTAGTGACTGTTTCAATTCCTCTAAACTGAGTCCGAATTCTTTATTAACTGCAATTACTTCGTCACCGGCTAATAACCCCGCCTTGTCAGCAGGTGATCCTTTTGGGATGTCTCCAATCAAAATGTTGCCATCTATTAAGTATAGTTCGATACCTGAGTAAGCATAGTCAAAGGGATCGGTGTAAAATTTATTGGGTTTTAGAAATATTTCTTTGTTTCGATAATTGATAATGCAATTAAAACGTCTGAAAATCTCATTACCGATAAGCCCTCCAAGGTTAGGATATGACAATAGATTATAAGTGTCATCGAAAATATTTACCGGAACATTTCTGAATTTGTAAGGGCCCAGTTTTAATTCCTTCATCACGGTAAGATACATTTCCACCTTGCCGCCAATTCCTTCTCCCTGTTTTAAATATTTCTTTCTTTTTGATTTCAGAAAGGCGCTGTCTTCGATATAATCCTGAGAAATGAGCGTTGAAAGACCGGCGCCAATATCTAAGAGATATCGAAAATCTTTGCGTTTGGCATCCTTCACCGAGGTCATTGAAAAGGGAATCAAATTTATTTGGGGATGAAGCAAATATCCGCCTTTTGGATATTTAATTGTGCCATTGGACCAAAAACTCAGTATCTTTTTTTCATAATCAATTTTTACAATATATCGGCTCAGTAAAGAATAACCGGCTATACCGTCTATTCGCTCTCCATATAATGCCGATAAAATTTCGTAATCTATCACATGAAAATTCAGGTTGCTCACTATTAGCTGATTGATAATCAGGGTTTTGTTGTTTATAAACCCCACTTTCCGAATCCCTCCAATACCTCTTACCAGACGTTCTGGTTCAGGAGGAGATAATCCCAGGTTAGCCACTGTGGTTGAGTCTAAAGAAATACCCCCACTTCCGCTATCGAGAATAAAATTTAATGAGTCTGGAAAATTTTCTAATAAAGCTTTAAAAACAATCACTCCACCTGTAAATTGTGTGAAAGGGATTTTGGTTATTTCCTTGCTTGGAGGGTCCATAAATGTTTCTTGCGATAGACATGGCATCACCGGTATGATTAAAAATACTATGGCTAATATAGTTTTCATAAGCTGTGGAACCTTGTATAAAATTAAATCATTTCACAATAATCTGGCAAAAGTTTTTTTCATAATCTCGTTCATTCTGCCTGTTGCCGCTGCTTTGAAAATTGGAGTTGGTTAGAGTTGTAAAAAGGACAGAAACAGAAAACCTGCCCAATACCGACTTGACATAATAAAATTCAAGTGAATTATTCTGATATTTTATTTCATCAATCGTTATTTAATTTTGGGCAAAAATATTTTTGTATTGTAAAATAAAAATAAAGTGAATCCATTTTTTCATAAATGTTAATTTCTTTTGTATAACAGAAAAAAGGCCGCTTCCTAATCAGAAACGGCCTTTTCATTTCATATTTCTGGCGTTTAACGCACCAGCTTCAATTCATTGATAATATTTTTGGCGCCGCCTAATTTGTCAATGCACCATAGTACATACCGTATGTCCACATTAATGGTGCGGTTGAAGGTTTTATCAAAAGCTAATTTGTGACTGAGCGCTTCATAATTACCGTCAAAAGCCAGACCGATCAATTCGCCCTTGTCGTTCAGCACCGGCGATCCGGAGTTGCCTCCGGTGATATCATTATTGGTGATGAAACCTACCACTAAGTCTTTTCTCACCGGATCGGCATACTGGCCGAAATCCTTTTTACGCAACAGTTCAATCTGTTTGGCAGTAAGGTCAAATTCATAATCGCCCGGTTTGTATTTTTCCAATACGCCTTTTGAGGTGGTCAGAAAATCGTAAAATACGCCATCGCGCGGGCTGTAAGACTGCACCGAACCGTAGCTGACCCTCATGGTAAAGGTGGCATCAGGATAAGTTTTTGCAGCTTGCGCAGGGTTCATTTCATGTTCTCCTTTGATGTACAACCGACCCAGATCATTATTCTTGGTTTCAAACTCCTGATACAGCGGCTCATATTCGGCATTGTATCTGGCCACAAATGCATCATAATGTCTGTATGCAGGATCATTATTAAAAGTGGTAACATCGGGGTTTGCGATAAATGTATTCCATTTGGCATCATTCAGAACGATGGTGTTGCCGAATACATCGGCAGCATATTTTTTGTAGGTATTATCATCATCCAATGGTCCGTATTTTTGCGCCAGCATCTCATAAAATCCTTTAGGCTGCTGGTTTTTGGCAATATTCTGATAAAACATTCTGGTAGCTGCCGCAAAGAATTTTTCATCCGAAGGTTTATCTTCACTCAATAAGAAAGAATTTCTCATCGCCGTTGCCCTTTCAAGTGTTTTTTTCAGATTTTCTTTAGATAGAGACGGATTATTTAAGGCGCTTCTCAGGCCGGAGAGCGCTTCCACAAATCCGATGAGCGGAGAAGCTTTAATTCCCTGAGAAATATACATTCTTTGTTTGGCAAAGGGCAGCCATTTGTCATAAGCCGCTTTCCATTCGCTAAAGATATTTTCAAACCCGGGTTTTCCTTTTGCCCAGGCAATAAATTTTTCCTCCGCAGCCTTCTTTTGTCCAAACACATCAAATTTCAATAGTTGCTTGGTTTCGCCGTCATAAAATTTCCAGTAGTTGGCAATGCCTGCGTAGCTGGAAGCCAGTTTTAGTTTGATGGCGGGGTCTTTTACCATTTCTTCTCTCATATATTTCAAACGAACATCACGAAGCTCCACCAATGATGGATTATTAATGTCGGTAGCCAGTTTGATTCCGTAGGATGATTCGTAGCGGTTGGTTCCGCCGGGATAACCCCAGATCATTGCAAAACTTCCTTCTTTTACGCCTTTGAGCGAAACCGGTAGGTACCATTTTGGTTTGAGCGGCACATTGTTTACATCGTAGTTGGCGGGTTTATTGTCTTTGCCGGCATATACCCTGAAGACAGAAAAATCACCCGTGTGGCGAGGCCATTCCCAGTTGTCGGAGTCGCCGCCAAACTTACCGATGTTTTCGGGAGGAGTGCCCACTAACCGCACGTCATTATACCTTTCATACACAAAAACCAGGTACTGATTTCCTTTGAAGATAGGGCTCACTCTGGCTTCAATGAATTTATCGGCATCGCTCATCCGTTTGCTGATGGCGCCCATCACTTCTCTCTGTTTGTCGGCTCTTTCTTTTCCGCTCAGGCCGGCCAAGGCATTGTTTACTTCATTACTTACATCCTCTATGCGTAGCAGAAATTGAACCGAAAGTCTGGTCTTTATTTCTTCACCCATGTTGCGGGCATAAAAACCATCTTTCAGGTAATTGTGTTCCACTGTACTGGCGCTGGCAATGGCATCGTAGCCGCAGTGGTGATTGGTGAAGATGAGGCCCTGAGGACTTACGATTTCGCCGGTACAGCCACCGCCAAAAATGATAATGGCATCCTTGAGCGAGTTTTTGTTCACACTGTACAATTGTTCTTTGGTGAGCTTCAATCCTTTTTTCACCATGTCGTTGTAAACCTGCTGTCCCAGCAACTGAGGCAGCCACATACCCTCATCGGCAATTGAATGGAGCGCGATGGAAAGCGATAAAATCAAAAAAAGTGCAATTTTTTTCATAAAAACGTTTTATACATAAAAAATTTGGAGTATTTCATCGTTAGAAGTTTCAAATTTACATAGAAATTCTTCTACTGCCGAATTCCAATGCAAAAGAATGACAGACGGTTGTTCCCGACAAAAAACTTAGTTTTCAAATGCCTTAACATGGGTAATAAAAATATGAGGGTAGGCGGGCCCCATTGCAGTACAAGCCATATCCTCTTCCGATTTTGGAGCGCGATATTCAAGGCTGATCCTTTTACCCGGAATTTTATATTGGTCGCCGAGATTGACTTCATAACAAATATTACCTGCTATGTTTTGGGAAATACCTTTGGGAGGCTTGTCAAATTGGATTAAAAATCGGCCGCCGCAATCCGTACCCACGCCGATTATGGTGGCATTGAAACTCCTGTCCACCTTGCAAGGGCAATCTCTTTTGCAGGAGATGAATAGCAGAAAGAAGATTATGAGACGGAGGATTTTTTTCATAAAGCGGATTCTATTTTATAACCACCTAAGAAACTCGACCTTTTTTGTAGATAAAATCAACGTATCTCTACACATCCAACTTCGCATAGCGTGCATTGGCTTCAATAAACTCTCGGCGTGGCGCTACCTCATCGCCCATCAGCATACTAAATACGCGGTCGGCTTCGGCGGCGCTGTCGATGGTTACCTGCTTCAGTGTTCTACGCTCGGGGTCCATGGTGGTTTCCCAAAGCTGTTCGGCATTCATCTCACCCAAACCTTTGTATCGCTGAATATTTACCGAGTCTTCTTTTCCGGCGCCTAATTTTTCAACCAATGCCTTTCGTTGTTCTTCATTGTATGCATAAGCCGATTCCTTTCCTTTTTTTACTAAATACAGTGGCGGCTGTGCCAGATATACATAACCCTGCTCTACTAATTCCTTCATGTAGCGATACACAAATGTAAGAATCAGCGTTGCAATGTGGCTTCCGTCCACATCGGCATCGGTCATGATGATGAGTTTGTGATAACGGAGCTTGGCAATGTTCAAAGCTTTTGGGTCGTCAGGCGTGCCAACAGTAACGCCGAGCGCGGTGTACATATTTCTGATTTCTTCATTTTCATAAATCTTATGCTCCATCGCCTTTTCTACGTTGAGGATTTTACCTCTGAGGGGCAAGATAGCCTGGTAGCTCCTGTCGCGTCCCTGCTTGGCAGTTCCACCTGCAGAGTCTCCCTCCACTAAGTACAACTCGCATTTTTCGGGATTACGGTCGCTACAGTCGGCAAGTTTGCCCGGCAATCCGCCGCCGCTCAAGACCGATTTTCTCTGTACTAATTCTCTTGCTTTTCGGGCTGCCGCACGTGCCTGAGCCGCCAATATGACTTTGCTAATGATATTGCGGGCATCTTTTGGATTTTCTTCAAGATAGGCTTCCAGCACGCGCGAAACAGTGGTATCCACCACACCCATTACTTCGGTATTGCCCAATTTAGTCTTGGTTTGACCTTCAAACTGAGGCTCGGGTACCTTCACCGAAATGATGGCGCTCAATCCTTCACGAAAGTCATCGCCTTCAATACTCACCTTAGCTTTTTCAAACAAACCGTTTTTGTCGCCATAACTTTTAAAAACTCTGGTAAGCGAGCGCCTGAAGCCCGAAACGTGGGTTCCGCCCTCAATGGTATTGATATTGTTTACATAAGAGTAGATGTGCTCATTATAAGAATTATTGTAGGTAAGCGCCACTTCTACCGCTACATTGGTGTTTGTGTCCAATCCTTCCACATACACTACTTTAGGAATCAGCGCCTGCCTTCCGGCGTTTTTGTCAAGCATTTCCACAAACTCTACTATGCCGCCTTCGCTAAAAAAAGTTTCGGAAATCACATTACCGGCATCGTCTTTTTCCCTCAGGTCGGTAAGGGTGATGCGTATTCCTTTGTTCAGATAAGATAATTCCCTTAGGCGACCTTTTAATATGTCGCGCTTGTATTCTGTAGTGATGAAAATACTGCTATCAGGCCAGAAATGTTGTCTGGTGCCTCTTTTTTCGGTAGTGCCTATCTCTCTTACATCATATTGAGGAATTCCGATTTTATACTCCTGTTCAAATATTTTTCCTTCACGCCAAACAGTGGTGTGCATTTTTGTACTTAGTGCATTCACACAGCTTACTCCCACACCATGCAAACCTCCTGACACTTTGTAAGAGCCTTTGTCGAACTTACCGCCGGCGTGCAAAACCGTCATAGCTACCTGCAATGCGCTTACGCCCTGTTTTTGATTAATACCGGTAGGAATACCGCGACCATCGTCTTCTACCGAAATAGAGTTGTCTTCATGTATGGTTACTGTAATGTTTTTGCAATATCCGGCCAGCGCCTCATCTATCGAGTTATCAACCACCTCATATACCAAATGGTGCAGACCTTTTTCAGAAATGTCACCAATATACATGGCAGGCCTTTTGCGTACTGCTTCCAATCCTTCCAATACCTGAATACTATCTGCGCCATAAGATGGTTTAGAACCCGGGTTAATATCCTTTAAATCCTCACTCATAAATAAATCCGATTAAATATTTTTAAGTAGAAACAACTTACAAACTTACGAAAAATAAAGGGATTTCAGCTTAAAAGCAGCATAAAGTTGCATCTGAAGAAATACCGAATAAAATAGATGATACAGGCAACTTACCTGCCTTTATAAAATGTGAGCGGGTCGCCATCAGGCAATGAGGAGTAGAATTTTTTGATGGTAAATTTATTGTTACCTTCAAAACTAATTTTATAAGGCACATTCCTGTCCTTTGGATCGGCAGAGGTCATATTACTCAGCCTGACAGAGTCGCCGTTACTAAAAAATTGATAACTGAAAGGAATTGCAGGTTTACCATTTGGGTATAAAATCATCATAGATCCGCTCTGGGTTTGTTCTTTTGTTACTAAAATGGTGTCTTTCATCCTGCTTTCTTCTACCCATAACCCGATAAATTTTTGTTCATTGGTTTTGGGTGCTTTATCTTTTTTCCGGCAGGAGAAAACAAATATGAGTGCCAAAAATAGAATAACAGGGAAATAATAAATTTTCATTCTAAACGGTTAAAATAATAAATACATAAATACTCGCATGCATACACCTTTGAGTATGAATGACATACCTTTCCCAAGCCGACTTTAATTGGTTAACGCTTCACAATCTGAGCCACAAAATCGCCTTCGGTAGCTACCTTATTGCCCACATAAACCGTGCCGCGCATTTCGCAGATGCCGCGCCTTATGGGAGAAATTAATTCCATTTTTAAAATCATGGTATCGCCGGGTTTTACCATTTGCTTGAATTTGCAGTTGTCTATTTTCAAAAAATAGGTATCATACTCTCCCTCGCCTGCTAAGTTTATGGCCAATATACCGCCACACTGTGCCAGCGCCTCTACCTGCAATACGCCGGGCATTACAGGATTGCCGGGGAAATGCCCCTGAAAAAACCACTCGTTAAAAGTTACGTTTTTTACGCCTACAATCCGATTGTCTGTCAAATCAATAATTTTATCAACCAATAAGAACGGAAAACGGTGTGGCAGGGTTTTTTCAATATAACTTAAATCATAAACAGGCGGTTGGTTAGGGTCGTATTGCGGCGTGTCTTTTAAATGCTTATTTGCCTTAATGTGTTGCTTAATCAGGCGGGCAAACTCAACATTGGTACTGTGCCCCGGCCTGTTGGCAATCACGCGGCCTTTTACGGGGTAGCCGATGAGGGCAAGATCACCCACCACGTCCAACAGCTTATGTCTTGCCGGCTCGTTGGGGAACCTCAGTTCTAAATTATTCAGATAGCCTTCACTTTTTACTTCAATATGTTCTTTTTTGAACACTTTTTTCAGCCTTTCTAATTCTTCAGCCTCAATTGCCCTGTCCACTACTACAATTGCATTATTGATGTCTCCGCCTTTTACTAAATTATTATCCAGCAGCATCTCTAATTCGTGCAAAAAGCAAAAAGTACGACAAGCAGAAATTTTCTCTTTAAAATTGCGCATGGTTTTCAATTCGGCGTGTTGAGTGCCCAAAACCGGAGAGTTGAAATCAATCAAAGTGGTAATCTGGTATTCTCTGGCCGGCATGATTACCATTTCTACCCTTTTTTCTTCATTAGTCAGATAAAGGTTTTCATCAATTGAGTACCAGGCCTTGGCCGCATTCTGTTCTACCACACCTACTTCTTCAATAATTTCTATAAAAGGCATGGAACTGCCGTCCATTATGGGAACCTCGGGGCCGTTTATTTCAATCAGGCAATTGTCCACTCCCATTCCTACTAAGGCAGCCAACAGATGTTCTACTGTACTTATTTTAGCGCCATTTGCTTCTAATGTAGTGCCTCTGCTGGTATCGGTTACTAAGTCGCAGTCTGCCTTGATGATGGGCTTATTAGGTAAATCTACCCTTTGAAACTGAAAACCAAAACCGGCATTTGCGGGTTTCAGGGTCATGTCGGCCAGTATGCCGGTATGCAGTCCGGTGCCACTGATGCTTATTGCGTTTGCAAGGGTATGTTGTTTGTCGGGATTGAATGAATTGTTCATATTGTTGATTTAAACAGCGCAAAGGTATTTAAATTTTATCTAAATTGAATACCGTATTATGGTTTAAAGCATTAGAAATACGTTGTAAATTATTGATTATCAGATTTTTATTAAAAAATTAAAAAGTATCATTTCTATAAAAATGCGCTGCATTACACCTTCATCTCTTTGAGCGCCTGCTCTAATTCTTTAATTCGTTTTTCAAGTTCGGGCAGTTTGCGGCTGATGGCCTGGCTGCGCAATGCCGAAGTGTAGTCATAAGCCGGCGAGCCGGTAACGGCTTGTCCCGGCTCCATACTCTTGCTTACACCGCTCTGTGCATTTATTTTGGCGCCATCGCCTATCTGAATATGGCCTACGATGCCTGCCTGTCCGCCCACCATCACATTTTTACCTAATTTGGTGCTGCCGCTGATGCCTGCCTGTGCTGCCACCACCGAGTTGGAACCTATCTCCACATTATGTGCTATCTGAATCAGATTGTCCAATTTGGCGCCTTTTTTAATGATGGTAGAACCAATGGTGGCACGGTCAATAGTGGCATTGGCGCCTATTTCCACACTGTCTTCTATAACTACATTGCCGATTTGGGGTACTTTGGCAAAGGTGCCGTCTGCCTGTGGTGCAAAGCCAAAACCATCGCTGCCTACCACTGTGCCGGCATGGATAATAACCTGACTGCCTACCACACATCCCTGCATGATTTTTACGCCGGCATGGAGGGTGGTGTTATCGCCTACCTGCACATCATCGCCCAAAAACACACCCGAATGTATTTTGGTATTGTTGCCCACCTTCACGTTTTCGCCCAGATAACTAAACGCACCGATGAACACATTTTCGCCATAAACGGCTGATTTTGAAATATAACTGGGCTCCTGAATACCCCTGAGTTGTTGCTGCTTCAGTTCCTGATACTTTGCCAGCAGGGTGGCAAAGGCAGAATAAGCATCATTTACCCTTATTAAGGCTGCGTTTACAGGGTTTTTCAGTTGATATGCTTCATTGATGATAATGACACTCGCCTTAGTGCTGTACAGGTATTCTTCGTATTTCGGATTGGCCAGAAAGCTCAACTGCCCCTCCCGGGCTTCTTCTATCTTGCCAAAAGAAGTAACCTCGGCGGTGCCATTGCCTTCTATTTTCCCGTTGACCAATAATGCAATTTGTGATGCAGTAAATACCATAAATGAGTTTTTGTGTGTTTGCTCATCGAATTTCCTGAAATTAAACAAAATACCCAAAAATCTCAGGATTTTTTATCCATACGAAAATAAACAAAAACTATTGAGGTTTGGTAGCAAAATGATAAGGATTTCTTAAAAAATGGATTTGTAAATATAAAAGAAGTCATTTGATTTTAATTAAATTATACATCGCTGCTAAAGTTTGGTTTTTTTTAGTATTTCCTGCTAACAGGGACTTTCAATAATCAAAACTGCTGCATAGTTCATTAGGCTACATGACAACCATCATTACCTATCATACCGACTAAATAATAAACGTTATATCGACGGAAGGGAGATATCTCATCTTTATGAAAACAGGAGATTACTCGGTTCGCATTGCTTCGAGATGTAAAGTGAAATAATTTTTCATAACTTGTCCAAATTGCGTCAGTAGTCTAAACTTTTTTCAGGAAAGAAAATTTTTATCTGTTAATTTTGATATTTATAAACCAAAGGATATGTACAAGGGAGCCAAAACAACCGGTATTGCGCTAATCATGGTTTTTATCCCCATGTTTTTATTTTCGCAGAAAACCTTTTATATTTTTATGATGCCGATTTTAATCCTACAACAAAGGAAAATGCGGTCTTTATAGGAAAGGGATTGAAAACTGATTTTGGGGTAAGAACCAGTTTTTTCAAAAATAGCAATAATCAACTGGTTGCTATAACCGATTTTGCAGATTCTACTTTGACAGAGATGAATGGTTTTAGTATAGCGTTTTATTCCAACGGTAAAAAAGCATCGCAAAGTTATTATCGGAAAAATGTACTGGAAGGGAAACGCTTTGAATGGGATAGCACAAGATTACTTACAGATTCAATAATTTATCAGGATGGAAACGCTGTTTACGGACTTCATAATAAATATGCGCCGGAGGGATATCTTGCATTAAGGTTTGAAAAGGATAGTCTGAACGATAGCTATAGGGAACAAACCTTCCATGCTGACGGCAGTATTGAATCGGAGGTAGATTTTGCAGATGGAAAGGGCATTTTCAAGCGTTATCAAAATGATGGTAGCATAAGAACAGATAGTATTTTTACATTAAATAAAACGGAGGCGGCTTTCCCGGGAGGGTCTAAAGCATGGAAGAGTTTTTTGGAAAGAAATCTTGATGCAGCTTCGGCTATGTCAAAAGGCGCACCTTCAGGAGTTTATGTAGTTCAAATAGGTTTTATTGTAAAGGAGGATGGAACGGTTACTGATATTAAACCGATTACAAACTTTGGATACGGAATGGAAGAAGAAACGATTAGAGTAATTAAAAAATCGGGCAAATGGATACCTGCAAAACATTTTGGTATTCAGGTAACCTCGTTCAGAAATCAATCGATGACTTTTATGCTACAAAGATAATTCTAATGCTAAAGGGCAATATTATAGGTGATGACCCTACTGATTTTTTTGCTATTTGCATGAAGATACAATTGCAACTACCCCTGTATCTCCCCTTTCACAAACATTATCAGTTCCTTAATATAATCTGGTGAAAAATCGAATTTCAATCCTGCGGTTTCAAACAGTTGCGGAAGTGTTTTTGTGCCGCCAAGACTTAAAGCCTGCATATAATTTTCCAAAGCCTTCTTTTTATCTTTTTTAAATTGCTGCCACATGCCTATGGCGCCTAACTGGGCGATACCGTATTCTATATAATAAAAAGGCACTTCGTATAAATGCAATTGTTTTTGCCAGCCATAGTTCCGGTATTCATCAAGTCCCTCGGTGTTGAGACATGCGGGTGTGAACTCATCTAAAATTTTCCGCCATTCCTGTTTTCTTTCTTCGGTGGAGTGATGGGGATTTTCATAAATCCAATGCTGAAATTTGTCAATAGCGGCTATCCACGGAAAAATGGTTATTACCCGCTCTAATTGTTGCTTACGTGCGCGGTCATGTTCTTCTGCATTATCATAAAACACATCCCAATCATCCATGCTGAACAGTTCCATGCTCATGCTGGCCACCTCGGCTATTTCGGTTGGGTATTCTTTAAACCCTGTTAAGGGTAAGGCATGTGTCAGGAAAGAATGAATGGCGTGTCCGCCTTCGTGTACCATTGTGGTTACATCATCCTGCGTTCCGGCAGCGTTCATAAAAATAAAAGGTGCTCCGGTTTCGGCAAGGGGACAATTGTAGCCACCGGGCGCTTTGCCCTTGCGACTGTCCAAATCGAGGCGCTGCATTTGGTTCATGGTTTGCAGGCAGGCACCGAAAAAAGGATTCAGTCGGTTAAAACATTCAATGGTTTTGGTAAGAAGTTCGGAGCCGTTTTGAAAAGGTTTTAAAGGAGTTTCGCCTTCTTTTTCGGCATCCACATCCCAGGGTCGCAGACTGTTCAAGCCCAGGGTTTGTTTTTTCTTTTCATAAATTTCATCTACCAATGGCATCACGTGTTGCTTCACAGCATTGTGAAATTGAAAACAATCTTCTTTGGTATAGTCAAAGCGGCCTAATTCGGCAAAACGGTAATCGCGATAGTTTTCGAATCCTACATTCAGCGCTACCTGATGTCTTTTTTGTACTAAAGCGCTGAATAGCTCATCCAATGTTTCTTTATCCTCCAGCCGTCGGTCCGAAATTTTTCGATACACTGATTCTCTTAAATTTCTGTCGGCATCTTTCAAAAACTTAGCAGCCTGTTGCAATGTATATTCCTTATTATTAACGGTTACAGTCATTTTGCCTGCAATCATCCCAAAGTTTTGTGCTTCCACTGCCAGTTGCGATTGCAGCGGTATATTTTCTTCTCTGAATAATTGGATGTTCTTTCTGATGTTTCTCAAAAATGTGAAGAATTCGCCTTCGGGTAATTCTTTTGTAAAAGGGTTTTCAATCAGTTTTGTATTCAGCTTGTCGGAATACGGCTGAATGTTTGGCTGAATTTCCATCACAAAATATTGAAACGCGTCCGTAAGTTTCGGGTTTTCGGTATCGCAGGTCATTCGTATCTGTCGCCAACTGGCATCTTCACTAATCACTGCCTCCAGTTCGCTGCTGTCAAGGAGCCATTGCTTCAGGTCAGATAATGAATTTATATCTCTGTTCAGCAGATCTTCAAAATAAGGTTTAAGTGTGTCCCAGTCTGTAATTACAAAGTCCTTGGGTAAAAACTGTCTGGGTGCAGGTTTAATGTTTGCGTTCAGTATGCTCATACAAAAAAAGCAACAGACCAATCCGGTATTTGTGAAAACCCGCTGTCTGTTGCTGATTGGTTTATAATCTGTTAATTATTCTTTTGTGGTTTTTTTGGGCGCTGTCTTTTTTACAGCCGTCTTTTTGGCCGGAACCTTTTTCTCCTCCTCAACCTCAACCTTCCCCTCAACCTCAGCCTCAACCTTAACCTCAGCCTTAACCTCAGCCTTCTCCTCAACCTCCTCCTTCGGCAGTTCTATTTCAATATTATTTTTCTTTATAATATCCAGCCATTTTACCATTTTTTTCATATCGCTGGTATAAACCCTTTCAAAATCCATTGAAGGATATACTTTTTGAAAATAGGCTCTTACAGCTTTATCATTTTTTACATCTGGCAGCGGCTCTGATGAACCTTCCATTACTTTTAATACTTCTGCAAGATTTACGTTGTCGCCGGTGGTATAAATCTCAATACTCTCGATGTGCGAAAATTGATGTCTGCGGGTGGCGGCAAATTTTGTAGTACCGTCTTCCAACGATTTTACGATAGCGCCATCGGTTTTACTACTAATCAATTCAAATAAACCGGATAGCCCGGTTACTGCTACTAACTTATTATATTCCATAATTTCAAATTAGGGCTGCAAGATAAATGACTTTTTTTAAATGGCAATTTTGTAAAAATTGTTAAAGACTTCCCAAAACAGAATTAAAGCTTAGTTAATCAGGCTTTTTTTTGTTTAAAATATATGAGTTTGGCAAAAATTTATCGAAGGTTTGATTTTAATTAAGCGTCCAATTGGCCATAATAACAGTTTTTATGCAGAAATACGGAATAATTATTTTACTATTAAGCATTAGTTTTTTAACAAATGCACAGTCAGTAAGAGGGGTTTTGACAGACCCGATTGAGAACACTATAATTAATAGTGCCACTGTTCAGCTACAAAATGCCGAAGATACCACCCAAAAAAGGAGTTCTTTGTCTGATAGTAAAGGCGCTTTTATATTTAGAGGTCTTACTAAAGGTAACTATATATTAAAGGCTACTTCAATTGGTTTTGAAACATTAATCAGAACTGTGAGCATTACCGATTCGGTGCCTAATGTCAATTTGGGGGTAGTGTATATACCTAAAAAAACAGTAACCTTGGAAGGAGTGGTTATTGTGGCATCGCCTCCCAATGTGGTGCAGAGAGGTGATACCACTCAGTTTGGTGCCAGCCAGTTTAAAGTAAATCCCGATGCGACAGTGGAGGATTTAATTAAAAAAATGCCGGGCGTTACTGTGGATAGAAGCGGTACTGTAACCGCCCAGGGAGAGCAGGTAAAAAAAGTAACAGTGGATGGAAAAGATTTTTTTGGCGATGATGCTACAGCAGCGCTCAGAAACCTGCCTTCGGATGTGGTAGATAAAATTCAGCTTTTCGACAGAATGAGCGAGCAGGCACAGCTTACCGGTTTTGATGACGGTAATTCGGTAAAGGCAATAAATATCGTAACCAAATCGGGAATTAAAAACGGCCAGTTTGGTCGTGTATATGCCGGTTATGGTACCGATAATCATTATGCCGGAGGTGGCAATATGAGTTTTTTCAATGGAGACCGAAGACTTTCTTTTGTGGGTAATTTCAATAATATCAACCAACAAAACTTTGCCTCTCAGGATTTACTGGGTGTAACCAGCAGTGGCGGCGGACGTGGTGGATTTGGCGGTGGCGGTGGAGGCCGTGGTGGTGGCGGTGGATTTGGCGGGTTTGGAGGCGGAAACTTTATGGTAGGGCAAAGCCCGGGTATCAGCCAGACCAATGCTTTTGGTATTAACTATGGCGATAAGTGGGGCAAAAAGATGACCGTTACCGGCAGCTATTTCTTCAATAACAGTAATATTGATAACAATTCTTTCAACAACAGGGTTACTACTTTCTCGCCTGATTCAATTTTGGTTAACTATGATCAGTCAAAGTCAAATTCTACCAATTTTAATAACAGGGTGAATATGAGAATGGAGTATAAAATTGACTCGAACAATACGATTATTTTTATTCCAAATCTAAATTTTCAGAGCAATAAATCAAACTCGGATTATTCATCCTATGCTTTTTTGCAACCTAATGATTCAACAAACTCTTCTTCTGGAACCAATGAATCAAAAAGAAACGGTTTTAATCTCAGTAATATGCTTATGTACCGACATTCTTTTGCCAAAAGAGGCAGATCTTTTTATGTGTCTTTAAATACGAATCATAGTAAGAATGATGGTTATAGTATTGCAGATGAATTTACCCGAAATTTTTATCCTTCCTTTGTACGAGATTCTATTCAAAATCAAAAAACAATTAATAATACAAAGGGTAGCAATTACAGTGGGAGAGTAGGCTATACCGAACCAATTGGTAAAAATTCAATGCTGGAGTTTAACTATTCAGGTAGCATTCAAAGAAATAATGCCGACCAAAAGGCATACTCTTTTGACGGGAATGATTATACCATCTTCAACACGCAGCTCTCAAACCTGTTTGACAGTAAAGTAATAACCAATGGCGCAGGGATTAACTATCGCATCGGACAAAGTCGTGATAATCAATTAGCTTTTGGACTTGATTATCAAAACTCTAATCTGCAAAGTGATAGGTTGCTTCCCAATCCAGCCCAGGTAGATCAGTCTTTCAATTCATTATTGCCTAACATGAGGTGGATGAGAAAGATAGGCCAGTTTAGTAATATCAGATTGTTTTATCGCGCAAGCACCAGTTTCCCGTCAGTTACCCAATTGCAGGATGTGCCCAACACCGTAACCCTTTTGCGTCCGAGTGTGGGTAATCCTAATTTGAAACAATCGTATTCCAACTTTATTTCGGGAAGATATTCTTATACCAATACAAGAAACAATAACAGCTTTTTTGTAAATATTTTTGCCCGTACAACTAACAATTATATTTCCAATGCTACTTATTTAGCAAGAAAAGACTCTACTATTGAGCAAGGTGTAGTAATTAGCAGAAATGCCCAGCTTTCAAAACCAGTAAATCTGAATGGATACAGTAATATTAGTTCGTTTTTGACATATAGTATGCCACTCAAACCCATCAAGTCTAATTTGAACGTGAATGTGGGCGCCAGCTATTCCAGATTGCCGGGTATGATTAATTATCTTAAAACCTTTACAAAAAACTATTCTTATAGCGGTGGTGTAGGCTTGTCCAGCAACATCAGCGAATACATTGATTATAACATAGCCTATAATGCAAATTTTAGCAATGCCATCAGCAGCGCTAATAATGCCAATAACCGATATATAAATCAAACTTTGAGTTTGCAACTGAATCTGTTGTCTAAAAACGGCTGGTTCTTACAAAATGATGTGTTTAATCAAAGCTATAACGGGCTGTCTGCCGGTTACAATCAGAACTATTGGCTGTGGAATGCCGCAGTTGGTAAGAAGTTTTTAAAACAAAAGAAAGGTGAGTTGAAATTGACGGTTTTTGATTTGTTGAAGCAAAACCAGAGTATTAGCAGAACAATTGCTGATAACTATATTGAAGATTCGCAAAATTTGGTATTAAAACAATATTTCATGCTTACCTTTACCTACAGTTTGAAAAACTTTGGCAAAGGAAGAGCTTCTTCGGGTGGCGATAATGAAAGACGCGATTGGAGAGGCGGCCCACCACCCGGAGGGATGATGGGTATGCCTCCTCCTGGTGGTTCAGGACCAATGTTTTAAAATGTAATGAATGTAGAAGATTGCTAAACCAAAACGGTATTGAGCGAGGAACTTTTAATACAGGAACTAAAAGAAGGCAAAGAATCGGCTTTTAAAAGTATTGTAGATGCCTATCAGGACATGGTTTACAATACCTGTTTGGGTATTGTAAAAAATGAAGAAGATGCTGAAGATTTGTCACAGGAAGTTTTTGTTCAGGTATATCAGTCAATAGGTTCTTTTAAAGGAGAGTCAAAACTGTCCACATGGATTTATCGCATTGCTATCACAAAATCGCTGGACCATGAAAGAAAAAAGAAAAGAAAAAAAAGATTCGCTTTTGTAAGAAGTATTTTCGGTGATGACAGTCAGGTGGTGATACATGTCCCTGATTTTCATCATCCTGGAGTGCAGTTGGATCAAAAAGAAAATGCGGCAGTTTTGTTTAAAGCGATTGATAAACTGCCTGAAAATCAAAAAGTAGCTTTTTTGTTGAATAAAATAGAAGGATTAAACTATCAGGAAGTAAGTGAAGTTATGGAGGTTTCGGTTTCGGCGATTGAGTCCTTGCTGCACAGAGCAAAATTAAATTTAAGAAAAATCCTTAAAGAAGATTTTAATATTAGTTAACACAAGGATATATTATTTTAAACGTCTTATAAGTAAGTTAGTTAGTAATGGAAAGACAGCAAAACATAGAAAACATTCTGAGCAGCTTTGATAATATTCAAAGGGCTAATGCACGTCCATTCATGTACACAAGGGTAATGGCAAGGTTTCAAAAGGAAGAAAACAACGTCTGGTCTCGTGTCAGCGCCTTTGTAGCCCGTCCGATTGTAGCCTTAGTAACACTGGTAGTAGTTATATCCATTAACTATTTAATTATCAAAAGCGACGATGCCGCACAGAATAATAATTCGATAACAACAACATCCACCTTTAATTCAGTTACCGATATCCTGCAAAGTGATAATTTTATTTCTGCTGTAAATAATTATGAATCAACTCCTTAATAGTAAAATGAATAATATTTCCAAAAACAGAGCTTTGATAATAATCATTGTGCTATTATTGTTTTCCAATATTTTTTTAATAGCCTACTATTCTTTTTTTAATAAAAAGCGCGGCCCCAATCCAAAAGGAAAGGATGGTTTTGTATTGGCTTTGAAAAAAGAAGTGGGATTTGATGATAATCAGTTGAATGAATTTTCACATCTGAAAGAGACCTATTGGACGTCTGCCAGAGAAAAAATGGACGATATCAGGCGTATTAAAAGCGAACTTTTTAACCTGACAAAACAAGTAGAGGTTCAGGACAGTGTGGTGGAAAAGTATGCCGATTCGATAGCAATGCTTCAAAAGCAGGTAGAAATTGAATCTTTCTGGCATTTTCAAAAATCAAGGACAATTTGTACCTCCAACCAGTTGCCGGCTTACGACAGCCTGATGAAGAAAGTGTTTTCAAGATTTGGGAAAAGAAACCAATCCCCAAATAATCGTTAATCAGGTTTTTTATACAATGTTGCAACTTTTATTTTTTTTAAACCTCTTACAATAGAGATTTAGGGAAATGTTGATTTCTTTTTACTTCAGACTTTTAATAGTTTTGCAGTAAAAACAAAAGCTTCTCTGAATGTATTATATTGATTATAAAAGTTTTATGCACATGAGAACCAAGATTTTAATATTATTTACAGTTATCATTTGCTTAGCAGCGCCTCTATCATCAACAGCACAGCAAGATAAAATTATTGAAAAAAAAGTAGCTCTTGTCCATCAAAAATTCGAATCAATACTAAAGGCAGATATCAATAAGCTAAACGAAATAGATAATATTTTTACGGAGTTTTATACGCAACAGGAAAAAATCAAAAATAATATTCAAAAACCAGCCGCTCCGGGAATGGCCCAGGGCTTTGCCGGACAAGACTTTCAGAGCGTAAGGAAACAAAACGAAAAAATCATTGCCACCAGAGATGAAAATCTTAAAAAAGCGCTTTCTCCCGAACAATACAAAATCTGGATAGACGAAATTGAACCTTCCTTAAAAGGGAAGCGTTAGTTTTTTAAAACTAATTCTTTAATCGTTTTTGTTACACCCCCTGAATTATTATCAACCTCAGTCATAAAGTTTGCTGCTTCGGCTACTTTGTAATAAGCATTCTTCATGGCATAGCTGTATTGCGCCGTGTGCATCATATCCAAATCGTTCATATAATCGCCAAAAACAAGTGTTTCATCATAACCGAGGTTCAGTTTTTTCTGTAGCATTTTTACGGCCCTGCCTTTACTGGCTGTTTTGCTGGTAATATCCACCCACACTTTACTCGATAAAACTACATTATAGTCATCTGCAAAATGTTTATAATGCGGATAAGTGTTTGATTCAGAATTGTTTAAATCACAAAGAGATACTTTCAAAATCGGCGCTTCAACAGTTGTAAGATCGTCCACAATTTTATATTGCTGATAATATTTCAACGTTTGCCGGAGCAAATTTTCATCATTATCCTCCATAAAAGCCATGTCTTTTCCGCATAAAACGGGGTAGGAGTCGGGTATGTTTCTTGATAATCTTACAAACTCATTTACCACATTATTGTCAAGCGTATCTTCCAATAATTCTTTACCGTCAAATAGCATGTAACTGCCATTATCGGATATAAAAAAGACTCGATGCCGTATTTTTTCGAAAACAGAAACCATGTTGTGATAAGGCCTGCCGCTCGCTATTACCAGCGTAATGTTTCTTTCGTTCAGTTGCTGTTCTACATCCCAAAAATCAGTTGGCAGCGATTTGTCATCAGCTAATAATGTGCCATCTAAATCTGTAACAATTAGTTTTATCATAAGTAATCATTTGGTTTAAATAATCCATTCTATCTCACCAAAGGAGAACAATTCCTGGGTAGAATGGTTCACTATCAGCTTGCCATTAGTATTTACACCAATAACTTGTGCCTCAAACAACCTGTTTTCTTTTTTAAATCTCACTTGTTGGCCTCTTCTGAATAGGAATTGATTATACTCATTTATTAATTCTTCTCCTTTAATTGTAACAGAATCAAAATTTTCAATAATTAATTTGCTCAGTTTGGCTGCTAAGTCTTTACAGTTATATGGGAGACCTGTGATTTGATTTATTGAAATTGCATTGGGTATTGAAGCATCAAATTCTTTTTGATTTATATTAATGCCAATACCGGCTACTGCCCACTTCCAGTCAGAACCTGCGAGAATATTTTCTATCAAAATGCCGCCTGCCTTTTTGTCTTGTATGTAAATATCATTGGGCCATTTAATAAATGTCTCTTTTTCAATCAGTTTTTCAACAAAATGCCTTGTTTTTGTGGCAATAAATGCACTTAATAGAAATTGTTGATGCAGTTTGATGGCTTTTGTATCCAAAATCAGGCTCATTAGCAGGTTTTCGCCCGGTGCCGACAGCCACTTTTTGCCTCTCTGCCCCTTTCCTTGCAGTTGCTCATGCGCAAAGACCACTGTCCCGTGCAAGGAAGTCGTCTGCCGCTCCGTCAGTTTTTGGGTCTTTACCAGGCTAAGGGCATAGTTATTGGTACTATCTATTGCAGGTAGCTCAATAAATGAATCAATTTGTATTTGATAAGGCAATATTTGTTATTTTTGAGCAAAGTTATCGGTAAGTTTGAATGTTTAAGGTTTAATGTTGGTTTATTAAATAATAGGCTGAAAATTCAAACCACTGATGTTTTTTCATTTTTAAAAATTATTCTTCTATTGGAACCATTAGCATCGCTAAAAAAACGCAACCTTACGGGTACAATCAGGCTTACCAGAAATTCTAAGATTTTTAAGACTATCCTCGAGGCCATTCAGGAAAAAAAGGGAGAAAATATTGTATCGATTGATTTGAGGAAGATATCTGAAGCGGTTTCCGACTTTTTTATTATTTGCGAAGCATCTAATCAGCCGCAAATAAGAACTATTGCGGAGAATGTGGAAGATAAAGTGAGAGCGCTTTTAGGCGAAAAGCCTTATCATACAGAGGGTTATAAAAACCTTCAATGGGTGCTGATAGATTATGTAAATATTGTAGTGCATGTAATGTATCCGGAAAGTCGCAGGTTTTACAAACTTGAAGAAATGTGGAGTGATGCCTCAATAGTCAATCATAAAAGCTGAATATCTGCTTAATAATTAAACATTTATCATTTATATACCTTATATATTCAATTATAATACAAATGTCACAACAGGATAATAATCACAAACCCGATAAAAACAATCCATTTTTACCCAACAGAAACGGTATGAAGGGAAATAATCCCCAAAAAGGCCCAAAATTTGGTTCTTATTGGGCTTTTATCATCATACTGGCAGTCATGCTGGCATTTCAGTTTCTGAATCCAATGGGTAGTTCGGTATCAAGTATTACACAGCAGGATTTCTTTACCATGCTGCAAAAAAATCATGTGGATAGGTATGTAATAATTGATAATCGTGATATTGTGCGTGTTTGGGTAAAAAAAGACAGCCTTTCGGCGTATCCCGAACTGCAAAAGAAAGCATCTTCTAAAACTGCGCTTACAACGGGAGAACCTGATTTGTATTTCAATATCACCAGTGGCGATAAATTTGAAGACCAGTTAAGCGATTTTTATAAGGCAAATCCTACAGTAACAAAGGCCAAAGGCGATGTGGAGCGCGAAAGTGATTTCTGGGGCAAGGCTATTGGTATGATTTTACCTTTTGCCATCCTGATAGTCATTTGGATACTGATGCTCCGAAAAATGGGTGGCGGTGCCGGTGGCGGCGGTGGAGCCGGAGGAATTTTTAACATTGGCAAGTCAAAAGCTACCCTTTTCGACAAAGGAACCAGAGTGAATATAACCTTTGCAGATGTAGCCGGCCTGGATGAAGCAAAAGTAGAAGTAATGGAAATTGTGGATTTCCTGAAAAATCCAAAAAAATATACCAGTCTGGGTGGCAAAATTCCAAAAGGCGCTTTGCTGGTGGGGCCACCCGGAACCGGTAAAACCCTGCTTGCCAAGGCGGTAGCCGGAGAAGCGCAGGTACCTTTCTTCAGCCTGAGCGGATCTGATTTTGTGGAAATGTTTGTGGGTGTGGGCGCCAGCCGGGTGAGAGACCTGTTTAAACAGGCACGAGAAAAGGCGCCTTGTATTATTTTTATTGATGAAATAGATGCCATTGGCCGCTCTCGCGGGAAAAACGCTATGATGAGCAATGATGAAAGAGAAAGTACGCTTAACCAGTTGTTGGTGGAGATGGATGGTTTTGGCACCGATTCGGGCATCATTATACTGGCAGCTACCAACAGGCCCGATGTGCTGGATGCAGCATTACTGCGCCCCGGCAGGTTTGACAGACAAATTTCGATTGACCAACCCGATCTGGTTGGAAGAGAAGCTATTTTTAAGGTACACTTAAAAGACATAAAAATATCTGAGACCCTTGACGTTCATAAATTAGCAGAGCAAACACCCGGTTTTGCCGGTGCAGATATTGCCAATGTGTGCAATGAAGCTGCCTTGATAGCAGCCCGTAAAAACAAGAAAGCGGTTGATATGCAGGACTTTCAGGATGCAGTGGACAGGGTAATAGGCGGACTGGAAAAGAAAAGTAAAATCATTTCGCCTGATGAAAAAAGAATTATTGCCTACCACGAAGCCGGCCACGCCGTATGCGGATGGTTTCTGGAACACGCTTATCCCCTGCTGAAGGTTACTATTGTACCACGTGGTACTGCAGCCTTGGGTTATGCGCAGTACACACCTAAGGAGCAATATCTTTATAATACCGACCAACTTACCGACCAGATTTGTATGACATTGGGAGGCAGGGCCAGCGAAGACATTTTCTTTGGAAAAATATCTACAGGCGCTCAAAACGACCTGCAGCAGGTAACACGCATGGCTTACTCAATGGTAACAATCTATGGCATGAACGAAAAGGTGGGAAATGTAAGTTTCTACGATCCGCATCAGGAAACAACTTTTACAAAACCATATAGTGAGGAAACGTCCAAGCTGATAGATGAAGAAGTGAGAAAACTGATAGACGAGTGCTTTAAAAGTACCAAACAATTATTGAGCGATAAGAAAGAAGAGGTGGAAAAAATAGCAGAGGCATTGTTGGAAAGAGAAGTGCTGTTTCAATCCGATGTGGAGCACCTGATCGGTAAACGTCCATTTGGCGAGAAAAAAATACTTGTGGATGAAGATGCTACTAAACCTACAGGAGAAATTTCTGCAGGCGTGCCTCCTTATGATAGCGGAATAACCAATAAATCTTTGTCGTAAATTTGTGGTATGGCCACTGCAAGAGACAATATTTTTAGAAGAATTAGAGAAGCGTTAACGCAGCCTACCGACCTTCCTTTTCCAAAGAGCGAAGGTAATTCTTCGGTATTTCAACCGCTAAATCAGGAAATAGAAGTAGAGTTTGCCGAAAGGTTTACTGCTTTGCAAGGCAAGTTTGCATTTTGCCTGAACAAGGCAGAATTAAGAAAACAGTTCAATAATCTTATTGCACAGGAAAAGTGGGATAAGATTTACTGTGTGGAACCGGACATTTGTAAATTATTGGGCGAGGCGGTAAATGTGTCGGGTGATGAGCAGGAGTTGGCCTCCTGTGATGTGTCGGTAACAGGGTGTGAGTTTCTGGTAGCCCGTACCGGCAGTATTGTAATGAGCGCTGCACAAGCCAGTGGCCGCAATACCAGTGTATATGCTCCGGTTCATATTTGTATTGCTTTTACTAACCAATTAGTATATGATATAAAGAATGCCATAGAAGGCATGAAGGAGAAATATAAAACAAATATACCTTCTCTCATCACTTTTGCCACCGGGCCCAGCCGTACTGCCGATATTGAAAAAACATTGGTTGTGGGCGTACACGGCCCCAAAGAAGTATATGTCTTTTTAGTGGAAGAAGAAACTACGGCGCAATAAATTTATTATTGTTAGCTTGTAAAAGCAACCAACTTGCCGTCCTGATATAATGGCAATATGTTTGCGTTATCTTCGGTAAGGCAATATTCGATATCTTCAATGTAGCCAAACCTTGAGACTAAGCGATGATAATGGGTAAAATTTTTTGCGAAGGATAACAAATCGCTTTTATTCTGATTGTATAAATATTCGGCGGCCAACGAACTGTCGCAATGAATGGTAAAATGTTCTTTTACCCGGTTAATGACAGCGCCGGCAAATAAAGTATCTTCCAAATTAAACTTATCTTTCCATCCGGCGCAAGCCAGGATTATATTTTTTTGCGCTTTTACAACATAATCGCAGACAGATGAAATATTGCAAAAAGTACCTGTTATAATATTGTCAGCGCCATTATCAAGCGCCAGATGCAACAGTCTGGTACCATTGGTGGTGGTGAGTACCAGCGTTTTATTTTTTATCAGTTCGGAAGTGTATTCCATCGGCGAGTTGCCGTGCTGTAGTCCCTCGGCCATCACTCCGTCTCTTTCACCGGCGGCAATGCAATGAAGTTTTTTGCTCATTTCAATGGCCAAATGAACCGAGTCAACCGGAATTATTGCTTTGGCGCCATTGTGCAGCGCAGCGGCAATGGTTGATGTGGCTCTGAAAACATCAATAATTACTACAACAGCATTTCTAAGGTCATACAAATTTATTAAAGCCGGAGAGAGGCTTGTAAACAGTCTCGGTTTAGTATCCATTTAAATATTTTGATTGTTCTTGGTATTCATTATGCAAAGGGTAGTTTGACCACTTTGGCATTCAACATTTTATCCCTGACCTTAATGAACAGTGGTGTGTCAATTGCCGCAAAAGCCGGTGGCACATATCCCAGCCCGATGGCTTTGTTTAATGATGGCGCTTGTGTGCCGGAGGTAACCACTCCGACAATATTGCCTTCTACATCGCAAATTTCGTAACCATGCCGGGGAATTCCTCTATCGGCAAGCTCAAAACCAATCAGTTTTCTGCTAACGCCTTCAGCTTTTTGTTTTTGTAAAATTTCTTTGGCCGTGAAATCCTTTGTGAATTTGGTAATCCAGCCCAGACCGGCTTCCAAAGGCGTGGTAGTATCGTCCAAATCGTTTCCATAGAGGCAAAAACCCATTTCTAACCGTAGCGTATCTCTTGCTGCTAACCCTGCGGGTTTTAAGCCTTTGGACTCACCTGTTTTAAATATTTCATTCCATATTTTTTCGGCATCATCATTCTTGTTTTCAAAATAGATTTCCACACCGCCGGCACCGGTATATCCTGTAGCGCTTATTAAAACATTATCCACACCGGCAAACGTACATTTTACGAATGTGTAATATTTTAAATTCATAATGTCTGTTTCGGTCAGCGGTTGTAATATTTCGGTTGCCTTTGGTCCCTGAACGGCAAGTAATGCAGTTTTGACAGAAATATTTTGCATATCTGCCTGATTCGTATTATGTTCCGAAATCCATTTCCAATCTTTTTCGATATTGGCGGCATTTACCACCAGCATATATTCATTACCTTCTTCCAAACAATAAAGCAAAAAGTCGTCAATAATCCCTCCATTGTCATTGGTGAAACAGGTATATTGAACCTGCCCTGCTTTCAATTTTGAGGCATCGTTGGAAGACACGCGCTGTATCAGGTCTAATGCATGAGGTCCTTTTATGATAAACTCGCCCATGTGGCTAACATCAAAGATACCGGCATTTTTTCTTACGGTCAGATGTTCATCATTAATACCGCTATAGCTGATGGGCATATTATATCCGGCAAATTCGGCCATCTTAGCTCCCAAAGCAACATGTTTTTGGGTAAAAGGAGTTTCGAGCATAATAGATAATTTTAAAACGGCAAAATTAACGCAAATAGCCCAAAGCAATAAATGAATTTAAGAAAATTCATTTGCTGTATTGTATTTGAAACATTAAAACAGGTCGGAGTTGTCATTATCGTTCTGATTCAGTTTTAAGGTTCTTTCTCTGGCATAATCCCTTCCTAATTGCCACCATCCGGTCATTGTTTCTTCATCAAATATTAAAGAATTGGAAGTGAGTTTAGAAGGGGTATAGTAAAAATTGAGTTTTACATTATTTTTTGCGGCTATCAGTTTACCGATTCTAATATTTTGCCTGGATATCCTTCCGGTAATGAATAAATTAAGGTTTGACAATAAGGAAAATGCATTTTTGGAGATAGGATGTACTTCATGCGTTACCTCGGTAAGCAGCGCAATCACATCAATTGTTGTAGCTCCATGAAAAATGGCTTCTTCAATGGGTACCATATTGCCAAAACCACCATCGCCATACTCACAGTTGTCTTTAATGGCGATGCTCATAAATGGAATGAAATTGCACGAAATCCATACCCAGTCGCAGTACTCTTCATAAGTAAAATATTTTAACGGCTTATATTCTACCCTGTCGTATGTAAGATTGGATACGGTAACAATCACTTCCTTATCAGACTTTTTCAGTGTTTCAAACTCTTCTTTTGTAAATTCTTTTGCTATCAGCCTTCTAAGATTTTTACTTTCGCCAAAAGTTTTTTTGCCCCTAAGAAATTGCCTGATAACATTGTAGTGGTTGATTTTGATTTGCTTGCTGCCATTAGGTCCACTTCTAATGAGGAAGGGGCATCTATTAAAAATAGAAGATTCATTAACAGAGGTATATATACCTTTTATTTTTTCTACCTTGTTCAAAGCCAGATGTGAAATAAGCAGGCTGCCGGTAGAAGAACCCACAAAGATGTCGTACTTATGACCAAGTTCCTCTATCAGATATTGTGCCACACCTCCGGCAAAAGCACCCTTGCTGCCACCGCCCGAAATAACAAGCGCTCTCATTTTTATATAAATTCTAAATTTTGTACCAATTTAGTAAAAAAAATTAGTTTTCAAAAAAAGATACAGAAAGTAGGAAGAGTTCGTCAATATAAAAAGCAATTGTTGAGAATAACAATCTATTTACCAAAAGTTTCAATTATAAAAATGTACTTTATTGCTTAAGTAGTTGTATTTTCGGAGAGTAAAATTTATAAGGTTAAAATTTTGGCTTTAATGCGTACCTGGTTTAAAAAGATTAAATTAAAGAGCTTTATTTTTTTACTGATACTTTCAAGTTTTGGTAATACACTCCATGCCCAAAAACAGGTTTGTGGTTTTGATGAATTGTATCGTCAAAAAATGAGCAATCCGGAAACAGCCGCCCGAATTGCCGAAACTAACAAGAACATTTCATTAGAGCAGGCATCTGTAAAGCGAGACAGAGAAAAAACAAAGGGCATACAAGGAGCGCAGCTACAAAATAACATTTATGAAATACCGGTGGTGGTACATGTAATCCACAAAGGTGATCCTATAGGTTCAGAAAATAATCCATCTGATGCGACAATTGAAGGGATGATAGACTTTTTGAACAAAGTATATTCGGGGCAAAACGTTTCCAATGCTGTAGCATCGCCGATACGCTTTAAACTGGCCAAACGGTGGATGGGATGTTTACCCACTAATGGAATAAACAGAGTAGATGCAAGTAATAACTCCAGATATGTATCTAATGGCGTAAATATGAACTTCTTTGAACCCGCTATGTCCGAAATAGAAATGAAAAACCTGAGCAAATGGCCTTCAAAGGATTATTTCAATATCTGGATTGTATGGAAAATTTATAGCAGTAATCCCGGTCAGATAGTGTATGGATACACTTACCTGCCCAATGAGTTGGAAAGTCTGGACGGAACGGTTATTATTGGCAGTGTTGCCAATAATTATTCATTAACTCTTCCTCATGAGTTGGGACATGCGCTGGGGCTCTACCACACTTTTGACGGAGGAGATGGCGTAAGGTGCCCCAGCAATACAAATTGCGAAACTCAGGGAGACAGAGTGTGTGATACCGACCCACACACATCCACTTATGATTGCCCAAGCAGTACAGCCATCAACCCTTGCACCGGATTACCGTGGGGAGAACTGCCTCTAAACCTGATGGGCTACTTCAGCTGCAGAGCTAAGTTTACTCAGGGACAGGTAGATAGAGCGGTGGCTTCTTTGCTTACCTATCGCAAATCATTGACTGAATCTTTGGGAGCTCAACCTTTGCCTACCTACACATCCCCCAAAACAATACCTTTTCAGACATCTGTTTCGGCAAGTACTCACAATGGCATAGGAATTAAAAATGTATCATTAGGAGCGCTGAACTATCAGTCCCAGACTTATGGTTCTAGTATTAAAATTCCTTATGAAGACCATAGTTGTATTGCGGGAGGCAATATTGATGTGGGTACGCCATCTGCATTGCAGGTAGTAACAGGCAATAAAGCGCAGATTGTAAAAGTCTGGCTCGACTTGAACGATAACGGAACCTATGAAGCCGAGGAACTTTTGGGTACAAGCACCAGTTCGGGTGCCGATGATTTCACCCATTCTTTCCAATTAGGTGTTCCGGTTTTGGCTAAAGCGGTTTTGAACACACCTTTAAGATTGCGCATTGCTGCTGAAAATGTGTCCAATCCGGATTTTGGGTTCAACAGCCAGTTGCAAAATGGTCAGGTAAAAGATTTTTCTGTAACAATCGAAAACAAAAACCCCTCGGCAGTAGTATTTAATAACCTATCGGTTCAGTTGGTTAATGACAGCCTTCGAATAAGTTGGGAGTCATTAAAGGAATACAAAGGAAAGTCTTTTCAGGTACAGATTTCCAAAGACAGTATTTCGGGTTTTAAAACAATGGGCGAGTTAGATTCAAAATCATTGAACGGTTATTCGTCATCGGCATTGACTTACGCCACTACTATTTTGTTTAATAATGTTTCACAAATATTGGCGGGTATAGTGTTTCTGGGTTTATTATTTGTAATTCCTGTTCATCGTAAAAACCTTTCACGACAGTTATTATTTATTTCGGCTGCTGTAATATTATTTTTATCTGCTTCGGTCTCCTGCCGTAAGGAAAAGAGGCCTACCCCGCCCACCCCACCTAAGGAGACAAAATATTATGTGAGAATTGCTTTTGTGGACAGTGGCAACGAACTGAAATACTCCAGTGTGGCCAGTTTTGTAAAAAAGGAAAAGTAAATACTCTTTAATAACTTATTAATCAATTATTTTCGCTCAAAAACCGGTTACGATAATCTTGTGGCGCACAGTTTGTAAACTTCATAAACTGCCGGTAAAAAAACTGAAGGCAGTCATAACCGCAGCTATAACCTATTTCATTGATGCGCATATCTGTTTCTTCCAAAAAACGATAAGCTTTGTTAATTCTGAATTCATTAAGGTAAGTAAAAAATGGTTTTTTATAGGACTGGCTGAAGAACCTCGAAAAAGCGCCTTCACTCATATTTACAAATGAGGCAATTTTTTTCAGCGTTATTTTTTCAGAATAATTTTCTTCTACAAACTCAAAAACTTTTTCAAGACGGCTGTTGGGGATAGTTCTTCTTTGTTTATATCCATCCTGAAGCAATACTTTATGGTCGCGCGATTTGGAAAACTCATTGAGCAACTGTAGTAAGAGTATCAGTTTTTCAAAGGCCGGCAGGTTCAATAAATCGGTTTTGTATTTCTGAATCTCTTTTCCCAAATCCTTATCCAAAACAATTCCTTTATTTGACATGCCCAGGAAGCTGCCAATAAGTTTAAATTCGGGTGTAACCTGACAAATCTTATCAATAAAGTCGCTGTCCCATTGCATTACAAACGAAGAGTAGGCAGCAGACCTGTTTCTTTTATTTGCCCAGTTGTGCGGAATTCCCGGGCCCAAAAGTATGAGGTCGCCTTCTTCAAAATGTTCCTGGTGGTTGCCTATATATCTTGTGCCTTCACCCTTCAGAACGAAATTAAGTTCGTAGCTGGGATGGTGATGAAGGCTGGTAGTTCCTGAATCCATGTTTTTTAAAAAAGTACGGAACGATTCGGTTGAAGCTATGCCCGGAAACAAGTTTTCTTTATTCATTTGACAAATTCGTTTAATTAAAAATAATGAAATTATTAAAATCACCAAAAAAAATCGCTTTCATCAATTTTTTCCAGTAAAAAACTAAAAAAATCAGTGCAAATTTTTCGATTTCCGGCTATTGACTTGTTTTCACCATAAGAAAAAATCGCTTTTACTAAATAAGTTCAAATTTGGTCAATTTAGTTGATAGTGTTAACGGGTATAATTATTATCTTCACTGAAACGATTGATTATTTGAAAGATTACTTGTTTTTCATGATTTGGAAATGAATTGAGTTCATGTAAAACATAGATCAGGTAAGGTAAAACAAAACAAAAAAAAGTTTGCGCCGAATTGTTTTTATTAAAAACCAAAGAAACAAATAAATAATTCGGCAATTAGTATTATTAAGGATGTTTTTAATCAGTTATGGAATAAAGGCTGTTGGTTTTTTTGTTAGGTGTTTATTAACTTCAAAAAATTCATTTAAACAATAAATTATAAAACTTAATAAAAGCTGATATGAAAAAGATTTACTTTTTATTAATGCTTGTCGTTATTACTTTTTTATTCAATTCGTGTAAAAAAGATGACGACACTGCCGAAACGCTTCATTATAAAAAAGATTGGGTTACCGGCAAATGGAAGCAAACAGATTTGGTAATGAGTGTGGATGCCAAGTTGGGCAGTACTAAAATACCTGCCGGTACCAGTATGATTGCGATTGCGCCATTGCTGGCGCAGGCGCTTAAAAACCCGGCATTGATCCCTGCCATTACCTGTACCAAAGACAATCAGTATGAGTTTAATGCTCAGGGGGCATTTACCATTACCGGATGCACCGATTTTATTTTGCCAAAGGCAGGTAACAAGGGCACCTGGGGGCTGCAGATTTACGATGCTGTTATAGAGCTGCTTAACGATAAGAGCGAAAAAGATCCGCATTGGATAAACAGTATTACCCCAACCAAAATGGAACTTGCTTTAACGGTAAATATTCCCGGAGTGGGGGCGGTGCCATTGGGTCTGCAATTAGAAAAACTGCCATAATCATTAATCAACTTATCACCAAATCAATTAGAAAGTATGAAAAAATATTGTTTGCCAGGGTGGATGTACTATTGTTTTCTGACTTTTATTCTAAGCGCTGTATGTGTATCTGTCAATGCAGAAATGCCGGATAATACGGCTGTTTATGCAAATAATAACAATAGCCAAAGGATTACAGTTACCGGAACGGTGCGTGATGCAAATGGTCCACTGGAGGGTGTCAACATCATCGAAAAAAACGGTACGGGTACTTCCATTTCTAAAGCCAATGGTTCTTATTCAATAAGTGTGGCTGATGGCAATGCCACATTGGTTTTTAGCGCTGTGGGATTTGAAAAACAAGAAGTAGCAGTGGGTGGCCGCACTGTTATTAATGTGGAGATGAAGCAGTCCTATACCGAACTTTCGGATGTAATAGTTACGGCTTTGGGTATTACCAGAGAGAAAAAATCGTTAGGTTATTCGGTTGCTGAAGTAGATGGCAAAGAAATGAACAAGGTGGTTCAGGAAAATATTTTGAACAGCCTTTCAGGAAAGGTTCCGGGTGTGGTTATTAACCAGACAGGAGGGGCCGGTTCATCGGTGAGTATGGTTATCAGAGGAGCTTCTTCCTTAAGCAATGATAACCAGCCTTTATTTGTAATAGATGGAGTACCTATCAGCAATACGTTGAACAATGTTTCTCAGGTGGGTACCGATAACAGGGTTGACTTTGGTAATGCCATATCCAGTCTTAACCCGGATGATATCGCCAGCGTAACCATTTTGAAAGGACCCAGCGCCGCTGCATTGTATGGTTCTCGCGCCGGTAACGGAGTGGTTTTAATCACAACCAAGAGCGGTAAAGGGCTAAACAGAATGACCATTAATATTAACTCCAGCACCGTTTTTGATAAACCTTACAGGTTCCTGGACTGGCAAACAAAATACGGATCGGGGCAGTTCTCCGCCATTCCTATTGAATTATCGGGGAATATTCTTACCGATCCTTTCGGTGGATTAATTCAGGAAAATGTGAACGGAACCGGTGGCGGAGAGTTAGACCGAGGCTATTTTGCAGTGCAATGGAATAGCCCATTGGATGCAAACGGAAAAAAAGTGCCATTACCATTAGTATCCCATCCCAACAATATGAAAGATTTTGTACAGACCGGCATTACCAGTACAAATGGTATTTCGATGGCCAATAGTAATGACCTGATGCACTATAGGCTCTCCTATTCTAACATGCAAAACAAAGGAATAGTGCCAGGCGCTGATTTGTTTAGAAATACCTTCGATTTGGGAGCATCCTTAAAGGTAAATAAAAACCTGCGAATCAGTACTAATATTGACATTAGCAGAAATAATTCAAACAATCGTCCGGCAACCGAAAGGGGCACCAATCCGCTTCAATGGGCTTATGCAGTTTCTCCCCACATTGATATTAATGATTTGAGAGATTATTGGGAACCCGGGCAAGAAGGAATTCAGCAGCGTACCCAATATAATGGGGTGTACAACAATCCGTTTTTTCTGGCTTATGAGGTAAACAACGGTTTTGTGCGAGACCGGCTTTATGGAAATCTGAAAGCAGATTGGCAAATTACAAAGAAGCTGAGTTTGATGATGCGTTATGGATTAGACACCTATCAGGAGCAAAGAGAGTTTCGGATACCTAACAGCTATACCGGCGAGAAAAAAGGAGCTTATGGTTTGATAAACATAAAGGCTTTTGAAAGCAATGCAGATTTCCTCTTTACCTATAAAGATAAATTCAATGATTTTGGAATGTCGCTTTCTGCCGGTGGTAATGCTCGTTATCAAAAAGGCTCCACCTTGCGCAATGCATCAAAAAATGGTGCCGGATTGATTGTGCCCGGCGTTTATACCGTTCAGAATATTCTTCCTGCTTCGCTCGACTTCTCCAGTTATTCTTATCAAAAAGGAATTAACAGTATTTACGGAACCGCATCGGTTGATTATAAAGAAATGATATTTGTGGATGTTACCGGTAGAAATGACTGGTCCAGTACACTGCCTAAGGCAGCCCCTTATTTTTATCCTTCCGCTTCGCTTAGTTTATTGGTAAATAAAATTGCAGGTATCAATGCTGCTGATGTTAACCTGATAAAACTTAGAGGCGGTGTGGCTCAGGTGGGCAATGATACCGACCCTTATCAGTTATTAAGCGTTTTGAGCAATGCGGGTACCTGGGGCGATATTCCCCGTCTTACTACCTCAGGCACATTGCTGAACCCCGATTTGAAACCCGAAATTGCAACTTCTTACGAGGCAGGTATTGATGTATCATTGTTTAAAAACAGATTAAACTTCTCAGGTACCTATTATATGGTTGACAACAAAAACCAAATTTTCACAACTCAGTTGACATCTTCAACCGGTTATACCTCCAAAAAAATCAATGCAGGTTTGTTGAGAAGTAAAGGTTTAGAATTATCATTGGGCGGAACTCCGGTTTTAACCCGCAATTTCAGATGGGATGTAAATGTAAACTGGTCGAAAAACCGAACCACAGTAGAAGAACTGGCAAATGAAATGCCTTACTTTACCTTCTGGGAAGATGCAAAGGGCGGCGCCTGGACTTATCTGGGAGAAGAAGTAGGTGATATTTACGGGCCAAAATTAAGAACCGTTACCGATAAATCATCGCCTTATTATGGATGGCCATTACTGGCCGAAGAAGATGGCGGCGCCAAATGGGAGTCCATAGAAGCAAAGAATACCAGAAATAAAATAGGCAATTTCAATCCTAAGTTTCTGATGGGCTTGCAAACTTCCCTAACCTATAAAAATGTAAGCCTGAGCATGAGTTTCGATTGGAGAAATGGCGGCCAGTTTGTTTCTCAAACATATAGGTACGGAACAGAAGATTATAGATCTTCACTTCAGTTTAAACAATTTGTTGATATTGGAAGCAGAAGCGGAAAAGAACTGAGAGACTGGTTAGTTGCCAATGCTGATAAATATATCATTGTAAAAGATGGCAATTTCCCCAGAGTGGGATGGCCTACTCCCGAACGCACGAGTTATCCTTTTGAATTCAGCGGTATCAAACTTCCTTATGGCGGTGTGTTTATACCCGGCGTATATGCCACAGGATATGATGCACAGGGCAATCCGACAGGCTATGCTGAAAACTTGGGTGAGAATATGTTAGGCGCTGATAAAAATAACCCCAATGCTACCAGACCATTGCCTTATGCAGCTTCTAACCCCTGGGATTTTATGCAACCTTCTATGTTTTCGGCATCTTACATTAAGCTAAGAGAAATAACACTTAGTTATGCCTTACCCCAAAAATGGGCTTCATCCTTGAGGCTGCATGATGCCAGCATCGGTGTTTTTAGCAGAAATATAATCCTGTGGACCGAATCCAAAATAGGTGTAGATCCTGAAAATGCATTTCAGGTTAGCTCCGATATTCAGGGAGGTGGTATTCAGTTCAAGCAGGGGATTGAAAGGTACAATGTAACACCCTGGGTGTTGCCAATAGGTATTAAATTAAATGTAACATTTTAAGTAATTGAAAACGATATAATTATGAAGACTATTAAAATCATATATACAACACTCTTCATTTTAGCCGCATCAGCTATTTTGTTTTCTTGTACAAAATATTTGGAAAAACTAAATGAAAATCCTAACGGGGCCGACCCCGATAAGGCCAATCCGAATCTGGTAATATCTACAGTGCTTACCGAGGCAGGAAAAGCATTTACCACACTTGGATTTGGCGATGTAGCCGGTGTGATGCAATATACGCAAAAGGACGGATGGGCCGGCGGACATAATAACTATGACTGGGGTGGAAGCAATGACTGGTCGGGTTATTATTCCATTCTGCGCAACAATCAATTTGTGTATAATAAAGCAGTTGCATCTAATGATGAGTTGTTGGAAGGAATAACATTGGTAATGAATGCAATGATGTTCGGACTGATTACCGATTTATATGGCGATATACCTTATACTTCAGCCCTGCAGGGAAATTTGGGAGGTCAGGATAATACTTTCCCTGCCTATCAGGATCAGCAATCCATTTACACAGATATTTTATCAAACCTGGATAAGGCAAATACCTTATTATCAAAAAATCAAAATGATTATCCCAATAAATTGGGCGCTGCGGATGTTTACTATCAGGGCAATGCTGCAAAATGGCGCAAGCTGGCCAATTCACTGGCGCTGCGTTACTTTATGAGAATTTCAGACAAGTTGCCTGCTGTGGCAAAAACCGGTATTGAGAAAATATATGCTAATCAGACTCAATATCCGATCATCACTGCTGCTGCCGATGATGCTACAATGGCATTCGCCGGAAACGGAGCAGGAGATTCCTGGCCAACAAATGTAACTTATGATG
>JAMLGU010000003.1 GCA_023957575.1 Chitinophagaceae bacterium | reverse complement strand
AGCGGTCATTGTAACCCAACACCGCACAGACAATCGTACTTCTGAAATTTAAAGTTTGTTTAAAAGACAAATATTTTTCTTATTTCAAAAATATTTTATTGTTTATCAATAAATTTTTATTACATTTGCAACGTAATTCAAATTTAAAGTCATTATGAAACGAGTTTCAATAGTATTTCTTCAAGCTGTGCTTGTGCTTATCGGCATTGTAGTCCTGTCGTTTTTAATCATTATGCCGTCAAAAGAAGGACGAGCCACAAACTTAGATGTGGTTAGTATTTATACCGACCCATTTATTTTATACGGTTATGCAACATCAATCGCTTTTTTTGTTGCACTATACAAGGCATTTAGGTTGCTTGGCTATATCGGACAAAACAAAGTGTTTTCAACAAATGCAGTAAAAACTTTAAATCACATTAAGTATTGTGCGATTATACTAACTGCTTTAATTGTGGTAGCGGGAATTTTTATAAAGTTTGCCCACAACAAAAATGACGACCCCGCTGGTTTTCTTGCGATTTGCATTGTAACTTCTTTTGCTTCTATTGTGGTTGCAACTGCTGCTGCAATATTTGAAAAACTTCTGCAAAATGCAGTAGATATGAAATCTGAAAATGACCTAACTGTTTAATCTATGTCAATTATTGTAAACTTAGACGTGATGATGGCAAAACGAAAAATGTCATTAAACGAACTTTCAGAAAAGGTAGGATTAACACTTTCCAACCTTTCCATTCTGAAAACAGGAAAAGCAAAAGCAATCCGGTTTAGTACATTGGAAACTATTTGCGAAGTACTCAATTGCCAACCTGCCGACATTTTAGAGTATGTAAACAATCAAAATGCTGACAAATAATATCAATTAAGCCGAAGTAATAAACATTGATTTTTTTGTAAATTTGCCATTTGAAAACAGAATATGGCAAAGAATAAAAAGATAAATGTTCAGGGCGTTGAAATTGTTTTATACGAAGACAACAGCAACGATTTTATTTCCCTGACGGATATAGCTCGATACAAAGACCCCGACCATACGGATACTATCATTCAAAACTGGATGAGAAACCGAAATACCATTGAACTTTTGGGATTTTGGGAAGCAATTTACAACCCAAATTTTAAACCCCTCGAATTCGAGGGGTTTAGAAAACAAGCAGGGCTTAACAGTTTTGTAATGACACCGAAACGCTGGATAGAAAGCACAAACGCCATAGGAATTGTTTCAAAAGCGGGTCGTTACGGAGGAACTTTTGCCCATAAGACATAGCTCTGGAATTTGCATCTTGGATTTCCATAGAGTTTAAACTGTACGTCATTAAAGAATTTCAACGCTTAAAAGATGACGAAAACAACCGACTAAAATTAGAGTGGAATTTACAACGGACAATTTCCAAAATCAATTATCAAATCCACACAGACGCAATTAAAGGAAACTTAATACCGAAAGAAATTACGAAACAACAAGCTAGTTTTGTTTACGCAAACGAAGCCGACTTATTGAATGTTGCACTTTTCGGCATTACCGCTAAAATTTGGAAAGAAAACAACCCCGACCAAAAAGGAAACATCAGAGATTATGCAACATTGGAGCAGTTGGTTGTTTTGAGCAATATGGAAAGTATCAACGCATTGCTTATTGAACAAGGCTTGACACAAAGCGAACGGCTAATCCAACTCAACAAAGTTGCCATTACACAAATGAAATCATTGACAGAAAGTAAAGCGATGAAAAAACTGAAATGACACGACCGAAACAACAACGAACCGCTAACAAGGTATTGCCAAAAGCAGGGCTGACGGAAGTAATTGAACGTTTGTACTACTATCAGCATTTGTGCTTGCATTCAACAGACGTATTTCAAATGCCCTGCCTTTACAAATACTTAAACCGTTGCCTGCTATACGTGGATACACTCTAAAATTCAAAGCAAACAGAATTTACCACACAAACCAAGACAGAAATTCTGACTTTTAAGCTGTCATTTTTTCTGAATACTGTGACAAATTTTCATTTTTAAATCACAAAAATTGTACTGGCATACGGGTTGATTTCCCTCTATAAAATCATTTTTTAACCATTTAAAAAGGAGGTAATTATGACACTCGTAAAAAGAAATGGAAATTTTTTAAATCCATTGCCTGTGCTTTTTGATGATTTCTTTAATCGGGATTTGTTCAATTGGGGAAATTCAAATTTCTCTGACACAAACACTACAATTCCTGCGGTTAACATTAAAGAAACCGCCGAGAATTATGAAGTGGAAGTAGCTGCACCTGGAATGACTAAAAAAGATTTTAAGGTTGAGCTTGACGGAAACACCCTTACAATCAGTTCCGAAAGAAGCCATCAAAAAGAGGATAACGAAGGTGAACGTTATGCCCGTAAGGAATTTAGCTATCAATCTTTCCTAAGAACTTTCACCTTGCAGAAAGATGTGGTGGATATTGAGAAGATTGAGGCGAAATATGAGAATGGTTTGTTACATCTTCTCATCCCCAAAAAAGAGGAAGCTAAACAAAAGCCACCCAGGCTTATTCAAATTTCTTAATCACACGCTTCCTAAATGCAAAAGTTGCCTTCATTATAAGGCAACTTTTGTTGTTTAAAATGTATCGCTATGCAATTGTTATCTGTAATAAATTTCAATGACTTGTTAAAGAGCATTGTAATAATGCTTCTAACAATTTTGCTATTAGGACTACTCTTAAAAAAGCTAAACCAGCCATATTTTGTAGCCTATATCATTGGAGGAATACTATTAGGACCTTATTTACTAAAAATATTTTCAAATACTGACACCATTACGGTTATCGGAGAATTAGGATTGCTTGTACAAATGTTTTTTGTCGGAACTAAAATGGAAATCCAAACATTGGCTAAAAGTATAGAAAAGCCAATAGTTGGCGTGCTTGTACAATTGTTTCTAAGTTTCATTTTTATTTTAATTTTAGGACTGTACCAAAAATGGAGTTGGCAAGAAATTTTATTATTTTCATTTATCATAAGCCTAAGCAGCTCTGCTATTATTCTTGAATACCTTGAAAAAAACAATGAAATAAAAACACCATTGGGAACACTCACATCTGGCATCTTGATATTGCAAGACTTTATGTTAGTTCCTATGTTGCTTACAATTAATTTTATTGGTCAAAAAGCTTTGACTATTGACCAAATAATTCCACTTGCTCTATCAACTATCGCAATAACAATCTTTTTAAAGGCAATATTCAGTAAAAAAGTAATCAATCTTCATTTTCCTGAAAAACTAAAAGATGACCACGAAGCACAGGTTTTTATTGGTTTATTACTTTGCTTTGGGTTTGGGTGGTTGACGCAAATGTTGCATCTGTCGGCTGCTATTGGAGCATTAATTGGGGGTATATTAATCTCTAAGTCAAATTCCATGCAATGGTTAGAAGTCAGACTAATTCCTTTCAGGGTTTTCTTTTTGTCGTTATTTTTCTTGTCAATAGGGTTGCAGATAAATGTTGATTTTCTAATTCACCATTTAGGTTTAATATTTTTAATAGTAGCAATAATTCTTTTCGTCAATAGCGCAATCAATGCTTTTGTATTTCGCCTTTTTAAAGAAAGCTGGCGTAACAGTGTCTATGCCGGTGCTTTATTATCTCAAATCGGAGAGTTCAGTTTGGTATTATGTTTAGTAGCCAAAACACAAAATCTGGTAAATGAATTTTGGTATCAACTTACTCTATCCATTATTTCTGCTACAATGTTAATGACGGCAATTTGGATTAATATAATTAGAACATTCATTTACAAACAAGCAAGCCACCTAAGAAACGTTGGAGATTTTATGTATCGGAAACTAAAAAAATCAAAAAAGTATGGAAACACAATTTTATATAACGATAACCTTAAAGACACATAACGGGCTTGAAAGCTTTGCAAAATTCTTTATTGGAAACAGCCGCCATCGTGCTTTGGATATATTCAAGCAGTTAAAAGGTTCCCGTAGTGTTAGCGAAAAAAATATTCTTTATTTTGATTTTATGGAAATTGAAAAAGGCCTACCTGTAAATCTTGATTGTATTACATGTACACTTAATCAGTTGGCAGAAAATTGCCACATCATTACAAAAGAGTTATTCATATCAGAAAATTTTGAAAGCTCCTAACAAGTTATTATGGTTTATACGATACAATATGCCAAGTGCATGATAATGTACAGCAGGCAACAAAAGGTTTGCCGCAAGGCTGGCGGACGGAATAACAATCAACAGTATGTACTTTTATCAGCTAATATCGGGCTTGACCGAATTCTATTTGGCTTTTAGTTGTTAACTGGTCACAAAACGTTAGTTTAAGCTATGGACTTTAGTCCAAGGCTTTAGCTTCTACAAATATCGTTGTATTTTTGTCAAATGGAAAATGTTGCCAATCGTAAAAGTAGCCATAGTGTTCATCAATTGCATGTTCATATAGTATGGAGTACAAAGTATCGGTATGGTGTAATGCGAGGCGAAGTGCAGATTCGATGCAGGGATTTAATACGTCAGATGTGCGATACGATGGATATACGGATACTAAAAGGTGTAGTGAGTAAAGACCATATTCATCTGCATATAAGTTATCCGCCGAAGTTGTCGATAAGCGAGATTGTGAAGCGTTTGAAGGGTAGAAGTGCGAGATTGCTGATGGATGAGTTTGTAGAATTGAAGAAACGTTATTGGGGTCAACACTTGTGGGGCATAGGCTACGGAGCTTGGAGTAGTGGAAATATTACTGATGAGATGATTCAGAATTATTTGGAACATCACAGGGATAATCCAAATAGCGATGAGAATTTCATTCTTGAGTGATTTTAATGAACTTTCAGTTTACAGTTTTCAATGCTGTTTACAGCAAGTTCAAATGACTTTCAGTCAATGTACTCAACCTATGGATTTGCAATCCATAGTTGTTTAGTTCCGGATGGGCAAAGATTTTGCTTTGCAACAGCCACCGGATTTCAGCGAGTGGCTGCTGTTCCATACACCACTGTTTCCAAAGGTGATTGTATGCCTGTTTGTGTTGTTGCAGGTGAAGATATACCATGGTGGTTTCTATTTTACTATGTCCCAGCAGGGTTTTGATGACATGGATATTGTTGCCGCAGTTGAGCATGTGCGTGGCGAAACTGTGGCGCAGCGTATGCGCCGTAAAGGGCTTGTCTTTATATCCGGCTTTGGCCATGGCACTGTTTACAATCACCTGTGTACTTCGTACGTGCAATGCACGTTTGGTTTGCTTGCTGGTGAACATTAACTCTTTGGGGCGACCTTCTTCTATATACAGTAATCTGAGCTTTTGCAGCAGCTCATCCGGTAGTAGTGTGTAACGGTCTTTGCCGCCTTTGCCCTGATATACTTTGATGCGTTTGTTATCGCTCTCAATATCTTTTATCCGAAGATTGCTTACTTCGCTGATGCGCAGTCCGCAACCATAAAGCAATCCTACCACACAGTATTCTTTTAGGGTTAATGGCGCTGCAAACAGCCTGACCACTTCGTCTTCACTCATGATATTGGGAAGTATAAACTGCTTGCGCGGATACAGATTGGAGGGCACAATATACTCAGAAGGCATTACCCGTTTGAAAAAGAAACTACAAGCCTGTGCCACACTGCGGCATTTAGCCCTGCCAACTTTATGCACTTCTTTGATGTACTGAAGATACTGTTCAATATCTGTCTGGCGGATGCCTGCCACCGATTTGTGGTTATAGTACTTGAACAGAAGCTTCATCTCCTGGCAGTAGTTACGAATCGTACCTTTCCCGTATTCTTTCACCGTTAAAGTCTGATGTAGTTTTTGCAACCATTCTACTGCATCTGCATTAAGTGATTTTCCCGAAATTTCATTACCTTTCACTTTTATTATATATTTGATGAAAAGTAAAGATGATAAACTCTGTCGAAGAATAGACTCACCGAAGGTGTCGCTTGAACAGCCAGTTTGCCACAATGGCGGGTAAAGTGCTTCGATTGAGCGTTTTCGGTAAATTGAAAGTTCGTTCTTCGTTTGAAGTTTATCGGTAAAATCCGCCACTGCGGTAAGCTGTGAACGCCTGCTTTCCGGTTAGGCAGGGACGGGCAGGTATTTCGCTGACAGACTCCGGCTGGCATACATCACAATTGAAAATTTGCTTCCGGCAGTATAACTTTGTACAGATTTTCAGTAATAACCATACTGCAAAGGCATATAGGTAGATTACTTCATGTACCCGAGCATGAACACAATGTACATGGAAAAGACCGGGTTCACCTGATGCAGAAATTTCAGATTATTTTGACTTGTATTTGAAGTAGTTAAGGTAAGCTTTATTTTGCAAGTAGATTGTAATAATGAAAATGAGATATAATGGATAAAAAATATTTGTAATTTGAATTTGATTACCTTTGCATCATTCTTAATCAAATTATTATAAAGATGAAAAAATTTAGGATTTTATTTTTATCAGCGTTTATTGTAACAGCTTTATTGTCATGCAAAGACAACACCAGGCAAGAAGAACAAGCAAAAGAACCTGAAACAGAAAATGCAGTGAAGGATGATAGTCATAACAGTCAGAACTCCTTGGATTGGGCAGGTCTTTACGAAGGAACATTGCCATGTGCTGATTGCGAAGGAATTAAAACCACTATTGAAATAAACAAAGACAATACCTTTACTATCAAGGAAGATTATTTGGGTAAGGGAAATTTTGAGGAAAAGGGTACCATTAGTTGGGATGATGCCGGAGGTGTGATAACAATGTCGGACAGTAAGAGGAAATATAAAGTAGGGGAGAATGTTTTATTTGCCTTAGATCAGGAAGGCAAAGTAATAACCGGTGAACTGGCAGATAAATATTTGCTTAAAAAATCAAATTAGAATAATAAAAAAGGCTTTTAGTCGTGTGCTAAAAGCCTTTTGTTTTTGATGCCTGGGATGAGTGTCCCGGGTTTTTATTTTATTGGCCTGATCAGGTAACTATATTGATAAGCGCCCGGAGTAATCCAGTATTTTTCTACAGGCATTGATCCCCAACTGTCTATTCCACCAACACCCATTTGCTTCATATCCACGTGCATAAAAATTTTATTGCGTTCCACAAGCTCACCCGAATGATACTGGCGTTTGCGTGCTTCAGGATCAAGGTCGTCAATATTGTAGGGTAGGGCAGCTACCGATAGCAGACTGTCGGTAAACTCAAACCTCAACCCTTTGCCTTTATTGTCAGTAAGCGATATCCACCTTACATCGGTTTTGTTGCCGCTCTCCTGCGGACGGGCATAAGGAAAGTATTGCTTGCTCAGTGGCTGGCTGTAAACGCCTACATCTGCGGCAGCTATTCTGTCCTGGTAGTTTTCCCAGGGGCCACGCCCGTACCATTGAATTTGGTTAAATTTCTTATTCACCTGCAAATCATTTCCTAAACGCATAAGCGAACGGAACTTTGGAGCAGCATTAATGGTGAAGTGATTATTTACCTTAATAACACCATTTGCATAGACAGTAAAGGTTTGTTGTGCTTGCGCTTTGCCGTTTAGAATATTTTTGTTGAAATTAATGGTATAGATGCCGTTATCCGCTTTTTCATACTGAGCATTAGTAACATCGTTTTGCTCATAAGCATTTCTCCACTCACGAAGAGATGTGTTGAGTTGAGCGCCAATGTCATTATCAGTGGGAGCGCGGTAAAATGCAGGCTGCGGGCCATTATCTATCAAGTCAACACCTTTCAATTTATATGAATTCAAAATACCTTTTTTGAGGTCAAAGCTTATGGTGAAATCTTTTCCTTTCAATTCAAGAATATCTCCTGTTTTTGTTTCGGAAATATTGCCACTTACTACAGGTTGGCTGAACGGAGCAGGACTGCCGGATAGTGCAAACTGATTCGCTGCTATTTCATAGTCCTTTTCGAGGAATGGTTCGGCAGTTTTGAGTTTATAAGATACATTCAGGAAATATTCTTTGGTGGGGTCCATTTTTACCTTAAATGGCAGGGTAATGGTTTTGCTTTGTTGCGCTTGCAAGTTGAGGTCAATGACAGTACCTTTTTCAACAACCTTTCCATTGGTTACTATTTCCCAGTCAAGTTTAACATTATTAATATTTCTGAAAAAGTAAGTATTGTTAATTTTTAAATCTTTTTCATTTAATGATGTTTTGATGAATTGATGCACTCTTTTCAATTCAATTGCCATTGGCGTCAAACCTCTGTAGGCTGTTACCACACCCTTTACGCAAAAATCATTATCACTCAGGTTTTCATCCACAGGGCCTTCCAATGGAAAGTCGCCGCCATAAGCCATAATTCTTTTGCCATTTTTTACTGTGTCGAAAGACTGGTCTATCCATTCCCACACATAGCCGCCCTGTACACCCGGTGTACTTTCAATGGCATCCCAATAATCCTTAAAATTACCGAGGCTGTTTCCCATAATGTGGGCGTATTCGCTCATGATGAGCCCGCGACCGTCTTTGTTTTTTCCAAATGCCGCAACCCAGTCGGGGTGAGGGTATTGAGGAGGTAGTACATCAGTGTTGTAATCATTTTCGGCTCGTTCATACTGAACAGGGCGTGTGTCTGTTTTTTTGAGCCAGTCATAAGCCTCGTAAAAATTGATTCCGTTGCCGGCTTCATTGCCTAATGACCAGGTGATGATGGAGGGATGATTTTTTCCGCGCTCGTACATTCTTTTGATGCGTTCAAAATGCGGATTGCGCCATTCTTTTTTATTGGCTAATGTAAATTCAAGATCGTAACCTAATCCATGCGATTCTATATTAGCTTCTTCAATCACATATAATCCATATTCGTCGCAAAGCTCGAGCCAGTAAGGGTCGGGAGGGTAATGAGAATGACGAACTGCATTTACATTCAGTTTTTTCATCATTTCCATGTCTTTGAGCATATCTTCTTTAGTGAGTGTATGCCCTGTTTTTGGATTGTGCTCATGTCTGTTTACACCTTTGAAAAACACGCGTTTGCCATTAACCAAAAAATCGCGCCCTTTGATTTCAACACTTCTAAACCCAACCCGCACAGGCACTACTTCTAACACCTGACCATTTTTATTTTTAAGTGTCAGATAGAGCGTATATAAATAGGGCGTTTCGGCTGACCAAAGATTTACCGATGGAATATTTTTTTCGAAATGGATATTGGTTTTATATTTTCCCAGAACAGATTCTATTGCTTTTGTGCTTTCGCTGTAAATCGTTTTCCCTGTAGCGTCAACCAATTTTGCATCTACAGAAAAAGTATCCGGTTTGGAGTGGTAGGTCTTTGCTTCGTTTTTATAACTGTTTACTTCAATGTCAATTTTCAGTTGTCCATCGGTATAGTTATTGATAAGACCCGATTGAACTTTGAAATCTCTGATGTCTAACTTAGGTGTGGCATATAAATAAACATCTCTTTCGATGCCCGAAATACGCCACATATCCTGACACTCTAAGTAACTGGCATCGCTCCAGCGATAAACCTGCAGGGCAATCAGGTTTTCGCCCGGTTTTACGTATTTGGTAATATCAAATTCGGCAGCCAGTTTACTGTCTTCGCTGTATCCTGCTTTTTTACCATTTACCCAAATAAAAAAGGCAGATTTAACAGCGCCAAGATGAATGAAAATTTCACGACCATCCCAATCCTGAGGTATTATTACTTTTTTGCGGTACGAGCCTACAGGGTTATTGTCTGCAGGAATATCATAAGGTGGATTTAACTGGCCATAGCGTTTGATATGACCGGCAAATTCATAAGGTTGGTTTACATAAATGGGTAGCCCGTACCCGTTCAACTCCCAGTTGGCAGGCACCGGAAAATTTACCCAATGGTTATCGTCAAAATCAGTCAGATAAAAATCTTTCGGACGGTCATTGGGGTTTTTAACCCAATTGAATTTCCAGTTGCCATTCAGCGAAAGGAAATATTTTGAATTTTCCTTAATTCTCTTTTCAGCTAATTCTTGATTTTCATAAGCATACCCAGTTGCACGCATCGGCATTCGATTCACAGATACAATCTTCGGAGTCATTAGTTCCGTTGGCAAATTTTGACCAAATAAATTTAATAATAACAGCAATAAAGGGAGGGTAAAGGCAATCTTCATGTTAAAAATATTTGTTAAATAATAATCTTACAAAGTAACGAATATAACCAATAGAAAAACCGTTCTGTGCAAACGGTTGATTTGGCTATTATTTACAAATAAAACTCTCTTGGCGCCAACGCAGACGCTTCTATCTGCACGATACAAGTTTTCAGAGCAGCATCAGGTACTTAGTCTGTTTCTTAATATTCTTAATTCGGTTTGCAAGCTATCAATTTTTTGTAGCAGGTGGCTGATGGCTTCAATACCTTCTATATTTATATCGAGGTCGTAATGCAAATGAATATATTTTTCCAAAGCTTGCAATTGGTCAAAATCTATACAAATGGATTCATTTACATTGGATAGTTCAATCAATCCATTTTCACTCAATGAACGAACGAAAGAAGCCTCAATACTGTAATGTGTGCAATATTCTTCTACAGAAATGTTTTTTTCATTACTCATAACCATTATTTTTTAGCGGCTTCGTTAGCCAGTTGGGTGAACAATTCTTTTTCTTTTTCATTCAGGTTTTTGGGTATTTGGATTTGCCAGGTGATATAAAGATCGCCAAACTCACCTTCCTTCTTATAAGCAGGAAAACCTTTTCCTTTCAGCCTCACTTTGGCACCGTTTTGGGTTTCGGGAGAGATGGTAAGTTTCACTTTCCCGTTCATCGTATCAATCGTTTCATTGCCACCCAAAACAGCTTTATATAAATCAAGGGCTACCGTTAAATAAAGATCATTTCCCTGCCTGGTAAAGGCGGTATCATTAATAATATGGAAAGTAATATATAAATCGCCGTTTGGTCCTCCGTTTACCCCCGGCCCGCCATAGTTTTTAATTTTTATTTCCTGTCCGTTTTCAATTCCGGCAGGAACGGTGATGCGGATATTCTTTCCATTTACGGTAAAGGTTTGTTGGTGGGTTTTGTAGGCATCGGATAAATTCAGTTGAACCTCTGCCTTGTAATCCTGCCCGCGAAACTTCGCCTGTGTTCTTTGCTGACGGCTGCTCCTGCCAAACATTTGTGAAAAAAAGTCAGAAAAACCGGCGCCTTCTTCATCAGTGAAGGTGTAATATTCTCCACCGCCATCAAATGGTGTGCCTTGCGATTGATAGGCTTTCTGTTGCTTCTTGGCTTGCTCAAACTGTTCTGCATGTTTCCAATCAGCACCGTACTGGTCGTATTTTTTTCGCTTGTCGGGATCGCTCAATACTTCGTGCGCTTCATTAATTTCTTTAAATTTTTTTTCGGCTTCTTTATCATTTGGATTCAGGTCGGGATGATATTTGCGTGCCAGCTTACGATAAGCTTTTTTGATTTCATCTGCGGTTGCGGTTTTGCTGACACCTAATATTTTATAATAATCTATATATTCCATTACAATTAAAATGAACTGCTAATTTAAAAAATAAATTTGGCTCTATTGCTAATTTTCAAAGCAAATAACAATTTTTAAGAAAAATGGGGGTTAAAGTCAATGCAACATCCATCTCTGTACGGGCATTTTTTTATTTCATATTTTTACAAAAATGATATTATGAACGTAAAGATTGAAGCATCCTGGAAAGAACGATTAAGGAAAGAATTTGAAAAACCCTATTTTGAAAACATTGTCAATCATATAAAAACCGAAAAACTGCTGAAAAAAATTATTTACCCGGCCGGGGTGCATATTTTTAATGCTTTTGATACTACGCCTTTTGATAAAATAAAAGCGCTCATACTTGGTCAGGATCCTTATCACCAACCCGCACAAGCGCATGGACTTTGCTTTTCTGTGCAGAAAGGAGTGCCACCGCCGCCATCATTGGTAAATATTTTTAAAGAATTGAAAGAAGATATTGGGCTAACCACTCCCAATCATGGCGATCTGACAAGTTGGGCACAGCAGGGAGTGTTTTTACTTAATGCTTCCCTCACTGTGCGGGCAGGAGAACCAATGAGTCATTCAAAAATCGGATGGGCCACATTTACTGATGCTGTTATTAAAAAAATTTCCGATGAAAAGGAGCATATTGTATTTATGCTTTGGGGAAAATTTGCACAGGAAAAATCAATATTTATTAATGCAGAAAAACATTTAGTTCTAAAAGCAGCGCATCCTTCGCCACTTTCGGCCAATAATGGTTTTTTTGGCTGCAAGCATTTTTCAAAAGCCAATGAATATTTGATGAATCACGGGATAGCGCCTATCGACTGGAAAATTTAAAAAATAGGTGGTTTTAAGGAACGTTATCAATTTATTAATAAGGACATAATTTAGTTCTTATTTCAAAATATATTTTGTATATTTGCACATGGCTAATACAAAACGTAAGAACAAAGATGCTCAGGAAGAGACTCGCTTTCGGATAGTGGACTACTTAAAAAACAAACGGGGCACTCAAAAGCAGGCTGCCGAGATATTTTCTGTATCAGAAAGGAGTGTAAATAAGACATGGAATAAATACAAAAAAGAAGGCAAGCGTTCACTGTTGAATAAGAAGCGTGGCGTAAAAGGAGGCAAGAAGATAACCGGCCAGCAGGCTGCCGAACTTCGACGGTTGATAAAGGATAAGATGCCCGACCAGTTAAAACTGGCCTTTGGTTTATGGACACGAGCCGCCGTACAACAGCTTATCGAACAGAAATATGGCGTTGTATTAAGCGTGAAGCAGGTGGGGCGATATTTAAAAAGCTGGGGCTATACACCGCAAAAGCCCATCCGCAAAGCATTTGAACAGAAACCCGAGCAGGTAAAGCAATGGTTGGAGAAGGAATACCCTGCCATAAAGAAGCGGGCAACTAAGGAGAAAGGAACGATTTATTTTGGAGATGAAACCGGTATGCGAAGCGACCATCAGGCAGGCAGAAGCTATGCGCCTAAAGGCAAAACCCCCGTGGTGAAATCAACAGGACAACGGTTTTCGCTCAATATGATTTCAGCTATCAGCAATAAAGGTCATTTACAGTTTATGCTGATAGATAAGTTTAACGGTGATGTATTTATTGATTTTTTGCAACGAATGATTCGTTATAGTAAGCAAAAGATATTCTATGTAACGGATGGTCATCCTGCACACAAAACAAAAAAATTGCAGGCGTGGCTGGAGGAAAGCAAACATCGAATAGAGGTGTTTTTCATTCCGCCCTATAGCCCTGAGTTGAATGCGCAAGAATATTTGAATCAGGATGTAAAGACAAATGTTATCGGCAAAAAGCGCCCTATCAATAAAGCTGAAATGCGCGCCAACGTTGAAAGTTTTATGAATGAAAGAAAAAGCAATAAAAAGCAGGTGCAAAAATATTTCCATGCAGACCACGTCAAATATGCAGCATAGAAAATTAATACGAACTAAATTGGGTAACGATTAATATCTTGAATTGATTTGTGAGAAGAGTAGTAATATTGTCAAAAATTTAAAAGATTTCGATGAAAGTTTTAAAAGAAATTGCCGGCCGTATATGGGCATTATGGGGTTTGATAACTTTTATTTTCACCTTTTCGATTATTTTTCTTCCTTCCATGCTGGCATATATCATTCCTGAGCCAACGGGAACGCGTTATTTTATCTGGTGGTCGAGGGTTTGGATTCGGATGTGGTTATTTTTGGTAGCTTGCCCACTGCGCATCAAAGGACAGGAAAATTTTGAAAAAGGCAAGGTTTATGTAGTAACGGCCAATCATAATTCAATAATTGACCCTACGCTGTCCTGTCCTTTTATTCCGGGGCCCAATAAAACCATTGCGAAGGATTTTTATGCAAAAATCCCCATCTTTGGTTGGTATTATGCCAGAGGGTCTGTATTGATAAATCGTAAGGACGATAAAAGCAGAAAGGAAAGTTATTGGAAAATGAAGAGTGTTTTAGAAAAGGGTATTCACATGAGTATTTATCCTGAAGGTACACGCAACAGAACTAAAGAGCCTCTGAAAAAATTTTACGATGGCGCTTTCCGTTTAGCGGTAGAAAATGGAAAGGATATTATTCCTGCTATTTTAATGAATACAAAAAAAGCATTGCCTTTCGAGAAGACTTTTTTCTTTTGGCCTACCAGATTTGAAATTCATTTCTTGCCTCCTGTTGCTTCAGCAGAAAAAACCACGCAGGATTTAAAGGATGAAGTTTATAAAATTATGGAAAATTATTTGCGTCAATACATGTTACCCGAGTAGAAGGATCGGGTACGATTGATTTTCAGGTCTTGCAATATTCCCGCTTTGGGGCTGATGGTAAAGTTGAAGAATCTTGTGGGTCCGATGGGGCCAACGTTGATACCCAACTGCCAGCAGTGTAAATCTCTGGAAATAGAGAACTGAACCGACTGCATTTTTTTGGTTACAAAATCGTAATTGATATTGCTTACACTAAAATTCCATTTTGGAGTAAGATTAAAGCTACCGCCTGCATTAATGCTTGCCGTAAAATTCTGCTTCCATTTATTAGTGGTGGTATCTAATCCTCCTCTAAAATAGCTGAATGAGAACGAAAGATTTACGCTCCAGGGAGTATTAAAATCTACAAATTCTGTTGGATTGGTACGCATGTACTCCAGCAGTTGTTGCTGGTCTGCCCGCATCATTGGGTCGTTCAGTGTTTGATTGATGGCATCCTGTCGTTTCTTTTCCTTTTCTGGGTCTTTGGGCTTACTCTGGAAGCTGGTGCTTAAGGATAAATTGGCATTAGTGATTTTCCCTACACTGAACTTCCCGCCTTGCCATGCGTATTTGCTGGTGGCTGCCCCAAAATTGTTGAGTTGGTAAGGTACAAGGGTAGCGCCGGCACTGATATTCACTTTTTCAAATAAATTGGTACGAACATAAATACTTAATGGCGCCAATTTTAAGGAATCTGCCATGAAGTTATAGGATGTGTTGAATCCAAAACCTTCTATCAGCCTGACTTTTTTAAACTGAGTTTCGGGATTTTCTGTTTTGGTAGTATCTTTTGGATCGCTTTTTTTATCCCTCACTTTCATTTCCAGACTGTTGTCAAAACTAAAACTCATACCTGCATTTTCTCTGCTCACAAACTGATTGGTTACTCTGGCAATATAGGGGTTAGGATAGGCATCCATTGTGTTATAGAGCACTTTTCTTCCTGATGAATCCACCTGTACGGTTCGCCAAAAAGCTCGGTTTAGGTCGGGAGTATAGTTCAGGCTAAAGTTGGGCCTTACTACGTGCCGGATGGCCACAACCTTTTTGTTTTTGAATTGGTATGTGCCAAATAATGCAGTGCTGAACGACAATCCTGCCGATGCTCTTTGTTTGATGTGGATACCCTTTTTAATTTCATGATAGTTGGTGTCTCTTGCGGCATCCCAGCCATAAGTCAGAGCCCTGTCCACCCAGTCCATACCATAACTTACAGAAGGAGAAACGGTAACAGCTCCTCCCAAAATAGGCGGCAATGAAAGGGAGATAGGTATATTATGAGATGCATTCCATTGCATGGTGTCCACAATGTGCTGAAAAGTGGACTTGCCATAGATACTTTTATAATTCAACGTATCTACAAAACTGGTGGAGTTTTGCAGGCTTCCGTTATAACCAATCCCAAGTTGTTCGTACCATTTTTTGGAACCTACCGATTCTTTTTTCTGAAAAGGATAAATAGTGTTCATGGTAAACCCAAGGTTGGGCAGGTTGATATTAATGGTGTGGGTAGAGTTGTTTTGGTTATGTGTGGCGCTGGCAGTAAAATTAAACGGCTTATCCTGCCAGGTTTTTGCGTAATTGATAGAAGACCCTATTGTATTTTGAAAACGCTCCTGATAATTACTCATGTAAGTCTGGTTGTTCCGGGTGGTGCTATAGTTTACATTTGCGCCAAATGTAGTACCCGGTCTGGATCGCATATCAGACTGATGGCTCCAATTGATTGCCATGTTTTTCATAACATTGTAATCCAAGTCTCCCCTAAAGTTTCTTTGGGTTCTGGCATACGATAGGTTTAAGCCACCGCTATATTTATAATTTTTTAAATATTTGCTGTTCAGATATACTTTCCAGCTACCCATTGAGTAAATATCACCCCTCAATTGCAAATCCATGTGTGGGCCAAGTATCTTGTAATAACCAATTCCTGCTAATCCCAAACCTTCCTGATCATTGGTTTCGAAGGTAGGAGGCAACAGGCCTGAGCGCCTGCCCTGATACAGCGGAAAATAACCAAAAGGCAGGTAAATGGGTATCGGCACCGAGTCGAACTCAGGTCTTACCGAACCTGTTACTGCTATTTTATTATTAACGATTTTTGATTTCCTGGCCCTGAAACCAAAATGTGGCTCATCAAGATTGCAGGTTGTAAAGAAAGTGCCTTTGGCATACATGGTATTGGCATCCACTTTTTTGGCAATTTCAGTATGCACGTACATTTCTCCCTGAGTAGTAATGGCTCCTTTTGTCAAGCCCTGCTGGGTTTTGAAGTTGTATTCAATTCCTTCGGTTTTATACGTTTCCTGCCCCTGTTTCATTTCGGCATATTCGGTAAGGGCTCCAAGAGTGTCTCTGCCAGGCGCTGCTTTTAAAATATTTTTTGCCTGATCCAGTTCAATAGTTGGAGCATTAATACTTACATCCTGATATTCTGCCTTAGCCTTGCCAAACAGTTTGATTATTTTTTCCTGTAAAAGACCCACTACCGAATCGGACGCTTCATAGTTGACCGGGGCATCAAAAGTATCTTTAGATATTTTTATGGAAAAAGTATCGGATTTTAACTTCAATAGGCTGTCATTTTTTAAAGAATCGGGTAAGATGGTGTCTTTTTTTAAGGTATCAATCAATAATGCCGTATCGGCAGTATTTTTTTTAAGCGTATCTGAAGTAATCTTTGCGGTGCGTTTTGGAACCGTATCTACAGCAGAATTAATGTTAATATTTTTCTTATTCTGCGATGAGTCTTTGTAAAATGTATCAATAGTATTAATATTGCCGCTTACCGCTATGATGGTTATAGCAGTAAGAACCGGCACGAAAAAAATTTTTTTAAATTTGTACATCAAATTAGCTCCAAAGAAAGCAAATGTATAAATAACAACCTAAAGAATTTGTGAAGAAGTATCTAAAAAATAATAATTACGATTAAAAAATATTGATTGATGAATTTTTTAAGAATAAATATTGTCATTTTTTTATTGTCTCTTTCAGGTTTCCTGATGGCACAGGTAAATAAGAATCAGGTAAAAACAATTATTGTGGATGCAGGTCATGGTGGATCGGACAGTGGCGCTCCCGGAACGGTAACTAATGAAGCTACAATTACACTATCGGTTGCCCAAAAACTGGCCAAAGCCTTACGAACGGAGTTTCCTTCTATAAAAATACTGGAAACACGCCCCACTACCGCCTTCCCTGGTTATGCCGCCAACAAAGATGCTGCCAACAAATGGCGCGCAGATTTTGCAAATCGAAATGGCGGCGACCTTTTCATTTCGCTGCATTGCAATGCCGCAGGGCGAAAACCGGGCGGTTGGTACGAAAAAAGGGTGGTTGGCCACACCAATCAGGTAAGAACAGTGAAAAAAGGGAAAAAACGCATAAAAAAAACAGTGCGGGTACCCATTTATGAGGATTTTTGGGTAGAAAATAAAGCAGTAGGTACCGAAACCTATATATGGGCAGTGGGCAAAAATGACCAGAAAATATCATCAGTAAAAAATAATGATGATTATTATAATGAAGAAACAGAAACCTCTGACAATCTACAACTTCCCGACCCGAATGACCCTGCCGAAAAAGCCAGAATGCTCATTTATGCACAGCATTATTTCAGAAAAAGTTATTTGCTGGCCAACCTTGTAGAGCAGGAATTTACAAATGAGGGTAGAACAAGTCGCGGAGTGCAGCAGCGAAACCACAAGGGAATTTGGGTGCTGCAAGCCACAGGAATGCCCAGTATATTGATAGAAATGGGTTTTATAAGCAATAAAGAAGAAGAGCAATACATGATGAGTGAAACAGGGCAGGAAGCTATTGTAAAAAATATTGTAAAGGCTGTAAAAGGTTATGTGGAAAAAACACATATTGCTGCCGAGCAGGCTCCAAAATAAGTATCCGACTCATCAAAGATTTTTTAAAACATTAATGCAACTCATAATTATTATCTAAATTGCTAATCCAATTACTGTTTAAGTGATTGGTTTTGGGTACTTTTGCTTTGATAGCAATATTGATTTTTGTAGGTTTGTAAAATGCTAAATAGTTTGATAAGACACCATAATAAACTGATGAAATGAAGATATCAAATGAACTGAAAGTCGGGTTATTAGCGCTGGCAGCAATTATTGGGTTAATTCTGGGGTTCAGATTTTTAAAGGGCAAAGACGTATTTAACCGAACTCCAAAGATTTATGCCATTTTCAAATCAGTGGGTGCGCTTGAAAAATCGAATTTTGTAAAAATCAATGGACTTACCATTGGAACTGTGTATGGTATGGAACCCGTAGATGCCAATCTGTCTGCCGTAAAGGTTACAATCAGTATCTCTCAAAATGTAAATATCCCTACCAATTCAGTGGCATATATTTCCGGAAGTTTGTTAGGCGCTTCCAATATCATCATTGAAAAGGGAAATGCCGCAACTTTTTTGCAAAACGGTGATGAGATTTCTACTCGAATAGAAGAAGGCTTGCTGGGCGACCTTACCACAGAAGCAAAACCGCTGATGGGTAAGGTTAGAAATGTAGCCGATTCCCTCAATCTGCTATTGTCAAATGTGAATAATACGCTGGATGCTCATACGCAAAGAGAATTGCAGATGGTCATTTCCAATCTGAAAATTACTACACTGAGTATAAATAAACTGCTGGATGCAGCTACAAAACCATTAGCTGCTACCTTAGAAAATGCGAGCTCAGTAACCGGAAACCTGAAAAATCAAAATGCTGAAATAGAAAGTATCCTGAGCAACGCCAATACGTTTAGCAATGATTTGGCACAACTAAGGTTAGAAAGAACAATGGATTCCTTAAATGCTACTATATCAGAATTGAAACTGGTTTTGGCAAAGGTATCAAACCCCAATGGTAGCTTGGGAGCTTTGATGAACGACAAGAAACTGTACAACAAATTAAATGATGTATTATTAAGTGCAGAAATTCTGCTTGACGATGTGAGGGTACATCCTAAGAGGTATGTAAATATTTCTGTTTTTGGTAAAAAAAATAAATCAGGCGAATTGGTTGCGCCGGCTATAAAAGATTCTGTTCCTAAGTGATTTTCAGATATTTACATACTTGTTTAATAATAGTTTTAGCGCTGATTACAGGCTGTTTTGTTCCTTTTGGCGCTATAGCACAGATTGGTTCTTCTGTAAAGGCAGGCAATGAAGTGATTGTAAAACAAGCCGATAGCACCATCATCTTAAAAACCAAAGACAGTTCAAATCTTTTCATCCTGGAAGGAAATGTAATTTTGCAACAGGGGCGTTCTTTATTCTATGCGAATAAGTGTGTAAGAAATGCCACCAACAAAACCTTTGAGGCATGGGGTAAGGTTCGCATCAATGACTCGGACACCACTGATATTTATGCCGATCATTTGCGCTATCTGGAAGATAAACAAATTGCTTATTTTGACGGCAACGTAAAACTTACCGATGGGAAAGTAGTGCTCACTACACCCACAATGGAGTATAATATGGGTACTCACATTGCCAATTATAAAAATGGTGGTAAAATAGTAAACAAAAAAACAATTATTACCAGCTCAGAGGCTTTTTATTACAGTGATATTAAGGATGCCTATTTTAAAAGGAATGTGGTGGTAAACGACCCTGCTTACAAAATAGAAGCAGACTCCTTATTATATAATACCGATAATCAAATAGCCCGATTCATTGCCCAGACAACCATAAAGGACAGCGCAAACCGCACCATAAAAACCAAAGAAGGATTTTACAACCTAAAAACCGGCGAAGCTGAGTTTGGTCAGCGTCCCTTTATCAATGATAACAATAAGTCAACCATTACTGCCAATAAGGTTTCTTTGACAGAAAAGTTGGCGCAGGCTGAAGGAAATGCGATTATTGTTGACTCTACCCGCTCCACCATTATAATTGCCAATTTAGTTTATCAAGACAGAATAACGGAGGCTGTTTTAGCCACCCAAAAACCACTTTTGATTATCAAGCAGGAGGGTGATTCAATTTTTGTAACCGCCGATACTTTGTTCAGCGCCAAACTATCCGAACTATATAAAATGCAGGAAATGGCCGAAGCCAGAAAAAAGGCGGTTGAAGACAGTATTCAGGCTGCTGCCGATTCTGCTTTAAATAAAAAAATGGCTGGAAATGAAACAAAATTAGACGAGCCACCGGTAGCCAAATTGAAGAATGTTACAGACAAGGTAAAGGAGGATTCTAAAAACGGTTTTCCGGAAAGTGAAAAAATGCCACCGGGCCAAAAACCACCTTCAGATAGCTTGTTAACTACTAAAAAATTAGACATCAAACCTTCTTTGGATTCAGGAATAGCAAAGACTACCGACCAGGTTAGGGCAAAGGATACTACGAAGGAAGGACAGGTTGCGGTTATAAATGAAGAAAATGCTAAAAATATAAGTCTGCCGGATTCAACACAGAAGATTAAAGATGCGGTAAAGAAGCCGAAAGATTCTTTAATTGCAATAAATAGCGAAAAGCAACCTGCACTTGACACCAATATCGTCAGGCAAACAGACTCGTTAAAAACTGCTGAAAAGCAAAAGCTCAGTTCCGATTCTTTGCAACAGAAACTTACTAAGGCAGATAATAAATTGCCGGTGAACGATTCATTGGGCAAATCCAAAATACCGTCCCCAATAAAAGACTCAGCAAATGCTGAAAATAATCAATTAAATCTGAATAAAAGTATGGCAAAGTCAGATTCGTTGAAGTTGCAGTCTGACGCAGCTAAGGATAGTACCGACCGTTATTTTGAGGCTTTTCATAATGTTAGAATTTTTTCAGATTCTTTGCAAGCAGTTTCGGACAGTATGTTCTATTCATTTCGAGACTCCGTTTTCAGGCTTTATAAAGAACCTGTGGTATGGGGAAAGGAAAATCAGATTACCGGCGATACCATTTATCTGCATACCGAAAACAAAAAACCCAGTTGGTTTGAAGCGATCAATAATGGATTTATGGTTAGCATGCTTCAGCAGGGTGTGTTTAATCAAATAAAATCTTCAAGGATGGATGGCAGGTTTACCAATGGTAATCTCGATTCGGTAAAAGCCAAAGGAAGCGCCGAAAGTATTTATTTCCTGCAGGATGAAGACAGCGCTTATACCGGTATCAATAAAACCAGTTCGGATATTATTGATATATATACGAAGAACAAAGAGATAAAAAAGGTTGTTTTCAGGGGTCAGCCCAAAGGGACAATATATCCAATAAAACAAAAAAGACCCAGCGAGATGCGGTTGGAAGGATTTCAATGGTTAGAAGCCAGAAGGCCAAAGACCAAGTATGAATTATTTGAATAAGGTTCACTTGCCCACACTTCAAAATTGCCACTTTAACTTTTAAAATTTTCAACAATGTTAAAAGCTTTTACCAATTGTATAATTTATACCGGAGAAGAAGTACTTATAAATAAGTCAGTAATTGTTGATGGTGAAAAAATTGTTGATGTAAGTAACTACATCCCTGAGAATGTTCAAATCATTGACCTGAAAGGTAAAAGTATTGCACCTGGTTTGATTGATATTCAGTTAAACGGAGGCTACTATAGATACTTTTCGGAAACACCCGGCATGGAAACCCTTTCCGAAATGGAGCAGGCATCTCGTGATTATGCAACCCCCTATTTTTTGGCCACCCTTATTTCTTCTCCCGAAGAAGTGATTTTGGAAGCTATTGAAGTTATAAAAAATTATAAGGCTGCAAATCACCGTTTTTTGGGGATGCACTTAGAAGGGCCTTTTCTAAATGCTCAAAAACGTGGCGCTCATCATCCGGCAATAGTAAGATTACCTACTGACAGGGAACTTAAAACTATTATCGAAAAGGGAAGTGAAGTGATAAAAGTAATAACCATAGCTCCTGAAATCTTTACTGATTATCAATTAGATATGTTGTTGGAGTCGGGCATTATTATTTCTGCAGGACACTCTACCATGACTTATGAACAGGCACAATTTTATTTTAGCAAAGGTATTCATTTAGTAACCCATCTTTTTAATGCTATGACTCAGTTTGGCCATCGTGAGCCCGGAACGGTAGGAGCGGTATTTGAAAACGACCAGGTGTATGCCCCTGTTATAGTTGATGGAGGTCATATAAGTTATGCTACCCTGCGAATTGCACGCCGCCTAAAGGGTGAAAAACTCTTTTTAATTACGGATTCTAGCTTTCTGGGTAGAAAAAAGACCCGATTCGATTGGGAAGGCTTTAATATTACTATGGAAGATGGTTTTTACAGAGACAGGTTTGGCAATCTTGCCGGCGCTGCCATATCTATGCCCGAGGCCATCAAAAACACTGTTCTTCATTTGGGCGCTACCCTGCAGGAAGCCATAGAAATGGGCACCAGCCGTGTTGCACGAGCCATCCGTATGGATGATAAAATAGGCTTTATCAAAAAAGGATACCCTTCAGAAAGTTTGATCGTATTTGATGACGATTTTGAGGAGGTAAGACTATTGAACCATGATTTTTCTTAATACGCTAATAATCAATTAATTATAAAGAGGGGTTAATCTAAGCTAATAGAAATATTAAATGCCATAATATTTCTAATTGAGAAAAGTTATGCACATTTCTGCATTTTTTTCGACTATTTGCGTTTTTATGCTGCTTTTTTTCATACCTTTAACTGAAATATAACGAATCTTGCTAAAGAAAGAACGACAAGCATATATTTTGCATCGGTTGAATTTGCATAACAAAGTTCTTAGTACGGACTTATGTAATGAAATTGGTGTATCCGAAGACACCGTTCGGCGCGATCTTCAGGAACTTGCCGATGCGGGTCGGCTGATAAAGGTGCATGGAGGCGCTTTGTCCAATGCTTTCAGTCAGGTGGAGTTAAAGCCACAGAATGTGTATTCATTACCCCACAAAAGAATTATTGCAACCAAGGCTATAAACCTGATTAAGGAGGGTATGTTTATTTTGACCAGCGGCGGCACTACCATTTTGGAAATGATAAGAAACCTGCCGGTGAGCCTGAAAGCCACGATAATGACGGGCAGTATTCCGGTGGTAAATGCCTGCCTGATGCACCCGAGTTTAGAGGTAATAGTAATAGGAGACCGGTTGTCAAGAGATTCGAAGATTACTGTGGGCTCTTATGCTGTTGCCCGTATCGGCCAGGTGAATGCCGATTTGTGTTTTTTGGGCACCAATGCCATTCATCCCGAAAGGGGGCTCACTGATAATGACTGGGAGGTGGTGCAGGTAAAACAAGCAATGATTGCATCATCGGCCAAAGTGGCTTGTCTGACAATATCGGAAAAGCTGAATTCGGCGCAGCCGATAAAGGTTTGTGGTATGGATAAAATTGATTATTTAATTACTGAATTAGATCAGACAGATAAAAAAATTGAAATTTTTAATATTAATACAACGATAGTCTTATAACCATCCTAAAAACAAAATGTAAAATCATGAAGAGATTTATTTCTTTATTTGTGCCCTTGTTGATTATAGTTCTAAGTTTGATTTCAATGAATATAGAAGCTCAAACTTCAGCGATTACAGGCACTGTTCTGTCTGACGATGGAACCCCTCTTTCGGGTGTAACGATAGCTGTTAAAGGTAAACCACAGGCCACTACCACTAATAATAATGGCGTTTTTACCATTATTGTTTCAATTGGTGAAAGTTTAGAAGTCAGCTATGTTGGGTACCAGCCTCAAACATTTATTATTAACAATTTCAATTCTTTACAAATTACATTGTCGAAGTCAGCCGAAAAATCACAACTGGATGAGGTAGTGGTTGTGGGTTATGGAACTCAAAGAAAAAGTAATGTAACCGGAGCTGTAACCAGCGTAGATATTGATAAAACACTGGGAAGCAGACCAATTGCCGACGTGGGTCGGGGTTTGCAAGGAGCAGTACCGGGGCTGTCTGTAAGGGTGCCAAGTGGTGAAGTTGGTTCTGACCCTCTTATCAGAATTCGTGGTTTTGTAGGATCTATTGCAGGCTCAAGTTTGCCTTTGATTTTGGTAAACAACGTTGAAATTCCAAGTATTCAAATGATAAACCCTAATGATATTGAAGAAATAACCATTTTGAAAGATGCTTCTGCTACCTCTATTTATGGGGCCAAAGCTGCTTTTGGTGTGATTTTAATAACTACTAAAAAAGGATCAAAAGTTCAAGGGAACAAACTTTCTTATTCAGGTAATTTTTCATGGCAAGATCCCGCCAAAAAATTGGAAATAGCCGGAATTGACGGTCTTCAATATACTTTGGATGCCCATAAGAATATGAAGGCAAGCGGTCCTGCAGGTGGTTTTTGGAGAATTAGTGAGGAGAGTCTTCAAAAGGCAAGAGAGTGGGATGCAAAGTACGGCAGCACTGTAGGAAAATTTGATCCGGTAGTGTATAACAGAGACTGGTATTGGGATGGAACAGATAAGTATGGTATAAGAATATATGATCCCATAGATGCAATGGTCAAAAAAAATGCTTTTACCCAAAATCATAATCTGTCTTTAAATGGTAAGTCTGGCAATACAATGTACAATGTGGGTTTGGGTTACTTAAATCAACAAGGCATGATGAAACCTGCAGCTCATGATGACTTCACACGATATACTGCCAATTTGAGTCTGTCCACTAAAGTAACAGATTTTCTAACAATAAGAGGTGGCGCTTTATATTCTGACAGAACAAAAAGGTATCCAAATTCTTTTACCGGTTTTGTGGCAGATCCTTGGTTGTACTTATACCGATGGAGCCTTTCTTTTCCAACAGGTGTGAAAGAACTGGGAGAAATAGTCAGAGATCCTTACTGGGATACCAAATATGCACATACTGCTATTTCGGGTAATAAATACACTAATTTAAATCTGGGTACCACGATAGACGTTGCAAAAAATTGGCAGGTTATTGCCGATTATACTTATGATATAAATGAAAATCTGGCTAAATCCTCGCGTCCGACCTATTCAGCAGCGTGGACATGGTATGGTGTGGTTCCTCGGTTGGATGAGAATGGAAATCAGGTATATGTGGATCAGGATGGAAATGTAACCGAAACCGGAGGTGTACCGGCTTATAAATTTCCAATGACTCTACATTATAATAAAGACCAAACCTATATATATCAATCTACTACAGCAGCAAGAAGACATACAGTAAATGCTTATACTACCTATAATTTGAACCTTAATGATTATAATAAATTCAAAATTACTTTAGGCTCAAATATTGTTTCTAATAAGTGGAACAATCATTGGTCTAACAAAACCAACCTTATAAATGAGAATAATCCGCAGTTCAATTTTGCCGTTGGAACGGAGACTACCGGAGGTGATGCAAACTGGGATTCTCAACTGGGCTATTTTGGCAGGCTGAACTATGCTTATGATAATAAGTATTTGCTTGAAGCTAATTTAAGATATGATGGCACTTCCAAATTCCCTGCTTATCTAAGATGGAAATGGTATCCTTCATTTTCTGCAGGATGGGTATTATCCGAAGAAAAATTCTTAAATGTGCTGAAACCGGTGTTGAGTTTTGCAAAACTGCGTGGTTCCTGGGGTTCCATTGGCGATCAGTCCGTTTCTAACTCACTTTATTTATCTAATATTTCTATTGGCAAAAATGAATGGTTGAGCAGTGCGGGAAATCAGTTTTTCCAACTGGGTACACCCAATCCAATATCTGCAGGTATCACTTGGCAAGATATTGTAACACTCAATTTGGGAGCAGATATTAGAATGTTTAAAGACAAATTTGGAATTACATTTGATTATTTCAATCGAGAAACAAGAAATATGATTATTCCTGGTGAGGCCTTGCCTGCTACTTTTGGAGCTGCGGCCCCTCAGGGAAATTATGGAAACCTGATGACCAAAGGCTTTGAATTGTCGTTGGATTACCGACACCGGTTTGAAAGCGGCTTGGGCATAAATATTATGGCCAATCTGTCTGATGCAGTTACCGATATTACGAAGGCTGCCGATTGGAATACTCCGTGGGAAAACCGTTTGATTGATAATACTTTTACAACGGGTAAAAGATATGGAGATATCTATGGCTACGTAACAGACAGGTTGTTCCAAAAAGATGATTTTGTTTATGATGCCAATGGAAATTTTGTACAGGAAGTTATTGTTTGGAATGGTACAGCTAAAAGAACAAATAAGTTAGCAGGCCCTAATCCTGTTTATCAGACTAATTTTGAAGATGGTAATCAAATTTTATTGATTAGCCCGGGTGATGTGAGGTTTGTAGATGTAAATGGTGATGGTTATATCACTGCCGGTAAGGGTACTTTTGGAGATCCGGGCGATAGAGTGGTAATAGGTAACATGTTACCAAGATATGAGTACGGTTTCCGTTTGGGGTTAGATTACAGATCTTTTGATTTTTCTTTGATGGGGCAGGGTGTTGGCAGAAGGCATATTTGGGGAGAAGGTCAGTTAGCAATACCGGGCTATCATGTTAAGGATGGTGCCATGCCTGAGGCTATTGCAGCCAATTATTGGAGAGAAGACAGAACCGATGCTTTCTATCCAAGAGCATGGAATCTGAACGGTGCAAGTAGTGGCTTTGTAATGGTACCACAAACACGATATTTACTAAACATGGCCTATTTTAGAATTAAAAATATAACTTTGGGATACAACGTTGCACCTCAGATTTTGAACAGAGTACAACTGAAACAAGCCAGAATTTATTTGTCGCTCGAAAACTTTATTACATTTGATAAATTACGTGGCTTACCAATAGATCCAGAAGCTATTTCAGGCGTATCAATGCTTGCAAGCAACTATAATTTGGGTCGTACCGGTACTAACAATCCAACCTTTAAAATTGTGTCACTCGGAATCAATATAACATTATAATCGTAAAATATATTATTATGAAAAATATAAATAAATATTTTTTAATACTTTTTCTTTTAACAATCACTTTTTCAGGTTGTAAGAAGTTTTTAGACAGACCGCCTTTAACAGTAGAAAATGATGAAACAGCATGGCAAACTGAAGACAATCTAAGGTTGTACGCCAACAAGTTCTATACCTCATTCTTCCCGGGGTATGGGCTCGGCTTCAATACAGCAGGGGCTGCCTATATGGATTATCAGTTTAGCGACGATGTCTTTCTATTAGGTAATCAAGGTAATTTTACCAGAGCTGTGCCTAATAGCAAGATATGGAGCATGTCTTTGTTAAGGTCCATCAATATTATGCTTGATCGGATGAATAACAAAATGACGAAAGTCTTAAGTGAAGAGGCATTTAATCACTGGTCAGGAATAGGGCGATTTTTCAGAGGTATGGAATATGCAGATTTGGTTACTGAATATGGTGATGTACCCTTTTACGATTATGTGCCGAGCGATCTTGACCTTGCCGATTTGTACAAACCCCGAACTCCCCGTAATGAGGTGATGGATGCAGTTTATGAGGATTTAAAATTTGCATTGAATAATGTACGGATAAATGATGGGGATCAATATATCAACAGGTATGTTGTTGCTGCATTTACTTCAAGAGTAGCGCTTTATGAAGGCTCCTGGCAAAAGTACTATTATAGCAATAATGAGCGTGCAAAAAAGTTTTTTGAACTTGCCGAGCAGGCGGGAAATGTAGTCATCGCCAGTGGAAAATATGATATTGTAACAGATTATAGAACATTGTTTACTTCCAATAATCTTGCCGGTAACAAAGACGTGATCTTTTTCAGGCATTATGATCCTGCGGTTGCTATTCTACATTCGGTAGCATCCTACAACAATTTATCAGAGTCATTAGGTTTTGGTCCCAGTACCGATTTTATAAAGAGTTTTATATGCGTGGATGGAAATGTTTGGCAAAACTCTTCAGAATCTTCAGCGAATGATTTTACTTTATCGAAAATGATTTTAACAAGAGATTCCCGATTGGAGGCTACTTTTTATGATAAACCAACTTCAAAAAATAGAGCTTCTTTCTGGTATGTTGTCAAGTTTGCTCCCAGAAATGTAATTAATTCTGTTGCTGCCGGTAACACGCCTCCACCGGAGTTTACCAGTAGTAAGAATGAAACTGATTATCCTGTAATCAGGTATTCAGAGGTATTGCTGAACTGGATTGAGGCGAAAGCTGAATTATCAACTGTTGGTGGAGGCGGTGTTAATCAAAGCGATATTAATGTTTCAATTAATAAAATCCGAAATAGACCTTTGGCAGCAGAAGCTGTCGCCAAGGGTATAAAAAAGACAGCAGTCTTAGATATTAATAATCTGCCCAATGATCCTTCAAAAGATGCCTCTGTGCCGGCATTATTGTGGGAAATCAGAAGAGAAAGACGGATGGAATTGAGCTTTGAACATTCTCGATATCAAGACTTGCGAAGGTGGAAAAAACTTTCTTATATGGATACTGATGTCAATAAAAATCTACTTTCGGGTGGCTGGGTCAATTTTTCGGTTGAAGTGCCAAGTGAAATTAAAACAGGTGTTTCAGTAGTTGATATGTCAGGTAATCAAATTGTTTATAATGGTTCCAATGGGGCAGCGCTTAAAGGATTTTATCGTGCTACTAATACAAATGGTAGATTACCTTTCCTCAATCAGGCTGGTGTCAATCCCTATTTATCTCCTGTGGGCAAAGTGCAAATGGATGATTATACAAGTAAAGGATATACTTTAACCCAAACCGAGGGATGGCCTCAGAATTAAGGATGAGTAGCGCAGGTTTTAAAATTATTATTAATTATAAATTTATTATGATGAATAAAATTGTTTTTATCCCTAAATTTTTAATGGCATTATTTCCGCTTTTACTTATCGGAATGGGAGCGTGTCAAAAGGAGTTTCCCAAAAATATAGACTCTGCTGATGAAGTAGTTTTAAAGTCTGTTAAAATAGTAAATGCAGGTGCTGCCGGAAATCAGGTATTAGAGGGAGTGATTAACGAAGTTGATAAAACGGTTAGTTTTCCGCGACTGGATATTATGACTAATTTTAACGATATTAAATTTCAGGCTGAAATGTCGGCTGGAGCCAAGCTGGATAAAGAATCTTACCAATTTGTTTTTGAAGAAGGCGCTGCAACTAAAACCCAAGTAATCAAAGTGGTGAATAACAAACGCTTTAGAGAATATTTGGTAACACTCAGGTTGCTTATTCCGGTGTTTGGTGCAGACTTTGGTAAACCTCTGATTTATGATAATACAAATAATGAACTCGGGAATCCGGTGTACCCAACTTTTAAATCATTGCTTACAAGGGGTACCGGCTTTGATGGTCAATTTGTTTTAATCGTAACCAGAGATCCTATGGGTTCACATTTATTAAAGGTGCCTGATTTAAGGGAAAATAAAATCAATCCAATTCCTTTGAATCTGACTAATGTAGCGGGAGGAACCTTAGTTGTAAATGTAGGCGCTCAAGTCAACGGACATACTTATATAGCCAACCTTTCGGGTTCTGCTGCTTCGCCATTCAGAATTTATCATTGGACTGACCCTACCACTGCACCAGACGTTACACAATTTAATATTGGGTCTATTGCAGGTGCGGGAGTTCGGCACGGCGATAACATGTCGGCTAATCTTGATGCAAACGGGAATGGTTATTTCTATTTTGGAGATAATGCCGTTTCAAAAATCCTTAGATTAAAAGTTACTAACTATACAACTATAGGAGAGCCTACAGTATTGACAAACGCTCCTTTATCTACTTTTCTTATGTCTTTTAACAAAGTAGGCAATACAGATGATTATATTTACACAGGTTATGAAGCTCCTATCAGAGTAGCAAACGAGTCTGCTGCTATATCCTATTCGTTAAGCAGTACCGCTGTGCCTGTAAGAGGTTCTGATGCAAGAATAATTCAGTTCAATGAAGAGCGATATCTTTTAATGACAACTGCAGCCAGAGGCGGCTCGGATCCGGTGGTTTTATACATTTATGATATTACTAAAGGTGCTAATACTGTAGAAGCATTAACCTTGTTTGATCAAAGAGCGGATAAGTCTCCTATATTCCAATATTCATTATTGGGTCCGGTTAATACAGCTCCTGGAACTCAAACTGGCTGGTATATTACCAAAGATACTAACGGAAAGGATGATAAACTTACCATTTATGCAGCTTCAGCAGATGCCGGTTTTGTAATTATAGATTTTCCGAAAAAAACTCTTGCAGATTAAAAAAATGGAGGAATAAACAGGGATATGATTTAAGAAAATGATTATTAATTTTGATTGTAGTAGTAGCTTGAGTGTAAGTCATTTATTGACAAAAGATTAGAATTTTTGTTTTCATATCCTTGGTTTTTTTACAAAATATATTAAAATGATAAATTTAACCTTCATATAAGAATACAATGAAATTTAAATTCTATATTGGTCTTTTTTGCCTTATTTTATTTTTGGGTATTTCATGTTCAAAAAAAAGTCCAAACAACAACGATAATGGTGGAACTAAGCCACCTACGACCAATCCGCCGACCAATACTGAATCAATGATTATTCCCAAAAAAGGAATGAGAGCTGCTTGGTTGGCAACAGTATTTGGTTTAGACTGGCCGCAAGGAGAATATAATCAGGTTAACCAGAAAAAACAATACACCGATTATTTGGATAAGTTTGTGCAGTTGAAAATGAATGCAGTTTTTGCGCAAATAAGAGGAATGGGAGATGCGTTTTATAATTCGCCTTACGAACCTTGGAGTGTAAGTATCACCGGAATCCGTGGTAAAGATCCTGGTTATGATGTTTTAAAATTTATGATTGATGAGGCACATGCCAGAAATATTGAATTTCATGCATGGATAAACCCTTTCAGGATTGCAACCCGAGCTTCAAATGCAACACCCTATCCCAATTTACACACTTCTATTTCTGCCAACTGGGTAGTGAGCCATGAAAAATGGCAATTGTATAATCCGGCAGTTCCGGAAGTGAGACAAAGATTGGCCGATGTTGTAAAAGATATTATTACCAAATATGATGTGGATGGTATTCACATGGATGATTATTTTTATCCCGACCCAGCTTCGGCAGGACAAATGGTTTCAGATGCCGGTGATTTTCAAACCTATGGTGCGGGATATAGCAACATAGAAGATTTCAGAAGAGCTAATGTCGATAAAACAATTAAGGGAATTCATGACATTATAGTAGCAACAAAGCCCGCAGTTGTATTTTCAATTTCACCTACTTCGGATTTTAGCTACAATAAAAACACCCTCTATGCAGATATTAGAAAATGGGCCACTGAAGGCTGGATGGATGTAATCATTCCACAACTTTACAGCAATAGTAATTTTTCTACCAAATTAAATGAATGGGATCAGTTTAATAATAAACCGCATTTAATGATTGGTCATGGATACTATCAAATGACGAATAGTTCCGAGTTGACAAGCCAGTTTAATCTAACAAAAAGTAAAAAGGCAGTTGTAGGTAATTTGCTTTATAGCGCCAAATATTTAAATACAAATCCAACATTAACTAGTACGTTGTCCGAGTTATTTCAAAATCCGTCGGTAATTCCTTTTTTAGGAAGGGCAGTTGCTGCCACTCCAGCTGACCCGCAGAATGTGCGTCTTGAAGGCAATTTATTGAAATGGACAGTTGGTGGAGGTCTGAGATCAGTAGTTTATTTTACGAGCGATCTGAAACAAGAAGCCAAAGTACTGGGTATAACCAACCAAAATCAATGGGATGCGATATCTGCAGGTTATTACAGCGTATCAACCATCAATGTAGATAACAAAGAAAGTAATGTTTCAAAACCTGTAAAAAAGTAAGTAAAACATTTTGGTTTAATGGGCTTGTGATATTACTGACTTATGCAGTTTGCCGATAAATTTAGGTTTAAATTTTGCTGATTAAAAAAGTTATCCACATTTTTAATTTTTTTCGATTGTTTGCGTTTTTATGCTGTTTTTATTCTTAGCTTTAACTAAAATCTAACGAATCTTGCTAAAGAAAGAACGACAAGCATATATTTTGCATCGGTTGAATTTGCACAACAAAGTTCTTAGTACCGACTTATGTAATGAAATTGGTGTATCCGAAGATACCGTTCGGCGCGATCTTCAGGAACTTGCCGATGCGGGCCGGCTGATAAAGGTGCATGGAGGCGCTTTGTCCAATGCTTTCAGTCAGGTGGAGTTCAAGCCACAGAATGTGTATTCATTACCCCACAAAAGAATTATTGCAACCAAGGCTATAAACCTTATTAAGGATGGTATGTTTATTTTGACCAGCGGCGGCACTACCATTTTGGAAATGATAAGAAACCTGCCGGTGAGCCTGAAAGCCACGATAATGACAGGTAGTATTCCGGTGGTAAATGCCTGCCTGATGCATCCAAGTTTAGAGGTAATAGTAATAGGAGACCGGTTGTCAAGAGATTCGAAGATTACTGTGGGCTCTTATGCTGTTGCCCGTATCGGCCAGGTGAATGCCGATTTGTGTTTTTTGGGCACCAATGCCATTCATCCCGAAAGGGGGCTCACTGATAATGACTGGGAGGTGGTGCAGGTAAAACAAGCAATGATTGCCTCATCGGCCAAAGTGGCTTGTCTGACAATATCGGAAAAGCTGAATTCGGCGCAGCCGATAAAGGTTTGTGGTATGGATAAAATTGATTATTTAATTACGGAACTGGATATAACTGACGAAAAGCTAAAACCTTTGAAAAATTCCGGAGTAAATATTTTATAAATCATTAAAACAAAAAAGAATGAGAAAAATTGTTCAACGGATTGTACCTCTTCTGGTTATTTTGTTTTTGCTAAATTTTACATTGAATGCACAAAACCAGATCATAACAGGTACTGTTACAGGAGAAGGTAATAAACCTTTACCCGGTGCCACAATTACGCTTAAAGGAACCTCAAAAGCGGTTACTACTAATGATGAAGGAAAGTACTCAATCGAAGCCAAAATGGGCGATGAAATCGTTGTTTCTTCAGTAGGACATTTACCTGTTACTTTAAAGGTAAATAAAGCCGAAATGAATGTAGCTTTGGTATTAGACAAAAATGAACTGGAAGAAGTAGTAATCACTGCTATGGACCAAAAGAGAAATCCGCGCGAGTTGGGTTATTCTGTTCAAACAATTGATGGCGATGAGATTAAAGAATCGCAAAGAGATAACTTTCTATTGGGTATGCAAGGCAGAATTGCGGGTTTGACAATTACTCCCACTTCGGGTTTGGCAGGAGCCAGCGCTCAAATTGTTTTAAGAGGGTTTAATTCTATGTCGCAGGATAATTCACCACTTTTTGTTGTGGATGGTGTGGTAATGGACAATACTACTATCAGTACAGCCGAACTGACTGGTACCACCGAAAACAGAAGAGAGGATTTTAGTAATAGAATTTCTGATATTAATCCCAATGACATTGCCTCAATCACAGTTTTAAAAGGTCCTGAGGCTACGGCGCTTTATGGAAGTCAGGCAGGGTCGGGAGCAATTATTATTACCACAAAGAAATCGGCCAGAAAAAAAGGTGTAGGTATTTTTTATGATAATAGCCTAAGACTTTCTAAAGTGGTTAAATATCCAGAAGTTTATAATGGGTACAGTGGCGGGTCGTCCAATGGCATTCCTTCTAATGTTTTTTCATACTTCGGTCCAAAATATGCTGATACGGTGCAGCTTTATGATAATGTCAAAAATTTTTTCCAAAATGCATTTACACAAACACATAACCTTTCACTTGATTTTGCTGCCAGCCAGATAAGTACCTTCAGGGTTTCAGGTTCTTTGGTAAATCAAAACAGTATTGTGCCAAATAATGAATATTACAAAAGAAGTTTGCGGGTAACAAACACTACAAAGATTACAAAGTGGATGACTGTTACGCCGTCTGTATCATATATCTATACAAAAAATAATAAAGTTTTGAGAGGCGCCAGCGCTTTCATGCTGAACCTGCTGGCATGGCCTGCCAATAACGATATTAGAAATTACCAAACTGATGATGGACTTAAAGTACCGCTATTTTTAGAAAACCCAAATTCTGAAATTGATAATCCTTTTTATGCAGCGTATAAAAATCCCGGACAGGATGAAACAAAAAGGCTGACGACGACTTTAAGTGTAGATATAACACCTTTTCAGTGGTTGACAGTGAGTGGCAGGTTTGGATATGATACCTATAATTCTCAAGGTTATCAGGTGTATGATTCCATGTCCTATTATGTTACCAGGGCTCAGAAAGGATTACAGAGAAATTATACTACCAAATATTTTGGCTACAACCATACAATCACAGCAACTGCCCGTAAAAAATTTGGCGATTTTACTACTCGTTTAATGGTAGGTACTATGTGGCAGGATTATGAAAGGCAATTGTGGTCTGTAAGTGGAAATAACCTAAAAGATATGTCAAGGAGGGATAGCGCTAATACCGATCCTACCACCAGAACTTATTTGTTCAATCAGGTATTCAGAAATGGTAGTCCTAACTTATATATTACCCGGCAGATTGCTTACTTTGGTGAGGCAATGATTGGATTCAAAAATAGTATCTTCCTTACTTACTCACACAGATTTGAAGAGTCGTCTGTACTGCCTCCTGATTTTAGAAACTTCAACTATCCTGCTGGTAGCTTAAGTATAATACTATCAGATTTGTTGGGCATAAAGAGTAAGTCATTAAACTTCTGGAAAATCAGGGCATCATTGGCCAATACAGCCCGCCAAATTCCACCTTATGCCAATCAGTCTTTGTTTAATCAGCACTTAGGAAACGGCGGCGGCTTTTATTACGATTTTACCAATAACAACCCCTACCTGAAACCCGAAAGACAAAGCACCAGAGAGTTTGGTACAGAGTTCCGGTTGTTTAACAGCAGGGTAAATCTGGATGCAACCTACTACGATACCCGAAATAAAGATGTAATCGTAAGTGCATTTAGAATTAGCTACGGTACGGGTTTTGTATTAAATACTTTAAATGTGGGCGCTACCGAAAATAAGGGTATTGAGTTTACATTGTCTCTGGAACCGGTAAGAACTAAAGATTTTACATGGATATCACGATTTAACTTTAATAAAATGTGGAACAAGATTACAGAGTTGCCTGCGAATGTTCCTGAATTTTATTTGTCCGATACCTGGATGTATGGTAATGCCAGAGGAGGTGGTAAAAAAGGTATGGGAACCACTACAATCACAGGTTACGGTTATTTAAGAGATACGGTTACCAATCAGGTATTAATAAATCCTACAACCGGTCTTCCGGTAATCAGGCAGGAGTTTATAATGATTGGCGACAGAAATCCTAACTTCACTCTTGGATGGGGTAATTACTTCACTTACAAGAATTTCACGCTGAATATGCTTTGGGATTTAAAAGTAGGAGGAGATATTTTTAATGCTACTGAAGCCTACCTTACAAGGATAGGAAAAAGCATGAGAACTGCAGATAGAGAAACGCCCAGAATTGTGGATGGTATTTTACAGGACGGCTTTGTAAATGACCCCACCACCACACAAAGAACAAAAAACAATATTGTGGTAACGCCATATTATAATAGCACATTTTATGCCAGCACCTCTTTGCCCGAAGAAGAATATGTGCAAAAAAATGTAAACTGGTTCAGGTTGCGGGATGTAACACTGGCTTACCAGTTTGATAAAAATACATTGAGGAGCTTGAAAAGGGTTAAAAGTCTGGGCTTGTTCATAACTGTAACAGATCCGATTTTATTTACAAATTATCTGGGAGCCGATCCACAGGTTAACTCCAACGGTGCCGGATCGAGGGGCGTAGGAGGTTTTGGTATGGATTACGGCAACGTAGGCCTTCCTTTAGGATTTAACTTTGGTTTAAAGATAGGATTATAGTTTTCACCTTAAAAATGAATTACAAAATGAAAAATATATTTTACTTCATATTTATACTGCTTTTAATAGTAAGTAGTTGTTCCAAAAAAATAGAGGAGGCTTACTTGAGCCCGAATTCATATACTAAGGTTGAGCCGGAAGAATTATTGCCTCAGATCATTAGCTCTATGGCTGCCAATTATGGCGGGCACGGCCCATTAAATGATGCACGGTATGTAGGAGCATATATCAAAAATTATGCTTTTTATACTGCCAATAGTGTATTTGATATGATGGGTTATACCAATTCTTCGGGTGATGTGGCTCAGTCAACATGGAGAACTCATTTTTATGACATAGGCCAAAACAATCAGAAAATGATGCAATGGGCCAAAGAACAAAACCGATTACAGTTTGTGGGTGTTGGAAAAGCAATAGAAGCCTGGAGCTGGCTGATGCTTACAGATTATTATGGCGATGTAATTGTGAAGCAAGCTTTTGAAACCGATCGTCTGGTTTTTAATTATGATGATCAGGAAACAGCCTATAATAAAGTAAGGGAATGTGCAATGGAAGCGATTGAAAATCTTGAAAAATCATCAACAGATGCCAAATTTGCCGAAGGGGATAAATTCTTCTACAATGGAGATATCAACAAATGGAAAAAATTTGCAAATTCTGTTCTGGCAAGATACTACAATCACTTCTCAAACAAATCTTCTTATAAACCCGATTCTGCTATTTTTTATGCCGAAAGAGGAATTAGTAGCACAGATGACATCGCTGCGGTGAAGTATGTTGCCAGCAATGTAAGCGCCACCAATAATTTTTACGGACCATTTAGAAACAATCTTGCAGGAACAGGTACCACATCGCCGACTGCCATCAGACAAAACGAGTATATTGCCAACATGATGAATGGAACCAATTCAGCCTTCACAGGTGTACAGGATCCAAGAGCATGGTATTTGCTTAGAGGTAATGTTAATGGCACCATTAAAGGCGTGGCTTCTGTAGCGGGCCAAACAGCATTACCCGCTAATGACAGACCCGAAAGTTTTTTTGGAGTATCTCAGGTTGCGGCAAGTAATGCAGCGCCGGCAAATGACAATAACTGTCGCTTTATTTTTAGAAATGATTCTCCAATTCCTGTAATTACAGATGCCGAAATGAAATTTATAATTGCCGAAGCAGCTTTCAGAAAAGGAGACAAAGCAAAAGCGTTGCAGGCTTATAAGGATGGCATTAATGCACACTTTAACATGCTTACTACAATGTTTAATAAAAATATCCCGGCAGGAAAAGAAATAACAGAGGCCACCAAGAGTGCATATATGACTAATCCTACTATTGTACCTGCAAGTGCAAATGACCTAACGCTTACAAATATTATGATGCAAAAGTATATAGCCATGTTTGGCTATGGAGTACTGGAAACCTGGATGGATATGAGAAGATATCATTACACTGACATTGATCCACAAACAGGAAAGCAGGTTTATGCTGACTTCACTGTTTCTACCCTTGACTCCCGTAATAATGGAAAATTTGTTTACCGTTATTACCCCAGGTATAATTCCGAGTGGGTTTGGAATTTTGAAGAACTTAAAAAGATTGGCGGTACCAATACTGACTATCACACAAAAGAATTATGGATTACAACTCCTTAACATCAAAAGATGATTAATATGAAACAGATAAATACTTTAATATTTTTAATTTTGGCCGTATTCCTTTTTTCTTGTGTAAAAAACAGGCAAAATCAATACGTTGTTAAATATGATACAGGAATTACCGGTCAGGCAAGGTTGAAATTTAATATCAATTCTGCCAAGATAAATAACCCTACGATGCTCATAAAAATTGATAATGTAGTGGTAAGTAATTTACTCACTGCCCGTACACCATTTCCGGGCGGAGGGTATAATACCGGCGGATCAAACTATGCTGATTTTCTGGGTGTTGCTCCGGGCTCCAGAGAAATTAACATAGCTATTCCAAAAGCAAGGACAAGTACGGATTCAATTCTGATTTATAAAGGGAACCTTAATCTTGAAAGTGCAAAATACTATACACTGCATGTTACGGATACTGCAGATAAAGTAAAGACACTTTTGGTGGAAGAAAATGTGGATAATAGTTTTGTGCCAAAACCCGGTTTCAGGTTTATAAATCTAATGCCCAATGTTCCGTCTGTTGATTTGTATTACGGCCCATTCAAAATAGCGTCGGGTATTAATTTTTTAAATATCACACCCGAGTTTACTTTAGATTCAATTAATACAGCTTTTGCATGGACTGTAAGAGAGGCTAATGCTACAGCAAATCTGGCAACTTATACCAGTGCAAGTACGGTACTAAACAATACTAAATATACAATATTTGCAACTGGTTATAAAGGAATACCCGGAACAACAGACGTGCGAAGACCTTTTGTTTCATTTTTTATGGTGAGCAAACAACCTTAGATTAACATGAAATATGAACGAATCCGCTTTCTGATCCGGAAAACAACAAAGGTTAGATGGCGGATTTTTTTATTGAATCCATTAATTAATTTATTTAGCTTTATCAATATATAAATTATGATGCGCTTAATTATTCATCTTCTGATCCTTCATCTGCCTCTATTCGGTTTTTCTCAGCAATCCTGGATTCGTATCAATCAGATTGGTTATTTGCCAGATGGCGTAAAAGTAGCAGTTTGGGGAGGAAAGGATACAGAGATTCCAAAACAGTTTTATCTGGTGGATTCTGTTTCGGGTAAAATAGTTTATAGGAATAAGATGGGTAAGAATTTTGGTGCTTATGGGCCATTTAAAAATACGTTTAGGTTAAATTTTACTGCTTTTGCCAAAAGTGGTACTTATTATCTGAAAGCAGGCGAGGCGATTTCTCCTGGTTTCAAAATTGCCAAAAATGTGTATGAGGGATCAGCCGATTTTGTATTGAACTACATGCGACAGCAACAATGCGGTTTCAATCCTTATACCAACGATTCTTGCCATACCCGCGACGGCTACACGCTTTATGGCCCAATGCCTGATAGCACCCGGATAGATGTAGTGGGCGGCTGGCATGATGCATCTGATTATTTGCAGTATTCTACCACCACGGCCAATGCAGTTTATCATTTATTATCTGCTTTCAAGGATTTTCCTTCTGTTTTTAAAGATTATTTTGAAGCCAATGGATTGAAAGGAAGCAATCGTATTCCCGATGTGCTGGATGCCGCTAAATGGGGGATGGATTTTTTGGTTAAGTTGCATCCAAAGCCTAACTGGATGTTTAATCAGGTTGCTGATGACAGAGACCACATGAGTATGCGAATGCCTGGTATGGATAATTTTTATGGAAGAGGTTATGAGCGGCCGGTATATTTTTGTTCAGGACTGCCACAGCAACGTGGCAAATTTATGAACAATACAAAGGGTGTAGCCTCTACTGCCGGAAAGTTTGCAAGTAGTTTTGCATTGGGGTTCAAAGTATTTGGCAATTATAATGAAGATTATGCCAGAATGCTTTTCGATAAGGCTTTTACAGCATACACAATGGGCATTAAACAACCGGGAAACTGTCAGACAGCTTCGGTTAAATCACCCTATATCTATGCCGAAGACAATTATGTGGATGATATGGAATTAGGCGCTGCCGAATTATTTTCACTTACTAATGATAAAAAATACGAACAACAGGCCATTGACTTTGCCCGTCAGGAAAAGATTACCCCCTGGTTAGGAAAAGATACAGCCAATCATTATCAATGGTATCCTTTTATCAATCTGGGACATTATTCTTTTGCAAAAAAATCGGGCACACATAAAAAAGAACTTGTCCAATACTATAAAGAAGGTATTGAGCTGGTTTGGCAAAAAGCAAGGCAAAATGCGTTTTACAGAGGAGTGCCTTTTATCTGGTGCAGCAATAACCTCTCCACTTCTTTTGCCATTCAGTGCCATTGGTACAAAAATCTGTCGAATGATAAAACCTTTGACGAATTGATGCAGGCCAATATTGACTGGCTCTTAGGCTGTAACCCCTGGGGCACAAGCATGGTGTATGGATTGCCTGCCTGGGGCGACACACCGGTTGATCCGCATGCTGCTTTTTCGCACATAGGCAATATGCCTGTAAACGGTGGACTGATAGATGGACCTGTTTATACAACAATTTATAAAAGCCTTATCGGTATCAAGCTCATAAATGCCGATGAATATGAGCCCTTTCAAAGCGACTTGGTAGTGTATCACGATGATTATGGCGACTACAGTACCAATGAACCGACAATGGACGGAACTGCCTCATTGGTTTACCTGATGGCGGCAATGGAAAATTATGGACGGGTAAAGGTTAAGAAATAACGGTATTATCCAATTAAGAAAAAAAAATAATTTTATGTTGGTACTAAGCCTTGATCTTGGAGGAACAAAACTGGCTTATACTGTTATGGATGAAAATGGAACTCAATTTCATAATGGCAAAATTTTACTGGAAGGTAGGCAGGGTACGCAGGTTGGTCGTTTAATTACAGAATTGATTGACAGCCTTTTGACTGAGCTTTCGCAGGCAAATAAAAAAATTGATGCAATTGGAGTTTCTGTGGCCGGAATCGTTTGGCATGTTAATAAAACAGTATGGGTACCCAAAATAAATGGTTGGGAAAACTATCCGCTTCAACAGGAAATTGAAGCCGTTGCCGGCGATATACCTGTGATACTTGAAAGCGATCGTACCTGTTACATTTTGGGAGAAAGGTGGAAAGGGGCTGCGCAGAATTGCCACAATGCAATTTTTTTGGCGGTAGGTACAGGAATAGGGGCCGGGATATTGGTAAATGGGGGTGTTTTAAAAGGAACGCAGGATATTGGCGGAGCCGTTGGTTGGATGGTTTTACACAAACCCAATCAGATTGCCGGAGATTCCCCAACCTGTTTTTTTGAAGACTATGCCTCCGGTACAGGCCTCAAGGCATTGGCTAACCTGTTGATTGCTAATAGCCCGCAATACAAAGGAATTCTTAAAGAAAAGAAAGAATCTCTGAGGACAATTGAGATTTTTGAAAATTTTGATACAGATGAGGTTGCCTCCAAAACATTACAGATATGTATCGAACTATGGGGAATGGGAATTGCCAATTTGGTTAGCATTTTTAATCCCGAAAAAATAATTCTGGGAGGAGGTGTTTTTGGCCCCGCCACTCGATTTTTGCCTGATATTAAAGCATCTGTTTCTAAATGGGCACAGCCTTATAGCAATAGAAATTATTCGTTGGAGATTTCTGCTTTGGGGAAAGATGCAGGAGTGTATGGCGCTGCATATTCAGCTATCAGGTATTTAAATTCAAAAAAAGATGTACAATAAAGCCATTAATTTTTCAATTGCCTGCCTGGGAATGTTACTCTTTGGCATCACCCTGATTACGGTGGGTGCAGTGCTGCCCGATTTGAAACTTAAATTTTCGCTGGATGAAGTTGAAGCCGGAGTACTTTTTGCCATTTTGCCTTTTGGGATTCTGGCAGGATCGCTAATCTTTGGCTACTTCTGCGATAAATATGGCTACAAAGGAATATTGATATTTTCTTGCCTGTTGGTGGTTTTGGGTTTGGCAGGGATAGCTGTTTTGTCCTCAATTGATTATTTAAAGGTTTGCGTTTTTTTGTTTGGTCTGGGTGGTGGTTGTATCAATGGGGCTACCAATGCGTTAGTTTCTGATATCAGCGATCAAAGCAAAGGGGCTAACCTTAGCATATTGGGCGTTTTTTTTGCAATAGGCGCATTGGGTATGCCCCTGATTTTGGGCATTTTAAAAAATACTGTAGGGTTTGAAACGATTTTATTATCGGTTGCCGGTTTTGGGTTGTTGATTTTTTTGATGATGTTTTTTATAAAATTTCCTCCCGCCAAAAATAAAAATGATGTTAGTTTTACGCATGTTTTTAGCCTTGTAAAGAATAAAATTTTATTGCTGATAGCCTTTTTTCTTTTTTTTCAAAGCAGCTTAGAGGCGGTTATACACAACTGGATAACGACCTACCTCAATGAAGGCCTAAACATAGCAAAGGATAAATCTTTGTATGCCCTCACGCTCAATGTAATTGGAATGGCTGTGATGCGGCTGTTTATTGGTACTGTTTTAAGAAGGGTTACCGAAAGGTCAATGCTTACAGTATCAGTATTAATATTAGTGTTTAGCAGTATTTTGTTGTATTTCACAAAAAGCTATTGGGCATCTTCCATTGCCCTTACATTGTTGGGTGCAGGAATGGCCGCCGGTTTCCCGATGATGTATAGTATTGTGGGAAAAAGACATGCGGAAATATCCGCCACCGCATTTAGTTTTATTCTTTCGATCGCCTTAATTGGCAATATGCTGATAAATTATTTGATGGGCATCATTGCAAAAAATTATGGAATAGGCCAGGTAACGCACCTGATTTTTGCAGAAGTAATCATGATGGGGCTCTTATTGTTTTTTATTTTTAAAACCAAAAGAAATATGCTCTTTTCAGGTTGATAATAGGGTAATTTGATTCTAAATCTATTCATTCCAAAATATAAAATATGTTATTAGCAAAACAGTGGCTTACTAATGCCAGAGAAATCATGACAAAGATTGAGGATACTCAAATGGAGAATATTCAAAAAGCCGCCGCGCTCATGGCTGATGCCATTGAGGCGGGGCGGTGGGTACACACTTTTGGTTGCGGACACGCCACCTTACCTATTGAGGAAATGTATCCGCGTATTGGCGGGTTTGTGGGTTTTCATCCGATGGTGGAGCTGCCGCTTACTTTTTTCACCCGAATTACCGGCGAAATGGGAGTGCACCAGTTCGTTTTTCTGGAAAGGGTAGAGGGTTATGGTAAAGAAATTATGAAAGGGTATAATTTTGATTCTCAGGATATTATGTGGCTTTTTTCGCATACCGGAATTAATAATGTAAATATTGATATTGCTTTAGATGCGAAAGAAAAGGGGATGAAGGTAATTGTTTTTGGATCCGCTGCCGAAGCTAAAGGTAAGGTTACAAGACATTCTTCGGGTAAAACAATTTTTGATATTGCAGACCTCGTGGTGGACACCTGCGTGCCTATTCAGGATGCATCTGTTGAATTGAAAAATCATCAGGATAAAATCGGGCCTCTTTCCACTATGGCATTTGTTACCGCAGTGTGGATGACGGTTACAACGGTTGCTGAAATGCTGGCTGAACGGGGCGTTAAACTGTATATTCACCCTTCGCACAATGTACCCGGCGACACTACTGCCAAAGAAAGGTTAGAAGACGCGCTTGCTGAATATAAAAAACGTATAGCAGGAGTGTAGGTATTAATGCTGCCCGATCGATTTTTAAAGAATTTCTTTGAAAAAACTTTAATGTGCAAAATCCGGTTTACTCAAATGCTTCAAATGAGTAATGTGAGATACTACCGCATCCAAAACTTTTTTGTATTCAATATAATTAACATTAAATTCGGCGCAGGTTTCTTTAATGATTTTATTAATTTTTGGGTAATGAATATGTGAAATTTTGGGAAATAAATGATGTTCTACCTGAAAGTTGAGGCCGCCCATAAACCAGAATGCCAGCCGGTTTTTGGTTGCAAAATTGGCGGTGGTTTTTAATTGGTGTATTGCCCATTCGTCTTCTACTTTATTAGTGATATTATCCGGCATGGGAAAATGAGTATGTTCCACAGTGTGCGCCAATTGAAATACAATACTCAAAACAAAACCTGTAAATAAGGTGTAAGAAAAAAAGCCAATTGCCCATGCGCCTGCCCCAACGGTTATTATAGGGATTACAATAAATAATAGAATATGCAGCACCTTAAATCCCCAGAAAGCAATTTCATCCTGCCAGGTCATTTTTTTTAGTGGAATATCTCCCACTTTCCTACTAAAATATTTTTTATAATCAGAAAAAAATATCCAGAAGAGGTAGAGCATTGAATAAACAAACCAAAAGTAAAAATGCTGGTATTTGTGCATTTTATAGAATTTTTGGGTTTCGCAAAGCCTTAAAAATGGTTTTGCATCAAGGTCATCATCCACGCCGTCAATATTGGTATAGGCATGGTGTATGACGTTGTGTTTCATCTTCCACATAAAAGTATTGGCTCCAAGAAAGTTGAGCGACGAAGCCGCAAGTGCATTTACCCAGGTTTTGCTGCTAAAACTGCCATGAGCGCCATCGTGCATGATGTTGAACCCGATAGCTGAGGTAAAAAAACTGAGAAGCAGACACTCAAAAATAGCCCAGCCTGCTGGCGGTGTGTAAAAAACCAAATGAATATATAAAGCCAAAAAACTAATGGTAAGAAATAGCGCTTTAGAATACAACCTCAGATTTCCGGTAGCGGATACTCCTTTTTCTTTAAAATAATCGTTTACGCGATTCTTAAGCACCGCATGAAATGATGGAGGTGGGGGAGTGGGAAATTTAGGTACTGACATCAGCAGATAATTTTATATATATTGTAATTGGCGCAAAAGTAACCATAATTAATTATGAAAAGGATTAAATCTGCAAATAGTTTTAATAGTCTTTATAAAATCAAGGTCAAAAAAGAAATTTTATAAATGTCTTGTATCAGGTTAATGAAAAAAAACATTTTTGAGCGGAAGACGGGACTCGAACCCGCCACCTACAGCTTGGGAAGCTGTCGCTCTACCGGATGAGCTACTTCCGCCTGAAAATGAGTTTCACTCAATAAAAATATAATTTTTTTTAAAATCTTCATAGTATATTTTGAAATGATACTCCTTATCAGTAAAAATTATTAATATTTTCAATAAGTAATGCAGTGTTACAGAGTTGCTTTTATAAAATCAGATACGAGGTAACTTACTAATTTACCGGTTAAAGGATTTAAAGTTTTGTTTTCAAGCATGGTTGCTCCTTCACAGATGTGCAAATATGCAATTTTACATTTTAAGGTTACTTTGTGGATAAAATTTCGTGCCTGATGGACTGTAAATCCGGTAGGTGAAGTTGCGCTGCTCAAAATATTTTCTACACTGTCCAAGTCCAACTCAAGACCCACATAATTTTCTTTAGTAAAGTTTATTCCTTTATCAATTGCCTGACTGAAATTAAGTTGTTCTCTTATAAAAATGTCTTCATAGGTAATATATTCAATTGATGGATTGCTGCTTATATCTTCAATTACATATTGCTGAAGATAATTTTCATGTACTCCCACAACAAAATATTTTTCTAAAAAGCCATTCAGAAAGGCATAGCGAAAAGCATTACCTGAATGTCTTCCTTCCTTTGTTCTAAAGTCTGTATGAGCATCTAAATTAATCACATTGATTGAGGCAGAAGGTATTAAAGATGCCGAACACAGGCCTTTTGCTGCTCCTTTAATAGCTCCATAGGCATTATTATGGCCGCCTCCAATAATAATGGGAATTTTCTTTTGACGACAAATAATTTTTACAATTTCTTCTATCTGATCATCTATTTTTTCGGTAAGTTTTCTTAATGCAGTTACTTTTTCAGTAAAATCTCGGGCTATAGTATTAATAAGGTTGAGTTCTTCATCAAAGTCAAAATAACCGCCTAAGAGAATTATTTGCCCGGTTAAATATTTATTGCTTTGAATGTTGAGAAATGATTTTAAAAATTCTGGCCAGAGTGTTTGCGTGCCCGATTTGCCAAAATTAGCTAATACACCTATTTGTTCGGGAATCCCAATTATCACATACTTTGCTTCAGTGGTAGTCAGGTACGATTCAAAATTATTTTCAGAGCAATAATCAACAGTCTCACCCATTTTTGTTTCATAGGTGCGAATATTTGTTTTTGCAAGAATATCTTTTTTGGAGAATGATTTAAAATTAGTCGGTATCATATAGATAATTAAATAATATTTCCATTAATAATCACTTTATCAATCAGGTTTTCACCAAAAGAGTAGGGCATGTAAGCTAATGATGGTATGGGTTTGGTGATAATCAAGTTAGCTTTTTTACCTGCAGTGATGCTTCCTGCTTCATCCTGCACTTCCATTGCATAAGCTCCATTGATAGTAGCAGCATTGATAGCTTCCTCGGGAGTCATCTTCATTTGTATGCAACTCAACGCTATCAGTAATGGCATGTTGCCACTGGGCGAGGAGCCGGGATTATAATCGGTGGCTAATGCTACTGCTATATCGTTTTCAATCATTTTTCTGACAGGAGGGTAATTCATTCTCAGAAAAAAGGCTGCCGTAGGCAAAGCAGTAGCAATAGTATTACTGTTTTTAAGACACTCAATTTCGGCTGCAGCTATTGTTTCTAAATGATCTACAGATATAGCATTGTGCTTAACGCCAATTTGCACACCACCTGAATTATTTAATTGATTGGCATGAATTTTTGGTTTCAATCCGTATTGTTTTCCGGCGGTTAATATTTGTTCAGTTTCAGAAATTGAGAAAAATCCTTCTTCACAAAAAACATCAATATAATCTGCCAGATTTTCTTTGCCAATTACCGGAAGCATTTCATCAATAATTTGCCTGATGTATCCCTGATGATTATCTCTGAATGCTTCGGGATATGCATGAGCACCTAGAAATGTAGCCTTGATGATTAGGTTTGACTTTTGTTTCAGTTTTTTAATGACGCGCAACATTTTTAGTTCTCCCTCCACAGTCAGGCCATAACCGCTTTTAATTTCTACTGCACCGGTTCCGGTTTTTGCAATTTGCTCAAGCCTTTTCCAGGCCTGATTAAATAATTCATCTTCAGTTGTGTCGTTCAGTTTATTTGCCGAGTTTAATATTCCGCCACCGTGGGCTGCTATTTCGGCATAAGTCTTTCCTTTTATTTTGTCAACAAATTCATTTTCGCGGCTGCCTGCAAATACAAGATGGGTGTGAGAATCGCACCAGCAGGGCATTACAAGCCGACCTGTCGCATCTATTGAATTTTTAAATTCTTTGATATTTAAACTGTCCATAGATCCATAACCGACAATTATGTTGTTTTCAATATGAATCCAGGCATTGTTGATAAAGGGTAATTCGGACAACTCTTTTCCTCGCAAAAGGGTTGAATTTTCTCTTACACCGGCAAGCTGCCTAATATTTTTAATGAGTATTGACATAAAACCTTTTCCGCGAATACAAACAATCAGATAAACCTTCAAAATTAGAGTAATTTTCAATCACTTCCAACGAAGCCCATAGTAAAACAAAACTGGGCTATAAAATTCCGGTTATTCTGTCATTGGTTTATTGTATTTTTAATTTTTGGTAATAATCCCGGGTTGGTAAGGATACTTAAAACTATTTATGCAGAATTTCAATAAAATACTTCTTTACATTATATGTTTTCTCTTATTTCAGGAAGACAGCGTTTTTGCCCAAAATATTTTGGCTGAAAAACTATCGGTGGAAGTGGGTAGCGAATATCGCAATACAGATTTCCGTTGGTCAATTGATGGTACTGTTGACGACCGGTATGTTAATATTTTTTCGGAATTAACATTTAAACCCATAAGCTCTGCAGGCGCATTTGCTAATCTTCAATATAGGGTGCATAATTTGGTTTCGGCACAAATTTCTTATAGCCATTTGTTTACTTTTAACGGAAAGGTTACGGATTATGATTATGATGGCAATGACAGAACGAACCCAATTACTCAGTTAAATCTTAAAAGTAATATAGGTGGAATGAATCATCTCAAACTGTTGGCGCTTTTCCATGCCGTAGAAAATGCCAAAATGAATACCACTATTGGATTGGGTTATGGCATTAATAGCGAGAAATTTTATTTGCTGGATGATAATAATAAAAATCTAAGAAGTACCTATTTGGCAAAGTGGTACGGGCCACAAATTTCTTTGGACGGCAAGATGAATTTAATCCAAAACTGGTTCTTGAGAGGAGCTGTTACGGCCGGATTTCTAAAATATGCAGGTGAGGGTAACTGGAACCTGATTGAAGAATTTCAGCATCCTGTAAGTTTTGTTCAGACGGCTTATGGCCTGCAAATGGATGGTAGATTAGGAATTTTATATTATTTCAACAAAAATCTGAAGTTAGGTATAGACGGGATTTATTCATATTGGAAAACCGGAAGAGGTACGGATAAACTATTTTTAAAAAATGGTGATACTCCCACTACAGGTTTCAACAGCGCCCTGAAAAAAAGTATAGGCCTAAGATTAGGTACGAAATATTATTTTTAAAATCCTATAAAAAAACGACCGTTCAATATAGAAATTATTAAACAGTCGCCTTTCAACAAAAATTGTTAAAGTAGTATGAAAAGTTATTTTGTTTGAGTAATTAACTAAATATAAAATTACAAAAGATATCAAATTTTATTGAATTCTATATTGACTGCCGTTCCTTCGGACTCAGTACTCTGTACGTCTATAGTGCCATTTAATAATTCTACCCGCGAACGAATATTTTTCCAGCCCATTCCGCCTTTTTCTTCGGTTCGTTTTATGTCAAAACCTATGCCGTTATCTTCTACATTGACAATAATTTTATCATTGTTGCCCAATATTTGAACGAGGGCCTCAGATGCGGAAGCGTGTTTAATGACATTATTCAATAGTTCCTGAACAATTCTGTATATAACAATAGATGAAGCGTTTTCAATTTGCCGGTCTTCCATTCCCATAGACTGGTACACCACCTTAAGCATACCTGCCTTATTGATCTCGGCTATATAATCTTTTAATGCGCTGTCTAATCCGTAACGCACTAATACCTCTGGCATCATATTGTGAGCTACACGGCGCAATTCCTTAATGGAGCTGTCGAGCATATCCATACTTCTTTCGAAAGCCAGCTGGTTTTCTTCTGTCAAAATGAGGTTCCCTTTCATATCCTGTAATGAGTATTTTACACCTGATAACATTCCGCTGAGTCCGTCGTGCAGGTCTTTGGCTAATCGTGACCGTTCCTGCTCTTCTCCTTTCAGCACTGCTTTAGTTGATTGGAGATTTTTTTGATTTTCTAACTCAATAATTTTTTGTTTTTGAATGCGCTGACTTTGCTTGTAATTGAAAAATAGTAATAGAGAAATAACAGCTAATGCAACTGCTGTTCCACCAAAAATAAAATTGAGATTTCTTCGATTTCTGAGCTTCGATTTCTGTAGCTCTATAGTTGCCAGATTTTTTTCTGTTTCATATTTTTTTTCTAAGTCCAGAGTGATTTTATGAATATTTTCATTTATCTCAGTCATGGCAATACTATCTGAAATAGATAAAATGTTTTCTGCCTTTTTAAAATCATGCATGGCATAAAATAAATTAGATTGCACCTCTAGCGCTTTTCTGGTGTGCTCTCTTGAGCCTGCTATTTTGGCAAGTTTTAATGAACTATCCAGATATTTATAAGATTCTTTAAAATTCATTTTGTTTAAATAATATATACCTAATGCTCTCAGCGCGATCGCTTTATTTACAGGTATATTAATTTGATTGCTAATTTCCAGAATCCTCTTTACCTTAGAGGGTAATTCATCTAATCTGAAAAGTTTTATATCAATATCAGTTAGATTTAGAAGCACGGTTGATTCCAATAACAGATCATTTTCTCTAACAGCTAATTTATATGCTTTTTTAAAATATTCCTCTGCCAGGTTATATTGCATCTTTCTGTCATAGATGGTGCCTAAATTGTTCAGAGCTGTAGTCAGCCCGTATTTGTTGTCTGTTTTTTCAAATAAACTTACTGCCTTTTTTCCATAGGTAATAGCTCTGTCATATTGCTTCAGGCCTAAACAAATCACCTGAAGTTGATCGTAAATAATAGCTATATCTGACTCGTCAAACAATTTTTCAAGAATAGTTCTGCCCTCATTAACATATTTAAAGGCTAGCTCATAATCCTGATTGTTGAAATAAGACATACCTGTATTTACAAGGGATTTTCCCAGGTATTCTCTGTCATTAATTTCCCTGGCTAATTTTACACCCAATAAATTAAGTTCAATAGATGAATCAATTTTATTTTCGGTATTTAAAATATAGGTATAATTACTGATGAATTTTAAGATGCCACGTAGATAATGAATGTTTTCGCTAAGTTTTTTTGCCTGTTGGTAATATTCTTTCGCAATATCCTGATGATCACTTTCAAACTCCTGTCCGGCTCTTATAAGTAGTAACACTTTGCTGCTGTCTTCTTTGGCTATTTTAATTAAGTTGATTAGACTGTCAATAGTGCTATTTTTTTGAGCAAACGAACCCGTAAGCAGGAAACAAGTGAAAAAAAATATAAAAAACAGACGATTCATTTTTTGAAAGCTAAAAAATTTTATTACTGCAAATTAAGAACATTTCCTGCTCGTTTTCTATCCCCTTTTTCGGGGAGTATAAAATCTTATTTTTTGTGTTTAAAATTATACTTCAAACTTATTCCGGTATAAAAATTTGCAGCAGGTGAAGGATTAAAGAATAATGGCGGTATGTCATTTGCATCAGCATTGAAGCTGATCCAGGAAGCGTATTTCTGGTTGAGCAGGTTGTTGCCTCCGGCAAAAATGTTCAGGCTTATCTGTTTCAGATTTATGTTGTAGCCAAGCTTTGAGGCAAGTAATGTATAGCCTCTCTGGTAATAGGTGTTTAAATCATTAATTGGCGTTCGGTCAGTATAATTTAGGATAACATTAAGATAGAAACCTGATTTTGTTTCAAAATCAATTCCTACATTCAGAATATTGGGGCTCACACCGGTAATTCTGTTACCTGAATTGTCTGTTTTAATAATTTGTTGAGAATTTTTATTAAAAGACTCGACAATATAATCGTCAAAATGATAGTTGTTATGGGTATAATTTACCCATTGTTTCAAAAGCGTGACCATACGATTTTTATTTTCAATAATTGAATAAGAGATAGATGCCTCAATACCTTTCTGTTTTGTTTTTCCGGCATTACGGAAACTCTGACTTCCAAATTCATTAAAGAAGGGTAGTAGTGCATCATTCAGGTTCATCTGATAAGTAGAGATATCGAAACTCAGTTTATCATTTATAATAGTCCCGCGGAACCCCAGTTCATAATTCAATCCATATTCTGCCTTTAAATTTTTATTAAATGAGCCATCCGGATTTTTAACTTCTGATACAACCGGTGGTGAAAAACCTTGGCTGATACTTCCATGTACTGCAAGGTTGTGGTTGAACACTTTTACTAATCCAATGCGGGGAGAAAGGGTGGGTTTAAAACTTATTTTATTCGAACTATTGCCGTTTGTGTTATTTTGTGATTTGAGGTCAGTAATGTTATAAACCAGATTATTAAAACTACCACCTACTGTAAGAAAAAACCGGACAGGGAAATCAATGGCAGCCTGAGCAAAAAGGATGTTTGATGTTGTATTGATTCTGTTGTTTGTTAGTAAGTCGCCCATGTCTGCATTTTTGAGTTTATAGGTTTCAGCCGAAACCTGTTCGAACTGAATCTCATCACCAAAAATGATATTATATTTTATATTCCCAATTCTTTTGGAATAGCGAAAGGTTGTTCTGCCTCCATAGCCTGTTGAAGATTGCCTCAGGAAAGCATTAAAAAATACCGACTGGCCATAAGAGTGATCCATATTTTGAAAATTGGCGTATATGCTGGTTGTATTACTAAATGCTGAATTGAATGTATATCGTTGAGATAAACCTGCAAGTGTGTATTTGTATTCAGGAACGCCGGTTTTATTTTCAATTGAAAACGGTACGCCTTTTCGTGGAGAATTTTTTGCCCAGGAGCTATCCACACTACCTGCAATACCATATTTTCCTTTATCATGGTTCAATATAAATGATAATATTCTTTTTTTACTGCTAAAAAATTTTCCGAATAAATTAATAGCATCTTTTTTACCCCATTCGTTTTCTCTGTATCCGTCATAGGTCTGATGTGTGTAGTTGGTAGAAAGAATGTATTTTTCGTTGCGATATTTATAGGTATTGCTACTTGTGAACAAACCAAACGAGCCAACGGTAGCAGTGGCTGCTAAACTATTTTCATTTTTTTCGGGTTTATCATTGCTGAAAAGAATGGCGCCACCCATTCCTGCCCCGTAAATACTTCCTGAAGGTCCTTTGATGACCTCAATACTACCGAGTTGCGATGGTTCAAAACTTAGAGAATGGGAAGCTGAGTTGTCAGGAGACGTGAGTGGAATATCCTCCCAATACATTTTGATGTTTCGCACACCAAAAGGATCTCTCAGCGCACTACCGCGCAAACTAATTTTAAAGTTACCAGGTGCTTGTTCTTCCATTTTCACTCCCGGTATCCGGTTCAGGGCTGGTCCAATGCTGATACCGTTATTTTTTTGAAGTTCGTTTTTATTAAGAACACTAATGGCTCCGGCTGTTTGCAATAATTTTTTATTTGATTCAAAAGCAGTAATTATAATGGCATTTAGCGTTTTTGACTCAGATTCAAGAATTACATTTACTTCATCATTTTGGTTGCTTAAAGCTACCAATTGTGTTTTATATCCAACGAAGGTAATAGTAATACTGGTATCGGGTGTATGAATAAAAAAAGCGCCTGTTTCGTCAGAATAAACAGAAGGATTGTTGTCCGATACAGTAGCCCCCTTTAATGCTTCCATGGTGATGGCATCAAATGCCCGCCCTCTCACTTCTTTTAAATATTGCGCATTCACCTGAAAAGAGAAAATAAAAAAAATAATAAATACCGATAAAAACTTTTTCATAAAACGTACTTTTGGAAATTTTGAATATCTTCAATACCTATCTCTATTAGAGAAATTGAATAAAGAAAAGGTTACACAAACAACTGATTTGAGCGGCTTTTATATTCTTTCGTAGCATTGTCAAATTAATTCATACGCTTATAATACCATATATCCCAAATTATAGCATTGATAGCATTTCCTTTTTTAAATTTGTGTAACTGTCTATAATCCATGGGCTATAAAATCATATTTTGCTTGTCATTGCTTCTGTTTCTGTTTCCTTCATTTTCTCAGACGAGGATTTTAAAAGCTGTAAAAATTGAGCAGGCTCCGAAAATTGATGGAAATTTGGAAGAAGATGAATGGAAAAATGCTCAACCTGCTTCTGATTTTATTGTGAGTTTTCCGTCTTTTGGTCAAAAGGCAGCTCAGAAAACAGAAGTGAGGATTTTGTATGATGATAATGCGGTCTATGTAGGAGCTTATCTTTATGATGATCCAATTCTAATCCGCCGACAAATTACTGCTCGTGATGGTGAACAACAGAATGATGCAGACTATTTTTCAGTCTTTTTTGACACTTATAATGACCACCAGAATGGATTTCAGTTTTTGGTTACTTCATCCAATGTGCAGAGTGATGCACGCCTTGGCCCTAACCTGAGTTCAGGATTTGGCGATTATGGCGATAAAACTTGGGATGCAGTGTGGGAAAGCAAAGTCGGTATTAAACAGGACGGATGGGTAGTAGAAATGAAAATTCCTTACTTCTCTCTTCGTTTTTCAAAAAAAGAGGTTCAGGACTGGGGGCTGCAGTTTATAAGGTCCGTAAGGCGTACCAATGAATCCAGTAGCTGGAGCCCTATAAATCCTGATATTGATGGGTTTGTAAATCAGTTTGGCATTTTACAGGGGCTTACAAATATTGAACCGCCATTGAGGTTAAGTTTTTCGCCATATTTATCCACCGGCTACAGAAACAATCCCGAAATAAACGGTCATTTGGGGCAATGGCTAAAAAATGGCGGATTAGATCTGAAGTATGGAATTAATGAGAGCTTTACACTGGATGCTACCCTTATTCCCGATTTTGGACAGGTGGTTTCTGACAATGTGGTCAATAATCTTACTCCTTACGAAATTCAGTTTCAGGAAAACCGGCCTTTTTTTACCGAGGGCACCGAACTGTTTAATAAGTCGGGATTGTTTTACTCCCGCCGCGTGGGTTCTACTCCGGGTTTGTATTATGATGTGCAAGAATTGCCGGAAATGAATCCCGACCTCGAAATAATTAAAAATCCTCCATTAACACAATTGTATAATGCAATAAAGCTATCCGGAAGAAATCAGAAAAAATTGGGAATTGGTTTTTTTAATGCGATTACCACTCCTATGGATGCTATTGTTAAAAATATCAACTCGGGCAAAGACTCCGTTATCCGTACCGAACCGTTAGCTAATTACAATATTCTGGTTTTGGATCAGACGCTAAAGGCGAGATCTTATATCACCTTTACCAATACTAATGTGTTGCGTAGCGGTACTAGCCGCGATGCCAATGTGTCAGCCTTAGATCTGGCATTATTTGATAAAGAAAATGTACATCAATTTTCAGCAAAAGCAAGCTATAGCAAAATATGGGGAGCAAATTCCTACGATGGATTTAATACTTCGCTTGAATATGGAAAGATTAGCGGCAAGTGGCAATATTCTGTGTTGCAAAGTATTCTTTCCGAAAAATATGATCCTAATGACCTTGGCATATTGTTCAGTCCCAATGACGTAACCTATCAGGGAAGTGTAAGTTATCAGCAAAATACGCCTACTAAAAACTTCTTAAGTTATAATTATTCTTTGTCGTCCACACTGCAATATCTCTACAATCCCTATGTATATAGCAGGTATAAAATGGAAAGTACCTTTATGTGGATATTTCATAATTTCTGGGATATTTTTTTTATGGCTTCTTATTCTCCTGTGTGGACACATGATTATTTTGAATTGAGAACACCCGGTAAATATCTGGCTTATCCACAGAATGTCCATCTGACACTGAGTGGCAGTACCGACAGCCGCAAAAAATTGTTTTTTAATTATGGCATTGGTTATGGGACTGCTCCCAAAAACGATAATCATCTTCTAAATCTGGGACTTGGTTTGCGTTACCGTTTCGGAAACCGGTTTAAACTGGATTTACAAACCAACTCCACAAAAGAAAATAATCAGTTGGGTTTTGCATTTGTGAGAGAAAATAATGGTGATCCGATAGTTGCTTTCAGGAATAATTATTCTTTCTCGGCAATTTTATCGGGAATATATAATTTCACTCCGCGTTTAAATCTTACAGCCAGAATTCGTCATTATTGGAATAAAGTAGGTTATACAAAGTATTTTAATGTAAACAATAAAGGAAAACTCCTGGATCACTCTTTTATAAAAAATCAGGATCAGAATATTAATTTTTTCAATGCCGATTTTTTTCTCACCTGGGATTTTCGGCTTGGCAGTCGATTGATTATTGCCTACAAAAACTGGTTGGGTGAAAATGAAATAATGTCAATGCCCATAAACGGCAAAAACAATTATTTCAATAACCTGAATAATCAGTTTGGCCTTCCTCACGGAAATGAGTTAAGTTTGCGGTTTATATATTTTTTGGATTATAATCAATTCAGTAAGAAAAATAAAGCGGAAAATTAAAATAACAGCCGCTCGCCACGAAAGCAAACGGCCGTTGAAATCAACAAGAAGGTTTATTATTTCTTTGATTTTTTGGAGGCCTTAACAGGCGCTACATCAAATTTGTCAGGAAAAGCCGCTATAATGCCCTCGCTCAAAGCGTCAGCCAGCATCATCATGTGCTTTTCGGCTTCGCCATAAGAATTGATACCACTTGCAAAATCATCGTGCTGGATGGCAGTAGCATAAACCAGTGTTTGATCAATATGTGTTTTCAGCATATCACGAACAAAATCCCTTGGCCAATATTGGTTGGCATTAGCCAGAAAATCACCAATTTCCTGAGCGTTTTGATAAGAGGCTGCAACTGTTTTTTTCAGATTATCCTGCTCGCCTCTTTTAGCTGCGGTCATTACTTTAACTACAGATACAATATGCTCTTTCAAAAATTTTGTAAGCGCATCACCTGCTGCATTGCCATAAAAAGGTTTGATAGCATTGCCTATGTCATCCTGATTTTGTAATAAACGGGCTGCGGTTGCATCATAATTACGAGTGGTAGTATAAAACGCAGTTACTGCCGCATAAGTCCATTCCATGTGTTGAGACCAGAGGAAACGCATGGCCGTACGAAGATCCAGGGTTTTTTGATTATAAGTTGCTTTAGCCAACGCCACCTGATCAGTAGAAACCGTCATTGGCATTTTATGGGTCTGAGCGTTTGCTGTTAATGTGAACATAGCCACGAATGCGACTGCTGTTACGAATTTTTTTGAGAAGTTTTTAATTGATTTCATAATATTTGTTTTTAATTGTGATTGTTATAATAGGTTTGGGTAGGTAAGAATAAAAAAGGTTACAAAATTTTTACTTTTTTTTTTATGATTTTTTTTATCTAAAAATTTGAATAACGGAGAAATGATTTTAAGTGACTGTGTTATTATGTTTGAAATGGAAGAGAGCATAAAATTGGGATAGCTAATTACAAAAATTTTTAAATACCTTGTGAAATAAATAACGAAAACAGCCATGTTTTTTTTCAGAAGATTGATAATAGTGATTATTTTATTTGCGCTTTCAACATCCTGCTCAACCAAAAAGCAAGTGGTTAAAAACAATCCCTCTTTTGCAAAAGGCGGCGATGTTAGTTGGCTGCCGCAAATGGAAGCTACAGGGTTTAAGTTTTTCAACGAAAAGGGTCAGGCTGAAGATTGTTTGAAGATTTTGAAAGACCATGGAATGAATACGGTTCGGCTGCGCACCTGGGTCAATCCTTCAGACGATAAAATCAATGGCCATTGCAGTAAAGATGAAACTGTAGCAATGGCGGCGCGTGCTCATGCGCATGGGATGAAGATTATGATTGATTTTCATTACAGCGACAGTTGGGCTGACCCGGGTAAACAAAAAAAGCCTGCTGCCTGGGAGGGGCACAGTTACTCTCAACTTTTACAGGATGTGTATGACTATACCTTAGATGTGATGACAGCTTTGAAGAATGTCGGCATCTATCCCGAATGGGTGCAGGTGGGTAATGAAATCCCGGGCGGATTTCTTTACCCCGAAGGAAGTACTGATAACTGGAACCAGTTAGTACAATTGCTCAATAAAGGTTATGATGCCGTTAAGGCAGTAAGCCCTCAGTCAAAAGTTGTACTCCATATTGATCAGGGAAATAATAATGCCCGTTTCAGATGGTGGTTTGACAATGCGCAAAAATATGGCGGCAGATATGATGTAATCGGTATGTCTTATTATCCCTATTGGTTAGAGGGACAGCCGGATTACACTTTGTCCATTGATGATTTAGGCAATAATCTGAAAGATATGACTGCTCGTTATGGAAAAGAAGTGATGGTGGTGGAAGTAGGAGGAGAAGATACTAAAGTTCAAAATACCTACGACATGCTGAAGGCGGTTATCAAAAAAGTTAAGGAAGTACCCGGCGGCAAAGGGTTGGGTGTATTATACTGGGAGCCACAGGGCGCAAGGGTGTGGAGCGGGTATCCCTTGAGCGCATGGAACACAGACGGGAAACCCTCGCCGGCGCTAAACGCATTTTTGGAATAACAAAACCTACTGCATTTAATATGATATAAATCATAAATCTCTGTTCAGGGATTTATTGTAACTTTGATACAAGTGCTACAAATTTTAAAGTTTGTTAAAGTTTTAGCAATTACATATATAATAAACGAGGTAGCGTATGAAACAGATATTTATCTGTACTAAGGTTAACGCTGATTTTAATATTGTTTGTTTTTTGTATCTCCCGCCAGATAAAGGAAGAAATATTGTATAGCAGGATGCTGATATTTAAGACTGAGAAGAAAATTCATTTTTCAGAGATATATAGTCTTACACCATTATCCTTGCTTACAGCTATTGAAAATGGTATTTTGTATAATTGAGTTAATTCGATTTTGGGAAAAAGGCTGTTTCAAAATGTGTTAGAAAGATTATCATGGTATCGCACAAAAATTATTTACATTATTTATTTAACCCTAAATTTTTTAATATGAAAACAGGCACAATTTTACTTGCAATTGCAATACTATTTTCATCATTGCAACCAGCTCGTAGTCAGTTAGGCAATATTTTAAACAAAGCGAAAGAGGCAACCAAGAGCGCTGCCAGCAAAACAAAAGAAACTTCTTCAAATGAACCTGCGAAGCAACAGGCTCCATCAAAGATTGTCAAAACTGAAATTGGCAATCCAAAAGATATTGACCCTGTTATAGGCGTTTCTATTAGCAAACTCCAAAAATCTTATGGAACTATAGATTTGGGGGTTTATTTAAATGCAGGAGAGAAAGAACCCATGTATTTTTACAATGGGTCTGCGCTGTCGGAGCCTTATTTACAACAACTGAGGACCTTGCTTTCTTATATGTATCCATCAGGAAATACAACTTACCCTTTTCTTTTCAAGTATGAAAATAGTGGAGACAGGGTACTGCCCGCTGAAAATATGATACATATAATGTTTGCGGCCTACAGGGGTGCCCCCAAAGAATTATACGCTATGCTGTTGGAAGGAAGAGCTGTATTGAAAGGCATGGCCGACGGTAGCATTAATAGTGATTTCAGAAACACAAATACGATTCTGGCCAAATTGGAACGCGAAAATGATGCGCTGATAATGGTTTATAATTTTGATGTGGATAATAAATACCTTTCCTTAGGATATGGCTATCATGAAGTGATTGTAAAAAACTCACTAAATAATGTGAGGACGCTTGAAGAACGCATCACTAATTGGAAAAATGAGGAGGCGCGTTTAATGGCTTTATATCGTGAAAATGTAGCCTTTTCTTCAGTAAAGGAATTTCTGGTAGGTTGGCTCAATAGCATTAAAGTATTACATCAAAACGGACATGTGCCTATTGCGGCGTATTTATCTTATCAGATTGACATTGCGGCAGATGACTTTAAGAATCATCCAAAAAAAAAAGTGGAGAATGAAGAATATCATAAAATATTGAGTACTTATGAAGACCTGTCAAAGAACAGTTTCCCGAGCTGGAGAAAAGAAACCAACGAAAAATGGATTGAGGTATGTAATCATTTAAAGAAAGAGATGAAAATTGAGGATAATGATGTGTTGCCCAAGGCTGCCATTTCAAACCCCAAATTAGAGGCGGAAATGATAGCAATAGCAAAAACAATTTATGATGACGGGAGGGTACCGGTGAAAGCAATTATCAAAAATCCGGATTGGGGTTATGACCGTGATGGTTTTGGAAAAATAATTGATCGTTTCCAGACAGCATATATTATTTTTAAAATGACTGACGGTACTCATAAAATGGTGGATATTGGCTTTAAGCAAATGTATAATGGAAGCGCTTATGGCAAAACCCAGTTAAGGGGTATCGGTTTGCTAAACAAAACTGTAAGCTATAAGTAGTAGAGGAAAGTAGTTTTAAATAAAGCTTTCCTCAGTTTTTGAAAAAGAAGAAATTGTTTTTGAGAGCAGATTCAGGCGGTTAGATTTTATCTCAATCGCCTGAATCTGATTTTTAAGATATTTTTTGTTTTTTTAATTCTTCCAGATACGCTTTTTTTAACCAATATTTTTTGCTGAGGCTACGCACTTCTTTTTTGTTGAGTACAAATTGGCTTTTCTCCAATCGGAGAAAGTGTTTTATTTGAAAAAAAGTGCGGTGCGAAAATTTGAGCAGGGGATTAGCCATGCTGTCTTTTAACCTGTAGCCATACTTGGGGTTGCCGCTTATTTTTCCCCCGTTTAAAAGGGCTTCAAAAATTTTTCTTTGCAAAGGAGTCATGCAAATTTAATTTAGTTGATTGGAATTGCTCCTGTCAGGCTACTGCCTTCTTTACCAATTCGGCGGCTTCGCTCAACAAAATGGCAGATTGCACTTTCAGACCGCTTTCGTCAATCAGTTTTTTAGCCTCCTCTGCATTGGTTCCCTGCAAGCGCACAATGATGGGAATGTGAATATTGCCCAGATTTTGATAAGCATCAATCACTCCTTGTGCCACACGGTCGCACCGAACTATACCACCAAAAATATTGATAAGAATTGCCTTAACGGCAGGGTCTTTCAGTATGATTTTGAATCCGGCTTCCACTGTTTGTGCATTTGCAGTGCCGCCCACATCCAAGAAGTTGGCCGGTTCGCCGCCACTTAGTTTAATCATATCCATCGTAGCCATTGCCAGCCCGGCGCCATTTACCATACAACCCACGTTCCCGTCCAGCTTAACAAAATTTAAATTGTACTTTCCGGCTTCCACTTCTGTCGGGTCTTCTTCGGTAATGTCTCTGAGCGAAGAAAGGTCGGCATGACGAATCATTGCGTTATCGTCAATATTCATTTTGCAGTCCACCGCTATTATTTTTTCATCTGATGCTTTAAATAAAGGATTGATTTCCAGCATATTGCAGTCAAGCCCTACATAAGCATTATAAAGATTGGTTACAAATCTTACGCAATTTTTAAATGCATCTCCCTTTAATCCTAAGTTAAATGCAATTTTTCTTGCCTGAAATGGTTGCAACCCCCCTGATGGATGCACCCATTCTTTGAAAATCTTTTCGGGCGTGTTATGAGCTACTTCTTCTATGTTCATGCCGCCTTCGGTGCTGTACATAATCACGTTCTGCCCTTTGCTTCTGTCTAATAAAATAGAGAGGTAAAACTCCTGTCTTTGGCTGGGGCCATCGTAATACATATCCTGAGCCACAAAAATTTTGTTAACCACCTTGCCTGCCTGGCCGGTTTGCAGCGTAACCAATGTACCTCCCAATATACCTTTTGCAAAATCCTGAACATCTTCCAGCGATTTTGCTACTTTCACTCCATTGATGCCGGTTTCCTTAATGGTACCTTTTCCACGACCACCGGCGTGTATTTGCGCCTTGATAACTGCAAACTTATTGCCTGTATCGGTTTTTATTTTGCGGTAGGCATCTTCGGCCTCCTGCACCGAACTACAGGGATACCCTTCTTGCACCGGTACGTTGTATTTTTTCAATAATTCTTTTGCCTGATATTCGTGAAGATTCATATTACAAAAACTTTGCTACGAAGATAAGGGTTTCAGCTAAAAAATATTTAGGTAAATGATACAAAATCAATAAGCAGGTAATTTGAGCAGGGTGGGGAGGGGGAGAAGTAAGGTTAAGATTAAGATTAAGGTTGAGGTTAAGGTTGAGGTTAAGGTTGAGGTTGAGGCTGAGGTTGAGGATCGTTTTTGGGCATATAAATTTTGTTTAATTGTGAAATTAAATTACTTCCTCAGAAGCAGTTAATACATAAAAATAAAGGCCGGTTGCTAAAACCTTAATGCTTGTTATCCTTTTCTGCTTTCTTGAAAACAAGTAATGGTATTTTTGTTTTAAAAGAAAATTCCTCTGATTTGCTGGATAAAAACAGTTTTTGAAAAAAAGTTCTTTCCTGTTTGGTAAACATCACCACTACCGAAGGTTTTTTTTCTGCTATTTGTCGTTCAAGGTTTTGTACAAGCGAGTGAACCGCATCGTGTTTTTGATATTGAAACTCAATACCGTATTTAAAATGCTTTTTAAAGGGCGAAACAATAGTGGCTTCATCAAAAAAAGTTTCGCTGGGCCATGCAAAATGTACCATTTCTATTTTTGCCTTCAGTGGTTTGGCAAAGCTGATTACCTGATGTACTTCCTCCTCAAAATTGTTCATATCCGTAGCATATAAAACCTTGTCAATATTGGTGCCCGCATATCCCGAAGGAATAGCCATCACCGGTATTTCCGATTTGGTAATGAGGTTGCCGGTATTGGTACCCAAAAATTTTTTTAGATTACCGGCTCCTCTGGTGCTGATGCAAATACAGTCAAAAATTGGATTTTGGGTCACATAATAAAGGAGTGAAGCAGTGGGGTCAATTCCTTCGATGGTGAGGGTGTTAATCCTTATTACGTCTATTTTCAAGTCATTATAAATCTCTTTGATAAAGATTTTTAACTTTTCATCTGTTTTCGCAAGAAATTGTTTGGTATATGCTTCCAAAAAGGCTTCATCCTGATTTACGGGCATAGAAATATGGCAGACATTTGCAAAAACCAAACTGAGCTTTTGATGGGTAGCCCAATGTATTGCAAAACGGACAGCGCTTTTTGAGGCAGGAGAAAAATCGGTAGTAACTAAAATTTTTTTCATAAATGGCTTTTTGTGGATATTAAAGTTACTGATTTTTATTGACTTATAAAATTCATTTCTCAAAGTAAGATAATTCATTGTGCATCAAAAGTTAAACTTGACCTTATCTTTTTTTATATTTATTTCAAAGGATTTAGTTTCATTATATTTGCTCACTAAAATCAATTTATGCCTCAATCAGTTGTAGAAAAAGCAAAAGAAGCCTTAGAATTTTTGAAAGGACAGTATGCGCTTGCGCCGCAAGTAGGAATTGTTTTGGGCAGCGGCCTTGGCAATTTTGTAGATCACATTAAAATTGAAAGGGAAGTATCATATAAAGATATTCCGCATTTTCCGGTTTCTACGGTGAAAGGACACTCAGGGAAGTTGATTTTTGGAGAAATTTCGGGGAAAAAGATTGTGGCCATGTCAGGGCGCTTTCATTTTTACGAAGGATATTCGTCTCAGGAGGTTACTTTCCCAATCAGAATTATGAAGCTGCTGGGTATTGAGGTTTTGTTGTTGAGTAATGCCGCTGGCGGCGTAAACCCCGGTTTTAAGGTGGGCGACATCATGATTATTAATGACCATATCAGTTTTGGCACCCTGAACCCGCTTATAGGTAAAAATATAGAGGAATGGGGTACTCGCTTCCCCGATATGAGCGAACCTTACAAGAAAAACCTCATTTTAAAAGCCAAAGAAATTGCAGCCAAAGCAAATATTGATTTAAAGGAAGGAGTATATTTTGTAGTTACCGGGCCTACCTTTGAAACACATGCCGAGTACAGAATGATTCATGTTTTGGGTGCCGATGCAGTGGGTATGAGTACTGTGCAGGAGGTAATTATTGCCAACCACATGAACCTGCCGGTATTTGCTGCCAGTGTAATTACCGATATCGGAATCAGAGATGATGAAAATATAATAACCCATGAGGAAGTGCTGGAAGCTGCCAAATCGGCCGAACCTAAACTGGCGCAGTTATTTGTGAATATGATTGCAGAAATATAAAACGGACTGTTTTTTAATGAAGAATACGTTTTGGTTATTCATATTATTAATTTTTTTGGGTATTACTGCACAAGGGCAAAGGGGAGTAGGAGGTCTTACTGACAGGTTTAGAAATATGGGCAGTGGAGGCGGCGCTGCAGGAAATATTGAAAAAAGAAAAAGCCAGGAAGATTCAATCACCATTACTTATCGGTATTTAGATACTGCCAGAAATTATAAACTCGACTCTTCGTTGCATGATTTTACACAGGAATTTCCTATTCCTGCCACTCACTATCATTTGGGAAATACCGGCAGCGCTACCCAGTCTTATTTGTTTTCTCCATTGATGAATGCAGGTTTGGATGTGGGATTGCATGCTTTCGATGTATATAAATTTACACCGGAAAAAACAAGGTTTTTCACCACCACGAGGCCCTTTTCCGAAATAAATTATATGCTTTCTAGCAAAGGAGAACAGTTTATCGAACTCATGCACACCCAAAACCGTAAACCCAACTGGAATATTCAGTTTGATTACAGGTTTATCAGTGCGCCGGGCTCGTTCAGCAACCAAAAAACCAGCCATAATAATTATTTGGTTACCAATTGGTTTCAATCAGTCAATAAACGGTACAATAACTTTTTCGTACTGATTGCCAATAAGTTGCAAAGTACCGAGAGTGGCGGAATAGATGAGTCGCAAGACTATCTGAATAATAAAGAATTTGAACAAAGATTGTATATTCCTACAAAAATAGGAGGATCGAACACTGAAGCTTACGGTGGAAACTTCTTCAATACCAGTATCAAACAAGGAAATAAGTATTCCGATTTGACGGTTCTGATGCGTCAACATTATGATGTAGGAAAAAAGGATTCCTTGGTATTGGATACTACCGTAGTACCATTGTTTTTTCCAAGGGTACGGTTTGAGCATACTATTGCTTATAAAACGAATAAATATATTTATTTTGACCCTGCTGCCAATGTCAATGCGTATTTAAACTACTTTGGAGTGTCCATTCCATCCGCTGATTTGGATCTGAAAGATTCATGGAGAGAGTTGTATAATGATTTTTCGCTATATACATTTCCCGATGCAAAAAACACGCAGCAATTTTTGAAGGCAGGCCTGTCCGTTCAAAATTTAAAAGCTGTTTTTGATACAAATTCAAAGAAAGATTATGTAAATATTTTTGCACACGGCGAATACCGAAACCGTACTAAAAACAAAAAATGGGATATTATAGCTTCCGGGAAATTATATTTTGCAGGGCTTAATGCCGGTGATTATGAAGCTAAGGGAAGCATTGAGAGCTTGTTGGGCAGAAAAATCGGCGCTTTGCAATTGGGGGTTGAAAACGTGAATAAAAGTCCTGTATATATTACCAATCCATTGAGTAATTTTTACCTGATGAATGATACGGTTCATTTAAAAAAGGAAAACCTTACACATATTTATGCCAATATTTATCAACCTATATTAAAATTAGGTTTATCGGGTCATTATTATTTGGTTACCAATTATATATATTTTTCAGATTACTATGTTATCAATCAAACCAGTACTGTATTTAACGTTTTGCAGGTAGCTGCAAACAAAATATTTGAATTCGGGCGCAAAAAGCAGTGGAAATGGAGGGCAGAAGCTTATTTTCAACAGACTATCGGAAATGCCCCGGTTAATCTTCCTTTGGTTTTTACGAGAAACAGATTTGGTTACGAGGGTAATCTTGGATATCGTCGTCTGAACATTGCCATGGGGCTCGAAGGGAAATATGCCAGCCCATACAAAGCAAATCGATATTCACCTATGCTTGGCCAGTTTTTTATCAATGATTCTACCGTTAGATACAAATTGCCTGATATTGCGGCTTATGTTCACTTCCGAATTGGCTCTTTGAAAACATTTATAAGGGCAGAAAACTTGAATTCTTTTGGCAGATTGGGCAATAAATACGGATTTTTTAATAATAATATATTGGTACCGGGCTACCCTTATCCGGGATTGATGATTCGGGTAGGCATTTTTTGGGGATTTGTTAACTAATTCTATATTATTTTTACTGCCTAAAGCAACTTTTAATTTATTTAAAATATCTTTGAATCAACAAAAACATTCAACAATGAAAAAAGTGAAATCATTTTTGCTGGCCGCAGCATTATTTTTTTTGACAGGAGTAATAAATGCTCAAATTGCTTCTGAGGTGATACCTGTGTCGGGTAACTGTGGTATGTGCAAAGGAAACATTGAAAAAGCTGCAAAAAAAGCAGGAGCCACAGAAGCAGACTGGAACAAAGAAACGAAAATGCTTACCGTTAAGTATGATCAAAAAGCTACAAGTGCAACAAAAATTCAGCAAAGTATTGCTGATGTTGGATATGATACCAGAGATATCAGAGGAGTGGATGAAGCATATAAAAACCTGCATAGCTGTTGCAAATATGACCGCACCATGACTTATGATGCCAAAACCACAAAGAATAAAGGTGGCGATGATATGGCTTGCTGCGAAAAAAGCGACAAGCAATGCTGCAAAGATAAAATGGCTGCAAAAAAGGCAGGTCAGAAGGTTGAATGTAAAAAAGACAGCAACGGAAAATCCTGCTGCGAAAAAAAATAAATTAACAAAAGGTAATAAATATAAGGCTGCTTGAAATAGCAGCTTTTTTTATATAATGGCTTTAAGGTTAAAAATATTTGTTCTGTTGATAGCATTTTCTCTCCCTATAACTGGCTTTACCCAAATGCTTGAAAAACCGCTACCGGTTCCGGTATTTTCGCTTAAAAACAATGAGGGGAAAATGGTGAGCATTGATGATTTCAAGGGTAAAACCATATTGCTGGATTTTTGGGCTAGCTGGTGTTTTCCATGCCGGATAGCCAATAAAAGTCTGGTGAAACTGTACTCAAAATATCAAAACAAGAATTTTGAAATTGTAAGCGTATCGGTAGATGAGGACGAAAAAAAGTGGCACAAGGCCATTAAAAAAGACAAATTGACTTGGCCTCAATTAATCGATTTTAGTACTGCAGAAGAAAGTGTGGCATACCGTTGGCAAATTAAGGCAATACCCATCAATTACCTGATTAATGCTAAGGGAGAAATAATTGCAGTTAATGTTGATAGTGACTTTATAGCGAAATACCTGAATCAATAATTCTGAAAGAGTTATTGGGTTAAGGTAAATTATCTACAAATTCATTTAAATTATTGAAAACGAGGTCAATGTATGGATGAGGTAGTTGGACCTCTGGTAATGTAGTTGTAACAAAAACGGTGTACATCCCGGCGGCTCTGCCAAATTGCATATCGCTAATGTTATTACCCACCATTATTGATTTACTCAAATCAACCTCGTGGAATGCTTCTTTGGCTCGTAAAGCCATACCGGGATTGGGTTTGCGGTCAAAATTGTTATTGTTGATATTGGTGCAATAATATATTTTATCGATTTTACCTCCTGCTTTTTCAATATCATTATTCATTTTTTTGTGAATATCATCCAAGTCCTTTTGAGACATCAATCCTTTACCTACACCTCGTTGGTTAGTAGCTACAAAGATGTGTTTAAATATTCGTGATAACTTTCTAAAGGCTTCCGGAACTCCTTCAAAGAAAATAAAATCATCTGCATTAAAAACATAGCTGTTCGGTCTGTCTTCATTTATAACTCCATCCCTGTCTAAAAAGAGTGTCCAGGATTTGTCAATTTTTTTAAGATCAAAGGCTGGTCTTGAAAGCTCTTTTTGAGCTTTATTAAAATCCTCAGAAATACCAATGTCTATAAAATATTTATCTTGTGCCAACCCGAAAAATTTCCCTTCCGAAACAAATTTCTCTAAGTAATCCTTTTCAAATGAAAATTTATATGGTAATTGTCGGGAAAGAAACTGATCTTTATTTATTAAATACAATCCGGCATTGATTAATCCTTCGGAGAAGGGTTGCTTTTCTTTGAAGGATTTGATAATATTTTGATTATTTAGTTCAACCACGCCATAACGATCAAAATTTTTCTTACGTTTTAGCGCCAATGTACATTCTGCATCATTCTTAAGATGTTGCGAAAGCAGTTCATCAGCATCAAATCTGAACAGCGTATCGCCATTGCAAACGAAAGCATTTTCTGTAATTACTTTTTGCATTGCAAACTGAATGGCACCTCCTGTACCCAGAGGTTCTTCCTCAACACAAATTTCGTAATCAAGGGTAGAAAATTCGGCTTTCAAATATTTTTCAATTACTTCGTGCATATAACCAATGCTGAAGATCATTTTTTGAATTCCCTGCTGTTGCAAATGATTAATTACATAATACAAAAATGGGAATCCGGCAACCGGCGCCATACATTTGGGTAAATCAGGAACTGAATTTCGGAGCCTCGTGCCCAGTCCTCCGGCAAGTATAATGGCAGTAGGCATTTGAGCCAACTGCTCGTTTTGAATGATTGTATTTTGATTGAAATTTTCTTCCATTAAACAAATCTTAATTTTCCAAAGACCTTTAGGCGCTGAAATAAATATCTTCTACCAACTGGCAAACAATATGGCCAATTAATATATGGCTTTCCTGAATCCGTGGCGTATCGGCAGAAGGCACATTTACCAGATAATCGCTAACAGTTTTAAGAATCCCTCCAGCGGCGCCGGTGAAACCCACCGTAATCATCCCTTTTTCTCTGGCGGTTTCAAATGCCTGAATTATATTTTTCGAATTGCCCGAAGTGCTTAAACCGATTAAAATATCTCCCTTTTTGCCAATGCCCTGAATCAATCTTGAATAGATAACATCAAAACTATAATCATTTCCTACAGCAGTAAGATATGAAGTGTTGCAGTGCAAAGCCTCTGCCGGCAAGGCTTTGCGGTCTTTGTAGAACCTGCCGCTAAATTCAGCAGCTAAGTGCTGGGCATCAGCGGCGCTACCACCATTACCGCAAAAATAAACGCTATTTCCGTTTTTGAAAGCAGCAACGATAACGTCAATCAATTGGTTAATCGTTGATAAAATAGATTCGTTTTCTAAAATTTGTCGTTTCGAATCAATTGAATCTTGAATGAGTTGCTTTATTATTTTCTGCATCTTTTTATACGCTCCAGGTTTTTAAACCGTGTTTGTTAAATTGATAATTTCTAACAAGGCCGCCAAATTTGGCAAGTTGCTTAATTACCGAATATTTGGTACTACCCGGGCAATAAAATATCATAAATCCACCGCCACCGGCACCGCTAATTTTTCCACCTGTAGCTCCGGCTGATTTTGCGGCAGCGTATATGTCGTCAATCAACTGATTATTGATGCCTTCGGCCATCTGCCTTTTTTGCTCAAAACCAATATTAAGAATATTGCCCATTTCGTCCAGCTGGCCTTTCAGCAAGGCTTCTTTCATCATCAAAGCCTGCATTTTAAGATTATGCATGGCTTCAATTGTTTTTTCTTTTTTTTCAGTTACATTTTTGCTTTGCCGTGAAATGATTTTTGCAGATTCTCTGCTGGTAGCGGTGTAGTAAAGCAAGAGATTATTTTCCAGCTCATCTAAGTATTGCTGGCGAATACGAAGTGGATTTACAATTACTTTTTCGTTATTGTAAAACTCCATAAAATTTACTCCTCCAAAAGTAGCCGCATACTGATCCTGTCGCCCTCCGGCTAAAGCCAAATCTATTCTTTCTATTTCATAAGCATAATGGGCTATATCATACTCTCCAAGTGGTAATTGAAGCATTTCTACAAAAGCGCCCACCACAGCCACTACCAGCGTAGAGGAAGTTCCCAAGCCTGATCCGGCAGGAGCATCCACGGAGGTGCTGAGTTTGAAACCTTTGTTTTCAAAAGGGTAATCAATCTGGATTCTGTTATAAACCCCTTTCAGCAGGTCCAGCTTTCCGTTGATGGATAGCTGAGTGTCCCAGTCATATATCTCCTTTTCATCTCTGTCAAAGGCTTCAATGATGATTTTATTGTCTTCGCGTAATTCAATGGTAGCGCTTGCGTTCAGTGATATGGTTGCATTTAAAATAGCGCCACCAAACTGGTCACAGTAAGGGCTGACATCAGTGCCGCCACCGGCCAGGCCAATTCTTAAAGGCGCTTTACTTCTATGAATCATATTGACATTATTGCATTTACAATATTACTCCAACTATATTTTTTTTTCTCGCTGCGAAGATGAGGAATAAAATGTTCCTCTCCTAATTCATAAAATTTTCGAATACCCGCGGCTATTGACTCGGGGTTTGGTTCTGTAACAATACCACATTTTTCATTTGGTACCAATGCTGCCAGACCGCCAACATTGGTTACTATCATTGGTTTTTCAAAATAATAGGCAAGAGGGGTTACGCCACTTTGTGTGGCATTTTTGTATGGTTGAACCAACACATCCGAGGCACATAAATAATATTTTACTTCACTATCATTGATGAAATGGGTATGCAATATCAAATCATCTTTGATATTCAGCTTTCCTATCAAATCCTGATATGGTTTTTCGTCTTCGTAAAACTCACCTGCAACTAATAATTTTAGATTTGAAATTTGAGGTTTAATTTCTGCAAAAGCTTCTAATAACTGGTCTAAGCCTTTATATTTTCTGATGAAGCCAAAGAAGAGAATTATCTTTTCATCCATTGGCAGCCTGAGATGGGTTCTCGCTGCTTCTTTTGAAATAATATCACCAAAATTATCATAAAGCGGATGTTGTACTAATGATGCAGGTTTCAGTTTATCAAACTTTCTTAAATCACTCATCACCTTTTCACTCATGGTGATAAATCCATCACAGGCTTTGATGAAGTATTTTGTAAACAGGCTGTCTCCGGGTCTTTTTTCATGCGGAATGACGTTATCGGCAATACAAATCACTTTTGTGTGTTTATTCTTTTTCACGCGTCTTAAAATGGTACCTAAGGCCGGCCCCATAAAAGGAAGCCAATAACGTACTACGACTACATCTGGTTTTTCCTTCCTTAGCTGATTGCCCGTCTTAAACCAGTTAAGAGGATTTATTGAATTTATTTTAGATTGGATATTTATACCTTCAGGTGCAGGTTCTTCACTAAACTGAGTTTTGCCCGGAAACAGAATGGATGGGTATTGCAATGAAAACGACCATATTTCGCAATCGTGCCCCATCGCCTGAAATTCTTTGCACAAGCGATGATTGAATGTTGTAAGTCCGCCGCCTCTAAGTGGATAACCGGGCCCGAGAATTATTATTTTTGACATAATGAAGATGCAAAGATATATTTGAAAGTGTAATAAACATTGATTCTGATTACCTTTGCAGCCGTTTTTAAAAATATATTAATGAAGTTTAGTGAAGAAATACAACGAAGGCGCACTTTTGCCATCATCAGTCACCCCGATGCAGGTAAAACAACCCTGACTGAGAAGTTTTTATTGTTTGGGGGAGCCATACAGGTAGCAGGCGCTGTTAAAAGCAATAAAATTAAAAAATCGGCCACTTCCGATTTTATGGAAATTGAAAGACAAAGAGGGATATCGGTGGCAACATCGGTGATGAGTTTTGAATATAACGGGATTTTGATAAATCTCCTGGATACGCCAGGTCACAAGGATTTTGCAGAAGATACTTACCGAACCCTAACGGCTGTAGATAGTGTGATATTGGTGGTAGATAGTGTGAACGGGGTAGAAGCACAAACCCGTAGGCTGATGGAAGTGTGTCGGATGCGGGATACGCCGGTAATTGTTTTTGTAAATAAAATGGACAGGGATGGTAAAGGCAGATTTGAGTTGATTGAAGAAATAGAAAAGGAATTAAATATTTCGTTGCATCCTATGACCTGGCCAATAAATAGTGGTAAGGAGTTCAAAGGCGTGTATAACTTACATGACAAAAACCTACGATTGTTTACGGCTAATACTAAAGCAGAAGGAGATGAAACCATAGCTGTAAATGATATAAATGATAAAATATTAGAAGAAAAGCTTGGAACCCATGACGCATCTGTATTGCGTGAAGATGTAGAATTGGTGGACGGCGTTCATGGAGCGCTAAACGTGGAGGATTATCTTAAAGCCACCGTATCGCCATTGTTTTTTGGCAGCGCTATCAACAATTTCGGAGTAAAGGAGATGTTGGATACATTTATACGTATTGCTCCCGCACCACAAAGCAGAGAAACAAATAAACGTATTGTAGATGTACAAGATACTAAATTGAGTGGCTTTGTGTTTAAGATTCATGCGAATCTTGATCCCAAACATCGCGACAGAATTGCTTTTTTACGAGTATGTAGCGGCAGGTTTGAAAGAAACAAATATTTTCATCATGTAAGATTGAATAAAGACGTAAGGTTTAGCAACCCCTATTCATTTTTGGCTCGCGAAAAAAGTGTAATTGAAGATGCCTACCCAGGCGATGTGGTGGGTTTGTTTGATACCGGAAATTTTAAAATAGGGGATACATTGACAGAGGGGGAAGATTTTTATTTTACAGGGATTCCTTCCTTTTCGCCCGAAATATTTAAAGAAGTAGTAAATAAGGACCCCATGAAAACCAAGCAACTTGAAAAGGGATTGCTTCAATTGACGGATGAAGGGGTTGCGCAGCTTTTTACTCAATTTGGTGGAACAAAAAAAATTGTAGGATGTGTAGGTGATTTACAGTTTGAAGTAATTCAATATCGATTGCTACATGAGTATGGCGCATCAGTTGAATTTAGGTCGTTGCCATTTTACAAAGCCACCTGGCTTACCAGTAAAGATCAGAAAAAGCTTGACGAATTTACAAAATTTAAGTTGGCCAACACGGGTGAAGACAAGGATGGGCATGTAGTCTATTTGGCACAAAGCGAATGGTTTTTAAATACAGAGATAACCAACAATCCTGATATTGAGTTTCATTTTAGCAGTGAAATTCATAAATAAATTATTGGAAAATTATTAAACTTTAATACCTTTGGATGCAATAACTTATCAAAAAATTGTTATTTTATGAAAATCAATATTTTATTTGTAGTCATTATTACATTATTTGTAACATTTACAAGTTGTAAAAAAGGCGATATGGGTCCTGCCGGACCAAAAGGAGATACCGGTGCGCAAGGAATACAAGGTAATCAGGGGCCTGCCGGTGCGCAAGGAACTCAAGGCCCTCAAGGTCCTGCCGGTGCTAATGGCGCTACCGGTGCAACAGGTCCTCAAGGCCCACAAGGGGTTACCGGCGCTACGGGCGCTACCGGAGCGAATGGCGCCCCTGGTACTCAAGGTCCACAAGGCCCGGCAGGTGTTAATGGTGCAACCGGCGCTACCGGTCCACAAGGTCCAATTGGCCCACAAGGTCCTCAGGGTGTAACGGGTGCAACAGGTACTGCTAATGTCTTATCCAAAACAATTACTTTGTCAAATACGGATTGGGGGAATAATGTAAGGGATATTATTTTTAAAAATTCATTATCTTCCTGGATTTATCATACTGCTCGTTTTGTTGATATAAGTGAGCCTTCAATTACGCAATCTGTTATTGACAATGGTTTAGTATTGGTGTATTTTACTCCAGATTTGGAATATCCTAATGTTTATGCCAATTTGCCTTTTAGTATTCTGGATTATACTCAGAGAGCATTCTATTACCATGTTGAATTTACCACACCTGAGCCCGGTAAATTAAGATTGTTATACTATTTTTCTCCTAATAATGCAGGTGACGCTGTTCCTGAAGTTGCCGCTTATACCATACCTACCTACAAATTCAAGTATGTAATAGTGCCCGGTACAGTAATCAGTTCGAGTGCAACCCGAAATCTTGATTATAAAAATTTGGAGGCAGTTAGCAAAGCATTTAATATTAAGTAACTGCTTTTATATAAGAATTACTTTTTAAAAGCAATTGATAGATAATTGATTATGCTATCAGTTGCTTTTTTTTGTGTGATAATACAGTGTTTGGTATTTACTTTTTTATTTCAATGGCAATGTTTATTTTTAACTTTTAAAAAATATTATGGAACAGGAAAAATTAGGAATAGGAACCAGATTGCAGCATACGCTTTATGGCCCCGGTGTAATCGTAGGCATCAAATATGCTACTTACCTTATTTCTTTTATTCATGACGGGGTAAAAGAAATTGATAAAAATGATCCCAAACTGGATGAAATTATTGCTGAAAATGTTACTGCTGAAATAGAAACCACATCGGAGGTTGAAAAGTCATTATTAAAGATTTTACGCTTGTGGGGAGGAACCACTGATATTGTTCCACTGGGCGATAAATGGAAAGGAGGAACTTTGATACTCCAACCTTCTGATAAGTCATTGAAACCTAAGGAATTGCCGATTGAAGATTTTTTCCATAAAATAGTAATGCTTCGTGATAGGCTGAGGGTTCTGGAGCAAAATATCAACAGCAGTAAAAACCTTTCTGATGAGGAAAAAGTAAATATTCAGCAATATATAACTCGTTGTTATGGAACACTTACCACCTTTAATGTCCTTTTTAGAGACAAGGAGCACTGGTTTGTGGGCGAAAAATCAAAAGGTGATTAAAAAGCACGGAATGGATACCCATTTTATTTTGGCATTGCATAGCTGATTACATTTTCATAGGAAATGTTTTTATCGCCAAGAATAACTAATCTTTCTACCACATTGCGCAATTCTCGAATGTTTCCTGTCCAATTGTAATGTTTAAGCGTATCTACAGCCTCTTTTGAAATTCCTTTTTTGGCAATTCCATATTCGAAGCAAATCTCCTTTAGAAAATGGTCAATCAGCAATGGAATGTCCTCCCTTCTTTCATTTAACGGAGGCACGTGAACCAAAATTACACTTAGACGATGGTAAAGATCTAACCTGAATTTTTTGTCCTCCACTTCTTTTAGCAGGTCTTTATTAGTTGCAGCTACAACTCTTACATTTACATTGATGTCCTTATCGGCGCCTACTCTTGTAATTTTTCCTTCCTGTAAAACCCGCAATACTTTTGCCTGAGCGTTCAGACTCATGTCTCCAATTTCATCAAGAAAAAGAGTGCCGCCATCTGCCTGCTCAAATTTACCGATTCGTTGCTTAATGGCAGAGGTAAAAGAGCCTTTTTCGTGTCCAAAAAGTTCAGATTCAATAAGTTCTGATGGAATAGCCGCACAATTCACTTCTACTAACGGATTAGCAGAACGATTGCTTTTTTCATGAAGCCATCTGGCTACTAATTCTTTACCGGTTCCGTTTTCGCCGGTAATCAGCACTCTTGCATCTGTGGGGGCCACCTTTTCAATGGTTTCTTTGATTCTTTGAATCATTGCCGATTGCCCGATAATTTCCTGAGTTTTTGAAATTTTTTTTCGTAAAATTTTAGTTTCTGAAATCAAATTTACCTTTTCGAGGGCGTTTCTAATGGTTATCAGTAACCGGTTTAGATCAGGTGGTTTTGATAAAAAATCATAAGCGCCTTTTTTTACCAGCTCTACCGCAGTTTCAATAGTGCCATGGCCTGAAATCATTATTACGGGTACATCAGGGTTTATTTCCAGCGCCTTTTGCAAAAACTCATTGCCATCTATCTTAGGCATTTTGATATCGCAAAGTACCAGATTGCAGTTATTGTCTTTAAACAATTTTAATCCTTCTGCGCCATCGGCAGCTTCCATTACCCTGTATCCCTCAAACGAAAGAATTTCGGATAGTGTCCTTCTGATGGCTATTTCATCATCTACAACGAGAATATTGGCTTGCGACTCCTGTACTTTGGATTTTGGCACACTGGTATTTTATATTATTTAAAGAAATGGTAATTTCTGTAAAAATAATATAATCAATTATTTATAGCAGATATATTATTTTTTTAAATACATTACCTCTTTCACCAACTTCACTGTGCGTTCTACATCTGGCAATGCGGCAGCCACCAGATTGTGTGCATAGTGCAATGGCGCATCAGCAGCCGTAATGCGTCTTATTGGCGCATCTAAATAATCAAAGGCATCTTTTTGCACATTGTACGAAATTTCGGTAGAAACAGAGGCATAAGGCCATTGTTCTTCTACAATTACCAGACGATTGGTTTTTCTTACACTGGTCATGATTGTATCTAAATCAAGCGGCCTGATGGTTCTTAAATCAATCACTTCGGCGCTAATTCCTTCTTTCTCAAGTTCGGCAGCGGCCCCCAGCGCTACTTTCATCATCTTGTTGAAAGAAACGATGGTTACATCTGTACCTTCCTTTTTTACATCAGCTTTACCCAGCTCAATGTAGTATTCTTCTTCGGGTATTTCCATTTTATCGCCATACATCAGTTCGCTTTCCATAAACATTACCGGATCTTCTTCGTAGCGGATGGCCTGTTTCAGTAGCCCCTTGGCATCATAAGGATTGCTGGGCGATACCACTTTAATGCCGGGAATATTGGCATACATAGCTTCAAAAGCTGTGGAATGTTGGGCGCCTAATTGTCCGGCGGAGCCATTGCCACCGCGAAATACAATTGGGCAGGAAATTTGTCCGCCACTCATCGCCAGCATTTTTGAAGCAGTATTTAAAATTTGATCCAGCGCAAGAACAGCAAAATTCCAGGTCATAAATTCAACGATAGGTCTGAGTCCGTTTTGTGCTGCGCCTACACCTACGGCAACGAATCCCAACTCGGTAATAGGCGTATCAATTACTCTTTTTGGACCGAATTCTGCTAACATACCCTGACTCACTTTATAGGCGCCATTGTATTCTGCTACTTCTTCCCCCATAAGAAAAACACGACTGTCTCTCCTCATTTCTTCATTCATTGCTTCTCTTAGGGCTTCTCTGAATGCTATTACTCTTGACATATCTATTTTTTGGTTTTTAAAAGTCAGCAAATTTACGAGAATAGATTCGTTTCGGCAAACCTTTCAATCCTAAATCTTAAATTATCTTTGCAAAATGCAGAAAAATGTTTCCTTACTTATTATTGGCGGTGGCCCTATTGGTTTAGCATGTGCTATTGAGGCTCAAAAAGCCGGAATTAACTATCTTATTTTAGAAAAAGGTTGTCTGGTAAATTCATTGTACCATTACCCGGTAAACATGACCTTTTTTTCAACTTCCGATAAGTTGGAAATCGGCAATGTGCCTTTTGTTTCCAACAATGCAAAACCTGTACGAAATGAGGCGCTTGAGTATTACCGAAGAGTAACCGATGCATATAAACTTAATATTCAATTGTTTGAAGAGGTGATGTCCATTGAAAAAAATGATGACTTTTTCACTGTTGTTTCGTAAAAAAGTTGTTATTTGGCAAAAGAAATCATTATTGCAACCGGATTTTATGATATTCCTTACAAACTAAATGTGCCCGGCGAAGAGTTGCCTAAAGTAACACATTACTACAGCGACCCTCATTTTTACGCTTTTCAAAAAGTGATAGTTGTGGGCGCTATGAATTCGGCAGTGGATGCGGCATTGGAAATCTGGAGAAAAGGAGCAGAAGTTACAATGGTTATAAGAGGTAGTTCAATTGGCGAGCGGGTAAAATACTGGATTAAACCTGATATTGAAAACCGAATAGAAGAAGGCGCTATCAAGGCTTATTTCAATTCGTCCATTATGAAAATAACACCTGAAACTGTAGAAGTAATAACGCCCGAAGGAATAAAAATTATTGATAATGACTGGGTTATTGCTGCTACTGGTTATCAGCCCAATCTCAAATTTTTGGAGAGTGCCGGTATCGTTCTTAGTGATGATGAGGTGCGATGCCCTGTTCTCAACCCCGAAACGCACGAAACCAGTGTCAAAGGAATTTATCTGGCCGGTGTAATTTGCGGAGGAATGAATACCCATCGGCTGTTTATTGAAAATTCCCGAGAACACGCCGAAAAAATAATTAGGGCGATTGCATCAAGATAAAAAAAACAGCAAACCATGAGGCTCGCTGTTTATGTTTATCAATCAAAGAAAATCCTTAATTAATGACAGGCGTGTCCAGCTGTTTCAGTGATTCCTGAATTTCTGCATCAGTCAGTTCGTGCCTTACTATTTTACCTTCGAAATAATCCTGGTATGCTTTCATGTCAAAATTGCCATGACCGCAAAGATTAAACAGAATTGTTTCGCTTTTGCCTTCCCTTTTGCATCGTTCGGCTTCCTTTATAACAGTGGCAATACCGTGTGTAGCTTCAGGAGCCGGAATAATTCCTTCGGATTTGGCAAAAATCATTCCTGCCTCAAATACTTCCACATTATCATGCGCTGATGCTTCAATAAGCTTGTCCTTTAGCAATTGGCTCACAATAGCGCCGGCTCCATGGTAACGCAATCCGCCTGCGTGAATGGGTTCGGGTATGAAATTGTGTCCTAATGTGTACATCGGAATTAAAGGTGTCATACCTACAGTATCTCCAAAATCATATCGGAAAACACCGCGTGTCAGTTTAGGGCAGGAGGTAGGCTCGCTGGCAATGCAACGAATATTTTTCCCTTCCTCAAAATTAAGACGAAGGAAAGGAAAAGAAATGCCGGCAAAATTTGACCCGCCGCCAAAAGGCGCAATTACAATATCAGGCAAGTCACCTGCTTTTTCAAGTTGTTTCAAAGATTCAAGACCAATTATGGTTTGATGTAGCAGTACGTGGTTAAGTACACTACCAAGAGCATATTTAGTATCATCGCGCATAGCAGCTCTTTCTACCGCTTCGCTGATAGCAATTCCAAGAGAACCCGGGCTGTTCGGATCTTCAGCCAGTATTTTCCTACCGGCTTCGGTGTTGGTTGATGGAGATGCAAACACATTTGCACCCCAGGTATTCATTACCACCTTACGATAGGGCTTGCCATCGTAAGAAGTTCTTACCATATACACTTCACACTCCAAACCAAATTTGTTACAGGCAAAACTTAAAGCGCTTCCCCATTGGCCGGCGCCGGTTTCGGTAGTGATGCGTTTTACACCTTCCATTTTATTGTAGTAAACCTGTGGTATGGCCGTATTGGGTTTGTGAGAACCTGCCGGGCTTACACCTTCGTATTTGTAATAAATTTTGGCAGGGGTATCCAATGCTTTTTCAAGCTCATAAGCTCTGAAAAGTGGAGTAGGCCGCCACAAACTGTATAGTTCGCGCACTTCGTCAGGAATCGCTATCCATTTTTCGGTTGAAACTTCCTGTTGTATTAAAGCTTGCGGAAAAAGAGGCGCTAATGCGTCAGGCCCTATTGGTTCTTTGGTGCCAGGGTGCAGAGGAGGCAGCGGCTTATTGGGCATATCTGCCACAATATTGTACCAATGCTCTGGTATTTCCTGTTCAGACAATGTGATTTTTCTCGTCTTCATTTGCAAAAATGTAAAATTTATAAATTATTATTAACTATTTTTCAAATATAGCCTGTTTTTATATGTAGTGAGCTAATTTTTTTAATTTTTTTTTAAAATTTATTTATTGTTGTTCGGACCTTAAAAATATAAAAAGTACCCATGAATTTTACCTTTAGAATCAATCATTATCGTTGGTGCCGGAAACTTTAGTGAATTAAAGAGGTAAAAAGTGGTTCTTAAAAACCTGCTCCTGGTTCTGATTCTGGTTAAATCAATATCGGGAGCCAGGTAGAACTGCCGAATACGCTTGATGTCTGTTCTGTCAATCAGCGTTCCGTTTTTATCGGTCCATTTATTTTCATATCCGCCAAGCAAGCCTTCTGCACCATATCCGAAAGATAAATTCAGCCATTTAGGAAAATTGCTATCAGGAAAAAAAGAGTGAATATTTCCACTCAGCCAATAGGTTTGTGCATTATAATCTTTCAACATCCTTTCATACCATGATTTACCAAACAGATTATCGGCTCTTTGCTCCAAAACTGGCTCTTTGTAATCTTTTTTATTAAAAGAAAACTTAAAAGCAATCTTTTGCTCATTCCATAAGGCTTGCTGACCAAGAAATAAACCGCTTCCAAACACATTGGCAGTCATATCTCCCAGACTAAAACCCCATTCGTGGCTGAAACCGTCAAGTATTTCTATTATTGTTAGAAAACCGGGACCGCTGATACCGGCATACAATAAAGCTTTCTTCTCGTTCACTCCTGTCCATTTCCATGCACGATAGCTGGCCGAGGTCAACTGATAAGCCGACCAGCCATGGCCCACTTTGTCCACCTGGTTCCATTCGCCATTATCGTTGTAAAAATGAAAAGCAGAGCGCGGATAATTGGCGTACCACGCTTTATTTAGCACATACAAAGCAGACCCATAAGCCGCAATACTGCCATAGCCGACAATACTACGCCTTGTTTTTAAAATTTTGGATGAGTCGGTTTGTAAATTGGTGCTTGAAGCAGTTGAGTCTGGTTTTATAATTACTGGAAGAATAGAACTGTCTGTTTGTGATATGGCAAAGGTAGATATTTGAATAAATAACAATGAGAGTAAAAGGTTATAATACAAATTCATTATAATATTAAATATGTGCAAATGTAATGCGTAATGGATTCAAAAGGATAAGTAAGGCAGGGCAGACGCATTAAAAATATGTAGTAATCCACAGGTGTGGAAATAAAGTTGCTTGTAAATCAAATTGAATACCCGGACTTGCAGTTCCAAAAAGCTATGACAGCCATTATGGAACATTTTGGTCAGTTACCAGATCCGCGAACTAAAGAGCATAAAATCATTCATAAGCTCTATGACATTGTATTTATTACTATAGCGGCGGTTATATGTGGGGCAGAAGACTGGTATGATATTGAGGACTATGGGGAAGCTAACCAACAATGGCTTAGCCGTTTTCTGGAACTACCCGGTGGTCTGCCGTCACACGATACATACAACCGTGTGTTTTCGCTATTTGATCCGCAGGCTTTGCAGCAGTGTTTTGTGGGTTGGGTACAAAGCATTGCCCATATAAGTGAAGGGCAAGTAGTGAGTATTGATGGCAAACAGCTACGCCACAGCGGCGAGCAGGGAGGTAAAAGCATTATTCACATGGTAAGCGCCTGGAGCAATGCCAATAATATGGTGTTGGGGCGACTAAAAGTAAACGATAAGAGTAATGAGATTACGGCTATTCCTGCTTTATTGGAAGTATTGATGCTAAAAGGATGCTGGATTACTATTGATGCCATGGGTTGTCAAATCGAAATAGCCAAAAAGATCAGGGAAGTGGGGGCTGAATATATCCTCGCAGTAAAAGATAATCAAAAGCACCTGAATGATGACATTAAGGAAGCTTTTGCACAGACGCCGCAAACGGCAAGTCATACGCAATTAAATGTAGATCATGGTCGCATAGAAAAACGTATCTGCCGTATTATAACAGATATGGACTGGATTTGCAGTAAAGATCAATGGGAAGGGCTTCAAACCATTATAGAAATAATAAGTGAGCGAACCCATAAAGCGACCGGAGAAAAAGAAAAGCAGGTTCGCCATTATATAAGCAGTATAAAGGCGCCGGCTGAAGCCTTCAATACTGCTATAAGGGAACATTGGGGCATAGAGAACAAACTGCATTGGGTTTTAGATGTTTGTTTTGGAGAAGATATGAGTACTAAAAGGGCAGGAACTGCTGCCGAGAATTTTTCTTTTGTTAGCAAGGTAGCCCTTAACCTGCTCAATCAATCAGAAGAGAGAAAGGGTGGCAAAAAGCTTAGCATCAAACGAAAAAGAAAAAAGACAGACAGAGATAAGGATTATTTGTTATCGCTTTTGGCTAAAGCCGGATAACTTTTAATGCGTCTGCCCTGATAAGTAAGGTCGTTCTATTGTGATATTATTTTCTAATTTCTTTTGAAAAAATGAATAATTGAATTAAATAAAATTGTAACTTCAACCACTAAAAATTAATTGTTATGGATAACGTTATTCAAGAAAAAGTAAACCAGTGGCTAACTGGAAATTATGATCAGGAAACCAAGGATGCTATAATAAAAATGCAGGCTGAAAACCCCTCCGAACTTGCCGAAGGTTTTTATCAAAGTTTAGAATTTGGAACCGGAGGATTACGTGGAATAATGGGTGTTGGCACAAACCGTATGAATAAATACACAGTGGGGATGGCCACCCAGGGCTATGCCAATTATTTAAAAATATGTTACCCAAATGATGTAGTTAAAGTGGCAATTGCACACGACAGCCGCAATAACAGCCGATTTTTTGCCGAAACCACCGCCAACGTCTTTGCAGCCAATGGCATAAAGGTTTTTTTGTTTGAAAGCCTTCGACCAACGCCTGAGTTGTCTTTTGCCATTCGTACATTGGGCTGTAGTGGAGGCGTAGTATGTACCGCTTCGCATAATCCGAAAGAATATAATGGTTACAAAGCCTATTGGAATGATGGCAGCCAGTTAGTGCCACCGCACGATAAAAACGTGATTAAAGAAGTAGAAAAAATACAATCTGTTGACGACGTAAAATGGAATGGAGGAGAAGAAAATATTGAGCTTATTGGCAGTGAATTGGATGAAAAATACTATCAAATGGTGAAGAACCTGAGTGTGTATCCCGAAGTGATTGAAAAACACAAAGATTTGAAGATAGTTTATACCCCAATTCATGGATCAGGCATTATGTTGGTCCCGGAAGTATTGAAGCGTTTCGGCTTTGAGAATGTACATATTGTGGAAGAACAAAAAACACCCGATGGAAATTTCCCAACCGTTGGTTATCCCAATCCGGAAGAAAAAGAAACAATGAGTATTGCGCTTGATAAAGCTAAAGAGTTAGATGCAGATATTTTGCTGGGTACCGACCCTGATGCAGACAGGGTGGGCATTGGCGTAAAAGACAATCATGGAGAATGGATACTGATGAATGGCAACCAAACGGCAGTACTTGCTTTCAACTATCTTTTGGAAGCAAGAAAAGAAAAAGGAATTTCGGAGCCCAATGATATGATTATTACTACTATTGTAACTACAGGAATGGCCGATGAAATAGCTAAAGGAAACGGAGTGGCATGTTACAGGGTGTTGACTGGGTTCAAGTGGATAGCCGAAATGATCAGAGAAAAAGAAGGAAAAGAAAATTATATAGTGGGTGGTGAAGAAAGTTTTGGCCTTATGATTGGTGACAAGGTGAGAGATAAAGATGCCGTGAGCGCTGTAGCGTTGCTTTGCGAAATGGCAGCTTATGAAAAAAATAATGGCAAAACATTATTTGAAAAACTGATTGATCTGTATATCAAATATGGCTTCTACAAGGAAAACCTCATCTCCATTACCAAAAAAGGGATGGACGGACAGCAGCAGATAGCAGCCATGATGCAGCAATTCAGAGACAACCCTCCAAAAGTGATTAACGGCTCCAATGTAGTACAGTTGTTGGATTATGACACAAGTAAGGGTATTAATCCTCAGACCGGCGAAGAATGGGCTATCAATTTACCCAAGTCGAATGTACTGCAATTTGTAACGGAAGACGGTTCCTTAATCTCTGCAAGACCAAGCGGTACAGAACCTAAGATTAAGTTTTATTTCAGTGTAAAGGAAAATTTAGAAAAAGCAGAAGATTATGATGAGGTAAACAGCAAACTCGATGCTAAAATCGAGAGCATTATTGCCGATATGAATTTGAAATAAAATCTTTTTTGACAAAATTTCAAAAAGACCGCTATTATTTGGCGGTCTTTTTTGTTCTTAACCTACATCAATGGAAAGGAGAGACGGATTATGGAAATTTGCTTATTCAAAAAATTAAAAAAGGAGTAAAAAATGAGTAACACAATTATTCACAAAGCAGATACAAGAGGCGATGCCAATCATGGCTGGCTCCATAGCAGACACACCTTTTCTTTTGCAGGATATTATGACCCCGAAAGAATCCATTTTGGAGCTTTGAGAGTTTTAAACGATGACTATGTGGCACAAGGAATGGGTTTTGGCGCCCACCCTCACGACAATATGGAGATTATTTCTATTCCGCTTGAGGGCGATTTGGAACATAAGGACAGCATGGGAAACAGTACAGTGATAAAACATGGCGATGTGCAGGTGATGAGCGCCGGTACAGGAATCAGACATAGCGAATACAATAAAAACAAGGACAAGCCTGTAAAATTTTTACAAATTTGGGTTATCCCCAATAAAAGAGATGTGGAACCGCGATATGATCAAATTACCTTGAATGAGGCAGACCGTAAAAACAAATTTCAACAAATCCTTTCTCCCAATCCAGAGGATGAAGGAGTATGGATTCATCAGGATGCGTGGTTTCACTTGGGAAAATTTGACAAAAATATTAACACAAACTATCATTTGAAAAAAGAAGGAAATGGTGTTTATGCTTTTGTATTAAAAGGTGATTTTGAAATTGACGGTTCCACTTTAAACTTAAGGGACGGATTAGGCCTAACCGGCAGAAATTCATTTTCAATTGAGGCAAAATCTGATGATGCTGAAATATTGCTGATGGAAGTTCCCATGCAGGTTTAATGATTAAATATTTTATCAGTAAAGATTGTAAATTGAGGTTGTTTTCTATGCTCAATTTGCAATCTTTTTTTTAAAATTCTAACATTTTTCCAGCGCCTGTTCCATATCCCAGATTATATCGTCCACATGCTCCAAACCTACAGAAATACGAATTAGACCGGGAGTGATGCCCACTGCATTTCTTTCTTCTTCGGTAAGCTTGCCATGAGTAGTGCTTGCAGGGTGCGAGGCAATACTGCGGCTGTCGCCAAGATTGGGTGTGAGCGATAAAATCTCAAGGGCATCCATAAATTTTCTACCACTTTCGATACCGCCCTTTAGTTCGAAGCAAACAATTCCGCCACCCGCCTTCATTTGTTTAAGTGCAATTTTATATTGTGGGTGCGAAGGGAGAAAAGGATACTTTACCCATGATATTTTAGGATGATTTTCAAAGGTTTTGGCCACCTTTAATGCATTTTCACAATGCCGATGAATTCGAACATCTAAGGTTTCGAGGCTTTTGCTCAGTACCCAGGCATTAAAGGGCGATAATGCAGGCCCTGAATTTCGGCAGAACAAATAAATTTCATGTATTAAATCTTTTCTGCCGGTGATGATGCCGCCCAGCACACGTCCCTGTCCGTCTAACCATTTTGTAGCCGAATGGATGACTAAATCGGCGCCGTAATCGGCAGGGGTTTGAAGAATGGGCGTGGCAAAGCAATTATCCACATTGTAAATAATATTATGTTTTTTACAAAAAGCCCCTGCAGCTTCCAGATCAGTAATTTCCAATTGAGGATTGGTAGGTGTTTCAAGGTATAGCATTTTTGTGTTGGGTCGCACCGCTTCATCCCAATTACTTAAATTGGTAGTTTCGACCATTGTATGAGCTATCCCAAATTTATTAAGGAATTTTGTTACAACCGTATTTGTTCCGCCAAACATCGAGCGGCAACAAATAATATGGTCGCCTGCCTTCATCAGCGCCATGAAGGAGGAGAAAACGGCTGCCATACCACTGGCAACAGCAAAACCCGCTTCACATTTCTCAAGCAATACCATTTTGCTCACAAACTCATTAACGGTTGGGTTGCTGTAGCGGCTATAAATATTATCTTCTGTTTCATCAGCAAAAGCAGCACGCATGTTTTCGGCTGTTTCAAAAGTGAAACTGCTGGTCAAAAAGAGTGGCGTGGAATGTTCTCGTTGTGCTGTTTGTTCAGTTTGTGTTCTTATTGCTATGGTGGTTGGGTGTAATTGTCGCTGATTCATTTATTTTTATAAGAATTATTTTAATTTTAAATATCTAATGTCAAACAGTAAGCTGTAGGCTTTAGGCTGTAAGCTGTAAGCAATCTGTAATCTGTAATCTGAAATCTGCAATCTGCAATCTGTGATTTGAAATCATAAATCATAAATCATAAATCTAAAATCTAACTCCTCTTCACCACCACATTTGTATTGATAGTGGCTCCTGCTCTTACTAATGTAATGGCAACCGAGCAATATTTATTCATTGATATTTCCACTGCCCGTTTTGCCTTATCCTCATCCACATTGCCGCTAATTTCAAAAGTCATTTCAATATGTTTCCAGAGTGATGGTTCTACACCTGCTTCGCGCTCGCCGGTGACCGTTACATTATAATCTGTTATTTCCTGTCTCTGTTTTTTAAGAATACTAATAACATCAATACTTGAGCATCCTGCGAGGGCATTTAATAACAAATGACTTGGCCTGGCGCCGTATTCCTGCCCGCCCATTTCAGGGTTCGTATCCATTTTTACGATTGTGCCATTTTCATTGATGGAGTCAAAACCATAGTCTCCATTAACTCTATTAAGTTTTACTGTTATAGCCATATTGTGTTTTTTTATACGCTAAAATTATTTAAAATAAATCAAAAATTGTATCAATTTGTAAGTGTCAGGTTGTCAATGAGCCTTATTTCTCCCAAAAAAGCTGCTACTAAGGCCACTAAAGGGTCTTTCCCGTTCCAATTATTAATTTGTTCGAGCGTCTCGGCATGAGCTATTGAAAAATAATCCGGAGCAAGACCGGCTTCGGTAAGTTTGTGCTTTGCCTCATCTGTTAGATTAGTCAAATCGCCGGGCTGGAGATTTTGTTTTACCAGTTGAAGTGATTCATAAATTACCGGAGCGATTTTCCTTTCTTCATTACTTAATCTCATATTCCGACTGCTCATTGCCAAGCCATCCGGTTCGCGCACTGTGGGCACGATGTTCATATTTATTTGCTTAAATGAAGGGTCTGTTTTTAATAACTTGTTGATTACCATACACTGTTGGTAATCCTTTTGCCCAAAAAAGACTTCGTCAGGTGTTATGATCTTAAATAGTCTGTCCACCACCTGACACACTCCCTGAAAATGACCCGGACGAAAAGCGCCTTCAAAAACCTGCTCCAACGCTCCTAAAGGATAATTTTTATCGTTTTCTGATGGGTAAATATCTTTTTCTGATGGCAGAAATAATATGTCGCAACCTGTGTTTAATAATCTTTCAAGGTCTTTTTCGGTTGTACGAGGATATTTATTGAAGTCGTTTTTGTCGTTAAACTGAGTAGGATTTACAAAAATACTACTGACGGTTACATCACATTTGTTCTTAGATTCCAGTATTAGTTTCAGGTGTCCATCGTGCAGCGCACCCATAGTAGGAACAAAGCCGATTGATAAATTATTTCTTTTGAATTTACTAATAATCTCCTTTATATCATTGGTTCTTTTAAAGAGTTTCATGGCTGCAAATTATAATATTAACACGGATTATTATAAATATTGCCTATAAAATTGTAACTTTGCAGCCTTTATAAACTTAGGTGAAGTATGTCAACAAAGAAAAGAATTTTATTTATAGCCAACGAAATGTCTCCTTATCTTGAGTTGACAGAGTTTTCTGAAACGGTGAATAAGTTGGCCATAAAAGCAAACGAGAACGGATTTGAGGTGCGTTGCATCATGCCAAGATTTGGAGTTATTAATGAAAGAAGGCACCGTCTTCATGAAGTTGTGCGCCTTTCCGGTATAAATGTAACTGTTGACAATGATGATATGCCTTTGCAAATCAAGGTTGCATCACTGCCAAGCGCAAGACTACAGGTGTATTTTTTGGAAAATGAGGAATTGTATAAAAGAAAAACATTGTTTCATGATGAGGAAGACAATTGGTTTGCCGACAACGACCTGAGAACTGTTTTTTATGCAAAAGGTGCATTAGAAATTGTTAAAAAATTTGGTTGGCCTCCGGATATAATCCATTGCAGTGGATGGATGACGGGTTTGATTCCCTTTTACCTTAAAAATGTATATAAAAGGGAACCGGTATTTATTCATAGTAAAACCATCTTTACAATAGGTGAAAATACCTTCAGTGAAAAACTCGGCAAGGGTTTTATTCCAAAGGCTTTAATTCACCCTTCGCTTACAGAAAAGGATTTGGAGGTTTTTAAGCCGGGTAATAATCAGGCAATGATGCGTGGAGGCGCTACTTATGCCGATGCCATTACCTTTGGCGCTGAGGATGTGGATAAAAAACTGACTTCTGAGTTTACCAAAGTGAGAGGCAAAAAGACGCTTTTGTATAAAGCCGATTCCGATTTAACAGAGTATTTGCAACTCTATCACGATCTTGCAGGATAATTTAGACTAATTAAGAATTAATTGATTTTAATGAAAAAGAACTTTATCTTTTTGTTCGGTGTTCTTTCGGTGTGTACAGCTATCCTGTTTTTCTCCTGTAAAAAAATAAACCTTCCAACTGATGTAGGATTGGATGTGATTCCGGAGGTGGATAATATTCATACTTTTGATACTACGCTGGAGGTGGTGGCATACAATGGTATTTTTGATATTGCCAATGATAGCACCCGCTCATATAAAACCTATCCTCAGTTTTTGGGCTTGATTGACAATGACCCGATTTTTGGGAAAACCGATGCCAGAATGTTTTTTGAACTGCTTCCGGGAACAAGAATTCCTTTTCCCAATACCCCTGATAAACTTACACTGGATTCAGTTGTATTGGTTATGAGCTATATTGAAACTTATGGAGATACGGCTGCGGCTCAAACCATTAGGGTATCTGAGCTGGCTCAATCCAATATCTTTAAAGATTCTGCGTATTTAATTAAAAATAACCCATTTGTAACCTCCAAGGTACTGGGAAGCAAGACGATTATTCCTTTTAAACTAAAGGATTCGGTAAAAGTAGCTCATACCGAAGATTCCGCTACTTTAAGGCAGATGAGAATAAGATTAGATGACAGTTTTGGAGATCGTTTGTTGAACTATGATACTTCCGGTGTAAATAATGCCTATCATAGTGATTCTACTTTCAGAACCTTCTTTAAAGGTTTTGCGCTACAATCAATTGGTGGAGGTAATGCCATTATGGGTTTTAGCCTTGCAGGAAGTAAACTGGCGGTTTATTATAGAAATGAAAATAAGACAACCGCCGGTAAGATTGATACTTCTGTTACCTATTTTAGGTTTGCAAATTATTCGCCGAGTGCTAATTATATTCATAGAGATTACTCAGGAACACAGGTTTTAGCTACCGCAAATGATGATATTCCTGATAATTTGGTATATATTCAGTCTCAACCCGGCACCTTTGCCACATTAAAAATACCGGGGTTGAAGGCGCTTCCCAAAAGTATTATTCACCTTGCCGAATTGAGCATGGAATCTGTTTATGATTCCAAAGATACCCTCTTCAGTGCGCCCGATGCATTGTTTATGGATACTTTTGACTCCTCTGTATCCAAGTTTGTAACAATACCATATTCGCAGCAGGTTATAAACCTTATGGATAATTTTGGAATATCTTACGGATATGGTGTGTCTAATTATGCTGAGTTTGGATCATTTCCCAATTCAGGATTTGACTTGGCTGGTAATGTGATAAAGAAATGGCGGTTTAATTTGACCAGATACGTTCAAAACGTACTGATAAATAAAGCAAAACCGTATAATTTGAGGCTCTATGCTCCCAAATCCATGTTGATATATAATGGAGAAACACCAACTGAAAATACTCAGGTTACCATTGAGCCTTTCTCAACTATTGTTTATGGTGTAGGCAGGGTACGGCTGGGTGGTGGAAACCAGCCGGGGCAAAAAATGAAATTAAGAGTCGTTTATTCCAAAACCTAAAATGTGAATTATTATATTTTATTAAAATAACTCAGGGTGCTATCTTTGCACCCTTATTTATAAATTTATAACCCAATTAATTATTAATGGCGTATTTATTTACATCCGAAAGTGTTTCTGAGGGGCATCCTGATAAAGTGGCAGACCAGATTTCTGATGCCCTCATTGATAATTTTCTGGCTTTTGATCCCCAATCGAAAGTTGCCTGCGAAACTTTGGTAACAACTGGTCAGGTAGTTTTGGCAGGTGAAGTAAAATCCAAAGCTTATTTAGACGTTCAGGATATTGCCCGCAAGGTAATTGGAAAGATTGGCTATACTAAAAGTGAGTATATGTTTGAAGCCCATTCCTGTGGTGTGTTGTCTGCTATTCATGAGCAATCCTCTGACATCAATCAGGGAGTTGACCGTAAGAAAAAAGAAGAGCAGGGCGCCGGAGATCAGGGTATGATGTTTGGCTATGCCACTAATGAAACTTCTAATTATATGCCGCTGGCGCTGGATTTGGCCAATAACTTATTAATAGAATTAGCTGCTATCCGAAGAGAAGGCAAACTGATGAAATATCTTCGCCCTGATTCAAAAAGTCAGGTAACGCTTGAGTATGATGATAACAATAAGCCGGTTCGAATAGAGGCAATTGTAATTTCCACACAACACGATGATTTTGATACAGAAGCAAAAATGCTTACAAAAATCAAAAAAGACGTTACAGATATTTTGATTCCTCGTGTTATTAAAAAGAATGTACAGTATAAAAAATATTTTAACAACAAAATAAAGTACCACGTAAACCCGACAGGTAAATTTGTTATTGGCGGGCCACATGGTGACACCGGATTGACCGGCCGCAAGATAATTGTAGATACCTACGGTGGAAAAGGTGCTCACGGAGGCGGCGCTTTCAGCGGAAAAGACCCCAGCAAGGTGGACAGGAGTGCAGCGTATGCAACCCGGCATATTGCCAAAAACTTAGTGGCAGCAGGCGTTTGCGATGAAATACTGGTGCAGGTGTCCTATGCTATTGGTGTGGCGCAGCCTACCAGTATTAATGTAAATACCTATGGCACTGCCAAAGTAGCGCTCACAGATGGAGAAATAAGTAAAATAGTTGAAGGGCTTTTTGATATGCGTCCTTATTTTTTAGAACAAAGATTAAAACTTCGTAATCCTATTTATAGCGAAACAGCAGCTTATGGCCACATGGGTAAAGCGCCTGTAACTGTTGAAAAAACATTTTTCTCGCCTGATGGGAAAAAGATTACAAGAAAGGTAGAACTGTTTACCTGGGAAAAGCTGGATTATGTATCAAAAGTTAAGAAAGCATTTAAGTTGAAGTAGTAATTAATTGAAAATAGTTTGAGGAAGGCTGTTCAAAAAATGGACAGCCTTCCTTTTTTTGATAATTTTGAAAGAAACGTATATCCAATTGAAATTTAATGAATTGATGGGTAAAAAATCATTTAGGACTATTAGAATTTGGTTTAATAGGCAAAATAGTTGGTCTAAAAGGGAAAAGCCTTTTCTGTATTGGATTTTATTATTATTATTGTGTAAATAATTACCTTTGCAGCCCCTTTCACTAAAAAACAATTCTGTAATGAATAAATTTTTTGCTGTTTGCCTGCTGCTTTTCTCATTTTTAATAGGTTCTGCACAGGACTCTACTCATGTCAGGTTTAGCTATAACCAAAAGAGAATCAACGAAAAAGAAGTAGCGTTAACTATCACGGCACACACTTCGGGAGCCGGGGTTAAACTGTTTCCCCTTCAAAAAACACAGGAAGACATAGTTTTTTCAAAAGTGGATTTTGACAGTGCTGCTTCAAAATTTCTGAAAGGAAATGTTGAGGAAAAAGCAAATATTACTAAGGAAAATGATCCTGTATTGCAGGTAGAGGTACCTGTAATAACCGATTCTGTTCAGTGGATTCAACATATTAATCTGGATGCCAAAGACACTGCCATCATTAAAGGTAACATTGTCTATATGTACAAAAACGGCGAGGAATTTCCTTCTGCCGAAGAAAATTTTAAGTTTGTTGTTTTACCCGAAGGTTCCGAAACAGTTGCCGCCGATACAGGAGCATCCGGCTCACAAGGAGGGCAGCAGTCGCTTTGGTGGTTGTTCCTTTTGGGCATGGGAGGTGGATTTTTGGCACTGCTTACACCTTGTATTTATTCCATGATTCCTGTAACTGTAAGCTTCTTTACCAAACGAAGCAAAACCCCACAGGAAGGAATCAGGAATGCAATTTATTATGCCCTGTCGATTATGCTTATTTTTACCCTATTAGGCACATTAATATCCTTGATTTTCGGACCGGCAACACTTAATAATATTGCTACTAATTGGATTGCCAACCTATTCTTTTTTGCATTGTTTGTTCTATTTGGTTTTGCGTTTTTGGGTGCATTCGAGCTGGAACTTCCCAGTTGGCTGGCTACCAAAACAGACAGTAAAGCAAGCACTAAGGATTTTAAGGGAATATTTTTTATGGCGCTTACCTTAGTAATCGTTTCGTTTTCGTGTACGATGCCGATTGTGGGATTGCTGGCAGTGGCTGTTACTAAAGGTAATATCTTTGGTGCAATTGTAGGATTTTTAGGGTTTTCATTTGCACTTTCGCTTCCCTTTGCATTTTTTGCATTTTTCCCGAGTAAATTAAACTCTTTGGGCAAAGCCGGTGGCTGGCTCAATGCTGTAAAGGTAACTTTAGGTTTTCTGGAATTGGCATTAGCGCTTAAGTTTTTGTCCAATGCCGATCTGGCTATGAACTGGCGAATTTTGGACCGCGAAATATTCCTCGTATTGTGGATTGTCATCTTCTTCCTTTTGGGGCTATATTTGATAGGAAAACTGAAGTTCAGGCATGATGACGAACTTCCAAAAAATGATTTTGGGGTATCATTTTTAACCGTTACCCGACTAATGTTTGCCATAGCTTCTTTTTCAATGGTGGTGTATATGACACCCGGGTTGTTTGGCGCACAGTTAAAAGGGTTGAGCGCCTTTCTGCCGCCAATGGGAACACAGGATTTTAATGCTGATGATTTACCAAAGGGTTTTGATCTGGACAGGCTGTCATCTGGCGGCGCCACAAGTACCGAAGGAGGCGCATCCACCGGCAAACTTCCCGAACCGGTAAAATATATTGATGTGATGAAGTCAAAAGAACCGCCGGTAGTAGTTAATAATGGATTAATTACCTACTTCGATTATAATGAAGCGCTTGAAGTTGCCAGAAAAGTGAATAAACCATTGATGCTTGACTTTACGGGCGTAAACTGCATCAACTGCCGACACATGGAAGGGCAGGTATGGAGCGATCCGGAAGTGATGAAAAGGCTAAAAAACGATTTTGTAATAGCATCTCTGTTTATAGATGTGCACAGTGGAGTGGATTTGCCCCTTGGCGAACAATATTACTCCAACGAACTAAAAAAACAAATTGAAACTTTAGGCGATAGAAATGCTGATTTGCAGGTAACCAAATTTGGCTCCAATTCGCAACCGTTTTATTTTTTCCTCGATCAGGATGAGCAGCGTTTGGTGCCGGATGGATATCCTTATGATCCGTCAGTACCCAAGTTTATTGAACATCTGGATAAAGTAGTTGCCGAATTCAAGAAAAGGCAGGCTCCATAAAAAAATAGTTGAATTGTGGTTTAAAATTTATTTTTATATACCAATTCTAAAACAGATATTTGTTAAATATTTTATAACGTGCTTTTCCCGCGAAGCATTTAACAAAAACAAAATTTATTACTTCTGAGGCGGGAAGGGGTAAAATGAATTAATACATTAAATGGCTGTACCACAAAGACCTAATTTTAACCGTCCCCCCGGCGCAGGAGGATCCAGGCCGGGAGGTAATTTCAGAAACAGGTTTCCACAAAACCGCAAAGAGGCAGAGCACCGCATCAATCATCATATACGCGTTCCCGAGATACGTCTTGTAGGCGATAATGTAGAAGTCGGTGTTTATCCTACCCAAGTGGCATTGAAGATGGCACAAGAGCAGGCTCTTGATTTGGTAGAAATATCTCCAACTGCCGATCCGCCGGTGTGCAGAATAATTGATTACAACAAATTCCTATATGATAAAAAGAAAAAGGAAAAGGAAATAAAGGCCAAAAGCAAGACCACCGAAATCAAAGAAATCAGGTTTACGCCAAATACTGATGATCATGATTTTGACTTCAAAGCAAAGCACGCCGAAGGGTTTTTGAAAGATGGCAACAAGGTGAAAGCTTTTGTTCAGTTTAAAGGACGGGCTATCCAGTTTCAGGATAGGGGGCAACTACTATTACTCAAATTTGCCGAAAGACTGGCTGAGTTTGGTACGCTTGAAAATATGCCTAAATTAGAAGGAAGGCGTATGCTTGCAATGATAGCGCCCAAAGCTGCTAAGAAGAAGTAAAATTACATTCCAAAATATTTTGAGCCTGTGCCTTATGATGGTGCGGGCTTTTTTGTAAAAAGTATTTTCGGTCAAAAAAAAACCGCCTCAATCCGAGGCGGTCTCATGTGTAGCTTTGCTATAAGGTACGGTGTAGTATAAGGTTATAGTTTTCTGAAATTATATACAATGTAAATAGTTTTACCTTCAAAAGACAAGGGGCTTTTTGCTGTAAAGTGGCCTTTGTCATAATCTGTTACTTCAAAGGTATATCCTTCTTCTACTTTCTTCGACTGCGATTTTTTTACCCCATCCATAAATTTAAAATTGAAATAAGGCTGATTGTTTTTAAACCTGTAAGACCACAATATAGCCCTGCTCCCATTTTCGCATCCCTGTTTGGTAATATTATAACTGCCATAGCCATTATTAGGCAAATTCCATTGGCTGCCAACAAAACAAGCTAAGTCCACATCGTCCAATGCGGTAACAATCAGTTTGTCCGAAGCGCTCACCCCTTCAATAGAGGTGGATACTACTTCCCATTTGCCTCTTAAATCTTCCCGAATGGGCGTTTTGGATGTTTTTTTATTACCTGAACATGAAATTGTAAAAATTGAAATAATAAGCGCGAAGGTTGAAAAATGTAATAACTGCTTCATAATCATATTTGTTTTATTTTCTCTATGCAATTGAAATGCCAAAATTTTAAATATGACGATGAATTAAGTAAAAAGGTTTGTTTGGTTGCAGAAAAAAGTAAAAAATTAAACCAATACCTCAGAAACCAGTTTTTTGCCCCGCTGAATGGCTTCCAAATTGATTGGAATCAATTTGTGGTATTTCTCCGGTAGTACTTGTGTCAGTGCCTCTTTGACAGCCTCTAGAGTTACAACCGGCTTTTTATGCAAATAGGCGCCCAGCAATATCATATTCATGGTTTTGCTGTTTTTCATTGCCAACGCTTCGGTGGCGGCAGGGATGCCGATGATGTCAATATCCGGTCTGGTGCATGGTTTCGTTATAGTACCTGATTCATATATTAATAACCCTCCGGGCAATACGTGCGAAGCAAATTTATCCATTGACGGCTGGTTGAGCACAATGGCGGTGGTATAGGTGTCAACTATGGGTGAACTAATGGCTTTGTCAGACAGTATAACGATGCAATTGGCCGTTCCGCCCCTCATTTCGGGACCATAAGAAGGCATCCAGGTTATTTCTTTGTCTTCAATCATGGCTGCATAAGCCAAGGTCATGCCCAGTGATAAAACACCCTGACCTCCAAAACCTGCAACAATTATTTCTTCTAACATAGCTTATATATTAATAATTTTAAATTCTAAATTTTCTTCAGGTCTGTTTTATTCTGCTTTTGGCACCTTAATATCTCCCAATGGGAATGTTTTTACCATTTCTTCCTCAATAAATTTCATGCTTTCTAAAGGCGTCATTTTCCAATTACTTGGGCAATTGCCAATAATTTCTACAAAACAGGTGCCTTTATGATGGTCGAGATACTTAAAACCGTTTAGCAATGCTTTCTTTGTTCTTCTTACAGCATTGGCGGTGGTAATCGTTTGTCTGGTAACATAATATGAACCTGGTAACATTGAAATCAGTTCTGATACACGAATGGGTTGGCCGTACATACTGGTATCTCTTCCGTCGGGGCTGGTGGTTGTATGCATACCGGCCAGGGTAGTGGGTGCCATTTGTCCGCTGGTCATACCATACACGGCATTGTTTACAAAAACTATCAGAATATTTTCTCCACGGTTAATGGCATGAATGGTTTCTCCAATGCCAATTGCTGCCAGATCGCCATCGCCCTGATAGGTAAAAATATATTTGTCGGGCATCAGTCTTTTGATTCCGGTTGCTACTGCTGCTGCACGACCATGTGCAGCTTCCTGCATATCCACATCAAGGTAATCATACGCAAAAACAGCACATCCTACCGGAGCAACACCAATCGTTTTTTCCTGAATTCCAAGTTCATGAACCACTTCCATCAGTAGTTTGTGTATTAAACTATGTGCACAGCCGGGACAGTAGTGCATATTTACATTCACCATTTCTTTAGGTTTATGATAAACAAGTTCATAATCCTCTGTTACACAAGGTTCTGTGTTTGGTTTTACTGCTGTTTCGGGTAAATGTATGTCAGACATCTTAAAAAATTATTAAATTATTATATTAAACTGTCACAGTTTCTTTATTTGCAATTATCAGGGATTCCATTTTCTTTACTACTTCTTCGGGTGTAGGCATTACGCCGCCCATTCTGCCATAAAATTTTACAGGAACCTTTCCATTTACAGCTAACCGCACATCTTCTACCATTTGTCCACTGTTAAGTTCTACTGTGAGCATCAGTTTTACATCGGAAGCCAGTTCTTCCAATCTTTTTTCTGGGAAAGGAAACAGTGTGATGGGGCGAAAAAGACCAACCTTCAAACCTTTGGAACGGGCAATGTCCATTGCTTTCATGCAAATACGGGCACTCAGCCCATAAGCTACAAAAATATAATCGGCATCTGCTGTCTGAATTTCTTCAAAACGCACCTCGTTTTTCCGCATTTCATTATACTTGGCTACCAATTTCAGGTTATGCGCCTCCATATCTTCGGGCTTCATAAAAAGCGAAGTGATGCTGTTGCGTTTACGGTCGGCTGTTTTGCCGGTGGTAGCCCAGGGTTTGAACGTTTTTTTAATTACATGTTCTTCCCATTTTACTTTTTCCATCATTTGGCCGATGGCGCCATCGCTAAGAATTAATACCGGATTTCGGTATTTGTCGGCCAAATCAAAACCCAGAAATACAAAATCTGCCATTTCCTGAACTGAAGAAGGAGCCAGTACAATCATCCGGTAGTCGCCATGTCCACCTCCTTTTGTAGATTGGAAATAGTCTCCCTGCCCGGGTTGTATAGAGCCAAGTCCCGGTCCGGCACGGTTCACATTTACCAAAAGACAAGGCAATTCGGCTCCCGCCAGATAAGATATTCCTTCTGCCATCAGGCTGATTCCCGGAGAGGAGGAGCTGGTCATTGCTCTGAACCCCGCGCCTGCTGCTCCATAAACCATATTGATGGATGCAACCTCACTCTCGGCCTGCATTACCAATCGCCCTCGTTTGGGCATTTCTCTTGCCAGATATTCCAGTACTTCAGATTGTGGAGTAATGGGATAGCCAAAATAAGCATCGCAACCCGCCTGAATTGCAGCTTCGGCCAAGGCTTCATTCCCCTTCATCAATTTAATTTCCATGATATTTTTTTTGTCTGCGCAATGATTTATAAATCTCTTAAATATTTTGCTATTCTATCTACTATGGGAATCCTGCTTTTTTCAGATACAACTCCAGCTCCTCTTTGGAAGCAGGAACAATGATGTCTTTCTTTTTACTGCCCGGAACTGTTCTATACACAGTTATTACCGCATCGGGGCAAACCAAAGCACAATTAACGCAGCCTGTACACAAGTCATTATCTGCCACAATGTAGCGATAACCTTTAGTATTAATCGTCTCTGACATTGATAAAGCGCCCTCTTTGCAGGCGGCCGTGCATAATTCGCAGCCTTTACATTTCTGAATTTCAATTTCAACCCTGCCTTTAACTTTGCGTTGTTTCGCTACAGGTTGATTTTCTTTCGTATTGTCCATCGCAAGCTTTTATTGATGTGATTGCCCCAAAAAGGCATATACAAAGTAACAAAGCCTTAAGGAGTTTAATTATGATATATATCAGGAAAAAATCATAAATTATTCATATCTGCTATGAAAATTCGAAATTCATTTTGCCTTTAATAGAGGTAAAATAATTTATTTATTCTATTAATTATTTGCGATATTGCCGATATGAAGATATTGCATACTGCCGACTGGCATTTGGGTAAAAAACTGGACTATTTCTCACGATTCGACGAGCAAAAGGAGGTGATGGAAGAAATTTGTCAGATAGCTGACAGGGAAAATGTAGATATGGTATTAGTTGCAGGCGACTTGTTTGATGCCTTTAATCCTTCCACCGAAGCGGTTGATTTATTGTATAAGACTTTGAAACTACTGACTAATAATGGATTAAGGCCGGTTATTGCCATTGCCGGAAATCATGATTCTCCGGGTATGATTGACGCTCCTGATCCATTAGCAAGAGAATGTGGAATAGTGATGATTGGCTATCCGAATTCAACTGTACAAAAATTTGACCTTCCCGGGTTTTCTATTGTAAAATCTGTTCCCGGATTGATTGAAATAAAGTTGCAGCAATTTGACTATCCGGTTCGAGTGCTGCACACGGCTTATGCCAATGAAGCCAGATTGAAAGAGTATTTGGGAGAAGATAAAGAGCAGGCGCTCAATGAGGTTTTGGCACAACACTGGCAGCAAACTGCTGATGAACATTGTGATACCCTTGGGGTGAACCTGATGATGGCGCATCTGTACATGATGAAACGTGGAGGAGAAATTCTGGAGGAGCCTGAAGGCGAGAAGCCCATTAAAATCGGTAATGCCGATATGGTGTTTGCAGAAGCGGTTCCCTCGCAGATTCAATATACCGCATTAGGACATTTGCACGGCTACAGAAATATTGGAGATGAGCAAAAACCGATCGTGTATGCATCTTCACCTTTGGCTTATAGTTTTTCGGAGGCAGGCCGGCAAAAATATGTGGCGCTTGTAGAAGCTGCTCCTGATGTACCGGTTAAGGTGAATAAATTGGCTCTGCGAAGCGGAAAACAATTGGTTCGCAAAACCTTTGACGATATAGATACTGCGGTGAAATGGTTATCTGAAAACCGGAATACCTTGGTTGAGCTGACTATTGAAAGCGAAACTTTTCTGACGGCTTCTGAAAGAAAAAGCCTGAATAAGGCGCATAGCGGGATCATTCATTTGATTCCAAAAGTGAAAAACCTGAATTTGGAAAACGAAGAGTTGAAAACAATTAATCTTTCTCAGGGTATTCGTGATTTATTTAAAGATTATTTTAAAACAAAGAATAATGGACTGGAGCCAAATGAAGAAATATTGAAAATTTTTGAAGAATTATTAAAAGAAACGAACTGATAAATTTTTTAAGCAATACATGATACCATTAAAAATTACTATTGAAGGACTTTATTCTTATCAGGAACGGCAGGTTGTTGATTTTACCGAATTGACAGATGCGGGTTTGTTTGGCATTTTTGGAGCCACAGGTTCGGGAAAGTCTTCCATTCTGGAGGCGATTTCTTATGCGTTATATGGTGAAACGGAGCGCTTGCATGCGCGCGACAAGAGAACTTATAATATGATGAACTTGAAGTCAAACCGCTCATATTTGGAGTTTGAATTTGTCAATTTTGAAAATAAACATTACAAAGTAGTTAGAGAATTTAAAAGAAATACCAAAAATTTTGAAGATGTAAAATCACCAACGGTTCAGTACTATTATCGGAAGAATGATCATTGGATTCCAATGGAAAATGCTGATACTGAAAAGATTGTCGGATTGTCTTATGTAAACTTCAAACGCACCATCATCATACCGCAAGGTCAATTTAAAGAGTTTTTAGAATTGGGGCCAACTGAAAGAAATGAAATGATGATGGAGGTGTTTAACCTGAAGAAATTTGATTTGCAGGATAAAGTAAGCAAATTACAGGGAGCTAATAATTCTAAATTAGACGAATTGAAAGGGAAACTATCAGGATATGAAGAAGTGTCAAATGAAAAAATTAAAGAGATTGAAGAACAATTTAGTTTAGTTAAAAATGATCATCAGACGGCGCATAAAAAATTTCAGGAATTCAATGAAAAATTTCAGAAAATTAAATCCTTGAAAATAGAAGCTGTAGCACTTGAAAAAAATCGAAATGAATTCAAGATTCTTGATAACAAAAGGTTAGAGATAGAAGCTCAGTTAAAAAAGGTGGAACAATTCGAAAAAGTAGAAAAGTTGTTTTCACCATTATTGCAAAGGAAGAAAGAATACCGGCAGGAACTGGATAACGTTTCAACAAAACTCTCAAAAGCTGAAAATGAGCTAAAAAAAATAAGGGAAGCAATTGCGCAAAATTTATTGACAATGCAGGAGTTGAAGCCTCTGTTTGATACATTAGATATTGAAAAACAAAAATTATCAGAATTTGAAATCATTTTGAAATTGAAAACCCTTAATGTAGAAATCAAAAGAGCCGGAGAAAGAGCCAATAAGGGTAGGGAAGTAGTAGCAAATACTAAAAATAAAATTACAGAATATGAAAAGCAAATAAAAATTTTAGGCGCAGAGGCAGACAATCTGAAAAAGAAGAAGTTAGATTCAAATTTATTGCTGGGTCTTTCCAACTGGTATCAGCATCATCAACATTTAAAAGAACGATTAGCAACTATTGGAAAAGCAATTAATGATATACAGGAAAAAATAAAGATAGCTGATAAAAAGCTACAGTCTTTTGGGGCTGCCGTGGATAGTTATGAAAAAGATTTTGAACAGCAAGAGCATGAATTAATTAAACAAAAGGAACTTTTAGAAATAAGAAGAAATCATCTGAAGTTAGAGGAAAAATTGAGCGAATATGCTCATGAACTGCATGATGGCAAGCCTTGTCCGCTTTGCGGTTCAGAAGATCATCCGAAAATAATCGAAATAAAATATGTTTCTCATGAACTAAGGAGTATTCAAAGTAAAATTCAGAAAGTCGAAAAACTGATAAAAGAACTTAATGAAAAAAGAAATATTATAAAAGAAATTCTGATTGCTCAAAAAGGTCTTGCTGAACAATTAAAAGAAAGAAAGAATGAATATGAATTATCGAATGAGGAGAGTCGTGTTCATAAGAAAAAATTTATTTGGCAAGATTTTGATGCAGATTGCATGGATACATTTAATAAGGCAAAAAAAGATTCGGCTGATGCTGAAGGAGAAATTTCGCAAAAGGAAAAATTTATAAAAAATATACAGGAACAATTAGAAAAGGATAGGGTAAATCTGGAAAAATATACCCTTGAACTTAATAAGATTGAAGACGAAGAAAAAGTTAATCGTGCAGAATTAAAAGCTCAAATGGGTAATTTAAAAGTTTTAAGGTATGATGATTATACTGAACTGGAAAACAATTCTGTAAATGAGGAGCAAAAAGAATTGGAACAAAAAATATTGAAAATAGAATCAGCGTATAAAAATGCAGATAAAGATAAAGCTGAATTCGAAAAACAAAATTCGGCAACTACAGCAAAAATCAGCGAAATAAGAACTCAGTCAGAAGATTGTAATAATAAACTCAAAGCTGTGGAATTTGAAATTTCGGATGCCTTAAAAAAATCTGTTTTTGGCTCCGAGGAAACGATTGTTGAAATATTGAACCGGAAGCTGAATGTTGAAGAGGAAAGAAAGCAAATTGATTCGTTTAATAAACAATTTGAAAAATTAAAAAATGAAATTGAAAGACAGGAGAATATTTTAAAGAATTTTGTGGTGGAGGATGAAATCTTTGAACAGAAGGAAAAAGAATTAGCAGAGGCCGAACGGGCTTTAGAGGCATTAACCCGGAAGATGAATCAAACTGAGTCCGAACTGATTCGTTTGCGTAAGGATTTTCAAGAGAAAAAGGAATTACTTGTACTGCAATCTCAGCTTCAGGAAAGACAGGAAAATTTTAAGACTATTTTCGGTCTTATGAAAGGTAAAGGCTTTGTGCAGTATGTTTCTTCCATTTATTTGCATCAGCTTTGCGATAATGCAAACATAAGGTTTCACAGGATGACACGAAATCAACTAAGCCTGACTATCAACGAGTCGGGTAATTTTGAAGTGATTGATTTTTTGAACGAGGGTCGCAGCCGTAGTGTAAAAACATTGTCAGGTGGTCAGGCGTTTCAGGTTTCGCTCAGCCTTGCGCTTGCATTGGCAGAGAGTGTTCAGGCGAATAACCAATCTCAACAAAATTTTTTCTTTATTGATGAAGGTTTCGGCACTCAGGACTCAGAGTCTGTAAATGTGGTATTTGATACGCTGATGCAGTTGCAAAAAGAAAACAGGATAGTAGGTATTATTTCTCATGTGGAAGAACTAAAGGAACGAATGCCGCGTGCTTTACAGATTACAAAAGATACTTTTAAGGGAAGTGTAATTGAGTTGGTATAGAAACATATACGGTTTATGAAACCATGATTTGAAATTGAAATAAACTATGTGTAAAATAAATTCTAAAGACTAAATTTACAAACAAAATCCTTAACAAATGCGAAAAATAATTCTGATATTTTTATTTTTAGGTGTCAATGTTTTTACTTTTTCTCAAAGCAGCTTAACGCCATTAACGGTTGAAAAAATAATGCGGGATCCAAAATGGATAGGAAGCTCACCGTCCGAATTGCAATGGAACAGAACTGGCGATACTTTGTTTTTCCTTTGGAACCCGGATGGCTTATCAGCCGATTCGCTTTATTTTATTACGCTAAGAAATAAAACACCTCAAAAGGCAACGGCGCATCAAAAGCAATATCTGATTAGGCCTGAGAGCATAGTATATAATCAGTTGCGAACTCAATATATTTATGAACAAAATGGGGATATATTTTTTACAGATATAAAGTCAGGAATTACCAAACGTATTACTCAGACAATTGAATTCGAGTCAAATCCGCAATTTGGTTTTTTAGATAAAAAAATTATTTATAATCGTGCATCCAATTTATTTGCGTGGGATATTCTTACAGGAGAAACGCTGCAACATACAAATATTACTACGAGTTCGGCAGGACCGGGTAGCAGGCTGCAGTCCGAAGGTAAAGAGGAAGCTTGGCTGAGAAAAGACCAGTTGGCAAATTTTGATGTTTTACGGGAACGAAAAGCTCAGGCTGATAGCAGCAATGCCTATAGAAAATCGCTTTCCAAAGAAAAGACGCCAAAAAATATCATTGTGGCCGACGGGTTTGTTCAGCAATTATTGGCCGACCCTACCGGTAGGTATGTTACTTATTCGGTTTTCAGGCGCGCACAACAAAAATCTACTATTGTCCCCGACTATGTTACTGAATCAGGATATACTACTGATATAAACGGCAGGGCTAAAGTAGGCGCGTCTCAAAGTAGTTCAGAATTCTTTGTCTATGATCGGGTTCGCGATACTGTATTTTCTTTAAAGACTGATTCAATTCCGGGCATAAAGGATATCCCTGCTTATTTCAAAGACTATCCTAATGTTTATGAGAAGATGAAAAAAGCCAATGAAAATAGAGCAGTAACAGTACAGCGTATTTCCTGGTCGCCCAAAGGTACAAATGCCGTAGTAGAAATAAGAGCAGCTGACAACAAGGACAGGTGGCTGATGTTATGGGATTTGAGTATTAATATACTAACTTTATTGGATAGGCAACATGATGATGCCTGGATTGGAGGGCCCGGAATTTTTGGTTTTAATACCGGCTGGATTAACGATGAAAATTTCTGGTATCAATCTGAAGCAACAGGTTACGCTCATTTATACTCCATAAATGTGAGAACCATGAACAAAAGAACTTTGACATCAGGGAAATATGAGGTGCAAAAGGTAAAATTATCTGATGATAAAAGGTGTTTTTACCTGACAACAAATGAAGTGCACCCCGGCGAAAAGCATTTTTATAAATTGAATATTGCCTCCGGGAAAAAAGAAAAAATTACTTCAATGACCGGAGCCAATGAAGTGGCGCTGTCGCCCAATGAAAAACAAATTGCTTTCCTGTATTCTTACTCCAATAAACCGTGGGAACTTTACCTGCAAGAAAACAAACCTGGCGCAAAGGCCGAACAGATTACATTTAAAGCAGAAAGCGCAGCGTTTAAATCTTATCCATGGAGAGACCCGGAAGTGATTAGTTTTAAGGCTTCTGACGGGGCTGACGTGTATGCGAGAATTTACAAACCAACCAAACCTCATCCCAATAAGCCGGCAGTACTTTTTGTGCATGGGGCAGGGTATTTGCAAAATGCTCACAAATGGTGGAGCAGTTATTTTCGTGAGTTTATGTTCAACAATCTTTTGGCGGATAATGGTTACTATGTGATGGATATTGATTACAGGGCAAGCGCCGGTTATGGCCGTGATTGGCGTACAGGTATTTACCGGCACATGGGAGGAAAGGATTTGGATGACCATGTTGATGCAGTAAAATATCTTGTTTCAACCTATGGAGTAAACCCTCAGCATATTGGAATGTATGGAGGGTCTTATGGAGGATTTATGGCGCTGATGGCAATGTTTACCCGTTCCGATATTTTTGCAGCGGGCGCTGCATTAAGACCGGTTACCGATTGGGCTAATTATAATCACGGTTATACTTCTAATATTTTGAACGAGCCTTACAATGACAGTATTGCTTATTATCGAAGTTCTCCCATTTATTTTGCTAATGGATTAAAAGGAGATTTGTTGATATGCCACGGTATCGTGGATGTAAACGTCCATTATCAGGATGCTGTAAAGCTATCGCAAAGACTTATTGAATTAGGTAAAGATAATTGGGAACTGATGGGTTATCCAATGGAAGATCATGGTTTTGTAGAACCCAGCAGTTGGACTGATGAGTATAAAAGAATTTTTAAATTGTTTGAAAGGGTTTTAAAGAAATAGTGCATTTCTACAATTGAAATATTTTTTTCATCAACACCCATTTTTCTCCGGGGTTGGCAAAAGGAACAGATTGTTGGTATTTCCACATCAGTTCTTCCCATTCCTGAACCTTGGGATTAGCAGCATCTGATGCCGCTTTTTGTTCAAAAGAAAAATCATCCTCCGTTTCCATAATCATAAACATACGGTTGGCAACTCTGTATATCTGCATATCAGTAATACCGGCATCTGTAATGCTCTTTTCAATTTCAGGCCAGATTTGTTCGTGATACTTTTCATATTCGGCAATTAAGATAGGATCGTTTTTTAAATCGCAGGTAAAACAGTAACGCATGGATGGGGAATTAAAAATTTTAAAAACTAAAAATATGAAAAATATCCATACTATTGAATTTCATTTGAAGCTCCTTCTAAAATTAAATTTGTAAAATTGCAAAAATAATTAAAAGTAAAAAATGCAGAAAGATGAAGAAATAGATGATTTACGGGATTCGCAGGATAATAATGATGAACTGTACGAAAAGTTTGTGTATAAAACAGACAAAGGGCAAGAGCCTTATCGCATTGATAAATATCTGATGAACCGGATTGAAGGAGCATCAAGAAATAAAGTGCAACAGGCTATTCGGAATAAAATGGTATTAGTGGACGGAAAGGAAGTAAAACCAAATTATAAATTGAAAGGAGTTCAGGAGATAGTAGTTTATACTGACACAACTCCCGAAGAGAATGAAATAGTACCTGAAAATATTCCGATAGATATTGTTTATGAAGATGCTGAAGTGATGGTGATAAATAAGGTCGCCGGAATGGTAGTGCACCCCGGCAGTGGAAATTATAATGGCACTTTGCTCAATGGAGTAGCCTATTATTTGCAACAGCAAAACGCAACAATTAATGAAGAAACACTTCCGCGTTTTGGTATGGTGCATCGGATAGATAAGAATACCAGCGGACTTCTTGTGTTGGCCAAAACAGACGGCGCTATGCGCCATTTGGCAAAACAATTTTTTGACCATACCGTTAAACGGCAGTATCTGGCGCTTGTTTGGGGCGATATGAAAGAAGATGATGGTACAGTTATTGCTCATGTTGGACGTAACCTTCGCTATAGAAAACTTTTTGAAGCATATCCGGAAGGAGATCATGGCAAGGAAGCTATAACGCATTACAGGGTGAAGGAACGATGTAATTATGTTACCTTGGTTGAGTGTGTTTTGGAAACCGGCCGCACACATCAGATTCGGGTACACATGAAGTATATTGGGCATCCCTTATTCAATGATGATTTTTATGGCGGCGATAAAATTGTGAAAGGAACAGTTTTTGCGAAATACAAACAATTTGTTGATAACTGTTTTGCTATTTGCCCAAGGCAGGCGCTCCATGCACAAACATTGGGTTTTGTACACCCCACCACCGGAAAAGAACTGTTTTTCGAGAGTCCGGTACCATCCGATATGCAACAGGTTATAGATAAGTGGAAAAACTATGTCGGCGCTAAACATTAGATTTTAAAAGAGCAGCATGTATTTATTAAGAAACAGTTTTTTCGTTTTGTTTTTTCAATTTTTTGTGCTTTTGGTTATGGGGCAGGAGGCAATTACTGTTTCTGCCATTTTGAATAAAATAGATTCTATTCAAAAAAGGCCCGAAAGGGATATGACTTATGGACTGTTCAATACACACCGGAAAAATCTGTTTCTGTTTTCAAAACCAAAAACAGATAATAATGCCTTTTATACTGGGCTTGTGGTAAATGTTTTAAGAGTATATAAAGATAAGTTGGATAGCAATGACAACCGGCTTGCCGATAGCATCATAAACAGGGCATTGCCTGCTTTCAAGAAGTTTAAACACAAAAAAGGAAAACCTTCCTATTTTTTTTGGGCGGTAGATACTCCAAGACATTTCCCCAACAGTTTTCTTGAAAAGATTACTACTGAAAAACGATTTCTGCCGGATGATGCTGACTGTTCTGCTATTCTTTTAGAAGCCGCCAATGCATCTGATATTGAAAAAGAAGAAGCACACGCTTTATTTCAAAAGTATGCAGGCAGTAAAAAACGAAAACCAATCGGCTCGCAGAAAAAGTATCGAAAATATGATGCATACAGCACCTGGTTAGGCTATGCCATAGCGCCTGATTATGATATGTGTGTACATACCAATATTCTCAGATTTGTAGATAAAAACAGGCTTGACTGGACGGCAGTTGATTCGGCTACTGCCGCACTGCTTGCGGCTTTGGTTGAGGATCGAAAACATATCAGCCAGCCCGGCTTTGTTGCTCCTTATTATGGTCGCACTTCTATTATTTTATATCATCTTTCCCGTTGGATGAAAGAGAATCAAAACGGATGGATGAGTTCTTTAAAACCTGAATTAGTAGAGCAGGCGAAGTATTTTTTGAATGGAACTAAGTCTCAGCTTGAAGTTATTTTGTTGAGAACGGCTTTACTATGGTGGAACGAAGATATTGATTCGCCCCTGCAAATTGACAATGAAAAACTGATGAATGATAAGGTGGCTTTTTTTCGCGGGAATGTGGGTTCTTATCTTTCTGCTCCCGTTAAGCGTGTGGCAAATAAGGTAGGGTTATTTACTTTCAATTTTTACTGCCCTTCATTTAATGAAGCGCTTCTTCTTCAATACCTGATGGAAAAGGAGTTGAAGAGAATCTGATTATATTGATCAATCTCAAGTCCTTAATGCTTTGGTAGGTAAGAAGATTATTAAATTCGTAATTGTTATTATTTTGGCTGTAGTTATAAAAGGCAAAGCTGATAAAATATACATTTATAAACCTTCCTGACTTGCTCTTTAAAAATTTTACGCAGTCATAAAATGCAGCAATGTTGTATAGCCTGTTCTCCATGTGCTGGCTGCACAACATCAATCCCGAGCACCGGCTCACCCGTGTACTTGAAATTTTTCCCAGCCTTTGATATTCGTTTATTCTACGTTTATACATTATTTGAAAGCGTTTTTAACTACCTCATCATAAAGCTTATGAATCAAACCATCGGCGAGACCAATTTTCGGAATAAGTATTTCGTTAGCGCCGGCCCATTTTAAAACATTGATGTAAATCAGCAATGCTGGCACAATCACATCTGCACGATCTTCACGCATTTTGAAGGCGCTCATTCTGTCAGAAAGGCTGAGGCTGCTGAGTTGTTTATAATAATCTCTTAGAAGATCCAAAGAAAGCGGTTTCCCTTCTTTTCTTTTTGACAATGAAAACACTTTATTGATATTTCCTCCGGTACCGATAGCCATTATTAATTTCGAATTTTTGGTTTCGGTCTTAATGAAGGATTTCATCTCATCCCATTGCGCTTCGGACACCTGATGTTTGAGCAATCTAATTGTGCCAATATTAAAAGATTGCTTAAAAACCAATTCGCCGTTGCTGAAAAAAGTAAGTTCGGTGCTTCCGCCGCCAACATCAATATATAAATAGGAAATTTCTTTAGGCAAATTGTCGGGTACATGGTTCTCATATACCATTGAAGCCTCATTTTCTCCCGAAAGAATTTCAATTTCTATGCCTGTTTCATCTTTTACTCTTTTTATGATTTCTATGCCGTTTTTTGCATCGCGCATGGCTGATGTAGCGCATGCCTTGAGATGCTTTACGCCATACACCTCCAACAAGTGTTTATATGCTTTGATGGTATTAAGGATATTTTCTACTTTGGCTTCAGATATTTCTCCAGTTTCAAAAACATCAAAACCCAGTCGTAGCGGTACTCTTACAAGATTCGACTTTATGAATTCGGGCTTATTTTGTTTGTCAAAATGAATATCTTTAATCAATAATCTTGCAGCATTACTGCCTATGTCAATAGCGGCTAATTTCAAATTTTATAAATTTTATTTTTTAAATAATTATATGTTACTATCTGCGACCTCACTTTCTCATTCTGCAAATTTACATACTCATTGCTCAATGAATTATTCAATATTCTGGCTTTTACATTGTCCTTTAGCTGAATGTTCAAAATATCCAGCAATTCTTTTTTCAATTCTTTATTGGTTACCGGACAAGTAGCTTCTACTCTGTGTTCAATATTTCGCAGCATCCAGTCTGCCGAAGATATAAATACTTTTTGATTTCCTTTATTGTAAAAAACAAATACTCTTGCATGTTCCAGATATTCATCTACAATACTTATTGCCTTTACGGGAAATCTAAATTTTTTGTTTTCGGAAAACATACAAAATATCCCTCTTACTATCAGTTTAATTTTTACTCCAGCTTTAGCTGCTTCATATAGTTTTTCTATCATGATGGTATCAGCTAAAGAGTTCATTTTTAGAAGTATTTCCGCATGTTTCCCTTTTTTGGCCTGTTCTATTTCCTGCTGAATAAACTGGAGCATTTTGGTTCTGAAAATATGCGGGCTGGGAATAATGGTTCTGCATTTGGTAAGATAAGAAGCGCCTGTTTTGGGATTCGACAGATAATTAAAAATCCGATTGATATCAGCCATTACATGAGCATTGGATGTAAACAAGCAATGATCGCCATATATTTTTGCGGTTTTTTCATTTACGTTTCCTGTGCTTACAAATCCGTAATAGGTAGTCTTCTTTTTTGTCTTCTTTTTAATTACACAAATTTTTGCATGAACTTTTATATTGGGGATTTCAGAAAGCACTTTTACTCCGGCTTCCTCAAGCCTTTGTTTCCACATAAGGTTGGCCTCTTCATCAAATCTTGCTTTCAGTTCCAGCATCACCGTTACCTCTTTACCGTTGCGGCTGGCATTGATAAGGGCATTAATAATTTTTGACTGTGATGCTAATCGGTATAAGGATATTTTTATAGAAATTACATCAGGGTCAAAAGCAGCTTCCCTAATCAGGTCAATTACAGGTGTAAAACTATGGTAGGGAAAATTAAGCAATATATCCCTGTTTGTAACCGCATCCCAAATTCTTTTTCCGGCGAGCAATGGATGATCAAAAGACTGTTTTCGTTGTGTTTTGTTTTTAAAAACCTGATCGGGGAAGTCCATAAAATGCCTGAAATTATGAATGCTACCTCCAGGTATCAGATTGTCTTGCAGGGAAAGACCAAATTTTTTTATTAGATAATCTAAAAGCCCTTTGTCAATATCTTCATCGTAAGTAAGGCGGATGGGTCTTCCTTTTTTTCTGTTTTTCAATCCCTTTTCTAATTTCTGAACAAAAGGCGAAGTATCTAAGTTGTCTATGTCTAATTCTGCATCACGTGTAAATTTAAATATATGTGCATTAAACTCGGAATAGCCCAAAAAGCTAAAAATTTCAGGCAGGTTATGTTTTATCACATCTTCAAGCAAAATAATATCCTGCCTGCCTCTGGCTGAAGGCAGTAATATAAAACGGCCTACTGCAGTAACAGGTATTTCTATTACAGCATATTTTCTATCGGTATCTGACCCCTTTTTACTCATTACCACTCCCAAAAAAATTGATTTATCCCTCAGGTCTGGGAAGGTTTTGATTGACTCAATCATCAGGGGAATAACATTTGGGCTTACTTCGTTATCATAAAAGTTTTGAACATAGGCTTGTTGTCTTTTATTGAGTTGTTTTTCAGTTTTCAGAAAAATATTATTATGGTTAAGGTCATCCAAAACCGAATTCCAAACTTTTTCAAAATCCTCTTGTTGCCTGAAAATTAATTCTTTAATTTCTTTCAAAATTTTTTGCGGATCTTTTTCGGGGTGCATATTCAGCTTGGTTTCTATGCGAAGCATCCTGCGCAAGGAGGCTACCCGCACCCTGAAAAACTCATCGCGGTTATTTGAAAAAATACCAAGAAATTTTACGCGTTCCCTTAGTGGCACTTCAGGATCGGCAGCTTCCTGCAGTACTCTTGCATTAAATGACAGCCAACTTACATCGCGTGGAATTGTTTTCAACATAAAACTATATAATTCACTACAAGTTAAATAAATATTTTGAATTGAAAAAAGTTGAGCAATTCTTTTTCTTTTTTTGCAGGTATTGAATTATTTATTTTTTTATTCGGTTAAAATATTTCACTATTTCATACCAGAATGTGAAAACAAATCCAACAGCTACACTAATTAACAACTGTTGCGTCTTTAATTGTTGAAACCGGAAAAACGATGCAAGCGGATGGACATAAATTAAAAGGGTGGTAAGGAGTATTGTTGCAAGAACAATCAGTGTTATCAGATTGTTCTTATTCCTTAATGATTCAAATATCGAATAGTGAAATGAGCGATTAATTAGAGTAAGAAAAATATTTGACGATATTAGAGTAGTAAATACCATTGTTCTTGTAACGGGTTCATTAAAGCCATTTGAAACAGCATATTGGTAAACAAATAAAGTTCCGGTAGTAATCATTAAACCCTGTATTATGCTTGTGGTTAACTCTCTCCAATTGAAAAAAGTATTTGCAAAAGGTCTTGGCTTTTGAAGCATTATATTTTTTTCCATTGGCTCATTTTCATAAATAATTGAGCAGGTAGGTCCCATTATAAGTTCCAAAAAGATTACATGAACTGGAGTAAAAATATTTGGATAAACCCAACCAAGCACCAAAGGGAAAAATACGGTGAGGATAATAGGGATATGTATGGAAATAATATATTGAATGGCCTTTTTCAGATTTGTATATATTTTTCTACCCATTGCCACTGCATCTACCATTTTTTCAAGGTTATCATCCATCAATATAAGCGAAGCTGCCCCCTTTGCAATTTCAGTACCTTTTTTACCCATAGCAATGCCAATATGGGCCGCTTTGAGAGCAGGGCCATCATTTACGCCGTCTCCGGTCATGGCTACAATTTCATTATTTGCTTTCAATGCTTCAATAATGCGAAGTTTGGCTTCAGGAAAAGTTCTGCTAAAAATATACTTATTCTCTACCTCATTTTTTAATTGGTTATCGTTTAATGCCAAGAGTTCTTGCCCTGTTATGCTTTTTTCATAACTATTGAAACCAATTTCTTTTGCAATTGCTGTTGTTGTGGAGGCGTTGTCTCCAGTTATTATTTTGACCTTGATTCCTGCTGTATAAAAATTTGATAATACTTCATTAATATTATTTTTAGGTGGGTCATAAAAACCCAATAAGCCATGAAAAGTGAATAAGAAATCCTGCTGCTTTGAGGGGAATTGGTTTCCCGAGAACCGAGTACTGCCAACTGCCAATATTCTGAAAGCTTCGGATGATAGTTTTTTATAAGCAGAACTGATCTCATTTTTTTCCTTTTCAGTCAAGTCAGAAATATGTAAAATAGCTTCTGGAGCGCCTTTGGCAGCAATTATACGATTTCCCATTTCATTTTCAAAAATATGGGTCATCATAGGAGGCTTTCCGCTGATGGGATACTCATGAATCATTTTGTAAAATACCCTTTCATCTGTTTCACAAATTTGTTTGTATGCCTGATGAATAGAGATTTCCATTGGATCAAAAGCGATTGGTTCGCTTGCCCACATAGCTATTTCAATTAATTGCTTTTCCTCAATCGTTTGAATATCTTCAAAGTTTGTAATTTTTTTTGCAGGAAAAGTATATAGTTTGGACAATCGCATTTTGTTTTCAGTAAGCGTACCTGTTTTATCTGTACAGATTACGGTTGCACTACCCAGTGTTTCTACCGTTTTCATTTGTTTTACAACAATACCCATTTTCATGAGTCGGAAGGCGCCCAGCGCCATAAATGTTGTAAAAGCAACAGGAATTTCCTCCGGTAAAATGCTCATGGCGAGTGTGAGCGCCTTTAGTAAGCTATCCAAAAAATTATAAGACAAAAAATAATTGAAAATCCAAACAATAAAAAATACCACCGCTCCAATGATTACCATATATTTTACAAAGGCATTAATCTGTTTCTCGAGTGGTGTCTTTTCAGTTTCCACCTCAGTAAGACTTCTGCCTATTTCTCCAAGTTTTGTATTATTGCCAATAGCAGTTACTTCAAAAATTGCGAGGCCCCCGGCTACAATGGTTCCATTGAAGACTTTATTTTCTTCGCTACCTGAGTCTTTATAAACAGACAATGATTCGCCTGTCAATAATGATTCATTTACCGAAAAATCATTGGAGTGAACAATTACTCCATCTGCCGGAATATGAGCGCCTTCTTCTATCATCACCATATCGCCAACAACAATATCCTCGTTGTCGATTTGCATTGTTTTGCCATTTCGTATTACCTTGTTTTTTGGCTGAATAAATTCATTTAGTTTTAGAAGGGCTTTACGGCTTCTGTTATCCTGATAAATGGAGATAGCTGCTACTAACAAAATAGCTGCCACCATAAAAAGGGCATCACCGATATCACCAAGAATAAAATATAAAAGAGAAGCAACCAGCAATAACAGTATCATTGGTTCCTTAGCCAGACTTTTAAGAACTATCAGAAATCCACTTTCTTTTTTTGACTCAATTTTGTTGGCGCCAAACCTTTTTCGTGAGTTTAAAACCTCCTCGTCGTTCAAACCTTGTATAGTAAAATTATTTTCCAGCATATTTTAATTGCAGCGTTTATTCTTCTTTGTTTTTTAATTTCATTAAGAGCGCATAGGCTCCTTTAATGACAATATTCCTATCTTTCAGATTGTCCAAATTTAAAACAGCGGTGTACCCATCCTTTGTTCCACCAATGTTGACTTCTTGCATTTCGAACTTGTTCTTTTCTATTTCCGTAAAAACATATTGCCTCGAATGATAGGTGATTATTGCATCTTCAGGCAAAGCATTTGTTTTTTTATTATCAATCTGAATATCGGCATTCATATACAAACCGGGTATTAGAAGGGGGTTGTACTTAGAGAAATGGCAATGAACCTGGATGGTGCCTTCTACCGATACATCTTTGTTGATTAGTATTATCTTACAAGGATATTTTTTATCTGGTGCATTATTTGTATAAGACATAATTTCTTGTCCAATATACAGTTTTCCTAAATCCTTTTCAAATACTCTGAGATTTAGATGTATATCAGTCGGATCTATCAGTTCAAACATTACTTCTGATGGACTTACATATTTCCCTACATTGACATTAACCTTACTGACAAAACCTGAAATAGGAGAGTAGATACATATAGTATTGGAAATGCCTTCCATTGTTAGCTTTGAGTGGTTGATATTTATTAATTTTAACTGTTCACCTAATGAATTTAATAAAATGCGTTGGCTGTTTGCCTCTGTCAAAGCCTGTTGCATTATTTTTTCACTGCTGGCCTGACTTTGATTCAGTGTTTTTTGACGATCATAATCAGATTGAAAATATTGTAGTCTTGCCTTTGCTGTAAGATAATCCTGCTGAAGTTGAATATATCGTTGATCCTGCATTGTAGCTATTACCTGACCTTTTGAAACCTGCATACCGGGCAATAAATCAGTCGTATTTAGATAACCTCCCAAAGGCGCTGATACTGAAATAAGATTTTGTGGAGGCACATCAATTTTGCCATTTGCTTTTATTGTACTGCCAATAGTTATTTCTTCCGGTTTCCCGGTTTGGATTCCTGCATTTTTATATTGAGCATTAGTCAGTATAACAGTTTTTTCATCAATATTTGTTTGTGGTTCTTCTTCTTTTTCACTTTTACATGAAACAATGGTAAGGAGAATTATTCCACAAAGACAAAGCCTTACTGTCAAATGATTATCGAGCGCTGCCCAGAGAAATGAGGAGGTTTTTTCATTTTTCTTCCAATTAAATATATGTTTGTACTGATATTTCATTGATATAATAATTTAAGTTAAGTATTATTTATAAATTGAGTAGATATTCCAATTGAATAGCGCTTTGATTTAATAGATGCACATCGTTCAGATAACTACTTTGTATGTTACTTGCCTGATTGATAAGCATTACTAATTCGAGATAGTTGATTTCGCCGTTTTGTAGTTGTTTTCCTGCGGTTTCATTAATTATTTTTATATTTTTTAAATATTGAATTTCGTAAAGCCTGACAGTGTTTTTTTGACGTTGGTATTGTTCAAAAACTGAGTTGATTTTTGCATCTAAACCTGCCTTTTCAATTTCGTAATTTTTTTGATTAATTTGCTCACTGATAATACTTGCTTTTATTCTTGCTTTTTGTGATGCAGCAAACAAGGGAATGCCAATTCCAACCTGGGCAATATGAAAGCGATGTGAAGCCCCATAGAGTCTGTCATCGGCACCCAATCCTTTCATACTGGTATTGGTATAACCCAAAATCAAATCGGGTAATAATTTGGTCTGTTCTGTTTGAGTTGTTGCTTTTGCAATTTCAACTTGTTGTCGCACCAGTAAAAGTGAAGGATGATTTTGATTTGGATTTTGCCAGTTTTCAAAATTTAATTCAGGGTATTTAAAATTTACTTTTGCAGGAAAATACGAAATATGCGTATTTACCAAAAGCCGAAAGTTGTTTTCCAGAACTTTAATCTCTTGTTGTACTAGCGAAAGCTGCATTGAAATCGCAGATTGCTGCGTTTCAAATGTAGTTTTTTCTAAAATATTGCTTTCGCCCTTTTGAAGGCGAAAAGATGCTTTTTCTAAAAGTGCTGAATATATTGTATCTAAATTTTCCAGGAGCGTTTGTTTTTCTTTCCAGAAAAGATAAGTATAAAACGTTTCGGTTACCATTCTTTTCAATTCAGCCTTTTTTAATGAAGCGCTCAACAAAGTTGCTTTCCATTCTTCGGTAAAAAGCTGTTTTTGTTTTGCATATACAATAGGGAAACTAAGGTTTTGCGAAATGCCAAATTTAGTATCAAAATAGGCGCTATTAATCTGTCCCATTTCACTTGTAATGTTTGTAGATGGGATAACAGTGGCAGACTTAATCAGTACTTTAGCTAAATCTGATTTCAGATTCTCATTTTGAATGATAAGATTATTTTTAATAGCCGAATCTATTGCCTGATTCAGGGAAATGGGAAATTGCCCTGCTGAGTCAAATGAAAATAATAGAAAAATAATCAGATGGGGATAGAATTTTGGTAGAAGCTTTAGAGAAGCGCAAGATCTGTCCAAACATTCAATCAGCAGAACTAAGGGAATTATAGGATATTTCAAAGTTGAATTCATATTTTAAGTTTTATTATTTATAAGCTTTCATCTGCTAAAATGCCTTTCTTAGACTTTTTGGCATACCAGGTCTCAACCCATATATAAAGAATGGGTAAAACACCAAGTGTTAAAAATGTAGAAACGGCAAGTCCGCCGATTACAACTGTTGCCAGAGGCCTTTGAACTTCGGCGCCTGCACCAGTACTGACTGCCATTGGGAAGAAACCCAAGGCGGCTACTGTAGCAGTCATCAGCACTGGTCTAAGCCTTGTTTTAGTGCCGGTGAGCACAATGTGTTTAATGTCTTTTAGCCCGCCTTTTCTCAAGTGGTTAAATTCAGAAATAAGCACAATGCCGTTTAGCACGGAAATACCAAACAGGGCTATAAAGCCTACGCCGGCGCTCACACTAAATGGCATACTTCTAAGCGATAGAAATAGTATTCCTCCAATTGCCGAAAGGGGAACTGCCGTGAAAATAAGAAGCCCTTGTCTAACCGATTTGAAGGCAAAATAAAGAAGGATAAAGATTAATGCAAAAGCCAGAGGCACTGCAATAGACAAACGAGTTTTTGCCTTATTCAGATTTTCAAAAGAACCGCCATAAGTAATAAAATATCCCGGATCAAATTTCATGGTTTTGTCAACTTTCTTATGCAATTCATTTACCACAGATTCTACATCGCGATTTTTCACGTTAAAACCTACAATTATTCGACGTTGAGCATTTTCACGTTGAATTTGGTTTGGGCCTTCTTTAATACTCACGTTAGCCAATTTTTCCAGAGGAATTTGGATGCCGGAAGGAGTGGGAATAAGCAGGCTTTGCACATCTTGTAAATTTTTCTTCTCAGTGTCGGCTATACGAACTACGAGGTCAAATCGTTTTTCTTCTTCAAACATCAGACCTGCCATCTGTCCGGCGAATGCAGTATTGACAACCCTGTTAATATCCGCAACAGAAAGATTGTACTGTGCAATTAACGGTCTATTGTATTCTATTATTATTTGAGGCATACCTGATACTGGTTCTACATAAATGTTTTCAGCACCATTTACGGAGCTTACAAGTTTGCCAAGTTGTTCAGCCAAAACCGATAAGGAATCAATATTTTCTCCAAAGATTTTACATACCACATCTTGCCTTGCTCCGGTCATCAATTCGTTAAAACGCATTTGTACCGGATATTGAAAACTGGTAGTAATACCGGGCACATCTTCCAATGCCTTGCTCATTTTTTCAGAAAGTTCATTGAATGAGTGGGCGGTAGTCCAGTGTTTCTTATCTTTTAGAATAATCATCATATCACTGGCTTCCATAGGCATTGGATCGGTAGGCACCTCGCCGCTACCTATTTTGGTTACTACTTGTTCCACCTCTGGAAAACGAGTTTTTAAAATATGAGCAGCCTTTTGAGTATATTCAATTGTCGTGTTTAAATTACTACCTGTAAGTACTCTTGTGTCAACTGCAAAGTCGCCTTCTTCAAACTTAGGAATAAACTCGCCCCCCATTTTTGTTAAAATATAAACAGAGATAAAAAAAAGTATTGCTGCGGCTGCAACTACTGATTTGGAGTACTTTAGAGTGATAATCAGATTTTTTTGATAAAAAATTTCAAGTTTAGCGATTATTCTATCAGAAAGAGAGGGTTTGGTTTGTGCTTTTTTACTAAGAATTAATGCGCTCATAGCCGGAATATATGTAAGCGATAAAATAAAAGCGCCAATCAATGCAAAAGAAACCGTTTGGGCCATGGGTTTAAACATTTTACCTTCAATGCCTTCAAGTGCGAAGATGGGCAAATACACAATTAGGATTATTATCTGGCCGAAAACCGCACTGTTCATCATTTTGCCTGCTGCATGTTTTACCTCTCCGTCCATTTGTGGCTGTGTGAGTTTTGCATAACCTTGAAGGTGTTTAGAATGTGAAAGGCGGTGCATTGCAGCTTCAACAATGATTACAGCCCCGTCAACAATTAAGCCAAAATCCAAAGCGCCAAGACTCATGAGGTTTCCGCTAACTCCAAAAAAATTCATCATTATCACGGCAAACAGCATAGATAGAGGAATTACCGATGCTACCAAAAATCCTGCGCGGAGATTGCCTAAAAACATTACCAATACCAATACAACGATCAAGGCGCCTTCAAGTAAATTTTTTTCTACGGTGTTAATTGCATGTGTTACCATTTTTGTACGATCCAAGAAAGGGACAATTTCTACACCTTCAGGCAGCATTTTCTGAATCTGGGCCACTCTCTCCTTCACATTGCTCACCACTTCACTGCTGTTTGCTCCTTTGAGCATCATAACCACAGCACCGGCCACCTCTCCTTCATCATTATAACACATAGCTCCGTAACGAGTAGCAAAACCTATACTCACATCTGCCACGTCCTTAATATACAAAGGCGTACCTGATAACGTATTTTTTATTGAGATGTTTTTGATATCTTCAATATTGCCAATTAAGCCTTCGGATCGAATAAAAAGAACTGTAGGCCCTTTTTCAATATAGGCTCCGCCGGTATTCTGGTTATTGTTTTCCAAGGCTTTAAATACATCATTGATTGTGATATTATTGGCATTGAGTCTGCCGGGATATACCGAAATTGAATATTGCTTCAGCTTTCCGCCAAAACTACTTATCTCTGCAACTCCTTTTACCATCAGTAATTGTCGCCTCACAATCCAGTCCTGAATAGTTCTTAACTGTGTTTCATCGTAGCGATGCTCATATCCTGCCTTTGCTTTTACCACATATTGATATATTTCTCCCAATCCTGTGCTTATAGGGCCTAGCGTGGGTGTGCCAATATTGGGTGGGATTTGGTTTTGCACTTGTTGCAATCTTTCTGTAACCTGCTGCCTTGCCCAATAAATATCAGTGCCGTCGTCGAAAACGATAGTAACCAATGAAAGACCAAAACGTGAAAAACTTCTGATTTCCACTAATCCTCCAATGTTGCTGTTGGCTTGTTCAATAGGAAAAGTGATTAGCCGTTCAATATCATTGGCACCAAGTGCCGGAGCTGTTGTAATAACTTGTACCTGATTATTTGTGATATCAGGAACAGCATCAATCGGCAATTTAGTAATTGCATAGGACCCAAAGGCTACCAAAGCCAATACTAATAGCCCAATAATGAGTTTATTTCTAATCGAAAATTCAATAATTTTTGATAACATGATTTTTTGATAATTTTTACATGATATTTTTAATCATGAAATTGAATTAGGCAAGAGGATGCCTAAAACAAATTAATATTTCTTTAAGTGATTTATTTTATAATATATCAGATAGAGCTAAAAAATAATAGTTTAGCACTTGGGCGGTTGCCAGATGGCAGAACAGTAAATTAGCGTATTTAATGACTTGTATTTACAGGTATAGTCCTTTTCATTAAATAAAATAACAGGGTTGAAACATAAGCCCGGTGAAGGTACATCAAGAATGATATTCGTAAGAATATGGTCCAGTGTTTTAAAAGGAAGCTGCATGTCTCGGGAATAATCTACATCTTTTTCATCACCTTTAAAATAATGATTGAAAACATATTTAAAGATATTCAGGCTGGCATCTCCTCTTTTGTGTTCAGTGTAGTGTTTGATTAATTCCGGAACCTTCCGAAACTCAACTACATGAGTAGTGGAAATGATAAAAATACAAAGGAAAAATAATGCAATAACCTTTCGCATACACGCCAAAGTTAGCGATTTTGATAAAAACTAAAAATCTTTAGAAAATATTTTTTCCCTCTTTTGACAATAAATTTTCCCTAATTCGTAAAGCATGGAGGATTTACCCACTTATTTTCGCTTTCTATGAACGGACGTTTTAGAAAATTGATGAATGACCTGCACCTTTGGTTAGGTTTGGCAAGCGGGTTAATACTTTTTGTGGTATGCCTTTCGGGTACTATTTACGCCTTTCGTACTGAAATTGATGAATTTTTCAATAAAGAAAAATATTATTTTGAAATTCCTGCAGGAGTATCAAAACTGCACACCGACAGCCTTGTAGCAATGGTAGCCAAAAGCGAAAAGGCTATTGTTACCGGATTGAGTATTCCTGCCAAAGGAAACAGGGTCTGGGTTTTTTCTATTAAACCTTTAGAAAAGGCGAAAGGAGAGGAGAGAGGAAAACAGGTTTTTGTAAATCCTTATACTGGAACAGTTCAGTCTGATACCGAAACAGGTTCCGGTAAGTTTTTTCTCACCATGATGAAACTGCATCGCTGGTTGTTGATGGATATGAAGACCGGAAGAATAATTGTGGGTATTGCCACCCTTATTTTTGTTTTCCTTCTATTATCGGGTATAATTCTTTGGTTGCCCAAAAGGTTTCGGTATTGGAAACAGTGTTTTACAATAATGTTTTCGGGGAAATGGAAACGCCTTAATCATGATTTGCATAATGTGTTGGGTTTTTATTCATTCCTTTTTCTATTGATTATGTCGCTCACTGGGCTTTGCTGGTCGTTTGACTGGTATAAAATGGGAGCCAGCAAACTATTGAAAGCGCCGGTGCTACAGCGGGGAGGCGGAAAGCCGGTAATGTCTTCTACATCATCAGGCCAAACTGTTGCATTTTCTTCGGTAATTGAAGCGGCTAATAACGAACTGCCAAAAAGAGGTAATATCAGAGTGAGCGCACCCGAGGATAGTTTGGGAGTATTTACAGTAACCAAAAATAATGAAGCTGCTTTTAATGTAACTGCAACTAATAAGGTAAGTATTGATCAATATTCAGGCAATGTTTTAAAGACAGAAAAATTTGCAGACAAAGCCTTTGGAGCCAAAATTGCCGCCAGCATCAAGCCATTGCATACGGGCGAAATTTTTGGGTTGTTTTCCAAAATTCTATATTTTATTTTCTGCCTCATTGGAACCAGTTTGCCCATAACCGGCACTTTTATTTGGATTAATAAATTGCGTAAGCAAAAAGTAATCCAAGAATAGAGCGCCAGTACCTGCATTATCAGTTGCTGAATAAGGTTAAATTATTAAGAAATTGTAATTTACTCAATAAAAAATTCTTGAAACGCGATGAAATCTTAAAAATTTGAAGATTGGTTATTATTTTGAGATTTTTAGTCGATTGCCTGGTCATTTTTGATTGGGCATTTTTATTTTGACAATTTGAATTGAATCATCTTTTATAAGAAAGCTGAAATTGGATTTTAAAATTCAAAAAAAAAATTCTTTATTTGTATAACATTGAATAAATTCGATAAATAAAATCTCTGTTATGAGAAGAAAAATATATTGAATGATAAACCCGCTTAAGACATATAAGTATTTTACAATATTAATTTTAATTTCCCTCTCCTTACATAGTCAGGCACAATTTAGAAAGTACTCCAATGAGTTTTTAAATATAGGAGCAGGAGCCAGAGGATTAGCTATGGGAAGTGCTCAGGCTGCCTCTACCAAAGACGGAACTGCCGGTTACTGGAACCCTGCCGGCTTGATAAATGTGCACACAAATACGCAGGTGAATCTTATGCACTCCGAATATTTTGCCGGAATAGGTAAATATGATTTCGCAAATGTAACTATACCTACTGCCAACCAAAAAAATGCGCTGGGGGTTACTGCACTTCGTTTTGCTGTGGATGATATTCCTAATACGCTATTTTTGGTAGAACCTGATGGAACAATCAATTATAATAATATCAGCACATTTTCATCTGCCGATTACGGATTTTTACTTTCTTATGCCCGTAAATTGAAAAGTGCAGAAAATAAAAATGTCAATTTTGGGATTAATGCCAAAGTAATTCATAGAGGAGTGGGCAGTTTTGCCAAAGCCTGGGGATTTGGTATTGATGCCGGCTTGCAGATACAAAAAAGAAAATGGCAGTTCGGCATTGTTGGTAAAGATATTACTACTACTTTCAATACATGGGCGTTTAATTTTACTGATAAAGAAAAAGAAGTCTTATATCTTACCAAAAATGATATCCCCGTAAAATCTACAGAGCTTACTTCACCGAGGCTTGTTTTGGCAGCGGCAAAATCTTTCTCATTGAGCAAAAAGTCTAATCTTTTGGCGGAGGCAAATTTTGATGTAACCTTTGACGGGAAACGAAACACCATTGCAAGTTTTGATCCAGTAAGCATTGACCCCAAAATTGGTCTGGAGTATTCATTTCGCGATATATTCTTTTTAAGAGGCGGTATTAATAATTTTCAGCAGGCATTAGCCGATGGCGATACCTTAAACCAGAAGAAGGTATGGATTTATCAGCCCAGCGCCGGTGTTGGATTTAGGATAGGAAGCGTTTTTGTAGATTATGCATTTGCCAATTTGGCAAACCAGTCCAATCCTTTATTTACTCATGTATTTTCGCTAAGGCTTGATTTTGGCAGACGGGATAAAAAGCAATCAATTAAATAAAATAACAAATTACCATAGATGAAAAAATTGCTATTCATATTATTATCGTTTTACTCGATTATAGTTTGTGCACAGCAATACAATAATGAATGGATTGATTATAATAAAACGTATTATAAATTTAAAGTAGGAACTACAGGATTATACCGGATTTCTCAGTCTCAATTGGCGGCTATTAATTTGGCTAATACAAACGTATCCCAGTTTCAACTTTGGCGCAACGGGAAAGAAATACCTATTTATGTTTCTAATCAATCAGGCACATTACCGGCAGGCGGATATATTGAATTTTGGGGCGAAATGAATGATGGAAAGGCCGATCTTGATTTATACCGAAAACCTGAATTTCAAATTTCTGATGTCAAGAGTTTATTTACAGACACAGCTTCTTACTTTTTAACTGTAAATCCTTCTTCGACCAATAAACGACTGGTTCCTACATCAAATTCTATCCCGGGAGGAGCAATACCCGAGCCATATTTTGTTTATAAAACCGGTGAATATTTTACTGAGCAAATTCATTTTGGTACGCCCTTTGGTTCGGGTGCTGATGCTGTGTATCCGGCATCTTATGAAGATGGAGAAGGCTGGGCATCCAATGATATTGCAAATGGAGGGACAAGAAATTTTAGTTTAAATAATTTATTTGTTTACACGGGTGCCGGTGCACCAGATATTATGGTAAAGATGAATGCTGTGGGCAATGCATTCAATGCCAGAAAAATACAGTTAACACTGAATGGCGAAATGATTTTTGATAACCAAATGAATTCGTATGCCTATCAAAAATTATCCAAGACATTGAATGTGAGCAAGATTGCCGGAAGTACGGCTAATTTTATTATTACCAATACATCTACGTCGGCAAATGACAGGATGAGGGTTGCCTTTGTAGAAATGAGCTATCCGCGTGTTTTTAATTTTGGTGGTGCAAAGAATTTCAGATTTCAATTGCCTGCAAGAGCCACTGGAGCCTATTTAGAAATTTCGGGTTTTAGTTTTTCGGGAATTCCGGTGTTATACGATTTAAATAATGGAAAGCGATATGAAGCAGATGCTTCAAATCCTTCTCTGATAAAAGTATTTTTGCAACCTACATCTGCTACTCAGGACCTGATATTGGTAAGTCAGGAAGGCGCTAATATCAAGGGAGTTACAGGTTTTGAGGTTAGAAATTTTATTGATTATTCAGAAAGTTCACGACAAGGTGATTATCTGATGATTTCTCATAATCAGATTTTAAACGGTAGTAATGGTAGCCATCCCGTAGAAGATTATCGGGCATACAGAACTACTCAGGCTGGTGGTAGCTTTAATGCAAAAGTTTATATGATTGATCAATTGATTGATCAATTTTCTTTCGGTATCAAACAGAATCCTCTGGCCGTTAGAAATTTTATCAGACTTGCAAGAAACAAGTTTTCATCACAAATTAGAAATGTATTTTTAATAGGCAAAGGTGTAAATTATTATTCGGCCAGATTAGCTGAATCATCACCTGAAACTGAAAAATTAAATCTGATTCCCACATTTGGCTCTCCGGGCTCGGATGTGCTTTTGAGCGCCGAAGGCAGCAGTTCGGTGCCATTAACACCTATTGGCAGAATTTCGGTTATAAACGGAGATGAATTGAAAAATTACTTAGACAAGGTGAAGCAATATGAACAACAGAATAATGCTCTAAGCCCGTTAATTGATGAGAGTATCTGGAAAAAAGATGTAGCGCATTTGGTGGGTTCAAATTCCCAATCTGAGATTAATTTATTATACCAATTACTAAACAACCACAAGGCTATTTTAAAGGATACTTTGTACGGTGCTAATGTTTTTGATTTCTTAAGGGATTTATCGAATACCGGACAACAATTAAACGCATTAAGGTTGTCATCTTTAATAAATAATGGAATTGGTTTATTAACCTATTTTGGTCATTCTTCAGCAACTTCTCTTGGATTTAATCTTGAATTGCCCGAAAATTATACAAACATAAATAAGTACCCTATTTTTAATATGATGGGTTGTGATGTTGGAAATATTTTTGGCTTGCAAGCATCGAGGTTAGTTTCTGCAGAGACTATTTCAGAAAAGTACTTATTGGCAAAAGAAAGAGGTTCAATTGGAATGTTGGCGGGGACCAGCTTGGGATATATATCCTCCTTAGATATTTATAATACTCGATTCTATACTGATATATCAAAATTATATTATGGTATGGATTTAGGCGGTTTAATGGTAAATACCATAAAAAAGGTTTTTCAGATTGTACCTGAGACTGACATTCTGCAAAGAACTCAGTGCGAGGAATATACCTTGCATGGAGATCCGGCAATTACTTTCTATAGCTTTGCCAAACCCGATTATGCAATTGAGGACAGATTCCTAAAAATTAGTCCGAATTTTATATCAGTTGCTGAAAATGAATTTACAGTTGATTATAAAATATTCAATTTAGGAAGAGCTGTTAGAAATAATCTTGTTGTTGAATTAAAAAGAACCTATCCTGATCAGAGTACAGAAATTATTAGTAGAGATACATTACAAAAACTATTTTATGCAGATTCCCTACACTTCACTATTCCTATTAATCCTATAAGGGACAAAGGGGCAAATAAAATTACAGTAACCATAGATCCTGAAAACCAATTTGATGAATTATATAAAAGTAATAATTCTGTTACTAAAGAATTTTTTATTTTTGAGGATGATTTAAAGCCAATTTTCCCTTCAAACCAATCGATTGTAAACAAACAAAATATTGTATTTTCTGCATCTACTGCCAATCCTTTTGCATCATCCAAAACTTATTTGATGGAAATGGATACGACTGAACTATTTAACTCTTCATCAAAAATATCTCTTTCAAAAAATTCATCGGGAGGCTTAGTAGAGTTTAATCCATCAACTACTTTTAGAGATAGTACTGTGTATTACTGGCGAGTGGCAACAAAGCCGTCTGTACAATCAGATCAGCCAATGTGGAATAATGCTTCATTTGTATATATAAATGGAGAATTAAAAGGGTTTAACCAATCTCATTTTTACCAATTTTCAGATAATTCGTTCAATGGGCTCTTTTTGGATAGTAGTGGATTATTTAAATATTCTGATAAAAAGGCCTCAATGAATATTACTACTGCAATATACCCTTATGGTTCTCAGGCAAGTAATTACCAATTATTGATCAATGATTTACAGGCAGCGAGAAGTTGGATAGTGCCATTGGAAACTCAATCGAATTCTCTTCGTTTTTATGTAATTGATAATCGTGCAATGAAGGTCATGAAAAATAAAGATCTTGGAGCATCGGGGCTATATGGTAGCTACAGGCCAGTTCCGTATTTTTCAGGAACAATTCCTGATTTCTTCCAATTTGATATTGCAACAACAAATGCAAGGAAGACCGTAATGAATTTTATTGACTCAATACCTGATCATTATTATGTAATAGTCACCAATAGTATATTTGATGGTACCATTTTACCATCAGTATGGTTAAAAGATACCACAGAATTGGGTTCGGGAAAATCTTTATATCATAAACTGGTACAACTTGGAGCAAGTAAGATAGGTAATGTTACCTCTTTTGTGCCGTTTATTTTTATTCTTCAAAAGGGAAATCCAAATGCTTTGGCTCAGAAAGTAGCTGATAATATTTCTGAAATTTTAAATATAACTCTGATAGTTGATGCTGATGGTAATTCTGGAAGTATGGTGACCCAACCAATAGGAATAGCTAAATCATGGAATAAAATTTATTGGCGGGGCAATTCATTAAATAAGTCAGAGACATTAATACCTTCGTTAAATGTAATCGGCATTAGAAATGATGGATTTGAATCAGCTCTATTTTCAAACATATCCTTATCAACTCAACCGATTGATATTTCATCTATTAATGCAAATACATACCCACGGATAAAGATTAGCTTTAATTCAAAAGATTCAATCAATTATGATATTTTTCAATTAAAAAGGTTGATGGTTGATTATCTTCCGGCTCCGGAAGGCGCTTTGGCCCCAAATATTTACTTTTCCAAGAAAGATTCTCTTGAAGCCGGCGAACCCTTTAATCTGGGTGTGGCTTTCAAAAATGTTAGTGATTACGCTTTTGACAGCCTGAGTGTTAAGTTTACAATCAGAGATAAGAACAATATTGAAAATATCATTACTGTTCCTAATCAAAAACCTTTGCAACCTAAAGATACTGTGAGGTTAAACATTCCGATTGATACAAAACCCTTTGGTGGAAATAATTCTATATTCGTTGAGTTTAATCCTAATGGAGTGCAACCTGAACAAGTTCACTTTAATAACTTCTTTTATAACAGTTTCTTTGTAGGCAGAGATACTACAAATCCTTATATGGACGTAACCTTTGATGGCGTTCATATACTTAATAAAGATATAGTAGCCAGCAAGCCAGATGTCTTGATAAAACTGACCGATGATTCAAAGTGGTTATTACTCAATGATCCTGCCCTCGTAAAGGTGCAACTGAAGTATCCTAATGGCACTGTCAGGACGTATAATTATAATTCTGATACACTTAGGTTTAATCCGCCGGGCGCTAATGGAGCAAATACAGCAACAATTAATTTCAAACCATATTTAAACGAAGACGGTAATTATGAACTGTTGGTGTCTGCAAAAGATCAGAGTGGAAATACAGCGGGAGATTTGCAGTACAGAGTAGCATTTCAGGTAATCAATAAACCAATGATTTCGAACTTACTCAACTATCCTAATCCGTTTACTACCTCCACAGCCTTTGTGTTTACACTTACTGGTAGCGAACCGCCACAAAATCTGAGAATCCAGATTATGACGATTACCGGAAAAATTGTGAAAGAAATTACAAAGGCAGAGTTAGGCCCGATAAAAATTGGAAGAAATATTACAGAATACAAGTGGGATGGCACCGATCAGTATGGTCAGCCATTAGCCAATGGAGTTTATCTTTATAGAGTAATAACCAATTTGAATGGTAAATCACTTGAAAAATATAAAGCTGAAAATGATAATACAGATAAGTATTTCACTAACGGGTATGGTAAAATGTATCTGATGAGGTAGATAATTCCTTTGGTTTTAAGATTATTGAAAGGCTTCAACAATAAAACGGTGGAGCTTTTCTTATTTCAGATATCTTTTTAAGTCGCGCTCCTGATCCTTTTTCTTAATACTTTCCCGTTTATCATAAAGTTTTTTTCCTTTACCCAATCCGATTTCAATTTTTATAAAATTTTTTCCGGTCATAAAGATTTTAAGCGGTACCAGTGTGTAGCCTTTTTCTTTTAGTTTGCTTTCAATTCGTCTGATTTCTCGTTTTTGCAATAACAATTTTCTATCGCGATCAGGGTCATGGTTATTTACGGTTCCGTGTGAGTAGGGTGAAATATGCAGGCTTTTTAACCATATCTCACCTTTTTGAATGATGCAATAACTGTCATTAAAACTGGCTTTTCCATCTCGTATGGACTTTACCTCTGTACCAAGCAAAACGATACCTGCTACATAAGTATTGTCAATAAAATACTCATGAAATGCTGAACGATTCTTTATAGATACCTGAGCTGTCAAATAAATTAAAAGATTAAAAAGGCAGAATGATGCGCTGCATTGAAATAAAAGATTATAATTAACTATTAAGAAAAATAATGATTCTGATTTCTTTTTCTAAATACATACCCGGTAATTCCGGTTATTTAAATTAATTTCTAAATAATCGAACTACAGTGCCTATCTTGGATTTCAGTTCTCTACGGTCAACAATGAAATCCAGAAAACCATGCTCCAGCAGAAATTCGCTGCGTTGAAATCCTTCGGGTAAATCTTTTTTAATAGTTTCTTTAATCACCCTTGGTCCCGCAAAACCAATTAAAGCGCCAGGTTCGGCAATATTCAAATCGCCCAACATGCCGAAAGAAGCAGAAATACCTCCAAAAGTAGGATCTGTGAGTAAAGAAATAAATGGAAGTTGTGCATCGCTCAACTGTGATAGTTTGCCACTGGTTTTGGCCAATTGCATTAGCGAAAAGGCGCTTTCCATCATTCGGGCACCGCCACTTTTGCTTATAACCATATACGGCAATTTGTGTGCAATGCAATAATCTACCGCTCTCGAAAATTTTTCACCCATCACACTGCCCAAAGACCCCCCGATAAACTCAAAGTCCATGCAGGCAATTACAATATCTTCACCATCAACTTTGCCTACTGCTACGCGCATTGAATCTTTTAAATCCGTTTTTTCCCATATATCTTCAAGTCTTTTTTGATACGGTTTCAAATCGGTAAACCCCAAAAAATCTTTACTGATAATATTTTCAAAAAGCTCAGTGTATTCTCCATTATCGTAGAGAATATCATAATATTGCCAACTGTTGAGCCGGTGATGGTAGCTGCATTTCGGACATACATACTCCAGTTCCTTTAGCTCTGTTTGGGTAGAAATATAATTACATTGAGGGCATTTAACCCACAAACCTTCCTGTGTTTCTTTTTTCTCAGAGGTTTTGGTTAAGATTCCCTTTTTAATTCTTTTAAACCAACCCGATTTATCATTATTTCCATTTTCATCTGCCAGTGCATCAGAAAAATCTTCATATTCTTCAGGCATGTATTAAGTATTTTTAAGAGTACAAATATAAGCGTTTCAGGATTTATTATTTTTTCAAAATAATTTCAATTTTATGCAGAAACGCCAACTCTGGAATATACCCAACTGTCTTTCAATGGAATAATCCAGTTTTCCTCCAATTGTATTTTTGTATTTACCAGATTGTTAAAATAAAGCGTTTCAGGTGTAATGAAACCATTCTCAAAGGCATAAGGCACTTGAGATAGTGGCAAAAGCTCAATTTTTTCCTTGACCACAAAGGCTAATTGGTTCCTGTCGAAAAGACTGATTTTGAACCTTTCTTCAAGCGATTTTATAAATCTGGTTGAGCTGTCGGTACTGCATCCTCCCACATGCGTCTGGCTTTCGTCGGCAATAAGCACAACAAACTGTCCAAAAAATAAATGACCTGCAGCTTTTACTGCATCTCCGTGGCTTAACCATACTGATATAAACTCGTTTATCATTTCTTCTGCTTCAAGAGCCTCATTCAGGCTTAGTAGTCTGTTAGACTGATAAACCCATACTTTCGAATTGGGTTGAAAATCACTTTTTAATAATTGTCTGTATTCTAAATTCATATTTTTACTTATATTATAAAAATCTTTTAATTTATGGTTATTCTAATTCCTTTTCCAAAATTTCTGCAATATCCAGCACTTTCACCACCGTCTCTTTTTCTTCGTTTTTAACGCCGTCAGTCAGCATGGTGTTGCAATAAGGACAGGCTGAAGCTACTACTTTGGCACCCGTGTCAATGGCTTCTTTGCTTCTTTCAAAATTGATTCTGGTTTCTCCTTTTTCTTCTTCCTTAAACATCTGAGCGCCTCCGGCACCACAACACATACCTTTTGACTTGCTTCGCTCCATTTCAACAAGGTCTGCGTCAAGCGCTTCCAAAATCCTGCGCGGTGCCTCATAAATATTATTACTTCTACCTAAATAACAACTATCATGATAAGTAATTTTTTGACCTTTGAAGCTTCCGCCATCTTTCAACCTCAGTTTACCTTCTTCAATTAGTTGCTGCAATAGCGTTGTGTGATGCATTACCTCATAATGCCCCCCCAATGCAGGGTATTCATTTTTCAAAATATTGAACCCATGTGGACAAGCCGTAACTATTTTTTTTATACCATACCCATTCAGTGTCTGAATGTTTTGGTAAGCCATCATTTGAAATAGAAACTCATTGCCGGCACGTCTGGGCGGATCGCCTGTACACATTTCTTCTTTTCCGAGAATAGCGAATTTGATACCTGCTTTTGTCAAAATATTTGCAAATGCTTTTGTTATTCTTTGTGCTCTTTGGTCAAAGCTTCCTGCACAACCTACCCAGAATAGTATTTCGGGGCTTTCACCCTTAGCAAACATTTCTGCTACAGTATGTACTTGCATTATGAATTTTTAAATAAATATATTAAGATTTTGCTGACCTTTAAAATCAACAGCATAAAATTAGCTTTTTATACGATTGCAAAGTCTATATTTGTTAATTATTGATGAAAATAAGAAAAATTGTTAACAGAATATTTAATTGGGAATTGTGGCCTTTTAATTTACTGTATGCGCCCATTTTCCCGGTATGGCTGTATTATTGCCTCCGTAGCCGTGCAGTATGGTTCTTCAGCTCGTCTAATCCTACCATTGCCTTTGGAGGGATGGAAGGGGAGGGGAAAAAGGAGATGTATGATCAGTTGCCTGTGGAATTTGTTCCTCTTACTATTTATATCAGGCATAATATACCATTTGAGAATGTATTAAGAAAAATTAGGTTGAGTGGGTTAAAATATCCGTTTATAGTAAAACCCGATGTGGGGATGAAGGGTATTTTGTTCAGAGTTATTGATAATGAAGAGCAGTTAAAAAAATATCATGAAAGAATTCCTGTGGAATATATTGCTCAAGAGAAAATAGATTTTCCGCTTGAGTTCAGTGTATTCTATTACCGTTACCCATGGGAGCAGAAAGGGAAGGTTACAGGGTTTATTCATAAAGAACTTTTGCAGGTGGTAGGCAATGGACAAAGTTGCCTGAAAGAATTGATAGAAGCGCATCCGCGCGCCCGTTTCAGGCTCGAAGAAATGGAACACCGGCACGGACACAGGTACCAGCGTATAATTCCTGATGGCGAAGTTTTTTATTTATCCTTTGCCGGAAACCATAATCGTGGCGCTAAATTTACCAATCTGCACAAAGAAATTGATGAGAATCTTGAACGAGTTTTTGATAACATGAGCCATTACAACAACATGTTCTTTTACGGAAGGTATGATATAAAGACAATTTCTATTGAAGACCTGAAACAAGGAAAAAACTTTTCAATTCTGGAATTTAATGGGGCAGGAGCCGAACCAAATCATATTTACGACTGTGGTATGAGCCTTGCAGATGCCTATAAAACGCTGCTACACCACTGGAAAGCGCTATATAAAATCAGTAAATACAATAATGATAACGGCTATCCGTATTGGCATTTTAAAAAAGGGTTTGATTATCTGCTGGAAGCCAAAAAGCACTTTAAGATGCTGGAAAAATTTGATTAACCTATTGCTGAATAATTACTATTTATAACATATTCATTTTTTTAGGTTATTTCTAAATATCCATCGTAATTTATATTCAAAAGACGAAGTATTTGAAAATTGTTATGTGAATGTAAAATTTAAATAATTTTTGAAAAAGAGCTTTTCGATCATTTTCTCTTTAAAATTTCAACAAATAAAATGTTAAAGAAATACTAATAGACGCTTTAAATGAGAGTCTGAGTAAAAAAATACTCACAATTGTTAGTTTTTCTAAAAGTATTAATATTTTTTTTATAAAATTACTTTTTATACAGTGCGATGGAATAAAATCAAAAGAAACCTGTATTCTAATGTAGTGGTTTTCAATCATTTTAGCGGTGAGGGCGGGATTCGAACCCGCGGTACAGTTTGACCCGTACGGCAGTTTAGCAAACTGCTGATTTCAGCCACTCATCCACCTCACCTGTTTTATAAAAACTAAAGGGTTGCAAATATAGCTAAATAATCTTAACAAAAATGATTAAAAATAAAATATTCAAAAAAATAAAAGATTAAATCCAATTATTCTTAATTATCTTTACAGTCAAGAAATTGTTTAGTTGCCCTAAACCATTATTTAATTATAAAAATAATATTATTTGACAATTTTAAATGATTGCCTAAACCACAAGTAATTTAACATAATCCTCTTTACCAACATGCAAAAAAATGTAATGCCCAATTTATGGTTAGTTAGCCTGATATTTGTATTCTATGGTTGTAAAAAATCTGACAAATTCATAAGAAATAATAATGAGATACCTATTAATATTACGGTACCCATTGGAGCCACAAAATTTAATGAATATGTGCCTAACGAGATAATTGTTAAATTTAAAAAAGGTATTTCTGAAGCTGGAAAATCTTCTTTTTTAAAGACAATCCAGGCTGAACCTTATTCTACTTTCAGGACAGAAGTGATAGAAAACATAGGGGAAGATGGCGAGTATGTAATAGCCAGAATAAAAGGTGATCCGATGGATTTGGTAAAATACAGATCTTCGGAAATTGAATATATGGAGCCTAATTATATCTATCATACGTTAGAAACTTCAAACGATCCATTTTTTCTGGATGGCACTCAGTGGAATCTAATGAACAGTCCCTATGGAACAAATGTTGCCAATGCATGGGCTAACGGAAATACTGGTTCATCCAATGTTTATATAGCTGTCTTGGATGAGGGGTATATGTACAATCATGAAGATCTTATCAAAAATGCAGGAGTAAACACTAAAGAAATACCCGGAAATGGTATTGATGACGATAAAAATGGTTATGTGGATGATGTTTATGGCTGGGATTTTTACAATGGTGATAATACAATTTATGATGAAAATCAGGATAATCATGGAACGCATGTTGCTGGTATAATAGGGGCAGAGGGTGGAAATGGTAAAGGTGTATCAGGAATAGCTTGGAATGTTAAACTGATTAGTGGAAAATTTATGGGCCCAACAGGTGGTTATACTCCCAAGGCAGTAGAGGCAATTGAATATTTTATCAAACTAAAACAAAAGGGTATGAATATTGTAGCTATTAACGCCTCATGGGGAAATTATAATTATTCTGAAATTTTGAAAGAAGCTATTGAGAAGGCTAATAATGCTGGTATTTTATTTATAGCAGCAGCTGGAAATAATTCAAATAATAATGATGATAAACCTCTTTATCCGGCAAGCTATAATTTACCTAATGTAATCTCAGTTGCTAATTTGAGTAGTAGTGGAATGCTTAGCGCAGCTTCAAACTATGGAAAGAAAACTGTTCATTTAGCTGCACCAGGGTCTGGTATTATGTCCACCATTCCAAATAACGGATATGGTATAAAAGATGGTACTTCTATGGCGGCTCCTCACTTTGCAGGAGCAGTAGCTCTTTATGCTTCTATTTATCCTAATGATAATATAAAGATGATTAAAATGGCTATCTTAAATTCAGTAATGCCTATGCCTTCTTTAAAAGATAAATGCATAACGGGTGGCAGACTGAATTTAACTAAATTCTTTAAAACTACAGGACCATTTAATCCTTTTTTCAATTATTAGCGCTTTTTCCTCTAAACCATTTTTAAAACGAAAGCCTTAGGCTTAAGTCACTTCAAATTTTTTGAGGTGACTTTTTTTATTAGAAAATAGCTATTAATCTGAAATATTAATGAGACAAGATTGATTTTGATACGCCAAATATCAAATTACATAGCCGCTAATTGTACTTTTTGATGCAATTCCAGAACATTCTCTCTGAAAATGGAATCAGTATCCATCAAATCTTTCACTGTTTGGCATGAGTGAATAACCGTTGTATGGTCCCTGCCTCCAAAATGATCGCCAATGGTTTTTAGGCTATTTTTGGTAAATGCTTTTGCAAGATACATTGAGATTTGTCTGGCCTGCACAATTTCTCTTTTCCGGGTTTTCTGAAGCAGTTTATCGTATGATACATTAAAATACTCGCACACCATTTTTTGAATGGTATCTATGGTAATTTCTTTGCTGGAGGTTTTTATAAAGTTTCTTAAAACCTTTTTGGCAAGGTCGATGTCAATTTCACGTCGATTTAGGGAAGATTGCGCTAGTAGGGAAATAAGCGCACCTTCCAGCTCCCTCACATTATTATTAATATTATAGGCGATGTACTTCACCACTTCTTTGGGCATTTCAAGGCCGTCAGCCTTCATTTTTCGCTCCAAAATTTCGATACGGGTCTCATAGTCAGGTATTTGCAAGTCTGCACTTAGTCCCCATCGAAAGCGGCTTAATAGCCTTTCCTGAACACCTTCTAAGTCTTTGGGAGCTTTATCTGAAGTAAGTACTAATTGCTTGCCCGACTGATGCAGGTGGTTGAAAATGGCAAAAAAAGCTTCCTGAGACTTTTCGGCCTTACTAAAAAACTGAACATCATCTACCACTAATACATCAATCATCTGGTAAAAGTGAATAAAATCATTTATCGCATTGTTGCGACTGTGATCCATAAACTGATTGATGAATTTTTCGGAACTTACATAAAGTACTATCTTATTGGGATGCAACCTTTTTACCTCATTGCCTATAGCTTGTATCAGATGAGTTTTGCCTAATCCCACACCTCCGTAAATAACCAAAGGATTAAAGGAATTGGCACCCGGTTTCTCGGCAACTGTTTTTCCGGCTCTACGTGCAACCCGATTGCAATCGCCTTCAATATAGGCATCAAAAGTGTAATTGAAATTGAGCTGAGGGTCAATCTGCATCTTTTTGATTCCCGGAATTACAAACGGATTTTTAACCGTATTATTCACCACAAGTGGGAAATCCATTTCATTATTTGAGTAGGTCTTGTATCCAACACCGGGCACATCTATCGTTAGTGGTTTGTCTCTACTGTTTCCGCTGTCCATCATAATTCGGTATTCCAGCCTGGCATCTTTGCCTAATTCACGTTTCAATGTTTTGGCTAAGAGATTAACATAATGCTCTTCTAAGTATTCGAAAAAGAACTGGCTGGGAACTTGTATTACTAAGATATTATTATTTAAGGAAATAGGTTTTATGGGTTCGAACCAGGTTTTATAATGCTGCCATTCAACAATATCTTTGATTATCTTTAAGCAATTAGACCAGGTTTTATCAGCACTTTTTTCCATCTATTAAAAAGAATTTTTATAGGGTATAAGTTCAAAATCAAAATCAGCAGGATTCATCGTTCATTTACTTTCATAATGTAAAAAATCCTAAAACTGAATAGCGAATATCCACAATTATTCAACATAAAAAAAATATTTGCCCTTCTTTTTTTTTAGAAAAACCAAAAAGAAATAATTAGGTTAAATAATTGAATATATTTTAAAAAAACCTAAAAAAAATTTGAAAAATCGAATTGAAATAAAATTGGTATATTCAACGAAAATTATTATACGCAAACGCTTTAATGATATAATTTTGATTACATTCTTTAATTATTAATTAAATTAAATTATTGATGAATATTGATGCAAAGCCCTGTATGTCTTGCGGGAAGCCACTTAGAGGCCGGTCAGATAAAAAATTTTGTGATGATTATTGCCGAAATAATTACAACAATCAATTAAAAAGCGCTGATGGTAAACTGGTGCGCAACATTAATAATGTATTACGCAAAAATCGAAACATATTAAAAGCTGTTCTTCCGGATACCGAAGACACAGCTAAAGCAAATAAAGAGAAACTTGCAAATAAAGGGTTCAGTTTCAAGTACTTTACACATCAGTATCAAACCAAAAAAGGGAATATTTATTGCTACTGTTATGACTATGGATATCTGCCATTGGACAATGACTGGTTTTTGATTGTACGATATTCAGAAAAGGAATAATTGAATAATCAATTGTTTGATGATTCAAAATATTTTGACATGGCAGGCAAGAGATTTTTAAATGGAAATGATTTTATTTATCGATAGAATATACAATATCAATACAACCAGAAATAAAAAGTTCATCCATTTTTGCCAGGGAGAAACGCCGGTTTTTTTTGCAAATAGAAATAAAAACAGATATAGAATATTTACCAGAGGAATAATCAACAGGGCAAAACCATATCCTGCTGTAATAATCGCTGAGGAGATAGTTTCGCCATTATTCCAATTGGCAAAAAGCAATGAAAAAGCCATCAGCATCATTATTCCACATAGAAATGCAACACGGGACAAAAATATTAACCAACGCATAAGCTATTTTCATCTAAAATAGCATTATTTTGCCCAAATATTTAAAATTGAAGAAAACAAGTAATATTTATTTTTAGGTAAAGGAGTAATCAGTTAGGGTGGCAGTTTTTTTCGAACGAATTATAATACTACCTTACCCCCCCAAAAAAAATATTACCCCTGAAGAGGGATAACAATAAAATACTTTGACGCATGAAAAATCAATGGCTGAAAATGGCGGTGCCGCATGTTATAGCAGTAACTATCTTCTTGTTGGTTTCAATAATTTATTGCAAACCCGTATTGCAAGGCGATGTACTAAGCCAGCATGATATAATCGGCTGGAAAGGTTCGGTACAAAATGTTTTTGACGTAAAGGAAAAAACCGGTCAATATCCACTTTGGAACACTAACGTTTTTAGCGGCATGCCCAACTACCAGATATTTCTGGCCGGGAAAAAACTTTTGCCCGATTTGAAAAATGTATTTGCTCTGGGGTTACCTAAGCCAATGAATTTCTTTTTTCTTGCAAGTGTTTGCTTTTACATTTTATGTGTGGTAATGGGTCTCAACCCTTTTATAGGTATTTTGGGTGCGCTGGCATTTGCTTTTTCCACCTATAATCCGGTTATTATAGGTGCCGGACACGAAACCAAAATGTTTGCTATTGCCTTCATGCCCTTATTGCTGGCCGGTTTATTGTTGATTTTCAATAAAAGGTATTGGATAGGGGTGGCAGTGGCAACCTTGGGCGCCTATCTCGAATTGTTTTCAAACCACCCTCAGGTAAGTTATTACTTCTTTTTGGTGGCAGGCGCCATTGCCATCAGTTATCTTTTTGTTTGGATAAAAGATAAAGATTACAAACACATTGCTATAGCTTTTGGTTTATCGGCGGTGGCGGCATTGATTAGTTTGGGCTGTTACTCATTGGCTTATATGACCACAACCGAATATGCAAAATATACTATGCGTGGAGGCAAATCGGTGGAGATTGTGGGTGACAGCGTTAAAACTGCTAACACCAAGGGGCTTGATCATGATTATGCTTTCCAATACAGCATGAGAATTAATGAACCTCTCGTAATGCTGATGCCAAAAGCATTTGGTGGCAGCAGCGCTCAAACGCTTGGCGAAAACTCTAATGTGGTAAATAAACTGGGTGCATTAGGGGTTCCTGAAACCTCGTCGGCACCAATGGCTGCCGGCCTTCCATCTTATTGGGGCGGAATGACAGGCCCGGGTGAAGCCGGTACTTCCGGTCCTCCTTATATTGGCGCCTTCATTTTTATATTGGCAATAATTGGGTTTGTAATCGTCAGGCATCCCATTAAATGGGCTTTATTAGCCGCTACCATCCTTTCAGTACTGATGAGTTGGGGTAAATATTTTATGGGTTTCAATAATATTTTATTTGATATATTACCGCTATACAACAAGTTCAGAGCGCCGTCAATGGCGCTCATCATTGCTGAGTTTACCATGCCTATAATGGCTGTACTTACTGTGCATCAGTTATTTTTTGCGAGGAATGCAAAAGAAATGCTACAGGCGGATTTAAAAAAAATATTATATACACTGGGCGGCATTGTGGTAGTAATCGGGCTCATTTATCTGGCTCAGGATTATTCTTCAGGGTTTGACCAGCAGATAATGGACGCAAAATTTGACCAAAGCGGAACCGACACTTTGAACAAAGCCGTAGTATCCGGTATGAAGGCAGACAGGCAAAGCATGTTCGGAGGTCAGGTTTTACGCACTATATTGTTTATGGGTATTCTTTTAGGCATAATTTATATGTATCTTAAAAATACGCTTAAATCTACCGTAGCTGTTGTTTTATTGGCTGCTATCACTTTTATCGACTTATGGTCAGTAGATAAAAAGTATTTAAACGATGACCACTTTATTCCAAAAGATGAATTGCAAACCGAAAGCTTTACAAAAAATCCTGTGGATGAACATATATTGAAAGACAGTGACCCCCATTTTCGTGTTTTCGATGTTTCCAGAGGAATGAATGACAACAGGGCATCCTATTTTCATCGTTCTGTTTTAGGATACCATGCAGCAAAACTTCGAATTTATCAGGATATTTTGGAAAAATATTTTATGACCAGTCCCAATGAACAATTATTGAATGCATTGGATGTAAAATATATAATCAATCAAAACTCCCAAGGGCAGGTAGATGTGGTGCAAAACCCGGGGCATTTTGGCGCAGCATGGTTTGTTAAAGCTATAAAACCTGTAGCAAATGATGCAGAAGAATTGTTGGCAATTGGGCATACCAATTTGAAAGATACCGCAGTTGTTCAACAATCTTACATGCAGGGTATTGGTAATATTGTGGCTGATTCCAGCGCTTCTATTACGCTAAAAAAATATTCAAATGATGAAATTGAATATACCACCAGCGCAGTCAACGCTCAGTTTGCAGTATTGAGCGAGGTTTATTACCCTGCCGGTTGGAACGCCTATATTGACGGACAGAAAACTGAAATTGTTAAAACGGATTACGTTCTGCGTGGTCTAAAAGTTCCGGCAGGTAAGCATGAGGTAAAATTGGTTTTTGAACCTCAGTCTGTAAAAAGAGGTATCAATATTTCGTACCTGAGCTCATGGCTGTTAATTGTGGTAGTATTAGGAGGTTTTTTTATGGAATGGCAGACTAATAAAAACAATAAAAAAGCCGTTGATTGATGAAGGTAGCATCATTGGTTTCGTATAAAATTATTCCGGCCATTTCCGGCGGGGAAAAGGGAATATATTATTTTCTTCAGTATTTTGGAAAATATGCTTCCATAACCTGCTATACCGTATCAGAAAATGAAGCTACCGAAAAGGAACACTTTATTGCCACACCGGTGTTAGGGAGTAGTAAAAGCAAATTCAGGTATATTAATATTTTTCTTTTTTTCAAACTTAGAAGATTATTAACCAGATCGGGTATAAAGGCGTTGATTATTGAACATCCCTATTATGGATGGTTAGGATTTTTGCTGAAGCATTTTGCCGGTATTAGACTAATTGTTCACTCTCATAATATTGAAAATGAACGATTTAGAACAATGAGTAAATGGTGGTGGAAAATATTGTATTATTATGAACGTTTTACCCATCGTGCGGCAGATATGAACTTTTTTATTACGGAAGAAGATAGAGAATATGCGATCAGAAAATTTAATATAAATCCGCAAAACTGTATTGTTATCACTTACGGAATTGAAAATGAAAAAGCTGTTCCACTGCAGGAGAAGTTCATTGCAAAGGAGCACCTTTGCAATGAATTGAACCTGACTACCGATACTGTACTTATTCTTTTTAATGGTACACTGGATTATCCTCCAAACAGGGAGGGATTGGATATGATACTCAGTGAAATCAATCCCATACTCAAAAAGAAAATTGCCCTACCTTACAAAATTATTGTATGTGGGCTTCGTTTGCCCGAAGAATATAACGAATTGAAAAAATATCAGCCTGATAATATAATATATAAAGGCTTTGTGGAGGATATTGGTTTTTATTTTAAAGCTGCAGATATATTTATCAATCCAATAATAGAAGGAGGGGGGATAAAAACCAAATTAGTAGAGGCTTTGGCGGCAAATACACCTGCTGTTTCTTTCTTTACCGGCGCTTATGGCATTCCACTGTCGGTTACAGGCAACCATTTAAAAATTGTGGAAGACAGAAATTATGAGAGATTTGCAGACGCTATTGCTGCAACCGCTTTGCAAAAGAAAGACAATATTGATGAATCGTTTTTTGATCATTTCTATTGGGGAAACATTGCAAAAAAAGCAGTCGGAGAAATAAATAATTTGAAATAATTTTACTCTATAAAAGGTACATAATGGTTGTAGGAAACGGATTGATAGCATCTCAGTTTTATGATTATAAAAGAAATGACTCGGTGGTTATTTTTGCCTCGGGTGTTTCTAACTCATCAAATATAGCTGCCGAGCCGTTTGAAAGAGAATTGCAACTTTTGAAATCAGTTTACGAAAAAAATTCGGATAAGAAATTAGTTTATTTCAGCACCAGCAGCATTTCCGACAGGGAATCTAAAAATAATAAGTACGTAAAACACAAGCTGGAAATGGAAAACTGGATAAAGCAATCAGTAACTTTGTTTACGATATTCAGATTAACCAATCCGATAGGGAAAAATAATAACCCAAATACGGTTTTTAATTTCTTTGTAAATCATATACTATCAAAGACACCATTTGTGGTATGGCAAAATGCCTTTAGAAATATTATGGACATTGATGACATGTACCGAATTTGTCATTATATCTTGAATAAAGATTTGTTTTTAAATGAAGTGGTAGTGGTGGCTAACCCGAAAAGTTATCCGGTAATAAATATTGTGCATGAAATAGAAAATTATTTTGAAACAAAAGGCAATTTTACACTGCTTGACAAAGGAAATGACCTGCACATTGATACTGCACCCATTGCGCCCATTATTGAGAAATTGTCGATTCAATTTGATAAAGATTATCTTCAAAAGATTCTAAATAAATATTTCCCAAAACAATGACCTATTTATCTGCCAGAAAAAAATTAAAGGTTGAAAGGGTAATCATTTCTCCCTTTGTAATATTAGGCAGGATCATTGGCTTTTTTTTACCTCTGAAGACAAAACACCGAGCCATTCTGTTTTTTTCGAGCGCCGATATAGGCGGTGCGCCTAAGGTTAATGCAGATATAACCAATTGCATTAGGGAACTCAAGCCTTTGATTATTTTTTCTAAAAAGCCAAAAAATAATCAGTTTGCCCACTTGTTTGAAATTGATGGCGTGCGGATAATAGATTTACATAAATGGATTGACAACAAATTGTATCATTTTGTAAATATCATTTTTCGCGGCATCCTTGTATCTTGGATAAGGCAACAGAAAATAAAATTCATTTTCGGTGGAGAATGTATTTATTTCTATAAGGTGATACCCTATGCCGGTAAGACAGTAAAACGTATAGAACTCTGCCATTTGGATACCTGGTTAGGTTATAGCATTGGTTTTGTTGACTTTATAGATTTAAGAATTTTTAGTACCAAAGCGTTGATGCGCAAGGTGGAGAATCAGTATAGGGAAAACAATCTGTCTGTAGAGTTTTCTGACCGTTTGATGTTTATTGAAAATTTTATCGACATTCCTGAGTATGAACGCCATCAGAACGAAAAATTACAGGTACTTTTTGTTGGTCGTGGAGCTCCTCAAAAGCGGGTACACCTGATTGCTGGCATTGCAGAAAAGATGCAAAAGGCCGGCGATTCAGTTCATTTTAGTTTTATTGGTGATGTAGATAATGTTATACGTACTGTCGATTATCCATTTTGTACATTTTATGGTAATATTAAAGATCAAAACTATCTTAATTCTATTTATAAAAAATCAGATGTACTGATACTCACCTCGGCTTATGAAGGTCTCCCTGTAGTGGTAATGCAGATGATGGCTTACGGTAAAATCATTGTATCTACGGCTGTGGATAGCATTCCTGACTATGTGAGGCATAATGAGAACGGATTATTAATAACGGCTACTCAAGAACAGGAAGTTATTGATCAAGGGGCTGAACTGCTTAGAATTCTGATAAATGATAAAACGCTGATTGAAAAATTTGGACAAAAAAGCAGAGCGCTGGCTCAGTCATTATTTAGTGAAAAAGAGTTCTGCCGCAGCTATAGGCGCGTTTTTGGAGATTCTTTGAATTGAACCCAAAAATCTTTTACGCATCTGAATCCTACTGTTGAATTTCTTTCGAAACCTTGAGATACTCTTAGTAAATATTGACGATAATCTAATTCCCTCGGTCCACCTTGAACGTACCACCAACTGGAAGTTGGGTTATAATATGAACCCCCTTTCATGATAATATAGGTGTAGCTGCCATTTTGATAAATAGTTGGGATTGCTTTTTAATTAACAGTTTAAACGAGGATGGGCGAAGGGATAGGGTAAAAAATTTTCTATTCTAAAAACTAAAGTTTATCGAACTAACATTGATTGCGAAACTTCCACCTGCGTAAGCTCTTACCATTAATTGATTAGGTTGAGGATGGATGCCGCTGATGGTCATTTTACTGATATTACCAATGCCTTTTATTCCTTTAATGAACTCACTGTTTAGATAATTGGAGATATTTTTTTGAGCATCGTTTATCATACTGCTGAGATCATATTTAGCCATTTTCTCTATTTCGCCGGTTATCTTTTTTGAAAACAGCCAATCGGCAGTTTTTAAAAGGGCATCTTTTGATTTTACATCGAATTCCACTTTCTTGATTGCAAGTGTTTTGGTTGCCTCATCATATTCGGGTTTCCCGGTAACATAAAAATAACCGTTATCACTTCCGGTAAATTTCACTTTCACAATCAGTCTTTCGTTTTGACTGCCCATCAATTGACATTCCTGAAAAATAAATTTCTTTCGTACAAATGCTTTCCTGAATTCATATTCTTTGCCAACGATTTGCTTGTTTAAGATAGCGCTTAGTGAATCATAATTGAGAACTGCATCTACATAAATATTGAACCCCGGATTGCGGCTGAAACTACTGATAGATGGAACAGGTGACAGCGGATTGTTAGGCTTTTCAAATTTCAAAACCGGCTTGGCAGATAAACCAAGATTGATATTGAGTTTATCACCGCTTCCGAATAATCTGTTGAGTCTTATTTTTTGCGGATTAATTTGCAGCCAACCCATATTGTTGACGTTATAAGGTGTGTTCAATTGATGCCAGAGCATCTGGAATTGTGGTTTCAAATCAATTCTCCCATAACTTTTTTCTAAATCTGCCTTCGAAACGTCTAACTCTTTTTTCAAGGCTTTCATAATGGTAGGCGTAATGTCTTGCCCCCAGAAACAAACGGTACATTTATCAATGGGAACGGGTTCATTGCGCACCACTTCCATCTTTACGGTATAGTTTGTAAGCGCCGTAAGATTGATGGTATATGACACATTTACTCTTCTTTCACCTTCGTCAAAACCACATTTACATTCGGGAGTCCAGGGCGAGATGGCTACTCCGTTTACACAGGCCCGGGTTGACCCGATGATTTTGTAGTAACCCGTAAAAGAAATATTGATACTCGTTTTCTGAAAATCAAACTGAAGCGGACCACGCCTGAAACTGTATTTGTATCGGGTATCGCAGCCTTCCTGCACCCAGGAGTTAGGATAACCGGGTGAAGTGAAAAGTGTATCTACTTTTTTGTCTGCCAAACTGTAAAATGGTTTTAGGTCTATCTGAATAGGAATATTAATTTCAGATTCCGGAATATTCTCCAAACTGAAATTGCCAACCGGCAGAACCGGCTTGTCAGGCGAAATTGTTTGAGCCTGAGCTATTGTAAAAATACCTGAGAGAACTATCAGTATTAATAACCTTATCATTTTATCTCCACTAAATAATAATTCTTCTTACCTTTTTGAAGCAGCAGATATTTTTCGTGCAACAGATTTGTAGTGTTGACAATTTGTTGTACATCACTCACTTTCTTTCTGTTGAGACTGATACCTCCTCCCTGAATAAGCTTTCGAGCTTCACCTTTGCTCGAACTAATTTGGGTTTCGGCCAACAACGATACAATATCTATTCCGGCATTTAATTTTTCCGACTCGATGAAAGATTTGATTACACCTTCCAAGCCCTGCAAATCTTCCTCGCTCATTTCTTCGGCAGGTTTGGTTTGGTTGGCAAAAAGTTTCTCAGTGGTTTCTACCGCTTTTTCATATTCCTGCTGCCCATGTACAAAAATGGTTACTTCTTTGGCTAATGTTTTTTGTAATAAACGTTGAGAAGCATTTTTTTTGTGTTCTTCAATCAAACTTGTGATTGTAGGTGCATCAAGGAAGGTGAAAATTTTTATCCAGCCCTCTGTATCTTCATCGCTTGCATTTAGCCAAAACTGATAAAACTGGTAAGGCGAAGTCTTTTCAGCATCGAGCCACACATTACCCTGTTCTGTTTTTCCAAATTTGGTTCCATCTGCTTTTCTGATAAGCGGGCAGGTAAATGCAAAGGCTTCTCCATCGGCCTTTCGGCGGATGAATTCACTTCCGGTGGTGATATTTCCCCACTGGTCGCTGCCACCCATTTGCAGTTTACAATTTTTTTCTTTGTACAAATGATAATAATCGTATCCCTGCATCAATTGGTAAGCAAACTCGGTGTAACTGATGCCCACTTCTCCTTCAAATCTTTTCTTTACACTGTCTTTTGCCATCATGTAGTTTACGGTGATATGCTTACCCGCATCTCTCAAAAATTCAAGAAAAGAAATATTTTTAAACCAGTCGTAGTTGTTTACCATTTCTGCAGCATTCGGCAGCGAAGGGTCGAAATTCAAATATTTTTCTAATTGCTGTCTGATGCCTGCCACATTTTCTGCTAATTGCGTTTCATTTAGCAAATTGCGTTCCTGACTTTTGCCGCTGGGGTCGCCAATCATACCGGTAGCGCCGCCTACAAGCGCAATGGGTTTATGCCCTGCTTTTTGTAAATGCACTAATAATAAAATAGGCACTAAGCTCCCGATATGCAGACTGGTTGCTGTGGGGTCAAATCCAATATATGCTGTAGTTACTTCCTTATTAAGTTGTTCCTGTGTTCCGGGCATGATATCCTGCACCATTCCTCTCCAACTAAGCTCTTTTATTAAATCGTACATACTCAAAAAATTTTAAGTGTGCAAAAATAAACTTTTCGGCTGAGTAATAAGGTATTCAATGGAGGAAAACAACATTTGCTTCACAAAAATATTTTTAAACCACTGTTAAAAACTTCTATTTCCATTACCATTCTTTTCCCCTTAGATTTGCACCCCCAAACATAAAAAAATGGATTTTAAATATATACAGCAAATAGCGACAGACCTCTCATTGAATGTGAAGCATGTGGATAATGTGTCTCAATTACATGGCGAGGGAGCCACCATCCCATTCATCAGCCGATATCGTAAGGAAGCTACCGGTAATATGGATGAGGTGCAGGTAGCAAATGTGATTGATAAGATTAAATATTATGATGAACTGGAAAAAAGAAAAGAAACGGTTCTGAAGACAATTGAAGCTGCGGGAAAACTAACGCCGGAGTTAAAACAACGGATTGAAAATACAATCAGTGCTACAGAGTTGGAAGATATCTATCTGCCTTATAAGCCTAAGAGAAAAACCCGTGCCACTGTGGCGGTTGAAAAAGGATTAGAGCCATTGGCTAAAACTATTTTTGAACAAAAAAATATTGATGTTGATGGAGAATCCGGAAAATATCTTACCGAAAATGTAAAAGACATCAATGAAGCGCTGCAGGGAGCACGTGATATTATGGCAGAATGGGTTGCCGAAAGCGAACAGGCCCGAACCCTTATCCGCTCTATGTTTGAGGAGGGAGCAATCGTTTCTTCCAGAGTGCTTACTACTAAAAAAGAAGATGCGGAAGCGCAAAAGTACCGCGATTATTTTGATTTTAAAGAACCATTGGCTAAGTCGCCATCTCACAGAATACTGGCTATCAGAAGAGGGGAGAAGGAAGGATTTTTGATTATGGATATTGCAGTAGAAAAAGATGTGGCTATTGGTGAACTGAAAGATAGTTTTGTTACCAGTTCTAATCCTTCATCGCAGCAATTGGAGCAAGCCATTGAAGATGCTTATGTCAGATTGCTAAAGCCTGCTATTGAAACCGAATTCAGAATGAACAGCAAAACCGCTGCTGATGAAGAGGCAATTAAAGTATTTGCCGAAAATCTTCGCCAGTTGTTGCTGGCATCTCCTTTGGGTCAGAAAAGAGTTCTGGCTATTGATCCGGGCTTCCGTACAGGCTGTAAAGTAGTATGCTTAGACGAGAGTGGCGCTTTTTTGAAATATGAAACCATTTTTCCTCATGCGCCTCAAAATGAGTGGATGAATGCGGTAAACGCTCTCAAAAGATTGGTATCTGATTACCATATTGAAGCCATTGGTTATGGAAATGGCACTGCCAGCAAAGAAACCGATCAATTAGTACGTAGTATTGACTTCGGTAAGCCGGTTACAATTTTTATGGTGAATGAAAGCGGCGCTTCTATTTACTCGGCAAGCGAGGTCGCAAGAGAAGAATTTCCTGAAGAAGACGTAACCGTGCGAGGCGCCATTAGCATTGGACGCAGGCTGCTTGATCCGCTGAGTGAATTGGTAAAGATTGATGCAAAAAGTATTGGTGTGGGGCAGTATCAGCATGATGTAAACCAAAACCGGCTGAAAGAAAGCCTTGATCAGGTGGTGGAAAGCTGTGTGAACTATGTGGGAGTGGATGTAAACACTGCCAGCAAACACCTGCTGGTGTATGTTTCGGGCCTTACTGCCACTACTGCAAAAAATATTGTAGAATTCCGTAGCAAAAATGGCGCATTCAGAAAAAGGGATGAACTGTTGAAGGTGTCAATGCTTGGGCCAAAAGCTTTCGAACAATGCGCAGGATTTTTGCGCATCCCTAATGCTGAAAACCCTTTGGATAATTCAGCGGTGCATCCAGAAAGTTATCCGGTGGTGGAAGAAATGGCAGCTAAATTAAATTGTAGCGTTAATGACCTGATAACCAATGCTGAGCTGCGCAAACAGATAAAAGCCAAAGAATTTGTAAATGAAACGGTGGGGGTTTATACCATTGAAGATATTTTAAAAGAATTGGAAAAACCCGGACGTGACCCGCGCGAAGCAATCGAGGAATTTCGGTTTGACGAAGGCCTGTCGGCTATTGAAGACCTGAAACCGGGAATGAAAGTGCCGGGAATTATCACCAATATCACCAATTTTGGCGCTTTTGTGGATGTGGGAGTGAAGCAGGACGGATTGGTGCATGTATCGCATCTGGCAAATAAATTTGTAAGCGATCCTAATGAAGTGGTAAAACTGAATCAGAAGGTGATGGTAACGGTGTTGGAAGTGGATGTGCCACGCAAAAGAATATCACTAAGCATGAAAGATGATAATGCGCAGCCGGTGAGGACCGAAAGAAAGGAAAATAATACAAGGCAGATTAAAGAAAAAGCGCAACCAAAAAGTAATTTTCATTCCAGTTTGGATGCGTTGAGGAGAAAATTTGAAAAGTAAGGTTTGTCAAACGCCTTGAGCATTTCAAAAACCGGAAGGCTGAAATTATATAATACAATAAGGCGCTAAATGGTGGTACCAGATGACTAATCTATGGTTTTGGTTCACTCTCTTAAGAAAGGGAGAGCAAAAATGGTAATAAACCTTAATTAAATTTATAGAGTTGGCTGATGCTAGAGTTGCTACACTACCTTTATTTTTTGGCGTAGTAAATTTTTCAACACCAATCGCTACCTGTTTTACACTTTGCAGGTAAGCATAAATGGCTAAAATATCTTCGGTATTCATGCCGGCATACTTTTTCCAAGGCATTATGGATTGCTTTCAGCCCTGCTCTTCCTTTGGTAACGAGAAACTACTGTTGGTATAAATTTTTGATCGTTCCATAAATATTTTTCCTTGAACCAACTGCCGATACCTGTATTATAATCTGGTGTGATATTGGCTGACAATAAAACTGTACCATCTGGGAATTTGAATTCATTGCCACCGGCAAATTTTTTTCCCATTGTCTAAAAAATCACAACTCAATCATTTTATTTTTTTTCATAAAATTATAAATAGCCGGTAAAAAACAGTTTAAAAAATATTAAATTAGTAATATTATAATAAAAAATATATAATAAATAATGTTGAAAATATAAAAAATAATATGTTAAAACATTAATTTTATGGAATAAAATAAATTTATTATTGTAATTCTATATTTATCCATTAAAAATAAAACATTAAATAATATATGCACATGACTAAAAAACTTGCAATTTTCCCGTTTATATTAATAGTATTTGTTACCATGGTATCACTTTTTATGGGACATAACCCTACATCCATAGCTGCAAATGATAAAATAAATACGGGTGATACTGCCTGGCTTTTAACTTCGGCAGCGCTTGTATTAATAATGACTCCAGGTTTGGCATTTTTTTATGGTGGGATGGTAAAGAAGAAAAATGTAATTTCTACTATGTTGCAAAGTTTCATTTGTATGGTAATAGTTAGCCTTATTTGGGTGATTTTTGGTTTCAGTTTAGCATTTGGCAACAATATGTTAGGTGGTTTTTTGGGAAATCCGATGACATTTTTTCTAATGAATGGTGTTCTGGACGGGAAACCATGGGTGGCGGCACCCACAGTTCCGTTGGTGGTTTTTGCTTTCTTTCAGTTAAAATTTGCCATTATATCGCCTGCTTTAGTTACAGGGGCAATTTCGGAACGGGTTAGATTTACATCATACTTATTATTTATATGTCTGTTTATTATTTTTATATATTGCCCATTGGCGCATGCTACCTGGCATCCTGATGGTTTTTTAGCCAAATTAGGCGTGCTTGATTTTGCCGGTGGCACAGTGGTGCATTTAAGTGCAGGTGTGGCAGCGCTTGCAAGCGCTATTTATCTGAAAAAGAGAACCGATCAGGAAATGAAACCCGCCCGCATCACCTACGTGCTTCTTGGCGCCGGTTTATTGTGGTTTGGCTGGTTTGGATTCAATGGCGGTTCGGCAATGGGTGCCAATAACCTTGCGGCCATTGCCTTGGCCACTACAGCCGTAGCCTCAGGCGCTGCCGCTTTTGCCTGGATTATTTTTGATGCTTTACGAGGGAAAAAACCCTCAGCAATGGGTACCAGTATAGGCGCAGTGGTAGGATTGGTAGCCATAACCCCGGCGGCTGGTTTTGTAAGTCTGCCTCATGCCATGGTAATCGGTATCGTTGCCTCATTTGTAAGCAATCTTATGGTTGAGCTAAGAACCAGAACAGGCTTGGACGATACACTGGACGTGTTCCCTTGCCATGGTATGGGTGGATTAGTGGGAATGATTCTTACGGGCGTTTTTGCAAACCCGGGAATCAATCCTGTGGCAGGAAAAGGATTATTTTTTGGAGAAACAAAATTGTTTTTCACACATTTTTTTGCTTCAATAGCCATAATGGTATGTGTTTTTATTATGTCAATGATAATTTTAAAAATTACCGATCTGATTACCCCATTAAGAGTTAATGAAGAGGAGGAGGCAGTGGGATTGGATATTACACAATTGGGCGAGTCGTTGTAAACCTTGCAATAAATGGAGATGTAAACTAAACTTATATTTTATGTCTTTGTGAAACTATATTAATCTATACATTTTCCCCGGAAGCGATTGAATTACATTCTGCATTTCAAGATTCAGAATGGCTACTGCAACCGAACTGCTGCTTAGACCTGAGAGCAGGTTGATATCGTCAATACTTATGGTTTCTGCATTATTGAGTATGTTTATGATAATCTTTTCTTCTTCCGTCAGTTCTATAAACAGCTCTCTGGTTTTCTTTGGTTCTTTCTTTTTCTTTTCCTGCCAACCCATTGTTTCCAATAATTGTTTGGCATCCGTCAGTAAGATTGCTTTGTTATTTTTAATCAGATGATTGCAACCATTACTTTTTTTGTCGGTTGTTTTGCCGGGAAAGGCAAATACATCTTTATTATAGCCATTTGCCAGTTCGGCAGTAATCATGCTACCACCTTTAATATCCGTTTCCACCACAATAGTGGCATCGCTCATACCGGCAACTATCCGGTTACGGCTTGGAAAATTATGCTTATCTGGCTTGGTTTTAGACATGAATTCGGTAAGCAGGCCGCCATGTTGCACCATTTCTTTGGCGGTATTGAGATGGTCTGAAGGATAAATTTTATCTAAGCCGTGTGCCAGCACACCCACTGTTTTCATATTGTTTTTTAATGCGGCTTTATGCGCCAAATAGTCGATTCCATAAGCTAATCCACTCACTACCAGCACATTAGTCGAACTTAGGTCTTCAACCAATTTTTCTGTAATGGTTTTGCCATATTCTGTATGCATTCTGGAACCTACAATAGCTACAATTTTGGAGCTGTTAAGGTCTGCATTTCCTCTATAATAAAGCAGGGTGGGAGGGTCGTAGCAGTTCAATAGTCTTTTCGGATAGTTTTCATCACCAATAAAAAGTGGTTCAATTTTATATTTTTCGATAAAGGCCAATTCCTTTTCCGCCTCATCAAAGTTTTGAAATTCTCTTATATTTTTTACTCTTATTTCTCCTAATCCTTCAATTGCAGACAAGGTAGATTTTTTTGCCTTGAAAATATCTTCTACTTCTAAGTGTTGCAATAACAATTTTGCAAAAACAGGCCCAATGCCCGGCACCAATGTTAATGCAATTTTATGTAATAGATTGTTAATCAAAGGGTTGTTCGTTTAAAACATTTAAGATGATGACACAAGCTTGATTGATTTGAGCTTCGGAGATAATCAGAGGCGGACAAATGCGCATACAATCAGCCGCAAACAAAAACCAGTCTGTAAGAACACCTGTTTGTTGGTGGGCTATCATTGCATCGATGATTTTTTTATTGGTTTCAAAATTTTCAAACTTCACTGCCATCCAAAGTCCGTAGGATCGAACCTCCATGATAAGAGGATGTTTAAGCTTTTCCAAAAATATTTTTTCTTTGATTCTGACTGTTTCAATCAGGTTTTCTTCAAGAAGCGTTTTCATGGCAGCCAGTCCTGCAGCACAACAAACCGGATGACCGCCAAAGGTGGTGATATGACCCAGAATGGGATTATCAGCCAATTGTATCATCAATTCTCTGTTGGCAATAAAAGCGCCCAACGGCATGCCGCCTCCCAACGCTTTTCCCAACAATAGTACATCAGGAATGATTTCAAAATTTTCAAAAGCCCATAGCGTACCGGTTCGACCAAATCCTGCCTGTATTTCATCCAGAATCAATAATACCCCTTTTTCGGTACATTTTTTCCTTATTGTTTGCAGCCATTCCTTTTTTGGAGCTATGATTCCTGCTTCTGCCTGTACTGTTTCTAAAATAACACAAGCTGTTTGACTATCAATTTCATTCAGCCAATCATAAGAGTTATAGTCAACATGTAAAACATCGGGCAGTAAGGGTCGGTAAGCATTTCTCCAGTATTCGTCGCCAATGATACTTAAAGCGCCTTGTGTGGATCCATGATAAGAGTTCTTAGCTGCAATTATTTTAGTGCGGTTGGTAACTCGTTTTGCCAACTTCATAGCTCCTTCCACTGCTTCGGCACCCGAATTGGTAAAATAAACTGAGTTGAGGGACGATGGTAGGTGATCCGTCAAATATTTGGCATACTGAACCTGGGGTGTTTCTACAAACTCGCCATATATCATAATGTGCATATAAGCATCTAACTGTTCCTGAATGGCCTTCAGTACTTTAGGATGCCGATGTCCGGTATTGGCCACACTGATGCCTCCGATAAGGTCAATGTATCTCTTTCCATCATTTCCGTATAAATAACATCCTTCTGCTTTGGTTATTTCCAAAGCCATAGGAGCCAAAGAAGTTTGAGCGACATGTTGCAGAAAAAGTGAACGTTGGTTCATGCGGTAAAGATAATTAGTTTACGGTTTTGATTTTTTCTTTTATGAGTCTGGGGGAATTGTTAAATATTCATTAATTAGAAAGTTAAAGTGTTGCGTAAAGCAACCTTTTTACGTTTTGATGTTTGAAAGATAATTGATAACCTAACAAATTTTAGAGCTATGAAAAGTGTTAAAGCTAAACCGTTTATTTTTTATGCAACCTTCCTGTCATTATTTTTGGTTGCCGTTTCTTTTACTTCCTGTTTAAAGTCTGAACCGCCTACTCCTGTGGCTTATCTAAATGTAATTCATTCATCTGCCGGTGATGAAGGATTAAATTTTGCATTAGATCATAACAGAGTGTATTATCAAAATTTCAGATATGGAAAATATACCGGATATTTCAGGGCTTTTCCGGGTACCAGAGCATTCAAAGTATATGAAAGAAATAATGATAATCCTTTGATAACCAATAACATTAATCTTATTGAAAACAAACACTATTCTGTGTTTATTGTGGACACAAGCGCTAATATGGAGGCAGTTTTGTTAAGAGACAGTACCCAGGCGGCCGGTCAGGATTCCATTCGTATCCGCTTTGCAAATATGAGTCCCGATGTACCGGCAATGGATTTTTACCTTCAGGGAGAAAACACACCGATTGCATCAAATGTAGCTTATAAAACGGCGGTGGATTTTGTAAGTAAGAAACTTACAAAAGATATGGTTTTTGAGGTGAAAAAATCCGGACAAAATACTGTTTTGGCTACTTCAGATAAATACAATCTGTGGGACAGAAGGGTTTATACCATCTGGTCGGGCGGATACCAGGCCGGAACCGGTGATAGGAAATTAAAGATTTTTGGAATGATTCACAATTAGTTATAAAGCCAAAAGATTAATAATGAACCTGCCTTTGAAGGCAGGTTTTTTATTGGGTCTCACATAATTTTAATTGTCTAAAATTCAAATACTTTATCTTATATACTGTTATTTATAAAAAGTACTTACATTAAATGCAATTTGAAAAAAGCATTTTTAGTTTTAATGTTTAATGTTCTTTTTATCATACGTTGAAATGACAAAATCAAGGATCGGAGTGTTTAGAAACATAGATAACTTTAAGGAAAGGATACACTGTTTTGACAAAGATTTTAATATTAATCGCCAGATTGTGATTTTTGCTTGTGATATAAAAAATTTTGGGAATCAGCAACCAAAATCTTGCAAAAAAAAACCGTAAATTGCCCAAAACTGAAATTATGAGATTCTTAATAAAATTGAATAAACTCGAAGGGACAGAAATCCCGGCCAATTATCAATACCCTATGAGTGCAGCTATTTATCGTATCATTTCTAAAGGTGATTCGGGATATGGACAATTCTTGCATGAGCGGGGTTACGGCAAAAAAGATAAAGGTTTTAAATTGTTTAGTTTTTCACAGTTGGTGGTACCTTTTGAAATTGTGGGGGATAAAAAAGATCGTTTTAGAATTTTAAGTAATGAAGCAAAATTTCAAGTGGCGTTTCATCTGCCCCAGGCAATGGAAAGTTTTATTAAAGGATTATTTCAAAGTGAAAAAATTGAGATTGCGGACAAAAAGTCCAAAGCAAGTTTTAGTGTGAAATCGGTAGAAAGTTTGCTTAATCCTTTGGGAAGCCACAAAGAAAATGAGATAGTAGAGATACAGTTAAAGCCCTTGTCGCCGGTAGTTGCAGGACTGCCTTTAAATGATGGTAAGTATAAATTTTTATCTCCTGACAATTTAGAATTTGCAGAAAGCCTGATTTTTAACTGGCGCAATAAAATCGCTACCTGTTTTGATGAACAGTCCGCCACTTCTGCATTACTGTTGATTGAGATTATTACTATGAAAACGTCATTCAAATCACGGTTGATTACTATTAAAGCGGATACACAAGAGGAAACTAAAATCAGGGGTTGGATGAATTTTGGTCTCAAAGTTACAGCCGAAAGAAGATTTGTGGATTTGCTGCTAAACTCCGGTGCTGGTGTTTATAATGCGCAGGGGATGGGGTGTTTGGTGGGAGATTGAAGGGAGATTGAATGAGATTGATGGGAGATTGAATGAGATTGAAGGGAGATTGAATGAGATTGAAGGGAGATTGAATGAGATTGATTTGGAATTAAATGTAACTAAATAAATATTGAATATGAATAATAAGGATTTGGAAGAGATGCTTTTGAGGGCTGAAAAAAGATCATTGGTTGAATGGTTGGTGGAATACTCAAAAGATAATTCAGATTTTGAACAACTTTTGCGTAAAAAATTTGCACCTCAAAATGTTAAGGTTGATTCTGCTAAGGATTATTCTATGATTATTCAGGCAGCATTCTTGAATAATCCGTATAATTCGCATAGTCGTTACGGTGATTGGGATGAATATGGTTTTGATGCTGAAAGCGTTCGTGCTGATCTGGAGAAATTATTGGAAGAAGCGGAGTATTTCTTGAAAAACAATAATACAAAAGTTGCTGTTGAAATTTGCAAAAATATAATTGAAATTGTGCCTGAAGAATGGGAAGATCAGTTTGACTATGAGGGTGATGTTCAAGTTATGTATGATACGGCAATTGATAAACTGGAACTGATGCTAAAAGACGCTCTTTTGTCAGAAAATGAAAAATCGGAGTTGTTTGAATGGTATAAAAAAGAGAGTGAAAACACAAGCAAACATAAATATGTAGGTCTTAATACGAGTTTCGATGTGCTTCAGAGATATTTTTTGAGTTCGGAAGAGATGATTGTTCAAAACTTAAAGTCGTTGGATGAGAAAATCAAAAATGTTTCTGATAGTTATTACAAAGAACGATATGTAATTGAGAAAATAGAAATTTTGGAAGAGGTGGGAAGACTTTATGAAATGCAGCAAACCATTGATGAGTATTTAGAGTTTCCGGGAGTTAGGAGGATTAAGTTAGAGGCTCTAATCCAGGAAAAAGAATATGCTTTGGCAATTGAATTGATTCAGGGAGGAATTGCTGTTGCAGAAATAAATGGACATGCCGGAACAGTTTCTGACTGGAAAGATGAGTTGCTGAGAGTTGTTCAGTATCAAAATGATAAGAAGGAAATTTTGCGATTAGCAGAAGACCTGTTATATAATGGTAGAGGGAATAATAATAAAAAGTATTATGAAATTCTTAAAGCAGAAACCCCGGCAGAAAATTGGGATTCCACTTTAACCAGAGTGCTTTCTAATATTCAAAGTGGAGATAGTTTATGGGGATTCAATCGGTTTCGGGCTGAGGTGTTAGTGGAACATCAGAAGTGGGATGAGCTTTTTGATCAGTGCAAAAAAGGAGGCATCGAGTATTTGGATCAGTATGAAAAGCACCTGAGACCTGCATTTGATCAGGAGATTTACGAGATATATTTGAAATTCATTGAGCATCAAGCCACTGTAACGGATCAGAAGGCTTATGAAAATGTAGCTCATTTCTTGAAACGATTGAAAACATTTTCGAACGGAAACAAAAAAGTCGCAGAACTAATAGCTCAATATCGGGTGGTATATAAAAGGAGAAAAAATATGATGAAGGAGTTGGATAGGGTATAAATTGAATTTGAATAAAACATCATTGAATGGAAAAAACAATTCGACTTTTAATGCTTTTGTCGGGCAATCGAAGTTACAGCATGGATGAACTGACAGAGCGATTTGAAATTAGCGAACGTACGTTTATCGCTACTTAAATAACTGTACATCAGGAAAGCGCAGACTGCCTTTTAATCGAACAATAATTGAATTGAAACCAGAAGGAGAAGAGATGTTAGATATTAGACGTTAGACTTTTTATCGACAATAATTGAAACATATTCAAAAAACTAATGAGAAAATAAATTGAGAAAGAGTTCTTTATTTCGGCGGTAATTTGCTTTTTTGTATCTAAACATCTACATTATTACTTTTGTAAATCTTTATCAGCCTATATATTCATTTGCTTTTTTAAAATAGGGTAGAAACATTTTTTTCATCGTACCTTCGTGCATGAGTCTCAGGATTTATTCGTTTTTATTTCCAAAATTAAAATCTTTAATTTCTGAGACTCACTTTTTTTAAAAACCATAAACAGCTTCAATGAAAAAAGTAGTCCTATTGTTATTGATTAGTATTTCAGTATTGTTGGTACAAGGGCAGGAAAAAGAAATTCGCTATTTGTCAGGTACTGGCAGTGATAATACAGTAGCCTGGGATTTTTATTGTACCGGAGGTAGAAAGAGCGGTTACTGGACAAAAATACAAGTGCCTTCTTGCTGGGAACAACAAGGTTTTGGAACCTATAATTATGGTCGCGATTATAAGACTTATGGAAGAAATTTTCGTTTTGCAGACGAAAAAGGGTTTTATAAATTTAAATTTAATGTACCTGATAGATGGCGTGATAAGGAGGTTTTTATTGTTTTTGAAGGGAGCATGACAGATACCGAAGTGAAAATTAATGGGAAAACTGCCGGAGCAGTACATCAAGGCGCATTTTACAAATTTAAATATAATATAACTGACAAGTTAAAATTTGGGGCTAATTCTTTTTTTGAGGTGCTATTATTATCTTTATGGTTATGGGACAAAAGGAAAAACAAGTAGAATCAAATGTATTATTTGAATTAAGCCGAATGATGGTACCGCGTGATTTATTAGGCTTTTTTGATATTGCGGAGGTAAAAGAATTCCACAAAGAATGGCAAATTATATTATGGGAAAAGCGGGAGCATGTTCCCACAAAGCTTAAAGGGTTTTCAGATGTAGTGTTGGATGTTTTTTGCAATCCGATAACTATACTCAGCCATGGATTTTCCACTAAGCCGGTCTATCTGGTAATGAAACGAAGGCGTTGGAAACGCTCCGGTACAGATGAGCATTTTAGCAACGAGTATGTGATTACCGAGGATTCGGCCAAATTAACTCCTGACATGGCGGGCTTTTTAAAAATATAGAATAGAGCAACACCCTGTAAACATAAGTTTTGTGGCTTATATGTTTGGCCTAAAGCCCAAAACGGTACATTATTGGTACAAAGAAGAGATAAGCGATTACCGAAAAGATATTGCAGCCGGAAAGTGGGGAGAAAAAAAGATACAAGTAATAGACAAGACCAGTGGGGAGGTAACAAAAGAAAAACCGGTACCCATAGCAAAAGCAGAAAATTTTGGCAGCCACATGACCATTGATGAAAAGCAAATAGGCAAAAAAATGTATACCATTATGACCAATGCCCAATCAGGGAAAATAGCTTTACTGGCACAAACCATGAAGCCGGAAGAACTCAAACAAGTAATGGAACACTACCTGCCGCACGTGTTGGAAGATGTAAAATCGGTCAGCTGTGACATGAGTCCTTCCTATAAAAAACTATGCAAAGACATTTTTCCCAATACACAGTTAGTGATAGACAAGTTCCATGTCATCAAGCATCTCTTAGATGCGCTGCAACAGGTACGCAAACAACTCAAAACCCAATATATTAATCAAGAAACAATTCTTGTAAAATCTGACACGGATGAACAACAAACACACTGGAGCTATATTGAACTATTGGAGCGCAGCCGCTATATTCTTTTCAAAATGCAAGATGAATGGGAGGAAGATGAACTGGAAATCATGCAACAACTATTTTACCGTTTCCCAATATTAGAAACAGCCTACCGGCTCACTCAAAAGCTGAGGTTGTGGTATCAGGGAAAAAACATCGGCAAATCAATGGACAAAATAGAACAAGAACTTTACAACTGGTGCGATGAAGTCAATCAATCAAAAATAGCAGCTTTCAGAGGAGTAAGAAAAATGATAGAAAAACATCAGGATGATATTGTCAACTATTTTAAAGAAGGACAAACCAATGCCAAAGCCGAAAATATGAATGGAAAAATCCAACGATTCTTAGCAAATAATTTTGGCATCAAAGACCGTGATTTTTTTATGTATCGAATAGCAGGCTATTTTGCATAGCACCTCAAAAAAAGAATTAGCCCCGAAACTGTTTTTACTGAATTTGCCGGTGGTACTTATATTACTCAGGTGGGTTCTGCTGCCAATTCTTTTTATGGGTACAAATTTGAAGGCGTATATAGCACACAGGCTGAAGCAGATGCTGCCGGGCTGGGCATAAGGGATATTGCCGGAAATAAAATTCCTTTCTCTGCCGGTGATGCAAAATTTTCCGATAAAAATGGAGATGGTATAATAGACGAAAATGACCGCTATATCTTAGGAAGTCCGATACCAGATTTTTTTGGAGGGATGAACCATTCAGTAGCGTATAAAAACTGGAAATTAAGCGCTTTATTCACTTTCAGCAAAGGAAATGAAGTATATAATTATACTCGTGCACAGTTAGAATCTGGCAGTACATTTTACAATCAAACTGAACTGTTGTTGAACCGCTGGAGAGCCGAAGGGCAGATCACTAATGTGCCTCGTGCCAGTTACGGTGATCCTATGCTCAACACTCGTTTTTCTGATCGCTGGATAGAGGATGGTTCCTATCTCAGACTTAGACAGTTAGCATTAGAGTACGACTTTAATATTAATAAACAATTGGTTAAATATATACGCGTATATGGTACGGCCAATAATTTATTTACACTTTCCAAGTATTTGGGATATGATCCTGAATTTGCCTTATCATCAGATCCTTTTCATCAAGGTGTGGATGTAACCTTAGAACCTATCTTTAAATCTTATCAAATAGGCATTCGCCTTGGACTATAAAATGATGAACATGAAGCATTATAAATATTTCTCATTGTTGGGTATATCTTTACTGGTCTTTGCTTTTGTTTCCTGCAAAAAAGCGCTGGAAATACTGCCCGAGGATAAGTTAGACAGGTCGATGATGTACAATACTCTTGCAGATGCCGATGCGGCTGTATTAGGTATTTATGGTCAGATGGCCGGTCTGGGTGAAAAGTATATAGTACTAAATGAGTTAAGAGCCGATCTGGTGGATATTACCCGTAATGCCGACCCCTGGTTGCAGCAGATTAATAACCACGAAGTAACGGTTGATAATCCTTATGCCGATCCTACCGATTTTTATAAAGTAATCTTTAGTTGCAATGATGCATTGAAAAACTTTAAAATAATGGCAGATCTGGGCAAGTTGAGCCAGCAGGAATTTGATCAGCGCTACTCAGATATTGCGGTATTGCGTACCTGGTTGTATCTTCAGTTAGGTATTCATTACGGTGCAGTGCCTTATATAACCGATGCAGTGGAAACGGTGAAAGATATAGCCGCATTAAATAATCTGTCTAAAATGCCCTTCGATCAGCTTATTGATCAGTTGATCAGCGATACAAAAGACCTCCCATATATGGAATATTATGCCTATCCGGCCGGTACTTCTCTGGTTTTTACGGTAGATGGAAGCAACACTGAAAAAATATTTATCAGCAAGCATCATGTACTGGGCGAATTGTATTTATGGAAAGGCGATTATTATCAGGCCGCTTACTGGTATAAGAAAACATTATCTGCTATGGATGTGGGTGCGCCTCGTATTGAATATGAAGTAAATGAAAACCGCATCAGTGGCGGATGGCAATTTGGAGTAAGGTTTACAAGATTGCAGGAAGCATCTTCATTGAACAATTCGTTAACGGATGTGTTCGCATTATCCAACACCGTAAGGGCATGGTCATTTGAATGGAACTGGTCCATCCCATATAACAATTCTTTTGCTCCCGGAAATCCCTTTATAGAGTTGACATCTAAAGCCGGAGGCTATAAAATACGGCCTTCACAAAAAATAATGGATTATTGGGATGCGCAGACAAATAAAGATGGTATTCCTTTTGATGCGCGCGGCAAACTATCCTACGAAATGAGCGGGAATGATCCGGTTATTACCAAGCTTACCGATAATGCAACAGGCGCTTTAAGTCTATTGAACAAAGGCGGACAATGGAATATTTTCAGGGCAGCACAAGCGCACCTGCGTTTTGCCGAAGCAGCCAACCGGGATGGGCACGGACGTGTAGCTTTTGCGCTACTGAACAGCGGTATTCAGAATACCTACTACTATGGCGCATTTAATGGAGCCGGAAGCAAAATACCTGCGAACTTTTTTGAATTGGAGTCGGAAATTTCGCATCAGGGCTTTGGAGCAGAGAGGGTTGATTATTCCCCCAGTTCACCCTATTATTTTGACGCCAGAGATGGTGTCGCTCGAGGTTTGTGGTACCGTAATACCGGTATCAGGGGCAGAGCTGGCATGCCTATACTTCAATTGGATGGAATTACTTATGCTCTTGCACCTGCAGGTGCAGGTACTGTGATGACAGGATATGATGTAGATCCAATTGTACTGGAAGATAAGATCATTGAAGAAGCATCGGCCGAGCTGGCTTTTGAAGGTGAGCGTTGGAGCGATCTTACCCGTATTGCCCGCCGCCGGAACGACAATGCTTTTTTGGCAGATAAAGTATATGAAAAATTATTAAAAGCAGGTAATCCTAAAGCCAGTGCAGTTAGGGCAAAGCTGATGAACAGAGAAAACTGGTACCTGCCATTTAAATTTTAAGATAATTAGGAATCCTTGTCATGTTTAAAAGGTTTTTTACATTTTTTCTTTGTTCTGTGTTGTTCGGCAATCTTGCATTTGCTCAGGATCTTTTTCCGGACGGGACCCCTGTTCCGGATTGGTTTAGCCAGATAAAGGAAACTAATATTAATAGTCTTGGTAAACAATATCGTATAACTTCTTTTGGAGTGAAGAAGGATAGCAATATACTTCAAACCAAAGCTATTCAGGCGGTAATAGACAAGGCCGCAGCCGATGGTGGTGGTGTGATCATTGTACCTAAGGGTACTTTTTTAAGTGGATCCTTGTTCTTCAGGCCCAATACCCATTTACATTTGGAAAAAGGCGCTACTATTAAAGGCAGCTCCGATATTAGCGATTTTGTGTTGCAGGAAACACGTATAGAAGGACAAACCCTGAAATATTTTACTGCCCTTGTGAATGCCGATAAAGTAGATGGGTTCACTATTTCGGGTAAAGGTACCCTCAATGGTAATGGACTTACCTATTGGCAGCATTTCTGGCTACGCAGAGCGTTTAATCCGCAGTGTACGAATATGGATGAAATGAGGCCACGTTTGCTTTATATTTCTAATAGTAAAGACGTGCAAATCTCAGGTATTCGTTTAATCAATTCACCCTTCTGGACTTCACACTATTATCGTTGTGAAAATTTAAAATTACTCAATCTGTATATTTATGCACCTTATGCTCCGGTGAAAGCGCCCAGTTCTGACGCTATTGATTTGGACGTGTGTAAGAATGTATTGATCAAAAATTGCTATATGTCGGTAAATGATGATGCGGTAGCGCTAAAGGGAGGAAAAGGCCCATTTGCTGATAAAGATTCAAATAATGGAAGTAATGAAAATATTATTATAGAAGATAACACATTTGGTTTTTGTCATAGCGCACTTACCTGTGGCAGTGAATCCATACATAACAGAAATATCATCCTGCGTAGAATTAAAATAGAACATGCCACCAGATTGTTGTGGTTGAAAATGCGCCCCGACACTCCTCAGAACTATGAATATATTTCAGTAGAAGATATTAAAGGCAATGTTACTAATATGTTGTTCATTCAGCCCTGGACACAGTTCTTCGATTTAAAAGGAGAGGAAGATATTCGTTTGTCTTATGCTTCTAATGTTTCATTTAAAAATATTAGTCTGGATTGTGATGCTGCCTTCAGTGTGAAAAAATCGGAACAGTATTTCTTATCAAATTTTTCTTTTAGCAACATCAATGTAAAAGCCACTAAAAACGATCAAATTCCCCGTGATGCTTTTGAACAGCTCACTTTAGAAAAAGTCAATATTGAAAAGTAAGTAAGGATAAGTAGAAGTATTAGTAATCAATTAATTTACCTAAAAAAGGTTGTAAAAACCAATATAGAATGATTGTTCTAATTATTTTGGTATAATAATTCTTTTTTAAAACAGAAATGAAATTATTGGACATGTTTAACTCTTTAAGATGGAAGCTTCCATTGTTATGCATCTTTTTATTGCTTATTTGCTCTATAAAGATGAATGCGTCAGAAAACAATTCATTTCCTCCAAGAAAGTATAATTTCAATAATCAATGGCTATTGAAAATTGGAGATATACCCGGAGCGCAGGAAACGTCTTTTAATGATGTTGATTGGAAAAAACTTACCCTGCCTGCTGCGTGGAATGAAGATGAAGCCTTTAAAAAGGATATTGTGGATTTGTCCACCGGTATCGTTTGGTATCGAAAGCATTTTAGAATTCCCGAATCGGCTCGTGGACAAAAACTGTTTCTTGAATTTGAAGGGATCCGGCAGGCTGGCGAATTTTTTATTAATGGGAAATCGATAGGAATTCATGAAAACGGCGTAACAGCCTTTGGTTTTGATATTTCTGATTTTGTAAACTTTGGCAACGAAGAAAATATCATAGCAGCCCGAATTGATAATTCATGGGATTATCGGGAAAAGGCCACCAATACTAAGTTTCAATGGGAGGATAAAAATTTTAATGCCAACTATGGCGGAATTATTCGCAATGTGTTTCTGCACATCACGCCCAAACTGTATCAAACATTGCCGTTATATTCCAATTTGAAAACAACAGGTGTTTATGTATATGCACAGGATATTGATATAAAAGCTAAGCAGGCTACTGTAACTGCTTCTTCAGAAGTGAAGAATGAAACAGGCAAACCGCAATCAGTAGTATATCAGGTGGAAGTGTTTGATCGGGAAGGGAAATTGATTAAGACATTCTTTGGAAAGAAACAAATTATTGAACCGGGCGCAACTAAACAAATGGAAGCATCCTCTTTAATCAGTGGTCTGAATTTCTGGAGCTGGGGATATGGTTATTTATATAATGTCAGAACCATATTGTTAGTAAATAATAAGGTAGTTGATATAGTAAATACAAAAACCGGATTTAGAAAGACGGACTTTAAGGAGGGTATGATTTATTTGAATGACAGGGTAATTATGGTACACGGATATGCACAGCGAACTTCAAACGAATGGCCGGCTCTAGGCACTTCGGTACCAGCTTGGCTAAGTGATTATAGTAATGGTTTGATGGTGGAAAGTGGCGGCAATTTGGTAAGATGGATGCACATAACTCCCTCTAAGCAGGATATTGAGAGTTGCGATCGGGTAGGCTTAATGCAGGCCATGCCGGCAGGCGATGCAGAGAAAGATGTAGATGGTATTAGATGGAACCAACGAGTAGCTGTGATGCATGATGCTATTATATATAACCGCAACAATCCCAGTATCATTTTTTATGAATGTGGTAATGAAAGCATCAGTGAAGTGCACATGAAAGAAATGAAGGCTTTGAGAGATCAATTCGATCCTTATGGTGGTCGTGCCATTGGAAGCAGGGAAATGTTGGACAGCAAAGAAGCGGAGTATGGTGGCGAGATGCTGTACACCAACAAAAGTGCGCATATCCCGATGTGGGCAATGGAATATTCCAGAGATGAAGGATCACGTAAATATTGGGATGAATGGACTCCGCCCTTTCATAAAGACGGTGATGGCCCACTGCATAAAGGACAGAGTGCTGCATCTTACAATCGCAATATGGAAAGTCATGCACTGGAGAATGTGAAACGCTGGTATGAGTTTTGGAAAGAAAGACCAGGCACGGGGAAAAGAGTAAGTAGTGGTGGAGTAAATATTGTATGGTCTGAAACCAATACGCATCATCGGGGAGAAGAAAACTATCGCCGTAGTGGAGAAGTAGATGCTATGCGTATCAAGAAACAAAATTACTTTGCTCATGAGGTGATGTGGGATGGCTGGGTGAATCCGGAACGTTATCGTATTCATATTGTTGGCCATTGGAACTATGACCCTAAGGTGGAAAAAGATATTTTTGTCTTATCTTCTGCTGAAAAGGTAGCATTGTATATCAATGGAAAGGCAGTAGGTTATGGTGAAAAATCTGATGGATTTATCTTTAAATTTAATAATGTTAAGTGGACACCAGGGAAGATAACGGCTATTGGTTATGATGCCAAAGGAAATGAATTGTGTAAAACATTTTTAGAAACAGTGGGCAAACCTACAGCAATAAAACTAACTGAAATAAAGAGAGCGGTTCCCTTCTTGGCAAATGGAAACGATGTAGCATTGGTGGAAATAGAAGTAGTGGATGCAAAAGGAAGACGCTGTCCAACTGCTTTAAATATGATTGAATATAGTCTGGAAGGTCCGGCAGAATGGCGCGGTGGTATTGCGATGGGGCCGGGCAACTTTATACTGGAGAAAAATTTTCCGGTGGAAGGTGGAGTTAATCGTTTTCTAATTCGTTCCACAAATACACCGGGAGTTATTACGGTGCGTGCTACTGCCGACGGATTAAAGAGTGCATCCATTCAGTTGGTAACAAAGCCTTTTATAAGTGTAGCTGGATTGTCTGAAATGATGCCTGATGTAGGATTACCTTCTTTATTGACAAGGGGAGCTACACCTTCTACACCTTCGTATTATATAAGCCGGAAGGCAGTTGCTGTGAAAGATATTAAGGCAGGCGCTAACCAACAAAATGCAGCGAAAAGTGTGGATGACAATGAACTGAGTGATTGGGTAAATGATGGGAAATTGGGAACAGCCTGGATAGAATACGAATTAGAAAGAGAAGCAGTTGTTGAAAACGTAACAATCAAACTTAATAATTTTCGTTCCAAAGTATATCCGCTGATTGTTTCTGTGGATGGCAAAGAAGTGTTTAAAGGGAATACGCAACCTACATTAGGATACTATACCATTTTCTGCAAACCGGTCAAAGGGAAAATAATCAGGATACAGCTCACTTCTGCAAGTTCTATTGGTAAAGAAAATAATGAGATAGAAGTAGGGGGCAAAAAATTGGATGATGGCGTATCCCGTGATGATGCAAAGTCTAAAGGCGCTTTAAGTATTATTGAAGTGGAGTTTTATGAAATGATGAGATAATAATCAGAATGTAAAAAAAATTACTAAGCAAATATTGAAATCAATGAAATATAATAGAGTACTGTTGGTTTTGCCAATTTTGTTTTTTTGTGTGAATGTTTATTCTCAAAACTGGAAATTTGATTTTGGAAAGGGTAAGTCTGAAAAAGGGTTTGTAAAAGTCTTACCCGGTACAATTTATGATCAACGCAAGGGTTATGGTATTGATCTTGGTACAACAGTTATAGCAAATGAAAAAACAGGTAAATCTGCATTGACAGATGGTTTTCTTACAAGTAATCAGCCTTTTTATTTTTCTGTAAAACTTCCTGAAGGAAATTATAATGTAAAATTGTGGGTAGGAGATGATAAAGATGTATCAGATATTGCAGTCAGAGCAGAAAATCGAAGAATGTTTATAAATCGCTTACAAACCAAAAAAGGAGAGCATCAAATCATTGAATTTACAGTAAATGTTAGAGATAGTCTGATAAAGGGAGATAATAGGAAAGTTAAACTCAAATCTAGGGAGTATCAATACCTTCATTGGGATGATAAACTTACTTTAGAGTTCAACAGTACCATGCCAAAAGTAAATGCCATAGAAATTACTCCGAATTCAAAAGCAATATCAGTGTTTTTAGCGGGAAATTCTACTGTTGTAGATGGAGCAGCGGAACCTTTTTCTGCCTGGGGGCAAATGTTCCCTTATTTCTTTCAGCCAGGAAAAGTAGCCATTGTAAATCTTGCTGAATCGGGAGAAACTTTAAGTGGTTTTATAGCAGCACGACGTTTTGATAAACTACTAAGTATGATGAAACCTGGTGATTATGCTTTTGTGGAATTTGGTCATAACGATCAAAAGCAAAAAGGTGAGGGTGTGGGAGCCTTTACAACCTACAAAAAGAATTTGGAGTTTTTTATCAATCAGGTTAAAAATAAAGGAGGTATCCCTGTTTTAGTGACCTCAGTACAACGTAGAAGGTTTGATGATAATGGTAAAATAATTGAGACATTGGGAGATTATCCTGATGCAGTTAGGCAAACCGCCAAAGAGCATAATGTAGCATTGATCGACTTAAATGCAATGAGTAAAACATTGTTTGAATCAATGGGGGTTGATGGGTCTTTATTAGCTTTTGCACATTTCCCGGCAGGTATATTTCCCGGAAGAAAAGATGCCATTGCTGATAATACACATTTCCGTCCTTATGGCGCTTATGAAGTATCTAAACTTATTGTAACAGGAGTGAGAAATGCAGGCCTTGATTTGGCTCACTATTTGAAGCCGGGACTACCTGTTTTTGACCCATCAAAACCTGATGCTTATACAGATTTTTACTGGCCCGAGAGCTCTGGAAAAGATGCTACAAAACCTGATGGTAATTAAAGAAAAAATATGATGAAGTTGGGAATTTTTATTGTCTGTCTATTGAGTTTCTCTACAAGAATTCTTTTTGCACAGGCTCATGTGATTATTACTGCCGGGCAATCAAACACAGATGGAAGAGTAAGTAATTCTTTATTACCTGCTGCTATTAAGAAGTTTGCTACTGATACTATTCATTATACAAAGGGTGCATATCCCTATTGCAAAATTTCACAAAATAGAGTTGATGGAATTTTTGTACCTTATTTTCCTAAAGGAAGAATTAGTGATGGTGTTTGGACTTATGATGCCATAGCTTATTATTTATTAGGGCAACGACTTAAAGAAGATTTTTATGTGGTGAAATATGCTGTTGGGGGTACTTCCATTCAATATCCTAATGATTCTGCAAAAGGAAGATATTGGTCTGCAAATGAGCAGTGGTTAGAAAAAAATACTTCCTTTGAAAATGGCGGTAGTTCATTATTACTTTCCTTTACAAATGCAATAGATGCGGCAATAGACAATACACTGTCAAAACTAAAAAATGGTTATCAGATTGACGCATTCCTTTGGCATCAGGGTGAAAGTGATGATCGTTATGACATGGAATATTATCAAAATCTAAAATCTTTGATCACTTATGTAAGGAATCATTTGACTCGAAAAACGGGGAAGGATTATTCTGATTTGCCATTTATATTTGGAACAATTCCCACAGCAAATCGACATTATAAAAGTGTCATTAATACTGCAATGCAAAGAATATCCGATGAAGATATGAATGCCATTCTTATTGACATGTCTCAGGGTGAACTACAAATTGACAAAACGCATTTCAATGAAAAATCTGCAGAATACCTTGGGAGTGAAATGTTTAAAATATTAGATAAAAAATTTAGTTTTCAAAGTACTGGTTTTCGTGTGGCTAAATACAAAGATGACAAAAGATGTGCAATTAGTTATACTTTCGATGATGGACTGTTGGAACATGCCACCCTTGTTGCCCCCACATTTAATGAATTGGGTTTAAAAGCTACATTCTTTATCAATGGCAAATCAATAATAGATACTATTACTGCAGGAAACAAGCCTCGGGTCAATTGGGAACAACTTCATCAAATGGCTCATCAGGGGCATGAAATTTCTAATCATGGTTGGGCTCACCTTAATATGGGAAGATTTTCTTTGGCAGAAATTACTCAGGATATTGAAAAAAATGATTCAGCTATATATTTTCATACTGGAGTTTGGCCGCCGACCTATGCATATCCGAATAATACAAAACAACCTGAGGGGATAGCTGTAGCATCTAAGGGACGTGTGGCCACTCGGTTATTTCAAAATTCGTTGGGAGGTAAGAGTACAGAAAAGAATCTTGACAATAGGATCAATCAGCTGTTAACAGAGGGCAGTTGGGGTGTTATGATGACCCATGGTATCACTTATGGATATGACCATTTTAAGGATAGCTCCATTTTATGGAATCACCTTCGAAAAGTAAAAGCACTAGAAAAAAGTATTTGGGTTGGACGCTTTTGTGATGTTGCAGCATATATAAAAGAACAAAAAATGATTACTTATACTATTGAAAAAACAAAAAGTGGCTTTGTGATTATACCAACATTAAAGCTTGACCAAAAAGTTTTCAATGAGATTCTAACCGGTGTGATTGAAAAGTCAGGTATGAAAAATGTAACAGTATATCAGGGTAAAACTAAGTTAAATACAAAGCTTGACTCAGATAAATTATTGTTTGATTTTAATCCTTACGGAGAGAAAATAAGAGTTTATATTAAATAATTTTGGGTAAAAGAACATCATGGCAAACAAATCAGTTTTATTATTATTTATATGGTTTCTTTTTTCATTTCAGGTAAATGGTCAGTCAGTAAATGATGTTGCCAGAGAAATACATTTATTCAATTTTGACTGGAAATTTCATTATGGAGATGCTCCCAATGCCCATGAATTAATATACAATGATACTAATTGGGAGACATTAGATTTACCGCATGACTTTCAAATAAATTTGCCCTGGGACTCTTCCGCTGGAGGTGCCAGGGGATTTAAAGAAATGGGTATCGGATGGTATAGAAAAATTTTTAAAGCTGATCCTTCTTGGAAAGGGAAAAAAATACTACTCGATTTTGAGGGAATTATGCTATTAGGTGATGTTTGGGTAAATGGTAAAATGGTTGGAAGTACTGACTACGGTTACCTTGGGTTTGAAACGGAAATTTCTGGATTCCTAAAATATGATACAGAGAATGTAATTGCCGTAAAGGCTTCAACAGGATCAAAGGGTGGTTCACGTTGGTACACTGGTGGTGGTCTTTACCGCGATGTTCATCTTATTGTAAAACATAATGTTTCAATAGCAAGGCACGGAATTTTTGTTACGACACCCAGAATTAGTAATAACGATGCTGATATCAAAGTTCAGGTAGAACTGGAGGGTGTAAAAAATAAGATGTACAATCTGGAAATTGAAGTCAATTTGATGTCTCCTGATGGTATTCAGGTGGCATCGGCAAGAATACCTGCGCCAAAAGGAAACAAACAACAGACTGTAGAAGTACTGATGCCATTAATTAAAATCAATCATCCTAAACTATGGTCATGCGAAATGCCAAATCTTTATATGGCAGAGGTTTCGTTAATACTGGATGGTAAAAAAGTAGATATGCTAAAGCAGCAATTTGGTATCAGAACTTTAATGTTTGATAAGGAATTTGGATTCAAGCTAAATGGGGAAAAAATATTTTTAAAAGGAATTTCAAACCACCATGATCTCGGAGCCCTTGGTGCTGCAGCTTTTGAAACTGCCATAGCAAGACAAATGGATCAATTAAAGGCTTTTGGATTTAACCACATACGAACTTCTCACAATCCCTATTCTCCGTCTTTTTTAAAGTTGGCAGATGAAAAAGGAATACTGATAGTGGATGAGTTATACGATAAATGGAGTAATAAATCTTACTGGGGTGGAAGAAAGCCCTGGAGTGACTTATGGTTTGAACATATAAAAGAATGGATTAAAAGGGATAGAAATCATCCCTCTGTTATTTTATGGTCATTTGGAAATGAATTGCAAATGCGCGAAGATCTTGCAGGTTATGATACTGGAGATTGGGGAGTTACTACTTATCAGATGATGAAAGTAGTTGCACATCGGTATGATTCAACTCGAAAGACTACTGTAGCCATGTTTCCGGCACGTGCCGGAGGTGTGGGAAAGTCTGATCCTGGCTTTAATACTAATATTGTTCCTCCCGAATTGGCAACTGTTACAGAAATTGCTAGTTTCAATTATCGTTGGATGAATTATGCTGAGTATCTGAAACATGCGCCAAATATGAATATCTATCAAAGCGAAGCAACTACCAACGAGTTAGCTGCTCCATATTTTGGAATGGATAGGCAGCGTATGATCGGACTTGCTTATTGGGGTGCAATAGCTTACTGGGGTGAATCGAATGGCTGGCCCAAAAAGGGTTGGAATTATTCCTTTTTCGATCATACTTTGGCGCCTAATCCCCAGGCTTATTTAATTAAAAGTATCTTTGTACAGAAACCGATGGTGCATATTGGAGTTGTTGGAGAACTATCTGATACTCTGTCCTGGAATGATATTGTAGTAGGCAAAAAAGATATTACATCACATTGGAACAGAATGAAGGGACAAAAATACGATGTATTTACTTATACCAATGCAGAGGAGGTTGAGTTGTTTTTAAATGGAAAATCGCTTGGAATAAAAAAGAATAATATTGAAGTGGATAAAAAAAATGTGATTCAATGGGATCAGATAAGTTACTTTCACGGTAAATTATTAGCAATCGCACGAAACAATGGAATAGAAGTAGCCAGACATGAGTTGGAGACGACAGGCAAGGCAATTGCGTTAGAGGTGGTCTCAGAAAATCAAAATTGGATTGCCGATGGGATGAGTTTACAATTTCTAAAAGTTTATGCAATTGATAATAAAGGAAGGCGGGTACAAACTCTCAATGGAAGACAAGTAACCTTTGACGTGAAAGGTGCTGCCAGCCTATTTGCGGTAGATAATGGAGATCATTTTAGCAATGAATTATTTGGAGGCAATAAACGAAAACTATACAATGGATTTGCTATGGCAATCTTAAGATCTAAAAGAGAAAGTGGTATTGTCAATGTGAAGATCGAGGCAGAAGGATTTAAGCCAATTGTTTTAAAATTTGTAACTAAGTAGTACTTAACAACTACTGCTCATTTGATTTAAAAAAATGCATGTAAACTTTAATTAAAATAATGAGAAAATTTTTTTTATATGCTTTGATTCTCACAATGAGTTTTCAGAAAAATGCTTTTGCCGATATTGTTTTTCGAAATGGTGAAGATTTAAGTGTTTCCATTGATAAAGATGAGGCCTTAGTAGTACATACTGCGTTGGAACTGTTCAGTAAGGATTATCATCGCGTTTTTGCCGGAGCTGTAAAAAAGGAAGGTAATACAAAGATTTTTATTAGTACAATCGGGATGAATCCTGAGATTGAAAAAGTTTTGAAATCATCTACATTAAATGAATTGAAACAACAAACAGAAGGATTCATTATTTCCGTTCAAAATGATAACTTATACATTTTTGGAAATGATAAGAGAGGTACAGCTTATGGTATTCTTGAGTTATCCAGAATTTTTGGCGTTTCGCCCTGGGAATGGTGGGCAGATGTGCCTGTTGAAAAAAAAGATATTTTTATTTTTAAAAATGGATTTTTTGATTTTCAGTATCCTTCAGTACGATTTCGTGGCATTTTTATTAATGATGAAGACTGGGGTCTAACACCATGGAGCAGTAAGACCTTTGAGCCCGGCATTGCTCCAATAGGAAAAACCAAAGGAACTATTGGCCCCCAAACTTATTCTAAAGTATTTGAGTTGCTGTTAAGGCTGCGTGCCAATACTATTTGGCCGGCAATGCATGAAGTAACCACTCCTTTTTATTTTGTGAAAGGCAATAAGGAAGTTGCTGACAAATATGGGATCATCGTGGGTACATCTCATTGTGAGCCCCTCATGCGTAATAGCGCTACCGAATGGGATATATCTGGCAAAGGTGAATACAACTATACAACCAATAAAGAGGAGCTATTGCGTTACTGGACGGGAAGGCTAAAGGAATTAAAAGAATCTGATAATATCTATACCATTGGTCTCCGTGGCAAACATGATGGCATGATGCAGGGTGTAAAAACATTAGAGCAACATAAAGAGGTATTAGCAGATGTAATTCACGATGAACGCGAATTGCTCAAAAAATATACTAATAATAACGTGAAGGAAATTCCACAGGTTTTTATTCCCTACAAGGAAGTGTTGGATGTGTACAATGATGGATTAGAAGTACCTGAGGATATTACACTTATTTGGTGTGATGATAATTATGGCTATATCAGACATTTTCCTAATGAAACTGAAAGAAGCAGGGTGGGAGGTAATGGCATTTATTATCATATTTCCTATTGGGGCAGGCCTCATGATTATCTTTGGTTAGCTACAAATCATCCGGCTCATATTTATACCCAAATGAAAATGGCTTATGACAAAGGAGCCAATAAAATATGGATTTTGAATGTGGGTGATATTAAGCCGGCTGAATATTTGACGGAACTATTTTTGGATATGGCCTGGAATATTCATTCCATAGAAGATAATGTAGAAGGATTGAATAAACATTTGTTTGATTGGTTAGCCAAATCATTTGACAACACCAAAGCAAAAGAATTGCTTTCGGTAATGAATGAATATTATCGATTGGCTTATATTCGGAAGCCTGAATTTATGGGTGGAACCCGAACTGAAGAAAATGATCCTAAATATAAAACGATTTTAGATTTGCCTTGGAGTAATGAAGAGATTCATCAACGAATTAAAGAGTATAATCAAATAGAAAAAAAAGTGATGGGGATTTCTAAGTCAATTGCTGTGGAAAAGAAGGATGCATGGTTCCAGCTTGTTGAGTATCCGGTTCGATGTGCTGCAGAAATGAATAAGAAATTTTTGTATGGTCAGTTGGCCCGACAGGGGAAAGCAGATTGGAATTTGAGTGATATTGCTTTTGACAGCATCGTTCAGCTTACCGACAAGTACAATGCAATTGGCAACGGAAAATGGAAATATATCATGGACTATCAACCAAGAAAACTACCAGTTTTTTCCAAAGTCCAACGGTTAACAGTTAATACTCCAGAAACTACTTTTATCCAACCATTTTTTGTTTTCAATGGTACAGATTATGCGTCATGGAAAGGGATGATGCCGGTAACTCATGGTCTTGGATATACAAAAAAAGCAATTTCATTACTCAAAGGAAGTATCGTCCACTATCGTTTTAATAAATTAAATTCAGATTCAATTTCTTTACAAATTGCACTGGCTCCCAATCACCCTGTAGATGGACGGCATATCCGATTCGCCATTCAGTTAAATAATGAGCCGGAACAGGTGTTTGATTTTGCTACAACAGGCAGAAGTGAAGAATGGAAAGAGAATGTATTAAATAATCAGGCTAATCGAATCGCTATCTTTAAAACTTTAAAATCACGAAAACAGATTTTAAAAATCAGGGCTTTGGATGAAGGTGTAATAATAGACCAGATAAAGGTGTTTAAATTGTAAAAAAATAATTTATTTGTTATGGGAAGAAAAAATTGGCAACAGAAAATGCTTAAAGTTAAAATTTGGAATATTCGTTTTTGTCTATTGGCATTGTTTTTTGGAATGCTTATAAATAGCCTATCAGCACAGGAACTTATCAGATTGTGGCCGGAAGGCAAAATGCCTAATAGCAAAGGAATGCAATTGCCAGATAGTGTATCTAATCAATATTTATTTTACACAACTAATCCCAGAATTTATGCATATCCTGCTTCGAAGGAAAGGAATACCGGCGCTACAGTTTTGGTGGTGCCGGGCGGTGGATATTTGCGTTTGCCAAGTGATTATTCCAAAAATGCGACCGCACAATTTTATCAATCACAGGGAATCAATGCTTTTGTATTATGTCACAGACTTCCTGCTTCACGCGATTTGATACAACCCGAAATAGCGCCCTTGCAGGATGCACAAAGAGCTATGAGAATCATTCGTGCAAATGCGGCTCGTTGGGGAATTGATCCGAATCGTGTCGGTGTGGCAGGTACATCAGCCGGTGGACATGTGGCTTCCACTTTAGGCACACATTTGGAAGATGTAAGTAAGTTGGATGATAGTCTGGATAGTTTTTCTTTTAGATCTGATTTTATGATTTTAGTTTCTCCTGTTATTTCTTTTAAAGAAGGTGTGGCACATAAAGGCAGCAAAGATCTTTTAATTGGACGAAACCCCTCCGAAGATATGGTTTACAATTATTCTAATGAAAACAGAGTAACAAAACAAACACCTCCTACAGTTTTAATTCATGGGAATGACGACAAAACCGTTCCATCCATGAATAGCGTATTATTTTACCAGGCAATGCAAAAAGCAGGACTGTCTTCATCTCTTCATATCTTCCCTTCCGGCGGACATGGCTACACTGTAAATATGAATAAAGGATCTGCCTCCATGTGGCCAACGATTGTGATGGAGTGGCTTCGCGAAATGAAAATATTACCTTAATAGGCGCTTAAAATAAATTATTGAATAATACGATATGAAGAAAGGATTTATTTTATTATTTACCTTGTGTAGTACATTGATGGCAATCTCACAATCTCTATGGCCTGCTGTTAGTTCTCAAACTAAACCTTGGACGCGCTGGTGGTGGATGGGAAGTGCCGTGAACAAACAGAATATTTCCTCCTCGCTGATTCAATATAGTCAGGCGGGCATTGGTGGCGTAGAAGTTGTTCCCATATATGGCGCTAAAGGATTTGAGAACAATTTTATAAGTTATCTTTCCCCTCAATGGATGAACATGCTTGACCATACGGTACAGCAATCAAATAAATTGAACATGGGAGTTTATATTTCAGTAGGAACCGGCTGGCCAATAGGGGGGCCGAACGTTTCCAAACAAGATGCAGCTTCAAAAGTTATTGTTCAAAGCTACGATCTGAAAGCTAATACCGGCCTAATGGAAAAATTGGTAATAAATGATCCCAAACAAGTTGGCTATGCCTCCTTAAATACACTTATGGGTTTTGGTGAAAATGGGTTTACGATTGATTTGACAGGAATGGTACATAAAGATGGCACACTGGAATACCGATCTCAAACTGATTTAAAACTATTTGCAGTATTTGATGCAAAAACTAAACAGGTAGTAAAGAGATCTGCACCGGGTGGCGAAGGGTTTACAATAGATCACTTTTCTAAATTTGCTACTACCAATTATTTTAAAGTATTTGATACTGCTTTTGGTAATTCATCTCATGGAGTGAAAGGCTTTTTTAATGATAGTTATGAAGTATATAATGCTGACTGGACTCCCCACTTTTTTGATGAGTTTAAAAAAAGAAGAGGATATGATTTAAGAAATTATATCAATGTGTTTTTTTCTGACAATAAAACGGATCAAATTGCAAGACTAAAATCTGATTATAGGGAAACAATGTCTGATCTGATGTTCGAGAATTTTTCTCAGGTGTTTACTAATTGGACACATAAAAGAAAGGCACTTTCCATTAATCAGGCACATGGCTCACCGGGGAATTTGCTTGATTTATACGGGGCTTTTGATATTCCTGAAACAGAAACATTTGGCAGCAGCTATTTCCCGATTAGAGGACTCAGACGGGATAGTGGAGATATCAGAAATGTTGATCCCGACCCTGTTATGTTGAAATTTGCATCTTCTGCAGCACATACATTGGGAAAAAATCTGACAAGTAGTGAAACTTTTACATGGCTTACGGAACACTTTAAAACGGCATGGAGCCAATGTAAACCTGAGGTTGATCAGGTATTTCTGTCAGGAGTTAATCATGTTTTTTTTCATGGTACTACTTTTAGTCCTAAAGATATCAAATGGCCGGGTTGGTTATTTTATGCCTCAGTAAACTTTGTACCGACTAATAGTTTATGGCCTCATTTGAAAGGATTGAATGATTATATTACGAGATGTCAGTCGGTACTGCAAACAGGTGAATCCGATAATGAATTAGCAATTTATTGGCCTGTTTATGATATTTGGCACAATGCAAATGGTATGGACATGCCGTTGTCTGTACACTCTATTGACAAATGGCTTCACCCTACTCCGTTTTATCAGGAGCTACAATCGTTACAAAAGAAAGGATATTCTCTTGATTTTATTTCTGATCGGATGATCAGCTTTACTCAAATTGAACAGGATAAATTCAAAGTAGGGAATAAGGGAGGTGCTTATAAGATGCTGATAATACCTGCCTGTGAAAAAATGCCACTTAATACTTTCAAAAATATTCTTCATTTAGCAAGTGAAGGCGCAACAATTATTCTGCAACAGTTTCCAGAAGATGTACCTGGTTTTAAAAATTTAGAAGAAAACAGACAAACACTTAAATCAATTATTAGCAATCTAAATATTTCAGATTTAAAAAATGGATTACAGGAAGCCAAAGTTGGTAAGGGAAGATTGATTTTAGGAGATATTAAATCATCACTTTCTTTTTTGAAAATATTTCCTGAAAGCCTTGTTAATACAGGATTGCAGTTTATTAGACGAAAAGCAAATGACGCTACCTACTATTTTGTTGTAAATAATACTTCAAATGATATTGATGAGCAGATTACCTTAAATGCTTCTGGTACAACCATATTATGGATGAATCCTTTAAATGGCTTAGTTAGTAAATCAATCTTAAAGAATAAAACCAAAGGTTCTGAAACAAGGATCCAGCTAAAATCCGGAGAATCGATTATTATAAAAGTTTCAAATAATAATGAAGTCGCTTCCTTGCATCATTTTTTATCTCCAGCTTCCAATCACATTGATTTGAGCCATAATGTTTGGTCAATACATTTCAAGGATGGTGGCCCGATAATTCCGGCTACAAAACAATTTAAAGGAATTAAACCCTGGACTGATTTTACTGAGGATTCGGCTACTCAATCTTTTTCAGGAACAGGTGTTTATTCCACTTCATTTGTAGTAAAGAATAAGGCTTCCGAGTATTTATTGAAACTGGATAAAATATACGAATCTGCACGTGTAATCATCAATGGGAAAGATGCAGGGATTGTGTGGAGTCTTCCTTTTGAAATACTTGTTGGAAAATATTTGAAGGAAGGGAAAAATTCTATCCGTTTCGAAGTTTGTAATTTGATGGCTAACAGAATTCGCAATATGGATAAAAATGGTGAAGTATGGCGCAACTATCATGAAATAAATTTTGTAAATATCAATTACAAAAATTTTGATGCCAGTAGTTGGAAAATTCAACCTTCAGGCCTTAATGGTGTCATAAAATTAATCCCCATGAAAAAATGAAAAATTTTTTGTATAGTAAAAAAGGCAATATGATTCGAGTATTTTTATCATTATGTATCGTGTTGGTTTGTGAAATATCTTTTTCCCAACGTCTGATGGAGTCATTGGGCAGAGGGGTGATAGCTACTCCCGATAATGATGGAAATATATTTGTAAGTTGGCGTTTACTGGCTTCAGATCCTGAGGATGTTGCTTTTAACCTTTACAAAAATGAAGGTACTGTAATAAAAAAAATGAATAAGTACCCGATATCTAAAGTAACAAGTTTTATTGATGATTCAAAATCAGTTACCACAGGTACAAAGTATATTGTCAAGACTATTATTGATCAAAAGGAGACCGGTGAGACTTCATTTTTTGTTCTTCAGGATAATAAAAGTCCATATTTGTCAATACCATTACAGATACCGGATGGTTACACTGCCAATGATGGTTCTGTAGGAGATTTAGATGGTGATGGCGAGTATGAAATAGTGGTTCATATAGCGGGTAAAGGGCATGATAATAGTCATGCCGGATTTACAGACCCCCCTTTGTTACAGGCTTACAAACTTGATGGTACGCTATTGTGGACTATTAAACTTGGGAAAAATATACGGGAGGGAGCACATTATACTCAATTTATTGTTTATGATTTGGATAGTGATGGTCGGGCGGAAATAGCTGTAAAGACGGCTGATGGCACCATTGATAGCAAGGGTTTTGTGATTGGCGACAGTACCAGAGATTGGCGAAATGAAAAAGGATATATTCTGGCAGGGCCTGAGTATCTTTCTGTATTTAATGGTCTAACAGGTGAAGTAATAAGTACCGTAGATTTTATTCCTCCACGTGCTTCGTCAATTACCCCAACTTCAATGGAGTTGAAGAGGATATGGGGAGATGGTTATGGAAATAGATTCGACCGTTTTCTTGCAGGTGTTGCCTATTTGGACGGAATACATCCGAGCCTGATTTTTTCTCGTGGGTATTATACAAGGACAGTAATAACAGCTTGGGATTTTAAAAATAATAAATTGGAAAAACGATGGATCTTTGACACAAAAGATAAAGGTATTTACAATTATGGCGGACAGGGAAATCACAATTTGACAATTGCAGATGTAGATGGGGATGGTAAAGATGAAATTGTTTTTGGAGCCATGTGTGTGGATGATGATGGTACAGGTCTATATTCAACCGGTTTAGGACATGGAGATGCTCTTCATGTGTCAGACTTAGACCCCTCCATACCGGGTTTAGAAGTTTTTGATATTCAGGAAAGGTTTGATGATGCAGGAGCCAGTTTCCGATCTGCTGCCACCGGAAAAATTTATTGGAAAAAAGCATCTGTTAAGCCTGGTGAAGATGGTGAAGGGCCTGGCAGAGGTTTAGCCTTGGATATTGATCCCCGATATCCAGGTTTTGAATGTTGGGTGGTAGGAGCTGGAATAACAGGTTTGTTTGATTGTAAGGGAAATAAAATTTCAGAAAAGGCACCTCCTTGTAACATGGGTATATATTGGGATGGTGATAATCTCCGCGAAATATTGGATGGCACTTTCATTGGTAAATGGGATTATGAAAATTCTAAAACAAACAAATTATTGAATACTGCTGACTATTTTTGCCTGAGCAATAATGGAACAAAAAGAAACCCTGTACTTTTAGCTGATATCTATGGGGACTGGCGAGAGGAAGCAATATACCGAACAAAGGATAATAAAGAGTTAAGAATATTTTCTACCACTATTCCAACCGACTTAAAATTTTATACCCTAATGAATGATCCACAGTACAGACTTAGTATAGTTTGGCAAAATGTAGGTTACAATCAACCCCCTCATACGGGATTCTATTTTGGACATGGGATGAAAAATCCACCCAAGCCGAATGTTGAATATATACCTTTAAGAGAAATAAACGTGCACTAATTGAGAATAATTATTGTAGATTGCAACTTAGAGTTAATTAAGAAATTATTATAAACGAGAGGGGATCAGGCAAAGTATTGTTTTATCGTAAATTCATATTAAATGGAAAAATTTCAATTCAACCTAAAGTTAGTGAAGAAGTTAACAATATTGACTTTTATTCTATTCTTTTCTTCTTTTATACTACCAAAATCTGAAAAGCCGGTCTTATATATAATTGGAGATTCCACCGTAAGGAACGGTAGTGGTAAAGGTGCAGATGCTTTATGGGGTTGGGGAAGTATGATTGGAGACTTCTTTGACGAAGCAAAAATAGAAATTGACAATAAGGCTATTGGGGGACGAAGCAGTAGAACTTTTTTAAGTGAAGGACGTTGGGATGCAATAATGAAAACCTTAAAAAAAGGAGACTATGTAATTATGCAGTTTGGACATAATGATGATGGTCCCTTAGATGATACTGCAAGAGCCAGGGGTACAATTCGTGGGATTGGAAAGGAAAGTAAAGAAATATATAATCCTATCCGAAAAATAAATGAAACAGTTTATACTTATGGTTATTACATGAGAAAATATATTGCTGATACTAAAGCTGCGGGAGCCATACCAATAGTATGTTCTCCAATTCCGCGAAACAATTTTAAAGACGGAAAAGTTAAAAGAAATGATAAAGATTACGGGCTTTGGGCAAAGCAGGTAGCTGCTCAGTCAGGCACGTTTTTTATTGACCTTAATAGCCTTATTTCGGATGGATACGATAAAATGGGGGCAGAGGAAGTAGGAAAGTATTTCCCGAAAGATCATACTCATACAAATGGTGAGGGAGCTAGTTATAATGCAGAAAAAGTGGTGGAGGGAATTAAAAGTTTAAAAAAATGTAAACTTAAATCATTTCTTAAATAACTATTTTTTCAATTTACTTTGCTTCGAATCTTTTAAAAGCAGGTTTTGTGTCTTTGCCTAAAACGTAATGGTTATTTATAGCATCATTAAATGCAAAAGAAATTTTGAAGTCTGCTGTTTCAAAAATCAGGTTCGTATATTACTTTAAATTGGTTCTGTACTTGTAAGTAATTTTTATAACAATACTGTAATTCTGTCTAACGATTATTAACAATTAAAAACATAAGATGATTCAATCTAAAAAATTAGGCGTTTTTCTTTTATTAATTCTATTAAGCCTTTGTTCTTCAGCACAAAAAATATCGCTAAAAAAGGAAGTGCTTTCTCCAATGAAAAAGGCCAATGAATATTTTATGAATAAATGGCCCGATCCAGGAAAAACGATTATTACTAATAAGGAACGTCCGAGTAATATCTGGACACGTGGAGTTTATTATGAAGGGTTGATGGCCTTGTATAATATTGATGCAAAAAAGAAGTATTATGACTATGCAGTAGAATGGGGTGAAAAGCATCATTGGGGATTAAATGGCGGAATAACAACGAAAAATGCTGATAATCAATGTTGTGGTCAAACCTATATAGATTTATTCCTGATTGATAAAAAAGAAGAAAGGATTAAAGATATTACTGCCTGCATAGATAATGTAATAAACAGTGGTAAGGATGATGATTGGAGTTGGATTGATGCTATCCAAATGGGAATGCCTGTATTTACTAAATTGGGCATACTTTATAATGATAAAAAGTATTTTGATAAAATGTATGCAATGTACAGTTTTTCCAAAAACAAGCATGGAGGAAGTGGTTTATATAACACAGAAGAACATCTTTGGTGGCGTGATAAGGATTTTGTACCTCCTTACAAAGAGCCCAATGGTAAAAACTGTTACTGGAGTAGGGGTAATGGTTGGGTCATTGCCGCATTGGTACGCGTACTTGACGAATTACCAAAAACGGACCCACACTATAATGAATATTTGGAAGACTTTAAAGATATGTGTGCAGCGCTTATTAAAATTCAGCAGCCAGATGGACTTTGGACAGTGAGTTTACATGACCCTAATCACTATGGTGGAAAAGAAATAACCGGTTCTTCTCTTTTTGTTTATGGATTTGCCTGGGGTGTAAGAAAAGGTATTTTGGATAGAAGAGTTTACATGCCTGTTTTGACTAAGGCTTGGAAAAATATTGTTAGAGACGGCGTACATAAAAATGGATTTTTGGGCTATGTGCAAGGAACAGGAAAAGAACCCAAGGATGGCCAGCCTGTAACTTATAATAGTATGCCTGATTTCGAGGATTATGGATTAGGTTGTTTTTTATTAGCAGGAACTGAAGTTTATAAATTATTAAAATAACCTTAAATAAGATGATAAATATAGGTGTATATCTTTATTGATTTCTTGAAATTTTGTATTTTTTGAAAAGATCCTTTTAGCATCAAAATACCTTTTGGGCCTATTGTTTAAATTACTGAAATATTTTTTCCACATTTACTGTATAAAAAGATACCTTTTTATATATAAACAAAAAGGGAAAAAGCATATACTTGCTATAAATTCATAGGTTTAAAATAGGTTATCAGTGAGATTAAAGAGTTTAGAAATAAAGGGGTTCAAGAGTTTTGCCGATAAAACAATCGTCAATTTTGACGATAATATTACCGGCATCGTGGGTCCGAATGGTTGTGGAAAATCTAATATTGTGGACAGTATCAGATGGGTGATTGGAGAGCAAAAAATCAGTCAGTTGCGTAGCGAAAACCTTGATAGTCTGGTGTTTAACGGTTCCAAAACCCGATCGGCCAGTGGTCTGGCAGAGGTGAGCCTTACCTTCGAAAATACAAAAAATCTGCTGCCTACCGAGTTTAATACCGTTCGCATCACCAGAAAATTTTATAAAAGCGGCGAAAGCGAGTACCGCCTCAATGACGTGCAATGCAGACTAAAGGATATTCAGAATCTTTTTCTGGACACCGGTATCAGCACCGATTCTTATGCCATTATCGAGCTGGGGATGGTAGATGACCTCATTAAAGATAAAGAAAACAGCCGCCGGAAAATGCTGGAACAGGCTGCCGGAATTTCTATTTACAAAACCAGAAAGAAGGAGGCTAAACAGAAATTAGACGCTACCGAATTGGATCTCAACAGGATTGAAGACCTGTTATTTGAAATCAATAACCAGTTGAAATCCCTTGAAAGTCAGGCAAAAAAGGCTGAAAAGTATCACGAGATAAAGAAAGATTACCGTGAAATAAGTATTGAACTGGCCAAAGCAGCGTTGGAAGGATTTAATCTTACTTATAAAGACCTGACAGAGAAACAAGAAGCAGAAACCAATAATACTCTGAAATTGGAAGCCGAAATTGCAACTGAGGAAGCAGCCCTTGAGCAGGAAAAAATAGTTTTTGTGGAGAAAGAGCGTGCATTGCAAAGTATGCAGTATGCTTTCAATGAATTGGAGCAGAAGGTAAGAACCAAAGAAGGTGACAAAAACCTGGCAATCCAGCGTGTTCAATATCTGAAAGAAAAAGAGCGGGACCTGAAAGAGTTTTTGGATAAAAGCGGTAATCAGGTTAAAGGTATCGAAGATAGTATTCAGTTTACCCAAACACATATTGTGGATGAAGAAAGCGCTTTTGAAGGATTGAAAGAACAATTAGAAAGTCTGAAACAGGAAGTAGATCATAAACGTTCTGTTCTGGACGAAAGGCGCAATATTCTTCAGAACATGCGGATGGAGCATCAGCAAGTGCAGAGAGACCAGTTTGAGGCTGAGAAGAAAGTAGCGGTAGCCGATACTTCCATTCAGAATCTGCAACGGGTCATTCATCAGTTGGAAGAAGAAACATTACAGCGTGAAGAATTGCAGCAAAAATTAGAGGTAGAAAGAGTGCAAAAAGAGCAATCGCTTTCAGAGCAGAAGCAATCGTTGGAGCAATTGCAGGCGCACCACGACCATACGAAGGAGCAGATATTGCAAACACAGTCAATACTTGAAGACCTGCGGAATGAACTGGCCGAAGAAAACCGAAAATTAGATGCAAAAAAGAATGAACACGAATTGCTGAAAAGCATGATTGATTCGATGGAAGGTTATCCCGATAGTGTAAAATACCTGCACAATAATCAGGACTGGAATCATCAGTCGCCGATTCTTTCGGACATTTTGTATGTAAAAGAAGAATACAGAACAGCGCTGGAAAATGTTTTGGAGCCTTATCTCAATTATTATGTGGTTAGTGATTTGCAGCAGGGGCTACAGGCTGTTCATTTATTAGATGATAATAAAAAGGGTAAGGCGAATTTCTTTTTACTTGATAAAATAAATGCTTCATCAGTAGTTGAAGAAGCATCCCTGACAGGCGCTATTTCTGCATTGAGTGTCATTGAAGTAGAAGAAAAATATAAAAAGCTTGCCAAACATCTGTTAAGCAATGTATTTATTGCCGAGGGCGAAGAAGCGCTCAATAACTCTAACGGATATATTGTTATTGAAAAAAATGGCAAATATGTAAAAGGAAAATATACGCTAACCGGAGGGAGTGTAGGTTTGATAGAAGGTAAGAAAATTGGTCGTGTAAAGAATCTCGAAAAGTTGCAGGAGGTAATTGCCGCGCAGGACCTGATTGTACAGGAGCTGCGTGCCAAAATACAGGCAAGGCACAATGAGGTGATAGCATTTAATGAAGACCTTCGTGAGAATGCTATCAAGCAAACCGAAAACGAAATCAGGGAATTGTCCAATCAGGTGTTTTCTTTGCAAAACAAGTTGGAGAATATCTTGGGTCAACAAAGTGTTTCCAGAAACCGGATGGAAGAATTAGGTGTGCAACTGCTGGGTACACAAAGTTCGGTTGAGGATGTAAGAAAACAATTAGCCGAACTCAATGAAACTTTGCAACTTAATGCCAATAAACTATCGCAGGCAGATGAAGAATTTAAATCGGCTGAAACCGAATACGGGCAAGCTTCTGCACAGTTTAATGAATTTAATATAAATGTAACCCGCCAGCAAAGCAAGGTGAATGCACTGAAGCAGGAGCTGGACTTTAAAACCAACCAACTCAGGGATTTGAAAGTTCAGGTGGAGCAAAGCGCCGGCCAGTTGACTGATACTCACAAAAACATTTCAGAATCTGAACTGAACCAAAAGAATATTGAGGAAGAATTGCTGCAACTAATGCGCTCCAGAGAGGAAAACAAGAGAGCATTGGACGAAGCCGACCAATCCTATTATAATTACCGAAACCAACTGAATGAAAAAGAAAGCGCTTTGAGGCTGAAAAGCCGTGAGAAAGAACAGGTAGAACATCTGCTGGCAGCTATTAAAGACAAATTGAACGACCTCAAGTTGCAGTTAGCCGGAACCAGGGAAAGATTGAATGTAGAGTTTAAAATTCAATTGGAAGATATTCTTGATGAAGCAAGAACATCAGAAACAGCAGTGGAAGAACTTCAGGAAAAGGCAGACCGTTTGAAAAAACGCTTAGAAAATCTGGGAGAGGTAAACCCCACAGCCATTGAAGCCTTTACAGAAATGAAGAAGCGTTATGAGTTTATTGTGGAGCAAAAAAATGATTTGGTAAATGCAAAGATCAGCCTTTTGAAAACAATTGAAGAAGTGGAGGCTACTGCCAATCAAAAATTCTTAGACACCTTTAATCTGGTTCGTGAAAACTTCAAGAAAGTATTTAAATCATTATTTACCGAAGACGATCAGTGCGATCTGATTTTGGAAAATCCTGAAAACCTGGCAGAAACCGGTATTGATGTTTTGGCTAAACCCAAAGGCAAACGACCTTCTTCGCTTACACAGTTGAGCGGCGGTGAAAGAACACTTACCGCAACAGCCTTATTGTTTGCCATCTATCTGATTAAGCCGGCGCCATTTTGTATTCTGGATGAGGTGGACGCACCACTCGATGATGCTAATGTGGGCAAGTTTACCAATATGATTCGTGAGTTTAGCGACAACTCGCAGTTCATCATTGTTACCCACAATAAAACCACTATGAGTACCGTGGATGTTATTTACGGCGTTACCATGCAGGAGCCTGGCGTCAGTAAGTTGGTAAGCGTTGACTTTAGAAGCCTGGCGTCAGTAAGTCAAAACTAAGAGAATTTATTTTTTCCTCTTAGGGTCTGTGAACTCCTTGAGTTTATCATTGACATAAAGTGTGAGCGCGGTTCGGTCATTATTGCGACAGAATTTATAGCTGGGGCGATACATATACATGAATAGTCTTAAAGAATCGCTTTTAAGTCCGGTGATGCTGCTTACCCAGGAAGGGGAAAATACGTAGTCTATATAATAATTTTCTTCCTGCTTCTTTAGTCTTTTCTTTAGTTTTCGAGTTTCTTTGCCACTTTTTGAAAAATAACTGAAAGGACTGAATGCCACTCCAACACCATCTTCGGGGCCATTCCCGCCTGTGATCTTAGTCTGGGTGTTATATACGTTTTCATAGTACTTTCTTCTTTCAAGAGAATCTTTTTTGTAATCGCCTCTTACTGTAACTTGCTCCAGCACAACGCCTTCATTGGATAATAGAAATGCATCATATCCATCTGTCAAAAGTTGTTTCTCCACAATGATTGTATCGGGGCTGAAACCGACATAAGAAAAGACTATCATATCCTTTTCGTTGACTTTTATTTTATAGGAACCATTTGCAGTAGAAAGGTTTACTATTCCCTGAGAAACATTTGTAACCGTTACATAAGCGCCTATTGAGTCAATACCCTCTTTGTAAACCGTTCCTTTTAAAATATTTTGAGAAAATGAAAACTGATAAAGCGAAACAAAAACGATGATTAAATATATTCTGAAAAGCATTTGAAAAGTATAATTTTCATAAAGATAAAAATTCCAATTATGCTTCTCATACTTTTTTCAAAAACAATTAGTTAAAATCAGAAACAAAAAAAACCGTTTCGGGAGAGAAACGGTTTTACTAAAAAAAATATTTTACTATCGCTGATAAGTTCGATTATTCGAATTTGCGTTAGGGTTGAAAGTTATTCTATTAAGAATCACGTTTTTGCGGTAAGGCAAAACATAGTTATTGTTACCTTTTTGGTAGGTGATAGAAGTATTCAGATTTAAATAATTATAATCAGCCTGACTCTTAATCACTTCTTTACCTCTAAACTGCATATCTGAACGTAGAGAGAATGAATTAAGCTGCTTTTCGTTTTTCAACTCATTATTTTGAAAATAGGACTTGGGTTTTTCTTTTCCAAACAAGTCGCTGGAAACCCAGTCGGAGGCATAACTAACACCTCCTAACCCTAACAAAATCAGCATGTTAAATAAGAAGGTTTTAAACATTTTAATAAATTTTACAATTACAATTTACACAAAGATACTAAATGAATTATACATTTTACAAAAAAATTAACTTTTTTTTTATTTTTTTTCTTTTATGAAAAAAAACGGGTTATCAACATCAGAGGATAAATACATTTGTTATGAAACATTTAAATACTGTATCTTGTTTTACGTTTGAAGGGTTTATTGTGGTTATTTAAATCAATGAATTATGAAAGAATTTTCACAAAGTGGCGAAAGAGATGAAGAAATGAATGAATTACTGCTTCAATACGAGAATCTTCAAAAAGGAAAAGGAATTTCTTATCTGGAAGAAGAATCTTTTGAAAAAATAATCGAATATTTTGAGTTAAATGAGGAATATAAGAAAGCGCTTGAGGCGGTAAATATAGCTATTGGACAGTTCCCGTTTTCAGGTATTTTGTTAGTACGGAAGGCTGATTTGATACTAAATAACAAACAATACCAAACTGCACTCGAACTGCTGGAGCAGGCCGAAATATTTGATAATAATAATATTGACATTTACATTCTGAAAACTGAAACCCTGCTGGCGCTTGACAGGCAGGAAGAAGCAGTGAATCTTTTGGAGGATGCATTGGTACGTTTTTCGGGTGAAGAGCGCATTGATTTGCTTTTTGAACTGGCAGATGTTTACGATGATTTTGAAGATTTTGAAAAAGTGTTCGACTGTCTTAAACTGATTCTGGATCAGGAACCCACCAATGAGGAGGCGTTGTATAAAATATGTTTTTGGACCGATTTTACGGGCAGAAATGCAGAAAGCATTGAACTGCACCAAAAAATAATAGAAAATCATCCCTATAATGAATTGGCATGGTTCAATCTTGGTTCGGCTTATCAGGGGTTAAAACTGTATGAAAAAGCTATTGATGCTTATAAGTATGCCACTGCCATCGACGAAAAGTTTGAATATGCTTATAGAAACATCGGCGATGCCTATATCAGGCTTAGGAAATATAAGGATGCAATTGAAAACCTTGAAAAAGTAGTTGAATTTTCGAAGCCCGAGGAAGTTATTTTCGAAGCTATAGGCTTTTGTTACGAGCGATTAAAAAACTACGCTCAGGCGAGATTTTATTATCGCAAAGCATCTCATTTGAACCTTGAAAACAGCCATTTGGTTTACAAAGTTGCTTTTACTTATTATAAGCAGGAAATGTGGGGACAAAGTATCAAAGTTTTGGAAACTGCTATTCGCCTCAAGCCCAATAAGCCTGAGTATGAATTACTTATGGGCGAATGTAAACAGGCGATAGGCATGGGAAAAGATGCGATACAACATTTTTTGAATGTTGTCAGGTTAAAACCTGCATCTGTGTCGGGATGGGAATCTCTGATTGTTTGCCTGTTTAAAGAAGAGTATTATGAACAGGCATTGCAAAAATCAGAGGAGGCGCTTTCTAAAACAGAAAAACCTTTGTTTATTTATTACAAAACTGCCATTCTTTTCAGATTAAGGAAAAATAAAGAGGCGCTCATTTGTCTTGAAAATGCTTTAACAGAATCGCCCACATTAGTAAAAAAACTGATACAGCTAATACCTTCTTTATTGAGCAACCCTAAGGTGGCAGATCTGATTGCAAAGTTTAAGAAGAAACCACAAAGGAGGAGAAAATGATGCTTTTTAGGATTCCATAGATCTGAACTTTTTCTGCACATTCTCCAAATTTTACCCTGCTCATTAGTAAAAATCAGTAATTTTGTGTCTAATTGATGACTTAACTAACAGAGAATGGATTTTAATTTAACTCAATTGCCTGCACGCAATAAGCGTCCGCGAACTTCGGGAATTACAATGGTAATGGATAAAGGGTTGAGCTTAGAAGAAGCCAAAAATTTTATGAGTGTTTCGTTTCCGCATGTGGATGTAGTGAAACTTGGTTTTGGCACTGCCGTAGTAACCCCTAATGTTGCCGAAAAGATAGCGTTGTATAAATCGTATGATATGGCGGTTTATTTTGGAGGCACCCTCTTCGAGGCGTACCTGGTACGCAATCAGGTAGATGATTACATTGCGGTTTGCAAGCATTTTGGCATAAACTATATAGAAGTAAGCGATGGCTCCATCACTATTCCTCATGCCGAAAAATGTGGTTATATTGAAAAAATGACCAAATATGGCACTGTTCTTAGTGAAGTGGGTAGTAAAGATGCCGCCAATATTATTCCTCCTTACAAGTGGATTGAACTGATGAAGGCTGAATTAGAAGCCGGGTCTTCTTACGTTATTGCAGAAGCCCGTGAAGCCGGGAATGTAGGAATTTACAGAGGCACAGGAGAGGTGCGAGAAGGCTTAGTGCAAGAAATACTTACCCAAATACCTGAAGAAAAAATTCTTTGGGAGGCGCCACAAAAGGCGCAACAACTATATTTCCTGCAGTTGCTTGGTTGCAATGCCAATTTGGGAAACATACCTCCAAATGAGGTAATTGCCTTAGAATCAATGCGCATTGGGCTGCGAGGCGATACTTTTTCGTTATATTTAAACAAAAACACCAAAGTGTGATGCGGTTATTTGGTTTGATTGGCTACCCGCTGACTCAGTCTTTTTCAAAAAAATATTTTACCGAAAAATTTTTAAAGGAAAGCATTATTGATGCTGTGTATGAATTGTTTGAAATTGAAAACATAGGCCTCCTAAATTCAGTTTTAAATAATAAAAACCTTTGTGGTTTTAATGTTACGATTCCTTATAAAAAAGAAGTGATTCCTTTTTTATCATCTATTGACAGTGAGGCAGAGGCAATTGGTGCCTGCAACTGCATAAAAATTATAGATGGGAAACTAAAAGGCTTCAATACGGATGCGTCGGCTTTTGAGAGATCGTTACTACCATTATTAAAACTGCATCATAAAAATGCATTGATTCTGGGTACTGGTGGCGCTTCCAATGCGGTTTCTTTTGTATTAAAAAAACTGGGTATTGATTATAAATTTGTTTCAAGAACTGAAAAACCTGACAGTTATACTTACGAACAATTAAACCGTAATATAATAGAAGATAATACCTTGATTATCAATACTACACCTTTAGGCAGTTTTCCAAAGGTTGAAAATGCACCACAGCTTCCATACGAATATCTTACACCTATCCATTATCTCTACGATTTGGTTTACAATCCGCCCGTTACACTATTTCTTCAAAAGGGGTGGGAGAGGGGAGCAGCTATCAAAAATGGTTATGAAATGCTGGTAGGCCAGGCCGAACTGAGTTGGCAAATCTGGAATACGGACTCGTATTGAAACCTAACTGAGGCATTTGCTCAAAAATGACAATAATCATACAATTCTCTTTGCCAATAGTTTTTTTTATATGTATTTTTAAAGTTTTTTGATATTTATCTATTTGCTTGTATAAATATTTAAAAATCAACTATTTAAAATTTATTATTAAAAAAACAGAATCATGCCCAACATTAAATTTTACAATGGCCAAAACATTCCGCTGGAATTGCACAAAACGCGTATTGTACAAAAACTCAATCTGGTACCTATCGAACGCCGCTTAGAAGCCTTGAACGAAGGAGGCTATAACACTTTTCGATTGAATACTCGGGATGTATTTTTGGATATGCTTACCGACAGTGGCACTAATGCTATGAGTGACAATCAGTTAGCAGCCATGATGCAGGCAGATGACGCTTATGCCGGCTCTCAAAGCTTTTTCAAACTACAAAAAGCTGTGGAAGATGTATTAGGCAAAAAATACTATTTGCCGGTACACCAGGGACGTGCTGCCGAAAATATCATTTCCAATGTGTATGTAAAACAGGGAAGTTGCGTGCCAATGAACTATCACTTTACTACCGCAATGGCACATATTACCCAATATGGAGGAAAAATTGCAGAACTGCTTTATGATGAGGCTTATGTGATAAATTCAACTCATCCCTTTAAAGGAAATATGAATCTTGAAAAACTGGAAGAAGTAATCAAGATTCATGAGCCTAAAAATATTCCGTTCATTCGTATGGAGGCTTCTACCAACCTGATTGGCGGACAACCTTTCTCTGTACAAAACCTGCGCGATGTAAGAGCGATTGCAGATAAATACAAAATTAAATTAGTGTTGGATGCAAGTCTGATTGGTGAGAACGCATATTTGGTACTCCAGCGTGAGCCTGAGTTTCAAAATTCATCAATGGCAGAGGTTATTAAGACCATGACAGACCTGGCCGACCTGGTTTATTTTTCTGCAAGGAAGTTAAGTTCTTCAAGAGGAGGCGGTATATGTACCAATGATATGAGCATTTATAAAGAATTGGAAAATCTGGTGCCACTGTATGAAGGTTTCCTGACCTACGGTGGTATTTCTGTTCGCGAAATTGAGGCAATGGCGGTAGGATTATATGAGACTTTGGACGATACCATGATCAGCCAAAGCCCTGCCTTTATTGAGTATCTGGTAAATTCACTCCATGAAAACGGGGTACCGGTAATCAGGCCGGCCGGTGTGCTGGGCGCTCATTTAGATGCCATGCAGATTTGCTCGCACATTCCGCAGAAGGAATATCCTGCCGGCGCACTGGCAGCAGCGCTGTTCTTAATCTCAGGTGTGCGAGGTATGGAAAGAGGCAGTATTTCCAACCAACGTGATGAGTATGGCAATGAAACTTATGCCGATATGGAATTGGTTCGCCTGGCTGTACCCAGAAGGGTGTTTACACTTTCGCAGATTAAATATGTAGAAGACCGTATGACCTGGTTGTTCCATAATCGTGAACTGATTGGCGGCTTAAGGTTTGTGTATGAACCTCCTGTATTGCGTTTCTTTATGGGAGGTTTGGAACCGGTGAATGACTGGCCTCAAAAACTGATGGCTAAGTTCAAAGAAGATTTTGGTGATAGCCTGTAATTCATTTACCATAAATAAAATCGTCCCGAAAATTTTTCGGGGCGATTTTATATTATAAATTCGTGACCGATATTTTCAATTCCTTTCAAGTAAAACTTCCCAAGTCAAATTCAGTATTTTTGGTAAAGAGTTTTATGTAATTCCTGCAATTTTTCTACCGGCATTTTTATTACTTTTCTGTCGTAGGTCATGATGCCGTTTGTTTCTATCTCCACATCAGTCGTTTGAGTATAAACAGCAGCCGACAAACCCATTGGTATGAGTTTGCCAAGGTCTGAAATTAACCGGGTATATCGGTTCAGTAGTTCCTTTTCATTTTTAAAGCTTTGGTATCCCCAGTTGTCTTTGGCTTGCCAGGTATGTTCTTCCACCGGAAGTCCAAGACCACCAAACTCACCCAACACCAATGCCTGACCTTTTCCTCCAAAAATTGCGGGATCCGGCATCATCGGGTCGGGGTAGTTGTGAATATCCAAAATGTGCCCGGCATCATAAAAATAATTGCCGCCACTGGCACAGTTTACTAACCGGGAAGGGTCGTTTTGCATGGTCCAATCTGTAATTTCCTTGGTTTTAAACTGCCCCCAGGCTTCGTTAAAAGGAACCCACATCACAATTGAAGGAAAGTTGTGTAGCGCCTCCATAATTGTTTTCCATTCTTTTCGGTAGAAAGTTTCAGATTCGGCGCTGCGTTGCTTATCATGATTGAAACCCGAAATTTTTCCGGGATTCATATCCCATCGGTTCCCGCCAAGGTCGCTGCTGGGCATATCCTGCCACACCATGATGCCCACGCTGTCGCAGTAATAATACCAGCGTGCCGGTTCAACTTTTATATGCTTTCGAATCATATTGAAACCGATTTCTTTGGTTTTCACTACATCAAATTTTAATGCTTCATCAGTAGGCGCTGTGTATAGTCCGTCGGGCCACCATCCCTGATCTAATGGGCCATATTGGAATAGCAGATTGTTATTGAGCGCCAGTCTTTCCATGCCGTTTTTATCTTTTTTCAGTTCAATTTTACGCATTGCGAAATAACTGTCGGCATAATCAATCTGCTTGGTATTTCTGTAAAGGAATATTTTAAGCCGGTATAACTTAGGAGATGCTGGAGACCAAAGTTGTGCGTTCTTCACTTCCAGAGCTGCTTCTACTCCTGCCGGAACGGTGGCATCATCGAGTTTTGTAGCGCCGTCCCATGCTTCAATTTTTACTAAGTCTCCTGTTTGGGCGCCTGAAACATTAGCTGTTATTTTAAGTTCTCCTGCATCAACATTTGGCGTTTGTTTCGTGGATTGTATATATGCCGAAGGAACTTCTTCTATCCATACCGTTTGCCATATTCCGGTAACCGGTGTGTACCATATTCCTTCTGGTTTGTTTACCTGTTTCCCTCGGGGTTGTGTACCTTCATCAGTGGGGTCCCACACTTTTACAACGATTTCCTGCTTTTTGCCCTTTTGTAAAAGATTGGTAATGTTAAAGCTGAAAGGATCGTAACCGCCTTCATGGCTGCCTGCCTTTGTACCATTGATATATACATCGCATCGCCAGTCCACAGCGCCAAAATGAAGCAACACCTGATTGGCTCCCGATGGTTTTGATAAATTGATAGAATTTTTATACCACAAAATATTTTCCTTACCTACTCTTTTTCCCACTCCCGAAAGTGCAGATTCAACAGGGTAAGGTACCAGAATTTGCCCGTCATACGATGCAGGAATATTTTGCTGAGATGCAGGTGTAATGGCGTATTGCCACAATCCGTTGAGGTTTTGCCAATCCTTTCGCACTAATTGCGGTCGTGGATACTCGGGCAAAGGATTCTGAGGATTGACCTGTGCGGCCCATGATGTCATTATTTTCCCTGAAACCGGTTGCCAGTTTTGGGCTAAAATTGGTTTCCGTGAAAAAATAAATAAAAGAGAACCAAAAATGGTAACGATTAATTTAATTTTCATTCGCTTACTATTTCAATGTTCTTATTAATAAAATGGAATAGGCCCAAAAATCATTTACTGGTATATGGACAATTATATATTGAGTTCATTGGCAAACCTATTTATCGTTTGTAAAACTAAACAATAAAATTTAAAAGACAGACTATACAATTGGTTCGGATTAAAAATCCATGAGATTTCTTAAAAACTCAAAACCTCATGGATTAAAAACATTTTACTCCACCATCACCTCGTCTGCAAAAATCCATACCGGTTTGCCCTCGCCCGGATGGCCTTTGGGCGCTTCCGGTAAAACTTTTGCTGTAACTCTGATGTATCTGGCATCGGTATTGTTAAATCGGGCGGTAAAGTCTTTAATGATTGCTTGAGTTTCTGTTGGAGGGATATTATTGATTTCTTTACCCACCTGTTTGAAATTTATCCCGTCAACCGATACTTCAAAACTTACTTCGGTTGGCATAAAAATCCAGTCGCGATAATGCTGCAAACAACCCAGGCTGATGGAAGAAATATTTTTAACCGAGCCTAAATCAATAGTGGCTATCAGGTTTTTTCCTGAGAAACCATGCCAGAACTTACCGACTGCATAAGTACCGCGGATGCCGTCCACCAATGAATTGGGGCCATCGGCAGGGTAGGCATTGCTGTTTTTGTTTACATAATTTACTGATCCTCCGATTGCTTTGTGCATTACAAAGGATTGAGACGAAGGCTCCAATGGCATCACTTTGCCGTTTTCAACCGTTACTGCTTTTACATTAATTGATGAAGTCACTTCAAAGGGTGCAGAATACAATAAACTATTTGGGTTAGGCAGCGAACCATCAGTAGTATATCGTATTTCTACATCCGGCATTTCAGTATTGAGTTGTACGTTCAGTTTTCCGTTTTCAATTAAAGGTTTGATCTCTACACTATAGTTTCCCTTGGAAAAGTTCAGGCCTGATTGACCATAAGCTACAAAGTGGGATTGCAAACGTTTTCTGAAATCTGCGAAATTTTTCATTTCAACCGGAGTCCACACTACTTCTGCCAGTGCGGCCATACGAGGCAGTACCATATATTCGACCTGAAGTCGTGTTTTGATAAATTCAGCCCAAAGATTAGCTTGTGCGCCTAAAATATGTTTAGCTTGTTCGGATGTTAGTTCTTTGGGAACAGGATAATAGTTATATACTTTTCCCAAAGTATTAAATCCACCATTTGCCAATGGCTCGCCTTGTGGGCCTGCCTGATAATGGTCAAAATATAAAGGATTGCCCGGAGTCATAATTACATCGTGGTTCATCTTTGCTGCGGCAATTCCGCCTGCCTCGCCACGCCAGCTCATAACGGTAGCTTCGGGAGCCAGTCCGCCTTCCAATATTTCATCCCATCCAATAATTTTTCGTCCTTTCGATACTACAAATTTTTCCATTCTTTTAATAAAATAGCTTTGCAGTTCATCCACATCTTTCAGGCCTTCATCCTTCATACGCTTTTGACATTTAGGGCATTTTTCCCAAAATCTTTTGTCAAGTTCATCACCGCCAATGTGAATGTATTTTGAAGGAAACAAACTCATAGTTTCGGTGAGAACATCTTCTAAGAATTTAAAAACATCCTCATTTCCGGCGCAATAGCTCGTCTGATAATCAACAGGATAAATACCGCCCGGTAATACTGACTGTGGTTTTTGGATGCAGGATAAATTAGGATAGGCGGCAATCGCTGATTCTACGTGAGCAGGCATTTCTATTTCGGGAACAACAGTTACACCTCTTTCGGCGGCATAAGCTAGAATTTCGCGCACCTGAGCCTGAGTATAAAATCCACCGTAAGTTGGTTTTTCGCCCGGTTTCATGATTTCCCGGTCATCCCAATCCAGATGGTTTCTGTCCACCCTCCAGGCGCCTACTGATGTCAGTTTCGGATATTTTTTAATTTCAAGCCTCCAGCCCTGATCGTCAATCAGATGCCAGTGAAAAGTATTGAATTTATATTTCGCAATCAGATCAATATAAGTTTTCACGGTTTCTGGAGAAAAGAAATGGCGACTCACGTCTAAGTGCATACCACGCCATTTAAATGCGGGGTAATCGGTTATTTCCATGCAGGGCACGTTCAGCGCTCCGTTGGTGCGGATGGCCGGAAGTGTTTGTAAAATACTTTGAATACCAAATAGTATGCCTTGGCGGTTATTGGCGGTAATGGTAATTTTATTTTTAGTTACAGTCAAAATGTATCCTTCTGCCTGAGGCACTTTTGCTTTATCATATTTAAGCTCAATTGTTTTTGAAGGGTTTTTTACAACAGCAAGATTTACATCTGAAATATCTTTTATGCAGGAAGTAAAATATTTAGCAGCTGCCTGCAGGTCTTTATCTGCAATATATTTAACTGAAGTTTTATAGTCAATAGTAAAACTGCCTTCATTTACGGTCAGAGAAACCGGTTTGGGGATGATGTTTACAGTGTTTTGAGCAGTCAGCCCAAAAGTTAAAAGCAAAAATGAAAGAAGAAGATTGATTCTGAACATTTCAAAAAGTTTAAATTTTAAATAAATGCTTATTTGTCAAATGCTGCAAAGGTAGCTTTTACTGATGTTGATTCAAAGGTAACAATCTTCTCTAAATTATGATAAAGGTCATGTATAAGAGAAATAAAAATGAGGTTGCCAAAATCGGGCAACCTCATTTCGATAATAAAACCGTATTAAAAAATTGATTTAGAATACTTTAAATTCAGCCATGTTGGTATAAACATGATTTGCAGCATCTCCCCAAAGGGTAGTAATAGTAACCTTAATGTAACGGACTGCCGAAGTAGGAGAACTGAAAGTAAACTTCTGTAAAGAACTATTATCAGCCACAGTAATGTTCTGCGCTGTAGTCCAGTTAGACCCGTCTGTACTTACCTGAATAGCAACATTTTTCGGGCGACCATTACTTCCAGCACCTTGCCTTGGCAATATATAAACGCCATGTACTACCTGAGAGGTACCCATATCAATTGAGAACCAGTGTGGTGGGCCGGGCGTGCCACCCTGCCACTGAGAGTGCCAGAAGGTATTAGGATTATTATCAAAAGCATGAATTACTCTTCCATTATTGGGACCTTCACCTGATGCTTCCTGAGATGAGAAGCCTGTAACTACCCAAGCCGAAGTAGGATATGGCGGGAACGGATCTTTTTCTATGTGGAAGAAGGTGGTTTTTAATTCCCCATGAATGGTAGTGCCTGTGGCAGATGTGATTGACAATGGTAACAAATAGCCGGATTTCGCGATATCCATTTTGACAGGATAAAAATCAATTGAGAAAGTGGTATCTGTTTTGCCTGCCGGAATAGTAATGGATGGCGTTGTTATTTTGTAATAGGTATCAGGCATTAAGCTATAGCTACCAAAGATCGGATTGGCATTATAGCTATCAAAAGCAGCCTGATCTACGCCAATACTAACCTGAACATCCTGTGATAATGCTTTTGGAAGATTTAAAGATAATTTATAAGTCTGTGAAGCTTTACTCATATCAGGAAAACTCAATAAAGCCTTATTCCAATAGTTGATACCGCTGGACACAGTATTATAGTCAACTCTGGCCGGATAGCTTAATACGAGGCTTGTTCCTGAGTGCATCGTATTAATTGTTTTATAACATCCTGTTGTGATTAGTGCAACAAGAAATGCTATACTGAATAATATTTTTTTCATTCTAATTATTTTTATAAGTTTTTTAATGTTTATGTGAAGCATCTTAAAATTTCATTATGCAATTTTAATATTCCTCAGGCACTCATTCTTTTTTAGTCAAAAATTGATAAGAAGATGCTCCTCTAATTCATTATTACCAACCCGGATTTTGTTTCAAATTCGGATTCAGGATTAACTGGTTGGTTGGCAGTGGACTTAAGTAATCTCTATCAGTTTTAAAATTAAAGCCACTGTTTCCTACCACATTACTTTTGTAAGGGAAAATATAGTCATTATCATCAACCGGATATAGTCCTGAAACGATATCGTTATAATTTCCTTTACCTGGGTTGCTCCAATCCTTCAGGAAATTCATGAACTGCGACCGTTTTGCACCTTTAGGTTTCCAACCTTTAATTAATTTTCCTGCTGCTGCCCATCTCCAGATGTCATCATGGCGGTAGCCTTCTATTGCAAGTTCAACTCTTCTTTCTCTTCTTATTTCATTAATCAATGGAGACAGTTCAGGGAAATCCCAGTTCGGATCAGTTGATATAGCTGCAATGTTCAATCCGGGCATTCCTACTCTCGACCTGAGTAAATTTATTGTAGCATCTACATCAGCCTGAGTTGCTGTACCTAATTCTGCTTTTGCTTCAATGAGGTTTAATAATGCCTCAGCATATCTGTAGAAGATCAAGCCCTGAGTTCCTTTACCTATTTCCTGCTGTCTGCTATCAGTGTTAAGTCCTTTACAATTCTGGTATCCCGTATAATCTTTGTCTTCATTGGCTCCTTCCCATGCCGGGTGCCAGAAGCGGGAAGTATCACTTAAATAATGATTGCCATCATTAATTTGTACAGTCTGAGAAAGCCTTGGATCACGATTTGTTGCTACTTTTACCAAGGTTTCATCTCCCTGATATAATGGGCTTACCGAGATTGGTTTCCCGTCTGTACACAAATAAGATTCTACCAGATTACGAGTAATTCCACGTCCGCCACCCACTACCATGTAGCGTGCAATGAAGGTAACATTACCATCATCAGCATTGTATTGTCTCCAGAACATTACTTCTTTACTGGCTGAGTAGCTAATTTGATTAAATAAATTGAAATAACCCTTTGGTGCGCCAATATTATCTAAACCAAATTTTCCGCTATTTATTACTATTTGTGCTGCGGATACTGCTTTATTCAAATATTTGACGCCATTTGAACCTGATACTCCATAGGGAGTGCCCGCATGGTATTTCTCCCAGGTGCCTTCATATAATGCAATCCTTGATTGGAACAAAGCGGCCACTTCTTTATAAATACGGAAATCTTCATATCCTGCTGCTCCTTTTGAAGGTAATAACTCAATTGCTTTATCAAGAATAGCAATAATGCTATCAGCGATAACTGACCTGGATAAGCGAGGAGAATACAACTCCGTACTGTCGGTCGGAGTCAAGGCCTTTGATACCCATGGTAAATCACCAAAGCGTTTTAGTTTATCATAATAATAATATGCTTTAAAATACAAGGCTTCTCCCAGATATTTATTGATTGCTGCCTGATCGCCGGTTGCATTCTGATATTTTCCCAGAAAATAATTGACACTGCGAATACTGCCCCAGTCGCCGGAAGACCAACCGCCGCCGGAGGAAGGTAGTGTGCTTTCACCATTTAAAAAACGGCTGTAATCACGGTTTACCATGTTGTCTGTACCCTCATAATCATCAAGACTATAGATACCACTGGTGAAGTAGGATTTTATATAACTTGGAAGACCATTGTAGAAATTATTCACATACAGCCTTAGGTCATTGGCGGTGCGCCAGTAATCTCCATCCGAAATTGAAGTTTTTGGTGTCCTGTCGAGAAAATTTTTCTGACAAGCAGCAAAAGCCACCGAAAGGATTATAAATATTAATAAAAATTTATTCTTTTTCATGAATTTAGATTTTAGTAATTTTAGAAAGTAAGATTTACACCCAGGGAATAACTTCTCTGCATTGGATATATCTTCATATCACTAAAGAATGTTTCAGGGTCAATTGTAGAATGTTTCTTCAATGGAGAAATGGTGAAAATATTCTCTACTAATGCAAAAATTCTCAATTTTTGTAAACCGATTGAATTTTTGAGATGATCCGGTAAGGTATATCCAACTTGAATATTCTTCAAACGCATATAAGCTGCATTTTGCAAATATTTAGTTTGCGTTTGCATATTTTTACCATTCTCTCCACTCATATAATATTTAGGAAAATAACCATCGGTATTGGTAGGTGTCCATCTGTCCATGTGAACTGTGAAGGGTGAACTTTGCCATTCGCTACCGGTTATGCCCCAGAAGTAGTTGGTACCACTTCCAAAGAAAAATTGTCTTTTGCCAACACCCTGAATAAAGAGGCTGGCATCCCAGTTTTTCCATCCCAAATCTGCAAATAAGCTGTATTGATATTTGGGAGTAGTATTACCAATAATCCTCAGGTCTCCCATGTCATCAACAGTATTTTTACCCCAATCAATAATTCCATCACCATTTAGGTCGGCATATTTAATATCACCTGCACCCCATCTTGAGTATAATTTACTTTGGCTTGGAGAATTGGCCACATCAGCATCTCCTGTAAAGTAACCAACAGTAGTGTAACCATAAATAGCCCCCATTTCTTCACCCACATACCAGTTGCTGATCAGTTTTGGATCATTTGGATATTTAGTAACCACGCCTTTATAGTTACTTAAAATACCTCTCAGATTATATGAGAAGTCGCCTATACGGTCTCTCCAACCCAAGGTTAATTCAAAACCTGTTGTTTTTATGGCTGCTACATTTTCCTGTGGTACTCCGGTTCCCAGAATTGCCGGTAGGTCTCTTGCAGGGCCTAAGAAGTCATCTGCGCTTCTTTTGTAAGTTTCAAAAACAAGAGAGAATCTGTTTCTGAAGGCATTGAGGTCAACACCGAAGTTAAGCACTTTAGTAGTTATCCATGTGATATTTGGATTTACTAAGCCCGGAGCTCCTGTTCTGGCTTCTCTTCCGCTTGAAAAGTACCAGTTTCCGCTGGTAGGAGCAGCAGTACCAAGACTGGGATAAAACGGATACCAACTTCCTACTCCTGACTGGTCTCCCTGAGCACCATAAGAAGCCCTTATTTTTAAAGTATTGATGTGTTCAGAGATTGCTCCCAATTTATCCCAGAACTTTTCTTTATTGATGTTCCAACCTGCTGAAACACCCGGGTAGAAGCCCCAACGATGGTCAGCGAGAAATCTGGAGGTTCCATCATATCTTCCAACAACTTCCAACAGATATTTTTCGCTGAAATTGTAGTTTAACCTGCCGAAAACACCTTCTGAAGCTAACTGTGATCTGCCATCGCTGATCCAGGGTGTTTTTCCGTAAGCTGTACTAATAGATGGTACATTGTCGGTATAAAGGTTATTATTACCTCCTCCCATACTCAGGTTATCATTAATCTCTCTCACATACCCACCAAGAATTTTGAAATAGTGTTGTTTCAAATCGAATTCGTAGCTGGAGAAAGCATTCAAAACCTGGTGATACTGGAAGCCTACACTACGTGTAAATTGATTTGGGTATGTATAATCAATAGGTGCTAATTTACCACTTGGTAATGTTTCGTAAACGGTTTTTAGATGGTCGCTGTTATTCCAGATATTAGCTTCGTAAGTGTAGTTTACTGTATTAACCCATCCTTTTAATGGTGTAATTACAAATTCACCGGTCATTAATGGCTTATCCCAGGCTTCAATATGCCTACCCCCGTCCAACTGAAGAGTTACGTCACTCAATGCAGAGTATAATGGAGCTCCTCCATTAGGGTTAGGGGTGTAAAGGGGAATATTTGGGTGTTTTCTGGCAATTTGGTGCATCCAGTTGCCGCCGGTTCTGTCTCCACCCGACCAAGGAGTCTCAAAACTTTCTTTTGAGTAAGATGATCTAAAATTAAACTCTAACCAGTCGGTGAATTTATTACTCAAATTTGCCCTGATATTGTATCTCTTATAAATATCTTTACCAAAAGCAAGCATACCGGGCCGGTCATTGTATCCTAAACCAAGGAAATATTTGGTTTTGTCTGAACCTCCCGAAACACTAACATTATGTTGTTGCAGTAACTGCGTTTTTTTATAATAGATTTTAAACCAGTCATTATTAGCATTTGAGGCAAACCAACCTAACCAGGCGTCTGATCCTGCATTTGGATTTGCATTTGTTTCAGTAGTTATTTTACCGTTTTGATAATCTATTAATTTTTGTATTGTTTCCTTTGAGAAATAAGAATATTCCTGCTGACCTGCATTAACAGCAGCCTCATTGTAAATGCGTGCAAAATCAATTGAGTTCAGCATTTTAGGCATACCAATCGGTGTATTGATGGTAAAACTGTTATTATAGGTAATAGTGGGTTTACCGGTTTTACCTTTTTTGGTGGTAATTAATATTACGCCATAAGGGGCGCTGGAACCATAGATTGCGGCTGCTGCAGCATCTTTGATAACTGAAATATTCTCCACATCATTTGGATTGATAGCATTAATATCGCCACCCTGAACACCATCAATAACAATCAATGGCCCGCCGGAGGTGCCAAATCCTGTATAGCCGCGGATATTGAATGACTGTGTGGCGTTGGGTGCACCACCCCCATACTGGGTCATAATATTTAAGTTGGCTACTGCTCCTTGCAAACCTTGTGATAACCTTGATATCGGTCTGTCTTCAAGGATTTTATTGTCAATGGTAGTGACAGCGCCAGTGAGGTTAACCTTTTTTTGACTGCCATAACCTACCACTATCACTTCATCAATGGTTGTAGTCTTTGAAGCTTTAAGTACTACATCCAATGTTCCGGCAGTAGCAACTTCGTAAGCCGGTTCGTACCCTACAAATGAAAATACCAACACACTGTTCTCTGGTGCAACAATAGAATATTGCCCTGCAGTATTCGTGGTCGTTCCGGTTTTTCCTCCCTGTACTGTTACCGATACACTTGGGATTGGATTTCCCGTTGAATCTTTAACGGTACCGGAAACTGTTACATTTTGTCCAAAACTTATATTTTGGAGTAGCATAAGGCCGATAAAAATGAAAAAGCCTTTTAGTAGAAGTAATTGTTTTCTTCTCATAAATTGGATTTTAATGATGAAATAAATAATAGAATAATATTTTGATCCATGGCAGAGGCTCTACTTTTTTACTTTAAATAAATATGTATAACATAATTTGTTAAATGTTAGCAAATGTACAACAAATGTTTAAAAAAATCAAAAAATTAAGAAATGATAATTATCATACAAAGTCTTTTTAAAAAATTTAAAAAGTTTGGAATTATTTGTAAAAAGAATTCTACCTTCACATTCTGTTAACTATTTATCAACTGAATGTTAAACTGGCGATGGCACTCATAACACATAAAAAAAATCTTTTTTATGCTCAATTAACAAGGCATTTGTTTTTTCACAATCATTTAAGCAGTACAGAACTCAGTGAATTGACCGGTAAAAGCATCCCTGTGACTACACAGGGTTTGAATGAACTGATTAAAAAGGGGAAAGTTTTTGAAAGTGGTTTTGCTGAATCAACGGGAGGTAGAAAACCATTGCTGTATTCTTTGACTGAGGGAAGCCTGCTTATCGTTTCAGTTGCAATGGATCAGCTGATTACAAAAATTGCTTTGATTAATGAAAAAAATGAAATAGTTGGGGAAATAGAAAAACACAATCTGAAACTGGCAGATAATCCTTCATCAATAGCGGAATTAATTAAGATTTTAAAAAACTTTGTTAGTCGGATAAACAAACCTGACAAAGTAGTGGGGATAGGTATTGGGATGCCGGGGTTTGTTGATTCCTTAAAAGGTGTCAATTATTCATTTCTGCAAACAGAAAATGGCACATTAGTTGAAGCGCTTGAAAATGAATTGCATTTGCCTGTTTTCATTGAAAATGATTCCAGTTTGATTGCATTGGCCGAACTGAGATGGGGCGCTGCTTACGGAAGAAAAAATGTAATGGTCATCAATATTGGTTGGGGTGTTGGGTTAGGTATCATTTCCAAGGGAGAGTTGTTTAAAGGACATGATGGTTTTGCGGGCGAGTTTAGTCATATTTCACTATTTGACAATCAAAAATTATGTAGTTGCGGTAAGTACGGATGCCTTGAAACCGAGACGTCGCTGGTGGTGATAGCTCAAAAAGCCATAAAAAAGATGACTGAGGGCGAGTTGACGGTATTAAAGAATTTGTCTGAAAATCGTATTGAGGAAGGCGCCCGAAAGATATTGAAAGCAGCCAAAGAAGGCGATAAATTTTCGATAGAAGTTATTTCGGAATCTGCCTATCATATTGGCAGGGGTATTTCTATATTGATACATTTATTAAATCCGGAATTGGTTATTATCAGTGGAATTGGTTCATTGGCCGGAAAGGTATGGATAGCGCCGGTACAAATAGCCATCAATGAACATTGTATTCCCAAAATGGCAGAACATACCGAAATTAAAATTTCGAAGTTGGGTGAAGAAGCTGCGCTGATAGGCGCTGCTGCGTTGGTGATGGAGCATTTTGAAGAAATAAATATAAACTTAAAAAAAATCGAAAAAGTATTAATTAACTAATTTTTTCACTCAAAAAAAAGCAAATATGAAGAAAACAATCAAACAGCTACTGTTTTCGGTATTAGCAAGTTGTTTAGTGCTGGTAGGCTATGCACAACAACGAACCGTAACCGGAACGGTCATGGACGAAAATGGTTCACCTATGGCAGGGGTTTCCTATGTCATTAAAGGAACTAAAATAGGCGGCGTTACAAATGAAGATGGTAATTTTACAGTTTCTATTCAAAATGCCAATCAGGTAATAGAGTTATCATCTGTTGGTTTTAAGACCCAATCAGTGACAGTAGGAAATCAAACCTCTCTGAATATTGTAATGCTGAGGAGCGAAGATCAGATGGAAGGAGTGGTTGTTACAGCATTGGGTATTAAACGAGACCAAAGAAAAGTGGGATATGCCACTACTACTATCGCTTCGAAAGACATTATTAAAGCAGCTCCGACCAACTTTGCTTCTGCATTGTACGGGAAGGCTCCCGGTGTAACTATTACAAGTAACCCCGGTGGTGCTACGAGCGCTGTGGGTATTCAAATCAGAGGTCTTTCTTCAATTACTGGACAGGCTCAGCCATTATTGGTTGTGGATGGTGTGGTTGTAAGAAATGGTGATGCTAACAATGACGGATATTGGGGCGGAAACCAGAGAATTAATGGTAATGGTTTGCTGGATATCAATCCTGAAAATATCGAAAGTATCAATATCCTAAAAGGAGCTGCGGCATCCGCTATTTATGGTTCTGATGCGAACTTTGGTGTTATTGTAATTACAACTAAAAATGGAAAAGGTGTAAAGAAAGGGTTGGGTATAGATGTTAATCTTACTGGTAGTCTTGAGAAGGCTTATATTCCCAACGGATATCAAAGTCAATATGGGCCTGGGTATGATAGAGCTACCAATAAAGATGCATTTGGGGCTGATGATGAGGGTTGGATACATGCCACAGTTGATGGCAAACAGGTCGTTTATCCAATTTTCAGAGCCTATGCCATGTTTGGACCAAAGGTTGACGGCAGAGAGGTTTATTGGTGGGATGGACAAATGAGACCCTATACCTCTCAGGGAACAATCTGGGAAAAGTTTTATAGGACAGGGAATAATACGAATGCAAATATAGCGTTAAGCAATTCTTCTGATAAGTATAATTACCGCTTATCCTACACCAGAAACGATTATACCGGTATTCAGAGAGGCGGTAATCAGCAAAAAAATACATTCAATCTGAACAGTTCTTTTACGGTTACACCTAAAATTTCAATGGATCTTGTTTCTACCTACATTAATGAATTTGTACATAACCGTCCCCGACAGGTTTATTATCTTACCAATAACTATGGAGGTTTTGTTAGCCCTGTTGACAGAATGGATGTATATTTAAATAAATATCAGACAACAAAAGGATACAAATATGTTCCTTTCAACTCCAATTTGGATCCTGATGAAAGAATTAAGTATTCAATTAGAGGATATGACTTTCTTGATTTCTTATGGAATCAATTGGCAAATAGTTATGATGAAAGTACTAATCGCTTGATGAATTCTCTTACGCTTAATTATAAAATTTTCAAAGGATTAAGTCTTCGTGGTAGATATGGTAATGATTTCACAAGTTATTTCTTAGAAAATAAAGAACGCTCCACACAGCCACTTTCTTTTGGTGCAAGTGGTTATTATGGAACTGCCCATAACAGATACCTAATTAACTATGGCGACATGTTATTGCGTTATGAAGCTGAAATTTCTCCTAAAGTGACTTTAACACCATCAATAGGTTATCAGGCAAGGGTTGAAGACTATAGATATACCAGCGCAGGTACCAGAGATGGTTTGACCACGGAAAACTGGTTTAGCCTCAGCGCTTCCAAAACAACACCAACATCAGGTTCAGCATCTCGTGCCAAATTGATTAAGGACGGTCTATTTGGGATTTTGAATGTGGATTATGGAAATTTCCTGTTTGTTGAAGGTACTTTTAGGCAGGAAAGATCATCAACACTGTTCCCCGGGAATAACGTTTACTATTATGGAGGTGTGAGTGGCGCATTTGAATTAAGCAATGCTTTTCAACTACCAAAGGCGATTAATTACAGTAAGTTAAGAGCTTCTTGGGGTACCGTTGGTAACCCGCCCGGTATGTATAGAGCAAATGTAATTTACAACGCCGGAAGTATTCAAGGAGTTCCAATTCTTACGCCCCCTTCAAGTTATGGCAATCAGGATTTGAAAAATGAAAGAAAAGACAATATCGAATTAGGTTGGGAAAACAGATTCTTTGGAAGTAGATTAGGTGTTGACCTTACCTGGTATAGAGATAAAATTATAGATCAAATATTACCATTATCTATTCCTGCATCAACAGGCGCTTCATCTGTATTGGTGAATGTGGGTACAATGCAGTCAACAGGTGTTGAAATTGGAATATACGGTACTCCAATAAAAGGTGATAATTTCAATTGGGACACAAGATTAAATCTTGCCTTTAACAATAATAAAGTTACCAAACTGATGCCTGATTTGGATGAACTGACACTAAGCAATATTGATAATGGATCTTTGATTGTAAAAGCGGAAGTAAATAAAAAAGCAGGGGACATTTATGTATATAAGAGAAAATTAAGCTCTTCGGGTGAATATTTAATTAACGACGATGGTTTTTATGTAGTTGATTACAGTAAAATGGTTTATGCCGGAAATATTCAATCAAAAGTTGTAGGCGGCTTTATTAATACTTTAAGTTATAAAAACTTAAGTTTAAACTTGGTAACCGACTTTAATTTTGGTGGACAGGTAACATCAGCAGGTTTGCTGTATCAAAGGGGTGCAGGTATGTATGACAATTCTCTTTTTGGGCGAGACGCAGAACATGGAGGTATTGCCTATTATAATAAGGGTGGAAAATATATTAAGGCTGATGCCAATGCAACATCTGGCCCGAATGGTGAGAAAATATTTCATGACGGTATTATTCTTGATGGTGTAACCGAAAGCGGCCAAAAAAACACTACCATTGTAGATGCCGGTAATTATTATCTTACTACTTACCAGTGGGGTTCATGGCCTGGTTATGCATCGGGTAGTTTATACGAGGGAGCTATTTATAATAATGATTATATAAAACTCAGAGAAGCTTCTTTGTCTTATGTGCTTCCTGTACGACTTAATTCTAAATGGAACCTGCAAAATTTGACTTTGTCCGTTTATGGTCGTAATCTATTCTATTTATATAAAACACTGCCCTATGTGGATGCCGAAGATGGAACAGGAACAAACTGGGTAAGCAGGGCTACCTCAGCTGGTAGCGCTAATGCAGCCACCAGATCTGTGGGCGTGAGCATCCGTTTGTCTCTTTAATATTAATAATTAAACTAATAAAAAATGAAAAAACATATTGTTTTATACACATTAATACTACTGATATTTTCGGTCTTCAGTAGTTGCAAAAAGAGTGTAATTGATGACAATTTTTATAATCCGGAAAAAGCTGTTACAGCTGATGTGCCGAGGTTATATGCCGGTATTTTTGCACATGAAAAAGTAATGCCCAGATATTGGAACTTATATACTTTTCATATTCCTGTTTTGGGTACATATAGCCAAACCAGCGGATACACAAATGGTAAAGGTGTTTATGAGCAACCTACCAATTATACTGGAACACGTTGGGATTATTTCTTTACCCATGATATTGCAATCTACAGAGAATTGGAAAAGTATTATAATAAATTGCAAACCGATGCCGAAAAGGAAGGTTATAAATTGTTTCTTGAAACTGCAAGAATATTCCTCTTTGATCAGGCGACACAGATGGTGGATATGTTTGGAGATGTTCCTTTCACAATGGCTGGTGGGCTTAATGCTGAAGGAAAAATAATATTACCCTCTTATGATAAACAGACTGAATTATATAGTAAGGCATTGACAGAACTGAAAAGAATTTCAGATTATTTGGCTACAGTTTCACCTTCTAGTTTTTATGGTAATCAGCTTAAAGCCTATGATTATGTAAATGGAGGTGATTTAGTAAAATGGCGCAAATATTGCAACTCTCTGATATTAAGGTTAGCAATGAGAACTTCATTTAAAGATGAAAACGCTTCAAAGACTCTGGTTCAAACTATTCTTGGAAATCCTTCGACTTACCCAATTATAAATACTGCGGCCGAAAGTGCAGTGATTCAGGCGAATAGTTTGACCAGTAGTTTATTGCCGAGTGATAAGAATGAAGTAAGAAATGGTTTTGGTGTTAACCCTTTTGCTCCTGGTAAAATGGTGAATGATATTATGTTGCCTTCCAACGACCCTCGTTTAGCAGTCTATTTTACTAAAAATGCCAATAATACATATCAAGGTATAAGCAATACACTAACAGAAGCACAAGTTACTACCGGTGTTACTGCAAATCTGTTTTCCAGATGGGATTCTACTACTTTTACAGAAAATTACATGCTTCCAGGAATTCTTATTTCTGCAGCCGAAGTGCAATTCATAAAAGCAGAAGCCTACGAAAGATGGGGCGGGGGTGATGCAAAAGCAGCTTATGAAAATGGTATCAGGCAGTCCATTGCATTCTGGATAGCAGTAAATAATAATACTTCATATTCTGCCGGAACAAAAGAAAGCGCACCTTCAGAAGCGGCCATAACTTCATATTTAAGTAATTCTTTGATTGCCTATGGGTCAAATAATCTGGCTAAAATAGCAACTCAAAAATGGATTGATTTTAATATTATGCAGGCTAATCAGGCTTGGGCTGAATGGCGGAGGACAAAACTGCCCGTATTGTCATTCCCTACTGACGGTAGTTCTTCTATTTCACCAAATATTCCAACCAGACTTTTATATCCTGGTTCAGAAAAGGATTTAAACAAAGCTAATTATAGTGCAGTATCTGCTGCTGATAATATCACTACCAAAATATTTTGGGATGTAAAATAATAGTTTTAGATTCTTAATCGAAAAAAACCGCTTTAGTTGAAGCGGTTTTTTTTATTAAATATTTCTAATTTATTCTTATCTTGTTTCATTTTTCAAATATATTATATGGCCGAACAACATTCTTTCAAACAATCATTAACACTATTTGATGGGACTATGGTAGTTGCCGGATCAATGATCGGATCGGGAATTTTTATCGTAAGCGCCGATATCATCCGAAATGTAGGTAGCGCAAGCTGGCTTATTGCCGTGTGGGTGCTTACCGGTATTATGACCCTGGTAGCTGCCGTAAGTTACGGTGAGCTGAGTGGAATGTTTCCCAAGGCCGGCGGACAATATGTTTACCTTAGAGAAGCCTATAGTCCGCTAATGGGCTTTTTATATGGCTGGAGCTTTTTTTCTGTTATACAAACTGCTACTATAGCAGCAGTGGGGGTGGCTTTCTCCAAGTTTCTGTCTTATTTAGTTCCTGAATTGGGTAATAATTATTTTTTGTTTGATGCAGGAATAGTAAAGGTATATTCTGGTCAGTTAGTATCTATTGCAATTATTGTTTTACTTACATTTATAAACTCAAGAGGAATAAAAGAAGGGAAGATTATTCAAATATTTTTTACAACTACTAAACTGCTGGCTTTATTTTTGCTTATTGTCTTCGGCTATTTTTTGGTAAAAGATAGTTTTTTCACTCAAAATTTTTCCTCTGGTTTTAATGCTATGCAGGATTTGGGTGTTACTGGTGAAAATGGTTTGTTGCAGCCTTCCGGATGGAAATCAATTGGGGGTACTGCATTGTTGGGTGGCATTGCCGCTGCAATGGTCGGCTCCATTTTCAGCAGTGATGCCTGGAATAATGTGACCTTTATTGCAGGAGAAATTAAAAATCCAAAACGAAATATAGGGTTAAGCCTTTTCTTTGGAACCTTGATAGTTACGGTTATTTATATTTTTACTAATTTGATGTATTTGAATGTAATGCCTATAAACGAACTGGCATTTCCTACCGATGACAGAGTGGCTGTGGCGGCAGCAAACAAAATTTTTCCACAATTTGGAACAATTGCTATTGCAGTTTTAATTATGGTTTCTACTTTTGGCTGCAATAATGGATTGATTTTGGCAGGAGCCAGGGTGTATTACACGATGGCAAAAGATGGTTTGTTTTTTAAGAAAGTGGGAAATCTAAATAACGCAGGCGTGCCACAAGTCGCTCTTTGGGTGCAATGCATCATTGCCAGCATTTGGAGCCTGAGCGGTAAATACGGCCAACTTTTGGATATGATTTCTTTTGTGGTAGTACTATTTTATATGCTCACTATTGCGGGTATTTTTATACTTAGGAAAAAACGTCCTGATGCCGATAGACCTTATAAGGCATTTGGCTACCCGGTATTACCCTTCATTTACTTTATAATGGGTATCACGTTTTGTATATTGCTTATCATTTACAAGCCTCAATACACCTGGCCTGGATTTATTATTGTGTTAATAGGAATACCACTATATTATTTAGCCATTGCTAGAAATAAAAGAGGAAAAGAAGAAATGATAATTAATAACAATCAATAACCCTTTTATTCAGGTAATCGACTGATTGGATAGCGCATAAATATTCTGTCTTTATAAGGCGAATTATTGAAGATGAAACTGAGCTGTGCCATACCGTTTTTGGCAAAAACGCTGTCAGTCTTTTGCTTATTCTTCAATTCTTCCCACAAATCGGGATTTTGCTTCAGGTATTTATATGCAATGTCTTCATAATGATAATCCGAAAACCATTCGTTTGAATTGAGTATTCCATCAAAAAAATTCCAGACAAAATAGCTATCCTCCGCCTGGGGTTCAAGCGTTTCAATCAGGAAACGGTTGGCTGTCTGATTCATCATAATCTGATAATCTCCTTTTTGGAACCGGTGTTGTTCTTTTTTCAGTACAGTTTCTACCTGGCTGTTTATATGATGCATCTGGTAAGGCTTTGGAGCAGTTTGGTAGTTTTGAATATAATAGGTTTCCACAGTAAGGGTGGTATCTCTTTCAAGTGGTGTCATGATTACCTTATTGGCTTTCAGCCTGTCAATTACCTTCCACCATCCTTGTGGAATAATATAGGCTTTGGGTTTCCTGATGTAATTGATGGGTTTGTAATGGCTGTAAAAGGGAACTGTTTTGGTATAAGGCTTTGTTCTGTCGTAATACATTCTGTTTAAGCCGGTGATCTCACTTTTTTTGAAACCCGTTTCAAATCCTTTAAAAATAATAGGAGTGGTTTTGGTAGAATCTAACTTATAGGATATTGGGAATTCAGTATCGGCCTTTACCCTTTCTTTTACTTCATTTCTTAGTCTTTTTATTGTGGTTCCGTTTTTGTGGGCAAATGCAATAAAATTCTTCATCAGCATGTAGGTAGCCCGTACTCTTTGGTTAAATGGTTTCAGTATATGGGTTTCGGGCACAAAGGAAAAGGTTTGAAACAGTGCGGCGTAACCGCTGCTGTATCGTGGACTGTCCCAATATCCTGACCATCCATTCTCTACCGCGCCATAACCAAAAAAATTTACATAAGGCACTAAGTCGTAACCATCTTTTTTCATTAAATCCTGAAGCCCGGGTTCAAAAATGTCGTTCAGGTAATCGCCCAATGCGCCGCCCAATTTATTGTATTGTGTGGTTAACAGTGTAATCACATGTTGGTAATCGGCTCCGTTGGACGCATGATTGTCAATCAGAATATCAGGATTGGTAAGATGAAAAATTTCCGTAAAAGACAATGCCTCTTTGCTGTCGCATTTAATAAAATCGCGGTTCAGGTCAAGGTTTTGAGAATTACCTCTTGACCCCATCTCAATAGGGCCATCCTGATCTACCCGATAGAATTTACTTCTGTTGAGGCAGCCACCAATATTATATACCGGAATTACCGCCAATATAACATTGTCGGGCAATGACAGCCTGCCCTTGGCAATATCGCGCGCCAGCAGCATGGTGGCATCTATACCTTCCGGTTCGCCGGGATGTATGCCATTGTTTATCAGAATGACAATTTTGTATTGGTTATGTGCTGTTTTAAAATCGGCAATTGGAGTATTGCTTATGGTTATTAAATGCAGGGGGTAACCTGCATCAGTTGGTCCCATAGGTTGCATTTTTACCTTCTGGGAATTTCTGTCCAATTGTTGCCACCATTTAATAATTTCAAAGTAAGAGGGCGATTCTTTTTCTTTGCTTTTCTCGAACGGTGTTAGTAGTTTTTGCGCAATTGAAGGCTGAAAAAATAATAATGAAAAAGATAACAAGACAACAGCCGAAATTTTCATACTTAAATTTTTGAAACTGATAAAATAAAAAACCGGAACGTAACTTACATTCCGGTATGAAGATAAAACCCTTTGGGATAAAATCGTATAATTTTCTACAAACGGTTTTATAATTTTATTGCGTCATACAATCCGTTTTCGGGCGTATCAGTAAACAGTTCCCAGAACATCAATCCGCCTAATTTATGTTTCTTTACATATTTGCATTTTATTGCTACGGATTCTTTATTCTCTCCGGTTACAAATATTTTTTCTTTTTCATTGTACCAGTAAGGCGCTTTTGCTTTTTTATCCCAATAGAAAATAAAGCCATTTTCAGGGGTATGCAGATTTACGGCAACTTTATAATCCACAAAATTTTTAAACTTAGTAGGCTGATACAATCCGTGATTTACATTTTGCACGTTTTCAAATTCGCGTGAATAAAATCCAGCGCCCATCATTATTTTCTTCAATGGGAATTTTATTTTTTTGAAATACTGAATCGCCTGATCTGCCGATGGTTCTCCCGGATAGGTTGAGTATAAATTAGTATGATGGCCGGTTTTGGTGGAGTATCCGTGTACAAGATCGTAAGACATTATATTTACAAAATCTACATAATTGTTAATTTTATCCCAATCAAAACAACCTTCCAAATGTACCTGCAAGCCTCCTGCAGCAAACGTGATAAGTTTGTCTTTTCCCAAATGTTTACGCAATGTGGCAACAAGCCTGGTAAAATTGGCTTTGTCTTCAGGAATATACTGATGGCCGGGATGGCCTTCCACGGCAGGATACTCCCAGTCAAGGTCTATGCCGTCCAATTGATATTGGTCTAAGAATACTTTTACAGAAGCTGCAAATTTTTCGGTAAGGTCTTTGTCGTTGAAGGTTTGTGAACAAAACTCACAACCTCCCCAACCGCCTAAGGCTATTAATGTTTTCAATCCGGGCTTCTGTGCCTTAATCTTCTGAAAAGCAAGCAGGGTAGGGGCGTCTTTTGGTTTGGTGATGACCATTTCGCCGTCTTTCACATGACTGAAACCGTAAATCAGGTGTGTGATTTTTTTGAAATCATACTTGTGTAGCGAAATACTGTCGCCCGAGTAGTAGGCAACTAATTTGTAATCATCTTTCTTTTTAGCATAGGAAAAAGAACTAAAGGCAAACAGTAAAATGCTTAGTAAAAATAAATTGGTAGCTTTCATTATTAATAAAAATTGATGTATGCAAATATCCTAAATTAACTATTATAAAGCAAGTAAAAAGGCTAATTCTCTTTTTAAGATGCTAAGCAAATTTTGTTCGAACAATGCTTATTCCGGTTTTGCTTCGTTCGATAATGGTTTTCCGATTTTCTAACAGTGGCTGCATGAGGTGCCTATTTTGGTTCGGTACCGCGTAAGCGGTATCTCGCTGAAAGCGAGAAGAAGCAAAATCAGCACCGGTGCAGCCACGCAGACCGCCGGCTGCGAAGGCAAAAAGTAGGAATGAAAGAATGTATGCTTGTTTTCAAACTTTTTCTTGATAAAAAGTTTGACAAAAATCAAGGCTGTGATGCCCTCGCTAAAAATGAATTTCGTTACGCTAAAATGCCTGAACTTGCTTCGTGCCTGCGTTTGATAAAGTTAGCGTTTCTGCGCTCAAACAGCAGGCATTTTTTAACGCTTCGCTACATTCATTTTTTTAACGCTCAGGCATCAAGGCCGTTTGGCTTCGCACGATATCGCTGCGCATGATCGTTGCTTGCCGATTATTACCGCTGCGGAGGCGAAAAGTAGGAATGAAATGCTCATGGAATAAAAATTTACACTTTTCAAATAAGGTTAGCTAACCGTACGAGCAGAGGATGCTAACGGATTTTCTTTTATAATAGCACCTCATAAAAGGAATTAGTCAGTAAAAACGATGATTCTGAAAGGTTTATTTTAATTCGCCTACCAGAAATACACTGCCACAAACTAAAATAAGGTCATTTTTGTGTGCATGGGCCATTGCGTCTTCAAGGGCAAGGTTTACATTTTCATATATATTCCCCAAAAGCCCGTTTTTGCCGGCCTTTTCGCGAAGCTCTTCCTTAGAAATTGCTCTTGGAACAAAAGCATTGGTAAAATAGTACTGTGCATTTTTGGGCAGCAAGGATAAAACGGTATCTACGTCTTTATCTTTAACCATCCCCAAAACAATATGCAGCCGGTGATAGGTTGTAATCTCTATTTGTTCCAGAAGCTTTTTAATGCCATCGGGATTATGTGCTACATCCAATACAATTCTTGGGTGGTGATGAATTGTTTCCCACCGACCATGCAGACCGGTCAGTTTCTTTACATTTTTCAAACCCTTTTTAATTTGTTCCTGCGAAATATGAAACCCTTTTTGGTTCATAACTTTTATAGCAGAGAGAACCGGAAGGATATTTTTGGTTTGGTAAATGCCCGTTAAGTCAAGATGGTATTTTTTGTGTTCGGCTTGATTGTTTTCACTTATGTAAATAATTAACTCCTCATTTTCAAAAAACCATTCTGACACCTGTAATTCTTTGTCCGAAAAGTGAATTTCTGCATCATTTTGTGAAGCAATTTTAATAAAAACCGCATCTGTTTCAGGGTGAGATGCTCCAATTATAACGGGCGTTTGCGGTTTGATAATGCCCGCTTTTTCACCGGCAATTTTTGCTAATGTTTCGCCTAATATTTGTGTGTGATCGAGACCTATATTGGTGATTATCGAAACGATGGGATTGATAATATTGGTGCTGTCCAAACGCCCGCCCAATCCGGTTTCTATGATGTTAATATCTGTTTCATGCTTTGCAAAATGGTCGAATGCCATTGCTACTGTTATTTCAAAAAAACTGGGTTTGATCTTTTCAATTAATGGTTTTATTTTTTCGGTAAATGATATTACTTCTGCCTCTTCAATCATTTTCCCGTCAATCTTTATCCGCTCTCTGAAATCTTTCAGATGAGGCGAAGTATAAAGACCGGTTTTGTAACCGGCAGATTGCAATATTGCTGCCAGAATATTACTTACGGAACCTTTGCCATTAGTGCCGGCAATATGTACAAATTTCCCTTTTTGATGTGGATTGTTTATGCTATCGCAAAGGTCAATAATATTTGAAAGTCCGCTTTTTATTGCCTGGCTGCCCACACGGCTGAAAAGAGGTAGTTTTGAAAAAAGATAATCCAGAGTCTCGGCGTAAGTCATTTTATTACTTTTATCTAAAATGATTGATGAAAAACGAATTATTAATCAGTAACTCTAAAATTAAACTGCACAGTAACTGTTGATTCGTTATCTGTTTTATTGAACCGTATTTTTTGAAGATATTGAACAATTGCATTCCGGTAGTTGCTGCTGGTGGCAGTAGAACCCTTTGCAAAGCGTAGAAAGGTACCTACCCCTTCGGGCGATACTTTTACATCTGCATATATTGTGGCTCTTCCCAAATTGCCCTGAAAGTTGTATGCCTGCACAATTCGCCTGTCGCCTCTTGTAATCATTGGCCCGCTGTTTACCCCAACTCCGCTGCCTGTTCCGCCTCCGCTGCCGGTGCCACTGCCGCCACCTGTTCCGCTTCCACGACCCACACCACTGCCGGTTCCGGTACCGCCACTCCGGTTGGCATTAGTTTCACTGCCACCGCCGGTTCCGCTGCCTTCAACCGTTTTACCCATTACCGCCTTTGGCCTTGTAGGAGCGGGAGTGGCCGTTACCGGTTTTGGAGTTGTTTTTATCGGTGTAGTGTTGACATTAACCTTTTTTGCCTGAGGTTTGGGATTGTCCGGTTTCAGAATAGCAGGGGTTTTAGTCTCTTTCGGGTCTTCTTCAATATCTTTTGCCGGAATATCTTCTCCTTCCTGTGGAGGTGAATAAGCTGTTCCTTTTTCTCCGGTAGCCTCCACAGGGTTGCCACCACCACCGCCACCCGATTTACCTACCTCAACAGGTTTTTCAGGTTCTTCGGGAATATTCAATTCAACATAAATTCCTTCATCTTCCTGCGGTTTAATAACGTCATACAATTTCCATTTCCACACAAAGGAAAGCAATAGAAATAAAGCGGCAATTACGAAGGTGTATATTGCTGCTTTTATATTTTTTTGTATTTCAAACCCGTCAGTCATGCTACAAATTTAACCTTAAAGGCTTTAATTTCTTTTAGATAGTTTTTTCACCGGGGTTATTTAACAAATTTGTAAGGACTATTTTATTGATTACAAGTCATTTCTTTTAAATATTTTTGACGCTTATGGACAAAATTGCAATTATAGTAGCCGGAGGTGCCGGAACAAGAATGGGAAGCGGACTTCCCAAACAATTTTTACACCTGAAAGGCAAACCGATTTTATATTATACGTTAAGCACTTTCCTGAATTCTTACCCCGACATGGAAGTGATATTAGTATTGCCGCTTGATTTTACAGATATGGGCAAGGAAATCATTGATGCCTATTTTGATAAAGATCGTATAAGAGTAACAGTAGGAGGGAGCAGTCGTTTTGAATCGGTTAAAAACGGATTGAAGTTGGTGGATAAGGAAGCAATAGTTTTTGTTCATGATGCGGTCAGATGCTTAGTTACAGAGGAGTTGATACATCGTTGTTATAATGCTGCTTTGGAAAGCGGAACGGCTATTCCTGTAATTAAAAGCAGCGATAGTTTGCGTATTTTAACAGAAGAAGGAAATGATGCTTTGGACAGAGATAAAGTAGTGTTGGTACAAACGCCTCAGGTGTTTCATAGTAAAATATTGATACCTGCTTTCAATATTGATTATAAGGATAAATTTACTGATGAAGCTACGGTGGTTGAGGCCTTCGGACTAAAACTGCATCTGGTAGAAGGAGAAAAGAACAATATCAAAATAACCAATCCTGTGGATATGATTGTTGCGGAAAACCTGATTACCTGATTTATTTTTTAAATAGCCGCAAAGGCAACGGAAGGTTATTCCAGCTTACTGCATAATAAGGTTCTAATTGGGCACCAAAACTCTGGTTAAATTTTTCAATACCCGGGATATTACTGCCTTCGAAGTCAAAAATATAATCGGTGTCGGAATGTTTTTCTAATACATGGTCAATTAAAAAAGGATGAGCTTCCAGATCTCTTCCTTTTTTGTTGAAGGCTGCAGCTATTTCATAAATTCTTTTTGTATCTTTAAAATAAACAGCATTACCCAGAAATTCATCATTACAATCAAATGCTTCTAAAACAAAGGATTGTCCGGTTTTAGAAAATTGGTTAAATAAAATTTTCAAGAAATCGTAAATTTTTCCTTCTGATTTAATTCTGGAAATATGGATTGCTTTGATTTTTTGAACTGAAACATCAATTTCAGAACTGGTTTTTAGGCTTAAATTTATTTTTTTTGATTTCCTGATATTTGCACGGACACTTCTGGAGTATCCATTATTGATTTGAATATATTGCCTTTTTAAAGAGAGGATATAATTTTTTCTTTTTGTAACAGCGTATCCTTCGGGATGAAAATTATGATAGACATTTATGTTACCATAAGAAAATAGCGATATCATTTTTTGATAGAAGACCTCTAATATTTTAATATCAATTTCTGAAAGGCTATAAAAACCTAATTGCTGGGTAAGAGGAGGTTGTGCCAGATAACGGATTCCGAATTTTCTTTTTACTGGTAAGGGCATTAATATTTCCCAATCTCCGTAAATAAGCGCATCCCAGTTAGGTGAAACACAATCTAACCACAAGGAAGTGGCATAAATACGTCCTTGGATACTTTTCTCTATCACTTCATCCCATCTGGATTTATCAATTTCATGGTGTTTCAGATGATGAATTTTTTCCAAGTTTGCTTATTTGATTTAACAAAGTATTACCTGCTGATGGAAGCATTTCCGATTTTTGCCAGAATCTGATGTGCCACATCCATTGCTTTCAGCCCGTCAATTTCTGATACTATAGTCTGAGTGTTATTTTCAATGGCTTCTTTAAACTCCTCCAACTCTTTTAAAATAGCATTCACTTCAGGCACAATGGGATTGGCAACAGCAATGGTCTTTTTGCCGGTAGCAGTTTCGATGTCAAAGGTAAAAGCGTTTTTATCCTGATCATCTTTTAATTTGATAACTTCTGTCTTTTTGTTCAAAAAATCAATTCCGATGTAGGCATCTTTTTGAAACAGACGCATTTTACGCATTTTTTTCATGGAAATACGGCTGCTGGTAAGGTTGGCTACACAGCCGTTGTCAAACTCGATACGCACATTGGCAATATCCGGCGTCTCGGTCATTACAGCTACGCCACTTGCCGATATTTTTTTTACGTCACTCTTTACGATGCTCAGGATAATATCAATATCGTGAATCATCAGGTCAAGAATCACACTCACTTCTGTACCTCGGGGATTGAACTGTGCCAGACGATGTACTTCAATAAACATAGGTTTCAAATCCAAGCCTTTTAATGCCAGAAATGCAGGATTAAACCGCTCCACATGACCTACTTGTAGTTTAATGTTTGATTCTTTGGCCAGTTTCACCAGTTCACGGGCTTCATCCATAGTGTGAGCAAATGGTTTTTCCACAAAGACGTGCTTCCCATTCTTCATGGCTTTTTCGCACCAGTCGTAGTGATAATTGGTGGGTGTAACAATATCAATCGCATCGCATTTGCTCAAAAAGTCATCTGCATCAAAAAAACGCTTTATTCCATATTTCTCGATTACCTCAGCGGCGATCTCTTCATTAGGGTCCATGAAGCCAATAACTTCTACATCGGATATTTCGAGCCAGTTGTTGAGATGAAACTTTCCTAAATGTCCTACACCAACGATTCCTATTTTTAGCATAAAAGATAATTATTGTTCAAAGATAATTAAAGCTGAGATTCAAAAAGTATGCAGATAATAGTGTTTTAGGTTTGGCTACTTAGTTATAGTGACTGATAATCTATTAAAAGCAAAAGAGAGTACCGTTTTTCTTGATACTCTCTTAGTTGACCCATAAGGATTCGAACCTTAACTGACTGAACCAAAATCAGTAGTGCTACCGTTACACCATGGGTCAGCGCACCCTTTTTTCTTGTTTTGGGTGTGCAAAGATATGGATTTCGGTTATTGGAAGCAAATAGTTTTTAAAATATTTTTTATGGAGATCAGCTAACTAATTGATAAAAATCATATTATGATATTCGGTTTCTTGACCCTTATGAGTTAATTTTGCAAATAGTCTCTTTTATTAAATAATTAAAATTTTTATATCATGAAAGTTACAGTTGTAGGCGCAGGAGCAGTGGGCGCCAGTTGTGCAGAATACATTGCTATGAAAAACTTTTGTTCCGAAGTGGTTTTAGTGGATATTAAAGAAGGCTTTGCCGAAGGTAAAGCTATGGACCTGATGCAAACTGCTTCCCTGAATGGTTTTGATACCAAAATTACCGGCACCACCGGCGATTACAGCAAAACCGCCGGCTCACAGATAGCAGTAATTACTTCGGGTATTCCTCGTAAACCCGGTATGACTCGTGAAGAACTGATTGGAATTAATGCAGGAATTGTGAAAGAAGTAACCTCAAATCTTGTCCAACATTCACCTGACGTAATTATCATTGTAGTAAGTAACCCTATGGACACAATGGCCTATTTAGTTCATAAAACATCCGGCTTACCCAAAAATCGTATCATAGGAATGGGAGGTGCATTGGATAGCGCCCGTTTCAAATACAGGTTGGCAGAAGCTATGGGTTGCCCCAGCTCTGACGTGGATGGTATGGTGATTGCTGCACACAGTGATACAGGAATGGTTCCACTGATGTCTAAAGCTACCCGTAATGGCGTGCCTGCCACAGCTTTCCTTAGCGAAGAGCAACAAAACAGTGTTGTGGAAGCTACTAAAGTGGGCGGCGCTACACTTACCAAACTGTTGGGCACGTCTGCCTGGTATGCCCCGGGGGCTGCTGTTTCAGTGATTGTACAAGCTATTGCCTGCGATCAAAAGAAAATGATTCCCTGCTCTGTAATGCTGGAAGGTGAATATGGTCAAAGCGATATTTGCCTCGGTGTACCTTGTATTATTGGCGCCAATGGAATAGAAAAAATTGTAGAAATTGAGCTGACTGAGGCTGAAAAGGAAAAATTTGCTACAGCAGCCAATGCAGTAAGAGAGGTAAACGGCGACTTAAAAAACCTGTAATTTTTAATTGAATTATATTGAATCCCGGCATAGTTCCGGGATTTTTTATTTATTGATTTTATAACACCACCTTTTCAATTTGCCTTCAAAATCAAACGGAGTGGTTGCTTTGGTGATATCTTTTATGATACTCGCATTAATTTTTGAACTATCTATTTCAAATTTTGTAAAATTCGTACTGAAAAACAAAACACCTTCCGGCGACAGAATATTCATGCAATCATTAATCAGTTCCACATAATCTCTTTGGATATCCAGAATTCCTTCCATTTTCTTACTGTTGCTAAAAGTAGGAGGGTCCATAATAATGATGTCAAAGCTGTTTTTTTCTGCTGTTTTCAAAAAAGACATTACATCTGCCACAATGAATCCGTATTTTTTTTCATCTGAAAAACCATTTAATTCAAAATTTCGTTTTGCCCAGTTAATGTAGGTATTTGACAAGTCAACCGTAGTGACCGAATTGGCGCCACCTGCAGCGGCATAAACTGAAAAAGATCCGGTGTAGGCAAACAGATTCAGCACATTTTTTGCATTACTTTCATCCCTAATCATTTTTCGGGTGATGCGATGGTCCAAAAAGAGGCCGGTATCCAAATAATCAGAAAGGTTTACAATAAATTTCAGGTCATTTTCAGTAATTATTAACTCGCTCTTACTAAAATCTTTTTTTCTGTATTGACCGCTTCTGCCAGCTTTCCTCTGTCTCAGTTTTGTAAAAATGTTTTTTTCTTCAATTCCGGTAACTTCCGAAATAGTTTTTAGGCTGGTTCTTAGCCAATTCTTGTATGCTTCTTCCTGCAGGTTGTGTTTTCTTTTATATTCTGATACATAAGCCTTGCCTTCATAAATATCAATTATCAGAGGAAATTCGGGGAGGTCATGATCGTAAATACGGTAGCAACCGATGCCTTGTTTACGAGCGGTTTTTGACAAATGTTTGAAAACTTTTGTCAGCCTGTTTTTGAACATAATTTGTTTTTCCTCACCAATCATTTAGTATTTTTTACGAAATTAGCAGTTTGTAAGCCTAAAAACAAAGTTTCAATTTGTATGCAATAGTTGACATAGAAACAACGGGCAGTTATGCTGCTGCAAACGGCATCACTGAAATTTGTATCCAGATTTTTGATGGAGAAAAGGTGATAGAACGTTTCGATTCGCTGGTAAATCCTTTGCAATCTATTTCGCCCTACATACAGGCGATGACGGGTATTACCAATGAAATGGTAGTAAGTGCGCCTACCTTTGATGAAATCGCACATCGGGTTTATGAACTTTTGCAGGATAACATTTTTGTAGCGCATAACGTTAATTTCGATTACTCTTTTGTCAGAAGTCAGTTGCAATACGCCGGTTATCAATATGATGCACAAAGGCTATGTACCGTGCGACTCAGCCGAAAAATATTCCCCGGCTTTCAATCCTATAGTTTGGGAAGGCTTTGCCAGTCGCTGCAAATCAGGCACCAAAACCAGCACAGGGCCGGCGGCGATACCGATGCTACAGTTATTCTTTTTAAAAAATTATTGGAGAACGATAAAGATGGTCTTATTGATAAAAGTTTGAAACGCGCCTCCAAAGAGCAGGTGCTGCCGCCCAATGTGCCGAAAACTGATTTTGATAAGCTACCCTACACAGCAGGCATTTATTATTTTCATGACGAAAAGGGGAATGTAGTGTATGTGGGCAAAGCAAAAAATATCAGGTATCGTGTCAGCAGTCATTTCAGCAATAATTCAAGCGGTCGCCAGCGGCAGAATTTTTTGCGCTACGTTTATTCCATCAGTTATGAAGAATGTGGTACCGAACTAATGGCAGCCATAAAAGAATCTTCAGAAATAAAGCGCCTCTGGCCCAGGTTTAATGCTTCTCAAAAGAAGAAAGAGGATTTGTATGCAATCATTAGCTACGAGGACAGAAGCGGATATCTGCGCCTTGCTGTAGATAAAGTCAAAAGAGGAGCCGATATTTTAGGTTCTTATCATCATATTGAAAATGCAAAAGCAGCTTTGAGGCAATTAGTGACCGATTTTTCATTGTGCCCCAAAATGTGCTTTTTGAACGAGGAGTTGTTTGAAGAAAAAGGACACCAATCAGTTTGTCGAGGAGCCTGTACCGGGCAGGAGGCTGCTTCTGATTATAATCTTAGAGTATTGGAGGCTATAGAACAACTCAAAAACCAGCCTTCTTTTGCAATTATTGATAAAGGAGTAGATCCTGAAGAAAAATCGTGCATCCTGGTTTGGAAAGGCAGGTTTTATGGTATGGGTTTTATAGGTTCAGACATACAGATAGAAGATGCAGCCTCTTTTAAAGATTATGTGATTCCGCATAAAGAAAACAGCGCCATTACCAATATGCTTTTCAATTATGCTAAAAGGTACCCTCAAAAAGTTTTGATGTTGCGTCAATAATAGAGCGATAGGCAAGCGTATGACGACCGACACGCCAATGAAATATGACCAATGAAATTGAGAATTTAAAAATGGAAATAATTGACATAGATTTTGACTTTCGACAAGACAGTAAATGTGGCGACCCTGACACGGACAGTCTAAAATTATATGAAACTCATAAATTATTATGGAGTAAAGAATTACCAAATGGAAAAAAATTTACATTGGAAATTAAAGACGACAGTTATGGTAGGTTGCTCATAAAAAACAACTTGACTATGAATTTGTCAAGCGACAGAATGTGCCCTCATTTTGACGGGAAATACAGTAATAAATTTGAAGGTTGGCTTTCAGACAGTGAACGAGAAGAACTAAAACATAAAGTGAGGACAATTGGCGGACATATAATTTTTCCAGCACATAAAAAGAATGGTTTCACTATAAATCAAGCAAGAGGTATAAGCAAAATTATCTGTGACAGATTTGACTTGACACTAGAATGTATTAGACGTTTTTATCAAAATGAGGAAAGCCCGCTTTTCAAGACTTTGATAAACTACAAAGAGTTTTTTGACATATTTGTTGACTTCAAAGGCTATGTTGACTTTTTCTATTTACAAGACTTTATTGACCAAAATGAACGGATTGAATTTTCACTTCCGTTCGACAATTTCAACAGACCACCATTGCCACAGACAATTAGCGAGTATAAAAAGTATAATGAGAATACAATAGACTTAGTGGATAAAAGGAACAAACGAATTTTGAAAAGCATAACAAGTGAACGATAGGAATTTGGCAAATCTATGGAAACAAAAAAGTCAGCCTGTAACGGACAGTTTTGCGTCAGGTGGGTCGAACGCCTCCGTTCGGCACCTTTTCGTAAATTTGAGCTTTGTAGCTCCTTCGGAATTTTCAGTTGAAAATCCCGCCCGAACGCAAAGCCGGTCAGACGCGATAGGCAGTAAAATTGGTTTTTCTGATTATTGACTTTAATAGTAAATAGATGCTAATCACTGAAAATTTGGCATATTCTTACCTTAATAATCATTTCATTATCAATAAAACTGAAAAAATTGCACACAATTTCATTGTGGCACATTATTTAAGGTACATTTGCAGCCCCGATTTTTTGAAGGTTCGGGTTAATTATTCAAATTATAAAAAAACGATACAATTATGGCTAAAAAGATCAATGTTACCCCTTTACACGACAGGGTGATTGTAAAACCTGCTGCCGCTGAAGAAAAAACTGCCGGCGGAATCATTATTCCTGACACTGCTAAAGAAAAACCACAGCGCGGTACTGTAGTAGCTGCAGGTCCGGGCAAGAAAGATGAACCCGTAACCGTGAAACCGGGCGACACTGTACTGTATGGCAAATATGCAGGTACCGAAATTCAGATTGGTAGTGAGGACCTACTGATTATGAGGGAAAGTGATATTCTGGCAATTGTTTAATGCTATAGATTATAGGCTGTATGATTTAAACAATTTGTTATAAACTAAAAATAATAGAATAAATATAATTACAATGGCAAAACAAATATTTTTTAATACCGAAGCGAGGAATAAAATGAAAAAAGGCGTTGACACACTTGCAAACGCCGTAAAAGTTACACTGGGGCCAAAAGGTCGTAATGTAGTTCTTGAGAAAAAATTTGGAGCACCTGCAATTACAAAGGATGGTGTATCTGTAGCAAAAGAAATTGAATTAGAAGACCCAATTGAAAACATGGGTGCTCAGATGGTAAAAGAAGTAGCCAGCAAAACTGCCGATATTGCGGGCGATGGTACTACTACAGGCACCATTTTGGCACAATCTATCATCAGCGAAGGACTGAAAATGGTGGCAGCAGGTGCTAATCCGATGGATTTAAAACGTGGCATTGAAAAAGCAGTTGCAATAGTGGTAGAAAATCTGAAAAGCCAAAGCCAGAAAGTAGGAAATGACAGCAAAAAGATCAAACAGGTAGCTGCTATCTCTGCAAACAATGATGAACAAATCGGCGATTTGATTGCTCAGGCATTTGCCAAAGTGGGCAAAGAGGGTGTAATAACTGTGGAAGAAGCAAAAGGTACCGATACTTATGTAGATGTGGTGGAAGGTATGCAATTTGATCGTGGATATATCTCTCCCTATTTTGTAACCAACAGCGAAAAAATGGAGGCCGAACTTCAAAATCCTTATATCCTGATTTATGATAAAAAAATCAGCACCATGAAGGATATTCTTTCTATTTTGGAAAAAGTAGCACAAAGTGGTCGTCCATTATTGATTATCGCCGAAGATTTGGAAGGAGAAGCATTGGCTACCTTAGTGGTAAACAAACTGCGTGGAACACTGAAAGTAGCAGCCGTAAAAGCGCCTGGTTTTGGAGACAGAAGAAAAGAAATGCTGCAAGACATTGCCATCCTGACAGGTGGTACTGTTATCAGCGAAGATATGGGGCATAAACTGGAAGGAGCCGATATCGCTTCTTTAGGTCAGGCGGCATCTGTTACCATTGATAAAGACAATACAACCATCGTTGGTGGAAAAGGTAAAAAGGCAGATATTGTAGGTCGTGTAAATCAGATTAAAGCACAAATTGAAACTACTACCTCTGACTATGACAGAGAAAAACTGCAAGAGCGTTTGGCGAAACTGAGTGGTGGTGTGGCTGTACTTTATGTAGGAGCTGCTACCGAAGTAGAAATGAAAGAAAAGAAAGACCGTGTGGATGACGCATTGCATGCAACCCGTGCGGCAGTGGAAGAAGGTATCGTTCCTGGCGGTGGCGTTGCCTATATCCGTGCCATTGAGGCTTTGAATGTAAAAGTAAGAGGTCAGATTGAAGATGAGCAAACCGGAATGGCAATTGTAAAAAGAGCATTGGAAGAACCACTTCGTATTTTAGTAGAAAATGCCGGTATCGAAGGATCCATCATTGTACAAAAAATTAAAGAAGGAAAAGACGATTTTGGTTTCAATGCAAGAACCGAAGTTTATGAAAACCTGTTCAAGGCCGGTGTGATTGACCCAACCAAGGTGAGTCGTGTAGCATTGGAAAATGCAGCTTCTATTTCAGGAATGTTGCTCACTACCGAGTGTGTGGTTGCCGACAAACCGGAGCCTAAACAGGCTGCACCTGCCATGCCTCCGGGAGGAATGGGTGATATGGGTTATTAATAAATTTTTCCATAACGAAGATTTATTCATGAATAATCAAAGAAAAAAATGCTCACAGAAATGTGGGCATTTTTTTTGGTGGAAGATTTTTAACGACAATAAAAAAAATGTTTAAAAAATCCTTTTCGATAAATGCTCAAACAATTAATTTAGTTGGATGAAAATCAACAAAAACGGAAAAAAGAAAAATAAGTTTCGAAAATTTTTATCCATTTTGGGACCGGGATTGATCACCGGCGCTGCCGATGATGATCCTTCGGGAATTGCCACTTACTCTCAAACAGGGGCACAGTTCGGGTTTGGACAACTGTGGACTGCTGTGTGGATGCTACCTTTTATGATGGGCGTACAGGAAGCCAGTGCAAGGATCGGGTTGGTTACAGGAAAGGGTATTGCTGCCGTAGTGAGAGAAAAATATAATAAGAAAATGCTTTATACTATGGTTGCTATCGTATTGATTGCCAATACCATAAACATTGGCGCCGATATTGGAGCGATGGCCGCCGCCGCTAATCTTATTATACCGCTACATTTTTCAGCATGGACATTATTGTTTACGGCAAGTATTTTGATTCTCGAAATTTTTACCTCTTATCGGGTTTATGCCCGAATTTTGAAATGGCTGGCGCTTTCATTACTTGCTTATCCGTTAACCATTCTTATCATTGATATGCCCTGGGCAGAAGTGATAATGGCTACTTTTATTCCTCATTTTGAGTTTAGTTTTGCATTTCTGTTTATTATTACAGGTGTTTTAGGCACAACCATTTCTCCCTACATGTTTTTTTGGGAAGCATCGCAGGAAGTAGAAGAACTCAAAGAAAAAAATATTTTTCAAAATGGAAATTACAGAGTCAGAAAGCCGATGGTAAAGCGAATGAGGATTGATATCAACGCGGGGATGTTGATTTCCGAAATTACCACCTGGAGCATCATGGTGGTAGCAGGGGCAGTGTTGCACAAAGGAGGTGTACAGGACATTGGTACGGCTGCGGATGCAGCCAAGGCGTTGGAGCCATTGGTAAGCTCTTTTCCGAATGCAGGATTTCTGGCCAAGCTGATTTTTGCCATTGGCATTATCGGATTGGGATTCCTTGCAGTTCCGGTTTTGTCGGGTTCTGCTGCTTACGCTGTATCAGAAGCTGTTAACTGGGACTCAGGCCTCAGCCTGAAATTAAAAAAGGCCCATGGTTTTTATGGAATTATCACCATCGCCACTCTAATCGGTCTTGTTATCAATTTTGTGGGGATTGATCCGGTGAAGGCGTTGGTTTATGCCGCCGTGTTAAATGGTGTGGCCTCTGTACCGCTTATTTATATTATTATCAAAATTTCTTCTGACAAAAAGGTCATGGGTGAAAACAAAAGTGGCGCATTGTCTAAATCATTGCTTTGGCTAACCTTTATTGGAATGGGTGCCGCTGCTGTTTCTATGTTTGTACTGATGTTTAAAGGAGGTTAAAAAACCTTTTATTTGTAATCAATTTTTATTTTTTGCTTAATCCCGATACCCGGCTCATCGGTTGGAACGATTTTTCCTTTATCGAGTCTGGCTCCGTCAAAGGCATCGTTTTGAATTAATAAAGCGCCGTCTAAGTCGGCAAAATCCATTCCGGCAACCAATTGAGAAGCTGCCGAAATTGCGCAGGATGTTTCAGTCATACATCCCAGCATCACTTTCAAACCCAGCGACTCGGCAAGGTTGCGCATTTTCCATGCTTCATGCAGGCCGGTACATTTCATCAATTTAATATTAATTCCGGTGAAAACACCTTTCACTTTTTGCACATCTCTGAGCCTTTGCACCGACTCATCTCCAAACACAGGCAGAGGGCTTCTTTCAGTTATCCAGGCATTGTCTTCCAGATTGTATTTCCCCATCGGCTGCTCTATCATTACCACGCCTTGCTCCTTTAGCCAGTGAATTAAATCCAGCGCTTCATGCTTATCCTTCCATCCCTGATTGGCATCAATGGCGATTGGAAGTTGTGTGGCAGACCTCACTGCTCTGATAATTCTCTTATCATCTGCTGTTCCTAATTTTACCTTCAAAATATTAAACTGACCTTCCACTTCCTTTACCTTGGTTCTAATCATATCGTCGGTATCTATACCAATAGTGTAAGTGGTGTCAGGAATTTTATTGGTATTTAATCCCCACATTTTATGCCAGGGCTGTTTCATAATTTTCCCAAGCAGATCGTGCAGCGCTATATCCACAGCAGCTTTGGCGGCTGTATTATTTTCTGCAATTTTATCTACGTATTGTAAAATTTCTTCAATATGAAAAGGATTTGAAAAACCTGATAGATCAATTTTTTTCAAAAACTCCATAACCGAAGCCTGCGATTCGCCCAGATAGGGTGGAAGAGAGGCTTCGCCATAACCGGTTACGCCATCGTAAGTAAGCGATGTAAGTACCACCGGAGTAGTTTTGCGAGAACTATTTGAAATGGTAAATACATGCTTCATCTGTAAATCATAAGGAGCCCAGCGAAGCTGAAGTTTTGAGTTGGCTGAAGTTTTTCGCATAATACTTTGAGCTTTTAAATTGAAGTCGATAATTGTGGCACCTCCCAAGAGAGCCATAGATTTTATGAAATTTCTTCTTTGCGTTGTCATCAAAATAAATTTTGTTTATTGATTATACCAAGGGTGATCAAAAATACTCCATGTGCCATTTTCAGGTGAATTTAGAATCCTTTTGGCAATTACATATCGTTTTCGATTATGTTCATCATAGTTCTTATCATTAGGATCAAGGCTGCTGATGGTAATTCCTTTTGAATCAGCATTGATAAACTGTCTGTTCTGCAAATAAATGCCGGTGTGTACAATATTATATTGAGTGGTATCCGGCCGGTTCTTTCTGCCAAAGAATAACAAATCGCCTTTTTGAAGTTTACTGAAGTTGTCGGTAGAGTCAATAGCAACTCCGGTCAGGTACTGTTCCTTTGCATCGCGGGGAAGAATAATGCCATGCATCAGATAGGTTGTTTTTGTAAATCCGCTACAGTCTAAACTTCTTGAGGAGGTGCCGCCCCAGAAATAGGGCAGGCCAACAAATTTTTTACCCACATTTTCAATACTGTTGCCGGTGAGTTGTATTGACTTTTTCCATTCATCCCATGTTTTTACAGATGCAGCCGGAATATATCCACCCCTGCCGTCGGCAAAAGAGACTTTATAAAAATTTTTTTGCTTTTTTGGATTGTCCAAGAATAAAAGATTGCCCATAATTACTTCAGAAGTGATTTCAGCAGATATTTTGGGCTCTTTATAAATGAATGTATTGTTTGCAGTTACAATCAAACGTGGTTTTAAATTGAAATCGCTCAGTGTTTTTCTATTGATATATTTTATTGGTGCATTCACCCAGCCCTTATAGCCTTCGGGTGTTTGCACCTGATACCAGTTTTTGTCTTTTGCTATTACTTTTATGGGTGTTCCTAATAATGCCTGGGAAATTAATTCTGACTTGTGGCTCGGTTCGCGATACATGCTCACCAATGATTCAGAAACAATTGACCAATATTGTCCTTCCGGATATTTAATCAGGCTGGTATCGGAAAAATTTTGAGAACGGGAAAAGTTACAGAAAAGTAAAAAAAATATGATAAACTTCCACTTTTTCATGCCAACAGCAATTTTTTGAAGAGTTAAAGATAGAAATAATTTGTGGGAAGTAGGGAGTTTGAAGCTGTGTTTTGTTTCAGTTCTTATAATATTTCATATCCTGTTGTAGAATCCTTACCTTTGCACCTCCAAAAAAAATCCGAAATTTATAATGATTAGTGTTAGAGACCTAAAACTGGCCTATGGCAAGCGTGTTTTGTTTGATGAGGTAAATCTCAACTTTACCAAAGGAAATTGTTATGGTGTGATAGGTGCTAATGGCGCCGGTAAGTCCACTTTTTTAAAAATTCTTAGTGGCGAAATTGAACCTAATAAGGGTAGTGTCAGCATTACACCCGGCGAAAGAATGGCAGTGCTGAAACAAAACCAGTTTGAATTTGACAACGAAACCGTTTTGAACACTGTATTAATGGGGCATAAGAAAATGTGGGATGTGATGCAGAAAAGAGATGCTATTTATGCTAATCCGGATGCTACGGAGGAAGATTATATGGAAGCCAGTCATCTTGAAGCCGAATATGGCGAAATGGGTGGTTACGAGTCGGAGAGTGATGCCGCCAGTTTCCTGAGTGGATTGGGTATCAAAGATGAGATGCACCAGATGCTGATGAAAGATATTCCGTCTAACATGAAAGTGCGGGTACTGCTGGCGCAGGCTTTGTTTGGCAATCCCGATATTTTATTATTAGATGAGCCTACCAACGGATTGGATATAGAAACAATCAGTTGGTTAGAGAACTTTTTGGCCGATTATGAAAATGTGGTATTGGTGGTGAGCCACGACCGTCACTTTTTGGATGCGGTATGCACCCACGTTGCAGATGTGGACAGACAAAAAATAAAAATTTTTACAGGCAACTATTCATTCTGGTATGAGAGTTCTCAACTGATGGCCAGACAAATCTCTGACAGAAACAAGAAAGCCGAAGAAAAGAAAAAAGACCTGCTTGAATTTATTGCCCGTTTCAGCGCCAATGCTTCCAAAAGCCGTCAGGCTACCAGTCGAAAGAAAGCTTTGGAAAAATTAGTGATTGAAGAAATAGAACCCAGCTATCGCAAATACCCGGGTATTATATTTCAGCCATTGCGCGAAGTGGGCAACCAGATACTAAATGTAGAAAACCTGAAATTAGAAGGAGAGGGCAGCACCTTGTTCAGCAATGTTACCTTTAGTGTAAATAAGGGCGATAAAATTGCTTTCGTGAGCCGTAACCCGCTTGCTGTAACATCTTTTTTCAATATTATTAATGGGCTGGAGCAACCTGATAGTGGTAAATTTGAGTGGGGCAGCACTGTAACCACTGCTTATCTACCGCTCGAAAACAGTGATTTCTTTACTAAGGAATTAAACCTGATGGATTGGCTTCGCCAGTTTGTGCCATCGCATGTTACCGAAGTGGATGAACCCTTCCTTCGTGGTTTTTTGGGCAAAATGCTCTTTAGCGGCGATGACGTGATGAAAAAGACTACCGTGTTAAGCGGTGGCGAAAAAGTGCGTTGCATGATCAGTAAAATGATGCTGCAAAGCCCGAATTGCATTATACTTGACCAGCCTACCAATCACTTAGATTTGGAAAGTATTCAAAGCTTCAACGAACAATGTACCGTATATAATGGTATCGTGTTGCTAACAAGCCACGACCATACTTTTATGGAAACAGTGGCCAATCGCGTGATAGAACTGACACCAACCGGTATTATTGACAGGCTTACCACTTTTGATGAATACCTGGCAGATGAAAGGGTGAAAGCATTACGAGAGGAAATGTATCAGTAATCCTGATTGGGTTCAATAAAATTTTGTTTACAAGTATTATTGAATACAAAAGACTAAGGTATTCAGCTTTTTTGCTGATTAGTTTTTTGTTTAATATTTTTTGCAAAATAAGAGGGTAGTTTCTCCAGATCGCTCATATTGAACCTGCCTTTCACTCTCAAAACAACCATATCACTGTCATTGTCATTTACCAAAAGCACAATTTCTCGTAAATTATCATTTTTTCCGGTTTTGCCATAAATATAAACCTTGCTGTCGGCATCATTAATAGTGAGTAAGGATTCATATTTTTTGCGCTGCATTTTTTTACAAAGTGTTAAAAAAGCCGAATGTGTTTTTTCGGTCTTCTTTACATCTTCTAAAACTACCAGATGTAAATAATTGGTTTTTCTCAACCATAATCTGTATTCTTTGTCTAAAAATGGCGCTGCAATCAGAAAAGTCAATTTATTCAATCGAATATCGATCTTTTCATGAGCAAGATGTCTTGTCCTTGCAGAAAATGAGCAAAACATATCCTGTGCCTGAGTAGAAGCGCCCATGAAAAGTACAAAAGCAAGTATGATAATTTTTTTCATAAAACAAAAATTAAAAAATTGATTCTTTGCAGCGGATTATTTCTTTTTAATGCCTTTTAGGTTTTCCATGCCAGACACATTTATGGTTTCGCCTAATTTACCAATATTGTCTAAGTCAATAACACCGGTAAGGCTCATCAATACAAATTCTGATTTACTGCCTACCAGCATCACCAGTTCGTTAATCATATTATTGGATTCCTTTGCAAAAAAGCGCACATTTTCACCTGCATCTCTAATTGTCATTATCTCCTCATAAGTACCCAAATTTAACTTTTGAACTGCCTCGCTATATAACTTCGCTCCATTCTTTTCGGTTGTAATCATTCTGAAACTCGTAAGTTGGTTAATGGTTTTTTTAACAGCCGGAGTTACATCGTCCCACTTTACTTTCGACATCATTTTAAACATTTTAGGGCTGATGGAAATGGTTGTAAAATCATCATTATTTTCGTATTGTCTGAAAAATTTGGCGATAGCGTCGTTTTGAGCATCACTGCAAATGCTTACTAATGAGGTCATTATAAATATCAAAAGTATTTTTTTCATTTTTTTAAAAATTTAAATGTTTTAATCTGTTGTTTTTAATACATTGGAAATCACCTGCAACTTTGAGCTTTTCTGGGCTGCTAATTCATTACCTTTATTCATTTTGGATGATAGTAATTCCAAAGCCTTTTCTAATTCCTGCCTGGCCAGTACAGGATCCTGATACGTATCATCAATGGTGAGCAGGTTGTTGATTTCCGTTTCTTTATTATTAAATTTATTGGGTAAATAATTATACATTAAAAATCCGCCGGTAACAATCAAAATAATAATGGATGCGGCTCTCAAAAAGCTAAAAAGACGAATTGCAGGCTTTGGATGAATAGAATTCTCAGCATTTATAAAATCAACTATCTTTTTGTCAAAGTCATCATTTAACTGTATTTTTTCGGAGATATTGGTTGATTCAAAAAAAGTCCGAAATAGTTTTAAGGGTTCTGGCAGTGTTTCATCCTGCAATTTTTTTTTCAAAGCCTTTTCCTCATCAGGAGTGGTTTCTCCCAAAAAATATTTATCTAATAGTATTTTTAATTCACTGTACTCCATATTCCACTTTTTTTAAAATTTCCTTTTTTATATAATTTCTTGCCCTGAAAATATTTACTTTCACCTGATCCATTGAAATACCTAATATTTCTGAAATCTGTTCGTAAGTCATTCCTTCGTTTTCTCTTAAATGAAAACAAAAATGTTGTTTTTCGGGCAATTTCAGCATGGCGTTACTTATGGCAACCACTACTTCTTTGCTCGAATAATGCTCCAAAGGATCGTTATCTGTACTCTGCTCTTGATGCGCCACGTTCAGTGCGTAATAATGATTTTTTCTTTTTCTCAATTCATCCAAACAAAGATGTCGGATGATACCCAAACAATATCCTTGCAAATTGTCCATTTCCCTCCATTTTTCCTTAATATTCCACATACGGATCATTGTTTCCTGAACCATATCTTCGGCTTTGTGCCTATCCTTCAAAAAACTGTAGCTGTATCTCATCAAATTGTTTTTTAAAGGCAGAATGGTTTCTGTAAATGTCCGTTTGTAATCCATATATATAATGAGGACGGAATATTGGAGAATTTGTTACATCAGGTGAAAAAAAATGGCTAAGAAAATTATTTCAAAGCCATAAAGTGTTGTTTATAATAGAATAAATGAGCCTTTATCAGCCATTATTGCTCTATCAAACCAAAGCTGCCACCTGTCCAAGTTTTATCCTTATTGTATCTAACGCCAATCATTTTTCCTTTGCTCAAGCGTGCCAGATTATTAGCCGGTTTGGGTCTGTCTTCACCTTTTTTCCAAAAATAAAAGATTCTTATTTCTGCCTTTGCAGGTTCATCAGGCGTATCTATCACGGCGGCATAATTTACTTTTCGTTGCAAAATCCAGTTTTCCGGGTCTGTTATTTTTTCAATATCTGCTGGGGTAACATCTATAACCACCCCCTGACCGGCAAAAGAGAAAAGCGGCTTCAGCACATAGTTTTCCAGATCGGCAGGTATTTCTTCCAGCTTATTTAAGTAGTATGTTTTTGGAATATTAGGATGGTCAATAAGCGGTAAAGTGTATTTACTGATTCTGTAAAACCAGGCAGGATGTGGAATCCACTCCACATCCAATTCTTCAAACAGAATTTTGGCTTTCTCCTGTACTTCCGGTTCTTGTTGCAATAGTTCGTCAAAGATGAGACGGTTGTAAATTCTTTTTATCAGCACTTCTTTTCCGTCTTTTTCATAAAAAAGTTGTTTGCCTTTTTTAATCAGCGTAGTTACACATACAGGTTTGATTCCCAAATAGTATTCGGAGCAATAAAAGTCAATTTTGGTCTTTTGTTTCTCGGGAAAAATTTCGAGAAGGATAACGTTTTCCGGATTCAAATCGCCCACAATAACATCTTTCAGTAGTTGTATATAGGATTCCTTGTGGTAGCCGCCAATATATCCTGCGAACCCATCAGGAATTTCAAAATGGTTTCTGTAAACCTCTTCCAGCATGATTTCGTAAGAAAACATTGAAGGGAATCCCTGCATTTCTATCAATTGTGGTTCTAATGCTCCCTTTTCATTTTTACATACGCCAAAATCAAAGGCAATACAGTGTGGATAATCATTTTCATTGGGTACCACCAAATTTTCGGGTACCGCTTTTTCGGTAAGGGTTTTGAAGCTCGGACTTTTAATTATATCTACAATGCTTTCACAGGCGTCAATCATTTGATTTGAAAAACTTTTTGGAACAAAAACGGGGGTTTCTGCTATTCTGAAAGAAATTTCGCCGTGTCTGGAATCCATTTCTTTTATAAATGCTTCATAATTTTCATTTAAGAATTTTTCATTGAATGACTTTCTTATTTCTGGTATCATAAAATCTTTTTAAAGCCTAAGATACATAATTATTGCAAAAAAGTTTTAGTTATTTTGCAGCCATGAAGCATTTAAAGGCGCTGAGAAAATATTTTTGGAAATACAGAGTGAGATTGGGCGCAGGAATCCTGTTTGTGATGCTTTCTAACTATTTTAGTGTGCTATCGCCTCAACTTATGAAATTCATTATCAATTATGTTGACCAATCTATTGCCGGCACTGTATCTGCCGAGCACCCTACAAAAGGGTATGATTATTTTGTAAAAAAACTGATAACCATTCTGTCGCAGAATACCAACGTTGTACAAGTGATAATCATTGCCAGTTTAATAATTCTTTTTTTGGCATTGTTAAGAGGTTTTTTTATGTTTTTGATGCGGCAAACAATCATTGTGATGAGCAGGCATATTGAGTATGACCAAAAAAACGAAATTTTTAATCATTATCAAAAGCAGGATGCGCTTTTCTTTAAACGGCATACCACCGGCGATTTGATGAACAGAATTGCCGAAGACGTAAGCAGGGTAAGGATTTATACAGGTCCGGCTATTATGTATATTGTCAATTTGATTTCGGTTATTGCATTAAGTGTTTTCTTTATGCTGCAAAGCAGTGTGGAACTCACTATTTATGTATTATTGCCGCTACCTATATTGGCTGTAATTATTTATTTTGTAAACAGCAATATTCATAAAAAGAGTGAACAGATTCAGGCTTCACTTTCCGATCTCACCACTCATGCGCAGGAATCGTATTCTGGTATCAGGGTGATTAAATCCTTTGTACAAGAAAGTGCTATGCTCAAATTTTTCACCGGTAGCAGTGAAAAGTATCGCAAAAATGCCATTGCATTGGCGAGGGTCGAAACCATTTATTTTCCTTCTATCATGTTGCTTATTGGCCTGAGCATTTTACTCACTATTATGATTGGCGGATTATATTATATCAACAATCAGCATGGTGTTACACTGGGTACCATTGTTGAATTTATCGTTTATGTCAATATGCTCACTTTTCCTGTAAGCGCTATCGGGCTTACCGCCAGCATGATTCAAAGGGCATCGGCTTCGCAAAAAAGGTTAAATGAGTTCTTAAATATTTCTCCTGCCATTTCCGACGCTGAAAATTCCGGAGATTTTAATGCTGATGGAGATATTGAGTTTAGGAATGTTAGTTTTACCTATCCCGATACCGGCATACAAGCTATCAGGCAACTGAATCTTTTGATTAAAAAAGGCGAAAAATTAGTGATTACCGGAAGGACAGGCAGCGGAAAATCGACGCTGGCACAATTACTGTTGCGGATGTATGATATTGATGAAGGTGAAATTTTGATTAACGAAAAAAATATTAAGGATTATCAACTATCAACCCTAAGGAATCAGATCGGCTATATACCGCAGGATATTTTTCTTTTCAGTGATACGGTGGAGGAAAATATTCGATTTGGGTCTTACCATGCCTCAAAGGAAGAGGTTTATGAAAAAGCCGAAATTGCTGGAGTACACAATGAGATATTAAAATTTGCAGAAGGGTACAAAACGCTGGTAGGAGAGAGGGGCGTTACGCTTAGTGGCGGTCAAAAACAACGAATTTCGATAGCCAGGGCATTGATAAAGCCAGCAGGTTTGATTATTTTTGACGACTGCCTGAGTGCCGTAGATGCCAAAACTGAGCGCGAAATAATGGCGAGATTGAATAAATACTTAGAAGAAAAAACGGCAATCATAATTACGCACAGGGTATTTTCGTTGCTTTCGGCAGATAGAATAGTGGTAATGGACGAGGGTAAAATTCCCGAGCAGGGAACTCATGCCGAATTAATGAATATTCAAAACGGATTATATCTCAAATTGTATAACAGACAGCAAAAGGGAGTTCAGGATGATGAGGATGAAGCGGATTAAAATAGAACGATTTCTCTTGTTTTTCAGAGGAGGCAATTTTATTTCAAAAAAAAGTTTGATTTTTTGAAAAAACCATATATTTGTTGTCTGATAACAAATTTTAAGAAAATTTTATAAAGTGGAGAACGAGAATAACGATAAGAAAATGGAGAGCCTTTACAGTAAAAGGCTGCGTGCCGGTAAAAGAAGAACTTATTTTTTTGATGTGAGGTCAACAAAAGGGAATGATTATTACCTTACCATCACAGAAAGCCGTAAACGATTTGACGACAACGGTTACGATAGGCACAAAGTTTTTCTATACAAAGAAGATTTCAACAAATTTGTAAAGTCACTCACTGAAGCGATTGATTTTGTGAAAACAGATTTGATGCCCGATTTTAATTTTGATGCCTTTAATCATGATGATTATGATGATGAAGCAGCGCCTGTGCAAAAAGTGATTATTGAATCTTCTGAGGCGAAAAGCACAGTGGAAGCTACCGAACAACCTGAGCCGCCACAGGTATCTTCAATAGAAGATGCGCCAAAGGCTGATGAAAACAATGAAGCGCCGCCACCTACAGCACATGAGGAGGTGGATAAATGGTAGTAAAAATCATTTATGAGTAATTTATTTGAAGCCGCAGTTGCGGCTTTTTCTATAATCTTTTTTACTGAAAATCTATAAAATCCATAGTTCGTATTACCATTTATTTGACAAATTCGTTTGAAATAGGATTTTTTATCTTTTCTTCCCGCTTCCAAAGGTTTGGCATTTTATAAATGAATTCTTTATTTAATGCCGGATTAGGTATTCTTTGAATTTGTTCCGTTGGAATAATACAAGGCATTCGGTCTTGTTTCAATATTCCAACCAAATTACCATCATTCATTCTTCTAACAGATTGACTATCAATCAAAAGATATTTGTTTTCCTTTAAGGGTGCTTTTTTATTATGTGGCAAAATAGAAACCTGAGCATTTAAATTGCAAATAAGAAAAATTAGGATTAGACCTACAAGAATAACATGAATTTTCATACCAAAATTTTCAGGTATGATGAAAATATTTTACAATTACATAAAAATTTTTAGGATTTTATTTAAAGGTCTTCTTCTCTTTCCAGCATCAGGATGGCGCTTTGCGGCACAATAAAATATTTTTCGTCTTCGTACATTACCTCGGTAGCAGCGCTTAATAAAAAAATTGCCAAATCGCCCTCACGGGCCTGTAGTGGAATATATTTCACCTGTTCTTCATCTGTTTTCCAGGGTTCGTTTTCTACAGGAACGGGAATAACATAGCCCGGCCCTGTTTTGATAACGTATCCCTGCTGCACTTTTTCTTTTTCCTGAACCCCCGGCGGCAGATACAAACCGCTTTCGGTTCGCTCATTGGGTTTTACGGGTTTTAGTAAAACCCTGTCGCCAATGACTATTAATTTTTTAAAACGATTATCGGCAGTAATACGCATATATTGATGATTACCATACAAAATTAATCAAAATTTTGGATGATTATACTGGTTTATAGTTCAATAATGCGCTGGCGACGAAGCTGTTCAATATAACCCAGCAACTGATTAACAGAAGCAAGTTTTTTATCAATATCAGCCTGTTCATATTCAGCCACAGGGTTGTATACATCAGTGGCAACTGACTTTTTAATATCAAGAAGCTTTTGCTGTGTTACTGAGTAATTTTTGTAAAGGCTGTCCAACTGAATTGATTTAACAGCATTTTTCAACCTCTGGTTGACATTTGCCCAATCAATGTAATAATAGTTCTGACGAAGGTTTGTTTCAATTTCATTCCAGTTGGTATAATTGAAATTTTGTTCAAAACGTTTCTTGAGAATCAGTTTTTGTTCATCGGTCATGGTTTCTGCAAATTGAAATTCTATCTGTTGCCAAATTGTTTCTGACAGAATTTTTTTAGTGGCATATAAAGAAGTTTCAATATTTTTTTCTTCTTCTGCCGTAAGAAGGGGCGTTACCGAACTGGCAAAATGTGTAATACTTAAATTATCTGACAGCATTTCATCTTCCGAATGAATGCTATGGGGTTCGGGCTGATTGTTTTTTTGTTTAATTAATTTCTCTTTTTTTGGTGCCTGAAAATTCTTTAATTCTGTATTTTCTTCAGGTGCAAAAAAAGCCACAGGTTCTCTCTTAAAAATTTCATCTTTTGCAACCTGTAAAATATTAGTTCTTTGTTCAATATTATTTGCCGGCTTCAATATAGATATAATTGCAAGAAAGGTAATCAGTGCAAGAGAAAAAATAACTTTTTTTAAATCAGGTAAATTCTTCCTCTTTGTCCCTAACAGAAACTCAATTCTGTGAAGCAATTCCGAGTTTTTGCCGGATGCTGCAATGGTCAGTTCGTTTTCAATTCCGGATTGATATGAGGCGATCGAATACAAAGCAGTAGCATAAAGCGTTTTATCATATTCAAATCTTACCACCCAATCATCTGCCGATTTCTCTCTTTCCAGATTTTGTATTTTAATTAATGCCCTGATGAAAGGGTTGAAATACATGAAGGCAAGAATTAATTGATTGATAAAATTTTTCAGATAATCGTTTCTTTTGATGTGGGCTAACTCATGTAGTATGATGGCCTCTACCTGTTGCGTACTCAGATTGTTGATAGCAGCTAACGGTATTAAAATCATTGGCCTGAGCCAACCCAATGTCAAGGGAGAAGTTGCAATATCCGATATGAAAATTTTTACTTTTCTTCTTATACCCAGCCAGGAACTTCCATTGAGTGTAAAGATTTTCAGATGCCCCGGAACCTTGGAGAGGCGCCTGTTTTTAAAAACGTAAATCGTTTTAACCCCTGTTATTAACCTTATCAGAGGAAAAATCAAAAAGCATAAATAAGCCATTGCAACATAAGGAAGCAAATGTGCCAACCCGTACAAGCCAATAATACCAACGAATACTGACGATTGTGTATGTGTAAAAAAGCAGGTGTATATAAACGAGGTAAGGAAACTTAAAAATCCGGCTACGACGGCCCAAAAAGCAAGTGTTTCAATACAGTAAGTTTTTTTTACTTTTTCAGTTTTTATATAAACAAGGACAAGAAGCCATATCAGGCCGGCTTGCCAGATGCTGTTAAAAACAGCGCTACCTAAGGAGGCAAATATGTGCAGCATCGTTTCGTTCATGGCATTATCTATCCTTCATGCTGTTGATTAAAGATTGAATTTTTTCCAATTCTGTCTTTGATACTTTGTGGTTGCCCAATGCCTGCATAATCAACTGGCCCGAGGAACCGCCAAACAGACCATGAATCATTTTATTCAGTAGAAAATTCTGAGTGTTTAGTTTATTTATGGCTGCCCAATATATGTGTGTTCGGCTGCTTTCATCTCTTTCTACCAAGCCCTTTTCGTGCATAATTTGCATCAACTTCAATGTTGTGGTGTAGCCTACATCTTTTTTTTCCAACATTTCAACATGCACCTGCCTTACTGTAGCATCACCTTTTTCCCAGAGAATCTGAAGAATTTCGAGTTCGCTATCGGTTGGTTTTACTGCTTTGTTTTCGTGCATAAAAAGTTTTGATTGCAATTTACGATTTGTTTCGTAATAATGTGCTAATTCTTCAATAATTACATTTTTTTAACAAATTCGATTTTAGTTATTTTCTTAATCAGGAAATCATATATTTGCATGAATAAAAAAATTTGTATTGTTAAATCATTTGAGTAAAGTGAATCTCACCGGTCAATATAGTGATCCTACTTGTGCTGCATGTATTTTGAGCAACTACAATTTGTTCTCCGGACTGAACGAAAACGAATTGGAAGAATTGAGCAGTCATAAATCCTGCAGTTCGGCAAAAAAGGGACAGATTATCTTTTCGGAGAATGGTCTGCCAATGGGTGTGTATTGTATTCATAAAGGAAAAGTGAAACTCAGCACAACCGGGCCTGACGGGAAAGAGCAAATTTTGCGTCTTGCAAAAGATGGTGATTTGTTGGGGTATAGGGCGCTGCTTGCCGGAGACAGATATCATGCTACCGCTACGGCCTTGGAGGATTGTGATTTTTGCTTTGTGGAAAGAGATTATTTTGTAAATCTGGTGGTTACCAATCCTAAAATATGCATTGGTATATTTAAAATAATTGCCGCTGATTTAAAAAGCGCTGAAGACCATATAGTATCTCTTTCGCAAAAGAATGTAAGAGAAAGAATGGCAGAGGCATTACTGTTTTTTAAGGCTACTTATGGATTTGAAAATGATGGCCAGACCTTAAATATCCAGTTCAGTCGAGAAGAAATAGCAGACTTCGTTGGAACCTCTACTGAGAGCGCTATACGCCTGCTTTCGGAATTCAATCATGATAAGATTGTAGAATTGAAAGGCAAAAAAATAAGAATCACCAATTTAGATAAACTGGTGCGCACAGCAAATCTGCTTTACTAAGTTTCAATTTTTTATATAAGAATTTGAAAATTAAACCAGCCAAGGGTTAGCGTTTCTTGTACAGTTTTGGTGAGGTTGTGTATTATTTTCTTTTGACCACTAATTACAACAACAAGGATATTTTTTTCCACTGCTTGCTGCCTCAGTTCATTGGCGCTAAGTTGTCCTCATGATTTCGCCCATATTATCTATTTTACATTTCGCAAAAGCATTATCATTTCAACATGAATGGTTAGAAATATCAATTCGTACGTACAAACGTTTCGGTTCTGCCTAACAATGAAACGCCCCAATAACCTCTCACTTTGAGTTGGCTGTCATCCAGCCACATTTTACAATTATATGTTTTTCCGCTTTCAGGATCATAAATTTTACCGTTTACATACTCACCGTCTTTAAATGTAAAACCGGTCATAAAATCGCTGCCTACCATATTACGCGTTCTCAATGTTTTATCTGGGTTGTTTTTATCAATGAGATTTTTAATTCCCCAAATGAGTTTGCCAAAATAGGTGCTGCCTTTTTTATAAATAGCCACTTTGCCATCCTTTTTTGGAGTATGATAAACACCCACAATTTCATCAGGATTGGTTTGTGCACTTGTATTTGTTATTACCAAAAACATGAATGACAATATTGCTGCAAAATATTTCATAGTCGAAGTTTTGAACATTTTTATATAATTCAAACATCGGTGATTATTTGTAAAAATTTTGCGAAAACAATCCTAAAAAATTTTTAAGGTTGAGGATGTAAATAGTTTTGGTCTGCAACCATGAGATTTCTAAATAAATCCGCCTCCAATTGACAGCCTTATCAGCCCGATTATAATCACAATAATGCTTACCACTTTTCCTCCTCTGGAGTTTCCTATAAAGGAGAAGATGAGTGCCACTACCACCATTGGAATTACCATCCAGTACATCCAGCCGAGCAAAGGTATAAAAGCGATCAAACCCATCACACCGGCTATTATGGCAGTGATTCTTGCTAATGTTTTCATTCTGTTGATATTAAATTTAAAAATTCTTCTTACACATAATTTTTAAAAAGCTTGCCTTAAATGGTATAGCAATGAGCCTATATTCGACTTAGTGAATTCTGTCGCCTCTAAGCTCCATTTCCTTCATGATCACTTCCTCATGGGCAAGCCACTCATGCCAGCGTTTGCGTACCTTGTCTTTATCAAGATATTCTTCTGCGAGTTCCAGAAACAAGGTGTAATGGCCGGCTTCGCTTTCCATAAACCGGCGATAGAATTTTGCCAGATAATTGTCCTTCAATCCTTCGCTCAACCTTTTAAATCGTTCACAACTGCGTGCCTCTATCAGCGCCATTGTAAGCAGTTTGTCTAGCAATCTGTCGTCGCGGCTGCCACCTTTTATCTGGAAGTCGAACAATGCGTTCACATAATTATCTTTTCTTTGAGGACCCAGTTTCAGACCTCTTTTGTTCAGTTCTTGCAAAACTAATCTGAAATGTCCCCATTCCTCGGTAACGATGGGTGCCAGTTCCTTTACTAACTTTTCTTTATCGCTGAAACCTTGTATAAGCGAGATGCAACTGGTAGCTGCTTTTTGCTCGCAATAAGCATGATCGCTCAAAATGGCTTCCAATGATATTTCGGCAAGATTGACCCATCGTGGGTCGGTGGGGAGTTTTAAGCCCAAAATGTTTTTGGTATCCTGTGTAAGTTCCATATAGCAAATTTATACTGACTATATCGAAATATCAATCCTTTTTGCATCAAATTGGTTCATTTATGTGGTTCCATAACGTTTAGTATTGACTATTGTCGCTATGCGCAACAATTCCAAACTCACCCCGTCAGTCACATACAACCCATTTTGTTGTTTTTGCACACAATACTGCTGTTTATGCACTCAATTCGGTAACTCACGGTTATTTTTCCGTAGTTTGCCAATTTGTATATAGTTTTATAAAAAAAGCTGATTTATATTTGTTCCATATCTCCAAAAATACAGCCTGTAAAAAAGGCGCTGTTTTGAGGGTATTAAAAATCAACTGTTTAAAACTCAATGAAATATGAATCAATTTTTTGAAGGAATGTCGCCGCTGCTGCAGGGGTTTTGGTGGATAGCCATTATCGCCAGCGCCATCTTTATTGTGCAAACCGTTATGACGTTTATGGGCGCCGACAGTGGCGCTGATGGCATCAATGCCGATTTTGATGGAAACCTGGATGATGTGGATGCCCCATTTCAGATGTTTACTTTCAGGAATCTGGTAAATTTCCTGCTTGGCTTTGGATGGACAGGCGTAACTTTTTATGACTCCATTTCCAGCGGGCTTGGCCTTGTGCTGCTGGCAACCGGGGTGGGTGTTGTATTTGTGGCGCTTTTCTTTTTGCTGATAAAGCAGATACTTAAGCTAGCAGAAGATAATACATTTAATATCAATAGTTTAATTGGTCATAATGGAGATGTTTACCTCACTGTTCCTGGCCAATTATCAGGAAAAGGCACAGTGCAGATTAGCTCCAAGGGATCGGTACATGAACTCCCTGCCATGACCCGTGGCGAGGCTATCCCCACCGGCTCTGTGGTAAAAGTGGAAAGTATTAAAGAGAAAATTTTAATTGTTAACAAAATATCGTAATTGTTTATGGAAAATTTATTGAGTAATCCTTCTTTACTTGTAGCGCTACCGGATGGAGGTTTTGGCGGAAACCTTATCATTGTATTGGTGCTGGTTATCATGCTGTTTGTAACCATCAGAGCGCTGTTATCAAGGTACAAGCGTTGTCCGTCGGATAAAATATTGGTTGTGTATGGAAAAACAGGCGGTTCTTCGGCAAGGTGTATCCATGGCGGGGGCGCTTTTATCTGGCCCATAATTCAGGACTTTGCATATTTGGACCTGAAACCTATTTCTATTGAGGCCAATCTTACCAATGCACTGTCGCGACAAAATATCAGGGTAGATGTGCCTTGTCGTTTTACTATTGCCATTTCTACCGAACCGGACACTATGGGCAATGCGGCAGAACGTCTTTTGGGACTTAGCCCCGAGCAAATTCAGGAGCTTTCTAAAGATATCCTTTTTGGACAGTTGCGTTTGGTGATTGCTACCATGACTATTGAAGAAATTAATTCTGACAGAGATAAATTTTTAGACAATATTTCTAAAAATGTGGATACCGAACTGAAAAAAATCGGTTTAAAGCTTATCAATGTTAACGTAACCGATATCAGGGATGAGAGCGGATATATTGAAGCATTGGGTAAAGAAGCTGCTGCCAAAGCGATCAACGAAGCAAAAATCAGTGTGGCCGAGCAGGAAAAAATTGGTGAAACCGGTAAGGCCAGCGCCGACAGGGAAAAGGATACACAAATTGCCGAAACCTACCGCGACAGAGACGTAAAAATCGCAATAACGCAGAAGGACAAAGAAATCAGCATTGCTCAGGCAGGAAAAGACGAAGCAATTGGAAAAGCGGAGGCCAACAGAGATGCCAGAATTTCTACATCAGAGGCAAATTCACTTGCGGTGAAAGGTGAAAACGAAGCAAAAATCACAATTGCTAATTCTGATGCATTCAGGCGCGAAAAAGAAGCAGAAGCTCTAAAAATAGCAGTAACCGCCGAAAAAGTACAATCGGCGAAGGCACTGGAAGAGTCTTATCTTGCCGAACAAAAAGCAGAGCAGGCACGCGCTGAAAGAGAACGTTCTACTCAAAATGCTAACGTAATTATCCCAACCGAAATTGCTAAACAGAAAGCCATCATAGATGCAGAGGCCGAAGCCGAAAAAATTCGACTGAGGGCCAAAGGTGAAGCAGATGCCATCTTTGCCAAAATGGAAGCTGAAGCAAAGGGATTGTTTGAAATCCTAACCAAGCAGGCCGATGGTTATGACAAGGTAGTAAAAGCTGCCGGAGGTGATTCTACCAATGCATTCCAGTTGTTATTATTAGAGAAGCTGCCTGACCTGGTGAGAACTCAGGTAGAAGCCATCAAAAACATCAAAATTGATAAAATTACGGTTTGGGATAGCGGAAATACTGAAAACGGAAATGGTTCCACAGCCAATTTTGTATCAGGTCTGATGAAATCGGTGCCGCCTCTAAATGAATTGTTTAATATGGCCGGACTGAGCCTACCTCACTATCTGAAAGGTGAAGATATCAAAGATGTAAAAGGGGAGGAAGCAAAGGGTAAGCACAAACCTTCGGAAGATAGCAAGTCCTAAATTTATTAAATATTTTTAAATACAGGAGAAGGAGTAACTCTTTCCCCTGTATTTTATTTTAAGAAAACCGGCCTATTGTTAATAATTCTTTTGTAATTATCTATTTTTCATTACCTTTGCGCCCAAAATATAAAGGATATTAATAATCGGATGACTTTTTAAAAATTTAAAGATGCCACTTACAAAAGAAAGAAAAGCAGAAATTTTTACACAATTTGGTGGAAACGCCGCCAATACCGGCTCTATTGAGGGTCAAGTTGCACAATTGACTGAGCGTATTTCTCAGTTAAGCGCTCATTTGAAAGTAAATAAAAAAGATTTTTCTACCCACCGCGGGTTGCTTCAAATGGTTGGAAAACGCAAAAGCTTATTGAGTTATTTGCAAAAACACAACCTGCAAAGCTATCGTTCATTGATTGAAAAGCTGGGATTAAGAAAATAAGGATACCCAAAGCTGCGGCTTAGGGAAAAATTATTCTTAAACAAGGCTGGTTATATCAAAAACAATCATTCTCAATAAAAATATATTTCCCAATGTCGTCAGGATATTGGGAAATACTGTTTTTAATAACAGTTATTTTACTTAAATAATTTTAACGATGAGGTGTGCATTTGCTGCATAAATGAAGCGGCAAATAGTCTTAAAGATGTACATAGCCAATAAAACAATAATATTTACAACAGATTTTTATGTTACAACAACCAATCAGAAAGACTTTTGATATAGGAGATGGAAGAGAAATAACCATCGAAACAGGGCGGTTAGCCCGCCAGGCAGACGGTTCTGTTACCGTAAGTATGGGGAAATGTATGATTTTGGCTACCGTAGTAGCTAATAAAGAACCTAAGGAAGGACAGAGTTTCTTTCCATTGACAGTAGATTATCAGGAAAAATTTGCTTCAGCGGGTCGTATTCCCGGCTCGTTTTTTAAGAGGGAATCAAAACTGAGCGATTACGAAGTGCTAATCAGCCGCTTGATTGACCGCGCTTTGAGACCCTTGTTTCCCGATGATTATTTTTGCGAGGTACAGGTGCTGGTTACATTAATCAGCAGTGATCCCGAAGTGTTGCCCGATGCTTTGGCATGTCTGGCAGCCTCGGCAGCTATAGCAGTTTCTGATGTGCCCATCAAAGAAATCATCAGTGAAGTGAGGGTAGCCAGAGTGAATGACAAATTTGTAATAAATCCTACACGCAGCCAGATGGAGCTTGCAGATATGGATTTTATAGTGGCAGGCAGCGTCAAAAACTTAGTAATGGTGGAAGGCGAATCGCAGGAATGTAGTGAAGACGACCTGATTGAGGCTTTGGAAAAAGCACATGATGCCATCAGAATTCAGATTAAAGCACAAGAAGAACTTCGTGACTTAAAAGGCGTATCAGGCAAAAGAGAATATACCAAACCCGAACAGGATGAAGCTATTCGAGAAAAAGTATATGCCTTTGCCAAGCAAAAGGTGTATGAAGTGGCAAAAGGCCAGCACAGTAAACATGAGCGCAGCGAAAAGTTTGAGGCTATTGAAGAAGAATTGATGAAGCACCTTGAAGAAGGCGCTACCGAGGAGAATCCTTTGACAGATCTTCAGAAAAAATTAGCCGGTACATATTATCACGACCTTCAGTATGATGTGGTGAGAGATATGATTTTGGATGAAAAAATAAGGTTAGATGGACGCAGCCTCGAGCAGATTCGTCCGCTTGATATGGAAGTAGATGTGTTACCTTCTCCTCATGGTTCGGCATTATTCACAAGAGGTGAAACTCAATCACTTACAACGGTTACATTAGGTACGGGTTTAGATGAATTGTTAATAGAAACTGCTGCTACTTCGGTATATTCCAAATTTATTTTGCACTATAATTTCCCACCGTTTTCAACCGGTGAAATAAAAATGATGCGTGGCCCCGGTCGTCGTGAGGTGGGTCATGGTAATTTGGCCATGCGGTCTTTGAAGCAAATGATGCCTACCAATGGAGATTTTGGATATACTGTAAGGGTAGTGAGCGATATTCTGGAGTCAAACGGCTCTTCATCAATGGCTACCGTATGCGCCGGTTCGCTGGCATTGATGGATGCCGGAGTACCATTTCCCAAACACGTGGCCGGTATTGCGATGGGATTGATTACCAAGGAAGATAAATTTTCGGTACTAAGCGATATCCTGGGCGATGAAGATCACCTTGGCGATATGGACTTTAAAGTAACAGGTACTCGCGATGGTATTTGCGGTGTACAGATGGATATAAAGGTTGATGGCCTACCGATGGAGGTGATGAAAAAAGCATTATTGCAGGCAAAAGACGGCAGGCTGCATATCTTAAATCACATGTATGAGGCAATTCCTGAGGCAAGAGCTGAAGTAAAACCACATGCTCCAAGAGTGGTTAAAATGTTTATTGACAAAGAATTTATTGGCGCTGTAATAGGACCCGGCGGAAAAGTGATTCAGGAAATGCAACGCGAAACCGGTACTACCATCAATATTGAAGAAGTAAACAATATGGGTGAAATCAGCATTTTTGGTGTAGAAAAAGAAGCTGTGGTAAGAGCAGAAAACTGGATTAAAGGAATAGTAGCCGTTCCGGTTGTAGGTGATGTGTATGATGCAGTGGTGAAATCAGTGGTTCCTTTTGGAGCATTTGTAGAATTTTTGCCGGGTAAACAAGGTTTGGTTCACATAAGCGAAATAAGCTGGAAACGCCTCGAAACATTAGATGGCGTGGTGAAAGAAGGCGATGCCATGAAGGTGAAGCTGATTGGCACCGATCCAAAATCGGGCAAGTTCAAATTGTCCAGAAAAGTGTTAATTCCTCGTCCGGAAAGAAAGGAAGGCGGACAAAGGCAGGAGGGAAGCACTCCCAATGAATAAGTTCTTTATTTTAGTAATTGGAAATTACTAAGCGGTAGCGCATATCCTTAAATAGTTGAAAATCAATGCTATTGGTGTCTTTTACCTTTAGGTTTAAAGTTTCTTTTAGACGAAGGTTTTGCGCTATCGTTTTTTTGGGCAGGGGAATAAGCAGGTTGCTTGCCCAAATGCTCAGGTACCGACATTTTTGAAATATCCTTGCCAATCAGTTTTTCTATAAAGTGAAACTTGCGTTGTTCTTTTAAGGTTACCAGGGTAAATGCTGTACCATCGGCAGCCGCACGGGCTGTACGGCCAATGCGGTGTACATAATCTTCGCTGTCTCTGGGTACATCAAAATTGATAACCAAATCAATATTATCAATATCTATTCCACGACTGAGAATATCGGTGGCTACCAATACCGGAATTCTGCCACTTTTAAACCCTACTAAAATGTCTTCTCTTTCCGCTTGCTCTAAATCACTGTGTATTTCGGCGGCTACGATACCTTTTCTTTTTAAATCGCGGGTAAGATTTTTTACACTGAGTTTACTACTGCAAAATATAAGTACCGACCGATATTGCTTCTCCTTCAGCAAATGAATGATAAGGGGTGTTTTCTGCTCGTCATAAACCATAAATGCCTGCTGCACAATTTTTTCGGGCGGCTTGCTGAGTGAAAGGCTTACTTCTATCGGTTGGCGTAATATCTTGTGCGCCAAGGTCTTAATTTTGGGAGCCATCGTAGCGCTAAACAAAAGGGTTTGCCTTTTTTGGGGCAATTTGCCAATAATAAACATGATGTCATTATAAAAGCCCATGTCCAACATTCTGTCTGCTTCATCCAAAACCAGATATTGCAATCCTTCCAGATTAACGTAACCCATTTTTATATGAGCCATCATTTTACCGGGCGTACATACTACAAACTCGGCATTCTTAATCAGCGCATTTTTTTCCTGTATAAAATCGTTGCCATCGCCACCGCCATACACTGCAATAGAACTGATAGGCGTAAAATAAGACAGCCCTTCTAAGTGCTGTGAAATTTGTACAGCTAATTCGCGTGTAGGAACAATAATCATACACTTAATACCTGTTCCTGCTTTTTTGGTGAGTACATTATTAATAAGTGGCAACAAAAAAGCAGCAGTTTTACCGGTTCCTGTTTGAGCAAACGCCATTACGTCTTTTCCATTAAGGATATGCGGAATTACCATCTCCTGAATGGGAGTAGTTTTAATGTAATTGGCTGCTTCTATACCTTCCAACAGTCCGGAATCAAAATTAAATTCAGTAAATTTCAAGAAGATTCGTTTAAAATGAGAAACAAATGTAGTCATAATTTAACGCAAAACTGATATTTAAATAGGGTAAACCCATCAAAAATGCTAAGGGAATGTGAAAAAAGTTGCAATTTTGAGATTCAGCACCCACCAACGAAGCCTTAATTAATAGGCGATGCCACAATTAACGAATTATAAATTCTTTTGCCGTTAATATAGGTAAATTTATATTCTTGAAATCTTTCTTACTTCTTGTAGTAATAATTTCCATGTCATGCTCAATTGCAGTAAAATATTGAATTGCATCTTCAAAACCCTTTTGATTCGAAGCCAAAGTAAGATTCAAAATTTTATTTGTCACCGGCAAAATTTCTACAAGAACCTTAAATTTAGCCAATACTTTTCTTGCTTCCATTTTTATAAGTCTGAAAAGAAGGAAATTTGAATTTGCAATTGTTAAGGCAGAAACGCAAAATTTTACTTTGCTTTTAAAAAATTAAACGCTTTTTCTCAGGTGGATATTTACGATAGAAATACTCGAATAAAAAACTATACAGACCATTAACTTCACGGCTCATTTCACTCGGTACATCGAAGAAACAGGGTAGTGGTCGCTGGTGTTTCGGGTGCGATAGTCCGGTACTACATTGGTTACATCGGTTCTTATTTGGGCCGAACCTCCGATATACCATCCTGCCATGTTTTTACTGATGATCTGTTGGTCTATTACTGAATTATTAAAATTGATTGTTGACTGATTACCCGTTGTATTGAGCGGTAGCGTAACAGCATCATAATTAGCATCATTGATGAAACTGATATATGGAGAATTTTTACCCGATAAAATACTGCCATTCAGATGATCGTTGAAGTCGCCAAGCATCATGAAGTTTTTTCCTCCATAGTACAAATCCAGACTGTCTTTTAATTCTATTGCCCCATTAAGCCGTCGGTTATAACTGTCTGCATCTGCGTTGGCTTTGGCATGTATCAGAAAAAAACTGATGGTATTCCTGCTGCCATTTACAACCACATCGGCAGTAAGGAGGTACGGAAATCTTTGGGCGAAATAGTTGTATGCCGCTGCACTCAACCCCATGAAAGGTCTGGTTTTTACATTTCGGAAAATATTTCGGTTATACACAAAAGCCAGTTTTTGTGCATTTGAAAAAGTAGGATAATTGGAAACATTGTATCTGAACTCATCGCCCAGACTATTGCGCACCATTCGTCCGAGGCGTGCAGTATCCACAATTTCGCAAAGACCGTACAGGTCAGCATTGAGGTATTTCAATATTTTACCGGCATTTGTTTCCTGATCGTTCAGGTTTCCTTTAAACATCGACCCATCGCCAAACCACTCAATATTCCAGTTTGCGATAGCGATATCTTTATTATAATCAATGAGTTGTGTGGTGTCGGGCTGTTCAACAGGGTCTGTAATGACAGGTGGTATAATGACATCCTTTTTACAGGAAATCAATAAAGTGAATATAAAACTGAAAATAATCAGCCGGTACATTTTTCCAAAAAGTATTAAATTTAAACCCTTGCTCCGAATAAAAGGCTACCAATCCTCACCATAGTGCTTCCGGAAGCTACTGCAATATTATAATCTCCGCTCATCCCCATGCTCAACGTATCCATTTCAGGAAATGACTGTTTTACTTCCTTGAAAAGAGACTGTAGCATTTCAAACTCTGCTTTCACTTTCTGCATGTCTTCTGTAAAGGAAGCCATGCCCATCAGTCCGCATATTTTTACATGTTCGAAAACCAATTTGCCAGATTTGATTTTATCCATCAGATCGGTAACTTCCTGCCTGTCGAAACCAAATTTAGTTTCTTCCTGAGCGATATGAATTTGTAACAAACAATTAATCACTTTGTTATTTTTCCGGCCTTCTTTATTTATTTCGTTCAGAAGTTTTTCGCTGTCCACGCCATGTATGAGATGTACAAAGGACGCTATGTATTTTACTTTATTGCGTTGCAGATGACCAATAAAATGCCAGCGAATATCTTTGGGTAGCATTTCTGCCTTTTCGGTAAGCTCCTGCACATAGTTTTCTCCAAAATCTCTCTGACCGATATCGTATAACTCACGAATTTCCTGCGCGGGTTTTGTTTTCGAAACGGCAACCAAGGTAGTGTTTGTAGTTTGAAGTTCCGATAAAATATTTTTATAATTGATTTGATTAACAGACATACTGCAAAGATAACCCGAATGAGTTTCTTATAAAAAGTAAAGGCTGCTTAAACAGGTAGTCTTGCGGTTCTTTTTTCTTTCTCCAACCGTCATTTCGCAGCGAAGCGGAGAAATCTCATTGTTATCAAAAGAAAAAGATTTCGCACTTCGTTGTACTTCGTTCGAAATAATGGCTAAAATATCAGTCATTTTGCAGCGAAGCGGAGAAATCTTATCGTTTTTGAAACGGGGAGATTTCTCACTCCGCTTCACTCCAATCGAAATCACGGGAAAAAAGAAAACCTCATACCACTATCCGACCGTCATTCGCAGCGAAGCGGAGAAATCTCATTAGTCTGGAAACGACCTTAGGCTTCACTTCGGTGCCAATGACGCGAAAAAGTAATTTTTTCGCAATGGTCGGGTTGAAATTTTTTTTTAACGCAATTTTTTCAATGCCGGCACAAAGATGGCAATCGAAATAAAGATAAAGTTCTTTTGCTATGGTTTGAATAAATCAATTAAATACTGTTATTTCAATTCCTGAATTTTTAGGCTCATGAAAGACACTTTGTCGCCATGATCCTGTAGCAGGATATGTCCTTTAGGCGCCATTCCAAAATTTTCCCAATTGGCATATTTGCTACGCGCTACTAATGCATAAAAGTAAGGCGTTCCCCGCTGATACTCAAGCACCTTCCAGCCATTCAGCCAGTGTTCAATTCTGTTGTCGGGATGCACTACTATCATTCCCCGGTTCCATTCTCCAATCGGCCGGCGTGCGCGTGGTTCGCGAAGCGAAGGTATCAAGTCGTAAAGTGAAGCCAATGTGCGATTGCCGATTGCGCCTAATTTGGCATCAGGATGTTTTGCATCATCCAGAATCTGATATTCAAGCCCGATGGCAGAGCCGGTATTTTGTTCCTTTTCTGTAACAAAATATTTTACGCCGCTGTTAGCCCCTTCAGTCAGTTTGAAATCAAATTGAAAAATAAAAGCGCTGTATTCTTTGTCGGTAACAATATCGCCGCCGTTTGTTGATTCACCACCTCCCGAAGGCAAAACTGATAACAAGCCGTCTTTTATTTCCCATCCTTTCTCCGGGAATTTATCTTTGTACGCACCGCGCCATCCTTTGTCGGTTTTGCCATCAAACAATAGACTTACTCCGTTTTTCTTTTCGGCATCCGACAAATTATTGGGGATGGTATTTACTATAAATACTCCTTGTAATAAACTTGCTTTCAGATTTTCGGTCTGGATGCGGATGTTTCGCCAACTGATGCTTCGACCTGCATCTTCTTTTTTGCCGATGCTATGAACTTGCAATGCAATAAATCCTTTTGGGGTAACATCGTCAATCAAATGCGCAGCCGGTACGCTGTTTATCCAGGTTCGTATTGAATTCCCGATACATTCTATCCTCACTTTGTTCCATTTTCCCTGTCTGAAAGCAGTTTTTGCAGCAGGGTTCAGATCAAGCGGATACAGCCAGTCGCGGCGTGCTTCATCGTATATGCCAGCAGTCCATCCACGAGGAGAGGGGTCAATTTCGTATTGATAGCCATGAACCCTGCCATTTCGGTATTCAGGAAGGCTCAGGCTTCTGAATTGTATTCCCGAATTCATGGTGCTGTCCACCAAAAATTCGAGTTCGAGAATAAAATCGCCATAATCTTTTTCGGTAGCCAAAAAGGAATTAGGCTCTCCCAAAACTGTTGTGCCAACAATAGCTCCGTTTTTTACCTCATATTTGGCCTTGCCATTCAGTTGCTTCCATCCTTTAAGGTCTTTGCCGTTAAAGAGATTTTGCCATTTAGAAGGTTGTGCCGAAAGTAAAAATGTCAGAAATGCAAACGAAAAAAGAAGTGTAATTTTTTTCATAAAAAAGTAATTGAGAAAAAATTAAATAAACTTAACAAGCACTAAAGGTATTAAAATGTGAAGTTGTCGGAGGTGCAAAAAATAATTTAAAAATTAGATCATTGAAGAAATCCACCATACATTTCCCCAGGGGTCTTTCACGCCCCCGCCACGTCCATAACTCTGGTCGGCTATTTCATTGACTACGGTAGCGCCATTTTGAAGCGCCAGTTGGTAGGTTTCATCAGCATCATCAACATAAATAAACAAATTGGCATTGGCCGTGTCAAAATCTTCCGTTACATCTGCCATCATTATATTACATCCGTTTATCTGCACTTCGGCATGAACAATCTGGTTGGGGTTTTCTTCATCATAACCTTTATAAACTTCCGAAGCATTAAATACTTTTTTGGTAAAGTCAATAAAACCTTCGGCGTTTTTCAAAATCAGATAAGGCATTACGGGCTGATGTCCTTTTGCTATTTTCATGTGTATTTTATTTTAAAAAATCAAAATTGTAAAAAATTCTTTAAGAAATTCAAGTCAATATTAAAGATGATTGGACTGCAAAGCGCTAATATCCAAATGATTGCCAGCGCCACCTTTTCGAACATTGAGATATCAAGAAGTAAATTTCTTTGCAGCACATCTTCCACCTCTTGTGCAATCTTTTCTTCTTTGACATCATATTGGTATGGCGGCCCTGCTTCTACACCCGCAAAGGTCGGAAGGTTTCTTACAATTACTGCTCTAATTGTCCAATATTTTTCATCCGACAAATCCTCATAAGAGGTATCTAAATCAAATCCTTCTTCCAGCAATTCTTTTTCGAGGGCTAAATGACGATTAGTACCTACATGCCGAAAAACAATCATCAAGGGTAAAAGCAAAAGTATGTATAAACCGCTAATGAAGGCCAGCACTGCAAAACCAATGGCAGATAGCCATACAAAAATATTGCTCCAAAGTCCTTCTTCGTCTAAAAAAACTCTATTGAGCAACTGACCGCCGTCAAGTGGATAAACAGGGAGCAGATTAAATAAGTTAAGAAAAAGAAGCAGAATGGACACGTAATAAACCGATATATCGCCCCAATACCATCCGCCATCCATATTTTTATCGATAAAGTAAAGAATGAGGCCCAGAATAATTCCGGGCAATGGCCCTGCCATCAGTATTACAGCATTTTGTTTTTGGCTCACTTCTCTTTTACTACCCGAAACAAAAGCGCCTAATATCGGAATAAAAAAAATACCCAAATCTGCATAATGATAATAGCGCATAGCAAAATAGTGGCCGGCTTCATGAAATAAAATGATGGCGGTAAGAATGAGGATGATATCTATTCTTTGAAAAAAGAAATAACCTACTCCCAGGAAAAAGAAAATACTCAGTAGCGACCGGTAAATCGTGGCAGTAATCGAACCCTGTTCTGCCAAATATTTGGGAGGATATACTACGTTGTTCGCTGGTTCTGTTTCAATTATTTGGCTATAATTTTCCACTATTGCACAAAATAGGGTTCCAGTTTATGATAAAGGGTTTCTGGCATTTTTGTTTTCTTCATTGTTTTTGCCTCCATAAAATATAACACTACATGGCCGATAGCCAGCAACTCATTTTTTTCATTAAACACCTCGCTATGAAAAGTAATTTTATGGTCTGTTGGCAAATGATTTAAAATCAGTTTTATGGTTAATAAGTCATCATATAAGGCAGGCTTAATATACTTGCATTTCACCTCCACTACCGGCATGATGATTCCCATCTGCTCCATATCAGAATAGGTTATCCCCATACTTCGTATTGATTCGGCTCTCACTACTTCAAAGTATTGAAAATAATTACTATGATAAACCACTCCCATTTGGTCGGTTTCGGCATAGCGAACTCTTATCTTGGTTTCGTATGTGTACATAAATAATTATTTACCAATCATGCGATCGAGGCTGTATCTACCCGGACCTGAGATAAGCAGCGCAATAAATATAGCCAGATATATAGCGGGTAGTTCGGCCTGCCCAAAGATATCGCCTTTACTTACCAAAAAAACAATCACACTCATTCCTATAATCAATGGAATGGTGGCCAGGCGGGTCAATAAGCCAAAAATAATCAAAATGGCACAGAAAACCTCAGCAAATGTAATCAGGTATAGAGATGCTTTTGACCCGATTCCAATAGGATCAAAAAAACCCTTTTCCAGAATTTCATTAAATCCGGTAATTTTTTTCAGTCCATGATTTACCAATAAGGTAGCGCCGGCGCTAAATCTGAGCAATAAGAGAGAAAAGCTTACACCTGCCTCAGAATGTTTACTACTTAATAACTTCATAAAATAACCTGCTATTTTTTAGGTAACAAACATAATGATAAAATCATCTACCAACAAAATGTTAAATTAGCCCTTTATTACCTACTTATCCACACCTGTTGCAAAGGAATCCTTTGAATTGGTAAAAATATTTACAATATTCGCAATGTTGATTTTATTAAATAAATATTCTATCGGTAACATGAAAAGTCTTCTATTAATAATAATATCCTTTTCGGTTTTTTTTTATTCAATGGCCCAACCAACCGCCTTTATCAATGATCCGGATGCGAGGTTTAAGGAGGCAAAGGACTATTTTCAGAAAAAAGAATATAGTCTGGCTTATCCTTTGTTCAGAGAGCTGAGTAAAGATTTGCAAAAAAACATTTCATCTAACTACCCGGTAACCGTGCAGGAAATTGAGTTTTACGATATCGTTTGTGGGTTGATGCAAAATGAAGACCTGGCAGTTACAAGAGCTGAAAATTATATATTTCTTTCAAAAAATGAGGCAAGAGTAGAAGGAATGAGTTTTTATTTGGGAGAGTATTTTTTCAGACACCAAAACTTTAAAGAAGCGCTTGAAAATTATAAAATGACAGATGTTTCAAATATTGAAGCTGATCAGTTATTTTCTTTTCAATTTCATAAAGGCTATTCCTATTTCTTTCTGGATGATTATGCGCAGGCAAAACCACTCTTATATACTGTAAAAAACAACACCCAATCAGTAGATTATTATGCAGCTAATTATTATTATGGATTGATTGCCTTCAAAGAAGGTAATTATACAGATGCGTTAAACAGCCTGTTACTTATTGAAGGGCATCCTGAATTTTCATCAGTAGCGCCTTATTATATTGCTCAGGTTTATTATTTGCAGGGAGACAAACAAAAATCCATCCAATATGCAGAAGGAAAATTGAAAATGGGCAATACCCAAATGTATGACCTGCAACTCAGGCAGATGATTGGCCACACCCATTTTGAGTTAAAAGAGTTTGCTAAAGCATTGCCCTACCTTCAGGAGTATGTTTCCAAATCGAATAAAGTAACCAGAGAAGATATTTATGAACTATCCTATTCTTATTACAGAGCAAATGATTTTCAAAAAGCTATTGAAGGTTTTAAGCAACTGAGCGGTGGCGAAGATGCCTTGAGCCAGCATGCTATGTATCTGTTGGGAGATGCCTACCTGAAAACAGGACAAAAGGCCAATGCCAGAAGTGCTTTTTTATTTTGCGCCTCCAATAGCAGTAACAACGAACAAAAGGAAATTTCTAAGTTTCAATATGCAAAACTGTCCTACGATTTAGGATATCAAAATGAAGCATTGAATGGCTTGAGAAATTTTGTTAGAGAATACCCCATGTCTGTATATAATGTTGAGGCAAAAGAACTGCTTGTAGCAGCGCTTGCAAACACAAATAATTATAAAGATGCGCTTAATGTTTTGGAAGAAATAAAAAATCCTACATCTCAAACAAGACTATTGATTTCGAGAGTTTATTTTGGTCGAGCTACCGAACTTATAAATGATGGCCTGTTGCTTGAGGCAGACAGATTGTTAGACCGTGCACTTCAAAACAGTTCTGATAACAACCTGAAAGCGCTTATCTATTTCTGGAAGGGTGAAATTGCCTACCGGCAGAATAATAATGACAATGCAATTCAGTTTTTGAATAATTATTTGCAGGACGGTGCTCCCGCCAATGGAGAGGCTAATGCCACTACAGCAAAATATAACCTGGGTTATGCTTATCTCAAAAAAGAAGCCTACAATCTGGCGCTGCAAAACTTTGAACCGGTGGGTAGTGGTAATACCCGCAGTGATTTACAAAGAGATGCTTATTTGAGAACGGGCGACAGTTATTACATGCTGAAAAATTATACTAAAGCAAAAGCAATTTATAAAACGATCATAGATAATAACTGGCCTGCCGCCGATTATGCCACCTACCAAAGCGCCATGATAGATGGAATAAAAAATCCTAAGGACAAGATTGGATTGATGAATGAGATTTTACGTAAATATCCTAAAACCGATTTGCAGGATGATGCCAACATGGAAATAGCGCTTACTTACATGAGTAGTGAAAAATTTTCAGATGCAATTCCTTATTTACAAAAAGTAATACAATCCACTGCCACAGATGCTTACAAGCCAAGGGCGTATTATACTTTAGGTACAGCTTATTATAATCTGGATAAAAACAAAGAGGCTTTGGACACGTATCAAACTTTAGTTAAAAAATATCCTAACACCGAAGAATCAACTGATGCATTAGATGATATCAGAAGAATTTATGTGGAAGAAGGTAAATCTGACGAATATATTGGTTATATGAAAAATATAGGAAAGAGTATTTCGGTCAATGCTGCCGATTCACTCAGCTATAGTATTGCCGAGACAAAATATGAGGATGGAAATATGGATGAAGCTCTTGTTGCATTTGAAAATTACCTGAAACAGTATCCTCAGGGAGCCTATACACTACATGCACAATATTATAAAAGCGAAATTTTTCATGGTAGAAAAGACTGGGATAAAGCGCTTTTCGGCTATGAAGCCGTGGCTGCCAAAGCGCCCAATCAGTTTGCCGAAAAAGCGGTGCTGAATGTTGCATCTATTTATTATTTTGAAAAGAAAGATTATGTAAAAGCAGAACGGTATTACCAGCTACTATCTTCTCTTGCCTCCGGTTCCGAAAATAAAGCAGAAGCGGCACGTGGTTTGTTGAGAAGCAGATATCAACTGCAAAAATGGAATGAGGCGCTTGCCAATGCAAGAGAATTGCTGGCGGGCACGGCGGTTAGTACCGATGATAAAGCCCTGGCCAATCTGGTTATTGGGAAAGCAGCTCAAGAGAATAAAAATTTTGAAGAAGCAATTAAAAGTTATAATGCTGTGATTACGCAAAACAAAGCGGCTTTGGCAGCAGAAGCAAGATATGGTATCGCAGCGATTTTGTTTGATCAAAACAAACTGACTGATGCGGAAAAAGCTGCATTTGAAACGATAAACAAATCGGGCTCTTATGGATATTGGGTTACAAAATCTTATTTGCTACTGGGTGATATTTATTTCAGGCAAAAGGATTACTTCAATGCAAAAGCTACTTATAAAAGTGTAGTTGAAAACGGTATTGATGAAACATTAAAGGCAGAAGCTAAAACCAAATTGCAACAAGTGATTGCTGCCGAGAAAAAATAGAATTTTAAAATAATTAATAAGAAATAATTTCAAAGGGATGAATAAAGTTTTTCTGATATTGTTGATGCTATTATTTCAAGTATATGTATTTGCTCAACAAAAAACGGATAAGAGCACGGTGGATATTGTTTCGGAGTATAATCCTAAGTTAAAAGGGTTAAATAAAATTAATATTACCGCATCACCGGCTGCACCTGAAGGTGAGAAGCCTAAATTGCAATACAATATTCCAAATCAAAATCTTGAATTTGCCTATCGCCCTGGATTATTAAGGCCGCTCACATTGGCCATTGACGAGCATCAATGGAGTAACAGCAGCTACATAAAATTGGGATATGGCAATCTGAATACACCTTTTGCGCAGGCAGGGCTGTCTTTTGGAGATGGTAAGACAAGCGGCTTAAATATTTATGGTAAATACACATCTTCCGAAGGGAAACGACAGTATCAGGATTATCGCAAGTTTGATGCCAAGGCTGCTGGATTTTATAAGACACCGGTTCTGGAGTGGAGTGGGAGTGTGGAAGCCAATAATTTTAAAACAAAAAAATATGGCTTCGAGCCTGAAACATTAACTATCCCTTTAGATTCATTACATCAGGAGTTCCAAACTTTTAAAATAAGAACCGGTATAAGAAATGTGTCGGCCAATGCCTTAGGAATTGATTATTCGCCCGAACTGAAAATTGATTTATTTGCAGATAACCACAAAGCAATTGAAAGAAGTTTTGCAATTGGTCTTCCTTTTTCAAAAAAAATAAATGATGCCTTTGCCGCAAAATTAGCTTTCGGTTATGATTATACTGTTTTAAAAGCAACAAATCAGAATAATTCGAAAACGGCTGTTTTATATATTCAACCGGTGGTGCAATATAAGAGTCCAACCTTTAGTGTAGATGCCGGAATCCGTCCCTCATGGGATAATTCAAGATTTGTAATGTTACCGGCAGTGAAGGCTCAGGTGGGTACAGCCGATCAGCGGTTTACCATATTAGGCGGATTTGAAGGAAGGGTCAAAAAGAATACCTATCAATATTTTGCAGAAACAAATCCCTGGCTATGGAGCCCCGATACCTTGTTCAATACTACAATCACAGAATTGTATGGAGGAGTAAAGGGATCATTGTCAAACCATTTTTCCTATAGCGCAAAAATTGGGGTTAATAATGTAAAGAACCAGCCTTTGTATCTCAATGATATTTCACCTTCGGGAGATGGAAAATCTTTTCAAATAGTAAGAGAGCGCAAAATGAATATTATGACATTGGGAGGAGAGGTTGGGTACAATGTTGCAGAGCAGTTTTCTTTGCTGGCCGGAGTTACAGCCAATACATTTTCGGGCTTGAAGGATAATGCAAAAGCATGGGGATTATCGCCAATGGAAATAAAAGGTTCGGTAAGGTACAATGCTATGAAAGACCTTTGGATTAAAGCAGATGCCTTAGGATTGGGTGGCGCTCATTTTCTTTCAAAAACAGGACAGGTTTTAAAGATGAAAGATGCTTTTGATATAAGCCTCGGAGCTGAAATGAAGGTATATAAAGGGCTGGGGTTATGGTTGCAGTTTAACAATATCTTCAATCAGCAATATCAGCGCTGGAATCAATATCCTGTTTACGGATTTAATTTTCTGGGAGGAGTTGTATATTCGTTCTCTCAAAAGAAATAATTATGTATCAGCAACTCAGTCAGTATCTATTTCAGTTTAAATACCTGAACCTGCCCGGTATCGGTTCGTTGGTGCTCATGCCCAAACAAGCAGTGTCTGATTTTTCAGAACGATCAATTAAGGCACCCGGCTGGGATTTGCTTTTTATGCCATCCGGCGCTTCGGTTGCTATTGCGTGTAATGAAAACCTCCATCAGCAAAATAATTTGTATAGCTGGTTATCTTCGCAGATGCAACAGCCTAAAAATGAAGTGGTTTTGCAATTTGATGATTTTATCGAATCATTGAAGCAAAAACTACATGGCGGTGAAAAAGTTGATTGGGAGTCGGTTGGGATACTGTTTAAAGAAAATGATCAAATTAAATTTACGCCGGCAAGCACGCTCGCTTCTCCATTTACAGGGGTAAAAGCTGAGAAAATAATTAGAGACAATGTTGTGCATGATGCAATCATAAAGGAAGAAATACTGGAGGTAAAAAAAGTAAACAAAGCTTTTGGAGAATCTGCTCAAAAAATAAAAAATCCTGTTATGTGGTATTTGCTGGTTATTGGATTGGGCTTACTATTGTTGTATTTTATAATGAGTGGTTTTAAACTTTCTATCATTGGAAATAAAGACAAAGCAGTGATTAACCAACCAACAGAAACCTACCAATCGAAATAGTTTCTTTTCGTTCTTTTTCTATCTTTGCTGATTATTTTAAAATCGAATCAATTGCAAAAATTATTTTATATACCATATTCAGATGTTATTGAAGCGCACCATTCCATATTGTCGGTTCAGATAGGAAGTGGCTATATTGGTTACGCTATAACGACTGATGAACACCACTTGTTGGAATTGGGCTGGTATGCCTCAAAAGCTGCCTATGCCACTTCACTGCAGGAGTTGCTTAAGGAGCAAACGCATTTAAACCAAAATTTTTCTAAACTAAATTTTTGTATTGACAGCAATAGTAATGTTTTGATGCCTACAGAAAGAGCAACTGAAGATTTTGATGCAGCGCTTTACTTAAATAGCCATAATGTTGCAGATATTGTTTTGCAAAATCAGATTAGTAGTTTATCATTATCTAATATTTATTCTGTTCCTTATCCGCTACATGAAGCTTTCCCTGAAGGATGGACATTTAAGCCAATTCATTTAAAAACTTTGTTCTTAAATAATCTGGCTGATGATAAGGGTAGAGGGAATATTACACTAAATATTATGAATGATCATATTAATGTGATTGTTTCCAGAGGCAATAAATTATTGATAGCCCAGTCCTATCACTTCTCCAGTCCTGATGATGTGTTGTTTTATTTATTGAAGATTTGCGAAACCCATGATTTACAACAGAGAGAACTGGTACTTAAAATCTCAGGTTTGATAGATAGGGATTCTTCACTGTACAAAGCGCTGTATCAGTATTTTTTAATAATTGAATTTGAAAGCGCTTCATGGAAAATAAAAGAGAATAATATAGATTTTGCCCCTCATTTATTTAGGACATTAAATCTGTTGTCATTATGCGAATCATAACGGGAAAATATGGTGGCAGAAAAATTAATCCGCCGGCAAAAATGCCTTACACCCGCCCTACGACCGATGTGGCAAAAGAAGGGCTTTTTAATGTAATGCAACACCGGCTTGATTTTGAAGGGATGAAGACACTTGATTTATTTGGCGGCACTGGCAGTATTACTTATGAACTGGCAAGTCGTGGAGCTGAAGACCTCACAATTGTGGAAAAAGACACACAAATGTTTGAGTTTATAAAAAAAACTGCAAATACACTCATGATTGAAAATATCAAATTCATAAAAATGGATGTTTTTAAATTTATGGAGGGGTGTCATCAACAGTATGATTTTATTTTTGCAGGACCGCCTTATGCCCTTAGTACTATTGACGAACTCCCGAAAATTATTATTGAGAAGGGATTACTAAAGCCCGGAGGTTGGTTTGTATTGGAGCATACTCCTCGCAATGATTATAAAGCATTTGAAAAGTACAGTTTTGAAAAAAACTATGGTACAACTATTTTTTCAGTTTTTGTAAATGAATAAATAAATTTGTCAGATCCAAATTTTAATGCAACTATTTTGACAAAAGCAGAAGCAAGAAGGACTTACTTGCAAAAAAGAAAAAGTATTTCAGATAAAGATAAACTTGTCTGGGATGACCTGATTTTAATTCAGTTTCAGAAAATGATTTTGCCGCCAGTTTCATTGGCTTTCAGCTATATTGAAATGCCACATCAAAAGGAAGTAAAAACCGAATCCATTATCAGTTTTTTGGAATTTAAAAATCCTGATTTGAGAGTAGCATATCCTGTGTGCAACTTTCAAACCTGGACGATGGATGCAGTTATTGCTGATGAAAATACGCTTTTTGTAGAAAATCGATTTGGCACTATTGAACCGGATTCTGATGAAAGAGCCAATCCCAAAGAAATTGATTTGGTAATTGTGCCTTTGCTGTGTTTCGATCTAATGGGGTACAGAGTGGGTTATGGCAAGGGTTTTTATGATAAATATTTACGCGAAACAAATTCCGATACGCTGAAAATTGGATTAAGCTATTTTGCGCCTATAGAAAAAATTCTGGATAGCGATGAGTTTGACATACCTTTGGATTATTGCATAACTCCGGGAAATATTTATGAATTTTAGCAAGATCATCCAAAAAAAATCAAAAATCCTTTTACCGCTGTCATGGCTTTACCGACTGGGTGTTACTTGTCATTCATTTTTATATAATTCCGGCATTAAAAAATCGGTTTCGTTTGACATGCCTGTAATTTGCGTTGGCAATCTTTCTGTAGGTGGCACAGGTAAAACCCCAATGGTGGAGTATTTACTGAAATTGTTAAGCAAAAAATATAGGGTAGCTGTAATTAGTCGCGGGTACAAAAGAAAAACCAGAGGATTTTTAATTGCTGGCGAGCATACTAAAGCAGATGACATTGGCGATGAACCTATGCAGTTTTATAAGAAATTTTCTGATGCAAAAATAGCAGTTGGAGAAAACAGGGTGCAGGCAATAAATGAACTGATAAAAAATGCCCCTCAAATAGATGCAATAGTGCTTGATGATGCATTTCAACATCGTGCAGTACAAGCAGGTTTCAATCTGCTACTCACTGAATATGACAATTTATTTGTGAACGATTTTTATTTGCCTGCCGGTCAATTGAGAGACCTTAAATCAAATTATAAACGCGCTGATATTATTATTATTACCAAATCTCCGGCCAATTTAAGCAGCGAAAATAAAAATAAGATTATTGACCAGGTTAAACCTTTTTCACATCAAATTGTTCTTTTTACAAGTTTTAAATACGAGGAGCCTTACAATATTTTTACTAAATCCATTTTTTCTTTAGAGTTGTTTAATGAAATATTATTGGTTACCGGTATTGCCAATCCTTCTCCATTGATTCAGTATCTTGACCAAAAAGTAAAAAGAATACACCTCCAAAAATATTCGGATCATCATCATTTTTCGAAAGAAGAAATTAATTTAATAAAGGAAAAATATTTTACCATTAATAACGATAAAAAAACGATCATTACCACAGAAAAGGATGCCATGCGGTTATTTGAATTTGAAAAGGATTTACTTGATGTTCCGGTTTTAGCTATTCCGGTGGCACACCATTTTCTGTTTGAGGGAGAAACTATTTTTGAAAAACACATAATACAATACATAGAAAATAAATACAATGGGAAGAAGAAATAAAGCCAAAAAAACTAAGGCGAAAAGACAAAGCACTGAAGCTACATTAAAAGGCAAGTTAGAGATTACTCGCTCCGGACGCGGGTTTGTGCTGGTGGATGGATTGGAAGAAGATGTGCTGGTTAATCCTGAAGATATTAAGAACGCAATGAATGGAGATATTGTGAGGGTGAAAGTTACATCTGGTTATGACAATCGTCTGAAAGGAAAGATAACCGAAGTGGTACAGCGTAAGCGAGTGGAGTTTATGGGTAAATTTGAGATGAGCAAAGGGTTTGGTTTTGTGCTGGGCGATCGCGATAGGGGAGTGCCTGACATTTATGTTCCCATTGAAAATTTTAATGGAGCGAAAAACGGCGAAATGGTAGTGGCGAGAATGTTGCACTGGGAGAAGGATGATAAAAGGCCGGTAGGTACGATTGTTTCTATTTTGAAAACAGAGGATGTTGCGGATAATGCCATGAAAGAAATTATACTTGAGCATGGCTTTCCGCTCGATTTTTCGGATGAAGCAATGGAGGTGGCCGCCCGACTGCCTGATGCCATTACCAAAGAAGATCTTTATAAAAGAAAGGATATTAGAAACTATCTGACCTTTACTATTGACCCCGAAGATGCAAAAGATTTTGATGATGCAATATCCTTTAGAAAACTTAAAAACGGGAATTACGAAATTGGCGTACACATTGCTGATGTAAGCCATTTTGTAACCCCCGGAAATGCTTTAGATGATGAGGCCTATCAAAAGGCAACTTCGGTGTATCTGCCGGATCGGGTGGTGCCCATGCTACCGGAGCATATTTCCAATATGCTTTGTTCTTTACGGCCCGATGAAGACAAACTTACATTTTCGGCAATTTTCCAACTTAATGAAAAGGCTGAAGTGAAACAGTACTGGTTGGGTAAAACAATAATCCGCTCAAAAAGAAGATTTACCTATGAGGAAGTACAGAATATCATCGAATCCGGAAAAGGCGATCATTCCGAGGCTATTCTGGCAGTGAATCATATTTCTCAAACTTTAAGGAAATACCGGTTTGATGAAGGTGCGATCAATTTTAGATCTACGGAGGTTCGGTTCAGGCTGGATGAACAGGGAAACCCCATTGGCATTGAATTGAAGGAAAGTAAAGAAGCACATCAGCTTATTGAAGAAATGATGTTGTTGGCAAATAAAACTGTCGCCACTCATGTATCTAAGATAAAAATGAATAACAAATCAATTCCTTTTCCTTATCGGATACATGATACACCGGATGAGGAAAAACTTTTGCCATTTATTGCCTTTGCCAATAAATTTGGGTATAAATTTGATATTTCGAGCGCAGAAACAATTGCAGAATCATTCAATAAACTATTAAAAGATACGCAGGGCCGGCCGGAGGAAGCGGTGCTTTCTGAATTAGGAATCCGCACTATGGCAAAAGCCAAATACACTGCCGTCAATGTAGGACACTATGGTTTGGGTTTTGAATATTACTGTCATTTTACTTCACCCATTCGGCGCTATCCTGATATAATGGTGCATCGCATCTTACTGGAGGTGCTGGAAGACAGGGTTGCTATTGATAAAAAAATGGAAGAAAAATGTAAGCATTGCAGCAATATGGAACGTCAGGCAATGGAAGCCGAAAGAGATGCCAACAAGTACAAGCAGGTACAGTATATGCAGCAGTTTATCGGAGATGAATTTGATGCCATTATCAGCGGTGTTTCAAGGTTTGGGTTTTGGGCAGAAACACTGGACCATCTTTGCGAAGGAATGGTGAGCATTACCAGTTTGGCAGAATTTGACAGTTTTCAGCACTCCGATTCAGATTATGCATTAATAGGCATGAAAACGCATAAACGTTTTACAATGGGTGATAAAGTGCGAATAAAAGTGGTAGCAGCTAATCTGGAAAAGCGGCATATTGATTTTGAATGGGTAAATGGAGGTAAGTAATAAGGATAAGATTAAGATTGAGGCTAAGACTAAGATTAAGGTTGAGGTTGCCTCAAGTACAAAGGATGCTTTCAGGTAGAGGTTTGGGGAGAGAAAATCGAGGATTTAAGAAATTTGTAATGCCTAATATTAGTGTTGCTGTATCTATCTTGAAATAAAATATTATTTTAGCATCTGAATAAGATAATAGAATTTAAATCACGAATTGGATATATGCAAAATTTTAATGAATTATCAAGGCAGTTTTCTGCTTTTTTTGACCATCAACAGTTTTATGGAAGCCCGCAAACATTATATGATCCGGTAAATTATTTTTTAACAATTGGCGGAAAGCGAATCAGGCCGGTACTATGTCTGATGGGTAATCAGCTTTTTGGCAATATTAATCCTGATGCATGGGAAGTAGCCGCAGCTATCGAACTGTTTCACAATTTTACCCTTATTCACGATGATATAATGGATAAAGCGCCTTTAAGACGCGGAAAAGAAACCGTACATATCAAATATGGTGAAAGCACTGCTTTACTGGCAGGTGATGTATTGCTTATTAAAGCTTATGAAGCCTTGAACAGAATTGATAAAAACCTGCTGCATCGCATTTTATCGCTCTTCAATGAAACGGCTACCCAGGTGTGTGAGGGGCAGCAATTAGATATGGATTTTGAAAAGAGAACGGATGTTACTTACGATGAGTATCTGAATATGATTACATTAAAAACATCCGTATTGATAGCCGCCAGCCTGAAAATGGGTGGTATTTTGGGGGGAGGCAGTTTGGGAAATTTGGAATTGCTTTATGAAGCAGGAAAAAAGATAGGACTGGCATTTCAGGTGCAGGATGATTATCTCGATGCGTTTGGCAATACCGAAAAATTTGGTAAGCAAATTGGTGGTGATATAAAATCCAATAAGAAAACCTTTTTATTGATTCGTGCATTAGAAACCGCTAATCCGGCTCAAAAAGAAGAACTGGATCAATTGTTGCAGATTGATAGAGAAGATAAAGTGGAAAGCATATTGAAATTGTACAAAGATTGCAAAATTGATCAATGGGCGTTGGAGCTTAAAGAACAATTTTTAAATGATGCCCTCACTCATTTTGATGATATGGCAGTGGTTTCAAAAAGAAAGCAACCATTAAAAGATTTGGCAACCTTTCTTGTTAAGAGAGAGCATTAATAAAAATTGATTATCTTGTATAACCAATCATAAATCACAAAACAAAAACCGCATGTCTATTTTTCGAAAAAAAAGTATTGACTTTATTTTGAAGGATGTTGCCAGTGGCTACAACGATGATCATAGTCTGGGGCTGAAAAGGGTGCTGGGTGTAAGAGACCTTACAGCACTTGGAATCGCTGCCGTAATCGGAGCAGGAATTTTTAGTAGTATTGGTAAAGCTGCTGCCGATGGCGGGCCGGGCGTAGTTTTCTTATATGTGTTCACTGCTTTTGCCTGCGGCTTTGCAGCATTGTGCTATGCTCAGTTTGCCTCCATGGTGCCGGTTTCAGGAAGCGCCTATACCTATTCTTATGTGGCATTTGGCGAAATTTTTGCATGGATTATTGGCTGGGATTTATTGATGGAGTATGCTATTGGAAATATTGCAGTTGCTATTTCTTGGAGCGATTATTTCACAAATCTTTTGAACTCAGCCGGAATGCATATCCCGGACTGGCTGACGATGGACTACATTACCGCCAAACATGGCTTTAAGGAAGTAAATGAATTGGTAAATGGAGGAACTGCTATGGCTTCTCTGGACAATGGATTATTGGAAAAATTTACTGCATGGACAACTGCACCTCAAATCGGTAATTTTAGAGTAATCATGGATTTTCCCGCTTTGCTGATTACGGCCATTATTACCTACATAGTATTTATTGGAGTCAAAGAATCGCGTAACTCTGCCAATCTTATGGTTTTATTGAAATTGGGAGTGATATTTTTAGTTATCGTTGTAGGCTCATTTTATATCAACGGAGATAACTGGTCGCCATTTACACCTACCGGTATTGGCGGGATATTAAAAGGCGTGTCGGCGGTGTTCTTTGCCTACATTGGTTTTGATGCCATTTCTACAACAGCAGAGGAGTGTAAAGATCCCCAACGTGACCTGCCCAGAGGCATGATCTATTCGTTGATCATCTGCACTGTCATTTATGTTTTGGTAGCATTAGTTTTGACGGGAATGGTACCTTACACACAGTTAAATGTAGGCGACCCGTTGGCAATGGTATTTGGCTTGAGAGGACTTAAGATGATGGCAATAATTGTAGCGGTGAGCGCTATTATCGCCACCGCAAGCGTAATGCTTGTATTTCAAATGGGGCAACCGCGCATCTGGATGAGCATGAGCAGGGACGGACTGCTGCCGAAAATATTCTCAAAAATACATCCGGTGTATCAAACTCCCTCTTTTTCAACAATCGTAACCGGATTGGTAGTGGCAATTCCAGCCCTGTTTTTAAATCTTGATACCGTTTTGGCGCTTACAAGTATCGGCACCCTGTTTGCATTTGTTTTGGTGTGTGGAGGAATTCTCATACTCGACCAGAAAAAGGACAAACCGGTATCTAAGTTTAAAGTTCCTTACATTAATGGCAGGTATATCATTCCTTTATTAACCATTCTTTCCTTCGCTTTAGTAGCAAAATATGTTCCGGAGCATTTTAGTGAAATTTTTAAGATAGAAAATTTCCCAATGCTGATATTTTGGATAATAATACCGGTTATAGCCGTTTTTTCTTTTTTAAAAAAGTTTTCGCTTATCCCCGTTTTGGGGATGGTAAGTTGCTTTTATTTAATGGCACAGGAGAGTCATACTAACTGGCTTAGGTTTGTAGTATGGCTTGTCATTGGATTGGTCATTTATTTTGCCTACAGCCGCTTCAATAGTAAGCTGGCGAAAAAATAAGCTATATTTAACCTGTGTTTAATGTAATATTTTTCTTATGAAATTTCAGATTGGTGATAATGTAATTGTGCTTCATTCCAATGAAGAAGGAGTGATTGTTGACTTTATTAATAAAAATATGGCGATGATAGATGTGGGAGGTGTTGAGTTTCCTGTTTATATAGACCAGATAGATTTTCCCTATTATAAGAACTTTACCGAAAAGAAAAACCAATTTAAACCACAGAAAAAGTATATTGATGACGTGCGCAAAGAAAAAGCGCCTTTGCAAAAAGCAGAACGAAAGGAGGACGGGGTTTGGCTACATATTCTTCCGATAAGCGATGTGGATGAGTTTGGTGATGAAGTAGTAGAAGAACTGAAGATTCATTTGGTTAATAACACATCCACTGCCTATTATTTTACATATCGGCTATGCTTTTTTGGAGAGGCAGAGTTCGAATTAAAAAATACGGTTCAGCCATTTGAAAACTTCTATATCCACGATGTGCCTTTTGAAGATATGAGCGACAGCCCTTCATTCTCATTTGATTTTTCTTTAGTAAAAAAAGATAGATCAAAAGAAGAACATTATGAATCGGTGGTAAAGCTGAAACCTAAACAGCTTTTTTCAAAAATTGCAGAAATCAGACAAAAAAATCAGGCTTCTTTTTCGTTTAAATTGTTTGAGCATTATCCGGAAAGAAAATATACACCACCACCGCCGTCTCCCCTGGAGAAATTGTCAGAAAAAGGCTTCAAAATTTATAATGCTAAGGAGGCAAGAAAGCATTTGCCTCCTGCGCAAAGCGTTGTGGATCTGCATATAGAAAAGTTGACCGATGATTATACACGGATGAATAATTATGAAAAATTGTCACTGCAAATGAAAACTTTTGAAAAATATTATGATCTTGCTGTGGCACATCATTTGCCCCACCTGATTATTATTCATGGTGTGGGTTCGGGCAGGCTTCGTGATGAAGTGCATGATGCCCTCAGGCTGAAAAAAGAAGTGAGTTATTTTGTGAATCAATATCATCCTGCTTATGGATATGGTGCTACCGAAATATTTTTTAAGCATTAATCCACACCATAATTTGTTTTGTAATAATGGCAGCAATGATTGCCAAACCAAAGCTGAGCAGGGTTCCTATTAATATATACTCGGTCAGTTTTCTGTCTTGGGCTATCTTCAAATCACTGAATCGAAATACTGATTTGGCTGTGATTAAAAATCCTACCGCTTCCCAGTGATTTGTCAGTATAAAAGCAAAAACCAGTAATCGCTCAAGAACTCCAATAATTTTACCTGCATTTTGAAGCGATTTTGTTTCAATATCAGTGGATTTAAATTGTATTTGCAAAGACCAAAACGAAATAATGGTTTTAATCACAATAGAGCAGGGAGTGGTTAACCACACCAAGCCCACTAATACAGGAAGGAAGGTATTATTCCACTTGAAACCAGCCAATCCATTGGGATCATAAAAATAAACAAACAACACTAAGGTAATAAGATGTAAAAACTGATCAAGAAAAAAGGCAATTCTTGGCCGGTTTTTTTGGTATATGATTTTTAAATAATCAATGATACCATGAATAACTGTAATCAAGGCAATGCCGGGTACATACTGGACATCCCAAGTGATGATGACCATACAGGAAAAATGTATTAGCAGATGCAAATAAAATTTGGGGCTATGAAGCGATAATCGCTCTTTTTCGTTTACCCATACAGCAGGTTGCAGAACAAAATCACCAATTAAATGAGCTAATACCATTTTAAGTAGGAGAATCATGAAAAGGTTTCCTTTATACGAAGTTTGTAATAGTTATCTAAGTCTTCTATCAGATCCAGATTAGCCCTTTTTTTTCGTTGGCTTACTGCAGATTGGTTGATTTTTAATAATGAAGCCATTTCTAACTGTGTTTTACCGGGTTCTTTCATTAGCCGGGCAACCAATGAAGCTGAAGTGGTCGTCCAGCGATCCATAAAAGTGAGCGCAAATCGAATGAATAAATTCATTTCTTTATCAAATCTTTTGTTGCCAGAACAAATTGAAAGATTTACCTTTTCCTTTTTTAATAAATCAAATTGAACTCCGGCATTTTCAAAAGCACTGCCATTGGACTGGCTTATTTTTTTGGCACTATAAGTTTTATTTCCTATTCCTATACTCATTCTGACATCTAAGTTGGGCGTGGATTTAAGTATGGCTTTAATGTGAATGGCAGTGCTGAGGGCAGCATCTATGTTTTTGATTTCAAGCTGAAAGGAATCACCTCGGTATAGTTCCCAATCTTTGGGCGTTTTACCAAAACAATGAAGTGCCGATTTCAGGTTCTTCAACCAATATTCAGGCTTCATTTTGCCTGACCTTATTATATCGCCATTTATGACTGCTATCACCTAACAAATATAAGAATATTATTCGTTTAATTGGAATATTAGCTATATGGTTAATAATAATAAATATAAGTTAATTAAGTAATAGTAATAAATATCATGTTTGAAACTTATACTTTATTTTATTAGCTATTAAAATTATAATTGACAATTCTGGTAAATTTTTTAACTTTGTAATATTACAAGCCAGGCCATCGCGGTGTCTCTGATGCCGAGGAAAGTCCGGACAGCATAGGGCAGTACACCGGTAAACAGCCGGGTCTTGCTAATAGGCAGGAACAGATAGCGCCACAGAAAATTACCGCCATGCCTCCGGCAGGGTAAGGGTGAAAACGTGAGGCAAGAGCTCACGGCATTGCATAGTAATATGTTTTGCGGGTAAGCCTTGTATGCTGAAATGCCATGTAAACCCCGATTTTTTGCCTGCCCGGCAAAATGTAAACTTACTATCGGGGAGGGTAGGCAGATTGATTGTTGCGGGTAACTGCATCAACAGATAAATGATAGCCGCTTTAATTATTTTCGGTATTGCCGGAAAATATTTAAAGAACAGAATCCGGCTTATGGCTTGTAATATTTTTTTTTACTAAATCTTTGTAGCTTGCTTGTTTGATTCTTGATAATTCTAAAAAACAATCAATTCTTCCATGAGAAAAAAATCAATTTTATTTTTCGTAATTACTACAGTTATTTTACTTAGTGGTTGTGTAACTGCAAAACATTCTCTGAATCATGCCACTAAACTATCTTCATTGAAGTTTTTGGATGAGTATATAATACCACATAATTTACATTATGAAAACACTTGGGTTGGAGGATTGTCAGGGATTGATTATGATAAAGAAAATGACAGATACTTTATTATTAGCGATGAACGTTCTGCTACGAGTCCTTCAAGATTTTATACAGCAAAAATTCAGATAAATAGTAATAAAATAGATACCGTTTTTTTTACGGCTGTTTCATCAATGCTTCAGCCTGACGGGAAACCATTCCCTTCTTTAAAAACCGATCCCGTAAATGCCGCCGATCCCGAATCTTTGAGATATAATCCGGTTAAAAAAAATTTAGTCTGGTCAAGTGAGGGTGACAGGGCAATCAGAGATGGTAAAATGAATATCAAAGACCCTTTTATTTATGAAATGGATTTGAAAGGAAATTTTTTAAATAGTTTCTTTATCCCAAAAGAATTAAGAATGACTACCACTGAATCAGGGCCAAGGGTGAATGGCGTATTTGAGGGAACGAGTTTTGATGCAGGTGCAGAATATCTGTATGTAAGTGTGGAAGAGCCGCTTTACGAAGATGGCCCTCGTGCCGATGTGGGTTACAAAGCGGCGCCGGTCAGAATTCTTAAATTTGACGCTCATACCCGAAAACCGGTTGCTCAGTATGCTTATTTGTTGGATGCTGTGGCATACCCTGCCATAACGGCTGATGCCTTTAGGGTAAACGGAATTTCAGAAATTTATTGGATCAATAATAATCAAATGCTGGTGATGGAAAGGTCTTATTCAACCGGGCGGCCGGGTTGTACTATCAAATTATTTTTGGCTGATATATCATTGGCTACAGATGTTTCTACTTTAACCGGATTGCATCAACGAAAAGACTATAAACCTATTACAAAGAAACTTCTGCTCAACATGGATGATTTAGGCAGATATATTGATAATGTGGAGGGGATAACATTTGGCCCCATACTCGCCAATGGAAACAAATCGCTGATACTCATTGCAGATAATAATTTTCAAAAAGACGAAAAAAATCAGGTTTTCCTGTTTGAAGTCATTCCCTAAAAAAAATATTTTGGCAGATTGAAGATTACCTTATATCTTTATGATATCAATTTGATATCATTATAAAAATATTGTTATGGAAAAGATTTTAAAGCCTATGTCCGGTTATCTTGCGCTCATTATAAGCCTTGCTGTTTTAGCTGTTGCGATTTGGTTATTTGTAACAGGAATTCAAAGTTTTGACAGAGGGGGAAATGGTGGCGTTCAAATTACTCTCGCAATCATCAGTTTCATTGCCTTTATATTTTTTATAAAAGGGCTGATGATTATACAACCAAACCACTCAAGAGTACTTACTTTTTTTGGGAAATATGTTGGCTCGGTTAAAGACAATGGTCTTTTCTTTATCAATCCATTGTATGGTACTCAAAAAATAAGTCTTCGTTCCGAAAACCTGCAAGGGCAAACGCTCAAAGTAAATGACAAAATGGGTAATCCTATTGAAATAGGCGCCGTAATCGTATGGAAAGTAGGAGATACCTACAAGGCGGCTTTTGAAGTGGAGCGTTACATTGAATATGTGAAAACACAGAGTGAGGCAGCCGTGCGTCATTTGGCAAACAGTTTTCCTTATGACAATCTGGAAGACGAACATGCAGATATCACCCTTCGCAATGGTGCAGATAAGGTGAATGAAATTCTTGAAAGAGAACTTTCGGAAAGACTGGCACGTGCCGGAATTATTGTGCAGGAAGCGCGTATTGCCCATCTGGCCTATGCGTCGGAAATAGCAGGTGCTATGCTGCAACGCCAGCAGGCTACAGCCATTGTAGCTGCACGCATAAAAATTGTGGAAGGGGCTGTGGGTATGGTTGATTTGGCATTAAAGAAATTGTCCAACGAAAAAATTGTAGAATTGGATGATGAAAGAAAAGCAGCAATGGTAAGTAATCTGATGGTAGTACTTTGTGCCGAGAAAGCACCTACTCCTATATTAAATACCGGTACGCTTTATCAATAAAAAATAAATTATTTTGTCGGAAAAAAAGAGTTTTATATTGCGTATTGACAGCAATACTTATAAATTGCTGGAAAAATGGGCTGCTGATGAGTTCAGAAGCGTAAATGGGCAAATAGAATATATACTGCACCAATCATTAATGAATGTTGGCCGTAAGAAGGAAAGTAAAACTAACGAAAACGGTTCTCCGAAAAAAAAATGAATAATAAGAGATGTTTTTATATATTTACAAATTCTAAAATCTCAAACTTAAATAAATCTTTATATGAAACAAAAAACACTTTATCTCATTGCAGTCTTATTTTTTTTCACATTAAATCTATATGCACAATTGAATACAAAAGATAATCCAATCCCTATCATAGACAGAAGCATTTTTTTTGATAATCCGGAAATTTCGGGTGGGCAGTTAAGTCCTGATGGAAAGTATATTTCATTTATGAAGGCCTATAATGGAATATTAAATATCTGGGTAAAAAAGTTTGACGAACCATTTAAAAATGCCCGTAGGCTGACGAACCTGGAAAGGCCATCGGGCGGCTATTTCTGGACAAGAGATGGTAAGTATATCCTTTATGTAAAAGACAAGGGTGGAAATGAAAATTATAATCTTTATGCAGTATCACCCTCAGCGCAGGCAGTCGGTAATGAAGGTGTTCCCGAAAGCCGAAATCTCACTCCTTATGACAGTGCAGTAGTACAGTTTTATATTGCAAGCAGAAAAGATCCCAATATTTTGATGATTGGCTTAAACAATCGCGATGCAAAATGGCATGATTTGTATAAACTTGAAATCAATACGGGCAAACTGACACTTGTGAACGAAAATACTGAACGCATTATAGGTTGGATCTTTGACTGGAATGAACAACCGCGAATAGCATTGCGTAGTCCTGAAGATGGATCCACTGAATTTTTATCAATAAAGGACGGTAAGTTTAAAAAAATATATTCTGTAACCGCTTTGGAATCAGCCAGTCCGGTGGGCTTTACTAAAGATAATTCCAAAGTATATGTAATCACCAACAAAGGCCCTAAAGTGAATCTTACAAAATTAGTGTTGATGGATCCTCAAACAGGCGCTGCTACAGACATAGAGCAAGACCCACTAAAACGTGTAGATTTAGAAAATGTTTCTTTTAGTGAGGTTACAAAGAACATGTTATACACTTCTTATTATGATGATAAAGAGAGAATCTACTTTAAGGATAAAAAGTTTGAAGCCGATTATAATTTTCTGAAATCTAAATTCCCGGGAGCAGAAATTGGCATCAGCAGCCTGACAATGGACGAAAGGAAATTATTATTTTCAGTTTCAAGCGATGTAAAAGTATCTACTGCATATTTCTTTGATAGGGATACAAAGAAAATAATAGAGCAATACACTCCCAGACCCCGGCTGAAAGAGTATGAAAAATACTTAAGCCCCATGAAGGCCATTCGATATAAAAGCAGTGACGGGTTGGAAATTCCAGCCTATCTGACAATACCAAAAAACAGTAGTGGCAAAAACCTCCCCTTATTGGTATTCCCGCATGGAGGCCCGTGGGCCAGAAGTTACTGGGGTTTCAACACTTACGCACAATTGATGGCTAATCGTGGATTTGCAGTACTGGATCCAAACTTCAGAGGCAGTACCGGTTACGGTAAAAAGTTTCTTGATGCCGGTAATGAGCAATGGGGAAAACTCATGCAGGATGACATCACCTGGGGGGTAAAACATTTGGTTAAAGAAGGAATAGCAGATGCAAAGAAGGTTGCCATAATGGGCGGTAGCTATGGTGGTTATGCTACACTGGCCGGTCTTGCATTTACGCCTGATGTATATGTGGCAGGAGTGGACATAGTAGGTCCGAGTAATCTGTTTACGTTATTGAAAACCATACCGCCTTACTGGGAGGCCGGAAGAAAAATTTTTACACTCAGAATGGGCGATGATGAAACAGAAGCGGGTAAAAAAATATTAACCGAAGCCAGTCCATTGTTCTCTGCACAAAAAATCAAAGCGCCCCTTATGATTATTCAGGGTGCCAATGACCCAAGGGTAAAAAAAGCGGAGAGCGACCAGATAGTGATAGCGCTTAGAGACCTGAAGCGCGATGTGCAATACATTCTGGCAGATGATGAAGGGCATGGATTTGCCAAACCGGTAAACAATATGGCTATGGTTGCAGCCTCTGAAAAATTTCTGGCAAAAAATGCAGGAACCCGATATCAGGAAGATATGCCTGAGGATGTAGCCAAACGCCTGAAAGAAATGACTGTGGATATTAATACGGTGCAGTTGGCCAAAAAACCAGAGGCAAAGGTATTGACAGACATGCCAAAGTTAACTACCGGTCTTTCAGAAGGTAATTACAATTATAAAGCATCTATTGCAGTGGCAGGTCAAAAGATAAATATAGATATGAAACGGTCAGTAAAAGCCGATGGAGATAACTGGGTGATAACAGAAGAAACTCAAAGTCCGATGGGGACTTCTACTGATATGGCTACTTATTCGAAAAATTCGCTTGATTTTCTGAAAAGAACTTTCATTCAGGGGCCCGCTAATATCACTATTAGTAAACAAGGCGAAAAACTTGCAATTGATATGGCGGGTAAAACCAGTGATGTCAAAATTGGAGGTTTGTTCATTAGCGATGGACCTGCCACTGATATGATTTTAGCCAGATTGGCTTTAGCCGAAGGTTACAATATATCTTTTTTTACACTCGATTTAATGACAATGCAAACCAAACAAATGGTTTTTACAACAATTGGTAAAGAAAGCCTCAATGGAACAAATGTTTGGAAAGTACAAATGGCAAGCGCTGAAAATGAAAATGATAAGGTGATTATGTGGATTGATCCCGAAAAGAAAATGGCCTTAAAAACGGAGCAAACAATCCCTGCGCTTAACAATGCAGTGATGACAACTGAATTGAAATAATAATTTTTATTTTTGAGAAAAGCCTCTCTTTTCTATGAAGAGGGGCTTTTTTATATTTTTTCAAAATATGAGTGTGATGTTAATCCTTTCCTAAGAAAAAGACGATTAGGTTGTTTATTTTCAGGAGATTATTATATTGCGCCTCGATTTAAATTGTAAGTAATGAAGAATCCGTTGATTATCCTAAATGCTTTGTTAGTACTGGCTGTTGGATTTTTGTTTTATAAACAATTTTCAGCTCCAAAACCGATTACTGCAAGAAGCACTATTTCCGGAAAAAATGATTCTATTATCAATAAAAAGGTATTATTTGCTTATATTGATATGGATTCCGTTCAGCAAAACTATGAGGTAGCAAAAACCGCCCAACGTGAAATCAAAAACAGGGATGCCGCTATTTCATCGGAAATGGAAAAAATGGCAAAGGCTTATCAGAACAAACTTGCAGGATACCAGCAAAAGGCGCAAAGCATGACTGAAGCAGAAGCCGAAGCGGCACGTCAGGATCTGGAAGCCAGCCAAAACCAAATGGCCGAAAGAAGGCAACGCCTTTATGATGAATTCAACAGTTTTGTGGCAAATAAAAATATGTCGCTGAAGAAAAAAATAGAAGATTTTTTGAAAGAGTTTAATGCAGATAATACTTATTCTTTCATTTTTGCCTACGAACCCGGATTGTTTTATTATAAAGATACCGCTTACGATATCACCAACGAGGTATTGAAAGGTTTAAATGAAAAACAGAAATCTTCCAAAAAATAGATTAGATTTTAGGTAGCCGAGGGTTCCTTTTTATCTATTACCACCACAAGATCGACCAGCTCAACCTGCATGGGTAAGAGCCCGATTTTTACAACAGCTCTTTTACCTTTTATTTCTAATACTTCACCCACCTGAAGATTTCGTTTCATTTTTACCTTATCGCCAATCTTTATTTCGCCTCCAATTTCTTCATATTTCGATTCGATTTTTTTCTGCATCTTACTTGCTTTCTGTTTTTCTCCACGGTTGAACAGCAAGCCCGAAATTGCTTTTATGAGCTTGGTTTTATCTTCCTCCTTTTTCCATTGCAATGTTATTTCTTTGAGTTTGCGCTCCATATCTTTGAGGTAGGCAATCCGTTGCTCACTGATTTTGTTCTGCTCTTTCAGCACTGCTACCTGCTGGCGATGTTTTTCTTTATCCATTACCTTTTCCATTTCTTTTTGCAAGCGTTCATTCTCCTTTATCAGGTGATGCAGCTCCTTATCTTTTTTAGCAATATCTCTCAGGTCTTGTTCGGTTCTGTTCAGCAATTTGTCCAGCCGGTACTGGTCTTCGTCCACTAAGCTTTTTGCTTTTTCAATCAGCCTCTTGTCCAGCCCAATTCTTTCAGCTATTGAAAAGGTGTAAGAGCTTCCGGGTTTTCCTACTATCAATTGAAACTGGGGTTGCAGCCGCTTTTCGTCAAATGCCATTGCTCCATTCACAATTCCTGCAGTTTTTCCGGCCATCACTTTCAGGTTCAGGTAGTGTGTGGTTACTACACCGTAGGAATGTTTTTTCAGCAGCTCCAGCATAATTACTTCAGCAAAAGCGCCGCCGAGGCTGGGGTCGCTACCGCTACCCAATTCGTCAATGAAAAACAGGGTTTTACCATTTGCATTTTCCATAAAATACTTCATGTGAATCAGATGGCTACTGTAGGTACTCAGCTCAAACTCTAAACTTTGGGTATCGCCGATATGAATCATCAGTTGTTTGAAAATGCCAAAATGGCTCGATGGATTTACCGGAACCAATAACCCGCTCTGTACCATCATTTGTAATAATCCGATTGTTTTCATGGCCACTGTTTTGCCACCGGCATTGGGCCCGCTGATGAGCAATATCCTTCTGCTTTGGTCAAGAGAGAGTGTAAGAGGGATTGTAGGTTTATTTAGTTTTTTGTTGTATAAAAACAATAAAGGATGATAACCATTTACCAAATGAATTTGAGCCTTATCGGCTACTAAAGGATATTCGCCACTAATATCCATCGCAAATTTAGCCTTGGCCCTGATAAAATCAAACTCGCCTAAGATGATATGATATACCTTTAACAACTCCGAATAGGCTGACAGTCGCTCTGTGAGTTTCCGCAAAATACGATAGATTTCTTTTCGCTCATCGTTTTCTAAGTGGCTTACTTCATTGTTCAGGTGTGAGGTTTCTTCCGGTTCTATAAAAGCAGTACGGCGACTGTCGCTCTCACCATGCAAAATGCCCTTTACCATTCGTTTCTGCTCTGCAAAAACGGCTACAACCCTGCGGCCGTTCATGAAGCTTTCTTCAATATCGGCCAGATAGCCCTGCTTATTAAGTCTGGAAATGATTTTTTCAAATACCCTGCGCAGTTCATTGCGTTTGCGGTAGAGGTTCATTCTGATTTCGGCCAGTTCGGGTGAGGCCGAGTCCTTTACCTGACCTTGCTCGTCCACCACGTCATCAATAAGTGCAATGATGGCTTTTTCGTAATAAGTGTCTTTAATAATTTCGGTCAGACCTTCGTAAGCCTGCCTGCGTTCAGTGTCAAACCATCTGAAAATTTTTTCCATGCTTTCGGCCAGCTTCCTTATTTCCAAAAGCTGGTCGCCGGCCAGCACTGCCCCCGAAATGGAAAGGAGTTTCAATTCTTTGTAGAGATTGAGCGTATAATCATTGGGGAAATGAATACCGTTCTGTATCAGTTGCTTATACTCATGCGATTGCTTCAGCTCTGTGTCTATAAACTTTTTGTGGGTATGGATGCGCAACTGATCTGCCTTTTGCTTTGCATACTCACACTGGCAATATGCCTTTAAAAGTTCTTTTACCTTATCAAATTCTAACTGTATATATGCCGATTCGGGGTATAACTTCATAATTCGAGGCTGCAAAGATAATTAATTGTGTGGGAGTGTAGGGGTGGATATTTTAGAGCAAACGCATCTAAATTCACAAATAGGTCTTCATAGTGGGATGGGGTGGAGAATTTGGACATACAACTCACTTCAAATTCTTTTTACATTAAGTCTTTGCCGTTATAAGAACCACAACGGTTGATTGAAACCCCATAGAAAAGAAAAATAACGACTCAGCTGCCGAAGTACTTGGACCGAGCTTGCCGAAGTACTTGGGCTGCGTTTATCGAAGCCTCAGTTCAATTCTGATACCTATCGGAACTTAAAAAGCTGCTCCGCTTCGCTACACGTGTTTAAGCCCTATATATTGGCAACAGGCTTTACTTTGTCTGTTCAGTTTTCTATCTGGATAAAGGCAGACGTTCCCATTTCTCATTAACCCAATGTATGTTGTCTAAACTCCAAGCCATTTCCGCAGTATTTTCATCAATTAGTTTGAATTTTATAAAATTGTCTTTCCCATTTAAGTTGGGATTCATTGAATGCATAATTATATGTTCAACTAATAAACTGTATCCCTTCGACTAACCCCGTATTGCTTTACTAAGATAGGTTATTGATTTTTGCCGGATGGAAAATAACAATATCTCCGCCCGTGCCGGTATAATGCACGCCCACATTGAAGCCTGCCGCGCAAGCGGTCAAACGGTTGATTCCTATTGCAAAGAACACCGGCTTGCAACATCCAAATATTATTACTGGCAAAAACGGTTGCATATTAACGCTGCGACCATACCCACTTTTACGCAGGTGGCACCGATGGCCGCCAATGGCAGTGCCGCAACTATCTGCTACCCTAATGGTGTGCGGCTTGAGTTGGGCAGTATTAATGTAGCTGTTATAAAAGAGCTGCTATGTTGCATCTGAATACCACTTGTCGCTACTTTTATTACAACGGCACTGCTGATTTTCGCAAGGGAGCCTACGGGTTGAGCGGCCTGGTGCGCAACGAGATGCAACAGGATGTGCTGAGTGGCGACGTATTCATTTTCATTGGCCGGCGTGGTAACAAAATAAAATTACTGCAATGGGATAGCGATGGCTTTGCGCTCTATGAAAAAGGATTGGAGCAGGGCACTTTTGAAAGACCTCCCGCCAGCCATAACGGTCATTTTTGCATCACCTCACAGCAATTACAATTTATTTTGCAGGGTGTAATTTTAAAAACGGTGCGACAAAAAATCAGGTTTACCTGCCAATAATTCCACTATTGCCATACTGTCTGAAATACCTGTCAATACTGCATTTCAGGCAATTATTAGCATGATATTTGTACTACCTGTAAACATCTTGCAAGCAGTTTCACATATCGCTTCCGGCAATAGTTTTATAGACTACAAAATCCTCTTTGAACAGGAAAGGAGTCACAATATTGAATTGCGATTACAGATACAATCGCTACAGTTGCAATTAGCCGAACTAAAGAAAATGCTCTTTGGCGGCAGGGCAGAGAAGTTTGTAACAGCAAATGCAACCGCCGTTTCACAGCCTGAATTATTCCCGGATGATAAACTGGGGCAGATAGACGTGGTAAAAACCACACTGGTAAAAGAATATCAAAAGCAACAAACCAAACTCACCGTAAAGCATCCCGGTCGTAACCCTTTGCCGGAAAGCCTTCGCCGCGAAGTAATAGAACTGATGCCCAAAGAGGATGTAGAAGGTTTGCATCCCGTTGGTAAAGAAATTACCGAAAAGCTGGAGTACCGGCCCGGCGAGTTGTTTGTGAAACAATATGTACGCCCCGAGTATATCAAACCTTCAAATGATGGATTAAACGCAAGCCGCATCATTGCTTCATTACCGGCCATGCCGCTTGAGAAATCTGTTGCAGGCGCATCATTGCTTACGCATTTGCTGGTAAGCAAGTTTGTGGACCATCTGCCTGTGTATCGCCAGTTAGCCATCTTCAAACGTCAAAATGTAAACATCAATCACAGCACGGTAAGCGGCTGGATAAAAGATGCGATGAGGTTGATTGAACCGGTTCACGACCTGCATTGCAGGCAGGTTTTGAATACAAAGTATTTGAATGTGGATGAAACCACAATAAAGGTTTTAGATAAGGACAAAAAACAAACCACGCATACAGGATACTATTGGGTGTATTACGATACACAACGAAAATTAGCATTGTTCGATTATCAGCCCGGGCGTGGTGCTTTGTATCCCAAAGCTATGTTGCACAAGTTTAAAGGCTATTTGCAAACAGATGGCTACGATGCTTACGAAACTTTCGACAAAGTAGAAGGCGTTACCCCCTTTTGCTGCTGGGCGCATGCGCGCCGAAAGTTTTACGAAGCCAAAGAGTATGACAAAGCCAATGCGGATGCGGTTTTGAGCCTGATACAGGATTTATATAAAATAGAATCCTATTGCCGCGATGAAAACTTTACGCCGGAGCAAATAAAAAACTACCGGAAGCAACATGCCATCCCCGTATTAAACAATTTGCAAAGCACATTAACCGAAATGTTGCTCACCAAAAAGGTATTACCCAAAAGTCCTTTTGGCAAGGCCATTGCTTATACATTAACACGATGGCAGAAGTTGTGTGTGTACACCACAGACGGCATTTTGCAAATCGATAATAACCTTATTGAGAACGCTATTCGCCCTGTGGCGCTGTGGCGCAAAAATTATCTGTTTGCCGGAAGCCACGAGCGGGCACAGGATGCAGCAATGCTTTATAGCCTGTTCGCCACATGCCGCCTGCACAACATCAATCCCGAACACTGGCTCACCCACCTGCTCGAAAAAATCAACAGCACAAAAAAGGAAAACCTACACCTACTGCTGCCACAAAACTATGTTGCCAACTTTAAACAACAATGACGGGGTTGGACGAAGGGATACACTTCAAGATGATTATGATATTGAGAATGAATTAAAAGAAAAATCGAATGAAGTAAAAAGAATCAGCCGAATCCGAAAAGAAAAAGAAAATAACGTCGCCTAAGTATTAAACGGATTGAAAAAAGCCACCAATAATCGAGCTTTAAAATATACTAAGAAAGCCCCGATCTTAAACGACCGGGGCTTTCCCTCTATTTATCGGGTCCGGTTCCTTCGGCAAGCTCAGGAACCTGTTTAGCGGCACCGATTGGTTTTTGGAAAGCGGTAGTCTCTTAGTTTGTTTTCGGGCTCTTCCCATCAAATAATAAAACTATTTTGGTTTTCTCTTTATCCTTAATCAATCCCAAGAAGCGATGGGTGGATGGGAGTCGGACCAGCAGCCGATTTTATTTTTTCGGGCTTCCTGCTCCGGTTTCTGCCAGGCGGTTTTTTATTTCGTTGGCGGCCCTGCTTGCCAAACACTTCAACTGTTACCATTGTGCGGATATAGCAACAGGGGCATTTCCTTAGCAATATCTTTGCTTTTACATTTGATCTTTTTATCTTCAATTGTTTTTGTAAAGCCTGTAGTTTACTCCGTTTCCAGATGTTGCTTAGGATCCCCTAATGACGGATGCGCATTAAACGCAAAGGCGGTATATCTTGCGCTACCCATTGCATAAATTCACGGAGATTTGGCTTCATCATTTTATGAACGTTTTGATATTGACAAATTGGGAAAAAACCTACATTTGAAAATGAATTTGAACAGTCTTTACACATACAGAAAATCGGCACTCCAAAAGCCCCAAAGCTGGGAGCTTTCTGAACAGGGCATTAGCTACCGCCAGGAAAAGGGAACTAATATTCAAATTTCTTATTCCGAAATAGAAAGTTTACGGTTGTTTTACCACCCGAATAACCGTTATCGGCTCAATAATTATTGTTGTAAAATAACTTTGAAAAATCAAACTGTTTACGATATTTATTCCTGCACTTACAAAGGTATGGCTGACTTTGGCGACCAGGCTGAAACATACATTCCCTTTGTCAAAGAATTGGTGCAAAGGGCAAAGTCGGCCAATCCAGCTTGTGAAATCTGGACAGGGCACACCCCTTTTACTTATTACGGCAATATCGTTTTTGTGGTCGTTGCAGTCTCTTTTCTGTTTTTGCTTTTTTCATTGATACCGGCTGAATACAAAAGCGGTTTCATCTTTATAAAACTGATCGTCATCGGTTTTATGGGAATTTACCTGGCAAAATCCATCAAAGTAAACAGCCCAAGAAGATTAGTGGTACTGAAATTCCCAAAAATGTTTTACCTCAAATACCGGCAACTAACAATGCAGACAATAAAACAAATTAAAATAAAGGACTGAAAAATGTTCATCACTTAAACACAATTAAACTATAAACACAAATAACAAAATGAAAATATCCAAGAACGACATACTGTTTACACTCGCCACCTTCTTTGCACTCTGGTTCTCAGCAGTAGGAATAATATGGTTCTATTGGGTTGCACTTTTTTGCGCCTATCCATTTGGAATTATCTCTTTTTTGATTTGGAGAAATATCCGTAAAGACGGCAAAAAAAGAAACATCGCCATTCCAATCATCCTGATTATCGGATTACTTAGCTCGTTGGGCTTTCTGACCTACATATTAATCAGTAAAGGCTAAATTGACATTGTTAAAACGGGTAAAGAAATATAATAACTGTTCATTAAAAAATTAAAAAACCATGAAACAACTCGTTTTAGGTTTCCATCTTCTGGCAATAGTTTCCAAATCCCGAAATAATGAAATCCGGATAATATTTCTCAAAGGCTACGGCGCCGCTGCCACCGAAAAAAAATAATCACTCATTAAACTTCAAATATTATGAAAAAGCTACTTTTTCTTTTGCTGCTCTTTCCAATTTTTGCCAATGCACAGACCGATAAAGAACAACAAGGTAATGAACAAGCGTTGAAGGCGATGCTGGGTAAAACGTATATCAAAAAAAGCACCAATAACCCTTATTTAGTAGTTGCCTATGTAATAACGGGAGATGAAGTGCTTATACAACAAAAAGGAGTGTTTACCTTGGGCTACGATACACTAACTCGAAAAAAATTTTTCCAAGATTTTCGCCTGCCCGAAATGGTTGAATGTATGGTTTGCCACGGTAAAGGCAAGGTAGTAAAAGATGTTTACGTGCCAATTACAGAACAAATAGGTAATCAGCCTATAACGGTTGGTGTAACCACAACAAAAGTAACCAAAACTTGTGCCAAATGCGACGGCACAGGAAAGGTATTGGAAGCATCAGACATCCAAAGCAAAAATGTTACCATTAGAGGTGCTGTGGAGGCCAAGCCTAAAATAAGCAGTATTGACATTCCTGTGTTTTCACTTAGTGCATACCCCGCTAATAAAAATTTGCCTGCCGCATCAGATAAGTTAAGTCCCAATTTTTACAATCAGTTTAAAGCCCTTTTGACGGCTTATTTGGAAGATGTAAAAGGTGATTTGCTGGGTAAGCATGAGGAAAACGGCAAAACCTATACGCTTTATGCCAGTAATAAACCGTTAGATGGATTTGGCTTGGCGGCACTCAATTTAAGCGATAAGGAAAGCCTATGGATTGTAGCAGGAACCGTAAAAAACAACCCAAACAATGCGCAGCTATTTGAACAAATATCCGCCGAATTAAACAAATTGAAATCCGAAGAGTACAGCCTTGTAGATATGACCAATGGGGTAACAAATGCGGCAAAATATATTCGTATAGTTAAAGGATGGAAACCGGTTGGTTATTGTTTACTGCTCAAAAGCAATGATTTGCAGGTCTTTTTTACACCCGAAAATGCCCCTCTCACCATACCCACCGGCGAAGAAGGGCTTGTATGGTTTGCATATTCTACTTCAACATCAAAACCCGAATACGGCTTAATGGACAGCCTTACGCAAGTGGTGATTAAAGCGCCCACATACACAACGGTAAGTGATTTTTCTGATGGATTGGCATTGGTAAGTTTTATCCCTGCAGGCTATAACCGCCGTACACAGTACGGCTACATTGACAAGACGGGCATAGAAGCCTTCCCGTTTACAGACAAATGGACAAAGGCACACAGTTTTTCAGAAGGTTTGGCGGCAGTATGGGGTGGTATTGCCTGGGAATTTATAAACAAAACAGGTGAAGTAGTAATAGGTTTTGTATCTAAGAAAAAAGCCGGCTATTTAACTGGATTAGATGCTGTGTTAGATTTTAACGAAGGGATAGCTGCTGTAAATTATTATGGCAAATGGGGCTTTATAGATAAAACAGGAAAATTCATTATCAAAGCACAATATGATAAGGCAGAAAATTTTACCAACGGAAAGGCAAAAGTAAAAAAAGGCACACAGGAATTCTTTATTGATAAAGCCGGCAACATAATATCCGACAATACCACAGGCAATGCAAACAGCGAAGGTTGGTTTGTGGGCGGACAAAGCCAGTACGGGCTTAAAGATGCCAACGGTAATATCTTGATTCAGCCTAAATATATGGAGGTACGTCCTTTTAAGGAAGGACTGGCAGCTGTAGCCGTAAGTAGTTCTTATGGTACACCGGGATGGTTTTTTGTAGATAGAACAGGAAAGGAAATAGCTCAATCTAATAGCAAGGATATCAAAGGCAATTTGGGTTATGGTGAAGTATCGGATTTTTCAGAAGAGCTTGCCGCTGTTAAAGGCTATGGAGGCAAATGGGGTTTTATAGATAAAACGGGAAAAGAAGTCATAAAGCTGCAATATGAAAATGTAAACAGTTTTGAAGACGGCATTGCCTGGGTGGAATACAATGGCGATTGGGGGCTGATAGATAAAACAGACAAAGTGCTATTGCCGTTTTGTTATAACCAGGCTATCAGTTTATGCGAAGGACTGTATAAGGTAAAATACAATTATGAAAAGCTTAAAAAAGAAGCAAAAAAATACGATGCCTTAGAAGAGGTAATGGGCAAGCAGTCCATAAGTGGCGTAACCAAAGGGTATATTCTGGACGGTGGCATTATAGATAAAACAGGTAAGGAATTAGAAAATAGTCGTTATCAGGATATAAAACCTTTTTCAGAAGGCCTGGCGGCTGCGAAAGGATTCTCGGGACTGTGGCGTTACATAGATACCACAGGAAAGGAAGTGATAGGTGGTCATTACCGGGTTGCCGGAGATTTTATAGATGGCAAAGCCAAAGTGACAGATGACAGGGGTAGAGAATTTTATATTGATAAAACAGGGAAAGAAATAAAATAGCGGACGTGAATCACCAAAGCCACAGAAATGAATATTACATCACCAAAATATTTTCACACGGTAGAAACCCTCACCTTTCTGCTCATCACTATCTGGGGGGTGATAGCGGGGCAGGTGACCGTCTTCTACATCATTTACTTGTTTTGGTTTCAGTTATTAGTTCAAACAATTATTGATATTATACATGCCCGGAAGAATGGACAAGCAGATGGGAAAAAGCCATCTGTAGGCATAATTGCCGCGAACATGTTCGTATATTTTTGTTACCTCTCATTGATTATTGTGTTTTTTGGAGTGATGCTCAACTTCGACAATCAGGATTTGGTGATTGTCAATTTACGCACGCTGTTGCTGCACAATTTCGGCTTCGATCTCAATATTATGCTTTTTGCTGTGCAATATGCGCTCTACCGGAAGCAGATAGGAAACAAGGGTTTACAAATAGCTGTGTTCGAAAGAGGGCAATTGATTTTGCACGTTTCTATTATTATTGGCGCGTTTGTACAAATGATGTTCGTAAAAAAGCATCCTGAATATTTTTCCGGTCACGAGCTTTGGGGCGCTGCATTAGTGGTATTGCCTTTCCTGTTTCTCAAAATTTTATTCCACAGAAAATCAGCGCTACAAACAGATACAAAAATATCGTAGCAACGACATAAGTTTTTAGAATCATTTATTTTAGCCGCATTGCTGCCATACAGGATATTCTCCACCTTTTTCTTCCTGACTTGTCTCTTTTAGTGCGGTGGAAATAATTTGCCGACCAGCCCCCTCATTTTTTCAGTTGGTTCGGCTTTGATAGGTACCGTTTTGCCCGTCATACGGTTTAGGTTTTGCCCGCCCGCTATTCTTTTTGCCTCGGCTAAGAACCTTCGTATTGACACATCTGCTTTTATTTCGATGTGCTTAGAGATCACCAATGCCATAAAACAAATCAATTTGTGCAGTTTGTTGGGTTGTTTCTTGAAATGGAATATGGGTCTTGTCTGCAAATCGTTTTTCGACACTCTAAAACAATACTCTATTCTATAAAGCTCGTGATAGCGCTCTATGATTATTTTATTATCTACAGTCTTTTCTTCTAAATTGGTGTAATAACCTTTAATGCCAAGTAACTTTTTTGTTTTTTCGATAAGGTCTTCGCCTGAGTTCTATCTGTTGTTTATTGCTTTTGGTAAACTTCGTTTTTTTTGTTTTGGAAGGCGTAGCTATCACTTGTCTTGGTTTTTCGATTTGCTTGTTCATCTCATACAAATCTATGCAATACCGCACAGAAGAATAACTACAAATCAGATAACCCAATTCTGTTTTTATCCTGATACTTTTGCCGTCTTGCCTGTCAATCTGTATATCTACGATTTCAAGCAAATCTGCCGGGATATTGCCCAGCCTTGCTCCTACAATAAAATTGATATTGTTTTGGGTTAATTGGACAATATTTTCGAACTAATCATTGCTGCATTCGGAACAACTGTAAATTCTTTTACTTTATTTCTTTCAATAATGGTGGCAGTTTATCAAAACCCAATCTGTCTTGAATCAAATTTATCTGCTCGTAGAAATAACGGCGTAGAACACCAATGAAAGTACAGTGATTGAGCAGGAGTAGTTTATTATGGCTTTTATCAGGAAAAACAGAGAGCTGTTTAGAATAATCGTTTATCCATTCTTGGGCTACAACCATCAGATTCTCCAGTTCCGCATCACTGTGCGCAGAGCCGATATGCTGCACAATAATCCGCTTGCCCTTTCGGTACCGAACCACTTGAACCGCACTGGCTTGGGATGCCGTTTTTACCACCCTAATTTTCATAAAAAATACCCCTTAGTGCGGTAAAAATAACCAAATAAAATATTAAAATACTGATAAACAATAACTTACAACCGCAGTAAATTTGAGGGTGACAAGTCAGGAAAATGCACACAAGCGACTTTATTTATAAAGGTTATACCCACCATACCAGCGCCGAAGACCCTCAATATGAAATAAAAAGCCTGAAAACCAATCAAATTGCTGCGTACAAAGCCACGGCGCTCACTAAAGTGGATAGTTGAAAAGCAGAATATTTACTGTTGGAGAAGCAATATTATTCTTTCATCATGTCTATTAAGGTATCTGCTATTTGTTCAGCATTCGGCTTGCTGAAATAATCGCCATCGGTACCATAAGCAGGTCTGTGTTCCTTGCCGGTTATGGTTCTTGGCGCTACATCTAAATAGCGATAACCACCCTGTTCTTCCATCACCTTGTTGAACATATAAGCTGCTGCGCCACCGGGTACATCTTCATCCACAAACAGAATACGATTCGTTTTTTTCAGTGATTTTAAAATGTCATGATGAATGTCAAAAGGCAAAAGGGTTTGTACGTCTATTAACTCGCAACTTATGCCAAGAGGTTTTACGATATTTATTGCTTCTTGTACAATACGCAAGGTAGAACCATAGCTCACAATGGTTATATCACCGCCAGCCTCCAGAACTTCAGGTACACCCAGCGCCAGTTTCATGTCTCCCAGGTTTTCGGGTTGCTTTTCTTTGAGCCTGTAGCCATTAAGCGGTTCAATAATCAACCCCGGGTCATTGCTTTGCATCAGTGTATTATACATGCAGGCCGCCTGCACCATATTTCGCGGCACACAAACGTACATTCCTCGCAATGCGTTGATTATCATACCCATCGGAGATCCGCTGTGCCAAATTCCTTCTAATCTGTGGCCTCTGGTACGAATGATTAAAGGACAACTTTGCTGACCTCCGGTTCTGTAATACAGTGTGGCCACATCATCGCTCAACGGTTGCAGTGCGTAAAGGAGATAATCTAAATACTGAATTTCTGCTATCGGTTTCAATCCTCTAAGCGCCAGACCAATTGCCTGGCCGATTATTGTCAACTCTCTGATGCCTGTATCGAAAATCCGGTTCTCACCGTATTTTTTCTGCAAACCGACAAAACCCTGATTCACGCCCCCAATTTTCCCCACATCTTCGCCAAAGGCAAATGCCTTAGGGTTTTTTTCAAATAATTGGTCGAAATAGTGATTTAGTATTTCATACCCGTTGATTGTTGGAGAGGCATCCGTAATAACCGGAGCAATGGTTTGAACATTTAAAGCGCTTTTTGGGCCATTATCATATAGATTTGAGTCATAAATATTGATATTTTCTTCCAAAAGGCTGTTGTAATATGATTTGGCAACAGCTGCATTTTCTTCTCCCACTATCATCATCGCCTTGTGAAGGCTTTTCAGTACATTTTTTCTCAAGGGCTCTCGCAATCCCGATAAACTGGCCGAAATACTTTTTAGCTCTTTTGTTTTGTCCGGAAATTCTATGATGAACTGATTGATAATTTCTATTGTTCTGGTTATCTGCTCTTTAATGGGCGATATATATTCTTTCCAGGCGCTGTCGCGGCTTTCCTTAACGATTTTTCTTGCCTCAAATTCAATTTTTTCCAATTCACTTTCATCTGCCAGAGAATTGTCCAAAATCCAGGTTTTCATTTTTTTAAAGGCATCCCATTCTCTTTCCCAGTCCAATCGTTCGGTTGACTTATATCTTTCATGGCTTCCTGAAGTGCTATGTCCTTGCGGCTGCGTTAGTTCCTCCACATGAAACAAAATGGGAGTATGGGTTTCTCTTGCCAGGCTGATACCTTCTTCAAAAATCTCTATCATACCCATATAATCCCAGCCCTTTACGTTGGCAATATAAAAGCCATTTGTTCCTTCCTCTTTTTCAAAGCCTTTCAACGCTTTTGAAATGGAGCCTTTTGTTGTTTGATATTCGCGGGGAACCGAAATACCATAACCGTCGTCCCATACAAAAATAACGAGGGGCACCTGCAATACGCCGGCGGCATTAATTGTTTCCCAAAAATGGCCTTCGCTGGTGCTGGCATCCCCTATGGTACAAAAACAAACTTCATTGCCATTATCCGATAAGGAGGTAAATTGTTTTAATTCATTTACATTTCTGAATTTTTTGGAAGCAAAAGCCAATCCTAAAGATCTGGGCATCTGGCCCGCAGTGGGTGCCATGTCAGTGGCGATATTCTTAATTTGAACCAAATCCAAAAAATCACCATTTGCATCAATATTGCGGCTGGTGTAGTGGCTATTCATTTGTCTGCCCATGCTATGAGGCTCTCTTTCAAGAGAAGGATCTGCATAGAGCTGTGCAAAATATTGCTTGGGTTCTACCTCGCCAATGGCATACATAAACGTCTGGTCGCGATAATAACCGCTTCGCCAGTCGCCGGGTTTAAAGAACTTGGCCATTGCTACCTGTGCCACTTCTTTACCATCGCCAAATATTCCGAATTTGGCTTTTCCGGTAAGCACTTCTTTGCGACCCAAAAGGCTTGTTTCGCGACTAAGGCATACAATATAGTAATCGTTTAGAACACCTTCTTTAAACTTGTCGAAAGAAAGCATTTCATCTGTACCCGGCAATACTGACTCAAAATTCTCCATTAGGCAAAAATAAGGATAAGCCCTTTAACTACGAATATAACAATTTAACAACTATTTTGTGCAACTTTATTTTATGTTTTAGCATCTACTGGTTAATTTTGACAGATGTTTTTAAAATTTAAATGATATTTATAATGAAAAAAATTGTATTCTCTCTGTTTGTAAGTATAGCTGTTTTTTCCCTGAGTTTAAATGCGCAGACTAAACCATCTGCTGCATCTGTATCCATAGATAAAGTTATTAAGATGGAAAAAGATAGTTATGATGTGGGAAAAATACCACAGGGAGAACCTTACACATTTTACATGCAGTTTTCCAATATTAGTAAAAAACCGGTGGTTGTAGAAAATGTGATGGCCGGATGTGGCTGCACCATACCCGAAAAACCACAACAACCCATTATGCCCGGAAAAATAGGAAAGGTAAAAGTACAATACAATGCTGCCGGTCCTGCACCGTTTCACAAAGATGTTACTATTAAAATTGCCGGAGTAAATGAGCCAAAAGTGGTTATGTTTAATGGTGAAGTTGTGGCAAAAAAATAAATTTTTAAATCATATTCGAGTCCCTTCCGAAGTTTCGGAGGGGATTTTTTTTATATGGCTCATTTAAATGAAGGAGTTTTAGTAATTTTGAATTATATGCTTACAATATCACAACGCGGCATCGAAATGCCTGCTTCGCCAATCAGAAAATTAGTTCCTTATGCAGAGGCTGCAAAGCAAAGAGGAATTACGGTTTATCATCTCAATATCGGCCAGCCCGATATCGCTACGCCTCCGTCCATAATGGATGCCGTGAAAAAAATGGATATGCCCGTTTTGGAATACAGCCATAGCGCCGGAAATGAAAGTTATCGTCGTAAATTAGTGAAATATTATGAAAAACAGGGGATAGAAGTAACTCATGAACAAATTCTGATTACAACAGGGGGAAGTGAAGCGATTATGTTTGCCTTTTTCTCATGTATGAATCCGGGAGATGAAGTAGTGATACCTGAACCGCTTTATGCCAACTATCTGGGTTTTGCATGTGCAGCAGGTGTATCGGTTGTGCCCATTAAATCTACAATTGATACAGGATTTGCCTTGCCACCTGCTGAAGATTTTGAAAAAGTGATTACCGATAAGACAAAGGCAATACTTGTTTGTAATCCAAATAATCCTACCGGCTATTTGTACAGCAGACAGGAAATTGAAGAAATAGGAGAAATCTGTAAAAAGCATAATCTTTACCTTTTCAGTGATGAAGCCTATCGTGAATTTTGCTATACTGACGAAAAACATTTCAGTGCGATGCAATTAGAAGGATTAGATGAAAATGTAGTGTTGATGGATACCATCAGTAAACGATATAGCGCTTGCGGAGCAAGAATTGGAGCATTGGTAACAAAAAACAAAGAATTATACACTACAGCGCTAAAGTTTGCCCAGGCACGTCTTAGCCCGCCCGGGCTTGCACAGATTTTGGCGGAAGCTGCTGTGGATTTGCCCGATAATTTCTTTGATGCACCCAAGGCCGAATATCTGAGCCGAAGAGATGTGCTTATCAAAAGGCTGAACGAGATGGAAGGTGTTTATTGCCCCAATCCCGGAGGAGCGTTTTATGCTATTGCCAGATTACCGATTGACGATTGCGATAAGTTTTGTCAATGGCTGTTAGAAAGTTTTTCGCATAATAATCAGACGGTGATGCTGGCGCCTGCCACAGGTTTTTATGCCACACCCGGATTAGGCGCCAATGAAGTGCGCCTTGCATACGTTCTTAACAAAGAAGCTATTGAAAAAGCGATGGATTGCCTTGAGGTAGCATTGAAAGAATATCCCGGTAGAACTAACGGTTAGAGAAATTTAAGTGTCGATAGAGATGCCTCAAAATATTCTTGGGGCATTTTGGCTAATCCTCTTTTGGAGATGTTAAGCAAATTTTGTTCAAACAATTCTTGTTCCGGTTTGGCTTCGCACGACAACGCTGCGCAGGATCGCCGCTTGCCGATTATTATCGCTGCGGAGGCAAAAAGTAGGAATGAAAGAATGTATGCTTGTTTTCAAACTTTTTCTTGATAAAAAGTTTGACAAAAATCAAGGCTGTGATGCCCTCGCTAAAAATGAATTTCGTTACGCTAAAATGCCTGAACTCGCTTCGTGCCTGCGTTTGATAAAGTTAGCGTTTCTGCGCTCAAACAGCAGGCATTTTTTAACGCTTCACTACATTCATTTTTTTAACGCTCGAGCATCAAGGCCATTTGGCTTCGCACGATAACACCGCGCAGGATCGCCGCTTTCCGATTATTACCACTGCGGAGGCGAAAAGTAGGAATGAAATGCTTATTGAATAAAAATTTACACTTTAAAAATAATGGCAACTAACCGGATGGGTAGCGGATGCTAACGGATTTTTTTTACAATAGTACCTCAAAAAAGGAATTAGCCTAAGTCGTTATCAGGTTTGGTGAATGATTTTTTCTGTTTCGAAAATCCTGTGCAACCCCATCACATCTCAAATCTCAAATCTCAATCTTAACCCACTCATCATTTTTCCTGTTTTTTTAAAAACTATTTTTCTATCTTTAGCAGGTATTAGTATTTTTATACTTATTTCCTAACAATCAACAAAATGAAAATTAAACTTTTGCTTGCAATAACCATACTGCTCTGTGGTACGACCATTGTATCGGCGCAAACAACTTTTCCGGTTAATGATGTGGCTGATGCCCGTACCGGTTATTACGCCTTCACCAATGCAACGATAGTTAAGGATGGAAAAACTACTTTGGACAATGCAACTATGGTTGTAAAAGACGGGAAAATACAGGCTATTGGAAAAATAGCTGCTCCTGAAGATGCAGTAGTCATTGACTGCAAGGGCAGGTTTATTTACCCTTCCTTTATTGATATGTTTAGCGATTACGGGATACCGGTACCTCAGAGAACATCGGGAGGCTTTAACTTTTTTGGACCGCAACAATTTACCAGCAATACCAAAGGACCCGTAAACTGGAATCAGGCAATCAGAAGTGAAGTAAATGCCATTGACCTATTTAGTGTAGATGCTGCCAAGGCAAAGCAGCTTCGCGATCAGGGTTTTGGAACCGTGCTTACCCATCAGAAAGACGGGATAGCCCGAGGTACTGGGCCGGTTGTGCTTTTAGGTGATGAAAAAGAAAATCTTCTGATTTTGAAAGATAAGGCTGCTGCTTTTTACTCTTTCAGCAAAGGCACTTCCACTCAATCTTATCCTTCCAGCATAATGGGTTCGGTTGCCCTGCTACGACAGACCTTTATTGATGCCGATTGGTACAAAAAGAATAAACCTCAAAAAGAAGGACTAAACCTCAGTCTGGAGGCATGGAACAACTCAGCTTCATTACCACAGGTATTTGAGTCCACCGATAAATGGACCGATATCAGAGCCGATAGGGTTGGTGATGAATTTGGCGTTCAATATATCATTAAAGGCGGTGGCGATGAATACCAACGGATAAAAGAAATTGCAGCAACAAAGGCTCCTTTTGTTATTACGCTGAATTATCCCGAAACTCAAAATGTTGCCGATCCGGCAGATGCAAGATTTGTTTCCTTAAAAGATATGAAACACTGGGAACTGGCTCCATCTAATCCTGCTTATATGGAAAAGGAGGGTATCAGCTTTGCCATCAGCGCTGCCGATTTAAGAGATATAAAATCATTTTTGCCTAATCTTCGAAAAGCAATTGAAAACGGGCTTAGTGAAAGCGCTGCCTTTGATGCCTTGACGAAAACTCCTGCTACATTACTCAAAATTTACGACCAGGTGGGTAGCTTAGAACCAGGTAAAACCGCCAATTTTTTGATCTCTACCGGGAATATTTTTGATGAAAATACAACGATTGTTGAAAACTGGGTACAAGGAAAACAATATGACGTGAATAAGACCGGCGCCAGAAACCTTGAAGGGCAATATAAGCTTACCCTGAATGGAACTGAAGGATCAAACAATTATATTTTGGCAATAAAAAAGAATAATCAGGCAAATGTTATTGCTAAGGATACGCTGACCGCTCAATTTAAACCGGACGGTAAATTAATTTCACTCAGCTTTTCAGCCAAACAGCAAGGCAAAACCTTTTTAACCCAAAAGCCCGATTCATCCTCGGCAGGAAGACTTTCATCAGGAAGCGCTATTCGACTCAGCGGTGTGGATTATGGAAATATCTGGGAGGGCGTGGGTACCGATGCTAATGGCAATACCTTGACCTGGACTGCAACATTTGAAAAAGAATTACCCGGTAAAAAGGATACCATCAGAAAAAAAACAACTGCAGCTTTGGCAAAGATTACCTATCCGTTCGGTAGTTATGGAAATGAAAAGATGCCGGAGCAGGAGACAATTCTGTTTAAAAATGCAACCGTTATTACCAATGAAAAAGAAGGCAGATTGACCGGTACAGATGTATTGCTGAGAAATGGTAAAATCGCACAGATTGGTAAAAATCTTCCGACACAGGGTGCTAGAGTGATAGATGCAACAGGAAAGTATCTGACGCCGGGCATTATTGACGAACACTCTCATATTGCCGCATTTTCCATCAATGAAGGCGCTCAGTCAGTAACCTCTGAGGTTCGCATTGGCGATAATATGAACCCTGAAGATATTAATATTTACAGGCAATTAAGCGGCGGTGTTACCACCTCGCAGATATTACATGGTTCGGCAAACACGATCGGAGGCCAGGCGCAATTAATCAAGCTGAGATGGGGCGCCGATGATGAAGGAATCAAATTTAAAGGCGCTGATCCGTTCATCAAGTTTGCATTGGGAGAAAATGTAAAACGGACGGCACAGACAACCGGAAACGCCCGGTTCCCCGATACACGCATGGGCGTGGAGGAAGTGCTGGCAGATGCTTTCCAGCGTGCAAAAGACTATGAAGCTGCTTTAAAAAGCGGCAGAAAAGATGTGCGCCGCGATCTGGAATTGGAAGCTTTGGTAGAGATTCTGAATAATAGGAGATTTATTACCTGCCATAGTTATGTGCAGAGTGAAATACTGGCGCTTATCAATGTTGCTGAAAAATATGGATTTAAAGTAAATACATTTACCCATATTCTGGAAGGCTATAAAGTAGCCGACAGGATAAAGCAACACGGATCCAATGTTTCCACATTTTCGGACTGGTGGGCCTACAAGCAGGAAGTGAAAGATGCAATTGCGTACAATGCAGCCATTATGCAAAAAATGGGTTTGAATGTGTGCATCAACAGCGATGATGCCGAAATGGCGCGCCGACTGAATCAGGAGGCTGCCAAAACCATAAAATATGGCGGAGTGAGTGAAGACGAGGCTTTCAAAATGGTAACGCTTAATCCGGCAAAAGCCTTGCACATTGCAGACAGAGTAGGCAGCATCAAAGTGGGTAAAGATGCGGATGTTGTGCTGTGGAGCCATGATCCGTTGAGCATTTATGCAAAAGCGCTTTATACGGTGGTGGACGGCACAATATTTTTTGATCGGGAAAAGGATGAAGATAGACGTAAATCTATCAGGGAGGAGCGGAACAGGCTCATTCAAAAAATGCTGGCTTCCTCCCGCTCAGGTGCATTTACCGTTCCTGTAAGGCCTACAGCACAGGTGGTACTGCACTGCGAAGACCATGAACAGAATGAAGGAATTCTGGAAGTGGATAGCTATGATGAATCATTGTAAACCCATTAAATTAGAAAAATGAAGAAAATTATTTTATATATAGTATTATTTTTTGTTTCAATAAATCTGTTGGCACAGGATGATATCTATCCTGCCGGACCACAAAAGGAAACCATTATCATTAAAAACGGAACCATCCATACTGCAACCGGAGCGGTTATTGAAAACGGAGTATTGGTTTTGAAAAATGGAAAAATATTTTCTGTAGGAAAGGCTACGTCTGAATCAGGAACCATTATTGATGCCACAGGGAAGCACATCTATCCCGGCATGATTTTAGCCGGTACCGATCTGGGTTTAAAAGAAATAGGAAGTGGTGTGAGAGGCAGCAACGACTATAATGAATTAGGTGATTATAACACAAGTATCCGATCCTTAGTTGCCTACAATACCGATTCCAGAGTAATCAACACACTAAGGTCTAACGGGATTCTGCTGGCAAATGTTGATCCACAGGGTAGTTTATTAACCGGCTCTTCTTCTGTAGTGCAGCTGGATGCCTGGAACTGGGAAGATGCAGTATATCAGGCAGATAACGGTATGCACCTGAATATCCCCAGAATGATGCAGCCCTTTAGAAGATTTTTTATGATGCAGCAGGGAACCGGAGGAGGAAATCTGGTACAAGAAGGAATCAGTAAAATAGAAGAAGTGGAACGTTTTTTAAAGGACGCCAAAGCCTATTTGAATACAGCTAGGAAAACAGAGATCAACCTGAAGTTTGAAGCATTGAGACCCTTGTTTGAAAAAAAACAAAAACTATTTGTTCACGCTGATATTTCGCGTCAAATACTTATGGCAATAGATTTTGCAAAGAAATTTGATATTGATGTTGTTGTGGTGGGGGGCTCCGATAGTTATCTTGTTGCCGATTTACTGAAGCAGAATAACATTCCCGTTATTCTAAATGCGATGCACAATCTTCCTGTACTTGATGATGATGATATTGATCAACCATTCAAAACACCAGCGATGCTTCAGAAAGCAGGAGTATTATTTGCAATTAATGATAATCATTCTAACTCAAGGTATAGAAATCTGCCTTTCAATGCCGGTACCGCTGTGGCTTATGGTCTTGACAAAGAACAAGCGCTGCAAGCCTTGACGATTAATGCGGCTAAGATTTTGGGTATTGACAAAAAAACAGGATCTATTGAAGTGGGTAAAGATGCCAATATTATCATATCACAAGGCGATTTGTTCGATATGAAATCCAGTGTCATTACAGATGCGTTTATTCAGGGAAGAAAAATTGATTTAAATAATAAACAAACTCAACTTTACGAACGTTACAGACATCGCTATGGAATTAATTAAAAAACATCTTCAGGTAGTCATTTATTTTTTGTTGATATTCGTTTTCGTTTCGCAATCCTCCTGTATATCCTATAAAAAAAGACCGGCGCGATTGTTTAAAACAATTATTGATAAGGGCCTCACATTCGATGCAGGAATTGTGCCCGGCTATCCCTTCGACGGGCAAAAGTGGGATACGATTGTAAAAGGCCGGGTGCTTTGGGCTAAGTACTTATATGATAAGGGAATTATCAGAAATATTATTTTTTCGGGAGCTGCCGTTTATTCACCATATTATGAAGCCATCATTATGGGGCTTTATGGAGAAGCATTGGGCATACCGACAAATCATATTTTTTATGATACCCTCGCACAACATAGCACAGAAAATATATTTTATTCCTATCAGATAGCGCGCAAGCAAGGTTTCAAAAGTCTGGCATTAGTTACAGATCCGGTACAATCATCGTTGACCAAGCGATTTACAAAAAGGAGATTTGAAACAAAAATTTATCATATTCCTTTTTTAAGCGATACTTTGCTAAAATTGAACCACGTAAATCCGGTGATAGATCCTTCTACCGCCTTTAAGAAAAATTTTGTTTCAATAAAAGACGAAGAAAAGAAGTTCCGCCGTTTCAGAGGCACCTTAGGTTCATTTATTCCCTGGACGGATAAAAGAAAAAAGAAAGAAAGTAAGCTATAAAGTTCTATTGATTTCAAAACGTATTTTTTTGCATCTATTGTTTTATTATCGTAGGATGTTTGTGTTTTAAAAAAACAGAAATTTTTTTATTGTAAAACCCATAGCTGGACTGTATTGCTGAAATTATTTATTGTAAAAACAACATTTTTTAACCCCTTTCAATTCAGGCATTTGCGCAAACGTTTACGTAGAAAGTTTTAGCAGGATGTATTTATTAGCGTAATTTTATGCTGCCAATTTAAGAAGCCATATATGCAAATGAATAAATTAAACTTTCTATTTTCTTTTAAAAAATCTAATAAATTATGCAACTAAGTAAATTCAGCTTTGGTTTGGGCGACCGTTTTGCTCACCAGGGAGTAGCTCAGTTAAGAGCCATTATGAAAGCAAATGAAAAAGGATTGGATATCAGTCCGGTTTGGAACAAGTCGAATCGCGAACACCATTATGTACACACCGAGCCGGCGAGTGTAAGAACTGAAGCTGACGGGGCAGTGCAAAAATTAGGTTTTGAGGGAAAATATTTTGTTGATGCCGATCATATTAATCTTTCCACAGTAGCTCCTTTTGTGGCTCACTCCGATTTTTTTACGCTGGATGTAGCTGCATTCATAGGAAAGCCGGCCGCCGAAGAAGAAATAAATACATTCGTTGATTCTTGTCAGAAATATGTGGGAGAACTACAGGTTCCCGGTATTGCAGAGCCACTGCAGGTAACCAATGAACTGATTGCCGAAATTGCTTCCAAATTTCTGGCGGCAGCCAATCAGGCATCTGAAATTTACAAATATCTGGTAGAAAATAAAGGAGCGGGCAATTTTGTAACCGAGGTTTCAATGGATGAGGTAGAAAGTCCGCAAACACCGGTTTACCTGCTATTCATTCTCAAGATGCTGGCCGACAAAGGCGTACCGGCACAAACCATTGCACCCAAATTTACCGGCAGGTTCAATAAAGGCGTTGATTATCGCGGTGATTTGCAACAATTTGCAAAAGAGTTTGAAGAAGATGTGCTGGTAATTGATTATGCTGTAAAGGAATTTGGTCTTCCTGCCGAGTTGAAACTGAGTGTTCACTCGGGAAGCGACAAATTCTCCATTTATCCCATCATGTACGATATTTTGAAAAAACATGATAAAGGCATGCACATCAAAACAGCCGGTACCACCTGGCTCGAAGAAGTAATCGGCCTGGCGCTTGCCGGTGGTGATGCGCTTGAAGTGGCCAAAAAGATTTATGCCAATTCTTACAACAGGCGCGAGGCGCTTTGTGCTCCTTATGCCGATGTGATAGACATTGACCCTACTCAGTTACCAACGGTAGAAGAAGTAAATGGCTGGAGTGGCGACAAGTACGCCAATACATTGCGTCATATTCCGGGTCATCCCGATTATAATTCCAATTTCCGTCAGCTCATTCATGTGGCGTATGCCGTAGCTGCCGAATTAGGAAATGAATATTATGCACAATTAGAAAAGAATGCAGAGATTGTAGGCAATTGTGTGGAGGAAAATATTTATGAAAGACATTTAAAAAGATTGTTTAACTTGTAATCCTAATAATTAAGAAATTATGAGAAATCTGTTCGATATAAAAGACCGTGTAATGGTCATCACCGGCGGCACCGGCGTACTGGGAACTTCAATGACTGAATACCTCGCCGAGCAAGGCGCCAAAATGGTGGTGCTGGGACGCAACAAAGATAAAGGAGATGCTATTGTAAATAATATTAAGGAAAAAGGCGGCGAAGCCATGTTTTTGCAGACGGATGTGAATGACATGGATGCTTTGGATAAAAATGCAGCAGAAGTATTAGAAAAATATGGCAGGGTAGATGTGCTGATCAACGGGGCAGGTGGCAATATGCCCGGAGCTACCATCGGGCCGGATAAAACCATTTTCGACCTCGATATCAATGCTTTTAAAACGGTAGTTGATCTTAATCTTTTTGGAACAGTACTGCCTACCATTGCCTTTACCAAAGTGATGACCCAACAAAAATATGGTAACATCGTAAACATTTCATCTGAGTCGGCGCTGAGGCCGCTTACACGTGTGGTGGGTTATGGCGCTGCAAAAGCCGCCGTTACCAATTTTACCAAGTATCTGGCTATTGAACTTGCTACCAAGTATGGTGAAGGTTTCAGGGTGAATGCCATTACTCCCGGCTTTTTCATCACCGAGCAAAACAGAGCCTTACTCAGCAATCCGGATGGTACTTTTACCGCCAGAGGAAATGCCATTATTTCTCATACCCCTTTTGGCCGTTTTGGCGAGCCAGAAGAACTGTTAGGCACATTGCATTGGTTGGTAAGTGATGCTTCCAAATTTGTAACCGGCACTTTAACGGTTGTGGATGGCGGTTTTGATGTTTTCTGTATTTAATAAAATTTCTGTTTTCTGTAAATAAATTATTATGAGTATCGAATTAAAAAAAGATTGCAAATATGCAATGTTGGTTCCTACAAGTATCGGGGTGCGCATTACGCCGGTAAATTATCAGCCGGTACATACTTCGCATTTGTTTGAAATGCACGTGTCAAGTGCTGAAACGAATGTAGCAAGTGTTTCCTCTTATCTGGGTTTGCCCGTGAAAATACTGACTACTTTTGTAAAGGGCAGCCCAATTGCGCAATTTATAAAGAGCAATTTGCGCAGCCGCAATATGGATTTTGAAGGGCCGGAGGTACCACAGGGAGGCCCTTGGGGGTATCGCCACCAGTTTAATATTGCTGATAGTGGTTTTGGTTCGCGTGGTCCAAGAGTTCAAAACGACCGTGCAGGAGAAGTAGGGCGCACTTTAAATGTAAAAGACTTTGACCTTGACCGGATTTTTGGTAAAGAAGGAGTGCAACTTGTGCATCTTTCAGGCTTGATTGCGGCATTATCGCCCGATACCGGTAATTTTTGTTTAGAACTGGCTCGTGCTGCCAAAAAATATGGCACCCGTATTTCTTTCGACCTCAACCATCGCGCCACTTTCTGGAAAGGTCGTGAGGAAGAACTCTCGGCAGCTTTTAAAGAAATTGCTTCAGTGTCGGATATCCTTATTGGTAATGAAGAAGATTTTCAGCTTTGCCTTGGTGCCAAAGGCCCTGAAGCAGGCGGAAAAGGTATTCAGGGTAAAATTGATTCCTTCAAAGAAATGATGGAAGGCATCAGAGATACTTATCCCAATGTTTCGGTTTTTGCTACTACACTTCGTGAAGTAGTAAGTTCAAACGAACACCTTTGGGGTGCTATTTTGCTTGAAAATGGTAATTGGCATGTGGTGGAACCACGCAAAATAAATGTACTTGACCGTATCGGTGGCGGCGATGGTTTTGTAGGCGGTACTTTATATGCCATCTTGAAAGGCTGGGAACCGGAAAAATGGATTCAGTTTGGATGGGCAAGCGGCGTATTGGCAACCACTTTCTACACCGATTATGGTCAACCTGCTGATGAAGAAATGATCTGGAGTATCTGGGAAGGAAATGCAAGGGTAAGAAGATAAATAGATTTGAGATTTGAGATTTGAGAATTGAGATTTGAGATTTGAGATTTGAGATTTGAGATTTGAGATTTGAGATTTGAGATGAAAGTAACGTGTAAGTTAAGTAAAATTTTTAATTTTTAATCTTTAATCTGCAATCAGTAATCTGTAATTTACAATTTGTAATCTGTAATTTTCAATCATTAATCGCCAATAAAAACAGTAAATAAAAAATGGTTTATTACGAAAAAGGTTCCGCACAGGATAGTTTTTCAGCCGAAGACCTGAAAAACGGGTTGTTTGAAGCGTTGGGAAAAATCGGCGCTAAAAACAAAGTGCTGGCTGTACCGCCGGATTTTACCCGTTTTCCAAGCAGGGCAGGGGAGCTGACGGAATTTGCCTGGGAGTACTATGGCGAGAAACTGACTGATATTTTGCCTGCATTGGGTACACATTCTCCCATGACTGATTCTCAGATTGCACACATGTTTGGTAAAACTCCGCGTCATCTCTTTCGAGACCACGACTGGCGCAATGATGTGGTAACACTCGGAACCGTGCCTGCCGAATTTGTAAAAGAAGCTTCAGAAGGTGCGGTAGATTACCCCTGGCCGGTACAGGTCAATAAATTATTGGTTGAAGGTGGTTTTGACCTGATTCTTTCCATCGGGCAGGTAGTGCCACACGAGGTGGTGGGAATGGCCAATTACAATAAAAATATTTTTGTAGGTACGGGTGGTTCCGAAGGAATCAACAAAAGCCATTTTATTGGCGCTGCCTACGGCATGGAAAAAATGATGGGCAGGGCAGATACTCCGGTGAGAAGGGTTTTCAACTACGGCACTGAACATTTTGCAAAAGATATGCCGGTTATATATGTTCTTACCGTGGTAGGACTGAATAAAGAGGGAAATTTACAAACCTACGGCCTGTATATTGGCGATGATTTTGAAGTGTTTGACAAAGCAGCTAAATTATCACTGGAAGTAAATTTTGAAATGGTATCCAAACCGCTGCAAAAAGTAATTGTTTGGCTTGATCCTTCTGAATTTAAAAGCACCTGGTTGGGAAATAAATCGGTGTACCGTACCCGGATGGCTATTGCTGATGGTGGAGAACTGATTGTGCTGGCTCCTGCGTTGATTGAGTTTGGAGAAGATAAGGAAATAGACCGTTTGATAAGAAAATACGGCTATTTTGGCACACCTGCTACCCTCAAAGCTGTAGAAGAAAATGAAGAACTAAGGAAGAACTTAGGCGCTGCCGCCCACTTGATTCATGGCTCCTCCGAAGGCAGATTTTCGATCACTTATTGTCCGGGTAAAGGCAAGGAAAACCTTACAAAAGAAGAAATTGAAAGTGTAGGTTTTAAATATGCAGATATTGATGAGGTGACGGAAAAATATGATCCCGCCAAAATGAAAGAGGGATTTAATCAAATGGATGATGGTGAGGAAATATTTTATGTATCCAATCCGGCATTGGGTTTGTGGGCTTTTAGGGACAGGTTCGAATATTAATGATTTAAAACTTTTAAAATGTTTTTAAATAAAAATTTATATACTGGTCGGATACCGTTATACTCTTATCTTGTATTCTTTTCGTGATAGATGAAGTATATTAATTTGTTGCAGTCTTTAACAATAAATAATTTTAATAGACCCCATAAAATAATTATAAAATTACACACATGAAAAATTTAGCAGATATCGGACTCATTGGTTTGGCCGTGATGGGCGAAAACTTAGTTCTGAATATGGAAAGTAAAGGCTACACAGTAGCTGTTTATAATCGTACAGTTGAGAAAGTAGATCACTTTGTGAATGGACGCGGCGCTGGAAAAAATTTTATTCCGGCCCATACCATCGAAGATTTTGTGAGCAAATTAGAACGCCCACGCAAGGCAATGATGTTGGTAAAAGCCGGTCAGCCGGTTGATGATTTTATAGAATTGCTGATTCCGCATTTGGAACCGGGCGATATTATTATTGACGGTGGTAATAGTTTATACACTGACACCATTCGCCGAACAAAATATGTAGAAAGCAAAGGATTGCTTTATATTGGCACCGGTGTTTCCGGCGGTGAAGAAGGAGCGCTGAAAGGCCCGTCTATGATGCCCGGCGGATCACCTGAAGCATGGCCTCATGTGAAAGATATTTTTCAGGCGGTTGCTGCTAAGGTAGAAGATGGTTCACCTTGTTGCGACTGGGTAGGCGAAAACGGCGCCGGTCATTACGTGAAAATGATTCATAATGGTATTGAATACGGTGATATGCAAATCATCAATGAAGCCTATCATATAATGAAAGACCTGCTCGGAATGAGCGCTGATGAACAACATGAAGTTTTTAAAAAATGGAATACGGAGGAATTAGATTCTTATCTTATTGAAATCACACGCGATATTCTGGCCTTTAAAGATGAAGATGGCGAGCCGTTGGTAGAAAAAATTCTGGATACCGCAGGTCAAAAAGGAACCGGAAAATGGACTGTGGTTTCTGCTTTGGATTGTGGTATTCCATTGACGCTTATTGGAGAATCAGTATTTTCCAGATGTTTATCGGCTCAAAAGGATTTGAGAGTAGCTGCTTCAAAAGTATTGAGAGGTCCTGCGCCACAATTTGAAGGCGATAAACAACAAATGATTGACGACTTGAAAATGGCGCTTTACGGAGCTAAAATTATTTCCTATGCTCAGGGCTACGATCTGATGATGGAGGCTGCCAAAGAACATAACTGGAATCTGAATCTGGGCGGTATTGCACTAATGTGGCGGGGAGGCTGTATTATTCGTTCCGTATTCCTCGGTGATATTAAAAAGGCTTTTGACAATAATCCAAACTTAAGAAATCTATTGCTTGATCCTTTGTTCGCCGAAAAAATATCAGCAGCACAGGAAGGATGGAGAAGGGTGTGTGCCGCAGCTATTTCTAATGGTATTCCGGTTCCGGCTTTGAGTTCGGCATTATGTTATTTTGACGGATTCAGGAGCGAAAGATTGCCGGCTAATTTGTTGCAGGCGCAGCGCGACTACTTTGGCGCTCACACTTACGAGAGAATTGATCAGCCACGCGGTAAATTTTTTCATACCAACTGGACAGGACATGGAGGAGATACCACATCAAATTCTTACGTAGTATAAAATGCTTGACAGGAATAAGATTTAACAATAATAGCGTCAGAAATTTGACGCTATTTTTTTGGTGATTTTTTAAAAAATTGCCAAACCCAAAGGTGCAGTGGAATAATGATAAAAAACTAAGATAATGACTATGCAATATTTAGTGATAATAAATAATTTAGTCTAATCTTTCAAGAACTTCAGATTTCGTTGAATACCTTTCCATTTGGTTCTCTTGATAGGAGAGTACTTAAATATTTTTCTAAACATTTCTTCACTCATTTCTTCCCATTCTTTTGTTGATAGGTTCATTATTTCAGATAATGGCTCAAATGCCTCAACATGGTTAGGCACGCTGAAGCGATTCCAGGGGCAAACATCCTGGCAGATATCGCAGCCGAAAGCCCAATTTTCAAACTTCCCTTTCATTTCTTCGGGTAGCAATTCATCCTTCAGTTCGATGGTGAAATAGGATATACATTTGTTGGCCTGTATCACTTTTTCCGGCAGAATGGCTCCGGTAGGGCATGAGGCAATGCATCGGGTGCAACTACCGCAGTAATCCTTTGCAAATGGATCGTCTGCCTCCAGTTCCAGATCAGTAATTAAGGTAGCAATAAAATTAAATGAACCGCTCTGGCGGGTAATCAGGTTCCCGTTTTTACCCACCCAGCCCAATCCGCTTCTTGCAGCCCAGGAACGTTCCAGCACCGGAGCCGAATCTACAAAGCCTCTTCCGGCTATCGCACCAATATTTTCTCTGATACGGGATAAAAACTCATTCAATTTTGCCCTGATTATTTCATGATAATCTTTACCGTAAGCGTATTTTGAAATCTGAGGCCCGTCGGTTGTTTGCAATTGTTTAGGATAATAATTCTGCATCAGGGTAATTACCGATTTGGCTCCGGGTACCAGTTTGGTAGGGTCTGTCCGCAGGTCAAAATGGTTTTCCATGTATTGCATTTTCCCATGGTAGCCATTTTGCAACCATTTTTCCAACCTTCGTGCGTCTTCATCCATAAACGCTGCCTTCGCTATTCCACAATAGTCAAAACCTAATGAGCCGGCTGTATTTTTTACGAAACGCGTATTTTTACTTAAATCCATAAGATTAAGTGTTGCAAATTGCATTAATGATGATCCAAATGGATCAAAATGTCTTATTAAGTAAGTTCTAACGATAAAAATAACCACAAAATCTATTGAAGGTTTATTAAAATACATAAAAACGGTTATTTCAATAAATGTTTTATATTTAGCCATTAAAATTTCAGCGATGAGAATTATAATTTTTTCATTTATACTTTCCCTTATTGTTTCAGACATGCGTGGTCAGGAACCTCAGCATCAGGGAGAATATGTTTTAGTGATTCATGGTGGTGCAGGTACTATTTTGAAATCTGGAATGACACCCGAAAAAGAGAAAGCTTACCGCTCGGGGCTTGAGCAGGCTTTAATGGCAGGATACAATAAACTAAAACAAGGGAAGTCGGGATTGGATGCTGTGCAGGCTGCCATAAATGTATTGGAAGACAATCCATTGTTTAATGCCGGCAAGGGCGCCGTGTTTACTCATGATGGTAAAAACGAATTGGATGCATCAATAATGGATGGCAAAACCCTGAAAGCAGGCGCTGTGGCAGGTGTTACCGTTATTAAAAACCCTATAGATGCGGCAAGAGCAGTGATGGAAAAGTCGGAGCATGTGATGATGGTAGGAAAGGGCGCCGAAATTTTTGCAAAGCAAAGTGGATTGACCATTGTAAAACCCAAATATTTTTATACCGAAGAAAGATGGAAAGGTCTGCAGAATGCAATAAAAGAGGAAAAAATGAAACTTGATCACAGTTATCATCCGTCGGGAACAGGATATCCTGACTTTAAATTCGGAACAGTTGGAGCTGTTGCTTTGGATAATGATGGTAATCTGGCTGCCGGCACTTCTACAGGCGGCATGACTAACAAAAGATATGGCAGGGTGGGCGATGCGCCCATTATTGGTGCAGGCACGTACGCCAATAACAAAACCGCTGCCGTGAGCTGTACAGGATGGGGCGAATTTTTTATACGCAGTGTGGTGGCTTATGATCTTTCTGCCATGATGGAGTACAAAGGAGCTACCGTGCAGCAGGCCGGAGATGCAGTTATCAAAAAAGTGGGCGATTTGGGCGGAGATGGAGGATTGATATCTATTGACAGAAAAGGAAATATTTCAATGCCGTTCAATACTGCAGGAATGTATAGGGGAGCAATTACAAAAGACGGTAAAACAGAAATTTATATTTACAAGGAGTGATTACCAGCGGCTTTGCAGGATGGAAATAATTTACCCTGATTTCGGTTAAAATGCCTACCTTTCGCCTCTTCTTAATTTATTAATAAAAAATAATATGCAACAAGTAAAAAATGGCGACAAAATAAAGGTACACTATCATGGAAAATTGACTTCCGGTGAAACTTTTGACAAGTCAGAAGGACGCGAACCATTGGCTTTTGAGGTGGGTAGTGGTATGGTTATCAGGGGTTTTGATGACGGAGTAATCGGGATGGCAGTGGGCGAAAAGAAAACTATCCAGATTCCGGTAGATGAGGCATACGGGCCCAAAAACCCTGAAATGATTGTAAACATGCCAAAAGACCGTTTCCCTGCCGATTTACAGATAGAAGTAGGTATGCCCTTGTTAATGAGCGATCAAAATGGGCAGCAGTTTCAGGTAGTGGTTTCAGAAATACTTGAAGATTCTATTACATTAGACGCCAACCATCCTTTGGCCGGGCAGGAATTGGTTTTTGATCTTGAGTTGGTTGAAATTGAAGGAAGCAGTCCGTTGATTATTGTACCCTGATAAGGATGTGAAGAAATCGAATGATATTTATCATATTTATGAAAAATTAATAGTTTTTTGAAATATTAAATTGTATCTTTAAGCTACTTAATTTAAACACAGTAATAATATTGGAGCAATATCAAAAATATACAACAGATAGTATTGCATCAGGCTGTGTTTGCGTACATAAAATATTTTTTCACTTCAAAATTTATTTGCCATGGTACTGGAAGAAATCTCAGAGTTAATGGAAGATTGCAACTCAAAAAGACAAATTTTAAAAGATTATCGTGAATCGCTTCAGAATTCTCAAAAAGGGCTTTTAAAATTTGCCTCGCAAAACCTTCCAAAAGATGATCTAAGCGATTTGGAACATTTTCAAAATCAGTTTCATATTCAATTGATCAATATTCATGATTTACGGCACGACTACAAAGCTTATCAGCAACGCTTAAAGGTAGAAAGTCAATTGCATGGTGGCATTACCGATGAAACACTTCAAAAGCAAAAAGAACTTCGAAGTCAGTATGAGGTGTTGGAAGAAATAATAAAAGGATTGAATAAGAATTTTGAAGAATTTCTTCAAAAGCCTGCCTAAAAGATATAAGAATAAGATTCCCAATTATTTGTTATATCTAAATAAAATTTAATTAGAATTATAGTTTGCACCATTAACCCCTTAGTGGTGCAAACTTGTTTTTGGTAATAAAATTTTGTATATGAGTTTGAATTATAATTTTACCGTTGCAGACCGATTTTTGAAATATGTAACCATTGATACCCAAAGTGACCCACATTCTGAGGCGCAACCTTCTACAGAAAAACAAAAGGATTTAAGCAGATTGCTGGTAGAAGAATTGCATCAGATGGGTATTTCGGATGCTCATCTTGATGAACACGGATATGTGTATGCTACCGTTCCTTCTACATCAGAAAAGAATGTGCCTGTAGTGTGCTTTTGCAGCCATGTGGATACGGCTCCCGACTGTAGCGGTACGGGTGTAAAACCCATTGTACATAAAAATTATGATGGAAAGGATATTGTTTTGCCCGATGATACTACTCAGGTCATTTCTCCTAAGCAGCATCCATATCTGGAACAAAAAGCAGGTGAAGACATTATAACAGCATCCGGAACAACACTTTTAGGCGCCGACGATAAAGCAGGAGTAGCCATCATCATGGATATGGCGCATTATTTGATTTCGCATCCCGAAGTAAAACATGGCGCTATCAGAATTTTATTCACCCCCGATGAAGAAATCGGAAGAGGCGTGGATAAGGTGGATATAAAAAAGCTGGGAGCTCATTATGGATATACGCTGGACGGAGGAGAAAGAGGCGCTTTTACCGATGAAACATTTAGCGCTGATGCCGCAAAAATTACCTTTCACGGAGTAAGCGCACATCCCGGATATGCAAAGGATAAGCTGGTAAATGCTTTGAAGGTAGCAGGTACATTTTTAGACTTATTGCCCAAAGACAGCTTTAGCCCCGAAACTACCGAAGATAGGGAAGGATTTGTACACCCAACCTATTTTGAAGGAAATGCAGAAAAGGCAAAACTGACTTTCATTGTGCGTGATTTTGAAACAGCCAAACTATCGCTGCACGAAAAAAGACTGGAAGAATTTGTAAAACAGGCAGTTGGAAAATATGAAGGCGCTGCTTACGATTTTGAAATTGTAGAGCAGTACAGAAATATGAAGGATGTTTTGGTAAACCATCCAAAAGGAGCCGAATTTGTGGAAGAAGCAATGAAGCGCAGTGGCGTGGTTTTCAAACCGAGTAGTGCAAGAGGCGGTACGGATGGTTCTCGTTTATCATACATGGGATTGCCCTGTCCGGATATTTTTACCGGCGAAATGGCTTTCCATGGTAAGCACGAATATGTGAGTATTCAGGATATGCAAAAATCTGTAGAAGTTTTAGTAAATCTGGTTCAGGTATGGGAAGAAAATGCCTGATAAAATCATTATATAGTTTAAAAATCAAAAAATAGAAAATGACACTTACTTATGTTTTTCTTATAACTGTCGCACTGATCATTCTCAGTGGATTGTTTACCGTTAATCAGGGCTATGTGGCCGTTATTACAATGTTTGGTAAATATCGCAGATCTGTGGGGCCCGGGCTGCGGTTGAAACTTCCTTTTCTGGAACATGTATTTAAAAAAATATCAATTCAAAATCGTTCTGTAGAGCTTGAATTTCAGGCGGTTACACAGGATCAGGCCAATGTTTATTTTAAAAGTATGCTATTATATGCAGTGCAGAATGAGGATGAGGATACAATAAAAAAAGTAGCATTTAAGTTTATCAGCGACAGAGACCTCATGCAGGCGCTGGTACGAACCATTGAAGGAAATATTCGTTCCTTTGTGGCTACCAAAAAGCAGGCGGAGGTTTTAGGGTTGCGCCGCGAAATTGTAGAATATGTAAAAGTTGAAATTGATCACACATTGGCAGAATGGGGTTATCACCTCCAGGATTTGCAGATCAATGATATTACTTTTGATAAAATGATTCTGGAATCAATGAGTAAAGTGGTAGCCAGTAATAACCTGAAAGCAGCTGCCGAAAATGAAGGCCAGGCATTGCTGATTACCAAAACAAAATCGGCCGAAGCTGAGGGGAATGCCATTAAAATAAGCGCCGAAGCCGAAAGAGAAGCAGCAAAACTTCGCGGACAGGGTATAGCCTTGTTTAGAGAAGAGGTGGCAAAAGGCATGTCTTCTGCTGCTGAAGAACTGCGTCAGGCCAATCTGGACACTAATTTCATTTTGTTCAGCATGTGGACCGAAGCCATTAAGAACTTTGCGGAATATGGAAAAGGCAATGTGATCTTCCTGGATGGAAGTACAGAAGGAATGGAAAAAACAATGAGACAGTTTCAGGCGCTGATGCTGAGACCGGCCGGTACTTTGGATTTTCCTGAGAAAAAATAATTAAGAACCTTGCATTTGCAGGCTGTCGTAAATCGTTTATGGCAGCTTTTTTTGTAAATAAAAAATAAGATGTTTGCAACAGGCAGCATGAGAAATGTGTATGTAAAAAATTATTAAGTTTTTTTTAAGTCGGGCTTTACTATCTTTATCCGGTTCAATTCAATTTTTATGAGTTTATTTCTTTTACAAACAATAGTTACCGATTCTGCACATAACATCATGTCGTCTGCACCTACACCTGCAGCGGCAAAGACGATCAGTTTTTTTGACCTTCTTGTAATGGGCGGTTGGCCGATGATTCCGCTGGGAGCGATGTTGCTTCTTGCAATATATATATTTGTTGAGCGTTCAATAGCTGTCAGGCATGCATCAAAAATTGACGAAAACTTCATGAGTATTGTGCGGGATAATATTGTGAACGGAAATATTAAAGCGGCAAGGTCCTTTGCTAAAAATAATACCACTCCCGTTGCACGTATTGTTGATAAAGGAATTCAGAGAATCGGCAAACCAATTGATGCTATTGAAAAAAGTATGGATCACGTTGGGCAATTGGAAATGTATAAATTGGAAAAGAATCTGGATATACTTTCTGTTGTAGCTAAGGCTGCGCCGATATTTGGTTTTGTGGGAACATTGTTGGGGCTGATGCAACTGTTTTCCAGTATACATGCAGCCAATGAAGTAGAGATTGGTGTTATTTCTCAGGGTATTTATACCAAATTAATTACTTCCATCACAGGTTTGATAATTGGCCTGCTGGCTTATTTTGGATACAGCTATCTGAGTGTTAGAATTGATAAAACTGCTCATAAGATGGAGGTGGCCGCCGCCGATTTCTTAGATGTTTTATACGAACCGGTTCAAAAATAATTATTCAGATGAGGTATAGAAAAAAATACAGGAAAGAATCAGAAGTGTTCACCGACTCACTGAATGATATACTTTTTATTCTGCTGATGTTTTTCCTTATTACCACTACAATGGCTAATCCGAATGTAGTAAAGGTGAACAATCCGCGTGGAACAAAAGATACCAAGGCCAAACAAAATATTGTAGTATCAATTGATAAAGATCAACAATTATTTATTGGCAATAAAAAAATAGAACCCCTGATGTTGGATAGTCTTATTCTGAAAGAAGTAAATGATAAGCGGCTGCATGTAGATACGCCTTCGGTGGTTATCAATGCCGATACCATTGCTTATTATGGCGAAGTTTTTCGGGTAATGCAGTCTGCAAAAAAAGCAGGGGCCAAAGTGGTGGCCAATGTGAAGTAAATTATACTAAATTATGGGAAAAGCCTTCACCATTCTGTCTTTTCCCTGCATATCTTTCTTAAGTGCAGCCTTGTATTGATTTTTATTAAATAAGCTCACAACCTGATTGCCTAATCCTTCGTTGATTTCCACATAGATACAACCATCGGGTTTTAGATGTGTTTTCCCTAAAACCGCAATCGCCTCGTAAAAAACCAGCGGATTATCATCAGGCACAAACAAAGCTACGCCGGGTTCGTTATCTATCACATTTTTTGCAATTGTCGTTTTTTCATCGTTGGTTACGTAAGGCGGGTTGCTCACAATAATATCAACCATCGGAAGCTGCATCCAATTTTTTGGGTTGAGTATATCCAGTTGCTCCAATTTAACTTCGGCCTGTAGTTGTGCGGCATTTCTTTTAGCCACCTCTAATGCGCCCTGGCTGATATCACAACTCAAAACCTTTGCCTGGGGCAGTTTTCGTTTCAGGGTAATTGGGATACAACCGCTTCCGGTACCGATTTCGAGAATTGAAAAAGATGGTTTGCTTTTATTTTCTTTAATAACCCAATCTACTAATTCTTCAGTCTCGGGACGAGGAATCAGCACATTGCCATCCACATAAAAAGGAGCATCATAAAACCAGGCTTCATTCAGGATATATTGCACCGGCTCATTATTCAGCAGCCTTTTTTCTGCTGTTTCAATTGCCGAGTTTTCATCATCACTTAAGTTTTTATCAGTATTTTTTACATTTTGGGGAATAATTCCGGTAATTTTTTCGATTACTAAATCTGCAATATTCTCTGCCTCAGGGTGAGGGTAAATGACAGAAATATTTCTGACTAAATTCTGATACGCTTCGGTCAATTTCATTACACAAACATAATTCATTTACATTTGTAAAAATGTACATTCCAGAACATAAATATTTTATGGCCCGGTGTATTGAGCTGGCAAAGAAGGGCGGTGTGGAAGTGGCGCCTAACCCAATGGTGGGCGCAGTATTGGTGCATGATGGAAAAATAATTGGAGAGGGATATCATCAAAAATTTGGAGAGGCACATGCAGAAGTAAACTGCATTCATGATGCATTGAAAAATGCCCCTGAGAAAATTTCATCTTCTACGATGTATGTTTCTCTGGAGCCTTGTTCTCATTACGGGAAAACGCCTCCTTGTACCCAACTCATCAGACAATATAAAATACCTGAGGTGGTGATTGGTTGCAGTGATAGTTTTGAAAAGGTAAACGGCACCGGAATCGAACAGCTACGGAAGGCAGGCGTGAATGTTATCACCGATGTGCTGAAAGAAGAAGCCATTGAACTGAACAAAAGATTTTTTAGTTTTTACCAAAAAAAGAGACCTTATATTACTTTAAAATGGGCGCAGACTTATGATGGCTTTATGGCATCTGGCAATGATGAAAGATTACTGATTTCAAATGAAATTACAAACCGTCAGGTGCATAAGTGGCGTAGTGAAGAAGTGGCTATTATGATTGGCGCTAATACTGCTATAAAGGATATTCCTTTGCTTGACAATCGCTTTTGGATGGGGAGGGCTCCTGTAAAGATTATTCTGGATCCTCATCTTCGCTTGTCTTTGACATTGCGTGTTTTTGAAGAAGGTGAGGTAATGATCTTTAATACCCAAATTGAAAAACAGGATGGAAATTTGAACTATATGCTGGTAGAAGAAGCAGATATATTGCCCTCGCTTATGACCCGATTATATGAATCGGGTATTCAGAGTGTTTTGGTAGAAGGGGGGCAGTTTTTGTTACAATCACTTATAGATGCAGGTTTATGGGATGAAGTCAGAATAATTACCAACAAATCACTGTTTGTATCCAAAGGTCTTAAATCACCGGTACTAACTGGTTATGAAAAAATAAAAGATGAAAAGATACTGTCGGATGAGGTGGTTTATTATAAAAATATTAATAATAAGTTTGTGATTAATGGATGAGCATTTTTATAATACAATTGAAACGGAGGGAATAGCAGAGTTTAAGGACAGAGGCAGTAAATTTCTTGCTTTTGCCTATCCTGTTAAAGATGTGGATGAATGTAAAGAAAGAATAGCCTTTTTAAAAAAAGAGCATCCCAAAGCTAACCATCATTGTTTTGCATACAGATTAGGATTGGATAATAATAACTTCAGAGTAAGCGATGCAGGAGAGCCATCGGGTACAGCGGGTAGGCCGATTCTGGGGCAAATAGACAGCAAGGGAGTAACCAATGTATTAATAGTGGTGGTTCGTTATTTTGGAGGCACATTACTCGGCGTTCCGGGTTTGATCAATGCGTATAAATCTGCCGCAGCCTTAGTTTTGCAGGTAATACCCCTTGTACGCAAGCCGATTCTAATCAATTATCAGTTGGAGTTTGACTATACCCGAATGAATGAAGTGATGATGATTGTAAAACAAACAGATTGCACTGTTTTTAAACAGGATATGCAATTATTTTGTATAATGAAAATTGGGATACCACAATACAGGATGGAAGAAGCGCTCAGACGATTGGAAGAAGTAAGAGAAGTGTTAGTGAAAAAATCCGATTAATCATTCAGCTTCAATACTGCTAAAAATGCTTCTTGGGGAACTTCCACATTTCCGATTTGCTTCATACGTTTTTTGCCTTCTTTTTGTTTTTCCAAAAGTTTGCGTTTACGACTGATATCGCCTCCGTAACATTTGGCTGTTACGTCTTTGCGCATAGCCGAAATATTTTCTCTTGCTACAATCTTAGCCCCGATTGCTGCCTGAATAGCCACCTGAAACTGGTGGCGAGGTAATAATTCTTTGAGCCTTTCGCACATCTGGCGGCCAAAGTCCTGTGCCCTGCTACGGTGAATGAGCGAGCTTAATGCATCCACTTTTTCACTATTGAGTAATATATCCATTTTTACAATATCGCTGGTTTGATACTCAATAGGGTGGTAGTCAAATGAAGCATAGCCACGAGTCTGCGATTTTAGTTTATCATAAAAATCAAACACAATTTCGGTTAGCGGCATATCAAATAATAGTTCCACTCTGGTTGTGCTGATGTAGCTTTGGTTGATGAGGGTGCCCCGTTTGGTCAGGCAGAGTGTCATTATATTTCCAATATATTCCGGCTTTGTAATTATCTGGGCCCTGATAAAGGGTTCCTCAATATGGTCGGTTTTTACCGGATCAGGAAACTCAACCGGATTGTTGATGATTAACTTTTCTCCCTTGGTAGTATAAGCAATAAAACTTACGTTTGGTACGGTGGTAATAACCGTTTGGTTGAATTCGCGCTCTAACCGTTCCTGAATGATTTCTAAATGTAAGAGGCCCAAAAATCCGCAACGAAAGCCAAAACCAAGCGCCTGAGAAGTTTCAAGCTCAAAGGTGAGTGAGGCATCGTTGAGTTGCAGTTTATCCATACAATCCCTAAGATCCTCAAAATCTTTGGTATCAATCGGGTAAATACCGGCAAAAACCATTGGTTTTACATCCTCAAAACCTTTGATTGGCAATGGATTATTGTTACTTGCCAGCGTGATGGTATCACCTACTTTCACTTCTTTCGCCACTTTTATTCCGGTAATCAGATAGCCCACGTTTCCGGCTTTCAACTCCTGTTGTTCCATCATTTTTAGCTTCAGGATGCCGATTTCATCAGCCAAATATTCTTGCCCGGTACTCACAAATTTTACCTTATCACCCTTCTTTATCGTTCCATTCATGATTCTGAAATAAACGATAATGCCACGATAACTGTTAAATACACTATCGAAGATAAGCGCTTGAAGAGGATCGTTCTCATCTCCTTTAGGTGGTGGAATGCGTTCAACTATGGCTTCCAGTATTTCCTCAATGCCCAGCCCTGTACGACCGCTGGCTAGCAGAATGTCTTCGGGTTTACAGCCAATCAGTTCAATAATCTGGTCTTTTACCTCATCAATCATGGCACCGTCCATATCTATCTTATTGATAACCGGAATGATTTCCAAGTCGTTTTCAATAGCAAGATATAGGTTGCTAATAGTTTGAGCCTGAATACCTTGCGCTGCATCTACTAAAAGCAAAGCGCCTTCGCAAGCAGCCAGAGCGCGGCTCACTTCATAACTAAAATCAACGTGGCCGGGCGTATCTATCAGGTTGAGGGTATATTGTTGTTTGTCTTTGTGTATATAATTGATTTGAACAGCATGACTTTTAATGGTTATGCCTTTTTCTCTTTCGAGGTCCATATCATCCAGTACCTGATCCATCATTTCCCTGTCTGCCACAGTCTGGGTGGTTTGCAAAAGGCGGTCAGCCAAGGTGCTTTTACCGTGGTCAATATGTGCAATGATGCAAAAATTACGGATATTGTTCATATTCAATATATCTTCTTCTAAAAAGTGTGCAAAGATAAGGAAATGATATAGTACAGTTTGGCTAAATAAAAATAACTTTCCAAAGGAGTTATCGGTGTTGAGACAGATATTTTGCCCAAAAATAAATATTAACCATTGTTTCTCATATTTTTATACTATTGCCCGGTTATTTTAATGTTATCAAAAAAACCGGAAACGTTGTTTATGTACTCACTTCATCTCTTAATTCAAACTTTCTTATAATTGGGTCAAATGGATAGATTCTTTTTGACTTCTTCTTGTTGCTGCCAAAAGTTGCATTGTGTGATTGAATTTATGTTCTTTAAATTTATTGGAGCGTTTTCTTTTGGAGCTGTTTTTTTATGTAAATTTATATCCACAAAATTTGTTATACATGAAAGACATATTTTTTACCACTGTAATGGCGCTATTTGCTATCTCATCTTTGCAGGCTCAGACCGATAGACCTTCTCCACATTTTGACATCAAGCCGCTTGCCCCGGGTGTGTGGGCTGCCATTAATAATGATCATTATGGCCACGCCATCTGCAATGCCGGTATTGTTGACCTTGGCCGGGAGGTATTAATATTTGATCCATTTATGAATATTGATGCTGCTACCGACCTTAAGGCAGTTGCAAAAAAACTGACAAGCAAAGAGGTGAAATATGTAATCAACAGTCATTATCACAATGACCATATCCGAGGGAATCAATTGTTCAAACCCGGAGCAACAATCATCAGCACTTATCAGACCAGGGTGGACCAGAACATCAATGAGCCGAAGGAAAGGGCAGCAGAAATGAAAATCGCCGATAAGGTTCTGACCTCATTGCAGGAGCAATATAAGTCCATGAAAAATCCTGAGGAGTCTGAGTTACCATTGTGGATTGCCGATTTTGAAGGTATTAAAAGTTCTGCTCCGCTACTTCGGCTGGTAGTACCCGATGGTACCTTCAACGAAGAAATGTGGATTTATGGTAATGATCGCGATGTAAAGATTGTGGAATACAGGGACGGTCATACTACGAGTGACTGTATGCTTTTTTTACCGAAAGAAGGCATTGTCTTTGGCGGAGATTTGCTTTTTGTAGAGCGACACCCTTCTTTCAGTGATGGTAAGCCTGATGAATGGTATAAGCACCTCGAGGCTTTGGAGCAAAACCCTGATTATGCCGTTTATGTACCCGGTCACGGACCTGTGGGCGGCAAAAATGAAATTGCCGAATTGAAGAATTATATCAGAGACCTGCAGAAAATAGTCAGAGAGGGTATTGACAAAGGATTATCGGATGAGGCGATTGTACAGTATCCGGTGCCGGAGCGGTATAAGTCATGGAAACTAAGCCGGTTTTATGCCGAGAATCTGAAATTTCTGGCGAGTATTATGCACAAAAAATAGATTGTTTCAATGATGCACAATACATGACCTGAAATAATAGTTTTAATACCGCTATGATTAATATGAAGATATCTGAAATACTTTGGTTAAATTTGAAAATGTCCGGAAACGATTTCCGAATCCGGAATAATTGAACTTAAATTATTTAAAATTATATTTTTTTTAAAAAAAAGTTGGTCAATTAAAAATTATTCCTAATTTTGTGAGTGAATACTAACTAACAAAAATTGTATTCATTTTATTATGCAAAAATTTACAGATAGGCAGATAGAAATAATGGAGGCTGCGACAAACAGGATTTCGAAGTTTGGTATTCAGAATTTGACAATAAAAACTCTTGCCCAAGATATTGGACTTTCTGAACCGGCTTTATACCGACATTTCAAAAATAAAAACCAAATACTGTGGAGTTTATTGGATTATTTTATAACAGAAATGAAAACGCGTATCGAGTCCATTTCATTTAAGCCAACAGCTACAGAAGGAGAGAAACTTAGAGGCATTTTTAACTCCCAATTACAGACTTTTAGTGGGAAACCTGCAATTGTCAGTGTTATTTTTGCTGAAAGTATATTTCATTTTGAAGAAAATCTGAGCAAAAAAGTTTCCGAAATCATGAAAATGATGCAAGATATTGTAAAGACCAACATCAGCATGGGGCAAGAATTAGGACAATATAACAAACTCATTAGCGCTAATACTTTAACTACGATTATCATTGGGGGAATGAGAATGGTTGTTTTAAAATGGAAGTTATCCGGTCATAAAACGGATTTGGTAAAAGACGGTAAAACAGTATTAGAAGGTATTTTAAAAATGGTAGAAAAAAATACATAGATATGAAAAAAATAATCGAATTTGGAATTAGTAGTATAATCTTATGGAGTTGTAATAATTTCAATGAAAAACCAGCTGCAACCCAGCAGGAAGAAACTCATGCTACACACCAGCACAAAGAAAGTTTCGAAGCCCTTGAACTGAATAATGGTGAAAAGTGGAAAGTAAATGATGAAATGAAACCTTTTGTACAGAAAGGCGAAGAATTGGTTAATACTTATATTCAGAAAGGAAAAACGGATTACAAAACCATTGCCGAACAAATCAAAGACCAAAACAGTCAGCTCATAAAAAGTTGTACAATGGACGGGAAAAGTCACGATGAGTTGCATAAATGGCTTCATCCACACCTTGAATTAGTGAAAGAATTAGAAAATGAAAGTAATGTAGAAAAGGTTCATGAAATTATTTCTAAAATTCAATATTCATACAATCTATACCATCAATATTTTAATTAACATTTAGATAATGATCAATCAAGTAAAATCAAAAATGAAAAAAGTGAATTGCCGATGTTTCCCTACACATTGATACATTGTAATGCCCTACTTAGTGAGGAAAACAAGTCGTTGCTGATTAATTGGGCAAGGGAGATATCAAAAGAATAAGTGCTATTAAATTATATACTTATTAAAATAATAATGAAAAATTATGAACGGGAAAAATAATATCGCAATTGGTTTTATTACTATGGGCGTATTTATGCTGTATGGGTTTTTATTAATTTATCTCAGAGATTTTGCACCCAATGCTACTGAATGGGCAAATTCTTATAGCATAGGTAAACACTTTGAGGCTCGGTTGGCTCACGTACATGGTAATTTATTTGCTTTTTTAAATATCGTAATCGGTTTTTTACTGCTGCATTTTAAAGGCAGTTTACAATATTCAAAAACAATTTCCTGGATGGCCTTATTTGGTTTGTTGATGCCGCTTGGCATATTAGCTGAAATATATTTGGGTCTTCCACCCATTTTTGTTTTGATAGGTGCTTTAACAATGACGGTATCTGTTTTTATAATTGGTATTAGTTTTCTAAAATTGAATAAAAAAATTTGGTAAATCAAGTTTGGAGATGAAAGTACTTAAAATTATACAAACTTCTCTTTTAAGCTTATTGGGTACAGTAACTGTATTCATGACTGTATCTATCATTTTTGACTTTTTTGGCATTCGTGAAAGAGAAGGAAACTATGTATTGTTTGTTGTTTATACCAATCTGGCATGCGGGATATTATATTTGATAGCCGCCTATACTATTTGGGTAAACCCTAAACTTAGTTTCAAACAATTAGTCGTTTCCTTATTCTTATTGATTATTGCATTTATTGTATTTCAATTATATATTAGTTATGGTGGAGTTTACGAAAAAAAAACGGTATATGCGTTGTTATTCAGAATTGTTTTTACGCTAATGATGACCCTAATTGGATGGTTAGTTTCCAAAAAGAAAAAATTTATTAATAAAGTATAGTCGTAACAAAAAAATTTACTCAATTATGTTAGTGAATATTCGCAAACTTATTTTAATCCTGATATTATTTATCGGCTGGAATTCTGTGGTTGCCCAGGAGGCTTGGACACTGGAACAGTGCATAGATACTGCAAAAATTTATAATAAAACTCTGCAAGTCAACAGAAATAATATCGGCCTGAGTTCTGAAAAACAAAAGGAAGCGAAAGCGAACTTAAACCCCAAAATCACTGCTAATGCAGATTATAGATATTTTATGGAATTGCCCACTCAATTAATGCCGATGAATGCCCTCAATCCTCAAGCTCCTGAAGGGCAGTTCAGAGATTTGCAGTTTGGTGTTCCGCACAATATCAGTTCAAACATTTCATTAGCTATGCCTTTATACAACTCTCAGCTATACGGAGCAATTGAGAATACCAAAATTGTCAATGAGCTTTCTAAGCTTCAATATCAGAAAACTGAAGAACAGGTTTTATTTGATGTAACCACGCTTTACTATAATGCTCAAATCCTGAAGCATCAGCTTGATTTTATTGATAGTAATATAATCAATACTAACAAACTCTTGCAAAATATGCAACTGTTGAAAGATCAACTTATGGCTATAGGTTCTGATGTAAATAAGGTGAAATTGCAAGCCGAGCAATTAAAAACCCTGAGAGCGAATATTCAGAATAAATATTTCTCTATTATCAATGCCTTGAAGCTAAATATGGGAATTCCTTTGGAAGAAAATGTAAATGTGATTTCTAAAATAGAACAGCAAACAATAGTGGAAAGCAATACTTTGAACTTTTTGGATCTAAAAATCATCAACACCCAGAATAAAATTTTAAAAAATGAACTGAAAACTCTGAAACAATCTAAATTATTTCCCAATATAAATTTGATTGCTTCTTATGGAATATCGGGTTTTGGTTATGACAAATCTCCCAATAGTTTCCTGAAATTCTATCCTGTAAGCTTTGCCGGAGTTCAATTGACTTATTCTCTTTTTGATGGCGCTATTTCAAAAAGAAAAATTAACCAAAAGAATTTTGAAATAAAAAATAATGAGCTGCAGGCTCAATTAATTTCTGACAAGAATAAAGTGGAAATTGAAAATGCCAGCCGACAAAAATCGATTGCACAAACAACCATTAAAAATACCGAAAGTCAGATAGCATTGGCAAAATCAATTTATAATCAAGCGCTTTTACAACAAAAAATGGGTACTGCAAGTTTGACTGATGTTTTGTTGACTGATAATGCTTTGCGTGAAGCACAACAGAACTACCTGAATGCCGTGATTGATTATTTGAAAGCTGATTTGGAATTAAAAAAACTAAAGGGAACGATTTCAATTAAAAATTAAGAATTAAAAATTAAGAATTAAGAATTAAAAATTAAAAATTACGAATTACGAATTAAAAATAAGTAAGATGAAAAAGATAATCTGGATAATAGTAGGTATTGCAATTGTTGGTTTGGTAATATTCAAATTGGCAAGCAATAAAAAAACAACCGAAAGTAAGGTTTACCAATTCGATAAGGAAAAACCTATTTCCGTTGGTGTGGACACCATTCAATTGAAATACATCAATGACGAAGGTGTTTTTGCCGGAACATTTGAACCTAATAAAGAGGTGAAAATCAGTGCTGAAACACAAGGTAAAATCAATGCAGTTTTAGCAGATGTAGGAAGTTATGTTCAACAAGGACAAACGGTTATTCAATTGGATAATTCACTATTACGACTACAACTGCAATCCATTGACGTGCAAATTGAAGGTTTGCAAGACGATGTAAATCGTTACACCATTTTAACAGAAGCCGATGCCGTGCAAGGCGTTCAATTAGAAAAAGCAAAATTAGGTTTAAAATCTGCCAAATTACAAAAAGCAACTTTGCAAGAGCAAATCAATAAAACAACTATCAAAGCACCATTTAGCGGTGTGGTAACAGCAAAATTAAGCGAAATTGGAGCTTTTGCAGCACCCGGAATTCCTCTGTTGCAAATCACAGATATAAGTACGCTCAAATTTACGGTAAATGTACCCGAAAGTGAATTAAAGCAATTTCAACCCAATCAAAATTATAGTATTTCAGCAGATGTTTTTCCTGAACTATCATTGAATGGAAAACTATCTATGATTGGAAGTAAGGCGAATATGGGAAATAGTTTTCCTGTACAATTTCGTGTAGAGAACACCAAACAATCAACTATAAAATCAGGCATGTTTGGAAAGGTTGCATTATCTGATAACGAAATAAACCAAGGCATTATTATCCCTTCTTCTGTAATTATAAGCAACGAAAATAAAGCACAAGTTTATGTCGTAGAAAATGAAAAGGCAGTTTTAAAAACGATTACAATTTCTAAAAATATTGGGAATAAAACGATTGTTTCAGGTGGTTTAAATGTTGGCGACATTATCGTTACAAATGGGTTTATCAATCTTTTTAACAATGCTAACATTGTAATTACGAATCAATAATTAGGAATTACGAATCAATAATTATGAATTAAAAATTAAGAATATGAAGGAGAATATTATACAGCAGAAAAGTTTTGATTTTGCTATCAGGGTGGTAAATGCTTTTAAGTATTTGCAAAATGAAAAGAAAGAATTTGTATTATCGAAACAGCTCTTACGTTCAGGTACAAGTACTGGTGCTAACATTGAAGAGTCAATAGGTGGTGCTTCAGAAAAAGATTTTCTTCATAAACTAACCATCGCATACAAAGAAGCCAGAGAATCTATTTATTGGATTAAATTATTAAAAGCAACAGAATATTTTGATGATGCAACAGCAGATAGTCTGATGAATGATGCAGAAGAAATTTGTAAGATTTTAGGTAAAATTCAGATTACCATCAAAAACCGTAATTCGTAATTCACAATTTTTAATTGAAAGAAAAATGAACATCACAGAAATATCAATAAAACGACCATCGCTGATTATTGTTCTTTTCAGCGTATTTGCACTTTTGGGAATTATCGGTTTTAAGAATTTGAGTTATGAATTAATGCCCGATTTTAACCAACCTGTTGTCGTTATCCGAACCGTTTACCCCGGTGCAGAGCCTAATGAAGTGGAAACTTCAGTTTCCCGAAAAATCGAAGATGCACTTTCCAATTTGGAGGGTGTGGATTATTTGGTTACAAAGTCTTTGCCCAATGCTTCTATCATCATCGCCAATCTCAAATACGGAACAGATTTAGATAAAACGATGCAAGATGCGCAACGCTTTATTGATAACATCCGAAAAGATTTACCGAAGGATATTCAAAATCCGGTGATGAGTAAGGTGTCGCCCAACGATTTGCCGATAATGTCTGTAAGTGCCACGAGCAATCTAAAACCAACCGAGTTTTATCAAAAAATGAAAGATGATTTCTTGCCTCAAATACAGCAATTAAGAGGTGTGGCTGAAATTTCTATTTTGGGAGGAGAAGAGAGGGAAATTCAGGTTAAGGTTGACAAAGAAAAATTGAAATTGTACAAAATTTCTTTGTACCAGATTGTGGAAGCGGTTAATCGCTCGGGAATTGATTTGCCGGCAGGAAAATTGCAAACGGATACAGAAAATAATTCGGTTCGCTTAGTCGGTAAATTCAATACAATTAATGACATTCAGAATGTGCAAGTAGCAATGCCATTTCCGGGCAGCCCGGTTAATGTAAAAGATTTAGCCGAAGTGACTGATGGAATTAAAGAAATCACTTCATACAGTCGTTTTAATGGAAAAGCAGGAATAGGATTGATGATTAAAAAACAAGGCGATGCCAATGCTGTAGATGTGTCAAAATTAATCAGGGATAAATTTCAATCTATTGAAAAGCAAAATGCAAGTTCGAGTGTAAAATTTGTCGTAACAGACGACAGTACCGACAATACCATTGCAGCTGTAAATTCAGTTGTTTTTGATTTGATTTTAGCCGTGATTTTAGTGTCTTTAGTGATGTTATTATTCTTGAGAAGTTTTAGAAATTCTCTTATCGTTTTGGTTGCAATTCCCACTTCATTAATCACTGCTTTTGCTGTAATGTGGTTGTTGGGTTACACACTCAACCTGATGACTTTGCTGGCAATGTCTTTAATCATCGGTATTTTGGTTGATGATGCTACCGTAGTTTTGGAAAATATCCAGCGCCATTTGGATATGGGTAAAGAAAAGAGAACGGCTGCGATGGATGGTCGAATGGAAATCGGATTTTCTGCCTTGTCTATTACCTTGGTGGATGTGGTGGTGTTTTTGCCGATTTTATTTTTACAGGTTTTTGTAGCCGATATGCTCAAACAATTTTCGGTAGTGGTTATCACCTCTACTCTAACAAGTTTATTGGTGGGCTTCACTTTAACGCCTTGGTTAGCATCTCGTATCGGAAAACAAGAAGATTTACAACCTACTAATTTATTTAACCGATTTTTGCTTTGGTTCGAACATCAATTAGACCAATTCATTTCCTGGTACGGGAAATCGTTGAATTGGGTACTCAACCACAAACTCATTTTCACCGCATTTGTTTTATTGCTTTTTGTGGGAACAGTAGCTATGATGAAACAGGGAATTATTGGGAAAGAACTCATTTCAACAGGCGATCAAGGAAAATTCAGATTTGCCTTAGAGTTTGATAAAAGTACTTCTATCCAGCAAAACAATTTGATTTCTGAAAAAATTGAAAATTATATTTTAAAGCGACCTGAAGTGGCAACCGTTTTCAGCAACATAGGCGGACCCAGTACCGGCATTGGGAGTTTGGGTGTAGGTTCTGCAAATAAGACAGAATTCACCATTCAATTAAAAATGAAAAGTGAAGAATTGAAAAAAGCAGGAATAAAGAAGGTTTCTACCGAAGATTTTATGCGAAAATTGAGAAACGATTTGCAGAAAGATTATTCTGGTATTAATTTTTCAATGATGGCATTGGGTTTGGTGCCTCGTTCTGCACCTATTGAAATTTCTTTGAGTGGGAGTAATCTAAATCAGGTTTTGAAAGCTGGAAATGACTTGTCCTCTGCTATTGAAAAAATCCCGGGGGCTGATAATGTTCGGTTATCGGTAGAAGCAGGGAGCCCCGAGTTGAAGGTGATTCCCGATAAAGATAAAATGCAACGATTAGGATTGAATACGGCCTATGTTGGAATGAATTTGCGTACCGCCTTTACCGGAAATGACGATGCAACCTTAACTGAAAATGGAACAGAATATCCTGTTCGGATATGGTTAGATCAATTCAGTCGCAAAAATGAAGACGATGTAAAACAACTGAACATCGTTAATCCAATGGGTGTTCCTGTTGAAGTTTTGCAAATCGCCAATTTAGAAAGGAACAATTCACCATCACTTTTAGAGCGAAAAGACCGACAACCGGCTGTTACATTGACTGCCGATGCTTTAGGTCGTCCGTCAGGAACGGTGGCTGATGATGTGGTGGCTTACATTAAGAACAATCCTTTGCCTAATGGCATACAAATGACCTGGGGGAGTGATATTAAACGACAAAATGATAGTTTTGGGGCTTTGGGGTCTGTGTTAGCGATTTCCTTCTTATTGATTTATCTGATTATGGTAGCATTGTACGATAGTTATATTTATCCGTTTGTTGCCTTATTTGCCATTCCGGTGGCTGCTATCGGCGCATTTTTAGCTTTGAATTTATCATTAAGCAATTTGAGTTTATTTGCTTTGCTTGGGCTGATTATGTTGATGGGCTTGGTAACCAAAAATTCTATTTTAATTGTGGACTTTACAAACCAATTAAAAGCCGAAGGAAAACATTATAAAAAAGCACTGATTACCGCAGGAAAAGAAAGAATGCGACCTATCCTGATGACTACTTTATCGATGGCAATCGGGATGTTGCCCATTGCATTAGCCAGCGGTACAGCAGCCGAATGGAAAAACGGATTGGCTTGGGTGATTATTGGCGGTTTACTTTCGTCATTGGCTTTAACCGTTTATTTAGTTCCAATGGTTTATGATGTGGTGGATAGCGTGAAAGAAAAATTAAGAATTAAGGATTAAGAATTAAAAATTACGAATTACGAATTACGAATTGAGTGGCGGGTGCATATTTTGTTGAGTTTTAGCTCTGCAAAATATAGAAAATTTGACTGGTTTTAATTTCAGGTTTAGGATTTTCTTTGCGCCTTTGCGATGAAAAATTTCGTATTCTTTGTGGTGAAAAAGGGGTAAAAATTAAGAATTACGAATTATGAGTCAAATTTTTAAACCAGTATTGGTAATATTTGCAATGGTCTTTCTATTGAGTTCGTTTAAAGTTACTAACAGCGAAAATTACAGTTTGACCGTAGTAGTTGAAAACTTACGAAATTCTAAAGGTCTCTTGCAAATAGCGTTGTATAACAAAAATGGTTCTATTCCTGATGAGCAGTACAGGAATTATTTCAAAATGGAAAAAGTAAACATTCATAACGGAAAAGTGGAATGTACTTTTAGCAATCTGCCCAATGGAAATTATGCAGTAAATAGTATCCCTTTGACGAACCCCATCATTGTTATGAGGCTACGGCAGTGTAATTTTGCGGCAGCAGTAGGTGTAGGTCATTCTTAGCTGTAACATTTATCTTCTCAAACAGGTGAGTCAGCCATTTCTCAGGATTGACACCATGCAGTCGGCAGGTGGCAAACAGACTGTATAACATAGCGGCATCCTGGGCCCGCTCATGGCTTCCGGCAAACAGATAGTTCTTTCTGCCTAAAGCCACCGGGCGGATACTGTTTTCAACTAAGTTGTTATCTATCTGCAATTTGCCATCAGTAGTATAGAGGCACAACTTCTCCCATCGCTTCAGCGTATAGCTTATCGCCTTGCCCAACGGAGAGGATGGCAATGATTTTACAAGAAAATCCTGTAATAGTTTTTTAAGCGCTGTAAGAATGGGTACCGCATGGGTGAATCGGTATTCTTTTATCTGTTCCCGGGTAAGGCATTCATCTCTGCAGTGCGCTTCTATTTCGTAGAGTCGCTGTATTTCTGTCAGTATCTTTTCTGCACCGGCATTATCATAATCTTTAGCGTCATAAAACTTGCGCCTGGCATGTGCCCAGCAGCATAGTGTGGTAACGCCTTCTACTTTATCGAAGGTTTCGTAAGCATCATAGCCGTCTGTTTGAAGGTAGCCTTTAAACCTGTGCAGCATGCTCTGCGGATAAATAGCGCCTCTGCCCGGCTGGTAATCGAACAATGCTAACTTCCTGCCTGTATCGTAATACACCCAGTAGTATCCCCGGTGAGTAGTGCCCTTTTTATCTTTATCTAATACCTTAATGGTGGTCTCATCTACACCAAGGTAATCAGTGTTCAGAACCTCTTTACAGTGCAGGTTATATACCGGCTCTATAAGTTCCATAGCATCCTTTATCCACCCTGATACTGTGCTGTGGTTGATGGTTACATCCTGTCTTTTAAATATCTCAAGCTGACGATAGACTGGCTGGTGATCTACCCATTTGCTTACCAAAAGATGCGTGAGCAGTGATGGGCCTGCAATGGACTTTTCCAAAGGCATGGCCGGCAGAGCAGCTATCACACGCCTGGCATTTAATCTGTCCTCAGTTATTTCAATATATTCAGGACGTACATATTGTTTTACAAACAACTCACCGGGCTGATATTCCAATACCTCTTTTACTTCACGGCCTACTTCTTTTAAATTACTTACATCTCCATCGGGCTGTAGTGTGATTACTTCCCTGCGAAGCCCTTCTGGTAACGGATTACGGCCAGGATGATTTACGTTGAGTCTGGTTTGCTTTTTTTCAAATGATTTTATCAGCGTGGTTTTTATCACAGTATGCTCACCCAATTTATCATCAGGGAACAAGTCTGGTTGCACCACATTGGTATTGGATGATACGATAAATTTTTCTCCCTTGCTGCCGAAGATCATTTTTTTGAGCTCCGCTAACTGTAATTGCAGCGACTGTATCTGTAGTTGTGCTTGCTCGTAAAGGGCTTTATAATCGGTATGTGTAAGGATTGTCTCGATGAGAAACAATGAGCAATAAGAATGCCAACAGTTGGCTGCAATGCAGTATTGGCAGTAGTTTCAGCCAATATGGCTGTATCTCTTCTTATAACGGATACTTTTTAATACCACACCGTTTAAAATGTATTGTAACTGATGAGCTGTCATGTTATATCCGATAGCTATCGGATGGCCGGTGTGCTCTGATACCGGTCGCTCAAAAGTGCCACGCTCTAATCCTTTTTCATACAAGGCAAATCCGTCACCATCCCATTGCAACAATTTTATTTTATTACCCCGCCGACTGATGAAAATGAATACATCGCCACTGAGTACATCCTGGTTCATTTCATTACGCACCAAACCGCTGAGGCTGTAAGCCCCCTTGCGCATATCCGTCGGACCAGTGTAATAAAAATAGCGGCAGCTGGTACTCAAATGCAGCATACCAGTGCTTTGATGGTGACTGTATTTATTTCACCGACGAAACTAAGCTGTACGCCATTGGGGTAGGTTACCTCAATGGATGAATCTCTGCCTACATGAATCGGAGTGAAGCCTGCAACTTTCCTTTCCGAGAGTTTTCTATGCCAATAATAATAGTTGGATTTTACTATTCCGTTTTGTGCACAATATTCTGTAACTGTTAACCCGCTGATGCTTTGAGCCTCTATATGTCGCCGCATAACTTTTGCCTTAGAATCATTACTAGTCTTCATCCCGCAAATATCAACTTATCAAACTGCACCGAAAATATGGGGTTGGCCGACAGGATACTTTTTATTTAAAAATTTAATAAGGTTTCTTACCGTTGGTAACTTTCAAGTGTAAAATTATATTTTAGAATGATGTTGATAATTGTAAAACCACGACATTCGGATACCTAATTTGAGCTATAGGGCAAAGTCTCCAATACGAAATGATGTTGGCGACATACCAAGAAAAAAGTGAAAATCACGGATGAGATGCGCCTGATCGAAATAACCATGTTCGTATGCCAGGGAGGTCCAACTTAAGTTTTCATTTTGCTTTTTTGCTTTTAATAAGCAGCAAAACCTTTTTAAACTACTAAAATGTTTTGGACTCATACCCACCTCCTTACGAAATAGCCGCTCTTGTTGTCGCTGAGAGAGGTAAATTGGTTGCGCTTCAATATCATTTGCATTTTCGATAAAACCTGAAAGCCGGGACTTGTTTTCCTTTTTTGACAACACGTTAACAAGAAATGATTCAACAATATTTACCCGTTCGTCTATATCTGTTGATTGTGCCATTTTTTGATAAACATGCCCTATATCAAAGGGCAATTTGATACTATAGCAATCAATATCTGCATCAGTAAATTTGTGCATTTCTATTCCTAATAAACTAAATAAACCTGTAGGCTTTAATTTTATCGAAAATGCACTGAAAGGTTTATTATACTCAATTACGTATTTTGCAGTGGTTCTGCAACCTCTGATTGCCGCTGTTTTATAAGGTATTTCGGCTTCTGTCCTAATATCTATTGTATTGAAAGGCGCACCCATAAAAAAATCCAAAGAGGTAACATGATTGGGTGGTATAATTTTCTTAACAGTAATTCCATCAGTATCTACCTCTCTGAATATATAAGAATCCACATACTGTTGCAATATGGCATCTGGTAATATTTTTTTAACTTTTATGTTATTCATAGCTCAGGTACTCAATTTTATCCTGTAAAATTAATTAATCAATACTTTTTGGTAAATCGCTAATTTGAGTGATGCCTTTGTTGTAATACAATTTTTATATCTGATCAAATTAGTCATTTTTTCCGTAAAAAAAATAATTGCTAAAGTTGTTAAATAAATCGCCTGACGTTTGTCAGAATGACACAAAAAGTAAAAGAAACGATTTCCTAAGCCGGATTTTTCTAAAGGAAGCTTTTTACCGGCCAAATTTTATATTTCTCATTTAGTTTATACCTAAAATTCCCTTACTTTTGCATACTAAATTTTAAGTACAGTGGCTACAAAATTTTCTAAAGAAACCTATTTATATTGGTACGAACTGATGCAGCTTATTCGTCAGTTTGAGTTAATGGCTGAGGAAAAGTACAAAATGGAAGGGAAAATTCGCGGATTTTTTCATTCCTACGTGGGACAAGAGGCTATTGCTGCCGGTTGTATGACTGCTACCAGGCCGGATGATATATTTATTACCAGTTATCGCGACCATGGGTTGGCTATAGCTAAGGGTGTATCGGTAGATAGCTGCATGGCCGAGCTTTATGGCAAGGCTACCGGTTGTGCCAAAGGAAAAGGTGGCAGTATGCACTTTTTTGGTAAAAATGAGAATTTCTTTGGTGGACATGGTATTGTTGGCGCTCAAATAGGTACCGGAACCGGACTTGCATTTGCCGAAAATTATAAAGAAACCGACAATGTGGTTCTTTGCTTCTTTGGCGATGGGGCTGCCCGCCAGGGTATCTTGCACGAAAGTTTTAACCTTGCGATGCTTTGGAACCTGCCGGTTATCTACATCTGCGAAAACAATAACTACGCAATGGGTACCTCAGTACAACGTACTTCCAATGTACGCGAAATTCATCAGTTAGGCGAAGCATACAGCATGCCTTCCGAAAAAGTAGATGGTATGCACCCAGAAACAGTGCATGATGCGGTAGCCAGAGCGGTGAAAAGAGCACGCGAAAAAGGCGGACCAACCTTATTGGAAATCAATACTTATCGCTATAAAGGACACTCCATCAGCGACCCTCAAAAATATCGTACCAAAGATGAAGTGGCTGAATACAGGTTGAAAGACCCGATTATTCAGATAAAAACTCATATTCAGGATGAGGCTATCGCTTCTGCTGACGAATTGAAAGCTATTGATACCAGAGTGGATGAAGTAGTGGCGGCATCTGTCGTATTTGCAGAAGAAAGTCCATTCCCAGATGATAGTGAAGTACTGAAAGATGTTTACATGGATCAAAACTATCCATTTATTGTTGACTAAAAATAGATAAATCAGAATTTAAAAAAAATGGCACATAAAAAAACGCATCACGAAGAAGCAGAAAAAGACAAAGGAGCAGCATTTATTAAACAACTGAGCGAATTTTGGAATAAAAACAGTAAACCGTTATTTATAGTACTTGGCGCTTTGGTAGTTATTGTGGGTGGCTTTTTACTTTACAAAGAATACGTTCAAAAACCCAAATATCAGGAAGCTCAGGATAAAAGTTTTAAGGCAGAAGAATATTTCAGAATGGATTCTGTAGCTCTTGCACTCAGTGGCGATGGCGTAAATCCCGGGTTTATTAAAATTGCCGATAAATACAGCGGTACCCCGGCCGGCAATATGGCACAGTTTTACGCCGGTGTTTGCTATCTGAAACTGAACCAAAATGACAAAGCCGTTAAATACCTGAAAGACTTTAGCACCGATGCCAAGCAAATTCAACAAAGAGCCTACAAATTATTGGGCGATGCTTATGGTGATTTGGGCAAAGGTGAAGAAGCTCTTAAATATTATAAGAAGGCAGCGTACTACAATACCGATGACAAAACTTCCTCTGCCAACGCATTGTTTCATGCGGCATTCCTTGCTCAAAAAGTATTGAACAAACCTGATGAAGCAATCAAACTTTATAAGGAAATTAAGGAGAAATACGGCCAAACCCAGCAGGGTTTTATGGCAGATCAATATTTAGCACAATTGGGAGTTTATAATGTAAATTAAAATGGCTTCTACAGGAAACAAAAATTTATACCAGATAGATAAGGGCATTCTTAAAGAGGATGCCCTTATCATTATTGTAAAGACAGAGTGGAATGAGCACATTGTAGATGAGCTGGAGGCAGGTTGCCTAAAGGTTTTCAATGAATATGGCATCAGGTTCGAGATCCTAATTGTTCCGGGATGTGTAGAAATTCCTTTTGCCATAAAACGTCATTGGGAAAAAGCCTGGGAAGCAGCTTCGCTTCCTGATGCATATATCGCCTTGGGATGTGTAATAAAAGGCGACACTCCTCATTTTGATTACGTTTGCAACATGGTGAGTGAAGGTGTTTTACAATTAAATCTTAACTTGCAGGTACCCACCATTTTTGGAGTGCTCACTGTGAATAATGAAGCTCAGGCGCTGGAAAGAATTGGAGGCAGCCACGGCCACAAAGGAGAAGAAGCTGCCATCAGCGCATTGAAAATGATAGGGTAGAAAGCTCCATCTTTAAATAATTAGTTAATATTCAACGAGTTGTAAATGGACGTTCAGATATTTATTCCCTGTTTTGTAGATCAGCTTTATCCTGAAACTGCTTTCAATATGATAAAGGTATTGGAAAAGTTCGGATGCAATGTACAATATAACACCCAACAAACCTGTTGCGGACAACCTGCCTTCAATGCCGGTTTTTGGGAAGATGCTAAACCCGTATGCTCCAAATTTATAAATGAGTTTAAAAATGCCCAATATGTGGTAGCGCCCAGCGCCAGTTGTATTGGTTTTGTAAGGAACTATTATCCAAAATTGTTTGAAAATTCATCACTGCATAACGACCTGAAAAAACTTTCTGCCAAAACCTTTGAATTTACCGAGTTTTTGTTAAAGGTATTGAACGTTAAAGACACCGGCGCTACCTTTAAGGAGGTAATTACCTATCACGACAGTTGTGCAGCGCTACGTGAGTGCAAAATCAAACAAGGCCCCAGAATTTTATTGGAAAATGTAAAAGGACTCACGCTTCGTGAGTTGGCAGATAATGAAACCTGCTGCGGCTTTGGAGGTACTTTTGCCGTAAAATTCAATGGAATTTCGGTAAATATGGGTGAGCAAAAGGTAGAAAATGCTATTGCAACCGGAGCAAACTACATTGTAAGCACCGATTTATCCTGCCTGATGCATCTTCAAGGTTATATTGACGGAAAAGGCTACTCAATAAAAACGATGCATATTGCAGACGTACTGGCAAGTGGCTGGTAATTTATCCCTGATTAATTGCCAAATAAGCATTTCCAATATTTTCTATAATATCTGAGGCAACCAATGCTTCCATAGATACTTTGCCTGAAGCCAAATCTCCGGCCAGACCATGAAGAAATACACCAAAAACCACAACTTCCTCCGGCTTATATCCCTGAGCCATCAATCCCGTGAGAATTCCTGTAAGCACATCGCCACTGCCACCGGTAGCCATTCCTGCATTGCCGGTAATGTTGAAATACCCTGAACCGTCCGGCAAAGCAATGAAGGAATAATGACCTTTGATTAAAATAATAACATTTAATTCCTTAGCTTTCAATAGCGCCATTTCTATTTTTTCAAAATCATTCATGCCTTCACCAAATAATCTTGAAAACTCTTTGGGGTGAGGTGTTAAAATAGAGTAGGGGGGCAGCATTTTCAGCCACTCTTTGTTTTGAGACAGGATGTTTAAGGCATCGGCATCCAAAACCAAAGGTTTGGAATAATTATTTATTAATGAATTAATTAATAGTGATGTTTCGGAGTGAGTGCCGATACCCGGACCTATGCCAACTGCCGAATATTTGGAAATATCGTCAGTTATAGCAGAAAGAACCCGACTTTCCTTATCAACTATACACATTGCTTCCGGAACTGCTGTTTGCATCACATATAAACCACATTCGGGCAGGTGGCAGGTGAGCAAACCGGCGCCGCTCTTCATACAAGCCTTTGCCGATAAAACGGCAGCGCCCATTTTACCATAACTACCTGCCATCAACAGCGCATGACCAAAATCGCCTTTGTGTGAGAATAAATTTCTTGGATTATGTATTGATTTACAAGTGGTTTTATTGATTAACTGAAATTTAGTTTGAATATTTTCCAAATATTCCGGGTGCAAACTAATATCCAGAATATGAACCTGTCCAAAATTATTTTCGTTTTCGGCTATCAAAAAAGCCATCTTTAAAACCTGAAACGTAAGTGTATGGGTAGCGCTTACAACAGTATTTCCAGCAGAGGATTTGTCGCAAAACATGCCGCTGGGAATGTCAATTGAAACAATCCCATTACTCAAAGTATTGAGATACTCAACCAATGCAGCGCCATTTCCTTCCAGCGTTTTGTTGAGGCCGGTACCGAATAAGGCATCTATCACAATTACGTTTTCAGGAATTACAGGGAAATCATTTTCGCTCCGCAGGAGTGTTATAGGTACATTTCCCTTTTGGTGCAAATGAGTAAAATTGATATTGAAATCGAGACTTCCTTTGGCATCAGATTCTAAAATGAACACTCTGGCCTCATGGTGTGCATCTGCCATCATACGGGCAATAGCGAGCCCGTCGCCACCATTGTTTCCTTTCCCGCAAAAAATGTAATAACTGTCTGCAAGCGTATTTTGCAACAACCATTTGGTACATGCCCTTGCAGCCCGTTCCATCAGTTCGATGGAGGTTATGGGTTCTTTATGTATGGTGTATTGATCCCACTCGCGTATCTGCTTTGCGGTTAATAACTTCATAAAAAGCCTTATTTTTTCTTTTTTGTCTCCCTCTGTTTATTTGCAGGAACCTTTGTTTTTTCCTGATTTTTTAATGAAGATGAAGTTACAGGCTTTTTTTGAATATTTGACTGACTTTTTGATTGATTTTTTGAGCTATTATTTTTTGAATCAGTCTTTTTAGTTTCAGCTTTTGATTTCAGATTTCTGTTTTCAGGCTTGACCTTAATATCCTTTTTGCTTTTTGGGAGCTCCGGTTTTTCTTCCAATTTTTTTGTACTAGTTTTGGAGTTTTCTCTCGTTGTTTTCAGATTTTTATTTTCCGGCTTTGGTTTTAGTGTCTCAGCGCTTTTTTTAAGTGATTGACTTTCAGCAGGTTGCACTTCTTTCTTCGATATTGGGGCCGGCATGGCAACATTGGTATTTTCTCCCTGGTTTTCATCGTCAAGGCCGGCATTTGCCGAATCCAATTTATAATCGCCAAAAATCAGATATGATTTTTTCGCTGTATTGTATATATTTTGATTGTAACGGTTTCCGAGAATAATAATCACCGCTTTTTCATCAATCAAGCGGGCAAAGGCAGGTGTAAAACCATGCCATTTCCCAAAATGATACACCACATTTTTGCCATTAGGAAAATTAAGAAGCCTCCATCCGAGTCCATAATTGTGAATGGAGGGTTTTTCATGACTAAGTGGTTGATATGCTGTGTCTAATAGCGATTGGTTGATGAATTTGGGATCATACAAGGCCCTGTCCCATCTAAGCATATCCTCCGGTGTGCTATATACATTTTTATCACCATAGGTATTTTCAAAAATATCATTTTCCCAAATAGCGCCGGAGGGTTTGTATGACATGATAACACGGGTACTGTCTGCGGGAGTGTAAACGAAGGTATGCTCCATCTGTAATGGCGTAAAGATAGTTTCTTTGAGATACTGAGGGAAAGATTTCCCGGTCACTTTTTCCACTATCAATGCCAAAAGAACATAGTTTGTATTATTGTAACTGAACCTTGTGCCCGGCTTAAAGTTAGCCGAAGGGCGATAATCAATCAGATATTGCAATACATCTTTATTACTTACGGGTTTTCCTTTTGGCCAATTGGATTTTCCATCCATAAAATACAAATAATTGGGTAGTCCGCTTCGATGCGAAAGTAATTGCTTCACGGTAACGCCGGGGTAGGGGAAGGAGGGGAAAAACCGGGTAAGGTCATCATCTAACCGCAAAAGCCCCTTTTCTGCAAGTTTAAGTACGGTTACTCCTGTAAAAGGTTTGCTGGTAGAGGCCAGATGAAAAGAAGTGTTTTTATTAATGGAATCTTTTTTACTGTTTGGATTGGTAAAACCCATATATTTTTCATACAGGATATTGCCGCCTTTAGCTACCAAAATTCCGCCATTGAAGTTCTTGGTTATCAATCCGGTATCAAACAAAAGTTGAAGCTGGTTTTTGTATCGCTTAAGTTCATTAACGTCCAATTTATCAACCGGTTCAGAAATGGTGTCATCCATTTTGCCATGAGCCGATTCCTGTGAATTGGATTTGCAACCAAAACATAAAAAAATAAATAATAAAAGTATTGAGGGTAAAATAAATCTTTTCAAAATAATATCTCCTTTTCAAAAAAGGCAAAAATAAGGCTTGAAAGGCAGGAATAAAACCTTTGGCACGGCTTTTCTGTATATTTTAACGAAGGTTATTAATAATGCGTGGTAAATATTATGTTAAATAGAATTTGACCGTTTTTTCTTTAAAATCTTCATTGCCCTTGACTTGAAAGCAGCAGTAGCATGGGGTAATTTATCCTCAATGATTAATGCCAATTCAGGCTTTATTTCAGGATATGTATCTGACAATTTATCTAATATACCCAATGCAAATGATTGACAAGCAATTGTTTCGAAAGGGTTGGAAATATAAATAAAACAGGCATCCATTATTACACCGTGATATTTTTCGGGAATTAGGGCAAGGTTGTCAAGTATCCTTAGCACATTTCGCCTTACGGCAGGATGTTGGTTTTCATCCTTCATCATTTTTATAAGTGTGACAAAATGTTTATTGATTAATTGTGGGTGAGCTGCCGCACAATTACTGATGGGCCAGGCTGCTCTTTGGGCGAGCCTGTATTGGCCGGATAAGAAAATTTTAATTAGGTCATCAAACCTCTTTTGACTGGTACCAATATAACTTACAATGGTTTGCATCTGGCTGCGGGAGTGTTCTGCTTCAAGGAGGTTGATTAAATACACTTATAAATCATTGATTATCAATAATATATTATTTCTCTCAACACTATAAATTTGGGAGTGCCATCTTCTGAAATTATCTGGCGTATCCAGTTGCCCTTTTTATCAAATTCATAGTTATAAGTTTCTTTTGCATTGAGGCTTCCATCAGAATAATAATAGTCTTCCTCAATAATCCGGTTTTTATCATCATATTTTGATAACCATTTGGCAATCAAAGTATTTTCGCCATTATACATATACTCTTCCACTTTATTACCACGCTTGTCATATTTATAAACAGTTTTTAATGTCGGCTCAGACCTGTTGGGGAAAAATTGATTCTCTTCAGTTTTATTTCCCTGATTGTCATATTGAAAAAGCCAGTTTGAAATTTGGTGGTCGTCCGATTTTGTAAGAATTTTTTCTGTCAGGTGTCCTTCAGTATTATATTTCAAAATATATTTATACCAGAGCGTGCTATCAGGTTTAAATGTCAATTCTTCAATTTTTTGGTCATTAGAGTTATATGTAAAAGTATTTCTGTATTTAAGCTCACCGTCGTTTCTGTACAGATATTCTTCCACCATATTTCCTTTTTTATCAAACAATCTGTAGGTATCTTTTTTCCAGGAGGGAGCTGCTCGTTTACCGGTTTCTAATTTTCTGCCATTATCTACAGCTTCATAAGTCATTTCCTTGATAGATTTTACTTTCCCAACTAAGCCCAGCGTTTTTAAATCATTGGTTTTGGAATTTCCACAGCCGGTTGTACAATAAAAAGCCATGAAAAAAATGAAATAATTAAAATATGTGAAGCCTGTCTTTTTGCAAGTAATCATATCTTTCTGAATTCAACTTTTTGAAGCCGGAATAATTCTTAACAACTAAAATATAAAATTCTTTCTACAATTTGGATAAAAATGTCCTATTAAATTATTTAGTTTAAATTTAATTCCTATAATTTATATTATGTTAAATAAAAAATCCGTTTTAAGTATTCATTTAGCAACTACTAAAAAAGCCATCCCTTTTGCAGGATGGCCTTCGAACAATTTATAAAAATGAATTTACTTCAGTTTATTGTACAAATCGTTGTATTTAGTTTCTAAAGCTACAATTTTATTCAGATCGGCTCCTTTTGCACCCTCTCTTTTGTAAGAATAATATTGCGCCAGATTACCTACAATAATTCTATACTGACGTTTTTGGTTATTGTCAAGATTACCTTTTTTGCTGAACATATCTGTTGCTTTCTCGAAATAATCTTTGGCTATGTCATATTCAGTATCATATTTCTTTTTAATATCTGCCAATTTAGGTTTCAATTCAGCAGCTTTTTGCTTATCCGCAGCTGTAGGTTTGGGTTTGGAAGCAAGTTTATCAATTTCTATTTCAAGCGGTCTCATTTCCTCACCAATTGCCTCCGATTTACTGATATAGTGGTCTCCCAATAACAATATCGGTTGCAATTCTTCGGGTTTAAGCTCATTAGCTTTTTTAAGCGCCGAAAGCATTTTCTCTTCCAATTCTGCAAAATTTAAGGGCTTAACTGCTCCTTCTTTTCTTGAATTTAGCGTGTCATAAAACACCTCGCCCAATGCCAGCACATTTTTGTAATCATTTGGATTTGCAGCTATCAATTTTTCCAAATTGGCCACTTTTTCATTAAAGTTGCCAGATGCACCCAATGCAAAATCCAATAAGGTATAGGTGAAATAGTCGTCATTTGGATATAATTCTCTACCAATTGCTTTAAATTTTTCGAAATTTGCCTGGTCGTTTTTCAGCGCATAATATCTAACCAAACCCTGATATACCGAAACAAAGCCTTGCCCGGGTACCTTTAAATCAGCCAAACGAGTGTAATATTTAGTAGCCTCATCCGATTTTTGGTTAGTTTCTGCCAAAATTCCCGCATAATAGTTGGCATTTGTATCAATTGTTGAATATGGAAGAATTTTATGCTTAATTAAAATGTCAGATAAGTCAACCACTTTTTTAAATTTATCATAAGCAGGACCATAATTTTTATTATTAATATCTGCTACACCTGCATTAAAATAAGAAGCGTAAAGATTGAAAGGCCCGTTTTTAAGCGTTTGATCTTCCAATAACTTTAATGAAGGCTCCATTTCTTTATACTTTTCAAACGCAGTCCATGCTTCTTCCCTGTTTTTTTCGGCATCTGCTTCCATAGCAGAATCGAGACTCATGCTACTGAAAATAGATGATTTAAGCAGCCAGCCTTCAGGCTTGGAGAAAAACTTGTCATTTCCTTTTTTGTCCAGAATTTTTTTTGCTTCATCTGTTTTGCCTATCATTAATGCAGCTTTGATATCGTCATATTTTTGGGCAAATGAAGCCATTGCAAAAAATGCAAGAATTGTAAAGAGCGTAAGTTTTTTCATGACAATTTTAATTTTTGTGTTTGTTTCGTTTTTAACTTTAAAAATTTAAATCTATGATACTACGGGATTATCATCTCCGTTATTAGATGTATTTTCATCAGTCAAAGTTGCGTCTTTTTCTTCAGATGAATTATGATCTGTATCATTTTTTTCTACTTTATTTTCCATATCCTCGTTTTCATCAGGAATTTCTTCCTGCTCATCCAATTTTGAGATAGCCGCTATATCGTCGCCTTCTTCTATTCTAATTAGTTTAACGCCTTGTGTAGCACGGCCCTGCTCACTGATGCCGCTCACCGGCATACGGATAGTGATGCCACTTTTGCAGGTAATCATCAAATCCTGGTCTTCTCTTACCATCATCATTCCTACCAGACTTCCGGTTTTTTCGGTAACATTGATGGTTTTCACGCCCTTACCGCCCCGGTTAGTAATCCGGTATTCATCTATTTTGGTGCGTTTTCCAAATCCTTTTTCACTTACTACCAATACGGTGCCTTCGTCTCCGTTATTAAGATTGGTACAAATCATGCCTACCACTTCATCATTTTCGTCGTCCACTTCAATCCCAAAAACTCCGATGGCGCCTCTGCCTGTTGCTCTTACCTTTTCTTCGGAAAAACGAATGGCACGACCGCTTTTTACAGCCATCATTATTTCGGAGTGGCCGTCGGTCATTTTTGCTTCTAATAACTGGTCGCCTTCGTTAATGGTAATGGCATTTACGCCTGTCTGTCTGGGGCGGCTGAAATCCGACAGTTGTGTTTTTTTGATGATGCCTTTTTTTGTACAAAGTACTATATTATGGTCATTTACAAAATCTTCGTCTTTCAAATCTTTTACATCAATAATGGCACGTATTTTATCATCGGGTGGCAGTTGCATCAGGTTTTGAATGGCCCTGCCCCTTCCGTTCTTCTCTCCTTCGGGTATTTCATACACATTCAGCCAATAGCATCGGCCCTTTTCGGTAAAGAACAGTAAAGTATGGTGTGTGGAAGCTACAAACAAATGTTCTATGTAATCTTCATTTCGTGTTTTTCCGCCCATCACTCCTCTTCCACCGCGGCGTTGAGCGCGGTAATCCTCGGCAGGCGTTCTTTTTATATAGCCCAAATGTGAAATGGTAATTACTACATCTTCTTCTTTAATGAGGTCTTTAATTTTCACCTCATCATCAAGGTAAGTAATTTCTGTACGGCGGGCATCGCCATATTTTTGTTTAATTTCGGATAATTCTGTTTTAATAATATCAAACCTCAGGTTTTGGTCAGCAAGAATATTACTTAAATGTTCAATTAATTTCATCAACTCGTCATATTCCTGCTTTATCTTTTCGCGCTCCATGCCGGTAAGGCGTTGCAAACGCAGTTCGAGAATTGCTTTTGCCTGCACCTCGTCAAGCCCCCAACCAGCATTTATCAGGTTATCTTTAGCAGTTTCGGGTGTTGGTGAATTTCTGATAAGTCTGATTACTTCATCAAGATGATCCAGCGCAATTAAATAACCCCGGAGTATATGAGCCTTCTTTTCGGCTTCTTTAAGTTCAAACCGGGTACGCCTTACTACTACCTCATGCCTGAACTCCACAAATTCTCGAATTAAATCTTTCAGGTTGAGGATTCTTGGCCTTCCTTTTACGATGGCAACATTATTTATGCCAAACGAGGTTTGTAAGTCGGTATTTTTATATAATTGATTAATAACCACTTGTGCAATTGCATCCCTTCTTAGGTCGATTACGATGCGGGTACCTTCTTTTTTGTTGGATTCATTGTTTACATGAGCAATTCCTTCAATCACCTTATTATTTACCAATTCACCAATTTTATTGGTAAGCGCATCACGGTTTACCTGATATGGTACTTCGGTTATTACTATTTGTTCTCTGCCGCTTGGTTTGGTGTCCACATGTACTTTTCCTCTGATGACTACCCTACCTCTTCCGGTATGCATTCCGGCTTTTATTCCTTCCATACCATGAATAATGCCGCCAGTGGGGAAATCGGGTGCTTTTACATGTTGCATCAACTCGTCAATAGTAATTTCATTATTATCGATGTAAGCAATACAGCCGTCAATCACCTCGTTCAAGTTGTGAGGCATCATATTAGTAGCCATACCCACTGCAATACCGCTTGACCCATTTATTAAAAGCTGGGGAATACGGGTTGGTAAAATGGTGGGTTCCTGTCTGGAATCATCATAGTTAAGCTGGAAGTCAACAGTGTCTTTTTCAATATCATCCAGCATGTGTTCGGCAAGTTTTTCAAGCTTTACCTCGGTATAACGCATTGCTGCCGGTCCGTCTCCATCCTGATTACCAAAGTTACCCTGCCCGTCAACCATTGTGTACCTCATGCTCCACTCCTGCGCCATTCGCACCATAGCGTCATACACAGAGCTGTCTCCGTGAGGATGGTATTTACCCAAAACCTCACCCACTACCAGCGCCGATTTACGGTAAGGCCGGTTGGCATGAAGACCTAATTCGTTCATGGCATAAAGAATGCGCCGGTGAACGGGTTTCAGCCCGTCGCGCACATCTGGTAATGCCCGGCCAACGATTACGCTCATTGAGTAATCAATGTAGGCCGTTTTCATTTGTTCTTCTATATTTACCGGAATAATCCTGTTATTGTCTTGCGTTTCTTGTGGTTCTAAATTCTCTTCCATCAAATAATTATAATCAATAAAAAACTAGTACTCTATTCAAAAAAAACAGATTTGCAAACTTAACAATTTTTAACCGGAAAACCTTAATACCTCGGAGGTTTTTTGGTAAAAATGTCGGAAATGCAACATGTTGATAATGAGTTAATTATACCTCAAAAAATGGAGGCGGGTACTTCATTATCGCTTCTTGAATGACAATTATTGGATATTTGACAAAACCGACCTGAATTTATGACTATTTTGACTCCTGTCTTTTGGTCATGTCAAGTACCGGTACCAAACCCTCGCTGGGCATATAGATGATTTGAGGAAGATTGCCCTTGTCTGCAAGTTTTTCTAATGTTCTGATGAATAAATACTGGTTATAAATAGAGGATAGCTGCCCGTTTTCTATTTGCATAGCCTCAGCCATTCCTCTTGCTCTTGCCACTTCGGCTTCGGCATTAAGTTTTTCGGCTTCCAATCTTGCCTTGGCTTCTTCTACCAAAATGCGTCTGTTTTGTTCGGCTTTGGCCATTTCGGCTTTTCCGGCCATTTCCTGCTGCCATACATTATATCGGGGCATTCCCCACATAAATAAAAAAATAACAAACACCAGAACTAAAACCAATGGCAATACAATTTTTGACAGTTTCATAATTAAGTATTTTTAAGGAGTGAAAATAGAAAAATTTATTTAGAAACAGCCCATTAATGACATTATACGCTGGTCTTGGGTATCAGAAATCATTTAATCAATACATTCATCCTAAAGTATAAAGAGTTTACCCCGTTTTTAAACTGAGTAAACTCCTTCGCCTTATTATTTAAAAAGAAAATCAGGTAGAGAGATTCTGAATAATTTCCGTTATCAGATAAACAGCATCTGCGTGCCCGGTTCGCTGCCACGGGCATAGAAATCGCCAACCGTAATGATGGCTTCAATCTCTTCGTACAAATCTTCTTTTTTGTATTTAAACATGTCGGCAGCCAGTTTGCATGCCCATAACCTTACGCCGGAAGCTGAAAGAATTTCCAGAAACTCGGGTACTTCGGGCAAATCAAGTTTTGCCATTTCTTTTTTCATCATTTTGGTAGCCATCGCTTCCATACCGGGTAGCCCGCCTATCATAGTGGGGAATGGCATGGCAGGATTGCCCACTGTGGCAAAGCGCAGGTCATTCATTTTTTTCTTGTGTACAGCTTCGAGCCCGAAAAAGGTGAAGAACATTTCAGCTTCATAACCTTCCATTCTGGCGCCATTGGCCAATACAAATGCTGCATATACGCTGTCGAGGGTGGCTTTTGACAAAATGATCATCATTTTTTTAAGCCCTGTATTATTTTCACTCATAAAAAGCAATTTTTAATATTTATTATTTCCCTTCTGCCTTTTCTTTGAAGAAGGATAACATTGCCGCCCTAATTAAATACAACTTGCCGGCTTGGGTACACCTGCTATTTTTGTAGCTGTTTTTAATGGTGCCTTTGGAAACAAGGCATAAAACTCCTTGATATCCACAATGCCACTCTTACCGATTCCGCGTATGGTTAGCCCTACTTCCTTTTTCACCTGATCCTGAATGTAGGTCAACACCTCCCAATGGCGGGGTGTCAGCTCTATTTCATTTTCTTTTGCCAGCTCCTCTCCCACCTCTTTGGTCCACTGGCCAAAATCGGTCATGAAGCCTTCTTCATTTACATTTATTGTTTTTCCTGCGATTGTTTTTTCCATAATTATTTATTTAAATGATTTATTAAATTATTGATATTCAGTAGTTTAATCAAATATTTTTCCGGCTTTATTCATTTTTGCAGGCACAAAAGGAATAGGGATGCCTTTTAACAACATATTCCAATAAACCCATCGAAAAGCCAATTTCCCAAAATGATTTATCCGGTTTTCTTTCAGCAGTTTTAATGGTCCGATACCTGCTATCGGAAACGTTCCTCTCACCGGTTCGTGGTCATAATTAAAGTCAATTAACAATGCTTTACCATTACCCGTTTCTATAAAACAATTGGAATGACCGTCAAAATCCTCTGCCAATGGTTTTCCGGCGATAAAATTAAGGATATTTTCGGTAAGTATTTCTGCCTGAAAGTGAGCCACCGACCCTGCCTTAGAGGTAGGCAGGTTGGTGGCATCGCCTATTACAAAAATATTTTCTTTCAATTTCGATTGTAGTGTATGCTTTTGAGTAGGTATAAAGTTCAAATCATCGCCCATACCCGATCTTTCCCACACAGCATTGCCTTTATTGGTGGGTACGGTAACGAGTAAGTCAAAAGACACTTCTTCGCCACCATAATCCACAATTTTTTTGTTGTCGTTATCTACTTCCATAATGGCAAAGTCATTTACCGTATTGATATTCTTATCTTTAAGTAAATGACTCAGCGCCAGATTACATTTGGGTTTGGTAAAAGGCCCGCTGAGAGGCGTAACATAAGTGATTTCCACTTTGTGGCGCATATTTTTCTTTTTGAAATAAGCATCTGCCAAAAATGCAAACTCCAATGGAGCCACAGGGCATTTAATGGGTATTTCGGTAATGTGAACCACTAATTTTCCACCTTCCCAGTTTTTCAGTTTTTCGGCCAAAGCTACAGATCCTTCGTAACTGTAGAAGTCAAAAACAGATTTTTGCCACTCTGCCCCCTTCATTCCTTCCACTTCCTCGGGGGCAATGTCGCTTCCTGTAGCTATTATCATTATATCATAAAGAAGGTGGGAGCCATTTGCCAGAATTACCTTGTTGTCTTCGGGTTTTACTAATTCAATTGATTCCTGAACCAGTTCAACTCCTTTTGGGATGAATTTTTTAATGGGTTTTACGGTTTGCTGCGGGGAGTAAATTCCAAAAGGTATGAATAAAAAACCGGGTTGGTAGTAATGCTCTTTTCTTTCATCCACAATGGTAATTTTCCATTCATTTTTTCTGAGTTTTTTTCTCAGATGACTTGCCATTGTGGTTCCTGCCGTGCCTGCTCCTAATATTAGTAATTGTTTCATCCTCAACCGTTTTTTTCTTTTTACAAAGGACTTGAATCCTTACAATTAAGAGCGTGACATTAATCACCAAAAAGGAGTCTTGAAATATGATTTTGGTCAGGTATTAAGGTACTAAAATTTTCCTGAAAACAAAGACGGAAGAAACAAGCTCTTTATCCTGCAAAACACAATCATTGCTTCAAGAAATTCATTTTGATAAGCCACAGTTTCAGGCTGTCCATCCATTTTTCATCTGTTGTTTTGTTGTTCATGCCAAAGCCATGACCTCCTTTTTCAAAGAGTTTTAATTCGGCAGGAACATTGTTTTTTTGTAAAGCCTCGAAGTAAACCAAGCTGTTTTCATACCTGACGGTTTTGTCATCCTTTGCATGAACTAAAAAAGCCGGCGGTGTTTTTTTGTTGATGTTCAATTCGTTAGAATACTGTTCGATTTTTTTTTGTGAAGGTCTGCTGCCCAGCAAATTGGTTCTGCTGCCTTTATGCGCCAAAGAATCTGTAAAACTGATAACAGGATAAACCAAAACCGAAAAATCGGGTCGTAATGAATTTTTTTTAGCATTTAAAATAAACATTTCATTATACCGGGTAGAAAGCGATGCCGCCAGATGGCCACCTGCCGAAAATCCCATTATCCCGACTTTTTTTGGATTAATACCCCTTTTTTTTGCATTTTGTCTCACTAACTGAATCGCTCTTTCGGCATCCTGAAGCGGAGAAATTGATTTGTCGAACTGTGTTTTATCATCAGGAATCCGATATTTTAACACAAAAGCCGTAATTCCCCATACGTTTAATTCCTTTGCCACATCTGAACCTTCGTGGCTTGCTGCTAAAATAGCATAACCTCCTCCCGGACAAATGATTATGGCAGTGCCACTCGGATTTTGGGTGGCAGTAGGTTGATAAATAGTTAATGTGGGAACTGATACTTTACTGATTCTCAAAATTCCGTTTGCATCTATATCAGATTTTTCAAGGTTTTCAGAAGATTTATTATTAGGTATAGCATCATAAAGCCTTATCTCAGTCTGGGCATTTAGATTAAGGGAAAAAAGTGTTAATATCAAAATCAGTATTTTCTGCATAAATGAAGCATTGATTATTCAAAATGAGCCTTTACCATACACCAGAAAAGATCCAGACTGATGAGGTTTTGTTTGAAAAAAGAAATAATCCTCGGCCAGTCACTTTTATTAAAAATATTTACCTCTGTAATATTAGTATATATTTTTGACATCTCGCTTCCGTCTTCATCATAAGCTTCAGCAAGCCAAATCCATTCGCCAAAAACATACTCATCAAAAATGACTTTCATTGATAACAATTTTTCATAAACTTCTTTCCGTTCTTCACCTGAAGAATGTTTGAGTTCTATGGAAATGGATGCCTTTTTATTATCTACATCTGTCCGAAAAAAAATGTTCTTAATGCCGGTTTTATAATTTACCCAATTGATAGATTGTGCATCAGCATTGAGAATAGGTTTCATATAAGCTCCAAAGGAAGTCCAGAATTCTTTTTTGATAGATGCCGCTTCTGATTTGGAATACATTTTTGATTACAGATTAGAAAATTACAGATTGAAAGATTACAGATTGGTTAGCTGTTTCGAAGCTTTTTACGATAGTTTTTAAACAGGCTTTGCCACCGTAACCGGATCACCCCGAGTAGTCCCTCCTTGATAATCCCTTTATGCATTTTTGAAGCGCCTTCTGTTCGATCCTGAAAGACAATAGGAACTTCTTTAATTTTAAAACCTAATTTCCAGGCGGCGAACTTCATTTCAATCTGAAACGCATAACCTACAAAATTGATGTTATCAAAATTAATACTATCCAATACTTTTGCAGTATAACAGATAAATCCGGCAGTAGGGTCTTTTATCGGCATCCAGGTGATGATGCGGGTGTATAATGAAGCTCCTTTCGATAGCATGATCCTGTCTTTTGGCCAGTTTACAAGGCCTCCACCCTTTACATACCGGCTGCCAATAGCCACATCTGCCCCTTCGTTTTGGCAGGCATTTAATAATCGCAACAGGTCTTTTGGATTATGCGAAAAATCTGCATCCATCTCAAAAATGTACTGATAACCTCTTTCCAATGCCCATTTGAAACCATGAATATAAGCGGTGCCCAGTCCTAATTTTCCTTTACGTTCCTCAATAAATAATTTACCTTGAAATTTTTCCTGCAATTCTTTTACAATGCCAGCAGTTCCATCCGGCGAACCATCATCCACTATCAGCACATGAAAATTATGTTTCAACTCCATTACTGCATGAATGATGTTGGAAACATTCTCTTTTTCGTTGTAGGTGGGTATAATTACAAGTTTATCCAAGAAAAACGTTTGAAGTTTATTGTTTAAGGTTCAAAGTTTAAGGTTAGGAAACCTGCCTTTAAACCTTTTTTAATTTGGTTCTGGTAAAGATTTCTGTGAGTTTTTGTTTTGTATGCTGTGGAAAATCGCCACGCATCATCCAGTCGTAGTACTGAGGTTCTGCTTTCAGTACCTCTGCAACTGATTTTCCTTTGTATTTGCCGAAATTGAATACTTCCACCCCATTATCCATCACAAAGCGGCGTGCAAAGTCCACAATTACTTCTTCGCCTATTGTTTTATTGATAGACTCAATTGTATTTCCGAGTTCGGGGTATTTTTCAAGTTGAGCCAATAAAACTTCATGTGTAGCGCTGGCATCGGCTTCGGCAGAATGAGCGCCTTCAAGGGTTTTATTGCAATAAAATTTATAGGCAGCCGATAATGTGCGCTGTTCCATTTTATGAAAAACATTTTGCACATCCACCATTCTCCTACCCTTCATGTCAAAATCCACATCAGCTCTCAGAAATTCCTCTACCAGAAGCGGAATATCAAAACGGTTTGAGTTGTAACCTGCCAAATCACAGCCATCAAGCATTTGTTTTAGCTCACGTGCTACCTGGGCAAAGGTTGGGGCATCCTTAACCATCTCATCAGTTATTCCGTGCACATCAGTAGAAGCCTTGGGGATTGCCATTTCTGGATTAATTATTTTTCGCTTAATGCTTTTGCTCCCATCCGGCAAAATCTTGATGATAGCAATTTCAACAATTCGATCACTGCCAATATTTACACCTGTTGTTTCAAGGTCGATAAAAGCAAGAGGTTTGGTAATATGTAACATTTAAAAAATTTGGCGTAAAGATAGAGAATAAATATTTTTTTTCTAAATTATTATTATACACTATATTTGCTCCCGCAATGAAAAATTTAGTACATATCCATCATCATTTTGCATACTTACCAAAGTAAGCCGGTGGTGCTATGTATCAACATAATAAAAAATAAAGGCTTACAAAAATTGTAGGCCTTTTTTATTTAAAAATATTGTATGGCTAAAATATCAAAAGAGAAAAATCAGAACAAAAAAAGAATTACTTCTAAGGGTCAATCCACCGACTTATTACGAATTGCGATTCAAAAATCAGGTAGGCTCAGTGAGGATTCAATCAAATTACTGAAAGAATGTGGCGTGGGAATTGCCAACGGCAACAATCAATTGAAAATAAAAACCGAAAACTTTGATGCTGAAATTCTTTTTCTTAGAGATGATGACATCCCGGAGTATGTAGCAGACGGCGTAGCCGATATTGGATTTGTAGGAGAGAATGTGGTTCTTGAAAAAAATAAAGACACCCAGATTGTGGAACGATTAGGATATGGCAGGTGCAGGCTCTCCATTGCCTTGCCAAAGTCCAAAAAACAAATCAATATTCAAAGTCTGGAAGGAAAAAAAATAGCGACCAGCTATCCGGTGATACTAAAAAAATGGCTCAGACAAAATAAAATCAATGCAGATATTCATGTAATCAGTGGTTCAGTTGAGATTGCGCCTCGTATTGGTTTGGCAGATGCCATCTGCGATTTGGTAAGCTCGGGCAGCACTTTGTTCAGCAATGAACTTTATGAATTTGAAACGATTCTGAAATCGGAAGCAGTGCTGATTTCTGGAAAAAGCCTTTCAACAAGAAGAATAGAACTGCTCGATAAACTATTATTCAGAATACGGGCTGTTAAAAAAGCTAAAAACAATAAATATGTGCTGCTTAATGCTCCCAATAGTAAAATCAAAGAAATTACAAAATACCTGCCCGGCCTCAACAGTCCTACGGTAGTGCCATTAGCTAAGGAAGGATGGAGTTCAGTACATTCGGTAATCAGCGAAACTGATTTCTGGAATGTTATTGAAAAATTAAAGGACGCCGGAGCTGAAGGGATTTTAATTATCCCAATCGAAAAAATGATTGAATAAAAAACTAATTTTTGATTGATTTTTTTAAATTTTAAATTGTGTCTAAATCAGTAAAAAATATTTTAACTCAATATAAAAATTCGGGAATCAGTATTTATGACAAACCCGAAACAACGCTCTGGTCAAAAATTTGTTCCCGACCTGTTTTTGATAACACTTCTCTCAATTTGGCTGTAGGCAAAATCATAAAAGAAGTTAAGGATAAAGGAGATATTGCATTAAGAAAATTTGCCCAAAAGTTTGATGGAGTGGCAATAGACCGATTTCAGGTATCGGATGAAGAATTGAAATCGGCAGTAAAAAACATCTCCCCTTCATTAAAAGCTGCTATTCAACAAGCAAAAAGAAATATCGAATTATTTCATCGCACCCAAAAAGAAGAAGTCAGAAAAATACATATATCAAAAGGAATTATCTGCTGGCGCGAATCGCGGGCCATTGAAAGTGTTGGCTTATATATTCCCGGAGGTTCTGCTCCTTTATTCTCAACGGTTTTGATGTTGGGCATACCTGCCTTGATAGCAGGATGTAAAGAAGTAATTCTGTGTACGCCTTGCGATAAAACCGGAAAGATAAACGAGGCTGTTTTGTATGCCGCATCAGTCTGCAAAATTTCAAAAATATATAAAGTCGGAGGCGCTCAGGCAATCGCTGCAATGGCATTAGGAACAGATACAATACCTTCTGTTCATAAAATTTTTGGCCCCGGCAATCAGTATGTTACTGCAGCCAAACAATTAGTACAAAATAAAATAGCCATTGATATGCCGGCCGGCCCTTCGGAAGTATTGGTAATAGCAGATGATAGTTGTGTGCCTGCTTTTGTAGCATCCGATCTTCTGGCACAGGCAGAGCATGGTCCCGACTCTCAGGTAATAATGATTTGCACTTCAAAAAAAATTGCAAACGAGGTAGAAAAAGAAATTGTTAAACAAATGGAAGACCTACCAAGAAAAGATATTGTGGCAAAATCATTAAAACATTCAAAATTTATCATTCTTAAAAACTTAAATCAAGCGGTTGCATTTTCCAATCTGTATGCCCCCGAACATTTGATTCTGGCTTGCCGCATATCTCAGCGTTTGCTGAAACAAATCGTCAATGCAGGCTCTGTATTTGTAGGTAATTATTCTCCTGAGAGCGCCGGAGATTATGCCAGTGGCACAAATCATACACTCCCCACCAATGGATTTGCTGCAATGTATAGCGGCGTGTCATTAGATAGTTTTTATAAAAAAATAACTTTTCAGCAATTAAATAAAACCGGCTTACAATCTTTATCAAAAACTATTATTACTATGGCCGAAGCCGAGGGCCTTCAGGCACATAGCAACGCCGTAAAAAAAAGAATGTCGAATTAAAAAATCATCTGAGTTATGGAATTTGAATTATACAATTTAGTAAGAGAAAATATTAAAAACTTAACCCCCTACTCCACTGCGCGCCACGAGTTTAGCGGCGAAGCGCGCATCATGCTGGATGCAAATGAAAATGCCATCGGCTCTCCTGTATTGTTAGATGTAGATGGGAAAGAAGAATTAGTAAACAGATATCCTGACCCAATACAAAAAAAACTGAAACAACGCATCAGCGATATTAAAAGAGTAAATGCAGATAATGTTTTTTTGGGTAATGGTAGTGACGAGGCAATAGATCTGATGTTTCGTATTTTTTGTGAACCCGGAATTGATAATGTAATTATTTTACCGCCTACCTATGGAATGTACAAAGTGGCTGCTGAAATTAATAACGTAAAAGTTATCGAAGTACCATTGACAGAAGATTTTCAGATGGATATTCAGGCAATTGCAGATGCTGTGGATAATTACACCAAAATTATTTTTATCTGCTCACCCAACAATCCGAGCGGCAACAGTATCAGAAGGCAGGACATAGAAATCATTCTCAACAATTTTGACGGTATTGTGGTAATTGATGAGGCATATATTAATTATGCACGTCAGAAAAGCTTTGCCCAGGACATTCTGGATTATCCGAATATGGTAGTATTACAGACACTTTCAAAAGCCTGGGGAATGGCAGCATTAAGACTGGGAATTGCCATATCGGGTAGGGAGATTATTAAAATCATGAATAATGTAAAGTATCCCTACAACGTCAATATTGCAACACAGGAACTGGCTTTGCAAGGTTTGCAGAAAATTGATGAGGTAAATGATTGGACACGTCAGACTATTGAACAGCGGCATTGGTTGGAAGAAGAATTGAAGGCGATTGGTTTTGTTCAAAAAATTTATCCAAGTGATGCTAACTTTTTATTGGTAAAAATGGAAAATGCAAATGATGTATTCAAATATTTGCAAGAGAAAGGAATTATTGTAAGAAACAGAAGTAATGTAATAGGTTGCGAAGGTTGTTTGAGAATTACGGTAGGCACCGAAGAAGAGAATCGCTCACTAATGATTGCATTGAAAGAATTTGAAAATTAATTATTTTCTGATAACTGATTCAGACAATTATTTCTGAGAAAAACAAAAATCGACAATTATTAAAATGAAGAAAGTTTTATTTATAGATCGGGATGGAACCCTGATTAATGAAGCCCCTCCCACCTATCAGTTAGATTCAATTGATAAAGTAACTTTTTATCCGGGTATGTTTACCTGGATGAAAAAAATTGCGCAGGAATTGGATTATGAATTAGTGATGGTAACCAATCAGGATGGCTTGGGTACCGAAAAATTTCCGGAAGAAACCTTTTGGCCGGTTCACAATCTGGTCATGCGCAATTTGGAGAGCGAAGGAATTCACTTTAACGAAGTGCTTATTGATAGAACATTTCCTGAAGAAAATGCGCCCACACGAAAACCGGGTATCGGTATGGTTACCAAATACCTCAACAATCCGGAATATGATATAGCCGCATCTAACGTTATCGGCGACAGAATCACCGATATACAATTGGCTAAAAATATGGGTTGCAAAGGAATTTGGTTGAATCAGGATGAAGAATTGGGCGCCGGTGAAATATATAACAGTATCTGTGAGCTTGAACCGGTCATTGCTTTGAAAACAAAAGACTGGCAGGAAATTTATAATTTCCTCGCTTTACCGCAACGTGTGGTGGAACACGAAAGAAATACCAACGAAACCAAAATCCATATCAAACTAAACCTTGATGGTACAGGACAGTGCAATATCCATACAGGACTGGGTTTTTTCGACCACATGCTTCACCAGTTGGGCAGGCACAGTGGTATTGATTTGGATATTGAAGTGCAAGGCGATTTACATATTGACGAGCACCACACCATTGAAGATACCGGAATTGCGCTTGGCGAGGCCTTCAACATGGCGCTGGGAAATAAAGCAGGTATAGAACGTTATGGCTTTCTGTTACCGATGGATGACAGTCTGGCACAGGTAGCCATTGACTTCGGAGGCCGCCCATGGATCGGTTGGGATGCCGAATTTAAAAGAGAGAAAATTGGCGAAATGCCTACTGAAATGTTTTATCATTTCTTCAAATCATTCAGCGATGCTGCTAAATGCAATCTGAATATTAAAGCCGAAGGTGATAATGAACACCACAAAATTGAAGGTATTTTTAAGGGTTTGGCAAAAGCAATCAAAATGGCCCTAAAAAGAACGCCAGGCAACATGCAAATCCCCACCACAAAAGGACTTTTATAAAAACTTCTGAAGTAACCAATGGATGTAAAAATCATAAAATACAATGCAGGCAATATTCAATCGGTAATCTTTGCGCTCAAACGAATTGGAGTAGAGGCAGAGGTAACCGATGATTTGGAGAAAATCCTGTCAGCCGACAAAATTATTTTCCCCGGCGTGGGAGAAGCCAGTTCTGCCATGAAATATTTGAAACAAAGAAAATTGGATGAAGCCATAAAATCAGCCAAACAACCTTTGCTTGGAATTTGTCTGGGGCTTCAGTTACTTTGCAAAAACAGTGAAGAAAATAATACGGAATGTTTAGGTATCTTTGACACGGAAGTGAAAAGGTTTAGAAGCAATGATTTTAAAATTCCGCAAATCGGATGGAACAATATTGAACCAATACCTAATGAATTGTTTAAAGGGATAGTGAAAAATTCTTATTGTTATTTTGTGCACAGTTATTTTGCAGAAATAGGTGAACATACAATTGCCAAAACCAATTATATTAACGATTTTAGCAGCGCACTAAAAAAAGACAATTTTTACGGAGTACAGTTTCATCCGGAAAAAAGCGCTGAAACAGGTGAAAAAATTTTAAAAAACTTTTTAGAACTATAATATGAAGATTATACCCGCCATAGATGTTATTGATGGCAAAGCAGTGAGACTAAAAAAAGGCGATTACGCAACCAAGACAATTTATAACGAACATCCCGAAGAAGTGGCTATGCAGTTTGCAGATGCCGGATTGACAAGACTTCATCTGGTGGACTTGGACGGTGCAAAAGCCGGCCACGTTAAAAACTGGAAAGTACTCGAAAAGATAGCCACTAAAACCAAGCTTGAAATTGATTTCAGTGGCGGCATCAGTAGTGAACAGGACGTACAAATTACCTTTGATTCGGGCGCTAAATATGTTTCTGTGGGAAGCATAGCAGTGAAGAAGCCCAATATTTTTCAGGAGTGGTTAAATAAGTTTGGTGTTGAAAATTTCATTTTGGGCGCTGATGTAAAGGATGAAAAAATAATGATTAAGGGATGGACAGAAGCCACCAATATAGATGTGTTTAATATCCTGAAACACTATCGTAGCAAGGGTTTGGAGCAGTTCTTTTGCACCGATATCAGTAGAGACGGCCTCTTGCAGGGAAGTTCTAATGACCTGTATAAAAAAATTATTGAGCGGGTAGAAGGCATGAAATTGATTGCAAGCGGCGGTGTAAGTTCGATAAAGGATTTGGAAGAATTGCGCGATATCGGATGTCACGGCGCAATAATCGGTAAGGCTATTTACGAAAACATCATTTCCTTAAAAGAATTAAAGCAATTCAATAATTAATGCTGACAAAACGTATTATTCCCTGTCTGGATATCAAAGACGGACAAACCGTAAAGGGAACCAATTTTGTAAATCTGCGTCATGCGGGCGACCCTGTGGAACTGGCTGTACGCTACTGCGAGGAAGGCGCTGATGAACTTGTTTTTCTGGATATAACTGCCACGGTTGACAAAAGAAAAACATTAGCAGAATTAGTAAAAAAAATTGCCACCCATATCAATATCCCTTTTACAGTGGGTGGTGGTATTAATTCTGTTGAGGATGTTTCTGTTCTGTTGGAGAATGGCGCTGATAAAATTTCAATCAATACGGCGGCTGTTAGAAACCCCCAATTGATTAATGACCTTTCGGCAACTTTCGGAAGTCAGTGTGTGGTATTAGCGGTAGATGTAAAAAACTTTGATGGTGTATGGAAGGTGGTTACACATGGTGGAAGAACGCCAACTGAACTTATAGCAACTGAATGGGCAAAAAAAGCAGAAGACCTTGGCGCGGGAGAAATTTTGCTGACATCAATGGATCACGATGGTACTAAAAATGGTTTTGCTATTGAAATTACTAAGGAAATCAGTACTTCAGTTTCTATTCCGGTGATAGCTTCCGGCGGTGCAGGCAGTATGGAACATTTTAGTGAAGTGTTTACGATTGGTCAGGCAGACGCTGCTTTAGCTGCCAGTATTTTTCATTTCAGAGAAATTGAAATCGGCGAATTGAAAGCTTATCTGAAAAAGCAGAATATTAGTGTCAGAGCTTGAATTTAGTGAATGGTTAAGGGTAAATAGTAATTATTTGCTGACAAAAATTTAGGTAAAAAAACAACAAACAGAATGATTAATTTTTCCAAATATACAGATGGGTTGGTACCGGTTATTATTCAGGACTACCAAACATTACAGGTGCTGATGCTGGGTTTTATGAATGAAGAAGCGTTCCGAAAGACAAAGGATGAGGGCAAGGTTACTTTTTTTAGTCGCAGTAAAAACAGACTTTGGACAAAAGGAGAAACCTCAGAAAACTATCTGATGGTTAAAGAAATTTTAGAAGATTGTGATAACGATACTTTACTGATAAAAGCTACTCCGCTTGGCCCAACCTGCCATACCGGTGATACAAGTTGTTTTGGAAAAGCCAACGATTCTTTCAACCTGCACGAATTGGAAAAAGTGATTGCAGATCGAAAAAATAATCCTACCGAAAAATCTTATACAGCCTCTTTATTTGCTAAAGGCATCAATAAAATTGCTCAGAAAGTAGGTGAAGAAGCGGTGGAAATTGTTATTGAAGCTAAAGATAATAATAATGATTTGTTTTTAGGCGAAGCCGCCGACCTGATGTTTCATTATCTGGTGTTGCTTCAGGCCAAAGGATTTACTCTACAGGATGTAATAGATATTTTAGAACAAAGACACAAAAAATAGGCTATTAATTTTTTAATATATCCGGCGCAAATTTCCTGCTTTGCTCAATGGCATCCATTAGTTGATCGGTAATTTCCTGAGCGGATGCATCGTAATCAATTTTTATTGGTTCCTTAAAAGTTACGGTCAAAACGACTCCTTTTTTCTTTACCGTCACCCCTGTTTTATGAAATGCTTTTGAAAAGCCATTAATCACTATCGGAATTACGATGGGTTTATGATGTTTGATGATTAAGGCAGTTCCTCTTCTTGCCGGGGCATAAGGTGTGGTGGTGCCTTGCGGAAAAGTGATAATCCAGTTGTTGGCCAATGAACGCTCTATTTTTCTGGTATCCGAAGGATCAAGTCCGGCGCGGGCTTCCTTGGTGCTTTCATTCCAGGTACGACGTACTGTAAGACCACCTGCCAACAGAAACAATCGGCTCATCCAACTGCTTTTCATTGTCGTTTCTGCTGCCACATAATTCACTCTGGTATAGGGGTTCAAAAAATAATAAGGCAGCCCTAATTTATCTTTCTTCCCCCATTTTACCGCCGAAAAGATGTGCAGCAGTGTGATTACATCCATAAAGTAAGTTTGGTGATTGCTTACAAACATTACATTCGCCTTAGGAAGGCTTGCCAGATGTTCGGTGCCATAATATCTGAGTTTATTGATAATGGCAATACCCGGATAAGTAGAAAGTCCTACAACGAAGTGAATAAATTTCCTCACAATATTCCAGTTCCTGATATTTTGAAGCAGCTTATTCATCCGGCAAGTAATTATGTTTTGATTGCCAAAGTAAACAATTCAAATTAAAACACAAAAGTATTTTTATAATAATCCTCTTCTCAGAATTTTCAGGTCTTTTTTTTTAGGTTGAAAAACGCTCTAATTATCATGCAAACTCATTGAATAAGGGAATGCCAAACTACCTGCACCTCTTGATTTTTCGGGCACAGCGCTCATTCCAAACTGAATAGTTCCTCCTTTAATAATGTCAAAATGATCAACATGATTTTTTACGAGGGGTTTGCCATTTAAAGACATGGTTTTTACATATTTGTTTGTAATGCTTGCCAATGGCGCATTGATGGTGAGTTTTTTACCATTTTCAAAAGATATTTCGGCTTTCTTAAACAATGGAGTTCCTACCACGTATTGAGTGCTGGCAGGCGTTACCGGATAAAATCCAAGTGCTGAGAACACATACCAGGCGCTGGTCTGGCCATTATCTTCATCACCGCAATAGCCGTCAGGATACGAAGTGTAGAGTTTGTTCATCACTTCTCTTATCCAATATTGAGATTTCCAGGGCTGTCCGGCGTAATTGTACAAATAGGTCATGTGCTGAATTGGCTGATTGCCATGGGCATATTGTCCCATATCCATAACCTGCATTTCACGCATTTCATGAATGATGCCTCCGTAATAACTGTAATCTCCAAAATCGGGAGGCATGATGAAAACCGAATCCAACATTCTCACAAACATTTCATTGCCGCCCATCAGGTTTTTTAGCCCTTCAATATCCTGAAAAACACTCCATGAATAATGCCAGCTATTCCCTTCAGTAAAAGGGCCGCCCCATGAAAAAGGATTGAAATTAGGCGTAAACGTTCCATCGCTGTTTTTGGGAGCCATCAGTAGATTGACAGGGTGGAATAACTTTTTGTAATTCATGGCTCTCTCTTTGTAAATATCAATCTCTGCTGCCGGTTTGCCCAATTTTTTGCCAAGCGCATAAATGGCGTAATCGTCATACGCATATTCTAATGTACGGGCTACATTCTCATTGATTTTTACGTCATTGGGCACGTATCCTAATTTATTGTAGTACTCCACGCCCCTTCTGCCGGTGGCATGTGGTCCGTCATTGTTGGCGCCATGAATCAAGGCCTGCCACAGCGTTTCAATATCATATCCTCTCAAACCTTTCAGATAGGCTTCCGATACCACAGAAGCCGAATTATTCCCAATCATTATACCTCTGTAACCCGGTGAAGACCATTCGGGAAGCCATCCGCCTTCCTTATAATCGCTGATCAAACCTTTCTGCATCTCCACTGCAATTGAAGGATACACCAAATTCAGGAAAGGATACAATGCCCTGAACGTATCCCAGAACCCGGTACCGGCAAATTTATACCCTGCCTCTGTTTTTCCGGTATATGGACTATAATGTACGATTTGTCCCCTTTCATTTTTTTCATACATCCTCAAGGGGAAAAATACCATTCGGTAAAGGCATGAGTAAAAAGTTCTCAATTGTTCATCCGTACCCCCTGATACTTTTATTACGCCCAATGTTTTGTTCCATTCTGCCTCTCCTTCTTTACGGATGGTTTCAAAATTTTTTCCTCCGATTTCCTGTTTCAGGTTTAGTTCTGCCTGCTCAAAACTGATAAACGAAGAAGCGATCCGTGCATGTACCACATCTCCCCTTTTCAACCCTTTAAAACTGATTACTGCTCCGGTATGATTGCTCTTCAGTTCCCTTGCATCACTAAATTTACCATCATCCCAGGCTTTGGCGTCATCCATCTTTTTGTCAAAATAAATGACAAAATAATTCTTGAAATTTTCTGGCACGCTGCCACTGTTTCGGGTGGAGTACCCAATTACTTTGTTTTCGGAAGGGATGATTTTTATATAAGAACCTTTATCAATGGCATCAATTACAATATTCGCCTGATCTGTCTGAGGAAAAGTGAACCGGAATGAAGCAGCTCTTTGTGTAGGCGCCATTTCGGTGGTAACATCCCAATCTGCCAAATAAACTCGATAATAATGCGGTTGTGCAATTTCTGCTTTATGCGAATACCAGCTGGAGCGTTCCGTTTCTTTAAAAACCGGTTTACCTACTGTGGGCATAATGGTGAAATATCCGTAATCATTCATCCAGGGCGATGGCTGGTGTGTTTGTTTAAAGCCAACAATCTTATCCGCCTGATATTGATACACCCATCCATCACCCATTTTATTGGTTTGTGGCGTCCAAAGGTTCATCCCCCAGGGGCGGCCAATGGCAGGATAAGTATTGCCGGTGGATAATTCATATTTCGATTGCGTACCCATCAAAGGATTTACATAAGAAACAGGCGAAAACGACTGAGCATTACCTGTCAAACCGATTAAAATAATGGGGATCAATTGAAAAAAGCGATTCATAAGATTTATTTACAAAATTTATAAATTTATATTGCTGTATTTCTAAATTTTAGTTTATGTCTTTTTCAGAAAAACCAGTCAGACACACCAAACGCTTTCGTCCAAAAATTTCGACCAAACAAAAGCAATTTATTTCAGAGTAATTATTCACCAAAAACAACTCTCCAGCTAAAATCTAACGTCTAACATCTAACGTCTAATATCTAACGTCTAACATCTATTTCAACAATTGCGGTCTTTCATTAAACGTTTTCCACAGCAGCTCTCCAAACAAAGTATTAGACCAGGCAAACCACTTACGTGTAAACTTGGTTGGATCGTCTTTATGGAATGATTCATGCATAAAACCGGTGCCACCGTGCGTTTTTTGCAAAGTATCAATACACCATTTTATTTCGGCATCATTGGATGAGGTAAGCGCTTTTTGGCTAAGGCTCATTGGCCAAATCATATCTAAACCAATATGTGGGCCGCCAATACCTTCGGCATATTTTCCTTTAAAGAAGAATGGATTATCCAAAGACCAGATGTATTTTCTGGTGTTTTGATAAATGGGGTCGCCTGCCTTTACAGCGCCCAGATAAGGCAGACTTAACAAACTGGGTACATTGGCATCATCCATCAAGTTGTAACTATCATACCCATTCACTTCAAAAGCATAAATTTTTCCGTATTTGGGATGATTAAAAGTTGAATATTTTTTCAATGCAGCATCTACCTCGGTTGCCAACGCTGCTAGTTCAGAAGCTAATTTATTATCTTTACTGATAACCCTCACCATTTCCGAGGCCTGCCTTAAACTTACCATTGCAAAGAAGTTGGAGGGTATGAGGTAAGCATAAATACTTGCATCATCGCTGGGTCTGAACATGGAGCATATCAACCCATTTGGCCTTACCGGATAACCATATCCGCCCATCGGAATACCATCAGTAGCCCATGATGTTTTGCGTTCAAATTTATAAGGACCTAATCCGTTTTTACGTTGTTGCTCTTTGAATGTTTTCAGCGTCTGTTCAATTCCCTCTTTCCATTTGTTGTCAAAAGGCGCCGTATCTCCGGTTACTTTCCAGAATTTATATGCCAGCCTGATTGGGTAACAAAGCGAGTCTATCTCCCACTTTCTTTCGTGTATGCCCGGTTTCATATCGGTGTCATCCGTTTCTTTCCACTCGCTTACTTTATTATCGTCATTATAAAAGGCATTTGCATAAGGGTCCTTTATAATAAAATGCGTTTGTTTGCGAATTACGCCTTTGAGTAATTTATGCAAGGCATTGTCCTCTTTGCTGAATTGCAGATAAGGATACACCTGTGCCGAACTGTCGCGAAGCCACATGGCATCAATATCGCCGGTGATAACATAAGTATCGGGCTTACCGCCAATTTCTTCGTAAAAGACGGTGGTGTCGAGTGTGTTAGGAAAACAGTTGTTGAACAACCAGCCCAACTCCTTGTTCTTCACTTTCGACTGAAAGGTTTTGATAGCTCTTTCAATCACCTCACTCTTAAAATTACGGTTTGCTTCGGCTACCCGCACTACCGGAAAATCCTGAACTTTGGAACCGAATGATACTTTACCGGCCATCAAACCGGCGCTTAAAATTCCTGTTTGCTGCAAAAATTCTTTTCTTTTCATATTTAAATAATTTCTATTTTGGTAATATTATCTCATGATTTTTCAAACAAATCTGCATTTAGCATAAAACATGCAATTTAAACTAAATAATTCAGTCTTTTATCTTTTGCATCTCTTTTAAATTGAATTTAAGCATATTAGGAAAATTTTGTTAAATGGAGTCCTATTTTTCCATCGCATACTACCTCCTATTTTGCCTGTTTGAGCCATTATTTTTCATTCTTACGAATAAAAAAATCAAGTTTATTTAATAATACTGTAATTTAGTCGCTCCAAATAGCAATATATAATATATGCCACAGGATCAAAACAGACAGTTTTTAGATTTCGAACAACCAATAAAGGATTTATTGGAAGAAATCGAATTGACAAAAGAGCGACAGGAGAAAACAAAAATAGACCTGAGCGAACAGATTGTTCAATTGCGAAACAAAGTAGATGAAACAAGAAAAACCATTACCCAAAACCTTACTGACTGGCAACGGGTACAGTTGAGCCGCCATCCGGACAGGCCATACACCCATAAATACATAGAAAAAATGACTGAAAACTATGTGGAACTGTATGGCGACAGAAATGTGAAGGATGATAAAGCAATGGTGGGCGGATTTGCAACGCTTGGTGGCCAGACGGTGATGATACTGGGTCAGCAAAAAGGATCCAATACCAAAAAAAGGCAATTGCGAAATTTTGGGATGGCCAATCCTGAGGGCTACCGGAAGGCGCTACGACTGATGAAGTTAGCCGAAAAGTTCAACAAACCCATCATCACACTGATTGACACCCCTGGAGCTTACCCGGGCCTCGAAGCCGAAGAGCGCGGACAGGGCGAAGCAATTGCACGGAATATTTATGAAATGATCAGGCTAAAGGTGCCTGTCATCTGCATAATCATCGGTGAAGGCGCCAGTGGCGGTGCATTGGGCATTGGGGTTGGCGATCGGGTTTATATGATGGAAAATACCTGGTACACGGTTATCTCTCCCGAAAACTGCTCCACCATACTTTGGCGAAGCTGGGATTATAAAACTGTAGCGGCAGAGCAATTAAAATTAACAGCAAAAAAAATGTACGAATTTGGTCTGATTGACGGTATTATTCCCGAGCCGGATGGAGGCGCTCAGTGGGACTATACCCTCACAGCCGATAACTGTAAGAAGCAAATTCTGGAAGCGCTGGCCGAACTAAAAGATATAAATCCGCAGGAAAGGATTAATGATCGAATAGAAAAATTTGGCAAAATGGGATTTTGGGAAGAAATATAACCAATTGGTTATTAAATAATTAATAAAATCATATCGAATTTATAATTAATTAAAATTATCAAATTTATTTTATTAATTGTCTTTAAAGCAACTAATTAACTTTACAACTTAGACATATATGACATTACAGGAAAAATTTACAGGTACGGGGATTGCTATTATAACTCCCTTTTTAGATGATAATAGAACTGTTGACTGGGATACGTTTGAAAAATTGATTGAATTCTGGATTGAAAATAAAGTGGAATACTTGCTTCCTTGCGGCACCACCGGCGAAAGCGCTACTTTTACAAGAGAAGAAGAACAGGAAATTTTTACTTTTGTACAACAAAAAGTAAATGGCCGCGTGCCATTGGTAGCGGGTGTTGGCGGCAATGATACTTATGAGGTAGCACAAGCCTACAAAACGCTAGACTTCACCGGCTTTGATGCAATTCTTTCAGTTTCACCATATTATAATAAACCTCGTCAGGAAGGTATCTATCAGCATTACAAAACCATTGATGCAGCTTCTCCCCTCCCCATCATCATGTATAATGTTCCGGGACGTACCGGAATGGGTGTATCTGCCGAAACAACTTTGCGTATAGCACGCGATTGTAAAAACATTTTTGCCACCAAGGAGGCCTCAGGAAGTTTTGACCAGATTAATCAAATTGTAAAAAACAAACCAGAAGACTTTATGGTAATCAGTGGCGATGACGGCATCACACTTCCGATGATTGCCTGTGGCGCAAAGGGCGTTATTTCGGTAGTAGCCAATGCTTATCCCAAAGAGTTTTCGGATATGGTAAGACTATGCCTGACCGGTAATTTTGCAGAAGCGCTGCCGCTACACCTTAAATATGTTGATGTTATCAATTCATTGTTTGCCGAAGGAAGCCCTTCCGGCGTAAAACAATATATGACAGAAATGGGACTGATCAGGAATAATATGCGCCTGCCGGTGGTGCCGGTAAGTGATGCACATGCAGAGAAAATAAGAGGATTAATGAAGAATTTGTAAAAAAAACATTTTCGCTCATTTATAATATGATATTCCGATAGTAAAGATTGAATATCCAGTATTATTGTCTAATTGGCATTTATAAATTACTGAAAGACGACATTCCGCCTCCGCCCGGCCCTTTCCTCACGGAGAGGGAGTAAGACATCTCACGATCAAAGGTTATTGAGGATTAGAAAAATTAATGGGGCAGTATTGAATATCTTCAAATTTTTTATGCCCACAAGCAAATTTTCTCTAACTATTTACAGAAAATTCTGTTTATAATATTAACTTTACGGTTTTGGATCCGCTGCCAACCCCTTGGGGCGGATTCATTTTTCAAAAAACAATTCAATTTATAAAACAAGATGAGTCAGCCAACAACCTTGTTCGATAAAGTATGGGACAGCCATGTAGTTCGTCATATCGACGATGGTCCGGATGTCTTTTTTATCGACCGTCATTTTATTCATGAAGTTACCAGCCCGGTGGCATTTCTGGGGTTAGAAAAGAGAGGTATTCCGGTTTTGTATCCCCAAAGAACCTTTGCAACAGCCGATCATAATACGCCTACCATTAATCAACATTTACCGGTTAAAGATCCGCTTTCTGCCAATCAATTAAGGGCATTGAGCCAGAACGCCGAGAAATGGGGAATTTCTATCTGGGCTTTAGGGCATCCAAAAAACGGAATTGTACACGTGGTGGGCCCCGAAAACGGTATTACCCAACCGGGTATGACGATTGTATGCGGTGATTCTCACACCAGTACACATGGCGCCTTTGGTTGTATTGCATTTGGTATTGGTACTTCTGAGGTGGAAATGGTGCTTTCATCGCAATGCATCATGCAGCCTAAGCCCAAAAAGATGCGGATTACCATCAATGGAAATTTAGGTGAGGGTGTATTGCCAAAAGATGTGGCACTATATATGATTTCTCAGATATCGGCCAGTGGCGCTACCGGGTATTTTGTGGAATATGCCGGTGTGGTTTTTGAAAACATGAGCATGGAAGGTCGGATGACAGTATGCAATATGAGTATCGAAATGGGCGCACGCGGCGGTATGATAGCGCCAGACCAAACCACTTATGATTATGTTAAAGGAAGAGACAAAGCTCCAAAAGGTGAAGATTGGGATAAAAAACTGGCTTACTGGAAAACGTTAAAAACAGATGAAGGCGCTTCTTTTGATTATGAGCTTGTTTTTGACGCAGCCGATATTGAACCTCAAATCACTTACGGCACCAACCCCGGACTGGGTACCGGAATTTCCAGAAATATTCCGGCAGCTACTGAAGTGAAGGATGGGGAGGCTTCTTATAAAAAATCATTGGATTATATGCACTTTGCCGAAGGTGAGCAACTTTTGGGCAAAAAGGTGGATTATGTGTTTCTGGGAAGCTGTACCAACGGACGCATTGAAGATTTCAGGGCATTTGCAAAAATTGTAAAGGGAAGAAAAAAAGCAGATAATATTATAGCTTGGTTGGTTCCAGGCTCGCATATTGTGGAAGAACAAATTAAGGCAGAAGGAATATTAGATATCCTTACCGAAGCAGGCTTCGAACTTCGCCAGCCCGGATGTAGCGCCTGTCTGGCGATGAACGAGGACAAGGTTCCGCCCGGAAAACTGGCAGTAAGTACCAGCAACCGTAATTTTGAAGGCCGACAGGGTCCCGGTTCACGCACCATGTTGGCCAGTCCTTATGTAGCAGCGGCAGTAGCGGTAACCGGGGTAGTTACAGATCCGAGGGAGATGCTTAAATAGGCCTTAGGCTATTGGCTGTAGGCTTTAGGCATAAGGAAATTAAAAAAATGCGTGATTTTAGAAAATATGAAGTGTGGCAGTTGAGTTATGATTTTTGCCTGAGCATATATAAAATTTCTGCGAAATTTCCTAAGGAGGAAGCTTACGGATTGGTATCTCAGATCAGACGAGCGAGTATTTCAATCGCAACAAATATCAGTGAAGGCTGTGGCAGAGATGGAGATAAAGAATTTGCAGCTTTTCTCAATATTGCCTTGGGTTCGGCAAATGAAGCAGAAAATTTACTACTATTAGCAAATGGTCTGCAATATATTGAAAATGAAAAATCAGACGGTTTGTTAGAACAATTAAACCTGATAAAAAAGAAAATATTTTTATTAAGACAAAAACTTATAAATAAACCGGCATAGGAAAGCCTAATGCTTACAGCCTATCGCCAAAAGCATATAAAAATGGCATACGACAAATTTACAATTTTAACCTCCACAGCGGTTCCTCTTCCGATTGAGAATGTGGATACCGATCAGATTATTCCCGCCCGATTCTTAAAGGCCACCAAACGTGAGGGTTTTGGAGACAACCTGTTTCGCGACTGGCGCTATAATAGCGACGATACCCCCAAACAGGATTTTGTACTGAACAATCCGATTTACAGTGGTAAAATTCTGGTAGGCGGAAAAAATTTTGGCAGTGGCAGCAGCCGCGAACACGCTGCATGGGCAATTTACGATTACGGTTTCCGTTGTGTAATCAGTAGTTTCTTTGCCGATATTTTCAGAGGGAATGCTCTTAACATTGGTATTCTGCCGGTGAAAGTGAGCGATGAATTTCTGGATAAGATATTTAAGGCCATTGAAGCCGATCCCAGAACAGAACTGGAGGTCAATCTTCCCGAACAAACCGTTACCATTTTGGCTACAGGCGATAAAGAATCATTTATCATTAATGGCTACAAGCGACATAATATGATGAACGGTTTTGATGATATAGACTACTTGCAAGACATCAAAGCCGAAATTGAGGCTTTTGCAGAAAAAAGTGTATATTAATTGTTATACAAGTTAAAGAGAATCAATATTTTATCAATATTATTTATATAATGGCTTCTGAGGAAAAAAAGCGATCAAAGGAAACATCTGGAGGAAAAATAAGGAAAACTGCTGTACGGCACATTGAAATAATGGATACCACCCTTCGGGATGGAGAGCAAACCAGTGGGGTATCATTTTCGGCTCAGGAAAAACTAACCATTGCTCAATTGCTGTTAACAGAAGTGAAAGTTGACCGCATAGAAATTGCCTCAGCCAGAGTAAGCGAAGGCGAGTTTAAGGCAGTGAAAGCCATCACCAACTGGGCAAAAGCAAACGGCCATATTCATAAAGTGGAAGTATTAACCTTTGTGGATGGCGATATTTCTATCAACTGGATGAAAAAAGCCGGCGCTAAAGTAATGAACCTGCTTACCAAAGGCTCTCTTAATCATCTCACACATCAATTAAAGAAAAAGCCGGAAGAGCATTTTAGGGAAGTTGGAAATGTAATCAAACTGGCAAGTAAAAAAGGAATTGATGTAAATATTTATCTGGAAGACTGGAGTAACGGTATGCGCCACTCCAAAGATTATGTATTGCAATATATTGATTTTCTGGCCACACAATCCATCAAACGTTTGTTATTGCCCGACACATTGGGCATCCTCACTCCTTCTGAAACCTTTGAATTTCTTTCGGAAATTGTAAACCGATATCCTGCATTACACATTGATTTTCACGGACATAATGATTATGACCTGAGCGTAGCCAATGCTTTAGAAGCGGTAAAAGCAGGCGTAAATGGGCTTCATCTTACCATAAACGGCATGGGAGAAAGAGCGGGCAATACGCCACTTGAAAGCACGGTGGCCGTGTTAAACGACTTTGCAAAAAATGTAAAAACCTCAGTAAATGAAAAAGCGCTTTACAAAGTAAGCAAACTGGTAGAAGCGTTTTCAGGTTTCAGGGTATCGCCCAGTAAGCCGATTGTAGGCGAAAACGTATTTACCCAAACAGCGGGAATACATGCAGACGGCGATAAGAAAAAAGGCCTCTATTACAATGATCTGATGCCCGAACGTTTTGGCAGAAAACGGAAATATGCATTGGGTAAAACTTCAGGTAAAGCTAATATCGAAAACAATCTCAAGCAGTTAGGCATTCAACTACCTGATGAAGATTTGAAAAAAATCACCCAACGAATTATCGAATTGGGCGATCAGAAAGAAACCGTAACCCAGGATGACCTGCCTTATATTATATCCGACGTATTGGACAGCAGCAGCATTACCGAAAAAGTAAAGGTAGAAGATTATGTGCTCACCCATTCCAAAGACATGCGGCCATCCACAACCATCAGGTTGTGTTTTCAGGATGGATCAATAATTGAAGAACATGCTCAGGGCGATGGCCAGTATGATGCCTTTATGAATGCGCTTAGAAAGGTTTATAATAAAAAGAAATGGAAACTGGCCGAACTTGCCGATTATGTGGTTCGTATTCCGCCGGGCGGAAACTCCGATGCGCTTTGTGAAACCATTATCACCTGGCAACATGAGGGCCGCGAATTTACCACCACCGGACTTGACAGCGACCAAACAGTGGCAGCCATTAAAGCAACCACCAAGATGCTGAATTTAATTTAAGGAAATTTTCTTAATGATTGGCAATCAGTCAGTTATAAGTTTGCCGCTCCGGTTATTTTTAAATTCAATTACCCCATTTAAAGCCCACTTATTTATAAAAAAATGTGAGAATTGTCAGTAGCCGTTGAAATTGTAAATACCAATTTCACTGCTTTCCCCTAATTTTGCACATGGCAACAAAAAAAATCACACAATCAGATAATAATTCCTCTAAAATCTTTCTGGAAGGACTCACTTTTGACGATGTTTTATTAATGCCCGCATATAGTCAGGTACTTCCGCGAGATGTTGATATCAGTTCAAAACTTACAAAAGACATTACTTTAAATACTCCTATCCTTTCGGCAGCAATGGATACCGTAACCGAAGCCGCTTTGGCAACTGCCATCGCTCGTGAAGGCGGTTTGGGCATTTTGCACAAAAATATGTCCATCGAGAGGCAGGCAGAGCAGGTAAGAAAGGTAAAAAGAAGCGAAAGCGGTCTGATACTGGACCCAATTACCCTTCAGGAAGATGCTACCATCGGCGATGCATTACATCTGATGAAGGAAAACAAGATTGGCGGTATCCCTATCGTAGATGGCAATAGAAAGTTAGTAGGCATCCTCACCAATCGAGATCTGAGGTTTGAGGAAAATTATAAGCGCAAGGTAAGCGAGGTAATGACCAAAGAAAACCTTGTAACCGCCCCAGATGGAACCGACCTGAAAAAAGCAAAAGTGATTCTTAGACAATATAAATTTGAAAAACTTCCGGTAGTGGACAAACAGGGAAGGCTTACCGGCCTGATCACCTATCGGGATATTTTGCAGGCAAGCAGTTATCCCAATGCTGTAAAAGATTCATTTGGCAGATTGTTGGTAGGGGCCGGCATCGGAATCACAGCAGATGTTGAGGATAGGATTGATGCGCTGCAGCAGGTGGGCGTGGACATTGTGGTACTCGACAGTGCACACGGCCACAGCAAAGGTGTGATTGAAGCGCTTAAAAAGATAAAAAAATCATTCAAAAAGATAAATGTTATTGCCGGTAACGTGGGTACCGCCGAAGGCGCCAGAATGTTAGCCGAAGCAGGCGCCGATGCGGTAAAGGTAGGTATCGGGCCGGGCTCCATCTGTACCACCCGAATTGTGGCCGGTGCAGGTATGCCGCAGCTGACAGCCATAATGGAAGCCGCTTCAGGACTAAAAAAATCAGGTGTGCCGATGATTGCCGATGGAGGAATACGCTACACCGGCGATATGGTAAAAGCCATTGCAGCAGGCGCCAATTGTGTGATGATGGGCAGCATCTTTGCCGGAACCGAAGAAAGCCCCGGCGAAACCGTGATTTTTGAAGGAAGAAAATACAAAACTTACCGTGGTATGGGTTCGCTGGGCGCCATGTCAAAAGGTAGCAGCGACCGTTATTTTCAGGATCCCGAAGATGATGTGAAGAAATTTGTACCGGAAGGTATTGAGGGTCGCGTAGCATACAAAGGAACCCTGAAAGAAGTCATTTACCAGTTTACCGGAGGTTTAAGAGCCGGCATGGGGTATTGCGGCGCCAAAACCATCAATGATTTACAAAAGGCACAATTCATAAAAATAAGTAATGCCGGTATGAACGAAAGTCACCCGCACGACGTGGATGTTACCAAAGAAGCGCCTAACTACAGCAGATAATTAATCAAAAGCGATCATTGATTTGCAACCGGCGAAACGGTGTAACCTTCTTTTCTCAACAATTCAATTAAGCCTTGTTTGCCGGGTAGGTGTCCTGCGCCAACGGCTATAAACACAGCTTTGGAAGACAAGATGCTGTTCAACTTTTGCACCCAATTGTGGTTTCTTTTGTAAATGAGCAATTCAAGGTAATTATCCATCCCCCATTGTTCGTCATCGGTTATGGCTTCAATGGCTTTTAAATCCTGCCGTTTGTAAGCTTCCACCAATCTTGATGTTTCATTATTTACATCATACACCTTGTTCACCACATCTAAGAGCTGCTTCGCCTGTAGGCTATAAGGTATGCTGTCAAACAAAGATGCCTGATATGCAAGCGTTTCCAAACCTTCGATATCCTTTTTCTCCAATTTGGCTTCTTTCATTACCACCTGCTCCATGGCAATGGTTTTCTGGCAATCCAATGTTTTCACCTGCATCATAGTAGAGAGCATGAGCGGTTTGAAATCCTGCATGACGGTAAAAACCATCCCCTGCCCTGTTTCGGAAAAATATTTTTTCACTTTTTCATAATCCTCGTTGCTCAACAAACTTTTAAGGGTTACGCCGTTCTTCATTTTCATCGCCTTCATAGCGCTCATCATTTCCTGCATATCGTCCATATCTGCTTCAAAGTAAACTACTTCTATATTGGCAATCGCCTTTTTGGCATTATCACTCAGCACGGCATCTTTTTCGCAAAGGATGTGCATGGTACCAAACAGATAAGAGGGTTTTTCAAGTCCTTTGCCGGTTATTTTCCAAAGAAGGGTCTGGCTGCTGTCTTTTATCGACTGGTTTTGAGCATTGCTCCACAAAAAAATAGCCAAAAAGAAAAAGGAAACACCCAGATATTTAAGCTTCATTGTATAATTTTCAGCAATGATAGCAAAAATTATTCAAGTAGTTATGGTGAGCGCAGTTCCTACTCAGAGAGGCTATTGGGTAATTGTTGATTTATTACTTTACAGAAAAATGAATTCAGAATCATTAATGTTAACCGCTTCATTTTCATAAAGAGCATTTTCCAGTTCTTTTGATTAAATCGTGAAGGGATAAAAAGGTTATAAAAATGTTTATACCGTAAATAGCCTAAAGCCAAATGTAGTCATGCCCGATGCCCGGTTCAGCTTCATTAAAGCAAGTTATCCGGGTGTGAAAGTAGTGGATTTGAGGTAAATAATTTTTGGTTTTCACTCATAAGAAAATAAATTAATCAAAAACACAAAAGCTAAATTGATTTATTAATAAGAAATCAATTTGGCTTTTTTTTTCTTCAAAACCACTGCGATCCGAACTTTTTCAAAAAAGGATGATTTGACCCAACGAAAGTATTGATTTTACTGTATTTGTAAACTGATTTCTCGGAATAAAAGTCCGTTATTAAAAATTAAATGATTTCTGACAATTTGGCTTATTTGGTTTTCCTCTTGCTTTTACTGCGCCTTCTTTTATTTGGTTGCATACATAATCAAGGCTGTGGTAATAGGTTAAGCAAAAACGGATTTTTTCACACAGATTACTAAATGCCTGTGCGCCTTTTGCGATACAGCGCTTTATCAATTCTAATAAAAGATAGGTAATGAGCGCTATATAAATCTGAGATTTTACAGCGTTTTCGCTTGTGCCTGTAAATGTTTTTACCAGTAAATTTTGCTTTAGTTGCTTAAAAAATATTTCAACATCCCATCTGGCTTTGTATAAGGCTGCAATGGTAGATGCTGCCCATCTCAATTCCTGGGTAATAATTTCTAACTGAACATCTTTTTCACTATCATACACTACTATCCGGCGTAACGTTACCTGGTCAATGCCTACTTCGATGGCCTTTTTGCCGGTAAGCCGGATTAATTCATCCTTAAGTATATGCTGGTCTTTATCAACCGGTAATTCTTTTTCACAAATGCTTTCATATACTGTATTGTCTTTTATTCTGGTTACAAATACGTTATCAGCATTAATGCGTTGCATCATTAAACTGAAATCAAAATAGCCTTTATCTTCTACAATAATAGTTCCCGGTGCAAATACTGTTTGCGGATGACCGCGTTTATCATGCACAGCCGCTTCGCCTATATTTACCAGATCAGGAAGCATAAGCGCATGATCCAAACAGGTATGTATTTTTATGCCTCCTTTAGCTGTCCGGAACTTCGCCCATTCAAATAAGCTCAAACATAAGCTGATAGTGGTGCTGTCTATTATCTTAATCACTTTACCTTTTATCTCTTCTATATCCATTGCTTTACCATGTCTCAGTAACAGATTGCTATAATGAGAGAGCAATTTGTAATACATCGTTTCAAATACCTTCCAGCTTCGTTTTGCATTGCCGTCACTCATCGTACTTCTGGCGGGGCTTTGTTGTAATCCTAAGTCTCCAATAAAGGTGGTGTTTACAGCAATGGCGGTACTTATATCGCTTAAAGTCAGGCATTTATTCAGCTGTCCGAACATTTGAGAGACCAGTTGATCGTAAGTCTTATATTTACTACAGAATTTATCACTTTTATGTTTAGCTATACTGCTTTGCAAAATAGAATTAGGAATAAGCTCTAAAATTTGTTTTATAATTGGCTTCTTGTTACTTTTATTACGAGTAAATAGTCCCATATATTTATGAAATTTTGTCACCTCAAAGATAATATGGGCTATTTTCTTTTTTTAACTTCCGGATGGTAGTGCTTCAAAACCAATTGTTTATGTATTCAAAAGAAAAATATTTAACTTTTTTTTATAAATATCTATATTTCTCTCCTACATTTGTCGTGTATTAAGCCCTCTTCAAAAAGTATTTTAACATACTAAGCCTTATTCTGGAAATTTTTTCGAATAAGAGGTTGATATTCTTTTTGAAGCCCTTTATTAACTTCTAAACCGGATAATCATGAGTAAAGCTCATAATCATGTGCTCGTGGATGAGTACATTTTGTCTGATGCACCAAGGCTAAATTTTGCAGAGCAAATTAAGCTTTTTCAATGCTTCTTAGTAAAGAAAAGCAGATACCTGCTTTTTCTGGCAGATTCAGTATTATTGCTTCTATTTTTTCCCATTGCGTCAACTTCAGCAACAGAACAAATGTTTTTAGGAATATTGTTTCTAAACCTGATTTGGGGATTTATTGGTTACATACGCAACTATTATAGCTTTGTTTTAATAGAAGAAGCTGAGGTGATTATCAGGCATACCTTTAAGCATTGGCTTACATTTTTCTTTATCGTTTCTATTTTACATTCACTTATAATTAACACTATTTTTGATGCAAAACCATTTTATCTTATCCTGTTAGGCTTTGGAATTTCAACGCTGACGATACGGGTTATTTTCCTTTCAATTAGAAAATACACCAAAAGTAAAATAGTAAGAAAGCGTAAAATAGCCTTCATCGGTCATAATGTCTATTCTGACCAATTGGAAAATTATTTCAAAGATGGCTTTTCCGATTATCAGGTTCACAGCCGGTACGAAATCAGTGAAATCAATCTTTACAAAAACGAATATGCTCCCTATACAGATATTTATTATATGGCCCAACGTGGCATCAATGAAATTTATTGTTGCTTTTCTTCCTTAAAAAACATAGACATTCAGCAACTGTTAAAAGAGGCTGACAAATATATGATTAGGGTGAAGTTGCTGCCCGACTATTCGAGTGTTTTTAACAGGCCTTTTAAATTGGAGCCGGTAGGAAACATTCCGGTTATCACCGTAAGGCCTGAACCACTGGGTCTTGACAGAAACAAAATTCTGAAACGAGCTTTTGATATTGTTTTTTCTTTAGGTGTCATTATATTCCTTTTAAGCTGGCTATTACCAATAATTTGGCTGATTATACGGTTAGAATCTAAGGGCCCCTTGTTTTTTAAACAAAAAAGATCCGGTTTGGATAACCATGTTTTTGATTGTTATAAATTTAGAAGTATGGTAGCCAATAATCAGACGTCTGATACACAACAGGCCACTAAAAACGACAAGCGTATCACAAAGGTGGGCGCATTTCTCAGAAAAACAAGCCTTGATGAATTGCCGCAATTTTTCAATGTGTTGATAGGCAATATGTCGGTGGTAGGTCCTCGTCCGCACATGCTGGCACACACCGATCAATACAGGAAATTATTAGATACTTATATGATTCGCCATTACGTGAAACCCGGCATTACCGGCTTGGCGCAAATAAGCGGCTGCAGGGGTGAAACCAAGGAGGTGGCAGCTATGCAACGAAGAGTGGAACACGACATTATTTATGTTGAGAACTGGTCATTCCTTCAAGACCTTAAAATTATTTTTCTCACAGTTTGGAACATAATACGCGGTGAAGAAAATGCTTATTAATTTATTTTCTAACAATTTTAAATAAAATGAACAATTATGAGAAACTCAATTTTCCCATTACTGGCTTTCTTATTAGGAATGTCGTTTGTGTCAACAGCGCAAACAAAAGATGCAGTAAATAGAGTTGACTTAGGTATCCACGGAGGAACTCAGGGCTTTGGTATCAATGGAGCGTATTCATTTTCGAATAAGTTTGGAGTCAGACTATCTTCTAGCCTTGCTTCATTTGGACGCTCTGATGTTCTTACATGGAGCGGAAATGAATATAACCTTAGCATGAGTTCCAATTCGGGAAATGCTTTTATGCAGGCAGAATACCGACCGTTTAACGATCCTAATAGTCAAAGCCGTTTATTGCAAAAACTGGCAATTACAGCGGGAGCAGCCTATTTCTATAAACTAAAAGGATCAGCCACCGGCGTACCGGCAAAGGATTATCAAATGGGCGACCTCACCATCAACAAGGAAGATATTGGAAGTATTAATGCAACTGCCAAATACAAACCTCTTGCGCCTTATGCCGGACTGGCACTTCGACAAATGAAAATTCAGTCAAAATTGTCATTGAACTTAGATATAGGTAGTCATTATTTATCAGCTCCTGAGGTTACACTTGTGGGCGACAAACTACTTTCGGGCAATGAAGCCAATCAGGCAATTTTAGAAAACAATCTGAAAGGCTATCGTTGGTTACCTGTATTACAATTAGGCCTTTCCTATCATTTATAATCTCAAAAACCAATTATCATGAATCGATATTATTACTACTTCTTATTTTTGTTATCCACAGCCATAATCTATACCGGTTGTGCCAATCCTTTCAAAGACATTGATATCCGAATTGATACAAACATTTTTAAATACACTGCGGTAGTGGAAGTGTTCAGCAACACCGGAGAGCCTATTTCCAACGCTACCGTTACCCTACGCGGAAAAGATGCCGATAAGATCTATAATGCCGAGGGGAAAAAAGAGTTTAAGGTGTCAGGAGGTATGTTATTATTAGCGCTGGATCCCAAGGTGGCGCCACAAGCAGGAAACCCCGTTACTTTTAGTGTAGATATTACGGCAAACGATTATTTATCAGTAAATATCCCTGTAACCATTAATGCCGAAAATTTGAGTACGATGGTTTCGGCCACAATGATTAATACAAAAAATTTGTCTCAGGGTTTGAATATTAAAACGAGTACAGTTACTTTGGGCGCCAATGGAGCCACTACTGCTCCTGTCGTTATTAATACGGCAACATCTAACGGCGTTACCGAAACAGTAAGTATTGCATTACCCGCCGGCACTCAGTTCAAAGATGCTCAGGGTAATATTGTTAATGCAGGCCCATTGGCTGTAAAAACTTTAGTAGCCAATACCTCCAGCAACGATGTTCAGGATTTATTTCCAGGAGGCGGTTTGTCTTTATCTCAAATCAAAACGGCATCAGGCGCAACCTCTTCAGGCAATTTATTACCGGCTGCGCTTACTGAGGTGAGTATGTCTGCCGGCAATACCTCCATAAAATCATTTAACCAGCCCATACAGATTACACTTCAGTTAGATCAGAATTATTTTAATCCATTGACTAATGCTACAGTAAAAGAAGGTGATCAGCTTCAGGTCTATAGTTATAGTGCAGATCAGGGTATTTGGACATTTGAAAATGCCGGCTTAGTGGTTAAAGAATCGGGCAAACTGGCATTAAAGCTTAATACTACCCACCTTACATGGTTTACCGCAGGCGCAATGGTAAGTTCTTGTACCAATGATTTTAAAATTCAATTTAATGCCTCCTGGCTTTCTAACGGCATTACCCATCCGGTTACTTATAAAGTGTTTTCTGTGGCTAATGGCGCAAAGGATAAACAATTAGCAACCGGCAAGTTTACAGTAACTAATGGCACCGAAGGAAATCTGAATAAATTACCTTCGTCAGCCGTTATTATATCCTATTACGATGTGGAAGGAAATGAACTGGCTGCTCAAAATATTGCAAACCCTTGCTCCATAGGTTCTGTGCTGGCTGTAACACTAAACACATCTCCTGTTGCAGGAAACCCTAAAGTAACAATGCAACTTTATGTTCGTTGTCCTAACAATAAAAACCCTGTAACACTTCTGCCCACATTTTATTTGTATTACAAAGACGCAGGAGCGCCCACAACTGCTTTTAAATTGTTGGGAACTGTAACAAAAGGATATATATCCACCACTCTTTTAAGCACCTCTAAACCGTATGATTTTAAGGCGGTGTGGGGCTCCTATGTAAAACTGGCAAGCAACAAGACCGTAAGTGTAGATAATGCAGCTACTGTTGGCGATGGTCCCAATGAAATTATTGGCACAATGGCAGGCGCTACCAATCTAGAAATGTTGAAGGAAGTATGTAAAGAAAATGGATATTGAATCTGATATTAATCATAATAAAAAAAATAAACATTCGTTAGTATTTCAATTATAGGTGAGTTTCAACAACTTACCTATAATTATTTTTTTATATCTAAAATGAAATTTTTGGCCTTGTTTTTATAAGCAAAAACATGCACCTTTGCGGCGTTTATAAAACAAATACCCTCTAAACTATTTATGAAAAATCTAAAGCTCATCAAAATTTTTGTATTACTTGTTTTAATAAGTTCTACAATTTGTTCCTGCTCCGGCTATAAAAATATTAGCTATTTCAAAAACGTTGACACTACCGCATCCGTTTATAACAAAGGAGAAATTATCCCCGTTTCGGAATATACCGAAATCAGACTTCTGCCCGATGATATCCTGAAGGTGTCTATTACCACGCTTGACCCCGAGGCAAATGACGCAGCCAATATTACCGCTTCAGGCAATCTTATCAATAGCGCTTCGCCTGTTACGGGCTTGCAATCGGCAGGCGCAAAAGCTCCTGATGGGTACCTGATTAATAAAGATGGCAACATAGAACTGCCACTGTTAGGTCAGATAAATGTGGGCGGCCTTACTACTGCCGAGGCCAGAGATAAAATTTTCCAAAAAGCCTCTGTGTATTATAAAAACCCTACCGTAAATGTGCGATTAGCCAATTTCAGAGTTACGGTATTGGGCGAGGTAGCCAAACCGGGCACCTATAATGTGGATGGGGAAAGGATTTCTGTATTAGACGCACTGGGTCTTTCGGGCGACCTCACCATTTATGGCAAAAGAGAAAACCTGATGGTCATCAGACAGGATGGCGAAAAAAATAAAAAGATAGCAAGGTTGAACCTGAATGATATAAATATGATGCGTTCGCCGTTTTACTATCTGAAACAAGGAGATGTCCTTTACGTAGAGCCCGGTAAAGGAAAAGCCGCAGCAACCGATATGGCCGCCACCCGCAACTATGCCATCATCGGTTCGGCGCTGGCAGTACTCATCACCCTGATTTCGCGAATCAATTTTTAAAATCAACCAAAAGATTTTAGAAAATAAAAAAGAAGAAATTTATACAGTAATTAATAGCCCGGCTAAATAATTTCAAATAGCATTAAAGACGTAATTGATTTTTACAGATAGTAATATTTACACAGAACACTTTCTGATGCCTAAACCGATAAATAAAATTTAAAAGAAATTAATATGAAAGCAACCAGAGATGAATCATGGGATATTTGGGAAGAAGAAAACAGCAAAGGGATTGACTTTGCCAAAGTACTTCAAAAAATAAAAGCCTATTGGCCATTAAGTCTTTTGGGTGCCCTCATCATGACAGGGTTAGCGCTTTTATACCTTTACAAAGCTAACCCGGTTTATAATGTAAAGGCCGCTGTGCTCATTCAGGATAGTGAAAAAAAAGGTTCGGGAAAAGGAAATATGCTCAACTCGCTGCAAGACCTGGGCTTGCTCAATGGCGCCAGCAATGTGAATAATGAACAAATGGTTATTACAAGCTACCCTCTGATAGAAGAAGTGGTAACCGACCTGCAACTCTATCTACAGTTTTTTACCCATGAAAAAATACGCAAACAGCCGGTTTATAAAGACGATTTGCCTTTTAAAGCGACCATTACCAATTTTGACCTGAGCCGCCTCAGCAAAAAACAAAAGGATGACCTCAATTACACTTTGACATGGGATAATTCGGGTTACAACATCACTTCTGAAAACCAGACATGGAAAGGCAACTGGGGTACTCCTCTGTTAATGCCTTTTGGCCATCTTATATTACAACCCAACGATCTTACAAAACATTCTGAATCAGAAAAAAGTTTTTATTTTACAGTACAACCTATTGGTGCAGCCGCCAATAATTATGCCAACGCTCTTACAACCGAAATCCCCAATAAACAGACCAGCATCATCAACCTTCAATTGCGCACTACCCTACCCCGTCAGGGAACAGATATGCTCAATGCACTGATATCCGCATATCAGGCATCTACGGTAGATGACAATAACCAGCTTAACGACAGTACACTTACTTTCATTAATGAACGATTATCTGTTGTAGGTAAAGAGCTGGATTCAATTGAAATAAAAATTCAGGGTTTTAAACAGCAAAACCGGCTCACCGACCTGCCCATGCAGTCGCAGGCCCTTATTGATAACATGGGCAAGCAGGATCAGGAACTCAACGCACAACTGGTGCAACTGAGCATGGTCAACTCAATGATGGATTACCTGGTGGCCAACAGAAGCAACCCCAGAGTGATTCCCGCATCGCTGGTTGTAAACAACCCCAGCATAGCGGCAGCCATAGACAACTACAACCGTCTGCTTACTCAAAAAGAACGTTTGCAACTAAGCGCCACAAATGACAATCCGGTAATTCAGAACATTGATGAACAACTCGGCGGACTGCAAAAAAGTATTTTTTCAGGGCTGGAATCCATTAAACTATCTCTCTCAACAGGTATCAGCAAAATGAAGCAGCAAAATGCATCGCTAACCGGTGTGATGCGAGAAGTACCTGCCATTGAGCGCACTTTTGGCGACTTTACACGCCAACAAAATATCAAACGGGAGCTATATCTGTTTCTATTGCAAAAAAGAGAAGAATCGCTGATCGCCAAGTCATCCACCTTGTCCAACTCTAGAGTGATTGCTCCGGCCCGGGCCGACTATACACCCGTAAGCCCCAAAAGAGATTTGATTTTATTTGGCGCCTTGATTTTAGGTCTGCTTGCTCCATTTGGCATTGACAAAATCATACATTTATTCAATAATAAAATCCGTACCCGAGCAGACCTTGAGGCTAAAACCAGCCTTCCTGTAATTGGTGAAATAGGACATAAAAACGAATCGGAACTGATTGTGGTATCTCATCAGTCCAGAAGCTTGGTAGCCGAACAATTAAGAGTACTGAGAGCCAATATTCAGTTTTTGTTTACCCAGAAAGAACAAAAAGTGATTATGGTTACCAGCACTGTCAGTGGCGAGGGAAAAACCTTCATTTCATCCAACCTGGCCACTGTGTTTGCACTTACCAATAAGAAAGTAGTGTTGATGGAACTTGACCTTCGAAAACCAAAAGTAATGAAGGGACTTGATATTAGCGCTACAAAAGGATTCACCCAATACGTCATCGGTAAATGCGAAATTGAAGATATTATTATACCTTCGGGTATCAACGAAAATCTGTTTGTAATACCCGCCGGCGCTATTCCGCCCAATCCCTCAGAGTTGATTTTACACGAGCGCACCGAAGCCTTATTCACTTATCTGAGAACAAATTTTGATTTTATTGTGATTGACACTACCCCCAATATTGTATCGGATGCACAACTATTAGGCAAATATGCCGATGCCACTCTCTTTCTGGTAAGGTTAGACTATACGCTAAAAGAACATATTGACATGATTCAAAACCTGACCAAAGATGAAAAACTACCAAGAGTAAATCTGGTGGTCAATGACATCAAACCCAAGCGGTATGGCGGCAGTTATTATGGGTATGGGTATGGTTATGGTTATGGATACGGTTATGGAGATTACCTGCCCGTTGAGCAAAAAAAAAGTTTCTTAAAAAGACTGGCACATAAAACAAAATAAATGACAGCGCCCGAAAAACAGAACAGCTCGGTGTATAGGGCAACAAAAGACAGCAGCAAATGGTATGTACTGATTACAAAACCAAGAGCAGAGAAGCAGGTAAGCAAAAGGTTTACCGAAATGGGTATCTGCCATTTTCTGCCAATGCAGAAACAACTACGGCAATGGCACGACCGCCGCAAATGGGTGGAAATTCCTTTGTTTAATCATTACATTTTTGTTAAAACCCAAAATCATTTGCGCAGCAAGGTTTTTGAAGCAGGAGGCCTGATCAAATACCTGTTTATCGGTGGCGAGATAGGTACGCTGACAGAAGAAGAAGTGCATCGTATTCGTTTGTTATGCAGTTCTTCCAAACCCGTAACAGTACAAGAGGGTGTAAACCTCGGCGCAGGTGATGAAGTGGAAATTTTGGAAGGGCATTTTGCAGGGATGCGGGGCATACTGCTGCAAGACGGAGACAACCAGAAATTAAAACTCTCTATTGGCGGATTGGGCTGCTTTGCTACAGTGGCGATAGACAAAACAACAGTAAAGAAAATTTCGGCTTAATACCGAATTACATACGCAGAAAATATATTCAGCAACAGGCAACTGTTACTGACAACGGCGAAGCCGTGGAGTTTGCCCCCCTTAGGCAAGCTTAGGGGGACAAGGCATGTCATGTTTCGACAAGCTCAACATGACATACTGACCCTGTCAAAGGTCATCCTGAGACTGTCGAAGGACGTCGGACTGAGACTGTCGAAGGACGTCGGACTGAGCCTGTCGAAGGACGTCGGACTGAGCCTGTCGAAGGCCCACCATTAATCAAATAAAAACTATAATAATCAAACAATGAAAGTAGCATTAATAACAGGCGTTACCGGCCAGGACGGCGCCTACCTAAGTGAACTACTATTAAAAAAAGGATATCAGGTACATGGTGTAAAAAGGAGGTCTTCTCTTTTTAATACCGATAGAATAGACCATCTTTATCAGGACCCTCATGTTGAAAACAGAAACTTTTTTCTGCATTATGGCGATATGACGGACAGTACCAACCTGATTCGTTTGATACAGGAAATTCAGCCCGATGAAATATACAACCTGGCAGCTATGAGTCACGTACATGTTTCTTTTGAAATGCCCGAATATACAGGCAATGCCGATGGATTGGGTACGCTGCGCCTTTTGGAAGCCATTCGTTTGTTAGGCATGGAAAAGAAAACCCGTATTTACCAGGCTTCTACTTCGGAGCTGTACGGTAAAGTGCAGGAAGTGCCACAAACAGAAAAAACACCTTTCTACCCACGGAGCCCTTATGCAGTAGCCAAAATGTATGCCTATTGGATTACGGTCAATTACCGTGAAGCTTATGGTATGTATGCCTGCAACGGTATCCTGTTCAATCACGAATCTCCTTTGCGTGGCGAAACTTTTGTTACCCGCAAAATTACCCGTGCTGCTGCCAGAATAGCCATGGGCTTACAGGATAAGTTGTACCTCGGAAATTTAGATGCCAAGCGCGATTGGGGACATGCCAAGGATTACGTGCGCATGATGTGGATGATTTTACAGGCAGATGAACCGGAAGATTGGGTAATTGCCACCGGTAAAACCACACCGGTAAGGGATTTTGTAAGAATGGCTTTTGGCGAAGTGGGTATTGAACTGGAATTTGTGGGCGAAGGCGTAAACGAAAAAGCAGTTGTAAAGGCTTGCAATCATCCCGATTTTCAAATTGAAATAGGTAAAGAAGTATTGGCAGTAGATCCCAAATATTTCCGCCCAACAGAAGTGGACTTATTGATAGGTGATGCATCCAAAGCAAAAAATAAATTGGGTTGGGAACCTCAATGTTCTTTGGAAGATTTGGTAAAAGATATGATGGAAAGCGATATCCATCTGATGCAGAAGGAACAGACTTTAAAAGAAAGCGGATACGATATTTTAAACTATTACGAATAAACAATATGGAGCAATCCTCAAAAATATATATTGCCGGCCATAGAGGTATGGTAGGCAGCGCCATCAAAAGAGCTTTAGAAAACAAGGGGTATCACAACTTGGTATTGCGCAGCAGCAGCGAGCTGGACCTGCGCAATCAACAAGCGGTAAATGATTTTTTTGCCACCGAAAAACCCGAGTATGTTTTTCTGGCGGCTGCCAAAGTAGGCGGCATTGTGGCAAACAATACTTACCGGGCACAGTTCATTTACGAGAACCTGATGATAGAGGCCAACATTATTCATGCAGCCCACGAAGCAGGAGTAAAAAAATTACTGTTTTTAGGCAGCAGTTGTATTTATCCCAAGCTGGCGCCACAACCCTTAAAAGAAGCGTACCTGCTTACCGGTTTGCTGGAACCTACCAATGAGCCTTATGCCATAGCCAAGATAGCCGGCATCAAATTGTGCGAAGCCTATCGCGATCAGTATGGCGATAATTTCATCAGCGTAATGCCCACTAATTTGTATGGCATTGGTGATAATTACCATCCCGAAAACAGCCATGTACTACCGGCCATGATACGCAAGTTTCATGAGGCAAAAATAAAAATGGAACAGACCGCCCATAGTGAGCCGACTTCCCATAGTGAGCCTGTCGAACTATGGGGTACCGGCACACCCTGCCGTGAGTTTTTGTATGCCGATGATCTGGCCGATGCCTGTTTGTTTTTGATGCAACATTATAATGGCAGAGAATTAGTAAACATTGGTACCGGTACCGACCTCAGTATTTTGGAATTAGCCCAATTGGTAAAAGAAGTAGTAGGCTTTACCGGCACCATACAGTTTGATACTACCCGCCCCGATGGCACCCCCCGCAAGCTGATGGATGTAAGCAAACTCCATGCCTTAGGATGGAAACATAAAACAGAACTAAAAGAAGGTATTGAAAAAGCATATCAGGATTTTTTGGAACATTCGATTGTTATAAGTAAGAACGCCACTATATAGTATTAAGATGAATATTATATTTTAAGATTGACTAGCATTGCAAAAATGTGATTCGAAATGAAGTTCAAACAAAATACAACTCTACGTAAATATTTTACTTATTTTTTTGATACTAATATTAATTATTGCTACTGATGAAGAGAAAAAGAAAATCATTTGATAAATTATTAAATTCTAGATGAAAAAAATTGGTGTAATAATTCAAGCTCGTCTTGGTTCAACAAGATTACCAAGTAAGGTTTTACTACCTCTTGGAGAGAAGACCATTATTGAACACATCTATGATAGATGTTCATTATTAAATATACCCATAGTTGTAGCAACGACTACAAATTCGAATGATGATCCATTAGTGGATTTGTTAGAATCAAAAAGGATATTATACTATAGGGGTAGCGAGAATGATGTACTTAATCGGTTTATAGGAGCGGCTTCAAGATTTGGATTAACACACATAGTAAGAGTCTGCTCTGATAATCCATTTTTGGACGTAGCATATCTAAAGGAGCTTGTTTCAGCTTTTGAAAAAATGCAAAATGTGGACTATGTTTCGTATCAATTCAACAATAAACCAACAATTCTATCTCATTTTGGGGTATTTGCAGAGATTGTTTCACTGGATGCTCTTTGCAGAATATATTCTCAATTTGAATTAATACCTACCTATAAGGAACACGTTACAATAGGTGTATATAGCAACTCTGAAATGTTTAAAATAGAGTTACTTCCATTATTAGAAGACTATTCTATGTTTGATAGTATTAGATTGACTGTGGATACACCAGACGATTATGAAATTGCTAAAAATATTATGTCCAATATTGAACTAAAAGATGCAGGGCTTATGGAATTGTGTACTTATTTAGTAAAACAGGAGACTTTATTAAGCGAAATGAAAAAATCAATAACATTAAATATAAAATAAAAATGGGGAAAACGTATATTATTGGAGAAATAGGACAAAATCATAATGGTTCAGTTGATATAGCTAAGCTAATTATTGATTTAGCTGGAAGATCAATTGAGGAATCTCTTTTTAACCTAGAGTTGAAAGGAATGGATGCTGTAAAGCTTACAAAAAGAGATTTAAAAAATGAGCTATCCCAATCACAAATGGATGCGCTTTATGATACACAACATTCCTTTGGGAAAACTTATGGGTTACATAGGGAGTTTCTCGAACTTTCGGATGAAGAGCATTTTGAAGTTTATAAATATGCAAAAGAAAAAGAAATTGATTTTGTTGAAACGCTTTGTGCTATTGGATGCTTATCACTTTTGAAAATATTCACTCCTGACTTTTTAAAAGTAGCAAGTCGTGACTTAACAAACCATCCGCTACTTGAGGCGATGGCCGAAACAAAAATCCCCATAATACTTTCAACAGGGATGGCTGGCAAAACCCAATTGGATCAAGCAATTGAAATTATTAGTAAATATCATAGTGATATTTCTATTTTACATTGCGTATCTCAATATCCAACTCAGCCTGAAAATGTTAATTTGAATACAATAAAATATTTGCAGAATAATTATTCTAATTATAAAATTGGGTATTCAGATCACACTATTGGAATTGCAACTCCTTTAGCTGCTGTTGCAATGGGTGCGGAAATTATTGAAAAGCACATAACAATAGATCGAAGAATGAAGGGGACTGATCAAGCCGGATCTTTAGGACCTGATGGAGTGAACAGAATGGTACGGGATATTCGCATGTTAGAAAAATCAATGGGAATTGAGGATATTTTTATTGAACCGACCGTGAAATCTGCTAAAAATAAACTTGAGCGTTCTATAGCAACAATCAGGAGCATTCCAGCTGGGACAATAATATCAGAAAATGATATTCATTTATTATCTCCTGGTGATGGTTATAAATGGTCTGAAAAGGATCAGGTAATCGGTAAAACAGTACTTAAGGATATCTCGTCTAATGAGATTATTTATGCAAATGTAATATCTGAATAATATGTATAAATTACCCAAATTAGTTTTAACAGATATTGATGGAGTTTGGACAGATGGTGGAATGTATTATGACCAAACTGGAAATGAGTGGAAAAAGTTTAATACTTCTGACAGTGCTGGGGTGCTTTTTTGTAGAAAATTAAATATACCTGTAGGTATAATTACTGGCGAGGATACAGAGATTGTAAAGAGAAGAGCATCTAAACTTTCAATTGACTTTTTATTTCAAGGGATCAACAATAAAATTGAAGTTGCTCAAAGTCTTTGTCGAGAATTAGGCATTGAACTTAATGAGGTGGCTTACATTGGTGATGATATTGCTGATTTATCTCTTCTTCGGAGTGCTGGGATAAGTGGTGCCCCCCAAAATGCACCTAATTATATTAAAGAGCAGGTTCAAATTGTTACAAAAAAAGCAGGAGGAGAGGGTGCCTTCAGAGAGTTTATTGAAACTATTTTAATAGATAATAATTTACTTGAAAATTTGATTAGTTAGTTGATGAATACAAAGTTGTGCTACAATTATCGTCAATCATTGTAATGTTTTTAAAACTGAAGTAAAAACCAAGAGTGGTTTTGTAAAAGCTTAAAATAGCATTGATGCAATTACAACCACTTTTGGTTGTTTGAGATAAGTGGATAGGTATTCCACAAATCAACGTATGGTGATTTTAACTTGTAATAACCTGTAGTTAATTTCGAATTTTTTTTAATCCAATGGCAAATTCAATAGCATTATATCTGAGAAAAGGTTTTTCAAATAAAATTTTTCATTTTGTTGTTACAAGGTACTTTGTATATATAATTCAGTTTATTAATTCGCTTCTAATTGCCAAGATATTGGGTCCATACTATTTAGGCATTTGGGGGTTTATAAACCTTGTGATTCAATATTTCGGACAGTTTAATATGGGAATACCTCATGCCTTAAATGCAATGATCGCAGTTCGTAAAAACGATGTGGATTATGTGACGAAAGTATTTAATAATACGGTTTTTTTAACCGCAATTTTAGGGGGGCTTATTCTTATTGTTTATTTTTTATTTACTTCGACTAATTGGGTAATTGGGAGGCAGTATAATTTTGGAGCTTATGCATTGGCTGTTTGTATGATTGCAATTTTGAATAACTTCATCTCTATCTTTTCTAACCTATTTAGAGTGTTTGGTCATTTTAGGGAGATTTCATTTAGTCAAGCTATATTTCCAGTACTAGTATTTTTAGCATTATTTTTAGTTAAGGAAGAACAACTGATTCCGACTTTGGTTGGCTGCAATATTGTTGCATTCATAATATCTATTTTTATTTTTACCCTTGCTAGTCCTATACGATTATCATTTAGGTTTGATAAAGGGATTCTGGCGATAATACAAAAAAGGGCTATCTCACTATTTCTATACAATACCTCATTTTATTTGATATTGATTAGTACTAGATCATTTATAAGTAATAAATATTCAGTTGAAGAGTTTGGGCTGTTTACATTTTCTTTTACTATTGCGAATGCGATACTTTTGCTTTTCGATTCAATCTCTTTTTTACTTTTCCCAAAGTTGCTTAATCAGTTGGCAAATTCAGGTGATTCGAATTCATTAAAAGTCTTGAATAAAATTCGAAATCCTTATATTTTTATTACC